>JAQTNE010000007.1 GCA_028713975.1 Sulfuricella sp.
CTTATTTCGACAATGCCAGCGGCAAGGTGATGACCTTTGAGAACGCCGTCAACGCCTGCCTGAAAGCAAACGGCGAGGCGGAACTGAAATACGGCAGCCGGGAAATCGGCCTGCTGACCGCCTTTGCCAAAAGCCTGTCCGACGGCATGAAAGTCAACGTCAAGGTATCCGGGCCGGGCGCCCTGTCCGCCTATGAAAAAGGCAAGCAGTTTTATTACGGACGGCGGGGGCAACTGAATTTTTCCTGCTCGATTTGCCATATCGACAATGTCGGCAAGTTCACCCGCAGCGAACAGTTGTCCATGATGGTCGGGCAGGCGGCCCACTGGCCCGAGTTCCGTGCCGGCACCGAACTGTTCACGCTGCAAGCACGTTTCCGGCAATGCAATAAAAATACGCGCTCGGCGCCGCTGGAATTCAACAGCGAAGAGTACAACAACCTGGAATATTTTCTCACCTATATGAGCAACGGCCTGAAAATGCAGACGCCGGTATTCCGCAAATAAATTCCTTGAGACTGTCTTAACCATGGGGGGCACAAAGGAAGTCGCCTTGATCCTCCCCATTCTCCTCGTTGCAAAATCATTATCCTGGAGTTCCCCATGTCCATGAACCGCCGTGAATTCCTCCAGATACTGGCGATAGCCGCCGCCTCCGGCTTCGCGTTGAACAGCCGGTCTGCATTATCCGCAACCGGCACCGGCGGCTTTTACGATCTGCCGCCATTCGGCAATGTTTCCCTGCTGCACATCACCGATTGCCACGCCCAGTTGATGCCAATCTATTTCCGTGAACCCGATGTCAACATCGGCCTGGGCAGCAGCTTCAACCGGCCGCCGCACCTGGTCGGAGAGAAACTGCTCCAGGCTTTCGGCATCCGTCCCGGTACTGTAGAAGCCCATGCCTTTACCTATCTCGATTTTGAAAAAGCCGCCCGCACCTACGGCAAGGTTGGCGGCTTCGCCCATCTGTCCACACTGGTAAAAAAAATCCGTGCCAGCCGTCCCGGCTCGCTGCTGCTGGATGGCGGCGATACATGGCAGGGCTCCGCCACCGCCTTGTGGACCAAGGGACAGGACATGGTGGACGCCTGCAAGCTGCTCGGCGTGGATGTCATGACCGGCCACTGGGAATTCACGCTCGGCGCTGAACGCGTCAAGCAGATCGTGGACAACGACTTCCAGGGCAAGGTGGATTTCGTCGCGCAAAACATCAAGACCAACGATTTCGGCGACCAGGTATTCCAGCCCTACACCATCAAGAACATCAACGGCATCCCGGTCGCCATCATCGGCCAGGCTTTCCCCTACACGCCCATCGCCAACCCGCGCTACATGACCCCGGACTGGAGCTTCGGCATCCAGGACGACAACATGCAGAAGATGGTGGACGAAACCCGCGCCAAGGGCGCACAAGTGGTGGTCGTGCTGTCCCATAACGGCATGGACGTGGACCTGAAGATGGCCAGCCGCGTCACCGGCATCGACGCCATCCTCGGCGGCCATACCCATGACGGCGTGCCCGCGCCGTCCATCGTCAAGAATGCCGGCGGGCAGACCCTGGTGACCAATGCCGGCTCCAACGGCAAGTTCCTCGGCGTGCTGGACTTCGACGTCAAGGGCGGCAAGGTCGCCGCTTTCAAATACAAATTGCTGCCGGTGTTCGCCAACCTGATCGAACCGGATAAGGACATGGCAACGCTGATCGCGAAAATTCGTGCGCCTTATGAAGCCAGGCTGGCCGAGAAACTGGCAGTCACCGAGGGAACGCTTTATCGCCGCGGCAACTTCAACGGCACCTTCGACCAGTTGATCCTCGACGCGCTGATGGAAGTGAAAGGCGCGGACGCGGCCTTCTCCCCCGGTTTCCGCTGGGGCACTTCGCTCTTGCCTGGCGACACCATCACCATGGAGCACGTGATGGACCAGACCGCCATTACCTACCCCTACACCACGCTCACCGAAATGAGCGGCGAAATGATCAAGACCATCATGGAAGACGTCTGCGACAACCTGTTCAATGCCGACCCCTACAAACAGCAGGGTGGCGATATGGTGCGCGTTGGCGGCATCAGCTACACCTGCAATTTGCGGCAAGGCTTCGGCAAGCGCATCAACAACATGACGCTGAAAGGCAAGCCGCTCAACCCCAACAAGAAATACAAGGTGGCGGGCTGGGCCCCGGTGGCGGAAGGGGCAAGCGGGGAGCCGATCTGGGACGTCGTGGCCGGCTATCTGCGGGACAAGAAGGTGATCACGCCGCGCAAGCTCAATCTGCCAAAGCTGATCGGCATAAAGGGGAATTCCGGCATTGCCTGAGAGATCAAGTAATGTTGAAGAACAAAAAAAAGCCCCTCGTGTGAGGGGCTTTGATTTTGAACATGAGGGAAAACCGTGGTCTGTCCCTTGTTGTTTTTAGCAATCGCCTTGACCAACCTTAAAGCCGCGTGTTGCGTCGCAGCTGGTCCCGCTATTCGTCCATTTTACATTGGCATCCCCGGCCGCTACCGTCGGTGTATCGACGATTGTCAAACCAACACCTGCAGTAGTTGTCGCGCCAGTGGTCACTGTAATAACACCATCAGTAACTGATGTGATGGTTGTGATGTTCTTTGTTACCCCAAGGGTTGGTACGCCGTTCGAACCCGCGCTGCAACCGGTAAAGGTTCCGGTCTCTTGTTTACACAATGCAATAGCGGTTTTGGTGGAAGCAATTTCTGCCGCTGCTCCAGAAGCTCTGGATCTGGAAATATAATCACCGTACTGCGGAATCGCAATCGCCGCCAAAATACCAATAATCGCCACGACGATCATCAGTTCGATCAGGGTGAAGCCTTGTTGTACTTTTTGCATGATGAATCTCCTATTGAGAGGTTTGTTGTTTAGGTGAAACCAAACACACGGGGTGTTTGCCTGGATATGTGAGCAAGGCGCATGCCAGCCACCTTTAGCTAAACGACAAAAACAGCTTGTGGGCAGTATTCTGTGGGCCGCGGAGGCATATATGCCCGGCTAATGCCCATGAGGAAACAAGACGCCAATCCATAAAACGTGCCGCAAAAAGAACCAGGATGTGACGTTTTGCGTCACACATACAAAATCTAGCCGGAAAATCCCGGAATCCTGGTTACGTCCACGTTACTAATCTGCTCTTTCTCAAGAAATTGCTCGGCATACTTTGCATAAATTTTCTCCCGGATAAAAATATCGAACAGATCCGGGTCGATATGGTTGTCCAGCTTCATCAGCCCGAGGATTCTGAGCGATTCCGCGAGAGGGATGCCGCGCTTGTAAGGGCGATCAAGGGCGGTGAGCGCCTCAAAGATGTCGGCGATGGCCATGGTTCGCGCCTGGATCGACATCTGCTCGCGGGCAAGCCCCTTCGGGTAGCCCTTGCCATCCATGCGCTCATGGTGGCCACCGGCGTATTCCGGCACGCGCTTGAGGTGCCTGGGCCAAGGCAGGGCTTCCAGCATTTTGATGGTGGCGACGATGTGGTAGTTGATGACCTGCCGTTCTTCATCAGTCAGCGTTCCCTTGGCGATTTTCAGGTTCTTTACTTCATCCCCGGACAGGAACGGCGCGGCTTCGCCTTTTTCGTTGACCCAGGTGTAGCGGGCGATATTTTCGACCCGCTGTTGATCCTCCGGCGACATGAATTCGCTGCCGATATTGCATTTCCGCAGAAACTCCCGGTCATCGTCGAGCTGGTCGATGCGCTGTTGCAGCGCCTGTTCCAGCCCGGCGTGGCTGCCCGTATCGCCTGACTTGGTGGCCTGAAGGCTGTTGCGCAGAAATTCGATTTCGGCATCGCGCTTCAGTAGCTCGAAACGGGTATCCAGCAGTTGGATGCGGTCGAAAATGGTCTGTAACTTGGTCGCCTTGTCCACGACATGCACCGGAGTGGTTACTTTGCCGCAATCATGCAGCAGGGCGGCGATTTTGAGTTCCTTCCGGTCAGCGTCGGTCAGGCGGAAGTCCTTGAGTAACTAAAATGGGGTCAGACTCGATATACTCGGCGCTTTCCGCTGAGAATTAGCCGTCGTAGTGAAAACGGCAAGCAATAATTACCAGCTCTGTATCGGTTGCGCGATACACCAGCCGGTTTGTCTCATCAATGCGCCGAGACCAGTATCCAGATAAATCTCCACGCAGTGGCTCGGGCTTGCCGATGCCTGTGAAAGGATCGCGGGCAGCGGCGGTAATCAGAAGGTTTATTCGCTTGAGCGTCTTCTTGTCTTGATCTTGCCAGTAGGGGTAGGCGTCCCAGGCATCGGGCACAAAGCGAATTACGCGCACGGGTCAGTCAGTGGCAAACAGTTGGCGATCTTGCGCTTGTCCAGCCTTGTCCTGCGCGATTGCTCTGGCCAATGCTGACGCATTCGACGGATTACTGGTCAAGTGCAGTGTTTCCATGATGCTGTTGTAGCTATCCAGCGACATCACCACCGCATCGCCTTCTGCATCGCGGCGGCTGATGATGGTCACGTCGGCATCATGGACAACCCCGTCCAATATGGACTTGAGCGCATTTCGCGCATGGGAATAGGTAACGACTTTCATACTTACCTCACTTGTTCATTAAGTTGGACAAGTGTAACTGCGCCGAATATTTAATGCAATACGACTCGGGGGGCACAAGAGCCTGATCTACAGGTTTCGCCGAGTGCCGCAAAAAAGCCAGATGTTAATCCATTATTTACCCTCCGGCGGCCGCATTGCTAATAATGTCGGTTTCTTGATAGCCCGGTTTCATTCAGTATCTTATACTCCGAATCAACAATCCAGAAAGAGGTGAGCGCATGGACTTGATTCTGTGGCGTCATGCCGAGGCCGAGGACGGATTCCCCGACCAGGATCGCAAGCTGACCGGCAAAGGCGAAAAACAGGCGGAAAAAATGGCGGCCTGGCTGAAAACACACCTGCCGGAAAACGCGCGCATTCTGGTCAGCCCGACCGTGCGGACGCGGCAGACCGCCGCCGCGCTGACGCGGGAAGGCACTGTCGTCAAGGAGGTGGGGCCAGGCACCTCGGTAGCCGCCCTGCTGGGCATCACCGGCTGGCCGGACGGCAAAGAGGCGGTAGTCGTGGTGGGCCATCAGCCGACACTGGGCCAGGTGGCAGCCTATCTTCTCTCCGACACCCAGGAAAACTGGAACATCAAAAAGGGCGCGATATGGTGGTTCAGCAACCGCACTCGCCTGGGTGAAACTCAAACCGTCCTGAGGGCGGCATTATCACCGGAGTTTTTATGAGAACCATCCTGATCGCCAATCCCAAAGGCGGCAGCGGCAAGACCACGCTGGCAACCAACCTTGCCGGCCATCTTGCCCAGCGCGGCGAGCGCGTGCTGCTGGTCGATCTCGACCGCCAGCGCTCCGCCACCGACTGGCTGGCGCGCCGCCCGGAAGACATGCCCACCATTCGCGGCTGGAACCGCCAGCTCGACAAGAAAGCCATGGGCGAAACCAGGCCCGACTGGCTGGTGGTGGACTCTCCCGCCGGCATGCATGGCGACCGGCTCACCAACGCGCTGAAGCGCGCGGAGCGCGTACTCGTACCGGTGCAGCCGTCTTCGTTCGACATGGAAGCAACACGAAATTTTCTTGAAACGCTGTGCGCGGAAAAATCGGTGCGCAAGGCAAAAATCGAAGTGGCGATGATCGGCATGCGCGTCGATGCGCGCACCCGCGCGGCGTCGGATCTTTCGCTGTTCCTTTACGAAGCGGGCTTTCCGGTGCTGACGATGTTGCGCGATGCGCAAATCTACGTCCAGGCCGCCAGCGAGGGCCTGAGCCTGTTCGACATGACGCCGTCGCGCACTGCCAAAGAGCTGGAGCAATGGCAGCCGCTACTGGACTGGCTGGATTGAAATATTTGAGCCCCTAAAAGGCTAATCACCACAGAGGCACAGAGAGATTCAAAAACTATTCAGGTTTTCTCTGTGCCTCTGTGGTTAACGAATTGCCGTTCCCGGGTTGAGACATGAACAACACTGAAATCGAACTCAAGCTCCTGATCGACCCCGCCGACGTTCCGGGACTGCGGCGCCATCCCCTGCTCAAGACCCTGTGCCCCGCCGGGCCGGCAACGCGCAGGCTTGTCAGCACCTATTTCGATACCGATGATTTTGCGCTCAAGAACCATGGTATCGCCCTGCGAGTGCGGCGCGATGGCAGAAAATGGATACAGACCGTCAAAGGCGGCGGCAGCGTGCAGGCGGGGTTGCACCAGCGCGGCGAATGGGAGGCGCCGGTCACCCATAATGCGCCGGATTTCACCAAGATCACCGACCCCGGCCTGATCGGGCTATTCGCGGCGGAGGAACTGCGCCAGCGCCTGCGCCCCGTGTTCGTGACCGAATTTACCCGCATTATCTGGCTGCTGGAAACCGAAGCTGGCGACCGAATTGAAATGGCGCTGGATCGGGGTGAAGTCCGCGCCGGCCAGGAGCGCTCGCCGATTTCCGAGGTTGAGCTGGAACTGAAGGCCGGCAATCCGGCTGCCTTGTTCGATGTCGCCCTCACGTTGCAGGAAAGCGTGGCCTTGCGCACCGAAAACGCCAGCAAGGCGGAGCGCGGTTATGCACTGTGTGCAGCGCCGGTCTTGCTGCCTGCGGTCAAAGCCCAATCTCCCATCATGACGCGCAAGATACCGGTGGATGCCGCGTTCCGCGCCATTGCCTGGAATTGCATCGCCCAGTTGCAGGGCAACCAGGGCTGTCTGCAGCAAGGCTACGATGCGGAATGCGTCCACCAGATGCGGGTAGCCGTTCGCCGCCTGCGCTCGGCAATCAACCTGTTTTCCGCTGCCGCACCCGGCCTGCGCAATGAAACGCTGCTGGATGAACTGCGCTGGCTGGCCAGTGAGCTTGGCGCGGCGCGCGACCTGGATGTATTCGTGGACGGAACCCTGGCGCAGGTGCTCGAGGCCATGCCTGGCGACGAGGGGCTGAAGCGGCTGGAACTGGCTGTAGCCAGACTCGCCCAGAAAAAACGGGCTGGCGCCCGAGAAGCGGCAAATTCGCTACGCTATCACCGGCTGTTGCTGGCCTTGGGGCGCTGGCTGTGGCGCGAGCCTTGGCGGGAGGGGTTGGCAAGCCCGGAGGTGCTGACGCAACTGGATCAGCCTCTGGCCGATTTTGCCGTGAACATATTGGCACAACGCCATCGCCAGTTGCGCCGGCGTGGCCGCAAGCTGGCGCAGCTCGACGCGAAGCAGCGCCATGCGGTGCGGATTGCCGCCAAGAAGCAGCGCTACGCAATGGAGTTTTTTTCCAGCCTGTTTCCGCGCAAAGGCTGGGCAACTTACTTGAAAGCCATGACGCACCTGCAGGACGAGCTTGGCGTACTCAATGACCATGCGGTGACGGCCCGCCTGCTGGCGGAGATCGGCGACGGCTGGCGCGACATATTGCGGAATCGCGCGATCGGCGTAATATTTGGCTGGAATACCTGCAAGACCCATGACCAGCTTGCTGGCATGACGCAAGCATGGCGGAATTTAAAACGGCAAAAAATCTTCTGGGAAAAAGGATAGCGCATGTTTGAATCGGCGGAACTGGGCCACAAGATCGACAAGGCCACTTACGACAAGGAGGTTCCGGCACTGCGCGAGGCGCTGCTCGAGGCGCAGATCGACCTGTCCAATGCGCCGGATTTCCAGGTCATCGTCCTGGTCGGCGGCGTCGACGGGGCGGGCCGTGGCGAAACCGTCAACCTGCTGAACGAATGGATGGATCCGCGTTACATCCAGACTCACGGCATGGGCGAACCTTCCGACGAAGAGCTGGAGCGCCCGATGATGTGGCGCTTCTGGCGAGCCCTGCCGCCCAAAGGCCGGATCGGGGTGTTCCTCGGCTCCTGGTATACCTGGCCGATCCTTAACCGCGCGCTCGGCAAAACCAAGGTGGCCGATCTCGACCAGAGCCTGGAGCGCGCCAGGCGGCTGGAAAAAATGCTGACCGACGAGGGCGCACTGGTCATCAAGTTCTGGCTGCATCTGTCCAAGGAAAAACAGAAAAAACGCCTCAAACTGCTGGAAAAAAATCCCAAGACCCGCTGGCGCGTCACCGAGCGCGACTGGCAGCACTACAAGATGTACAACAAGTTTCGCTCCATCCACGAAAGCGTGATCCGCCATACCAGCACCGCCGAGGCACCGTGGATTATCGTCGAAGGCGAAGATGAGCGCTACCGCAGCCTGACCATCGGCAAGGTGATCCTCGAAGCAATCCGCAAGCGCCTCGACGACGCCTCCAATAAACCCGCCGGAACCCATGCGGCGCCGCTGCTGCCCTCGATCGACAACTTGCACATCCTGAAAACGCTCGACCTGGCCCAGAAACTGGAAAAAAAGAAATTCGAGTCCGAGCTGGAAAAATACCAGGGCAAGCTCAACCTGCTGACGCGCCATGCCAAGTTCAAGGAAATCACCGTCATCGTCATGTTCGAAGGCAACGATGCCGCCGGCAAGGGCGGCAGCATCCGCCGCATCACCGGCGCGCTTGATGCACGCCAATACCAGGTCATCCCGATTGCCGCCCCGACCGAGGAAGAGCGTGCCCAACCCTACCTCTGGCGTTTCTGGCGCCACATCCCGAGGCGCGGGCGGGTGGCGATCTTCGACCGCTCCTGGTATGGACGGGTGCTGGTGGAGCGGGTGGAAGGCTATTGCCGCGAATCCGACTGGATGCGCGCCTATGGCGAAATCATCGATTTCGAGAGCCAACTGGCAAGACACAACATCGTGGTGGTCAAATTCTGGCTAACCATCAGCAAGGAAGAGCAGCTACGCCGCTTCGAAGACCGCCAGAAATCCGGTTTCAAGCGCTTCAAGATCACTGACGAGGATTGGCGCAACCGCGAGAAGTGGGATCAGTACGAACAGGCGATCTGCGACATGGTGGATCGCACCAGCACGGAAATCGCACCGTGGACATTGGTAGAAGCGAATGACAAAAATTTTGCCCGCATCAAGATATTGAGGACGCTGTGCGAGAGGATCGAGGGGGCGTTGAAAAAATAGGGGGGCTGAGTATTCATGCTGCATAGCCTATGAGCAAAAACCAAACAACCCATCCTCAGTGCGCCACCCGCTTTCCCCCTCTGTAACCGCCTCGGTTTTCCGGGTAAATCGGGGGCCGTCGGCTGCGTTTGTCTGAGGCCGTAGGCCGAGTTTTACGCAGCCGCCCGATTTACCCGGAAGACCGAGGGAAGCCCGAAGGGCCGGGTGCGGCGGGGTGCCTTTTTGTTTGGTTACTTCTATTTTGGGCAAGCAAAATAAAGTGACCTGCTGCCGGGCAGCCCCCGGCATCTAAGCATCGCGCGTAGCGCACAAAAACAGGGGAGATAGCCACTACTGCTTGGTAGCAACAAAATCCATCTGCCGCTTAGCACCATCCAGTTCCAGCGTCATGACCCAGCGGCTGGTGCCGCTAACGCACACCGGCAATACGATGTTCCCATGCCACGAACCGTCTGCCGTACGCTGCAAGACATAACGGTTCACCCCCATGTTCATGTCCTTCATGGCGAAGTCGGCGGCAATTTGCTGCGCATCGGGCGCCGTCACCATCAGTTTGAAAGGTCTGAGGGGATGCGGCGCGGACATGAACCTGACTTCCGCCGTCCCTTTGCGGAACGGCACCTGGCAACCGCTTAACGGGTCGGGGCATTGCACCGTCAGTATCGGCTCAACCTTATTGCCCGCAAGAAAACGGGGCAAAGTCAATGCCAGCAGCACCGGCAGAAGCAACAACAGAAAAGGCCAGAATTTTTTCATTTTTTAATCCTTGAAAAAGCATTTAACTGCCGACCCACGCCCCTCGCAGCATGGCGACTCCATGCGCCCCATGCTGCCGCGCCTCATCCAGGTCAGCGCCGGAAACTCCGCCCAGCGCATAAACCGGCATCGGCATACCGACCGCAAGATGGGCGAAACGCACCCATCCCAGTACCGGCGCACCGGGATGGCTTTGGGTCGGCTTCACCGGGGACAACACGACGAAATCCAGGTCAAGTTCAGCCGCCCGTTCCAGTTCGGTCTGGTCATGGCAGGATGCGCCCACCAGCTCGAATTCCGGCTTGGCCGTTAATGCCAGCAATTGCGCCGAGGTCAGTTGCACGCCGTCCGCCCCGACCTCCCGCGCCAGTTCAATATCGCTGTTGATCACCACGCGCGCGCCATGAGCGTGTGCCCGCTTCACCACCTCGGCGGCAAAGACATGCAAGGCGGCTCTTTCCATGGCCTTTTCACGAACCTGGATCAATCGGGTTCCGGATTGCAGCGCAAATTCCAGCCGCTCCAGAAAGGCTTCCACACCCAGATCGGCGGCGCGAGTGATTGCATACACCGGGGGCAGGTTGAGCGAGCGCAGGATTGGGCCGTTGGCCGGCAGCAAAGGGGACACCGCCACCGCATCAGGATATTGCCAGGACAGGCGCTGCGCCTCCTTGCCATGCGGCTCGCCGTGCCATGTCATCACGCGAAAAAAATGCAGCCGCACCGTGGCGTGGGGATAAGCATAGACGCGGGTCAGCCAAGGGTAGGCGACGTCCACTTCGATGCCGAGTTCCTCGTGCAGTTCGCGCACCAATGCGTGAAAGGGCGTTTCGCCTGCCTCGATCTTGCCGCCGGGAAATTCCCAGTATCCGGCATAAGGTTTGCCGGCTGGCCGCTCAGCCAAAAGAAATTCGCCATCTGGCTGTTGCACCACGGCGGCAGACACTTCCAGCAGTTTCATTTGTTGATTCCGTGCTGCCCGCACCAATCGCGTGCAAACTGCCAGGCCACCCGGCCGCTGCGCGAGCCGCGAGCGAGCGCCCACTGTAGCGCTTCGCGCCGCACCAGTTCCGGGTTTTGCTGCTGCGCCTTGAGAATCTTCAGCCAATGCTCGACGATGGCCAGATATTGATCCTGATCGAACGGATAAAACGACAGGCACAGGCCGAACCGTTCGGACAGGGAAATCTTCTCCTCAGTGGTTTCTCCCGGATGCACCTCATCGCCGACGTGCCGCGTTTCCAGGTTTTCGGCCATGTACTCCGGCATCAGGTGGCGGCGGTTGGAAGTGGCATATACCAGAAGATTGTCCGCGGCCCCGCTCACCGTGCCGTCCAGAGCCACTTTCAGCGCTTTGTAGCCGGGCTCGTCAGCCTCGAAGGAAAGGTCGTCGCAGTACAAAATGAAACGTTCAGGGCGCTTATAAAGCTGCTCGGCGATGTCGCTCAGATCGACCAGGTCATGCTTGTCCACCTCGATCAGGCGCAAGCCCTTGGCCGCATATTTGTTGAGCAGCGCCTTGACCAGTGAAGACTTGCCGGTGCCGCGCGCACCCGTCAGCAGCACATTGTTTGCCGGGCGGCCCTCGACGAACTGGCGGGTATTGCGGTCGACCAGTATCTTCTGCTCATCGACCCCGCTCAAATCGGCGAGGCGGATACGATGCAGATGCGGCACGGCCTGAAGATGGCCGCTGCCGCCGCGCTTGCGCCAGCGAAATGCCCGTGCATCCCAGTCCGGCGCCGGTAGCTGCGCCGGCAGCCATTGTTCCAGGCGAACCAGCAACCCTTCCGCACGGGCCAGAAACGCGGCCAGTTCAGGAGCGGTATTCGGCATTGATTTTCACGTAATCATAAGAAAAATCACAGGTCCATATCGTGGCTGCCGCCGCGCCGCGACCAAGCATCACCCGCACCGTAATTTCAGGTTCCTTCATCACCCGCTGGCCGTCCTGTTCCTGGTAGCTGGCTGCCCGACCGCCGTTCTCGGCCACCAGCACATCCCCCAGATACAGCTTGAGCTTGCCGACATCGAGGTCGGTAATGCCAGCATAACCGATAGCCGCGAGTATCCGTCCGAGGTTGGGGTCGGACGCGAAGAACGCAGTTTTGACCAGCGGCGAGTGCGCAATAGCATAACCCACCAGCCGGCATTCCGCCTCGGTAGCGCCACCCTCGACGGCGATGGTCATGAACTTGGTCGCGCCCTCGCCATCGCGCACGATGGCTTGCGCCAGCACCTGCGCCACTTCGGTAACGGCATCGCGCAACGCGAGGTAGTGAGCACTCGCCGCATCGGTGATTTCCGCCACGCCCGCTTCGCCGCTGGCGATCAGCATGAAGGAATCGTTGGTGGAGGTATCGCCATCCACCGTAATGCAGTTGAAGGAACGATCGGCGGCATGGCGCACCAGCGTTTCCAGCAGGGACTGGCTGATGGCGGCATCGGTGGCGACATAGCCAAGCATGGTTGCCATGTTGGGATGGATCATGCCGGAACCCTTGGCGATGCCGGTGATGGTCACCGTTACACCATCCAGGGTGATCTGCTTCGACACCGCCTTGGACACGATGTCGGTGGTCATGATCGCCTGCGCGGCATCAAACCAGTTGGCTTCCTTCAAATCCGCCACTGCCGCAGGCAAGCCGGCAATGAGCTTGTCTACCGGCAGCGGCTCCAGAATCACGCCGGTGGAAAACGGCAGCACCTGCTCCACGCTGCAATCCAGCAATTTCGCCGCCGCTTCGCAAGTCTTGCGGGCACTGTTCATGCCGTCCTCGCCAGTTCCCGCATTGGCATTTCCGGTGTTCACCACCAGCGCCCGGATACCCTTGCCCGCCGCCAGGTGGTCTTTGCACAGCGTCACCGGCGCGGCGCAGAAACGGTTCAGCGTAAACACGCCAGCCACGCGTGCCTTGTCGGCCAGGCGCATCACCAGCAAATCCTTGCGGTTGGCCTTCTTGATGCCGGCTTCGGCGATGCCGAGGGTAATGCCTTTTACCGGCAGCAGTTGATCGGGATTGGGGGGAGCGAGATTGACGGGCATGATGTGTCCTGGAACATGAAATTGCGGGTTATTTTAAACCAAATTCCATCTGGGCGAGACGGCTCTTTCGAGCACGGAAGCAACAACAAAAAAGCCGGCTGGATGCCGGCTTTTTTGTATGTGCCATCGAACCGGCATTAATTCAGTTTGCCATGGCACTGCTTGTATTTCTTGCCCGACCCGCACGGGCAGGGATCGTTGCGACCGACCTTGTCGTTGGCGCGGACAAACGGCTGGTGCTCTTCTTCGTCTCCGCTTTCTTCTCCGGAATCGTCTTGTGCCTCGCTGTAATCCGCATGTTGATACTGGAGATTGGAAAGTGACGACTGCGACTCTTCAACCGCTTCCACATCTTCCTCGCTGCGAATCTGCACGGTTAGCACAATCTGGGTCACTTCGCGCTTGATGCGGTCGAGCAGGTCAGAAAAGAGTTCAAATGCCTCGCGCTTGTACTCCTGCTTGGGGTTCTTTTGGGCATAACCGCGCAGATGAATACCCTGGCGCAGGTGGTCGAGCGCCGCCAGATGTTCGCGCCAGTGAGTATCGAGGCTTTGCAGCATCACCGCACGCTCGAAGTGATGCATGGTTTCCAGTCCGACCGATTCGAGCTTGGCCTGGTACATGGCATTGGCCGCGTCGATAACCCGGCGGCGCAAACCCTGCTCGTCCAGAGCCGTCTCTTTGTCCAGCCATTCACGCACCGGCAGGGCCATCTGCCACTCGGCGTGCAGGGATTTCTCCAGCCCGGCCACATCCCACTGCTCTTCCATGCTTTCCGGCACGATGTACTGGTTGATGTGGTCGTTGATCACGTCCTCGCGCATCGCCTGGATGGTCTCGGAAATGTCGGTCGCTTCCAGCAGTTCGTTGCGCTGCGCATAGATCACCTTGCGCTGGTCGTTGGATACGTCGTCGTACTCCAGCAACTGTTTGCGAATATCGAAGTTACGCGCTTCCACCTTGCGTTGCGCATTTTCGATGGCGCGTGTCACCCAGGGATGCTCGATCGCCTCGCCCTCGGGCATTTTCAGGCGATCCATGATGGCGGAGACACGATCCGAGGCGAAGATGCGCAACAGCGGGTCTTCCAGCGACAAATAGAAGCGGCTGGAACCGGCATCGCCCTGGCGTCCGGCGCGTCCGCGCAACTGGTTATCGACGCGGCGTGATTCATGACGCTCGGTGCCGACGATATGCAAACCGCCCGCAGCCAGCACCTGATCGTGGATCGTCTGCCATTCGCCCTTCAACGAAGTCAGGCGTGCGGCTTTTTCTTCTTCGGGCAGGTTATCTTCATAACGAATCTTGTTGAGTTCGCGCTCGATGCTGCCGCCCAGCACGATGTCGGTACCGCGACCCGCCATGTTGGTGGCGATGGTCACCGCTTTCGGTCGCCCGGCCTGCGCCACGATTTCGGCTTCGCGCGCATGCTGCTTGGCGTTCAGGACTTCATGCGGAACTTTTTCCTTGGTCAGCAGGCTGGACAGATATTCCGAAGTTTCAATCGAGGTCGTGCCGACCAGCACCGGTTGGTCTCGCTCGCGGCAGTCCTTGATATCGTTAATCACTGCCTGATATTTTTCCTTCGCCGTGCGGTAAACCTGATCCATCCGGTCCTGCCGAACCATCGGCCGGTGCGGGGGAATCACCACGGTTTCCAGCCCGTAGATCTGCTGGAATTCGTAGGCTTCGGTATCGGCCGTGCCGGTCATGCCGGAAAGCTTCAGATACATCCGGAAATAGTTCTGGAAGGTGATCGAGGCCAGCGTCTGGTTTTCTTTCTGGATCGACACGCCTTCCTTCGCTTCCACCGCCTGATGCAGGCCGTCCGACCAGCGCCGGCCCGTCATCATGCGACCGGTGAATTCATCGACAATCACCACTTCGCCGTCCTGCACCACGTAATGCTGATCGCGGTGGTACAGGGCATGGGCACGCAGCGCGGCGTACAGATGATGCACCAGACTGATATTGGCGGCATCGTACAGGCTGGTGCCGGGCAGCAGCAGTCCGGCCTGGGCCAGCAATTCTTCGGCGTGCTCGTGGCCTTCTTCGCTGAGCAACACCTGGTGCGATTTCTCATCGACGCTGTAATCGCCGGCACCCTCCTCCGTCTCCTGCTTGGTCAGCTTCGGCGGCAAATCGTTAATGCGGTAATAGAGGTCGATATTGTCCTCGGCCTGGCCGGAAATGATCAGCGGCGTCCGTGCCTCGTCAATCAGGATCGAGTCCACCTCGTCAACGACGGCGTAATTCAGGCTGCGTTGCACCCGCTCGGCAGGCTGATACACCATGTTGTCGCGCAGGTAATCGAAGCCAAATTCGTTGTTGGTGCCGTAGGTGATGTCGGCGGCATAGGCAGCCTGCTTCTCCTCGTGATCCATTTGCGACAGGTTGACGCCCACGCTAAGACCGAGGAAGTTGTGGATGCGGCCCATCCACTCGGCATCGCGCTTGGCCAGGTAGTCGTTCACCGTCACCACGTGCACACCCTTGCCGGACAGCGCATTGAGATACGCCGGCAGGGTGGACACCAAGGTTTTGCCCTCGCCGGTGCGCATTTCGGCGATCTTGCCGTAATGCAGCACCATGCCGCCGATCAGCTGCACATCGAAATGACGCATTTCGAGAACGCGCTTGCCGGCTTCACGTACTATGGCAAAAGCCTCGGGCATCAACGCG
The DNA here is from genome assembly GCA_028713975.1 of Sulfuricella sp. Taxonomy (GTDB): domain Bacteria; phylum Pseudomonadota; class Gammaproteobacteria; order Burkholderiales; family Sulfuricellaceae; genus Sulfuricella. Next base: position 15,511 of record JAQTNE010000007.1, read on the forward strand.
TCGAGCGACTCGCCATTGTGGTGTCGCGACTTGAACTCGTCGGTTTTAGCACGCAATTCCGCATCGCTGAGCTGGGCGATTGCCGGCTCAAGCGCATTGATGGTGCGAACGGTTTGTGCGTATTGTTTGATTAGCCGATCGTTGCGGCTGCCGAAGATTTTTCTGACCAGACGGGATATCATGAATTTTCAGGAAGTGAGGGCTCGTTAATGGATAAGTTGGACATACGTTGCTGCGTATTCGGGATGGATGCAAGGCGCGAGGCGCGGCGAATGGTCGTTCCATTCGCAAGCCTCGCAACGCCGCAGGCGCCCGAATACGCAGCAACCCTTCGGGCTGGGGCTGATTGGGGTGCATTCCGGTGTTGCGAGCCGCTTGTTGTGAATGACACAACGGTGCGTCTCGCGCCTAGGACTGCACCCCAATCAGCCCCAGCGTATGCCCAACTTATCCATTAACGAGCCCTGTAATAAACAAAAAGCCAACGCCGCACCGGGCGATGGCCGTCAGACCCAGGCAACCGCTTTAAGCTCAGCCCGGATGCAGGTAAAGCTCGGGGTTCTGCGGCGTTCCATGGAGGCGCACCTCAAAATGCAGATGCGGCCCGGTGGAACGACCGGTAGTACCGACTAAACCGATTTTCTGTCCCTTCATCACCACATCGCCCGCTTTGGTGAGTATTTTTGAAGTATGCGCATAACGGCTTGTCAACCCGTTGCCGTGGTCTATCTCGATCATATTACCATAGCCCGCATAATTATCCGCGTAAACCACGACGCCGCCGCCCGCAGCATAAATCGGCGTACCGATTTCTGCCATGAAATCCACGCCTTCATGGGCCGCCCGTTTCCCGGTAAAAGGGTCGAGACGATAACCAAAATTGGAGGAGTGCCAGCCGACGGAAACCGGCCTGGATGAAGGCATGGCAACCTTTTTCGCCTGTTTCTGAACCAGCATTGCTTCCATCACGCCAAGCTGGTCGGAGCGGCTATCAAGGTCTTTCATCAAGTGATTGAGTTGCTGGCTGAATTCTCTCATGGACAGATCATGCGAGGGCAGGCTGGACTCCGCGCCGCCCTGTCCTGGCTCTTTGCCGAAGCCGAATTCCTGATTACCGATACCCGACAGCTTTGCCAGCCGCTCACCCAACGAATCAAGACGCAGCACATGCGCCTGCATCTGGCCGAGCTTCACCGCCATGGCATTGAGATTTTCCCGCAGGTACACCTGGTTCTTCGCCCCTTCGGTGCGTTGAGCGCTCAACACCAGGGATTGCAGATAAGGGTGGGGGATGTCTGCCGCATGGAACAACAAGAGATAAGTAAAAACGATCGCCATCAACAACGGAAAGACCAGTAGTACGGCTCCCATGCCCATCACCTGGAAATGACTGAGCGTGAAGGTTTTCCCCTTTGCCAATTTACCGGAAACTAGAATAATATTCATAGTTCTCCCTTTTTATTTGCTTCTTATATTTATGGTCGCACACCCAGCACATTCATTCCTGAGCGCCGAGCCGGGTCTGCAAACCCTTCTTCGGCAGGCACAAAAGCTTCTGGAACTCCAGAAGGTGTGGGGCGAAATTACACCTAAACCACTGGCTACGGCATCCCGGGTAGGCACCGTCAACCTGCAAACATTGGTTGTCTATGCCGACAACGGCGCGGTCGCCGCCAAACTGAAGCAGCTCGTGCCCACCCTGCTGGCAAAACTCCAAGCGCGGGGGGTCGAGGTTACTGCAATTCGGGTAGACGTGCAAGTCAACCCCTTGACCCCCGGCAAGAAGCCGAAAAACCTGGCAGTAAGCCATAACGCCTTGGCCAGCCTGGAAAAACTGGAAAACAGCCTGGCGGACTCACCCCTGAAAAACGCGCTCCACAGCTTGATCCAGCGGCATTCGGATTCGACAAAAACTTAAAGAACACCGGAAATAACCAAGCAGCTAACCGCCGTTATGGCGCGATTTACAGAGTAAAAAATCTAAACTGCCTGGCTGTGAAAACGCAGGAACGCAGCCGGCGCATCTTCCTGATGTTCGAAGCTGGCATACTCCCACGCATCCGCGTCCGCCATCAGGCAGCGCAGCAAGCGGTTGTTCAGGGCATGGCCGGATTTGTAACCGGTAAAGGCGCCGATCAGCGGGTGGCCAAGCAGATAGAGGTCGCCGACGGCATCCAGCACCTTGTGCTTGACGAACTCGTCCTCATAGCGCAGACCGTCGCCGTTGAGCACGCGGAATTCATCCATCACGATGGCGTTGTCGAGACTGCCGCCCAGCGCCAGGCCCTGCGAGCGCATCGCCTCGACCTCATGCATGAAGCCGAAGGTACGGGCACGGGCGATTTCCTTGATATAAGAGATGTCGGCAAAATCCACCTCGGCGGTCTGGCCGGAACTAGACAATACCGGGTGATCAAATGCGATGGTCAGGCTTACCCGGAATCCCGGATGTGGGTCGAAACGCACCCATTTATCGCCATCCCTGACCTCGATCGTCTTCTTGATACGAATGAATTTCTTCGCGGCCGGCTGGTCCTCGACACCTGCGGACTGGAGCAGAAAAACAAAGGGAGAAGCGCTGCCGTCCATGATCGGCACTTCCGGCGCGGTCAGGTCGACATAAGCGTTGTCGATTCCCAAGCCGGCAAAGGCGGACATCAGATGTTCGACCGTCGCGACCTTGACGCCATTTTGCACCAGCGTGGATGAAAGCCTGGTCTCGCCAACGCTGTCCGGCGCAGCCTGGATATCCACAGGGTCGGGCAGATCGACGCGGCGAAATACTATCCCGGTGTTGACCGCGGCCGGGCGCAAGGTGAGATACACCTTCTCTCCGGTATGCAGCCCCACTCCGGTGGCGCGTATAATATTTTTCAGTGTCCGCTGTCTAATCACGATATTCCCATAAGCATCATAGTATTGCATTGGCCGCCAGTGTAGCACGGCGAGCGGTTGAAGACCACTCCCCCAGCGTTCCAGCCGGTCTCCGCCCCGTCCGGCGAGCGGTGCAATCCAGTTCCGTACAGGCTGCCTGTCAGTCCGCCTGCTTGCGCAGGAATGCCGGGATATCCAGCAGCTCCACGCCGGATTGTTTCATCGCCTCGACCTGGGCATCGCGCCGCCGCCGCATCACAGCGGGCTGCTCCAGCTCGTTGTAATCCACAATCATCGGCTCATTGTCGGTGCCGGTCTTCACGATGCTTAACGGCTTGCTCTGCTGGCGGTTGACCGGCGAACCCAGGCCGGTGGCGACCACCGTCACGCGCAACTGGTCTTGCTGCGTGCTGTCGAACACCGTGCCGAAAATCACCGTAGCATCCTCGGCGGTGAAGCTGCGAATCGTGTTCATCACCTCGTATACCTCTTCCAGCTGCATATCCTCGCTGGCAGTGATATTGACCAGTACGCCGCGGGCGCCGGACAGGTTGACATCCTCCAGCAACGGGCTGGCCACTGCCTGTTCCGCCGCCATGCGGGCACGGTCGGCGCCGGCTGCCTGGGCCGAGCCCATCATCGCCATGCCCATTTCCGACATCACCGTGCGCACGTCGGCAAAGTCGACGTTGATCATGCCGGTGCACTTGATCAGTTCGGCAATGCCCGCCACCGCGCCGTGCAGCACACCATCCGCCGCCTTGAACGCGTCGCGGAAACCGATCTTGCCGCCCAGCACTTCCATCAGCTTGTCGTTGGGGATCACGATCAGCGAATCAACATGCTGCGACAACGCTTCGATGCCTTCCAGCGCCACTTTCATGCGCTTGCCCTCGAAGCCGAACGGCTTGGTGACCACCGCCACGGTCAGGATGCCGAGTTCCTTGGCGATCTCCGCCACAACCGGCGCGGCGCCTGTGCCGGTGCCGCCGCCCATGCCGGCGGTGATGAACAGCATGTCAGCACCGTCGATCAGCTCGATGATGCGCTCGCGGTCTTCCAGCGCCGCCTCGCGCCCGACCCCGGGATTAGCGCCCGCGCCCAGACCCTTGGTGATGTCTCCGCCCAACTGCACGGTGGTGCCGGCCTGGTTGCGTTTCAATGCCTGTGCATCGGTATTGGCGCAGATGAACTCAACGCCGCTCAACCCGCTGGAGATCATGTGGTCCACCGCGTTACCGCCGCAGCCGCCGATGCCGATCACCTTGATTACCGCTTCCTGTGTTTGTGTATCCATGATCTCAAACATGTTTTTCTCCTCCGTTGTTACGCCCAAAAATTAAAACCCAAAAAATCAAAAATTCCCTTGAAACCAGCTCTTCATCCGATCGAATATCTGCTTCAGCGAACCGTTCTGCATCGTGGCCAGGTGGTGACGCTGGTGCTGATCCATGCCCGCGAGCAGCAGCCCGACACCGGTTGCAAAGCGCGGGTTGCGCACCACCTCGGCCAGGCCGCCGACATACTGCGGCAATCCCAGGCGCACCGGCATGTGGAAAATTTCCTCGCCCAGCTCTGCCATGCCCGCCATGGCACTGCTGCCGCCGGTGATGACGATGCCGGAGGAGAGCAGCTCCTCGAAGCCGCTGCGGCGCAACTCTGCCTGCACCAGGCTGTAAAGCTCCTCCACCCGCGGCTCGATCACTTCGGCCAGGGTCTGGCGCGACAACTGGCGTGCCGGACGGTCGCCCACGCCCGCCACCTCGATCATTTCCTGAGGGTTGGCCAACTGGCGCAATGCGCAGCCGTATTTCATCTTCAAATCCTCGGCATCCGCCGTCGGCGTCCTGAGCGCCATGGCCACGTCGTTGGTGATCTGGTCGCCCGCAATCGGAATCACCGAGGTATGCCGAATCGCCCCGCCGGTGAACACCGCGATGTCGGTAGTGCCGCCGCCGATATCGACCAGACATACGCCCAAATCTTTTTCATCATCCGACAGCACCGCCATGCTGGATGCCAGCGGCTGCAGAACCAGGTCACGCACCTCCAGGCCGCAGCGGCGCACGCACTTGATGATGTTCTGCGCCGCGCTGATCGCGCCGGTGACGATATGCACCTTGACCTCCAGCTTCACCCCGCTCATGCCGAGCGGCTCGCGCACATCTTCCTGGCCGTCGATGATGAATTCCTGGGTCAGGATGTGCAGCACCTGCTGGTCAGTCGGGATGATCACCGCGCGCGCGGTCTCTATAACCCGATCAACATCGGTCTGGCCGACTTCCTTGTCCTTGATCGCCACCATGCCGTGGGAGTTGATGCTTCTGATATGGCTGCCGGCAATGCCCGTATAAACTTCGCGGATCTTGCAGTCGGCCATCAGCTCGGCTTCTTCCAGCGCGCGCTGGATGGCGTTGACGGTCGACTCGATGTTGACCACCACGCCTTTCTTCAGTCCGCGCGACTGCGTCTGGCCCATGCCGATGATCTCCAGCCGACCTTCCGGCAAAATTTCGGCGACGATGGCGACGATTTTCGAGGTGCCGATGTCCAGGCCCACGATCAGATTTTTTTGTTCCTTGGTCTTGCTCATCACCTATCTCCCCTGTCAGGCGGCAGTCGCCAGATAACCGGCATCACGGCGCCACCCGATTTTTTTCTTCAAACTTTCCCGTCCCGTCTTTCCCTCTGGCCGCACCTTCTTCTCCTCGGTCGTCACGTAGTGCACCGCGAAGCCGTTGGGGTAACGTAAATCCGCATAGCTCGCCGGCTGGGCCAGTTTCGCCAGCGTCACCTGATAGACCCCGGCAAATTTCTCCAGCCGCTCGCGCACCCTGTCCCGGCCCAGTTCCAGCACCAGGCCGGTATTCAGCCTGACCTGCAATGCGCGTCGGTCAGACAGGCTCATGCGCACCGGTTTCAGATTGAGCGGCTTGAGCAGGCGGCTGAATTCCCCATAGTCCCGCGCCATCTCCCCGGCAGCATCTTCCGGGCCGCTGAACTCCGGCAGCACAGCATTCGATGCCGCCCGGAACAGCTCACCCCGCGTATTCACCAGCGCCGAGCTGTCCCAGCGCGCCAGCACCACATGCTCCTCGATCGCCACTTCCAGCTTGTCTGGCCAGCGCCGCCGCACGTTCACATTGCGCACCCAGGGCAGCTTCTCGAACGCGGCACGGGTACGGTTGAGATCGAGAGTAAAAAAATTTCCTTTCATTTCGCGCGCCACGATGAACTGCACCTGCTCGCGATTGACGTGCTGCAAGCCACCCCTGACGTCCACCATGCGCAGTGGAAACACCGGCAGGTGCACCACCAGGAACAGAATGGCATAGAGCAGCAGCACGCCCGCCAAGGCATAAAGCATGTTTGCGAGCCACAAGGTCATTTGCGTTTTATCCCACACAATCCGGTTCCAGATTGAATATCGGGCATCCTGAATTCAGGGCGTTCATCCTGCCTCCGCCAGTCCGAGAACCCTCGTCACCAAATCTTCAAAGCTCAGCTCCGCTGCCCGCGCCGCCATCGGCACCAGACTGTGATCGGTCATGCCGGGCGAGGTATTGGCCTCCAGCACATAAGCCTTGCCCGCGGTATCGAGCAGGAAATCGATCCGCCCCCATCCCTGTCCGCCGATCACCGCGAATGCCTGCTTTGCCAGGCGCCGGATTTCGGATTCCTGCTCTGCGGCCAGCCCGCACGGGCAAAGATAGCGGGTGTCGTCGCGCAAATATTTCGCTTCGTAATCGTAAAATTCGGTGGCCGGTTCGATCTTGATCACCGGCAACGCCTCGCCGCCGAGAATTGCCGCGGTGTATTCGCCGCCGCCGATGAATTGCTCGGCAATCACCAGATCGTCGTAACGCGCTGCGGCCTCGTAAGCCGCGCTCAATTCGGCAACCGTCTTCACCTTGCTGATGCCGACGCTGGAGCCCTCATTGGCCGGCTTGACGAACAGCGGCAGGCCGAGATGTGCGGCAACCGCGGCGAAATCGCTGGCGGCGTCGATCAGCTCGAAAGCGGGAACCGGCAACCCCGCCGCCTGCCACACCAGCTTGCTGCGCCACTTGTCCATCGCCAGGGCCGAGGCCAGCACGCCGCTGCCGGTAAAGGGAATACCCAGCAGGGCCAGCGCCCCTTGTATCGTGCCGTCCTCGCCTTGGCCGCCATGCAGCGCGATGAAAACGCGCGCATAACCTTCCCGCTTCAGCTCGCCGAGTTCCCTTTCGGCCGGATCGAACGGATGCGCATCCACGCCGCTGCGCTTCAATGCAGCCAGCACCGCATTGCCGCTCTTCAGCGACACCTCGCGCTCGGCGGATTTTCCGCCCAGCAGGACAGCGACTTTTCCGAAATTATTTGCTTGCATCATTTGAAAACCTTTTTTCACCGTGGAGGCGCAGAGGCACAGAGAATTTCAACATCCTTTATCTCCGGCTCCCTCTGTGCCTCTGCGTCTCTGCGGTTCATGCCTTTTCTCCAATTACCCGAACCTCAGTAACAATATCCACGCCGTGCCGCTCCTTGACCGTCTGCCTTATCCTGTCGATCAGCGCCTCGATATCCGCTGCCGTCGCCGTGCCGGTATTGACGATGAAGTTGGCGTGCTTGGGCGACACCATCGCGCCGCCGGACATCGTGCCCTTCAGACCGCAGGCTTCAATCAGGCGTGCCGCATGGTCACCCGGCGGATTGCGGAATACCGAACCGGCATTGGGGATGCCGATCGGCTGGCTGGCCACCCGCTGTTCCAGCATCCCCTTGATTTTTTTCCGGGAGGCCGCACCGTCGCCGCGATTGAAGGCGAACCACGCGGCGACAAACCATTCCTGCGGGCTTTCGCCCAGGCGAGTGGCAAGTGGCGAGTGGCCACAGCCGGGAACCATCGGGGTTTCCTTACTTGCATCTCGCCACTCGCCACTTGCCTGCCGCAAGGCAACATGACGGTAGCCGATATTGAAATCCTGCGGCGTACGGCGGCGCAGTTCACCGAAACAGTCGATAGTCAGCGCCGCAGCCACGTATTGCCAGGTTTCGGCGCCATAGCAGCCCGCATTCATCGCCAGCGCGCCGCCCACCGTGCCGGGTATGCCGGCGAGAAACTCCGCTCCCTCGAAACCGCTCATCGCCGAAAAGCGCGCCACCTTCGGGCCTGCCACACCGGCTTCGGCATAAATGCCTGCCGCCGTGCCCTTTTCGCCATGCCATAGCGCAATCTGGTTAAGCGCGCTGTGCAGCAGCACCACCGTGCCGCGCACCCCGCCGTCGCGCACCAGCAGGTTGCTGCCCAGGCCGATGAAATGGACGGGCTCGTCCGCCGCCAGCCCCTGCAGAAACTGCGCCAGATCGGCGATGTCGGCCGGAATATAGAAATGCTCCGCCGGGCCGCCGACGCGCCAACTGGTATGCCGGCTCATCGGTTCGTTGAATTTCATTACGCCACGCAGCCGCTGGGGCGCAAACGCCAATGCCATATTCATTTTTTCGATCTCCTCAAGGTTCACGCCCCGCCCCGCACCAACTGGCCCGGTATCTGGCCAATCGAACCGGCCCCCATGGTCAGCACCACATCGCCATCCCGAACCGCGCCCAGAATCGACTGCGGCAGTTCCGCCAGCGTCTCGACAAAAATCGGCTCAACCTTGCCCGCTACCCGAATGGCGCGCGCCAATGCCCGCCCGTCGGCGGCCACGATCGGCGCTTCTCCCGCCGGATAAATCTCGGTCAGAAGCAACGCATCGACAGTGGACAGCACCCTGACGAAATCCTCAAACAAGTCCCGGGTACGGGTATAACGATGCGGCTGAAACGCCAGCACCAGCCGTCTGCCGGGGAAAGCGCCGCGCGCAGCAGCCAGGGTTGCCGCCATTTCCACCGGGTGATGACCGTAATCGTCGACCAACGTGAAGCCGCCCGATCGAGACAAGCGCCCTTCACCATCGCCCCCTCTCCCGCCTGCGGGAGAGGGTTGGGGAGAGGGCAATCCGTCCTCAGGAGAGGAAACGATCGCCCTCTCTCCCGCCTGCGGGAAAGAGTTGGAGAGAGGGTAGTCCGGCAACGCCACCTCGCCATAACGCTCAAAGCGGCGCCCGACTCCGCTAAACTCGGCCAGCCCCTTGACGATGGCCGCATCCGGCGCACCCACCTCCATCGCCACTGCGATGGCCGCCAGCGCATTCAGCACGTTGTGCTGGCCGGGTAGATTGAGTGTGACATCCAGTTCCGGCATGCCATCGCGCTGCACCTTGAAGTCCATCCGTCCATTGCTGTGACGGACGTTCACCCCGCGCACCTGCGCGCCCTCTTCCAGGCCGTAAGTGGTATTCGACTTGGTGATGCGCGGCATGATCTCGCGCACATTGGCATCGTCCGAGCACAGCACCGCCATGCCGTAAAACGGCAAGCGCTGAATAAAATCGACAAAAGCTTGCTTGAGCCGGCCAAAGTCGTGGCCGTAGGTTTCCATGTGGTCGGCGTCGATATTGGTCACCACCGCCATCACCGGCATCAGGTAGAGGAAGGAAGCATCGGACTCGTCCGCCTCGGCGACGATAAATTCGCCCTGCCCCAGCCGCGCATTGGCGCCCGCCGCCTCCAGCTTGCCGCCGATGACGAAAGTCGGATCCATCCCCGCCTCGCCGAGGATGCTGGCGATCAGCGAAGTGGTGGTGGTCTTGCCGTGCGTACCGGCCACGGCTATGCCCTGCTTGAAGCGCATCAGTTCCGCCAGCATCATGGCGCGCGGCACCACCGGAATATTGCGCTGCCGCGCTGCCGCGACTTCGGGGTTATCTTCCTTGACCGCGGTGGAGACTACTACTACATCGGCCTGCTCCAGATTGGCAGTGGCGTGACCGTGATACACCTGCGCACCGAGACTCTTCAGCCGGCGCGTCACGGCGTTATCGCCCAGATCGGAGCCGCTCACCTCGTAGCCTAGGTTGAGCAGCACCTCGGCAATGCCGCTCATGCCGACGCCGCCGATGCCAACGAAATGAACGTGTTTGACTTTATGCTTCATTTCAAAACCCCATTAACCGCGGAGGACGCGGAGGAAGAACAAAACCCTTCAACAACAAACTGCCTTTGCTGGATTTTCCTCTGCGTCCTCCGCGTCCTCTGCGGTGAAAAATTTTTCATCCTGCCAACTCCATGCATGCCTGCGCTACGGTTGCGGTTGCTTCCGGCTTGGCCAGTTTTTTGGCGGCTTGCGCCATTGCCAATAATTTTTCGCGGGTAATGCCGGCCAGCAAACCGGCTAATCCTGCCGGGGTCAAGTCCCGTTGTGGCAGCAACACTGCCGCGCCGTTTTCGCTCAGGAAACGCGCGTTGCCGGTCTGGTGATCGTCCACCGCATGGGGATACGGCACCAGCACGCTGGCAACACCGGCTGCGGTGATTTCAGCCAGGGTGAGCGCGCCGGCGCGGCACACGATCAGGTCGCACCAGTCGTACATCTCGCCCATGTCGTCGATGAAAGCGCGGGCATCGACGGCAACACCGGCTGCCGCGTAATTGGCCTTGAGTTTTTCCAGGTTTTTCGCGCCCGACTGGTGCACCACTTGCGGCCGCAGCGCTTCGGGAATCTGCGCCAGCGCCAGCGGCACTGCTTCATTGAGCGCCGCCGCTCCCAGGCTGCCGCCGACCACCAGGATGCGCAGATTGCCCTGACGCCCGGCAAGGCGCTGCTCCGGTGCGGCCAGGCTGGCGATGTCGGTGCGCACCGGGTTGCCACACCAGGTCATGGCTGGCTTGGAGCAACCGATCGGCTTGTCGCCATCGTTGTTGAATGCCGTCGGGAAGGCCACCAGCACGCGGTCGGCGAGGCAGGCCAATACCCGGTTGGCCAGCCCCGCCACCGAGTTCTGTTCATGAATGACCAGCGGCTTACCCAGCAGAGTGGCCATCAGACCCCCGGGGAAAGCGGTAAAACCGCCCATGCCCAGCACCACGTCGGGACGCAAGCGAAAGATTGCCGCTGCGCTCTGCCACATTGCCAGGAGCAGCATGAACGGCAGCGCAGCCCAGCGCAGCAAGCCTTTGCCACGCATGCCGGCGAATTTGACCCAGGCTATTTCATAACCTTTTTCCGGCACCAGTCTGGCCTCCATACCGGCACGGGTGCCCAGCCAGACCACTTTCCAGTCTTTCAGCCGCAAATGGTCAGCCACGGCCAGCGCCGGGAACACGTGACCGCCGGTACCACCCGCCATGATCAGGATAGTGCGGCTCATACCGTATATCCTTTCATCACTTGCCGGCTTTCCCAGTCGATCCGCAGCAGCACGCCGATGGCGGCACAGTTGGCGGCCAGGCCGCTGCCGCCGAAAGACAGCAGCGGCAAGGTCAGGCCCTTGGTAGGCAGCAAGCCCATATTCACGCCCATGTTGATGAACGCCTGCACGGACAGCCAGACACCGATTCCATAAGCCACCAGCGCAGGAAAATGGCGATCAATCACCGCCGCCTGACGGCCGATGGCGAAAGCGCGCATGGTCAGCCAGGCAAACAGCAGGATCACCACGGCGACGCCGGCGAAGCCCAGTTCCTCGGCGACCACCGCAAGCAGGAAGTCAGTGTGCGCCTCCGGCAAATAAAACAGTTTCTCGATACTCGCCCCCAAGCCCACGCCGTACCATTCGCCGCGACCGAAGGCGATCAGCGCATGGGAGAGCTGGTAACCCTTGCCGAAAGGGTCGGCCCAGGGGTCCATGAAACCGATGATGCGCTGCATGCGGTAAGGAGAAGTCCAGATCAGCACCAGAAAGCCCGCCACCAGCATGGCGATGAGTCCGGCAAACAAACGCCAGTTCATGCCGCCGAGAAACATGATGGCCATAGCGATGCTGGTAATTACCGCGAAGGCGCCGAAATCCGGTTCGCGCAGCAGCAGCCCGCCAACCAGCAGCATCACCATCAGCATCGGCATGAAGCCCTTCTTGATGCTGTCCATGTAGGCCGCCTTGCGCACTGTGTAATCGGCGGCGTACAGCACGGCGAACAGTTTCATGAATTCGGACGGTTGCAGGTTGATCACAAACAGCGACAGCCAGCGCCGACTGCCGTTGACTTCGCGGCCAATGCCGGGAATCAGCACCAGCACCAACAGCACCAGGCCGGAGAGAAACAGATAAGGCGCGATTTCCTGCAGCACCTTGTTCGGCACCTGGAAGGCGAACAGGCCGAACACGACGCCGACCACGAGAAAGATCGCCTGACGCACCAGATAATAAGTTTCCTGATAGCCGGTATGCCGGTCCGCTGCGGCAATAGCAATCGAAGCGGAATACACCATCACCAGCCCGAAACCGAGCAGCAGAATGACCAGCCACAGCAGGGTGCGGTCATAATCTGGACGGGCATGCTGGGCGGCTACCGGAGAATAGGAGTTCATGCCGTCTCCTCCAGTTGCCGGACTGCGGCGATGAACACCTGGGCGCGATGCTGGTAATTACGGAACATGTCGAAACTGGCGCAGGCCGGCGACAGCAGCACGGCATCACCCGGTTGCGCCTGCTCGAATCCGGCCTCGACCGCCGCTTCCATATCGGCGACAATCCGTTGCGGCACGCTGCATCCCGCCAGGGCTTCTCCAATTTTCGGGCCATCGCGTCCGACCAGCACCACCGCACGGGCATGGGCTTCCACTGCCTGACGCAGCGGGCTGAAATCCTGATTCTTGCCATCGCCACCGACGATCAGCACCACCTTTTGCGCCATGCCATTGAGCGCCGCCACCGTGGCGCCGACATTGGTGCCTTTGGAATCATCGTAAAATTTCACTTGCCTGATTTCCGCCACCAGCTCGACCCGGTGAGCCAGCCCCTTGAATTCACGTAGCGCTTCGAGCAACGGAGTGAACGGCAGGTCGATGGCGCGGCACAGCGCCAGCGCCGCCAGCGCATTGGCGGCATTGTGCAGCCCGGCAAGCGGCAGGTCTGCCACCGCCATCAAGCGGTTGCTGCCCTGCGCCAGCCACATCCCGTTTTCGTCTTCCAGCAAGCCCCAGTCTTCGGCCTTCAGCGGCGCATTCAGGCCAAAGGTCGTCACGGTGCGACCCGGCTGCGCCATTGCCAGACTGAAGCGGTCTTCACGGTTCAAAACCTGTATCCCGCTGCCGGAAAAAATTCTTGCCTTGGCGACCGCGTAGTCGCTCAGGCCGGCGTAACGATCCATGTGGTCTTCCGTCACATTGAGCACAGTTGCGGCGGCGGAGTCGAGTGAGTGCGTGGTTTCAAGCTGGAAGCTGGAAAGTTCGAGCACGAACACATCCGGCACTTCGCCGCGCCGCTCCAGGTCAGCCAACGCATCCAGTACCGGCAGGCCGATATTGCCGGCCACCACGGTACGCAGACCGGCTTTCCTGCACATCGCACCGGCCATCTCGGTGACTGTGCTCTTGCCGTTGGAACCGGTAATTGCCAGAATCCGGGGGCGAGGTGCGGAGTGCTGGGTACTGAGTGCTTGTGCAAATAGTTCGATATCGCCAACAACCGGCACGTTGCGCACCACCGCCTGAGCGACGAGCGGCTCGCGCAGGGAAACGCCGGGGCTGACGGCGAGCAGGTCGGCGTTGCAAAACGCTTCTTCCCTGAACTTGCCGGTGAACAGCGGCACACCAGGCAGTTCTGCCTGGAGTCGCGCAGCGTGCGGCGGCTTATCGCGCGAATCGGCGACGGCCACTACCGCGCCCTGCCGGTCTAGCCAACGCGCCATGGAAAGCCCGGTATCCCCGAGGCCGACCACCAACACTTTTTTGTTATGCAGATTCAGGTTCATCTCAGTTTCAGCGTCGACAATCCAACCAACACCAGCATCATGGAAATAATCCAGAAGCGAAGGGTAGGTTCTGGTGTCGGCCGCGCTGCGCGCTTAACCCTCGCTTCGCGAGCGTTAGCCTCCCCCTGAACCAACCCTTTGTTCGCTTCTCTCATTTCTACCTCAGTTTCAAGGTGGACAAGCCCACCAGTACCAGCATCATGCTGATAATCCAGAAGCGAACCACCACCTGGTTCTCTTTCCAGCCCTTCAATTCATAGTGGTGGTGCAGCGGCGCCATGCGGAAAATGCGCTTGCCGGTGAGCTTGAACGAAGCCACTTGCAACACCACCGACAAGGTTTCGACCACGAACACGCCGCCCATCACGAACAGCACGATCTCTTGCCGCACGATCACCGCCACCACGCCGATTGCCGCGCCCAGCGCCAGCGCGCCGACATCACCCATGAACACTTCGGCGGGATAAGCATTGAACCAGAGGAAGCCCAGCCCGGCACCGGCCAGTGCAGCGCAGAACACCGCCAGTTCGCCGGCGCCGGGAATATAGGGCACGCCGAGGTAGCGCGAAAACACGAAGTTACCGGCGACGTAGGCGAAGATCGCCAGCGCCCCGGCCACCATCACCGTCGGCATGATCGCCAGCCCGTCCAGCCCGTCGGTCAGGTTGACCGCGTTGCTGCTGCCGACGATGACGAAATAGGTCAACACGGCGAAGCCAACGCCGCCGAGCGGGATGATCAGCATTTTGAAGAACGGCACGATTAGCTCGGTCTGGGCCGGCAGCGTGGCATTCATCGCGAGAAACGCCGCCACGCCCGCGCCGATCAGCGACTGCCAGAAATATTTGGTCTTGGCCGACAAGCCTTTGGGGTTGCGGTGCACCACTTTGCGCCAGTCATCGACCCAGCCGATTGCACCGAAACCCAGCGTGGTAATCAGAGCCACCCAGACATACGCGTTCTTCAGATCGACCCAGAGCAGGGTGGAAATCGCCGTCGCCACCAGCATCAGTGCGCCACCCATGGTCGGCGTGCCCGCCTTGATCAGATGAGTCTGCGGGCCATCGTCGCGCACCGACTGGCCGATTTTGTATGCCGTCAGCTTGCGGATCATCGCCGGGCCGACGATGAATGAGATCATCAGCGCGGTCAGCATCGCCAGCACCGCGCGCAGCGTGATATAGCCGAATACGTTGAAAGCGCGCACATCGTGCGACAACCATTGGGTCAGTGCGAGCAGCATGTAGAATCCTCCCGTGGCACAAAACTCTTAACCACACGCTCCATCTGCATAAAACGCGAGCCTTTCACCAGCACCACCACATCCGGCGCCAGCAGGTTTTCGATGTCATGCAGCAAATCCTCGATATATTCGAAATGCCGCCCGTTCTTGCCAAAGGCTTCGGCAGCCGAGGCGCTCAGGTCGCCCAAGGTGAACAGGCAGTCGATACCGGCAGCCTTCGCCGCCGCGCCGATCTCGGTATGCAGTGCACGCGCATTTGCTCCGAGTTCGCCCATATCGCCCAGCACCAGTACCTTCTTACCCGGCAAAGCGGCAAGCACGGCAATCGCCGCTTTTACCGAACCGGGATTGGCGTTATAGCTATCGTCGATCAGGGTGGCGCCGTGCAGGCAAAGGCTCTTTTGCATCCGCCCCTTGACGCTGGCCACCTTCGCCAGCCCGGCGGCGATGGCGGCATTGCCAACACCCAGCGCCACGGCCACTGCGGCAGCAGCCAGCGCATTGCGCACGTTGTGTTCGCCCGGCACCGGCAACGTCACGGTGAATTTACCTTCAGGCGTAACCATGTCGATTTCGCTGCAGAACGGCAGCAAACGGCAGACGCCTGAAATTTCAGCGGGTTGGTTCAGGCCGAAACGCATCGTGCGATGGCCCGCAGCCAGTTTTTGCCAGAGTGCAGCATACTGATCGTCGGCGTTGATTACGGCAGTTCCATCCGCCGCGAGCCCTTCAAAAATTTCGCCCTTGGCGTGTGCTACTGCCCCTATCGGATTAAAACAAGCATCCTTCTCCATTGCCCCCTCTCCCGTTTCCGGGAGAGGGTTGGGGAGAGGGAAGCCGGCCAGATGAGCAGCCTGGGCATTGATCACCAACGCCACATTGGGCTGCGCAATTTTGCTCAGGTAGGCAATTTCGCCCGGATGGTTCATGCCCATCTCGATCACGCCATAACGGTGGTTATCGCGCAGACCAAGCAAAGTCAGCGGCAGGCCAATGTCGTTATTGAGATTGCCTTTGGTCGCCAGCACCGCTTCGTCGCCGGCGTGTGCGCGCAGGATCGCCGCGATCATTTCTTTCACCGAGGTCTTGCCACTGCTGCCGGTCAGCCCCACCAGCGGAATACTGAAACGGCTGCGCCAGAGGTTTGCCAACGCACCCAGCGCAAGCCGGGTATCGGCCACGATCAGCAGTGGGAAATCACCCCAGGCCGGATCGGCATGATCTACCAGCGCCGCTGCCGCGCCTTGCCCGATCACCTGGGCGACATAATCATGGCCATCGAAACGCTCGCCTTTTAGCGCCACGAACAGGTCGCCGGCGGCAACCGCGCGACTGTCGGTGGTGACGCCGGAGAATGCGACATCCGCGCCGCTGCGCCGGGCATTCAGGGCCGTTACCGCTTCACTCAGGCGCAACATGGCGTATATCCTTGCAAAACGCGTTGCACGACATCGACGTCGGAAAACGGCAGACGGACACCGCTGATTTCCTGGTAATCCTCGTGGCCCTTGCCGGCAACCAGCACCACGTCACCCGGTTGCGCTCCGCGCACAACGGCATCAATTGCCGCCGCACGGTCGGCATTCGCGTGATAATTGGCGCCCATGCCGGCGATAATGTCGGCAATGATGGCCTCGGCATTTTCTCCGCGCGGATTGTCGCTGGTGACGACCACTTCATCCGCCAGGCGCGAAGCCACCTCGCCCATCAGGGGGCGTTTGCCGCGATCGCGGTCACCGCCGCAGCCGAACACGCAAACCAGCTTGCCGTTGCTGCCCATGATCTCGCGCAGAGAGCTCAAAACCTTTTCCAGCGCATCCGGGGTGTGGGCGTAATCCACCACGACCAGCGGCTGGCCTTCTCCGCCCAAGCGTTGCAGGCGACCTGCCACCGCCTTGACCTGATTCAACTCGTGCACCGCATCTTCCAGTTTGATGCCGCTGACCAACAGGGTGGACAGCACCGCGAGCAGGTTGGCGGCGTTAAAGCGGCCGAGCAGTTCGCTATTCACCTGCGCCGTTCCCCACGGCGTCATCACCTCGAAACGAACGCCTTGCGCGTCGGTCACCAGATTGCGCGCCAGTACGGCGAAATGACATTGGCCCTTGTTGCCCTCGAGGCTATAACCCACTACCTGCACACCGCTGCATCCCAGTTTGGCGGACAGTTCCGCGCCAAAGGGATCGTCCATGTTGAGTACCGCGAATTTCAGCTCGGGCCAGGCAAACAGTCCGGCCTTTACAGCGGCGTAAGAGGCCATGTCACCGTGATAATCCAGATGGTCGCGCGACAGGTTAGTCAACAACGCCACGTCGAAATGCATGCCGTTGACCCGCCCTTGCGCCAGACCGTGCGACGACACTTCCATCGCCACGCACTCGGCGCCCTGGTTGAGGTAATCGCGTAGCAAGCCGTGCAGGCTGACTGCATCCGGCGTGGTATTGGCGGATGGCTTCAGGCCGCCCGGCAGTCCGTTGCCGAGCGTACCCACCAGGGCGGTTTTTCTGCCTCGTGCAGTCAGCACCTGGGCAAGCCAGTGACAGCAAGAGGTCTTGCCGTTGGTGCCGGTGATGCCGATCGTCCATAGCTTGCGCGATGGCTCGCCATAAACTTGGCTGGCGATGTCCCCGGCTTTTTCGCGCAGACCTTCAACCGGGAGATTCGGCACCTGCCATTCGGCATTCCACTCGAAATCTTTTTGTTCCCACAGCACTGCGCCGGCTCCGGCCGCAACCGCCTGGGCGATGAATTTGCGCCCGTCGAGGCGCTCACCGGGATAAGCGGCGAAGGCCTCGCCATCATGAATGCAGCGGCTATCCACAGTCATGCCCGACACGCCCGCCTTGGCAAGAAAGCTGGCCGCTGATTGCTGATCGCAAGCGGCCATATTCATACCACCTCCTTGATTTCAGGCGCATTTTCCGGCGGAAGGATATTGTTGGTCGGCGCATCCGGCGGAACGGAAAGTAAACGCAGCGCCCCCGCCATCACCTGGCTGAACACCGGCGCGGCGACGGCGCCGCCGTAATACTGGCCGTTGGATGGCTCGTCGATCATCACCGCCACGATCAGGCGCGGATTGGATGCCGGCGCCAGACCGACGAATGAGGCGATATAGTGATTTTCGGCGTAACGACCATTTTCTTCCTTGTGCGCCGTGCCGGTTTTACCCGCCACGCGGTAGCCCATCACCTGGGCCCGCGGTGCGGTGCCGCCCGGCAATACCACCAGCTCCAACATGCTGCGCACCGCTTGCGACGTTTCTGCCGCAATCACCTTCACCCCGGCTGGCGGCACGTCCAGCTTGACCAGCGAAACCGGTCGGATTTCCCCGTCGCCGGTGAACGCCATATAGGCGCGCGCCAGTTGCAGCAGGCTCACGGAAATGCCGTGGCCATAGGCCATGGTGGCTTGCTCGATCGGCTGCCAGGTTTTATACGGGCGCAGCCTTCCAGTCGCCTCGCCGGGGAAACCGGCATGAGGCACCTTGCCGAAACCCATGCGGTCGAAAACATTCCACAGATATTCTGATTCGAGCGAAAGCGCCATTTTGGCCGCGCCGACGTTGCTGGATTTCTGGATCACCTGCGAAACGGTCAACGTTCCCTCGGGATGGGAGTCGTGAATCGTCGCCGAACCGATGGTAAGGAAGCCGGGCGCGGTCTGAATCACAGAGGTTGGCGTGAATTTTCCCGATTCCAGCACAGCCGCGGCAGTAAATGGCTTCATCGTCGAGCCCGGCTCGAAGGTGTCGGTAACGGCGCGATTACGCGTGCTGTTGCGATTCAACTTGAGGCGATTATTCGGGTTATATGCCGGCAGATTGGCCAGCGCGAGAATCTCGCCGGTTTTCGCATCGAGCACCACGATCGCACCGGCCTTGGCCTTCTGTGCAATAACCGCGGCCTTGAGCTCGCGGTAAGCCAGATATTGAATCTTGCGGTCGATACTGAGCGCCAGATCGCGTCCGTCCTGAGGCGGCTGAACGCTCTCCACATCTTCGATGATGTGTCCCAGCCGGTCCTTGATTACATGGCGGCTGCCCGGCTTGCCCGCGAGCCACTTCTGGTAGGTCAGCTCAAGCCCTTCCTGGCCGTTGTCATCGACACCGGTAAAGCCCAGAATGTGCGCCACCACTTCCCCGGCTGGATAGTAACGGCGATATTCGCGCCGCAGGAATACACCGGGTGCGTTGACCTGCATCACCCGCTCTGCCGTCTCCGGCGGCACCTGACGCTTGAGATAGACAAAATCGCGCGAGCTCCGGGTGAAGCGGCTTTTTACATCGTCTCCGCTCATTTCCAGAATTTTTCCCAATTGCCGGATGCGCTCCGGGGTAATTTCAAAATCCTTCGGGCTGACCCATACCGACTCCACCGGGGTGCTGATTGCCAGTGGCTCACCGTTGCGGTCGGTGATCATGCCGCGATGAGCGGTCAGCTCGATCACCCGGCGGGAACGCTCATCCCCTTTCTGCCGCAGAAAATGATTGTCCATTCCCTGTAGGTAAAACGCCCGCCCCAGCAATGCCAGAAACCACACCAGCACCAGTCCGACCAGAATGTGTGAACGCCCGGCAGGCAACTTCATCACCGGTGCCGATACGCCACCTCCCCGCCGTGAATTTTTCATGACGTAGCTCATGGCGTCCCGGCCTTAACCGGCGCCGACTGCACCACCTGGATATGCGCGGCATCGGGTATCCGCATCTGCAAGTAGGTCATGGCGACCTTCTCGATGCGGGTATGCATCGCCCAGGTGCTTTGTTCCAGTTGCAACTGCCCCCACTCCACTTCCATTTTTTTTGCCAGTTCCTGCTCTTGCTGCAATTCGATGAATATCTTGCGCGCCTTGTGCTGGGCAGTAACCATGCCCAGCGCGCAAGCCACCAGAGCCAGAACCAGGATCAGGTTGAGCTTGGTCATGGCGCCTCCGTCCGCTCCGCAACGCGCATCACGGCGCTGCGCGAGCGCGGATTGGCCGACACTTCGGCTACCGAGGGACGAACCGGCTTGCCCGCCAACCGCAACCTCGGTGCAGACCGCTCCGCCTCACGCACTGGCAACCTTTGGGGTAACGGCGCGGGCTGCGATGCGTCACGCATGAAGTGCTTGACCAACCGATCTTCGAGGGAATGAAAACTGATGACCGCCATGCGGCCAGACGGCGCCAGAACATCGACGCCTTGGGGTAACACTAGCGACAACTCCTCAAGCTCTTGATTGAGGTAAATCCGTAGAGCCTGAAAGGTGCGCGTTGCCGGGTCTTGATGTGGCTCGCGGCTTTTGAACGCTTTTGCCACGATCTGGGAAAGCTGGCGAGTGGTGACAATGGGCTCCCCCGATCGAGACGCAACAATCGCCCTTGCAATCTGTTTAGCATACCGTTCTTCACCATAATTTTTTATAACCTCCCCCAGTTGTTGTTCGGTTGCCTCTGCCAGAAACGAAGCTGCGGTTTGCCCGCGGCTCGTATCCATGCGCATGTCCAGCGGCCCTTCAAATCGGAAACTGAAGCCTCGTGCCGCCTCATCCAGTTGCGGGGAAGAAACCCCCAGATCCAGCAGCACGCCATCAACCCGCGCCACCTCCAACTCCTGCAACACCTCGCGCAAACGGCTAAAACTGCTGTGCACGATTTGAAAACGTTTATCGGATATTTTTCGTGCCGACTCCACGCCTGCCAAATCCCTGTCCAGTGCGATCAACCGACCCCGATCGCCCAGTTTTTGCAGAATCAGCCGGCTGTGACCGCCCCGACCGAAGGTGCAATCCACATACACCCCGTCCGGCTGAATATTCAGTGCCTCAACAGCCTCATGCAGCAAAACCGTTTTGTGGCCGCCTTCCCCACTCACAGCGAGAAGTTTTCCAGCGCCGCGGGAATCGCATTGCCGGGCGCAAGAGCCTGCTCCATCTGGGCACGCCAGCCCTCCATGCTCCACAGCTCGAAATGCCCGCCCTGGCCAACCAGCATCGCTTCTTTTTCCAGCCCGGCAAGCTGGCGCAACGCAGGGGCAACCAGCAGGCGACCAGATGCGTCCAGCTCCAACTCCTCGGCATGACCCAACAACAGGCGCTTCCAGGAGCTCGACACGGGATCGAAACTCGGCAGTAAATTGATTTTTTCTTCGATAGGCAGCCAGGCAGGCTGAGGGTAAAGCAACACGCAGCGATGGGGGTGCGCGGTCATCACCAGCCGCCCGCCGGACTGAACCAGCAGCGCGTCGCGATGCTTGCTTGGCACCGCCAAGCGACCTTTTGCATCGAGATTTAGAGCCGTTGCACCGCGAAACATGAAGTTTCCCCTTTATTTTTCGACCGAAGCAGTCTTCCCACAATTTCCCACTTCTCGCCACTGTTTACCACTATATTTTAAAAAAAGTGGCCGGTCAAGCTAAATATCGGGTTTTTCTCTTATGTGACAACAAGTTAACGAACAAATCACGAAAAACCAATACACTTAAAAAACAATAGAATAGAAAAACAACTGAAAGTCATTTATGAGGAGAAAAACCAGAAGGGGAAAAATACAGAGCCGGCACATTTAGATTCAGGATGCCGGGGGAAAACGAAAACTACTTGATAGGGGAAAAAAGAAGCTGGCCGATAAGCCGGGTTCTGTCGTGGACAGTCATTCCTCTAGGCGCACGGTTACCCGTGAACTCAAGCAACCTACCCGCAGGCTCGACGAGCCGCCTCAACGCCTGCCTATTTGGTCTTGCTCCGGATGGGGTTTGCCCTGCCACTGATGTTGCCACCAGCGCGGTGAGCTCTTACCTCGCCATTTCAACCTTACCTGATCCGTTACCTTCAATCAGAGACAGCCTGCTTGCGCAGCCTGCTCTTCTTGAAGAGACTTTGCCACCCTTGCGGGCGGCAAGTCCGGCCATCGGCGGTGTATTTTCTGTGGCACTTTCCATCGCCTCACGGCGTCCGGTCGTTAACCGGCATCCTGCTCTATGGAGCCCGGACTTTCCTCTCCGCGCTTGCGCGCGCAGCGACTGTCTAGCCAGCTTCACGGCTATTATACCATCCGGCGCCCGACGATTTCCGGCTGGTTTGCCAGGTTGCCGCCAATCGGCACCGCACCTTGGTTAATGCGCGCGCCCTTTTGCCAGAAGTGCCCGGACATCCTTGTCCAGCGGGAGCACATAGTTGTAGGTGCCGATAGTCATATTGTCCTGCACACTGACAATTTTCAGGTTAAAGTAGGCAAATTCCTTTGACTCGGAGTATATGCCGACAATAACCGCCTGTGCGCTGCGGCTGCGCGCAACGTCCATGATCTCGCCCAACAGCAGCAGTTCGCCTTCGCGTTGTTTGACGAAAGCGTCGCCGCTCAATTCGAGATCGACTACCTGATAACCCTGTGCAGCCAAACGCGCTCCGAGATGCCCTGAAACTATCCGCCCCAAACGTGAAGGGTCGGTTGGTGAATCGGCGCTGGACAAGGTGATCACGACCAGCGGAACACTCTTGTCCAAAGGCCGCTCAAGCGATGCCAATAGCCGATCCGCTGCTGCGTTGTTGACCTGCATCAGTTTGCTGTTCGCCGTGTCCTCATAGGTCGGGAAGCGCAAGTCGCATCCCGCAACCACCAGGCAGATAAAGAAAAGAAGCCATCGATTTTTCATTACTCAACCACCTTGCGGTCACCCTTCCTGTAATTTGGCAAACAGCTTCCAGCGAAAAGCAAACACTCCATTTTCAATCCAGCAAGCGCCAGGAAACGCCAGCGCCAGCCCGTAACGGCACCAGCGTTTCCCCGGCGAATGGCAATGAATCCGGCAAATTCCAGGTTTCCTTCACCAGCGTGATGACATCCGTATTGCGCGGCAAGCCATAAAAATCCGCCCCGTAAAAGCCGGCGAAGGCTTCCAGCCTGTCGAGCGCGCCTGCCTGTTCGAATGCTTCGGCATACAGTTCGATCCCGGCACAGGCGGTGTACATGCCGGCACAACCGCAGGCGGCTTCCTTGGCGCCCTTGGCATGGGGCGCACTGTCGGTGCCGAGAAAGAATTTCGGGTTGCCGCTGATGGCCGCTTCGACCAGCGCCCGGCGGTGCTCCTCGCGCTTCAGCACCGGCAGGCAGTAATGGTGCGGACGGATGCCGCCGGCGAACATGGCGTTGCGGTTCAGCAGCAGATGATGGGCGGTGAGCGTGGCGGCAACCCGCGCCGGCGCGGCCTTGACGAACTCCACGCCATCGCGCGTGGTGACATGCTCCAGCACGATGCGCAGACCGGGAAAACGCTTAACCAGAAGCATCAGCACACGGTCGATGAACGCCTTTTCGCGGTCGAACACATCCACCTCGGGGTCGGTGACTTCGCCATGCACCAGCAGCGGCAAGTCCTGCTTTTCCATCTCTGCCAGGACGGCAGCGCATTTCATGATATCGGTCACGCCCGAATCGGAATTGGTGGTTGCCCCAGCCGGGTAAAGCTTAACGCCATGCACCAGCCCGCTCGCCTTGGCGCGGGCAATTTCGGCAGGCAGCGTGTTATCCGTCAGGTACAAGGTCATCAGCGGCTCGAAGTGCGTGCCTGCGGGCAAAGCCGCGAGTATGCGCTGGCGGTAGGACGCCGCCATTTCGGTGGTAGCAACGGGCGGACGGAGGTTGGGCATAATGATGGCGCGACCGAAACGCTGCGCCGTATCCGGCAACACTGCACGCATTTGCTCGCCATCGCGCAGGTGCAAATGCCAGTCGTCGGGACGAGTCAGGATCAATTTTTCCATTTCGATTATCCTTGCATAGGCCATTGAACCGCAGTTACCCAAGGTACCCAGAGGGCACAAGGAACGCAGTGAAGTGCTGTTTCTAATTTCAGGATTATACGATGCCCAAGGAAAACCGCAGCTTCCCGGCTTAGGCTATAATTTCCGCATGGTTAAAATCGTCATATTCCTCCTGCTCTCGTTAGCCGCAGCGACCCAAGCACAGGCGGCACCCGATGGAGCAAAACTCTATGCCCGCAACTGCGCGGTCTGCCACGGGGAGAATGGCGACGGCGGGCTGGGAATTCCACTTTCGTTGCCTTCATTTCAGGCCGCCGTCAGCAACGACTATTTGCGCAAGACCATCCGCCTGGGACGCCCCGGCAGGGTCATGCCGCCGTCCAGCCTGCCCGACGCCGAAATCGAGGGTATCGTGCGCTTTATCCGCTCCTGGGGCAATGGAGCAGCCCCACTGTTTCCCCCAAGGCACGTAAAAGGCGATGCTGCGCACGGGAAGCAGCTTTATTCTGAGCACTGCGCAGCCTGCCATGGCGTCAACGGCGAGGGCGGGAAAGGTACCGGCGTCACTTTCTCGCGACCGCGCGATCTTCCGATCATGGCGCCTGCCTTGAACAACACCGGCTTTCTCGCCTCCGCCAGCGACAGCATGATCCGGGAAAACCTGAAACGGGGGCGCGAGGGCACGCCGATGGTCTCTTTCCTGAACAAAGGGTTGAAGGAAAAAGACCTCGACGACATCGTGAGCTTTGTGCGCAGCTTCGAACAAACACCCAAACCTAGCAGCCCCGCCCCGGCAGAAACGGAACAAGCGGTGCTGATGGTGGACTCCCCTTACGATCTTGCCACCACCATCGAAAACGTAAAAAGGGCGGCCAGCTCGAGCAATTTCATTTTCATCCGCGAGCAGCCGCTGAATTTCGGACTGGTGCCGGAAGGCCGGGAAGACCCGCGCCAGCACATCATCTATTTTTGCAGCTTCAGCATGCTTAACCAGGCGCTGATCACAGACCCGCGCGTCGGGCTGTTTCTGCCCTGCCGCATTACCGTGGTGGAACAGGATGGCAAGGTGAAAATGATGGCGGTCAATCCCAAACGCCTGGGCCGGATTTTCAATAACTCCGAGCTCGACGCCATGTGCGCCGAGATGACCCGGCGCTACCTGGCGATCATGGAAGAGGCGGCGCTATGACCCGCATCATGCGACTCCTGACTGCCGCTTTGCTGCTTGGCCTATCCGCCGCCGCCTGCGCCGATCAACTGCTGATGATCCGCTCCAGCCTGCCCTTTCCCGAGGCGATGCTGGCCCTGCAGAACGCCATAACGACCCGTGGCTACAAAGTAACTCGCGTGCAAAACGTGGATCAAGGCTTATCCAAAACCGGCTACCAGACTGACAATTACAAGGTGGTGTTCTACGGCAAGCCGGAAGAAGTCGCGCAACTCGCCGCCAGGCACCCGGAGCTGATTCCCTACCTGCCGCTCAACGTGGCGATTTTTGCCGAGCGAAACAGTACCCTGCTGGTCACCAGCCGTCCCGGCATACTTGCCGGTTTCTTTCCTGACCCCGAACTCAGCGCAACATTCGCGCGCTGGGAACACGACCTCAACGAAATCGTCAACGAAGTGCAAGAAACCAGGTAACTATCGTCAAAGGGTGAGTTTGAAAGTGTTGGCCGGCTGACTCATCGGCGGCATTACCGCCACCCCTCATCCCCAACCCTTCTCCCCGAAGGGGAGAAGGGAGAAAAGCCCCTCGCCCCTTCGGGGAGAGGGGTTGGGGTGAGGGGCAATCGTGGAACTGACCAAAACTTTCAAAAGCACCCGCCGCCGCCAAAGCTGAACCTCTCAAGGCGGAGCGAAGGCTGATATAATTGCCGCCTTCAAATTGCCACCATAAATTCCGAACCATGGAACTCGCCAAAAGTTTTGAGCCCGCCGCCATCGAGGCGCACTGGTACCCGCTGTGGGAGTCCCGCGGCTATTTCAAGGCCGCCACCGATCCCGACAAACCGGCCTACTGCATCATGCTGCCGCCGCCCAATGTGACCGGCACGCTGCACATGGGACACGCCTTCCAGGATACCCTGATGGATACTCTGGTGCGCTACCACCGGATGAAAGGCGAAAACACCCTGTGGCAGCCGGGCACCGACCATGCCGGCATTGCCACCCAGATCGTGGTGGAACGCCAGCTTGATCAGAAGGGCGTTTCCCGCCACGATCTCGGACGCGACAAATTCCTCGAACGCGTCTGGGAATGGAAAGAAGAATCCGGCTCCACCATCACCCGCCAGATGCGCCGCCTCGGCGCCTCCTGCGACTGGTCGCGCGAACGCTTCACCATGGACGAAGGACTGTCGAAAGCCGTCACCGAGGTGTTCGTCAAACTTTACGAACAGGGGCTGATCTACCGCGGCAAACGCCTGGTGAACTGGGATCCAGTGCTGCTGACCGCAGTGTCCGACCTCGAAGTGATTTCCGAGGAAGAAGACGGCTTCATGTGGCACATCCGCTATCCGGTCGAAGACAGCGACGAATCGCTGGTGGTCGCCACCACTCGGCCGGAGACCATGCTGGGCGATATGGCCGTCGCGGTGCATCCTGAAGACCCGCGCTACCTGCACCTGATCGGCAAGCAGGTGCGCCTGCCGCTATGCCAACGCACCATTCCGGTCATCGCCGACGATTATGTCGATCCCGCATTCGGCACCGGCTGCGTCAAGATCACCCCGGCGCACGATTTCAACGACTACCAGGTCGGGCAGCGGCACCATCTCGAGCCGCTCAGCATCTTCACGCTCGACGCCAAAATCAACGATCTGGCACCCTCTGAATATCAAGGGCTGGATCGCTACGAAGCGCGCAAGAAAATCGTTGCCGACCTCGATGTCGAGGGCTTGCTGGTGGAAACCAAGCCACACAAGCTGATGGTGCCGCGCGGCGACCGCACCCACGCGGTGATCGAGCCGATGCTCACCGACCAGTGGTACGTGGCGATGGAAGGGCTCGCCAAGCGCGGTCTGGAAGTGGTTGCCGCGGGCGAGGTCAAGTTCGTGCCGGAAAACTGGACCCACGTCTACAACCAGTGGCTGGAAAACATCCAGGACTGGTGCATCTCGCGCCAGTTGTGGTGGGGACACCGCATCCCGGCGTGGTACGACGAGGACGGCAATTTCTACGTCGCCCACAACCAGGAAGCCGCGCAGCAGCAGGCCGGCGCGGGCAAGAAACTGCGCCAGGACGAGGACGTGCTGGACACCTGGTTCTCCTCCGCATTGTGGCCGTTCTCGACGCTGGGCTGGCCGGAAAAAACGCCGGAACTCGACACTTTCCTGCCCAGCAGCGTGCTGGTCACCGGCTTCGACATTATCTTCTTCTGGGTTGCGCGGATGGTCATGATGTCGGAACACTTCACCGGCCAGGTGCCGTTCAACGAAGTCTACGTCCACGGCCTGGTGCGCGACATGCACGGCAACAAGATGAGCAAGTCCAAGGGCAACGTGATCGACCCGATCGACCTGATCGACGGCATCGACCTGGAATCGTTGGTGACCAAGCGCCGCACCGGGCTGATGAACCCGAAACAGGCCGAAGCCATCGCCAAGCAGACGCGCAAGGATTTCCCCGACGGCTTCCCCGCGTTCGGCACCGATGCGATCCGCTTCACCTTCGCCAGCCTCGCCAGCCATGGCCGCGACATCAAGTTCGACTTGCAACGCTGCGACGGCTACCGCAATTTCTGCAACAAGCTGTGGAACGCTACCCGCTTCGTGCTGATGAACACCGAAGGCAAGGACTGCGGCCAGAATGAAAGCCTGCCGCTGGAATTTTCCGCCATCGACCAGTGGATCATTGGCCGCTTGCAACAGGCCGAGAAGGAAGTGGCCGAAGCGTTCGATTCCTACCGCTTCGACATGGCGGCAAGAGCCGTTTACGAATTTGTCTGGGACGAATACTGCGACTGGTATGTGGAACTGGCCAAGGTACAAATCAATCAAGGCAACGAGGCCCAGCAGCGCGCCACGCGCCGCACCTTGGTGCGGGTACTGGAAGCCACCCTCCGGCTGGCTCACCCGATCATCCCGTTCATCACCGAGGAACTGTGGCAAACGGTCGGCCCGCTCGCCGGCAAAAGCGGCGAGAGCATCATGCTGCAACCCTATCCGGTAGCGGACATGAACCAGGTGAGCGAAGCGGCAAACCAGCAAGTTATGCTACTCAAGGAAATGACCAACGCTTGCCGCACTCTGCGCGGAGAGATGAACCTGTCACCCGCCCTGAAAGTGCCGCTGATCGCGCTTGGCGACATCTCTGCACTGGTGCCCTACCTCCAGGCGCTGGCAAGAATCTCCGAAGTCGAAATCGTGCAGAATGAGTTGCCTGCCGCCGATGCGCCAGTCGCGGTAGTCGGTGAAATTCGCCTGATGCTCAAGATCGAAGTGGACAAGGAAGCAGAACAGGCGCGGCTGGCCAAGGAAATCGCCCGGCTGGAAGGTGAAATCGCCAAGGCCCAGGCCAAGCTCGCCAACGAAAGCTTTGTCGCCCGCGCCCCGGCTGCGGTGGTGGCGCAAGAAAAAAAACGGATGGAAAGCTTTGGTGCCATCGTTGAAAAAATGCGTGCTCAACTAAAAAGACTGAAATAAACCTAAAAATAGCAATTCACCGCAAAGGACGCGGAGGGGCACAGAGAAAGAACAAGAGCATATGGACTTTCGCCCAAACACCCTTCAGGTGAGGCGCCTTAATGGCATGTAAGTCTTTGAACCCCTCCGCGGTTCGATAGCTTATTTCAATCGAGTAAGGCTCCCCGTCGCCCTCTCACACCACCGGACGTGCGGTTCCGCATCCGGGCGGTTCATTGGACACACTGGAGTTGTCGCGTTGTATCGAGCAACGACACCAGACCTAAACGATCAAGAAGGACTTTGGGAAGGCTTGGTTCATGTGGCTCGCGCCACTGTTCCACCACGGCCCCCGTTGGTTGAAGGCCGAGCGGAACGCCCATTCTTCCGTCAGTCCCGCCTTCATCAGGTTCTTGGCACGAGTATAAGGCAGACCACCAGATATCCCCGGGTATTGCGCACATACCTTCACGCTTATGTCTGTCGGATTTACGTCGTAGCGTTCCGTGCAAGTTTCGGACTTTGACGATAATTGCCGTCTCACCTCACTACACCGCCTCGTACCCGCTTCCTGTTCGTCAGACCAGCGCTTTGCCTCCAGATTTCCAGTCACCCAGAACACCCTTGCCGGGTGAGTAGAGGGCTTCCACCTCCAAGTATGTGCACCCCTGCCGGGCGCACAATAAAAAAGCCCCGGAGCCTGGGCTCCGGGGCTTAGCATTCAAATGCTAAAACTTAAGCTGCTTGAATGTTGGAAGCTTGCTTGCCTTTTGGGCCTTGGGTGATTTCAAACTGCACCTTTTGACCTTCTTTAAGGGTTTTGAATCCGCCCATCTGAATCGCGGAGAAGTGCGCGAACAAATCTTCGCTGCCATCGTCCGGAGTGATGAAGCCGAAGCCTTTGGAATCGTTAAACCATTTTACAGTACCAGTTGCCATTTACGTCGTCCCTTGCTAATAAAAATACGGGAAATCCCGCGAAAATGCCTGAATTCCAAGACTGCAAACGGCGAAACCGATAGTGCAAAAAACTTGAATCCAAACAATAATGCGTTTTTACGCGATATGTTTAGGCAAGTCAAGCAATTATTTAAATAATGCCAAGCGATATATCCCGGTTGGTGCAATCTGGCAATTTATTGAATTTGATGAGCGGGTGTGAATGACAGTTGAAATCTGCGATCAGCGCCAAACCGCACCGGAATATTGCGCGAGCAGCAATGCCATGATTTCGCTGGGGCTGAAAACCGCACCTTGAGAAATTCACCGGGCCGCATCGCCTTCACTGCGAAAAACGGAAAGGCTCCATCTCCATCGATTCAACCCGTGCGCCAAGCAGGATGAGCGTGCCTTCCAGCCGGTTATCGCCGGTATCGCTGAACTCGAAACGATAGGTACGGCGAATCGCCATGCGTCCTTGCGAATCGCGCCCCAGCCTCAATGCGCTGACGGTGACGGTATCGTCGAGAAATTGCACGCCTTGGCGCAGGCAGGCTTGCTTGCCGGCATTTCTGGCGACTTCGAGCGCGCGCATGCTGTCGAACCAGAATCCGACGAGCGCGATGAGCGGCAGGAGCAGTAACAAATCGAGGATGTCCATTGGCAGGGAAAGCGGGGCTAAACTGAACGCAGAATCATACCTGCTTTTACCCGCCCCGTTGAGCGTGTTGTTGATCGGCTGGTTTGCGGCCAACCGCCATTTGCAGGTTTAAACCCGCTTCAAACTGCTAGAATACCGACGCGACCCTATAATTGACTTGCCCCGAATTAAAGATGAAGCAACTACTGCTTGAAATTACTTCCGACTTTACTCCTGCTCTGGATAACTTCGTTGCCGGACGCAACGGGGAAGTGCTGCAAACCCTGCGCGAAAGTATCGCAGGAACCCAGCCGGAGCGTTTCATTTATCTTTGGGGTACGCCCAATAGCGGCAAAACACATTTACTGAGAGCCTTTGCGGACACCCATTCGCAGCGCAGGGCAAAATCGGTTTACGTGCAGTGCGGCGCGTCGCTGCCGGATGATCTGGATGACCATGACGCAGTGGCGCTGGACGACGTCGACCGGCTCGACGGTGAAGGCCAGATTGCCTTGTTCAACCTGTACAACCGGCTGCGCGAAGGCCAGGGACGGCTCCTTGTCAGTGGGCCGTGCGCCCCGGCGCAACTGCCGATGCGCCCGGACGTGGTGACGCGACTGGGATGGGGGCTGGTGTATCAGGTGCACGGCCTGAGCGATGACGAGAAAATCCAGGCGCTGCACGCCCATGCGGCGAGCCGCGGCTTCCGGCTCGGCACCGGCGTGGCGGAGTACCTGCTGCGCCACTGGCGGCGCGACCTGCCGTCATTGCTGGCGGCACTGGATGCGCTCGACCGCTACTCGCTGGAAACCAAACGCCCGATCACCGTTCCGCTGCTGCGCGAAACGCTGCACCTGGAAACCGGTTCCTAATCTGCGGCGGCTTCACCCTCGGCGATCTGCTTATGCACTTCCGCCATGTCGAGCGCCTGCGCCTGCTCGACCAGTTGCTCCAACCCGGATGCAGGCAGTGCGCCGGCTTCGGAGTAGATGATGACCTTTTCGCGGAACACCATCAGGGTCGGGATCGAACGAATCTGGAAGGAGGCCGCAATGCCCTGCTCTACCTCGGTATTGACCTTGGCGAAGACAACGCCGGGATATTTTTCCGATATTGCCTCATAAGTTGGCGCAAAGGAGCGGCAGGGGCCGCACCACGGCGCCCAGAAATCCACGATCACCATGTCGTTGCCGGTAATGACACTTTCGAAACTGTCCTGGGTGAGTTCGACAGTGGCCATAATTTTGTTCCTCCAGAAAAATGCCGGTGACGGCGAAAACGTGAAAAAATAACATTAAGTGGTGCAACAATCCACCCTCGTGCTGTTTTCCAGGATCATTTTTTTACAAGCGATGCATGTTGAGAGCTTAGGGTTTACATATAGAGACCATGAACCAGAATTCAACCCCCGCCCCCGATGTTTTGCTGCTGCTCGCCCCCGGCTGCCCGTACTGCCCGGCAATGCTGGAAAACCTGGGCAGACTGCTCAAGGAAAGCCGGATCGGGCGGCTGGAAGCGGTCAACCTTGCGGTTCACCCGGAGCGGGCGACAGAGCTCGGTGCAAGGACGGTGCCGTGGGTAAGGATCGGCCCGTTCGAACTGGAGGGCGCGCTTACGCCCGGCGAACTGCGCCACTGGGCAGAACAGGCCGGCAGCCTCGACGGTATGGCGGATTATTTTTTCCAGATGCTGAAAAATGGCCGGCGCGCCAAGGTGGAGGAAATGGCGCGGCAGGAGCCCTCCCGGCTGCAAGCGCTGGTTCGCCTGATGCAAAGGCCGGACACCAGCATGGCGGTACGGATCGGGATCGGGGCGGTACTCGAGGAACTGCATGGCAGCGGATTCACCGAAGCAATGATCCCCGGCCTGGGGGCGCTGGCCAAGGATGGCGACGTTCTCACCCGCGCCGATGCCTGCCATTTCCTGTCGCTGATCGGCGCCCCGGAAGTGGCGCCTTATCTGCGCGCCTGCCTCGATGACGAGAGCCAGGAAGTGCGCGAAATTGCAGCCGAATCGCTGGAACAATTGGGACTAAAATGAGCAAGGCATTTACACGCGAAAATGACGACGCCGATGAAGAAGAACCGGCACCGGCGCAACAACTGCCGGCTGGCCTGAAAAACTACATCACCCCGGCGGGATACCAGCGTCTCAAGGATGAGTTCGACCAGCTATGGAGAGAGGAGCGCCCGGTGCTGGTGAAAACCATCACCTGGGCCGCTTCCAATGGCGACCGCTCGGAAAACGGCGATTACATCTACGGCAAGAAAAGGTTAAGGGAAATTGACCGGCGCATCCGTTTTCTGAGCAAGCATCTGGACAATGCCGAAGTGGTCGATCCGGCGCAGCGGGAGGATTGCGACCAGGTGTTCTTCGGCGCCACCGTGACCGTGTGCGGCCAGGATGGCGTGGATCGCACCTACAGTATCGTCGGCGTGGACGAGGCCGACGTCGGGCGCGGCCGGATCAGTTGGGTTTCGCCGCTGGCGCGGGCGCTGATGAAAGCGCGCGAGGGCGATGTGGTCACACTGCAAACCCCCGGCGGGAAAGAAGAGCTGGATGTGGTGGAAATCCGCTATATGCCGTTGAATTTTAGCTGATGCCGGTTTTTTGTCCGGTTGCCTGATCGAGAAAATCCACCAGATCGCCGGCATGGCGCTCCGCCTCATGAGTCGAGTCGTGGTTGCCGGCCAGGATCAGCAAACGAACCCGGTCACCGGGCCGTTGCGCGTAGATGGACAGGGCATCATCAACGGGTACGGTGCTGTCATCGCGGCCATGCACCAGCAGCACCGGGCAGCTTATTTGCCGGATGGTGTGGCGCGGGGCGATGTCGTTGAAACGATGGCCGATAGCATGCTGGACATAGTGCAGCACATAACGGCCAAGAGGAAAGTAGGGGATGTGGTGGGCCGCCAGGAATCTCCGCATCATGCTTTCCGGATCGGCGAAAGCGGCGATGCTCACCACCGCGGCCAGATCGTGGCGTTGCGAAGCAACCAGAAGGGCGGCACCAGCCCCAACCGAATGTCCTAATGCAATCAGCCGGCTGGCATCCACGCCGGGTTGAAGCGCAAGCCAGTCGAGGGCATGCTCCAGGTCTTCGGCGAAACGCGGCAATGAAGAAAAATTGTCGCTATCGCTACGGCCATGATTGCGCGCGTCGAGCAGGAGCACGGCATAGCCCGCCTGCTGAAGGGGCAGCGCCAGCGGCAGCATCATTTCGGCATTGCCGCCCCAGCCATGCAGCACCGCAACTGCCGGAGCGGAATTGGAACTTGAAGAGGGAATGAACCAGGCGAACAGGCGTTTTCCGTTCTCCGTCGGAATCGAGACTTCCTGGCATGCCAGGCCGTATTGTCGCGGGCTGCCCTGTTCCACGACGCGCGGCGCACGGAAGCCGATGCGGATAAGCCAGGGGAAGGCCGCCGCAATGGCGGCAAGAATCAGTAATATAACCGCGGTCGTCACGATAGTCAGGATCGGCCTTTGTTACATGGCATTATACGCTGCCTCACAGGATTGGCAGCCCGTACAGCGACATCATGTAATTGGTAAATACCGGTATCTGGTCGGATTTTCCGGGGTTCTGCCGGTAGCGGATACGCACGTCGTCAAGCTTTTTCCGCATCAGGGATTGTGCCTCGGCGGTGCTGATCTTGTTGCGGTCGCGTTCCTCGGCAAGCTGGTGGTAATAACCGAACACCTCGTCATCGTAGAGATTCGCGCCAACCAGTTGGATACGCTTGACGTTGAGACGGTCTGCGGCCTGCGCCTTGGTGATTTTATGCATCTTGACCATCCCGGCCAAGTACTCCCCTTCCTGCCGCAGCGTCTCCTGT
Organism: Sulfuricella sp.; assembly: GCA_028713975.1. Lineage (GTDB taxonomy): Bacteria > Pseudomonadota > Gammaproteobacteria > Burkholderiales > Sulfuricellaceae > Sulfuricella. Next base: position 49,194 of record JAQTNE010000007.1, read on the forward strand.
CGCGTGTCGTTCCACGGCATCGTGGTCGCGCAGCCGGCCAAGGCTGCAACCAGGATGAGGGATTTTATTTTTTTAATGCTGCAGCCGGCCATACAACCGGCTATACAGGCCGTCGTTTTTGATGAGATCGTCATGTACCCCTTCCTCGATAATCCGGCCATCGTCGAACACGTAGGCACGGTCAGCCTGTTTCACCGCGCTCAAACGATGAGCGACGATCAGTGTAGTGCGATCTTTCAGGAACCCTCTCAGCGCTTCATGCAGCTTCGCTTCGGTTTCAGCATCGAGCGCCGAGGTGGCTTCGTCCAGGATTACCACCTGCGGGTCGGACAACACCATGCGGGCGATGGCCAAACGCTGGCGCTGCCCGCCCGAAAGCCGCACGCCCTGGCGACCGACGATAGCGTCAAGTGCGCCCGGCAGTTCGCGCACGGTGTCCGCCAATTGCGCCACTTCCAGCGCCTGCCACAACTGCGCGTCAGTCAGCTCGCGTCCCAGCGTCAGATTCATGCGTACCGTGTCATTGAACAGCGCGGGGTGCTGCAGCACCGTGGCGACATGGCTGCGCACCACCTCCATGCCGATTTCCGTCATCGGCACGCCATCGAAGCTCACCCTGCCGGAGGCAGGTGGATAAAGCCCGAGAATCACCTGCACCAGGGTCGATTTGCCGCCGCCGGAGGCACCCACCAGCGCCACCTTCTCGCCGGGGCGGATTTTCAGGCTGACCCCGTTCAACACCGGCGTCTCGCCGTAACTGAAGTGAACATCTTCCACCTCGACACCGACGGTGTGCTTGCCGGTGAAGGGGTTTTTCAGGTGCGGATAACAGGGTTCCTCCTTGAGTTCCAGCAGCCGGTTGATGCGCGTCAGCGCCGCCCTGGCGCCATAGTAGGCAAATTGGATGCCGAGGATTTCCTGCACTGGTGCCATCATAAACCAGAGATAACCGAACACCGCCATCATCTGGCCGACAGAAAGATTGGAATACACCACCATCAGCATGCTGATGGCGCGGAACACGTCGAAGCCAAACAGGAACACCATGAACGACAGCCGCCCGGCAGCATCGCTCTTCCATGAGAAAGCCGCGGCATGGGTGCGGATGTCGCGTGCCGTGCCGATTACCCGCGCAATGTAATGCCGTTCGCGATTGATGGCGCGAATTTGCTGGATCGCATCCAGGGTTTCGGTGAGCGCCTGCTGGAACAGCTCGAAAGCGCTGTTTTCCCGCTTCTTCAAATCCTTTACCCGCTTGCCCAGCACCGTGGTGAAATAAATCACCGCAGGATTGAGCAGCAGGATGAACAACGCCAGCTTCCAGTGCATCCACAACAGGATGATTGCCGTGCCGGCAACGCTTAGCACCGCGACCAGGAACTTCGAAACCGACGCCCCGATAAAATTGTCGACCGCATCGAGGTCCTTGACGAAATGCGAGGCCACTGCACCGCTGCCCAGCGTTTCATACTCGGACATGGCGATACGCGACAGGCGCAGCAGCATCTGTTCGCGCATGCGGAAAATCACATCCTTGGCAATCAGAGTGAAATTGCGCCCCTGCCACACGCCCAGGATCAGCGCCGTCAGCCGCAGCATCAGCGTAACCGCCAGCACCGCGCCGATATACAGCACCGGGCCGTGCCAGCGGTCAGAAAAAAGACCATTGGCCAGCGCCACCAGCCGCCCGGGCTGGTGCAGCAAAACTTCGTCAACCAGCAGGGGCATCAGCAAGGGAATCGGCACGCTCGCCACTGCCGCCAGGATAGCGACAATGTGAGCGGTAATCAGGCCCTTCCGGTGCTCGCGAACGATGGCAAGGATGGAGAACCAGGTATAGGCGGCGGGCATAATCTATTGAACCGCAAAGGCGCTAAGGCGCAAAGAAAATAAAGGATAGCCTTTGCGTAATCTCTGCGTCTTTGCGCCTCTGCGGTGAGATGGTTTTTGCATGCCAGATCCAGATTATGGCAGCAGCTTGACCTCTTCGATCACCACATTTTCCAGCGGCACGTCGGAAGGCAGCGGATCGCGCGGACCGGTGCGCACCTTGGCGATTTTCGACACCACTTCCTGCCCTTTCACCACCTTGCCGAACACCGCATAACCCCATCCCTGCCCTTTTGGCACGGTGTGATCCAGGAAAACATTGTCCTTCAGGTTGATGAAGAATTGCGCCGTGGCGGAATGCGGGTCATTGGTGCGCGCCATGGCAATGGTGTAGACCTTGTTTTTCAGCCCGTTGGTGGCCTCGTTCCGGATCGGATAGAAGGTTTCCTTTTCCCTCAGGTTGGTATCGAAGCCGCCGCCCTGGATCATGAAATTGTCGATCACGCGGTGAAATACGGTGCCCTTGTAGTGACCATTTTTGACGTAACGCAGAAAATTCTCCACCGTCTTCGGCGCCTTGTCCGGATAGAGTTCAAGTGTGAAGCTGCCGAGGTTGGTCTTCATTTCCACCATCGGGTTGGCAGCTTGGGCGCCGAAGGAAAACAACAAGCCGAGGAGAAAAGCGAATAGCCGGAATTTCATTGATTACCACTCCAAATTAAGTCAAAAAAAACGGGTTATTTAATATGATAAAACCTGCCCGCCAGGGTCTGCCCTTTCAGGCTGTCGAAGCGGCTGTCCACGGCTTCGCCCAGTTTGGCGAGACGTTCGTCGGGATGAGGGTGGGTCTTGAACAGCAGTGCCACGCTGCTGTCCGCGCCGCCGACATGGCCGATCTGCTGCAGCACCTCGGGCAAAGCGAAGGCATCGTAGCCAGCGCGCGCTGCCAGCACCATGGCAATGCGGTCGGCCTCGAACTCGGCGCCCTTGTCGAGAGAGCGCGAAACGATCTCCGCGCCGCTGCCGATCAGCCCCTGAACACTGCTGTTGCCTCCGCCCGCCTTCGCGGCCAGGAGTTTGCCGCCGAAGTCCACCATCTTGCTTTGTTGCAGGATTTTCAGGTGATGCTTGCGGATGACGTGGCCGATTTCGTGCCCCAGGACGCCAGCCAGATCCGCCTCATTCTGCAGTAACCGGTAAAGTCCGCGGGTAACAAAAATATAACCGCCCGGCGCGGCGAAGGCGTTGATGTCATTTGATTCGATCACGCCGAAATGCCACTCCAGATCGGGGCGCTCGCTCTGGCTGGCAACCCAGCGTCCGACATTGTTGACGTATTTCTGCAACTGCCGGTCTTTAACCAGGGGGGAAGCGCCCAGCAGGTTACCGGCAATTTGCTGCCCGATTGCCGCCTCTTCCGGCTCGGAGCATCCGGCCATCCCCGTCACCATGTCGATACCGCTTTTGAGCAAATCCGCAGCGGATGACGGTTGCTGTCCCTGTTGCTGCGGTTTCTGCACCTGCTGTCCCGCCGCATTCAGCATCTGTCCCAAATCAAAGGCGTGAGCCGCACCAGCGCATAGCATCAGGCTGAGGCAGCAGGCAAGAGGGGTGCGCATCCGGGTTACCATGAGCCGTCTCCTTTGCCGGATGACTGCACAGTCGCCGGTTCCGGCAGATATTCCACCTGCTGGGGAACCAGCTTGCCCTTGGCGGCGAATGCCTGCGCGTCCTGTTTGCTGGTGAGGAAAGATTTGGCGAGATTCAGTTCTTTCCCATTGAATTTTGCCGACTTGAGTTCTTCTTCATTAAGGCCACGAACGCCCGTGGTGGCGACCACCTGCCCTGTGCCGGCACGGCCTGATGCCAAGCCCAGCAGGCCCGCAACTTCACCACCGGCGGAAGCCTTTTGCGCGTCGCCGCGGCGAATACTCAACATGCGCACCCAACCGGCGCCCTTGACGCTTTTTATCTGGAACCAGCCCCCGTCCTTCTTGATGATTTCAACCTTGTCGCCGGGTGCCAGCGTGCCGATGGTCTGCGCATCGCTGAACGGTTCACCCTTGATGTTATCGGCCTTGATCGCCGCGCCGCCAGTTGCGGCATGAACGCCCGTTGCGGCCAGCAGCAGCGCCGCCAGCAATATGCCATGAAAAATTTGCCGACCCATATCCGTCATGAATCCTCCCGGTTTTTTGACTGCTCCCAACGTAGCAGCGCGTCGGCAAATAATGCGCGCCATTCCGTCCGCGCTTTCTCGCCGCCCTCGATGGGAGCCTCGTGGACAAACCACTCGGCACCATTATCCGCATATGCGCCGTTCTTTTGCAAGAGCGGCCCGAGCGCCTGCGAGAGCACCTCGATATCGCGGGAAATCTGCCCGCGCCGATCCGCGTCATCTTCCTGGCAAACCCATGAAATCGCCAAAGTGTTCTCGAGTAGCGCCCACAGGCCTTTTTGCCGCCCCTTCAGCATTTCGACGCTTTTCGGCGCACCTTTTGTTTTTTCCAAGCCTTTGCGAACTTTTTCCCAGGCGCGCTCGCCCATGATCTGCTCGTGCCCATCGAGGCGGATCAGCATGAGAACGGCGTACTGATTACCGCCGTGATTCTGGGAGGTGCGCACTGAATTTTTTTCCAGTGCCCGACCGGTAGCCAGGGCATAAAGCCTGGCGATAGTAAAATAAGCCAGGCCGATCGTCACCGGGCCGGTGAGGTTGATGTAGGTGGTGGTAAGGTTGATGCTGGCGTAGGAAATGGCGATCAGGATGAACTGCGAAGCGCCAAACAACGCATTGAATTTGTCCTGTCCAACCCCGCGGTAGAACCCCCAGGCGGTTGCCCATACCATGGCGAGCGTCAACAGCAGATAGGCAATGCGGGCATCGGGAAAGCGCAGGTAGTCGCCGTGTTTGAGATTGTCGATGGCGGTGGCGAGAATTTCCACACCGGGATGCATCCGGCTCAGCGGCGTCGGCTTGACGTCGAACAGGCTGGGCGCGGTCGAGCCGATGATCACGATTTTGCCTTTGAACTCGTCCTGGGGGCGTTTCTTGTTTTTGCTCGCCATGTCGGTGTAAACATCGGAAAAACTCACCGTATGATAGGAAAAAGGCTTGCCGCGCCAATTGAGGAGGAATCTTTGCGCATCGGGCTGGGCAAACCCCAGCTCAGTGGCAACGCGCAGGGGCAGCGAAGGGATTTTCCAGCCGTAATCGTCAAGGTACGCCAGGTATTGGCGCACGATACCGTCGGCATCGGGATAAATATTGTGCAGGCCCAGCCTGCCGCCCTGCAGTATGGATTTGAAGGGCGGCAGCACGACCGCCACCGTGGCGTCGCGATCAGCTTCCCCATCAATGGCTGCCACACCGGGAATCATGCCCGGCTTGATCTGGCTCAGGCGGTCGTCTGCCGGGTCAAGCCGCAGCATCGGGAAAAAAGTGTTGCCGGTGGCGGCAATAGCGGCGTTGAAATAGGCATCGCTGTCCGGGTTGTATACGTCCGGATCGCTGAACAGGATATCGAACACCACGGCCTTCGGCTGCTGCTTCTCCAACTGCTCGACAAACTCCCCCAACACTTGCCGCGGCCACGGCCAGCGACCATATTCCCCGGCCATAGCGGCAAGGCTCGCCTCATTGATGTCAACGATAACGATGTCCCTGTCGGGCTTGGGCACGACCACGCGATAGCGCACCATCATGTCGAATGTCGCCTGCCTCATGTCGGTCGCGAGATGCAGAAAAAATACGTCGAGCAGGATCGCTGCGCTGAACAGCGCCGCCAGGTAGAGGTAAAAATTATTCTTCCACTTTCTTGCCAGAAAAGTGGAAAGATTATTCAGGATGGCCCTGAAACGGTGAGAGAGGTGGAGGGGTCTCATGGAAGGATTATGTCATGAAGCCTTGTTCTTTTGATTCTGCCGTGTTCCGGACGTCGCCATTGCGCGCCAGGAATTTATTTCCCCGCGGTTTTTTTCCTGCATTGCTCGACATACCCATCCAGCTTTTCTTTAACCGGCTGGCTGACGTTATTAAACGATCACCGACTAAAGATTGTTGTCATCTCAACTTTTTATTATGCGAATATCGGATCAACAAACTATGGAAAAGCGTTGCTGTACCGCTACTGTACTTCTTGGGGGTATGAAAGACAAATGGGCTATGCTGAAACAGCATAGCCCATTTGCTTTTATGGTGGGTCTGCACAGACTTGAACTGTGGACCAAGGGATTATGAGTCCCCTGCTCTAACCAACTGAGCTACAGACCCGAAAAACTGCCTCGCGGCTGCGATGCCTGGCCCGGCTCAAGCCTCATTATCCAGGAAGCTGCGTAAACGCTCCGAGCGCGAAGGGTGGCGCAGCTTGCGCAGGGCCTTGGCTTCAATCTGACGGATGCGTTCACGGGTGACGTCGAACTGCTTGCCGACCTCCTCCAAGGTGTGATCGGTATTCATTTCGATACCGAAGCGCATGCGCAACACTTTTGCCTCGCGTGGCGTCAGGGACTCCAGCACTTCCTTGGTGGCCTCGCGCAATGATGCGTACAGCGCCGCGTCTGCCGGCGCCAGTGTGGTCATATCCTCGATGAAATCGCCCAGATGCGAATCCTCGTCGTCGCCAATCGGCGTCTCCATGGAGATCGGCTCCTTGGAAATCTTGAGGATTTTGCGAATTTTTTCCTCTGGCATTTCCATTTTGGTCGCCAGTTCCGCCGGGTCGGGCTCCGATCCGGTTTCCTGCAATATCTGCCGGGAAATGCGGTTCATCTTGTTGATGGTTTCGATCATGTGCACCGGGATACGGATGGTGCGCGCCTGATCGGCGATGGAGCGGGTAATCGCCTGGCGAATCCACCATGTCGCGTAGGTGGAAAATTTGTAGCCACGGCGGTATTCGAACTTGTCCACCGCTTTCATCAGGCCGATATTGCCTTCCTGGATCAGATCGAGGAACTGCAGGCCACGGTTGGTGTATTTCTTGGCGATGGAGATCACCAGACGCAAGTTGGCTTCGATCATCTCGCGTTTGGCGCGACGCGCCTTGGCTTCGCCGGTGGACATCTGGCGGTTGATTTCCTTGAGATCCTTGATCGGAATCTGCACCCGTGCCTGCAAGTCCAGCAGGCGTTGCTGCTGGTCGACAATGGCATGCTGGAAGCGCGACAGTTTTTCACTATACGGCTTTTTAGCTGCCATTTCCTCGAGCACCCACCCCAGGTTACTTTCGTTGCCGGGAAAAGTTTTGATGAAATACGGGCGCGGCATGCCGGATTTGGTTACACACAGGGACATGATCTCGCGTTCGTAGCTGCGGACTTCTTCCACCAGGGAACGCAGGCTTTCGCACAAAAACTCCACCTGCTTGGCAGAAAAACGGATGGACAGAAGCTCGTTCGAAACCTGTTCCTGCCAGTCCGGGTACGCCTTAGGCCTAGGCGCATTCTTGGCCAGCGCCTGCTGCATCTTGCCGAATGCCTTGCGGATAACGACGAAGCGCTCCAGCGTATCAAGCTTGAGCTGGGCCAGATTGGCCGCCGCCACCGCAGCACCGGCTGCCTCTTCTTCCTCTTCCGTCAATTCCTCATCGCTCTCGGCTTCCGCCTCCATAGCGGAATCGGCTATATCCTCGCCAAGTTCTCCGTCCGCGTTCAGCAAGCCGTCAACCAGTTCGTCCACGCGCATTTCATCGCGTTCGATCTTGTCGGCCAGCTCGAGCAGCTCGATGATGGTGGTCGGGCAGGCCGAAATCGCCTGCACCATGTGCTTCAGGCCCTCTTCGATACGCTTGGCGATTTCGATCTCGCCTTCGCGGGTGAGCAGTTCGACCGAACCCATTTCGCGCATATACATACGCACCGGGTCGGTGGTGCGGCCAAATTCGGAATCGACCGTGGACAAGGCCGCTTCGGCCTCCGCCACGACATCCTCGTCGGCCACTGCCGGCGCGGCATCGGACATGAGCATGGTTTCCGCATCCGGCGCTTCGTCGCAAACGGAAATCCCCATGTCGCCGATCATGCTGACGATGCCTTCGATCTGCTCGGCATCAAGCATATCGTCCGGCAGATGGTCGTTGATCTCGGCGTAGGTCAGGTAGCCGCGCTCCTTGCCCAGAACAACCAGGTTCTTCAAGCGCATGCGCCGTGCATCAACGTCGTTTTCTGGTTTGTCGTTTTCAATCGCCATAACATTCTGTTCCTGCTGAGGATTTCATTGCAAAAAAATTTCCGAATTATACACCATTTTCGGACGTTCAGGTTGCCTTTGTCGAACCGTATCCGCCCTGCAACAAACGCTGCAATTCGCTTTTCTCTTCCGGGGTCAACTCGCCCAATGGCCTGCCGAGCAATGCGTCGATGCTGCGGTTACGCTCGGCCTGATGCAACTGCTCCAGCGCCCCGGCAAATTCCGCGGCCACTTCAGCCTTGTCCCACTCGAGAATTTCGCCCGATACCTCGCTCAACAAGGCTTCATGAGCGCTTCCCCGGAAATACTCCCACACCCCTACCGTCGTATTGATTTGTGACTTGTTGTTCGAGACGAAATCGAGAAGCGCCCGTAGCGTCTTTTGCTCATCCGAGTTGCCGCCGATCAGGTTCACGTCGAAATCCATACCTAACTCAGGCTGATAGAGCAGCCATTGAAGCATTTTTCTGACCAGGGACGGCGGCTTGCGGGAAGGTTTTGGCCGCATGGCGGCAGGCTGCTTTACCGGTAATTTGACCGGCATCAGCGTCTCTAGTTCATTTCGAGAAACTCCGGCCAATTCAGCCAGCCGCTGCTGCAACATCAGGCGCAGCGCAGGCGCCGCAACCTGCTGCACCAAGGGTTGTGCCAGCTTGAGAAAATGCGCCCGCCCTTCCATGGTCTGCATATCCACGCCGGCAGCCAGCTCGCGCAGGAGAAATTCCGATAGCGGCAACGCGCTTTCCAGCAGCGCTTCAAACGCCGCTTTCCCTTCCTTGCGGATGTAGCTGTCGGGGTCTTCGCCTTGGGGCAGAAATAAAAACTTAAGATTTTTTTCGTCGCTGACCAATGCCAGGCTGTTTTCCAGCGCGCGCCATGCCGCCTTGCGCCCCGCCGTATCGCCGTCGAAACAGAACACCACGTTATCGCTTTGGCGCAGCAGCTTCTGCACATGCACCGGCGTGGTCGCGGTTCCCAGCGTCGCCACCGCATATTCGACGCCGTGCTGCGCCAGGGCCACCACATCCATGTAGCCTTCCACCACGATCACTTTGCCAGCCGCGCGAATTGCCTGGCGCGCCTGAAACAGGCCATACAGCTCGCGGCCTTTTTCGAACAGCGGCGTTTCCGGAGAGTTCAGGTATTTGGGTTCGCCCGCCCCCAGTACACGCCCGCCAAAACCGATCACCGCCCCTTTCTGGTTCAGGATGGGGAACATGATGCGATCGCGAAAACGATCGTAACGCTTGCCTTCCTCGCCTTCGATCACCAGCCCGGCTTGCACCAGCGATTTGGCCTGATAGTCGGACACCACCGCAGCAAGATTTTGCCAGCCACCCGGCGCGTAGCCGACGCCGAAGCGCGCCGCAATCTCGCCGGAGAGCCCGCGCTTTTTCAGGTAATCGACCGCCGTTTCGGAGCGTTTCAGTTCGTCGCGGTAATAACGGGTTGCCTGTTGCATGACCTCGTGCAGGGCGTCGAAATTGCCCGCCGCCCGGTGTTCATGCTGGCCAGACTCTTCTTTCGGCACCGCCATGCCAGCGTTTCTGGCCAGGTCTTCGACCGCCTCGACGAACCCCAGCCCCTGGTGCTCCATGACAAAACCGATGGCGGAACCGTGGGCACCGCAGCCGAAACAATGGTAGAACTGCTTGGTGGGACTGACCGAAAAGGAAGGGGATTTTTCGCTGTGGAACGGGCAGCAGGCGACATAATTCGCGCCCGCTTTTTTGAGCGGGACATAGCGGTCCACCACGTCAACGATATCCAGGCGATTGAGAAGGTCCTGGATGAAGGACTGCGGAATCATGGCTAGCCACCCAATCTTCCCGAATTGACGGGAAGACATGTCATTTTGATATTGAGGGCAAGAAACCCGACAACCGGAACTGCCTAAAAAGCAGCCTTAAAAAATATCATGAACAGCAGCCATGGTACCCTGGCACGAATCGGCAAAGCCGGATTATCCGCCCAGCCTGGCCTTGATCAGGGCGGACACTTTGCCCATGTCGGCACGTCCGGCCATTTGCGGCTTTACCACCGCCATGACCTTACCCATGTCTTTTACGCCAGCCGCACCGGAAGACCCGATAGCGGCAACAACCAGCGCTTCGACCTCGTCTTCAGTCAGGGCCTGCGGCAGATAATTTTGCAACACCGAGACTTCGAACTTCTCGATATCCGCCAGATCCTGCCGACCGGCCGATTCATACTGGGAGATTGAATCGCGTCGCTGCTTGAGCATTTTCTCAACCGCCGCGATTACCTGATCGTCGGATAGTTCAATGCGCTCATCCACCTCGCGCTGCTTGATCGCGGCCATAAGCAGCCGGATCGCGCCAAGGCGCGGAGTGTCCTTGGCACGCATCGCCGACTTCATATCCTCGACGATTTGAAGCCTGAGACTCATGCGGCTCAGTAAAGCTTGGGGGGGAGCGTCTGACCGCGCAGGCGCTTGAAGTGGCGCTTGACGGCAGCCGCCATCTTGCGCTTACGCTCGGCAGTGGGCTTTTCGTAAAATTCGCGGGCGCGCAACTCGGTCAGCAGACCGGTTTTTTCTACGGCGCGCTTGAAACGGCGCAGGGCTACATCGAACGGTTCGTTTTCCTTGACGCGTACACTCGGCATGAGCAATGACCTTTATTAAGCAATGGGTTGGGGTAAAACCAGCAATTATATCGGCAAACCTTCTTTTTTCATAGCCAAATTTACCGTGGCCGGCAAAACCGCTATGATACCGGCCTCATGCTTGTTCTCGGAATCGAAACCTCCTGCGACGAAACCGGTGTTGCCCTGTACCACACAGAGCGCGGCCTGGTCGCCCACGCCCTGCATTCCCAGGTAGCGATGCACGCCGAATACGGCGGCGTGGTGCCGGAACTCGCCTCGCGCGACCATATCCGGCGCGTGTTGCCGCTGACCCGGCAAATACTCAAGGAAGCCGGCTGCACCTTGGGCGACATCGAGGCCATCGCCTACACCGAGGGGCCAGGGCTGGCTGGGGCATTGCTGGTCGGCGCCAGCATCGCCACCTCGCTCGGCTTTGCGCTCAAGGTGCCGGTCATCGGCGTTCACCATCTCGAAGGCCACCTGCTTGCCCCGTTGCTGGAACCCAATCCGCCCGAGTTTCCCTTCGTCGCATTGCTGGTTTCCGGCGGGCATAGCCAGTTGATGCGCGTGTCCGGCATCGGCGAATACGAAACGCTGGGGGAAACCCTGGACGACGCCGCCGGCGAAGCTTTCGACAAGACCGCCAAATTGCTCGGGTTGGGTTACCCCGGCGGGCCAGAATTATCCTTGCGTGCCGGGCAAGGGGTAGCGGGGCGCTTCAAGCTGCCGCGCCCGATGCTCAACAGCGGCGACCTCAACTTCAGCTTCAGCGGCCTGAAAACTGCCGTGCTGACCCTGGCCCGGCAGCAGACACTGGATCAACAAACCATCGCCGACATCGCCCGCGCCTTTCAGGACGCCATTGTCGAAGTGCTGGCCGTCAAGTCGCAAGCCGCGCTGCGGCAAACCGGCCTGAGCCGGCTGGTGGTGGCCGGCGGCGTCGGTGCCAACCGGCAATTGCGCGAAACACTGTCAGCCAACGCACAACGTCGGGGCTTCGAAGTCTATTATCCAAAACTGGAATTCTGCACCGACAACGGCGCCATGATCGCCTTTGCCGGCGCAATGCGGATCAAACACGCAACGCCTAAAGGCTGGAAATTCAACGTGCGACCACGTTGGGATCTGGCATCTATTTAATTTGGTGCAATCCGCCAAGCCAGCGAACCAAGGTGTCGCTGCCGATCACCTGCCCCAACTCCTGCGGAAAGAACAGCACCGCATAAAATACAAGCAAAACCAGGATCAGCAGCAGGTGGCCGAACACGCTTTCCGGTCGTAGCACGCCCCAGTATTTCATGGCGAGAAACACCAAATCCTTCTTGTGCTCCGACATGCTGCGATATTTGAGCACCAGCCTGACCAGCAGATAAACGCCATAGCCGCCGGTCAGCGACAGGAACACCACGCGGAACAGGCTGTACATATCCATGCCGCCGAGCAAGGCACGGTGATACATCAGCGACAGCCCACCCATGACGATGGAGGCCGCCACGGCAATCAGGATGTTGGCGATCAGCCGCCGCCGCTCACGCGCCAAATCCTGCTGGCGCTGAATAAAGAAATCATCCACTTCGCGCTTCAGGTACTCGATCCGATCCTGCACCAGGCTGGTGATTTCCGCCTTCATCACCCGCACCCGGTCGTCGATGGTCGTCCCCAGCTTGTCGGCCGCATAGTCCACCAGCTCCATCACATCGTCCTTGGTAAACTGGCGCTGGTTGTGCAGCTCGGCGGATATCTTGTCGAGCTTGAGGTCAACCTCATGGCTCGCATTCAGCACCGCCTCGCGCAGCTCGCCGCTCGCCTGAATGAGGCCGCCCTGAACCACTCCGGTCAGCTTCTCCCCGGCTTGCTCGACCGCAACGCGGGAAACCTGCTCCAGGCTTTCCCGCGCATAATCCATTTCCTTTTCAAACCAGGCCATGGCTGCATCTCCTTTTCTCCAGTATAGGCGTCAGGCTTTCACTGTGGCGGCGCATCACCGGACTGCGACCTGCCGATCGACCCCTCCTTGCCGGAAAGCAGGTTGCGGATATTGCTCTTGTGCCGCCACATCAGCAGCAACGACAACACCCCCACCGCCGCAATCAGCACGCCGGATTCCAGCAGCAGCCAGGCATAAAGCGGCGTGAGGGCCGCAGCGACCAGGGCTGACAACGAGGAGATGCGCCAGATGACTGCCACCAACAGCCAAGTTGCCAAAGCCGCGAGACCCAGCCAGGGATTGAGCGCCAACAGGATGCCCAGAACCGTAGCCACACCCTTGCCGCCATGGAAACCGAAAAACACTGGATAGACATGGCCGAGGAATACCGCAACCGCTGCCGCCGCGATGGCAAGGTCACTTAGACCATAGCCCGGCGCCAGCCTGAGCGCGAGAAAAACCGCCAGCCAGCCTTTGGCGCCGTCGCCCAGCAGGGTCAGCGCGGCGGCCAGCTTTTTGCCGGTGCGCAGCACATTGGTCGCACCCGGATTTTTCGAGCCGAAGGTGCGCGGGTCGGGCAGGCCGAATAGCTTGCTGGTAACCACCGCGAAGGAAACCGAACCGATCAGGTAAGCGGCAAGGACGAAAATTACCGTATTCATATCAAATCACTTAAAATGACCATTTACGGATTTTACGGCATTTTCCCTGCCCGAACACTCAATGGACATCGTTTTCCTGGAAGAAATCAAGCTCGACATCGTCATCGGCATCTACGAATGGGAGCGCAAGGTTTCGCAAACCATCCGCATCGACATCGAGATCGGCCTGCCGCACAGTCGCGCCGGCAAATCGGACGACATCGCGGACACCATCGACTACGGCGTGGTGATGGAGCGCATCCGGCAAACCGCAGCGGAAAAACATTTTTCTCTGGTCGAAGCCTTCGCGGAACACATTGCCGCCCTGATCCGCAGCGAGTTCGGCGCGCCCTGGGTCAAAGTGTCCGTCGCCAAACTCGGCATGCTGCGCGGCGTCAAGCGCCTAGGCATCATCATTGAACGCGGGGAACGGTCATCAGCATCGAATCCCTGAGCATCGCCCTGCTGATTCTGCTTTTTGCCTACCTGATTCGCGGCATTACCGGCTTCGGCTCCGGCCTGATTGCCGTGCCGCTGCTGGCGCATCTCCTGCCCCTGCAATTTGTCGTACCGTTCGTGCTGGTGCTGGATTTCAGCGCCTCCGTCACGCTCGGCGGCAAAACCCGCAAACAGATCAACTGGCCAGAACTGAAGCCCCTGCTGCCGTTCGGGGCGATTGGCGTGATCCTGGGCGCGACGCTGCTGATCCGCATGCCGCGCGAACCCCTGCTGATCGGGCTGGGGTTTTTCGTGCTGATCTTCGGCATTCGCAACCTGCTCGACATCCACGGTGAAAAAACCATTTCGCGCTGGTGGGCCGTGCCAACCGGGCTGACCGGCGGCACCGTGGGCGCCCTGTTCGGCACCGGTGGCCCGCCCTATATCGTTTATCTGTCGCATCGCCTGAAAGACAAAACCGAATTGCGCGCCACCTTCACCGGTCTGTTCACCATCGAAGGCGGACTGCGCATCGTCACCTTCCTCGCCACCGGCCTGCTGCTACAAGACGGCATGCTCACCGCCCTGCTTGCCGCCCTGCCAGTCATGGCGCTGGGGCTTTATCTCGGCCACCGCATCCACCTCGGCATCTCCGGCGTCCAGATGCTCAGACTCGTCGGCCTGCTCCTCGTCGGCAGCGGCGGCTCGCTCATCTGGAAAGCCTTGGCGTAGAGTTAAAAGCCTTTTGCCGCTAAGAGGCGCAAAAAACACAAAAGTGACAATATGCGACCCCGTGCTTTTTTTACGCATAGACTATGCTACATAGCTAGACTTGGCCCTCGTGGCTTTGCAAACTCGGACTCCAGCGTGGGTTCGCCATCTTCCAGAAGCATTGCGATAACATCGTGCAGGTTGTGGTTGACTTCATCCAGCGTTTCTCCTTGGGAATGAGCACCTGGAAAACCGGGAACAAAACCAACGAACAGGCCAGTTTGAGGGCACCGCTCAATTACCGCTGAATAGACTTTCATGGCTGGCTCCTAAACCGCATGGAAGATGTAATTGTCTATCTATGTTCTGCGATAAGCATGCTGATGCCCAACGTCTGAATTAACCGGCTGGCGCGGCTTTATCGTGCCAGTCCGTGTTGAATGATGGGTTAGAACTTGCTTAGTTCAAGAGTGAAATGAAGTCTGACGAGCGGGTAATTTTCCCTACCAAGTTCTGAACCGCTGGCATGAGGGCTTGTGCAGTCTGATTGCAAGCGGTCTCGCCGTAGAAGCTCGTTGTGAAGGTGTATTGCTCTGATGCCGTCATACTCTTTCCGTTCGATGACTTGACGGTCAAAGCGAGGTTCCAACTTCCGCTTGCGGATGAAAAGTCGATGGCATCAAGATTGCCAATCAGAGTAACCGGCGCGGTTGCTGAAAAAGAGCCTGCAAGTTTTAACTCGTCGAGCAATGCTTTCCGAATGAAATCTGAGAATGGTTCGCCGTCAGGTGTCTTAATTGGCCCAACACCCCTGCACATTATTTCTTTCTCACCCGGCTTGGTTGCAGAGAAAGTCCCAATATTCACCATTTTGCCGTTGAGCGATCTGAGCGCTACAACATTGTCGGCGTTGGATGAATAGCGCGTAGCAGAATAGGTAGAGCAGCCAGTCAAGACACTAATTGATGCGATGAGTACAACTGATGCAATGGCTTTCATGTGACCTCCAATGGCCGTTTGTGGAAAATGAGAGTTCTAACGAGGCTGTAGAAAAAATATCATTCCCGCATCTTGCCTCAAGCGGCGGATTGCATCAACATTCATCCATCATTATTCTGATGGATAAAGGGCGAAAAAATGGGGTCACGAAAAAATGAAAAAATGGGGTCAGACTCGATATATTTATTTTTCGCATGGCCCCATTTTTCGTTCGGCAAATAATCGAGTCTGACCCCGTTTTTCCAACAAAACTCACCCGGCGCAGATGGGCGCACCGGAAGTGGGGGCGTTTTTGTCGCACCTGGCGGTGGCGGGAAAGGTGGCGGCTTCGACCCAAAATCAGGCGAAGAGCGCGCTGCTGTTTCTTTACCGCGAGGCATTGGCGATCGAGTTACCCTGGCTGGACAACGTGACGCAGGCAAAGACGCCGCAACGCTTGCCGGTGGTGTTGACGGTGAGCGAGGTCAAGTCCGTGCTGAATCGGCTGGATGGGACGCAGTGGCTGATGGCGAGTTTGTTGTACGGCGGCGGATTGCGGCTGATGGAGTGCGTGCGGTTGCGGGTGAAGGATGTGGATTTCGAGATGCGCCAGGTGACGGTGCGCGAGGGCAAGGGTTTCAAGGATCGCGTGACGATGCTGCCGGAAAGTTCGATTGCGCCTTTGCAAGCGCATCTAGCGCGGGTCAAGGCGTTGCACGATGAGGATGTGGCGGTGGGCTATGGCGCGGTTTATTTGCCTTATGCGCTGGACAAAAAATATCCCAATGCGGCGAAGGAATGGGGTTGGCAGTATGTGTTTCCGGCGCGTGGCCTGTCAGTCGATCCGCGTTCCGGGGTGACGCGTCGCCATCATGTGGACGAGAAGTCCCTGCAACGCGCGGTTAAAGGCGCGGCGCAGCAGGCCGGCATCGCCAAGCCGCTGTCGCCGCACACTCTGCGCCATGCTTTCGCCACTCATCTACTGCAATCCGGCTACGATATCCGCACGGTGCAGGAATTGCTGGGTCATAAGGACGTACAGACGACGATGATCTATACCCATGTCCTGAATCGCGGCGGCAAAGGCGTACAAAGCCCGCTGGATAGCCTGTGAGCTGAAGAACGAGTTCAACCTCTACCCTCGCGGATGATGCATCGCATGCAACTGTTTCAACCGCTCCCGCGCCACGTGGGTGTAAATCTGCGTGGTGGAAATGTCGGCGTGCCCCAGCAGCATCTGCACCACGCGCAGGTCGGCGCCATGGTTGAGCAGATGGGTGGCGAAAGCATGGCGCAGAGTGTGCGGCGACAGCGGCTTGCCGACTCCGCCTTGCGCTGCATGGCGCTTGATCAGGTACCAGAAAGCCTGGCGCGTCATTGCTCCGCGCCGGGCGGTGACAAACAGGGCATCGCTGGCCTTGCCGTTTAGCAGGTGCGGGCGCGCCTCGTCCAGATAGCGCTTGATCCAGCCGATTGCCTCCTCGCCCAAGGGAACCAGCCGCTCCTTGCCGCCTTTACCCATGACACGCACCACGCCCATTTCCAGGCTTGCTTCCGCCACCTTCAGCGCCACCAGTTCTGAAACCCTCAGGCCGGTCGCGTAGAGGGTTTCCAGCATCGCCCGGTCGCGTAGCCCCAGTGGCTCTTCGGTATCCGGCGCGTTCAGCAACGCTTCGACGTCAGCCTCGGTCAGGCTTTTCGGCAAGGCCCTAACCTGTTTCGGCGAGGCGATATTGAGGGTGGGGTCGGCGCTGATTCGTCCCTGGCGCAGCAGGTAGCGGTAAAACCGCCGGAAGCTGGAAAGTTCGCGGCTGGCGGTGCTGGCACGGGTTTTCGCGATATTGAACTGGTGCGACAGATAGCCTTCCAGTTCGGCGTGGCTCGCTTTCAGTAAATCCGTACCGCATTCCTGCTGCAACCATGCGGCAAACTGCTGCAAATCGCTTCGATAGCTCTGTAGCGTGTTACGCGCCAGACCTTCCTCCAACCACAGTGCATCGCAGAATTCGTCAAGCAGGCTGTCGCTGACGTGAGACTCGTGAAGTGGGAGAGGGTTAGGGGTGAGGGCAACGCTCATGCTGCAACAGCCATCGTTTGATCGCCAGCGGCTCGCCGCCGCTGCTGTTCATGAACCCGCCCAAGCCGCTCTTTGCCAGCACGCGATGGCAGGGAATGACTACGGGAATGGGGTTGGCGCCGCAGGCTTGCCCCACCGCACGCGGCGCCGAGCCGAGCCGCTTGGCCAACTCGCCGTAGTTCTGGGTCGAGCCACCCGGTATCTGACGCAACGCCTGCCATACTCTGGTTTGAAACACCGTGCCGTGCGGAGCCAGTGGTAGATCGAAGCGGAATGAGGGGTCATCGAGATAGGCCTGCAACTGTGCGCAAACCTGCCGGGAAATCTCATCTTGCGGCGCCAACGCCGGAGTGCCCAGCGGCAGGAAATCGATGGAAGTCAACGCCACGCCGTCTGTAACTACACCGAGTACGGCGAACGGCACGGGGAATCTCGCCAGATAATCCATCGGCTTACAGCCGTGCCAACGCACGCTGGATGGCCGCCTGCTGGGCGGCGTCCTGGGCGGTTTTCAGCAGCATCAGATACTGTTTTTTCGCGTCTTCGCGCAGGCCGGCACGGGCCAGGTTACGCGCCGCCAGCCAGCGTGCGTTCTGCGCCACGGCATCGGCGGTCGTCCCTGCCGCTTGCAGGTAATAATCGGCTGCCGCTGCCGCGTCGCCCTGGCTTTCCGCCAGCTCCCCCAACGCCAACAGGATTTCGCGCTGCGCTGTCGATTCAGTTCCAGGCAATTCAGCCACAGGCAGCATCCGCGCCGCCTCTCTGACATCCGCATAAGCGCCGCCAAAAGCAAAAACCCGTGCCCGCTGGCGCTGCCACTGCTCCGGCTGCATCTCGCCGAAGGGCTGCGTCAGCCCATGCCACAACCGTGCAGCGCGGACATAGTCCTGACCCTGCGCCGCCGCTTGCCCCAACGCAAAGCGCGCCTGCGGCGACAACCCCTGGTTCTCCGGAAAATACCGGCTATCCGCAAATAGCTTGAAGGCAGTTCGCTCCAGCCCGGCCTTCAGCAGCAATGCCGCCAAGCCGCTCTGGGCGCCCTCGCGTAACGCCTGCTCCCTGGCATGCACCGCCAGTGAGGCAAACAGGGCGCGTGACGCGGCGGGCGCGGTGTCCCGCAACTGTTCGCCCAGCGCAAACAATGCCGCATCGTCGCCGAGCAATAACTGCGCCTGGTTGCTGCGCTGTAATGCGAGGGAAAAATAATTCTGCCAGAGGTCGTCCACGGCAACATCAGACAAGGAACTTTCGACCCGGTCGAAATTCAGCAGTTGCTCGCGGGCCTCGACCAGGAGCGCGGCGTCCTTGCGCAGCACGGCGGCATGCATGATCACCGTCCAGCAAGCGACTGGATTGGCGGCCTTGGCCGGTAATTGAGAGGTAGCGCGGGACGATTTTTTCGCGGCACGCCTGGACAGTTTGCCGGCAGGCACGCTGGCCGGATCAAGCGCGGCGCGGGCATCGGCAATCGCCTGCTCCGGCGTAACCAAGCCGCTGCGGAGCCTGGCCAGCAACTTGAGCGTGTCGTTCTCGCCCAGTTGCGCGAGCCAGGTGCCGGTTTCCGCCTGTACTCCGGCAATCAACAACCCTTCGGTAAAAGCCGCCGCCTCATTGGGTGTGAGTGGCTGGAAATCCTGGCTGTAACGCAACATGACGCGGTAGGCATCGTCGGTGCGCCGCTCCTTGAGATAGCTCTGCGCCACCATACGGCGAGCCTCCCGGTATTGCGGGTCGGCAAGGTCGAACCGCCACAGCAGTTGCGACAGATAAATGCGCGACGACTCTCCTTGCCCCAGACTCAAGGCTGCGCGTGCGCCCTGCCAGTTCGCCTGCTGAGCGGCTTCGGCGGGCAGTTCTGCGGGCAAGGCCGCAATGCGCTCCAGCACTTCGGCGGAGCGATTCAGTTCGTTGAGCAAGGATAGCCGCAACATCTCCCACCTGCTCCACAGTTGAATATCAGTGCGATCAGGCTGGTCGCGCTCGACTCGCGCCAAGGCGGTCTGTGGGGCGCCCGCCTTGGCAAGGCGCGCGCTGATGTCGAAAGAATCCGCCGCCGCAGCGGCGCTGACGGACAGGAAGAAAATGAGGAGGGATTTGACCAGTTTGCGCATGGCGTCATTCTAGCCCATCAAAATAACAAAGGCCACGAGGGGCAAACCCTCGTGGCCTTTGGTGCGGACTGCAAATATTTATTTTGCCGGAGCAGTATTGCGGGCAACCAGCTTTTCCTTGATCCGTGCGGACTTGCCGGAACGGTCGCGCAAATAATACAGTTTGGCACGGCGCACATCGCCGCGACGCTTCACTTCGACGTTCGCGATCAGCGGCGAGTAGGTCTGGAAAGTACGCTCGACGCCTTCGCCGTTGGAAACCTTGCGGACGATGAAGGAGGAGTTGAGCCCCCTGTTACGCTTGGCAATCACCACGCCCTCGAAAGCCTGAACCCGCTTGCGGGTGCCTTCCACGACGTTGACGCCGACGATCACTGTATCGCCGGGGGCGAAATCAGGGATGGTCTTGCCCAAACGGGCGATTTCTTCTTGTTCCAGTTGCTGGATGAGGTTCATTTAAAACTCCTTATTGATTACTTATCGGATTCCTGTTCCTGCTGGTTTTCTGCCTGAAACGCAGCCAGCAGCCCGGATTCCTCTTTTGTCATCTGACGGGAAACCAGTAAATCCGGTCGCCTCAGCCAGGTCCTGCCCAACGCCTGCTTTAACCGCCAGCGTTGAATTTCTGCATGATGCCCGGACATCAACACTCCCGGCACCGCCTCGCCCTGATAGTCCTCGGGGCGGGTGTAGTGGGGGCAATCCAGCAGCCCATCCACAAATGAATCCTGTATCGCCGATTCGGCATCGCCGAGTACGCCCGGCAACTGCCTGACGATGGCATCAACCAGCACCATCGCCGCCAACTCCCCGCCCGACAACACGTAGTCGCCGATCGAGATTTCTTCGTCCACATGACGGCGCAACAAACGTTCGTCAACGCCCTCATAACGGCTCGCCAGCAGCACCAGACCGGGCTCGTGGGTCAGCTCCATCACCCGCTGGTGGGTCAACACCCGCCCTTGCGGAGAAAGGTGAATCACTCTGGGATTTACCACCCCGGCCTGCCGTTGCCGGTCTTTCGCGGCCTGAATCGCTTTTTCCAGCGGTTCGGCCAGCATCACCATGCCGGGGCCGCCGCCGTAGGGCCGGTCGTCCACCGTACGGTAGTTGTTCTCAGTGAAATCCCGCGGATTCCAAAAATTCAGCCGGTAAATCTCCAGTTCCAGCGCGCGCCGCGTAATGCCGTGCTCGGCAAGCGCGTCGAACATCGGCGGGAACAGGGTGATGATGTCAAAATTCAATAATCGACGCCCCAGTCCACTTTGATCCGCCCCGCTTTCAAATCGACTTCGAGAATGACCTGGGCAATGAACGGAAGTAAGTGTTCGCGCTCCCCTTCTACCACCAGCACGTCGTTGGCGCCGGTTTCAAGCAGATCGGACACCTTGCCGAAAATTTCGCCCTGCACATTCACGACTTCCAGCCCGATCAGGTCAGACCAGTAATATTCGTCTTTTTCCGTTTTCGGCAGCGCCTCGCGCGGCACGGCAACGTCAAGGCCCTTCAGCGCGGCCGCAGTGTCGCGGTCGTTGCACCCGTCCAGCCTGACGACCAGGCCTTTGCTGTGCACTTCCGATTCCAGCACGGCAATCTCACGCCACTGCTCGCCATGCCCGAGGTGCCAGACCGGATAATCCAGCAGACCATCGAACTCTTCGGTAAACGACTGGATCTTGACCCAGCCGCGAATGCCGAACGGGGCGGCGATCCGCCCCATCACCACCAGGTTCTTAGGCGGCGGCACGCTTGACGAGCTTGGCCACGGCATCGGACAGCAACGCGCCGTTCGACTGCCAGTAACCGATGCGCTCGCTATTGAGGCGCAATGCTTCCTGACCTTCCGGCGCGACCGGATTGTAAAATCCTACGCGCTCGATGAAACGGCCATCGCGACGATTGCGGGAATCGGCCACTACGACATTGAAAAACGGACGCTTCTTGGCGCCACCACGGGCAAGTCGAATCACAACCATTGGTTTACCCTTCAAAAATTCGTTCTAAAAAACCGGCGATTCTACGCCAAGCACTGGAAAGAAAGCAAGAAACATTTGCCGGACAAAGAGATACCGGGCTCAGCGCATGCCCGGCAACATGCCTTTCATATTTCTCATCATCTTCGCCATGCCGCCCTTGGAGACCATTTTCATCATCTTCTGGGTTTGCTCGAACTGGCTGAGCAATCGGTTTACATCCTGCACTTGCACGCCGGCACCGGCGGCGATACGGCGTTTGCGCGACGCCTTGAGGATGGCCGGGAAGCGGCGTTCGCCCGGCGTCATCGAATTGATGATGCCCTCAATGCGATTAAT
This sequence comes from Sulfuricella sp., assembly GCA_028713975.1. GTDB lineage: Bacteria > Pseudomonadota > Gammaproteobacteria > Burkholderiales > Sulfuricellaceae > Sulfuricella. Next base: position 71,019 of record JAQTNE010000007.1, read on the forward strand.
CGACTTGTCGTCCGCGATGCCCGCAGCGGCTTGGCCCATTTGCGCCGGCAATTTATCCATCAGCGAGGCGATACCGCCCATTTTTTTCATTTGCTGTAATTGCGTCTTGAAATCCTCAAGATCGAAGTCCTTGCCGGACTTGATTTTCTTCGCCAGCTTGACCGCTTCTTCCTGATCGACGCCGCGATGAGCTTCCTCGATCAGCGACAGCACATCGCCCATGCCGAGGATGCGCGAAGCCATACGTTCGGGATGAAAGGCTTCGAGCCCGTCAACTTTTTCGCCGACACCGGCGAACTTGATCGGCTTGCCGGTAACGTGGCGCACCGACAAAGCCGCGCCGCCACGCGCATCGCCATCCAGCTTGGTGAGCACCACACCGGTCAGCGTCAGCGCATCATTGAACGCCTTGGCCGTGTTGACCGCGTCCTGCCCCTGCATGGCGTCCACCACGAACAGGGTTTCAATCGGCTTGAGCACTTCCTGCAAACGCTTGATTTCGGCCATCATGGCTTCGTCAATCGCCAAACGTCCGGCGGTATCGACGATCAGCACATCATGAAAGTGCTTGTCGGCATAATCCCGCGCCGCCAGGACGATCTGTTCCGGGCTTTGCCCCGGCTCGGCGGCGAAATAATCGGTGCCTAATTGCTCTGCCAGAGCGCGCAACTGCTCCATCGCTGCCGGACGGTAAACGTCGCAGCTCACCAGCAGCACTTTTTTCTTTTGTTGCTCGCGCAGGTATTTGGCCAGCTTGGCCGAGGTGGTGGTCTTGCCCGCGCCCTGCAAACCGGCCATCAGGATCACCGCCGGTGGCAGGGTAGCGAAGTTAAGCGCCGCATTCTGGCCGCCCATCAGCCTGGCCATCTCTTGATGGACGATGCCGATCACCGCCTGACCCGGCGACAGGCTGGCCAGCACTTCCTGGCCCTCTGCCCGCTCCTTGACGTGGGCAATAAAATCCTTCACCACCGGCAAGGCAACGTCGGCTTCCAGCAAGGCCATGCGCACTTCGCGCAGGGCATCCTGGATGTTGGCTTCAGTCAGGCGAGCCTGACCGCGCAGGGTCTTGATTACGCCGGAGAGGCGATTGGTGAGATTGTCGAACATGGCGCGGGATTCCTGCTGAATGTTAATCCGGATTCGGATGGTGTAAACTTGGCGCTGTATAAATAGCCGACAATTCTACAACACAATGAGCGGTTCACTCCATTTCCTCGGCTTCCTGATGTACGGCGCACTGGGCCTGCTTTTCTGGCGCTCGGTATGGCGCCCTGCCGGGGCAGAAATTGCGCAACACCCCGCCGAGCCCTCCGCAGCCTGCCGTCTTGCCGTGCTGCTGCCACTCGTGCTGCATGGCGGATTGCTTTATCACTCCTTGTTTACCGGCGAAGGGCTGAATCTCGGTGTCGGCAACGCCGTATCGGCGATTTCCTGGCTCACCGTGCTGATCTACTGGGCCGCAAGCTTTCGCTATAACATGGAAGGGATGCAAACCCTGGTGCTGCCCGGCGCGGCAATCTGCCTCTTGTTGCCGCTGGCTTTTCCGGAAGCGCACACCATCGCGCACACCGAGCTGCCGCTGTTCAAGATACACCTTCTGATTTCCCTGCTTGCCTATAGCCTGTTCACCATCGCAGCCGTTCACGCAGTGCTGATGGCTTTTGCCGAGCGCCGTTTGCACGGCCACGCACTGTCGCACATCCTCGGCAAACTGCCGCCCCTGCTGGCGATGGAATCACTGCTGTTTCGCATCATCACCGTGGGCTTCGTACTGCTGACTCTGTCGATATTCAGCGGCGTGCTGTTCTCCGAAGAGATGTTCCACAAGCCGTTGCAGTTCAGCCACAAGTCGCTGTTCGCACTGCTCTCATGGGGCATCTACGCCGCCCTGCTGGGCGGCCGGCAGGTCTACGGCTGGCGCGGTCGCACCGCCATCCGCTGGACGCTTGCCGGTTTCGCCATGCTGCTGCTGGCCTATATCGGCAGCAAGTTCGTGCTGGAAATCATTCTGCATCGCTAACACCCCCCATTGCATGAAGGTTCGCCCTCTTGGATGACATCCCGTTAAGTTTCCTGCTAATCGCCCTGGCGCTGATCCTGATCGTTTCCGGATTTTTCGCCATCGCCGAAACCAGCATGATGGCGATCAATCGCTACCGCTTGAAACACCTGGCCCAAGGCGGCAATCGTGGCGCCAAACTGACCCTTCATCTGCTGGAAAAAACCGACCGGCTGCTAGGTGTCATCCTGCTCGGCAACAACCTGCTGAACGCCGCTGCCGCCGCCTTGGTCACGGTCATCGTCATCAAGCTGTTCGGCGATAGCCAGTTGTCCCTGACCCTGGGCACGCTTGCCGTCACCTTTCTGATCCTGGTATTCAGCGAAGTCACGCCGAAAGTGCTGGGCGCGGCTTACCCGGAACGCATTGCGATCCCCTCCAGCTTCGTTCTCACACCGTTGCTCAAGCTGTTCTACCCGGTGGTCTGGTTCATTAACCTGTTCGTCCAATCGCTGCTCTGGCTCCTGCGCCTGAAGCCGCCCGCCCATGCCGCCGCCCTCAACATGGAAGAATTGCGCACCCTGGTGCTGGAGGCCAGCCATTACATCCCGCCCAAGCACCAGAGCATTTTCCTTAACCTGTTCGAGCTGGAAAACGTCACGGTCGACGACATCATGATCCCGCGCAACCAGATCGAGGCGATCGACCTCGACGCTGCCGAGGAAATCATTCGCGAGCAGCTTGCCACCAGCCACCACACCCGCCTGCCAGTCTACCGCGGCAGGCTGGACAACATTGCCGGCGTGATCCATATCCGCCATGTGCTGCACCAGGTGCGCAACCAGGAAATCAATGCTGAAATACTGCATGAGATCATCCGCGAACCTTATTTCATTCCGGCCGGCACCTCGCTGTTTTCCCAGCTCCAGCATTTTCAGGAAAACCGCCACCACATTGGCCTGGTTGTCGATGAGTATGGCGAGCTGCTCGGGCTGGTGAGCGAGGAAGACATCCTGGAAGAGATTGTCGGCGAGTTCGCCTCGCGCCCCACCGCCCATAGCAGCATCTACCCGCAGGAAGACGGCAGTTGGCTGGTGGACGGCAGTTGCACGCTGCGCGACCTGAATCGCAAGCTCAAGCTCGAACTTCCCCTGGATGGTCCAAATACGCTGAACGGCCTGATTCTTGAACATTTCGAGGATATCCCGGAGGCCGGCACCAGCTTTAAAATTGCCGGTCATCTACTGGAGATCGTAAAAACGCAGGATCGCGTCGTCAAAGTCGTGCGTATTTTCCCGGCCCTGCCCGCCGTAGCGCCGTAGAGTAAGATTCCGTTGCCTTTACAAAAAAAATTGCCAAGTGCATTATTGGCCTGTTTTCAATTCCATGTAATCCGGGCGACCCCTGATGGCATCTGCAACAAGCTCAACCCAACTTAGCGGACTGGCCAACGCGCTGGTGCAAAGCGGCCTCCTGCTGGAAACCGATGCCGATGCCGTTCAGTCGCAGGCCAGCATCAGCGAAATCAGCTTTATCGCGCAACTGGCGCAAAGCAAAAAAATGACCGCCCTTGAAGTTGCGGAATTCGCCGCACGGACGTTTGGCTTCCCCTTGCTGGATCTGGCTGCCATCGATGCGGATCAGTTGCCGCATGACGTACTCGACAGCAAGCTGATCAAAAGCCGGCGCGTCCTGGCCCTGCAAAAACGTGGCAACCGCCTGTTCATCGCCATCTCCGACCCGGCCAACCTGCGCGCCCTGGATGATGTCCGGTTCAAGACCGGCCTCGCTGTCGAGCCGGTGGTAGTGGAAGATGACAAGCTCGACAAACTGATTGAAAAAATTGTCGAGGCCACCGACACCTCGCTGCAAAACCTGGCGGGGGATGATGCCGACCTGGAATTCGCCGACGAGGAAGCCGCCGCGCAAAAGGATGAAGGCGCCGGCGCAGAAGTCGACGACGCGCCAGTCGTCCGCTTCCTCCAGAAAATCCTGCTGGACGCAATCAACGCCGGTGTTTCCGACATCCACTTCGAGCCCTACGAAAAGTATTACCGCATCCGCTACCGCCTCGACGGCATACTCTATGAAGCCGCCAAGCCGCCCCTGGCGATCAAGGACAAACTCTCCTCCCGCATCAAGGTGATCTCCAAGCTCGACATTTCAGAAAAACGCATCCCGCAGGACGGACGCATGAAGCTGGTGCTGTCCAAAAGCCGCGCCATTGATTTCCGCGTCAGCACCCTGCCCACCCTGTACGGCGAGAAGATCGTGATGCGGATTCTCGATCCGGCCATCGCCACGCTCGGCGTCGACGTACTGGGCTACGAACCGGAGCAGAAAGAACATCTGCTCAACGCCGTCAAGCGGCCCTACGGCATGGTGCTGGTAACAGGGCCGACCGGCAGCGGCAAGACGGTGTCGCTCTACACCTGCCTGAACATCCTGAACGAGCCAGGCGTCAACATTTCCACCGCCGAAGACCCGGCAGAAATCAACCTGCCCGGCGTCAATCAGGTCAACGTCAACGACAAGGCCGGACTGTCCTTCGCCGCCGCGCTCAAGTCCTTCCTGCGCCAGGACCCGGACGTGATCATGGTGGGCGAGATCCGCGACCTGGAAACCGCTGACATCGCCATCAAGGCGGCGCAAACCGGCCACATGGTCATGTCCACCCTGCACACCAACGATGCGCCGGGCACCCTGACGCGCCTGATGAACATGGGCGTCGCCCCTTTCAACATCGCCTCCTCGGTGATCCTGATCACCGCGCAACGCCTGGCAAGGCGTTTGTGCAAGTGCAAACAGCCCATTGACATACCCAGGGAGGCCCTGCTGCGTGCCGGCTATGCCGAGGAAGAGCTCGACGGTAGTTGGCAGCCTTACGGCCATGTCGGCTGCGAACTGTGCAAGGGCACTGGCTATAAAGGCCGCGTCGGCATTTACCAGGTGATGCCGATCAGCGAAGAGATGAGCCGCATCATCATGAAAAACGGCACCGCTCACGACATCGCCGACCAGGCAAAGCGCGAAGGCGTGCGCGACCTGCGCCAGTCCGGCCTGCTCAAGGTGAAGGCGGGGTTGACCTCGCTGGAAGAAGTCGAAGCCATCACCAACGAATAAAGGGAACTTACGTACATGGCTGCCGCAAAAAAAGAAGAAGTGAAAAATATCCTCTTCAACTGGGAAGGCACCGACAAGAAAGGCAAAAAGGTCAAGGGGGAAATGCGCGCACCAGGCGAAGCTGTGGTCAAAACTTCGCTACGTCGCCAAGGCATTACCGTTATCAAGATCAAGAAACAAAGCGTTTTCAACAAAGGCAAAAAGGTCACCGACAAGGACATCACCCTGTTCACACGGCAACTGGCCACCATGATGAAGGCCGGCGTGCCGCTGCTGCAATCCTTCGATATCGTCGGCAAGGGCCATAGCAACCCGTCCGTCTCAAGATTGCTGAACGACATCAAATCCGACATCGAAACCGGCAGCAGCATGAGCCAGGCTTTCCGCAAATACCCCCTGTATTTCGATTCGCTATTCTGCAACCTGGTCGGCGCCGGCGAACAGGCCGGCATCATCGACACCGTGCTGAACCGCCTCGCCACCTACAAGGAAAAAATCCAGGGCATCAAGAGCAAGATCAAATCTGCGCTGTTCTACCCGATCTCCATTCTGGTCGTGGCTTTCATCATTACCGCCATCATCATGATTTTCGTGGTTCCCGCGTTCAAGGAACTGTTCTCCAGCTTCGGCGCCGACCTGCCCGCTCCGACACTGATCGTGATGGCCATCTCGGACTTTTTCGTCGCCTGGTGGTGGGCGATTTTCGGGGGTATTTATGGCGCTCTATGGTTCTTTTTCTACACCTGGAAACGCTCGAAAAAAATGCAGTACTTCATGGACAGGTTATCTCTCCACCTGCCCATTTTCGGCGAGGTCATTGAAAAAGCCACGATTGCACGCTGGACCCGTACCTTGTCAACCATGTTCGCCGCCGGCGTGCCGCTGGTCGAAGCACTGGACTCGGTCGGCGGCGCTGCCGGCAACGCCTTGTACTCCGACGCCACCAAGAAAATCCAGAGCGAGGTGAGCACCGGCACCAATTTGACCACTGCGATGCAAAACAGCAACCTGTTCCCCAACATGGTGTTGCAAATGGTCGCCATCGGTGAGGAATCCGGTGCGCTGGACGCCATGCTCTCCAAGGTGGCGGATTTCTATGAAGCGGAAGTGGACGATGCCGTCGAAGCGCTTTCCAGCCTGATGGAGCCGATCATCATGGCGGTCCTGGGTGTCATCATCGGCGGCCTGGTTATCGCCATGTACCTGCCGATCTTCAAGATGGGCCAGGTCGTTTAACAACACGGTAGGAGCGGTCTCCCTGGCCGCGATAAGTTGAATCGCGGCCAGGGAGACCGCTCCTGCATCGGAACCCAGGACTCAAAATGCTCTTCGAAACCCTGCAATCCTCCCCGGCATTTTTTGCTTGTGCGGCAACCATCCTCGGCTTGCTCATCGGCAGTTTTAGCTCCGACATAACATGCTGCGCATGTTAGTCTTCACTGAAACTTCAACCATGTATACATTAATGACCGACCCAATTTACTTCATTTTCGCCAGCACGATACTCGGCCTGCTCATCGGCAGTTTTCTCAATGTCGTCATCCACCGCCTGCCAAAAATGATGGAGCGCGAGTGGCACGCGCAATGCAGCGAAATGAAGAATGGGGACGCCATTTCTTCCGCGACGCCCTACAACCTGGCCGTGCCGCGCTCGGCCTGCCCATCTTGCGGCCACCAGATACGCGCATGGGAGAACATCCCCGTGCTTTCCTGGCTGATCCTGCACGGTCGTTGCAGCCACTGTCGCGCGCCGATCAGTCCGCGCTACCCAGCGGTTGAAGCGCTGACCGGCCTGCTCAGCGGCTTGGCCGCCTGGCATTTCGGCTTTGGGCCAGCCGCCTTGGCCGCCCTGGTCTTTGTCTGGGCGTTAATCGCTCTCACCTTCATCGACTTCGATACCCAGTTGCTGCCGGACAGCATTACCCAACCCCTGATCTGGCTCGGCCTGTTATTCAACCTCAACGGCGTGTTCACCAGCCTCGACTCCGCCCTGATCGGCGCAGTGGCTGGCTATCTGGCGCTCTGGAGCATCTACTGGTTGTTCAAGCTGATCGCAAAGAAAGAAGGCATGGGCTACGGCGATTTCAAGCTGCTTGCCGCAATCGGCGCCTGGCTGGGCTGGCAGTTACTGCCGCTGGTGATTCTGCTGTCATCGCTGGTTGGCGCAGCAATCGGGGTTTCGCTGATCCTGTTCGCCGGTCATGGCCGCCAGGTTCCCATTCCTTTCGGCCCCTACCTCGCCGGCGGCGGCCTGATCGCCCTGCTGTGGGGCAAACAGATCACCCAGGCTTATCTGGGACTCTAACGATCATGGCAATTGCGCCGGCCCCAATAATGATCGTCGCAATTGCCATGATCGTTTCCCTCACCCCGGCCCGCTTGCGGGAGAGGGGGACTAGGGTGTCGCTCACGCGACGTTCGCTCTGACATGCTCACCATCGGACTTACCGGCGGCATCGGCTGCGGCAAGACCAGCGCCGCCAAAATCTTTGCCGCGCTGGGCGCCGCCGTCATCGACACCGACGAAATCGCGCACCGCCTGACGGAAAAAAGCTCCCCGGCCCTTGCCGCCATCGTCAAGCAATTCGGCGCCGCCTGCCTGTTGCAGGATGGGAATCTCGACCGCGCCGGATTGCGCAAGCGGATATTCTCCGATCATGCCGCCAAGAAAAAGCTGGAAGCGATTCTCCACCCTCTCATCAAGCAACGGGTCATTTCCGAAATGGCCGCAGCACATACTCCCTATTTGCTGCTGGCTGTTCCGCTGTTTTTTGAAACCGGCGCCTACCACGACCTGGTTGACCGTGTACTGGTCGTGGACTGCGACGAAAGCCAGCAAATCTCCCGCACCATAAGCCGCAGCAAATTATCCGCCGACGAAGTGCAAGCCATTATGGCGAACCAGATTCCCCGTGCGGAGCGCGTCAAACAGGCCGACGACATCCTGCCCAACCAGGGTGAAAAGAAAGACCTCGAACAACAAGTCGAAAATTTACATCGACGCTACCTGGCGCTGGCCTTGCAGCAGAAGGATGGAGACGGCAAACACCGCCCGGCGAAAAACGAATCCATTTCAAATTTTTAATTAATTGAGTTAGTATAAACAATTGTCAGATCACTCATAATTCATCAAAATTAAATTTTGCCAAACCCAGGCCTGACAGTGATCATTTACGACCATCCTCTTAACGAGCGAATTCGCACCCTGCTGCGGCTGGAAGATCTCTATGCCAAGGTGCAATATTATTGCGCCCTGTCGCATCAGATGGATCACCACGCCGCCCTGTTGATCCTGTTTGAAATCCTGGAAGTTGCCTGTCGCGCCGACCTCAAATCCGACCTGTTGCAGGAACTGGAACGGCAGAAGCACATTCTGGAAGCCCTGCGCAACAACCCGGCCATTTCAGAAGACGCACTGAATGAAGTGCTGCGCGACATCGACAATGTATCCGGCCATCTGCACGGCACGCCCGGCAAGGTCGGCCAGCATTTGCGCGACAATGAATGGCTGATGGGGATCAAGCAACGCACCGGTATCCCCGGCGGAGTTTGCGAATTCGACCTGCCTTCCTACCATTACTGGCTGAACCAGGATGAAAACCTGCGCCGGCAGAACCTGATCGAGTGGCTGATGCCGATGCTGCCAATCCGGGACGGACTGAAGATTGTTTTGCGCATGCTGCGCGACAGCGGAAAATTCAGCCGTCATACCGCAGTGCAGGGGACATTCCAGCAGATGTTGAGCGGCAGGGTGGCGCAGATGTTGCGCGTTTCAGTATCGCGCAACTCGTCCTGTTTCCCTGAAATCAGCGCCAACAAGTACGCCATCAATATCCGTTTCAACGCCCTCGATAGCCCACAAAAGCCACGAGGCTGCGAAACCGACGTCGAATTCGATCTGACGCTCTGCAATTTATAGAAAGCTGCATTTTTAAAACAACGTCCAGGCCGGGCTCCCGGCCATGCAACTCATACTCGAAAACCAGTGAATTCCGCCACAAAGCCCGCACCCACCGTACCCTGCCCGATTTGCGGCAATCCCGCGCTTTTCAGCCCGCAAAACCTATTCCGTCCGTTCTGCTCGGAACGCTGCAAACTGATCGACCTGGGCCAGTGGGCAACGGAATCCTATCGCATCCCCCTGTCCGAAGAAGAAGCGGCAAAAGACAACGGGGATCTGAATTAGCCAAGCCGGGCTTTAGCCCAGTCGGCTACACCGGCCAATGCGACTGGCAATTTTTCCGGCTCGGTGCCGCCGGCCTGAGCCATATCGGGCCGGCCGCCGCCCTTGCCACCCACCTGCTGGGCGACGAAATTGACCAGTTCACCGGCCTTGATTCTGGCGGTCAGGTCGGCGGTCACCCCGGCGATCAGGGTCACCTTGCCGTCTTCCACGGCGGCCAGCACGATGGCGGCGGATTTGAGTTTGTCCTTGAGCTTGTCCAGCGTCTCGCGCAGGGTCTTGGCGTCCGCCCCTTCCAGGTTGGCGGCAAGCACCTTGACGCCGTTGATGTCTACAGCCTGACCGGCAAGGTCGTCGCCCTGGCTGGATGCCAGCTTCGACTTGAGCTTGGCCAATTCCTTTTCCAGCGCTTTTACGTTGTCCATGATCTGGGCAATTTTGCCCGGCAGTTCCTGGGCCGGGGCCTTGAATACGCCGGCAGACTGCGATAGCAAGGACTCACGTTCCTGAACATAAGCCAAGGCATTGTCGCCGGTAACGGCTTCGATACGCCGCACGCCAGCAGCCACACCGCTTTCCATGATGATCTTGAACAGGCCGATATCGCCGGTGCGGGCGACATGGGTGCCGCCGCACAGCTCGCGCGAGCTGCCGATGTCCAGCACCCGCACCTCGTCGCCGTATTTCTCGCCGAACAGCATCATTGCACCCAGCTTCTGGGCTTCCTCAATTGGCAGAACACGCGACTGGGTTGCGACGTTGGCGAGAATTTCGGCGTTGGCGATCGCCTCCACGCGGCGAATTTGCTCGGTCGTCATCGGCGCATTGTGGGCGAAGTCGAAGCGGGTCTTGTCGGGGTCGACCAGCGAACCCTTCTGCTGCACGTGGCTGCCCAGCACTTCGCGCAGGGCCTTGTGCATCAGGTGGGTGACGGAATGGTTGCGCTGAATGCGGGCGCGGCGTGCGCCGTCAACATGTGCGGTAACGGCATCGCCCAACTTGAGACTGCCGGAATTCAACACGCCGTGGTGGCCGAACACATCGGCCTGGATCTTGTGGGTATCTTCCACCGCGAACAAGGTGCCGCCCGCTCCCAGCTCGCCCGCATCACCGACCTGGCCGCCGGATTCGGCGTAGAACGGTGTGCTGTCGAGTACCACCACACCGCGCTGTCCGACCGTCATCTGTTGCACCGGGCTACCATCGACATAAAGGGCGGTGACTTTGGCACCGTCTACCGCGAGCTTTTCATAGCCGTGGAAGGTGGTGGGCTGGCCGCTGTATTCCAGCGCAGCGGCCATCTTGAACTTGCCGGCGGCGCGCGCCTGTTCGCGCTGATGAGCCATGGCGGCATCGAAAGCGGCAATGTCTACGGTTACGCCATGCTCGCGGCACACGTCCTGGGTGAGATCAAGCGGAAAACCGTAGGTATCGTGCAACTTGAAAGCTGTTTCGCCATTGAAGGTTTTGGCGCCGGATTTCGCCAATTCGGCCAAATCCGCTTCGAGAATCGCCATGCCGTGCTCGATGGTCTCGAAGAAGCGCTCTTCTTCCAGCTTCAACACCTCGGTGACGCGGGCCCGGTTTTGCCGGAGTTCCATATAGGCATCGCCCATCTCGGTGTCGAGATCGGCCACCAGCTTGTGGAAGAAGGCGCTACGGGCGCCCAGCTTGTAGCCGTGGCGGATGGCGCGGCGAATAATACGGCGCAATACATAACCGCGCCCCTCATTGCCGGGGATGATGCCGTCGGAAATCAAAAAGGCGCAGGCACGGATGTGGTCGGCCAGCACTTTCAGCGACGGGCTGTCGAGATCGGCACATTTCGTTTCGCGCGCGGCGGCCTTGATCAGGCTCTGGAACAGGTCGATTTCGTAGTTGGAATGCACCTGCTGCAGCACCGCGGAGATGCGCTCCAGCCCCATGCCGGTATCCACCGAAGGCTTGGGCAGCGGGTGCATCACGCCGGCCTCGTCGCGGTTGAACTGCATGAACACGTTGTTCCAGATTTCAATGTAGCGGTCGCCGTCTTCGTCCGGGGTACCCGGCAAGCCGCCCGGAATGTGCTCACCGTGGTCGTAAAATATCTCGGTACAGGGGCCGCACGGGCCGGTGTCGCCCATCATCCAGAAGTTGTCGGAAGCGTAGCGCGCGCCTTTATTGTCACCGATGCGGATCACACGCGCGACATCCAGTCCCATTTCCTTGGTCCAGATATCGTAAGCCTCGTCGTCGTCGGCATAAACCGTCACGTAGAGCTTGTCCTTGGGTAGCTTGAACACCTCAGTCAGCAACTCCCACGCGTACTGGATGGCTTCACGCTTAAAGTAGTCGCCGAAGCTGAAGTTGCCCAGCATCTCGAAGAAAGTGTGATGGCGCGCGGTATAACCGACGTTCTCCAGATCGTTGTGCTTGCCGCCGGCGCGCACGCATTTCTGCGAAGAAGTGGCACGGGTGTAGGGGCGCTTGTCGAAGCCGAGGAATACGTCCTTGAACTGGTTCATCCCGGCATTGGTGAACAGCAGGGTCGGGTCTTCATGCGGCACCAGCGAACTGGAGGGCACGATGGCATGGCCCTTGGCGGCGAAGTAGTCGAGGAATTTCTTGCGGATTTCGCTGCTTTTCATTGCTTTTTAACGCTCCAACAATCTAGGTAATCTTAAATATTCCGCCGATTAAAAAAGCTGCGATCTCTACAAGCGCAGCCCTGAAGAAGGCCAATATTTTTTTAAAGAGGGGAACGATCACTCTTCCTCTCCGCTTCCTTTCATCACCCGGCGTATCGTGTCCGAACCAAAACCTCGGCTCATCAGGAAACGCATCTGCCTGGCACGCCCCTTGGCATCCGTCGGCAGGGCATCAAATTTCTTCGTCCATACCGTGCGAGCAGTCTCCAGCTCGCTTTCCTTCAACTGGGGCAAAGCCTGCTCGATCAATTCCTCGGCAACGCCTTTTTCGCGCAGTTCATGAACGATATACCGGCTGCCGTAACGACCGCTGCGGGCATGCACCACCTGTTCCACAAAACGCTGCGCGGACAGCCAACCGCGCTGTTCGAAATCATCCAGCAGGGCTTCCAGCCCATCGGCATCTTCGGTATGCGCGGACAGCTTGCGCCTCAACTCAAGGCGGGAATGCTCGCGCCGGGACAGAAGCCCCAGTGCGCGCTCGCGCAAATTAAGTTCAGGCATCCACCGTGTCTGGGTCTACCGTGGTCGGTACGCCGCTCACGCCGACTGCGGCGCGCACCTTGGCTTCGATCTCGATGGCGATGTCCTTGTGCTCTTTCAGATATTCGCGTGAGTTATCCTTGCCCTGGCCGATTTTTTCGCCGTTGTAGCTGTACCAGGCGCCGGATTTTTCGACGATCTTGTGGATCACGCCCAGCTCGATGATCTCGCCTTCGCGCGAGATGCCCTCGCCGTAAAGGATGTCGAATTCGGCCTGCTTGAAGGGCGGCGCCACCTTGTTCTTGACCACCTTGACGCGGGTTTCCGAACCGACCACTTCCTCGCCTTTCTTGATCGCGCCGGTGCGGCGGATATCCAGGCGCACCGAGGCGTAAAACTTGAGCGCGTTGCCACCGGTGGTGGTTTCCGGGTTGCCGAACATGACGCCGATCTTCATGCGGATCTGGTTGATGAAGATTACCAGGGTGTTGGTGCGCTTGATATTGCCGGTGAGCTTGCGCAGCGCCTGCGACATCAGCCGGGCCTGCAGGCCCATGTGGGAATCGCCCATTTCACCTTCGATTTCGGCCTTGGGCGTGAGCGCCGCCACCGAGTCGATCACCACGATATCGACCGAACCGGAACGCACCAGCATATCGGCGATTTCCAGCGCCTGTTCGCCGGTATCCGGCTGGGAAATCAGCAGGTCGGAAACGTTAACGCCGAGCTTCTGCGCGTACTGCGGGTCGAGCGCATGCTCCGCGTCGATGAACGCGGCGGTGCCACCGAGCTTCTGCATCTCGGCGATGACTTGCAGGGTCAGCGTAGTCTTGCCGGAAGATTCCGGCCCGTAAATTTCCACCACCCGGCCACGCGGCAAGCCGCCTACGCCCAGCGCGATGTCCAGCCCGAGCGAACCGGTGGAGACCACCTGGATGTCCTTGACCACTTCGCCGTCGCCCAGGCGCATGATGGAGCCTTTGCCGAACTGCTTTTCGATCTGCGATAGCGCGGCAGCAAGCGCCTTGTTCCTGTTTTCGTCCATGGTCGTTCCCTTTAAAAACAATCGTTCAATTATGGCATAAGTAGGCAGCGCAGGTAAGCAGATACCGTTATGCCTGCTTGACCCTCGCCAGTAGTCAACTTGAATCGCGAGTACATTGCGCCTCCCCCTTTAGCAAAGGGGGATTGAGGGGGATTTAACGGTAATGGCGATTCCCACATTTTTAAATCCCCCCCTAGCCCCCCTTTTTGCGAGGTGGGCAAAAGCCGCCCATCCCTGCTTACCCCGCTGCAAAGGGGGGAATCCATGCGTGTACACACATTCTTTCACTCCAGCCGCGCCAGCAAACCTTGCAGGGCATACGCCACGGCTTGTCGCCGCACTTCGCTGCGCTCACCGGCAAAAATCCGCGTCTCGCTCGAAACGGCGTCATTCGCCAGACCCCATGAAAAACACACGGTGCCCACCGGTTTTTCCACTGTGCCTCCGCCGGGGCCGGCAACGCCGCTGACCGCCAGCGCGGCCTGGGCGCGGCTGTTTTTCAGCGTACCAGATGCCATCTCCCGCGCCGTCTGCTCGCTGACTGCGCCGAAATTCGCCAGCGTCGCCGCCGACACGCCCAGCATTTCCTGCTTGGCTTCGTTGGTGTAGGTGATGAAGCCTCGATCAAACCAGCCCGAGCTACCCGGCACCGCCGTAACCGCCTCACAGACCCAGCCGCCAGTGCAGGATTCTGCGGCGGCCAGCATCATGCTGCGTTGTTGCAGCGCCTTGCCGACTTCCTCGGCTAACCGGTAAAGCATTTCGTCCATCACCATAATTTCCAGTGCGTCATGGCCAGCAGGCAGGCAATGGCATAACCCGCCGCCAGCAGATCGTCGAACATCACGCCGAAGCCGCCATGGATATGCTTGTCCGCGTAACGAATCGGAAACGGCTTCCAGATATCGAATAAGCGGAACAACAGGAAGGCGGCAATGAAGCCCGCTGGCGTTGCTGGCGCAAACGGCAAGACCAGCAGCAAGGCGACAATTTCATCCCAGACGATGCCGCCGTGATCGGCCACTCCCAGCGCCTTGCCGGCGACATCGCAAAACCAGATCCCCGCCACGTAAAGCAGCGCGACGACCGCGAAATAGGCGACCGGATCGAGACCGTGTAGCAGGAAATATATCGGGAATCCGACCAGCGTCCCGACCGTGCCGGGAGCGAAGGGCGAAAGTCCGGTGCCAAAGCCGAAGGCCAGAAAATGGGCGGGATGGCGCAGGATGAAGCGCAGGTCAGGCGAAGTGATCAAAGCCCATCGCCCCGGTTTTCATCTCCTGCCCCGCCGCATCCAGCAAGCGCAACCCGGTACCGCTTCGGATCATGCCGATGGCGGTCAACGGCAGCGTCAGCTCGCGTGAAATGGCCATAACCTCTTCGTGACGCGACGGCGGCGCGGTAAAACACAATTCATAATCGTCGCCGCCTGCCAGCAGACAGGTACGTGCCGCCTCTTCGTGCAAGCGGGCCACCAAAAAAATCGACGCGGGCAGCGCAGGAAAACGCACTTCCGCCGCCACGCCGGAGGCTTCAAGAATGTGGGAAAGATCGGCCAGCAGGCCATCGGAAATGTCGATTGCGCTATGAGCGATGCCGACCAGCGCCTCGCCCAATGCGACACGGGGAACCGGCGTGTGCAGCGCGGGCAGGCAAGCGGCAACGGCCTCCGGCGCTAGTTCGATGCGCCGCTGCAAGTGCGCCAGCGCCAAGGCGGCATCGCCCAAATGGCCGGACACCCAGATTTCGTCGTCCGGTTTCGCACCGCTGCGCCGCAGCGCCATACCGGCGGGAACCTCGCCCATGATCTGCACGCACAGGTTGAGCGGGCCGCAGGTGGTATCGCCGCCGATCAGATCAACGCTGTACGTCTGTGCAATTTCAAAAAAACCCTCGGCGAAGCCCTTCAGCCAGTCTTCGTCGGCATCGGGCAAAGCCAGCGAGAGCGTAACCCAGCGCGGCGTTGCGCCCATCGCCGCCATGTCGGAAAGATTTACTGCCAGCGCTTTGTGGCCGAGCTTGCGAGGATCGTCGCCAGGAAAGAAGTGCTTGCCCGCCACCAGCATGTCGGTGGACACCGCCAGCTCCATTCCCGGCGTCGGTCTGAGCAGCGCCGCGTCGTCTCCCACTCCCAGCAGCGTGTGCCGGGTCGGACGGGTGAAGTAGCGGCGGATCAGGTCGAATTCGGAGGGCATGATTTCATTTTACCGCAGAGGCGCAGAGACGCAGAGAACGTCAAAATCGATTTTTATTCAACCTAGAAACCTCAGTTGGACGGGATGGAGTGCACGGTTTTTGGGGTGCAGGGCAAGGCGCGACGACGCGGAATGGTCGTTCCATTCCAAGGAGTTGCAACGCTGCCATGCGCCCCAAAAACCGTGCAATCTATCCCGTAGCGACATCGCCAAACGGGTGAACCCCTGATTTACGAATAAATTTAGCAAATTCATTGCACTACGCATAAAAAGAAGCGGTCAACTGAGGTTTCTAGGTTCAACACACCAATCCTGCTTCCCTCTGCGTCTCAGCGCCTCTGCGGTTCAAGTTTTGCATTCACTTCCACCGCCCGCACCTGGGCTGCCAGCTTGTCCAGCACGCCGTTGACGAACTTGTGGCCGTCAGTGCCACCGTAGGTCTTGGCCAGTTCGACGGCTTCATTGATCACCACGCGATAGGGGATGTCCAGATGGCGTAGCATTTCGAATGCGGCCAGCAGCAGAATGGCATGTTCCACCGGGCTCAGGTCATTGGCAGGGCGATCGAGGAAAGGCGCAATCAGCTCGTTCAGTTCTTGCTCTTGGGCGATCACCCCGTGCAGTATGGCAGCGAGATGCTCTTCGTCGATCTTCGGGTATTCTTTTTCTTCCCGCAGTTGGCTCAGAATGGCATTGGCATCGCCAGCCGCCAGTTTCCACTGGTACAGGCCCTGTATCGCGAATTCCCGCGCCTTGCGCCGGCTCTTTTTCGGCGCCTTGTCGGCTCTTCTTCCGCCGCTCATAAACACTTTAGCAGGTTGGCCATCTCGATCGCCACCAGCGCGGCGTCCGTGCCTTTTTCGCTCATCCGCACCAGCGCCTGCTCGTCGTCCTCGGTGGTGAGAATGGCGTTGGCGATGGGAATGCGGCTGTCCAGCGTGACCCGCGTGATGGCGCTGCCGGATTCGTTGGCGACCAGCTCGAAATGGTAGGTCTCGCCACGGATGACCGCACCGAGTGCGATCAGCGCGTCAAACTTGCCGCTCGCCGCCATTTTTTGCAGCACCAGCGGAATTTCCAGCGCACCCGGCACCGTCGCCAAGGTAATATCGCCGTCGGCCACACCGTGTTTCTGCAAGGCACAGGTACAGGCTGACAGCAGGCCCTCGCACACGTCGATATTGAAGCGGCTCATCGCGATGCCGATGCGCAACCCCTTGCCGTCCAGATTTTTCTCGATTTCAACGTAGTTATTGCACTTTGCCATGTTCATTCCTTACTGTGATCACACGCCCTCCTCCTGTGAAAGAAGGCATCAATTGGATGTCTATTTCGGTTCAACGTATCCGGTCACTTCCAGGTTGAAGCCGGTCATGCTCGGCATCTTGCGCGGCGTGGCCAGCAGCTTCATTTTGGTGACATTGAGATCGCGCAGGATTTGCGCGCCGATACCGTAATTGCGCAGGTCCACCTTGGCCGGCGCCTTGGCCGTGGTGCGCTGGATGCGGTCCAAGAGATCGCTGCCCGACTCCGCCCGGCGCATCAGAATGACGATGCCCCTGCCCGCTTCGGCAACCGCCTGCATCGCCTGCTGCACGCTGAAAGAATGTTCGTGGCTGTGGACATCGAGAAAATCCAGCGCCGACAACGGTTCATGCACCCGCACCAGGGTTTCCTCGCCCGCCTTGATCTCGCCCTTAACCAAGGCCAGGTGCACTTCGTTGGCGGTCTTGTCGCGATAGGCGATCAGTTTGAATTCGCCATAAGGCGTTTGCACCGGGCGCTCGGCGGCACGCTCCACCAGACTTTCATTTTCGCTGCGGTAATGGATCAGGTCGGCGATGGTGCCGATCTTCAGGCTATGCTCCTTGGCGAACTCGATCAGGTCGGGCAGGCGCGCCATGGTGCCGTCGTCCTTCATGATTTCGCAGATCACCGCCGCCGGCACCAGTCCCGCCAAGGCGGAAAGATCGCAACCCGCCTCGGTGTGGCCGGCGCGTACCAGCACACCGCCGGCCTGTGCCTTGAGCGGGAAAATATGGCCGGGTTGGACGATGTCGGTGGGCTTGGCATCGCGCTTCACCGCGGCCTGGATGGTCTTGGCGCGGTCAGCCGCGGAAATGCCGGTGGTCACGCCTTCCGCCGCCTCGATGGAAACCGTGAAATTGGTGCCCAGCGCCAGCTGGTTGGCCGACACCATCAGCGGAATCTCGAGCTGGCGGCAACGCTCTTCGGTCAGGGTCAGGCACACCAGGCCGCGGGCGAACCGGGCCATGAAGTTGATCGCCTCCGGCGTGACGAATTCCGCCGCCATCAGGATATCGCCCTCGTTTTCGCGGTCTTCCTCGTCCACCAGGACGACCATTCTGCCTGCCTTGATTTCGGCGATAATTTCCTGGGTAGAACTGATAGTCATGACATTTCTTTCTCAAAACTGTTGAGCCGGTCGACATAGCGCGCCAGCAGATCGACTTCCAGATTGACCGGAGAGCCCGCCTGCAAATGCTTCAGCGTGGTCATCTCCAGCGTGTGGGGAATCAGGTTGATGGTGAATTCGTCACGTTCCGCCGTGTTGACGGTCAGGCTGACGCCGTTGACCGTGATCGAACCCTTGTAGGCAATGTATTTGGCGATGTCGTGCGGCGCGCGGATGCGCAGCAGGAAACACTCCCCCACCGCATCGAAAGCCACCACCGAACCAACGCCATCGACATGGCCGCTGACCAGATGGCCGCCAAGGCGGTCAGCCAGGCGCAGCGCCTTTTCCAGGTTGACTTCCGCGCCCACCACGCCCAGCCCGGCGGTGCAATTGAGGGTCTCGCGCGACACGTCAACCTGATAGCCATTGGCGGTTTTTGCGATCACCGTCAGGCACACGCCGTTGGCGGCGATGCTATCACCCAGCGCAACGTCGTCCATCTCCAGCGCACCGGCATTGATCGACAAACGCACACCCTGCTCCAGCGCGTCGATTTTCTCGATTTTTCCAATGGCCTGAATAATTCCAGTAAACATTTTCTTCCTCTATATTCGTTAAATCAGGCGCGCGATCAGTCGGAAATCGCACCCAACCTGGCGCAGGTCGCGCACCGACAACGCCTTGCGCCCCGCCATTTCGCTCAATTCCGGCAGGTCGAACATGCCGCGCGCCTTGTCGCCCAACAATAGCGGCGCATAGTACAACACCAACTCATCCACCAGCCCCGCCTGAAGCAAGGCACCGCCCAGGCGGGCACCGGCTTCCACGGTAATCTCATTGCAACCGCGTCGCGCCAACTCAGCCAATAGCGCAGCGAGATCGACCCGTCCATCCGCACCGGGCAATGCCAGCACTTCCGCCCCGGCGGCACGCAAGGCGGCGGCGCGTTCGGCGACTTCTGCGGCGCAAACGATCAGGGTTGCGCCGCCTTGCAAAATCTTCGCCGCAACCGGGGTTTGCAGCTTGCTGTCCACCACCACGCGCAACGGCTGGCGCGAGGTTTCCACATCGCGCACATTGAGGCTCGGATCATCCGCCAGCACCGTGCCGATGCCGGTCAACATGGCACAGGAGCGGGCGCGCAAACGGTGCACATCGCATCGCGCGTCGGGGCCGGTGATCCATTGGCTGACGCCGTTATTCAGCGCGGTTTTTCCATCCAGACTGGCCGCTGTCTTGATCCGCAGCCATGGTCGCTTGCGTGTCATGCGCGAGACGAAACCCAGGTTCAGCTCCTGCGCCTCGCTTTCCATCAGGCCAGAAACCGTGGGTATGCCCGCCAGTTCCAGCAGCGCCAGACCATTACCCGCCACCAGCGGATTGGGGTCGCGCATCGCCACCACCACCCGCGCCACCTTGGCGTCAACCAGCGCTTCGGCGCAGGGCGGGGTGCGGCCATGATGGCTGCACGGCTCAAGCGTAACGTAAACCGTCGCGCCCTGCGCCGCTTCGCCCGCCTGCCGGAGCGCGTTGATCTCGGCATGGGGCTCGCCGGCGCGCTCATGCCAGCCGGCACCAACCACCTTGCCATCGCGCACCATCACGCAGCCGACACGCGGATTCGGCGTGGTGGTGTACAACCCATTCCCGGCCAGACGCAATGCCTGAGCCATAAATTCGTGGTCGTCGGCGGAGAACATTTGCCTCACCGCAGAGGCGCGGAGACGCGGAGAAAATCATGTTTGTAACCAACCGCGAAGCAGGAGTTCCTGGCACCGCCCCCGAACAGCATCGTCCTCTGCGCCTCTGCGCCTCTGCGGTTCATTTATCCAGATCCCGGATCACATCCCGGAAATCGTCCACATCCTGGAAGCTACGGTAAACCGAGGCGAAACGGATATAAGCCACCTTGTCGAGCTTGTGCAACTCGTGCATCACCATTTCGCCGATCTGGCGCGAAGACAATTCGCGCTCGCCCAGGCTCAGCGCCTTTTGCGCAATCCGTTCGATGGCGGCATCGACATATTCAGTCGGCACCGGGCGCTTGTGCAGCGCGCGCATGAAACTGGTGCGCAGCTTGGCGCGGTCGAATTCATCGCGATTGCCATTCTGTTTGACCACCTGCGGCATGCGCAGCTCGGCGATCTCGTAGGTGGTGAAGCGTTTGTCGCAGGACGCGCAACGGCGCCGGCGACGGATGCTGTCGCCTTCCTCGTTCACCCGTGAATCGATCACCTGGGTGTCATCAGAGCCGCAGAATGGGCATTTCATGATGGCGAGCGGCAGGTGGCAAGTGGCGAGTGGCGGGCGACGAACACCTTGATGCGCGCGAAGCACGCATCCCTGGCTACTTGCCACTCGCTACTTGCCGTTGATTTAGCCATAAACAGGAAACTTCGCGCACATCGCCTTGACTTCTGTTGCCACGCGGCTGATGACCGCCGCATCGGCGGGGGCATCGAGCACGTCGGCGATCAGGTTGGCGAGGTGCTCCGCTTCGATTTCCCTGAAGCCGCGCGTCGTTATCGCGGGCGAGCCGATGCGGATGCCGCTAGTCACGAAAGGCTTCTGCGGATCGTTCGGGATGGAATTTTTGTTGGTGGTGATGTGGGCCAGTCCCAGCGCCGCCTCGGCCTCCTTGCCGGTGATGTTCTTGGAGCGCAGATCGACCAGGAACACATGCGATTCGGTGCGCCCGGAAACGATGCGCAGACCGCGTTCCTGCAGCACCTTGGCCATCACGATGGCGTTTTCGATCACCTGCTCCTGGTACTGCTTGAACTCCTTCGACGCCGCCTCCTTGAACGCCACCGCCTTGGCGGCGATCACGTGCATCAGCGGGCCGCCCTGGATGCCGGGGAAAATCGCCGAATTCAAGGCTTTTTCATGCTGGGCGGAGGACAGAATGATGCCGCCGCGCGGGCCGCGCAGGGTCTTGTGGGTGGTGCTGGTGACGAAATCGGCGATGCCGACCGGGTTGGGGTACAGTCCCGCGGCGATCAAGCCGGCGTAATGCGCCATATCGACGAACAGGTAAGCGCCAACGGCATCGGCGATCTTGCGGAAACGCTTCCAGTCGATGATCAGGGAATAGGCGGACGCGCCGGCCACGATCATTTTCGGCTTGTGCTCGTGAGCCAGGCGCTCCACTTCGTCGTAATCAATCGCTTCTTCGGAGTTCAGGCCGTAGGTCACGGCCTTGAACAATTTGCCGGACAGGTTGACCGAGGCGCCGTGGGTAAGATGGCCGCCGTGTGCCAGCGACATGCCGAGAATGGTGTCGCCGGGCTGCAGCACGGCCATGTAAACCGCCTGGTTGGCCTGGGAGCCGGAATGCGGCTGGACGTTGGCGTATTCCGCGCCAAACAGCGCCTTGACGCGGTCGATTGCCAGCTGCTCGGCCACGTCCACATACTCGCAGCCGCCGTAATAGCGCTTGCCGGGATAGCCTTCGGCATATTTGTTGGTCAGTTGCGAGCCCTGCGCTTCCATCACCGCCGGACTGGTGTAGTTTTCCGAAGCGATCAACTCGATGTGGTCTTCCTGGCGGCGGGTTTCATCCTGCATCGCCTGCCACAATTCCGGGTCGAATTTAGCAATGGTCTGGTTTGCGCTGAACATAACGGGCTCTTTCAAAAAAGCAAAAGGGTGATTTTACCACGTTCGGCCCATTTTCATCTCCTGGAAGCCGCCTCAACGCAGGGCAATCGCACTATGAAGGAAAATTATTCAGGTCGCACGCCAATTTACCAGCTTCCCCCTTTGCAAAAGGGGGGAACCACGTACGACGACACCATGGCCGCGCCGGTGAAATAGGGCGTGATACCCGCCGCCACTCCAGACGGGAATCCATCGCCATTTTTCAATCACCCGCCACGGTCATCTTCTCGATCAATACCGAGCCGCACTGCTTCGAGCCCTGGATCAAGAGGTCATTACCGACTGCCGCGATCTGCCTGAACATGTCCTTGAGATTACCCGCAATCGTGATTTCTTCCACCGGATGCTGAATTTCGCCGTTCTCCACCCAATAACCCGCCGCCCCGCGCGAATAATCGCCGGTCACCGGGTTGATGCCGTGGCCGAGCAGTTCCGTCACCACCAGCCCGGTACCCATCATTTTCAGCAATCCGGCGAAATCCTGGCCGGTGCTTTCGATCACCAGGTTATGGTTGCCGCCCGCATTGCCGGTCGTAACCATGCCCAGCTTGCGCGCCGAATAGCTGCCGAGAAAATAGCCTTGCAGCACGCCGTCCTTCACCAGATCGCGCGCATGGGTGGCCACCCCCTCGTTATCGAACGGCGAGCTGGCCAGCCCCTTGAAGATGTGCGGCAGCTCGCGAATCTGGATGAAAGGCGCGAAAATTTCCTTGCCCAGACTGTCGAGCAGGAAGGAGGATTTGCGGTACAGACTGCCGCCGCTGACCGCACCGACCATGTGCCCGATCAGGCCGGAGGCAATCGGCGCCTCGAACAACACCGGGCATTCAGTGGTCTTGATCTTGCGTGCGGCAAGGCGGCGCACGGTGCGCTCGCCCGCCTTGCGTCCGACCGCTCCGGCACTTTCCAAATCGGCGGCATCGCGCCGCGAGCTGTACCAGTAGTCGCGCTGCATTCCCTGGTCTTCGGCAATCACCGCGCAGCTGATGTCGTGGCGCGAAGACGGATAGCCCGCCAAAAAGCCCAGGCTGTTACCGTACATGAACAGCGCTTCCTGGGTGGAAACCGAAGCGCCCTCGGAATTGCCGATGCGCTTGTCCACCGCGAATGCGGCGGCCTCGCAGGTCTTCGCCAGTTCGATCGCCTGCTCCACCGACAAATCCCACGGGTGATACAGGCTGAGATCGGGGATTTCTTTGGCCAGCAACTTCTCGTCCGCCAAACCGGCGAATTCGTCGCTGGCGGTGTATTTTGCGATGCTGACCGCCGCCGCCACGGTATCCTTGACCGCCTGCGGCGACAGGTCGGAGGTGCTGGCATGACCACGTTTCTGGCCGAAATAGACGGTCACGCCCAGCCCTTTGTCGCGGTTGTATTCGATGGTCTCGACTTCGCCGCGGCGCACCGAAATATTCTGACCGAAGCCCTGCGACACTTCGGCCTCGCAGGCGGTAGCGCCGGCCAGCTTGGACTGTTTCAGGATGTCCTGGGTAATTTGCCCCAGGCTTTCAACGGAATAGGAAAAACGGGAATTTGACACATGCACCTCGAAAATTTCAGCCAACGAAATGCTGAATGTCGCTGGAAAAAGAAATCAATAAAAAGCATTTTAACCGCAGAGGACGCGGAGGACGCAGAGGAATTCAAAAACTTTATGAGTAGCTAAATATGGCTCCATAAACGGAACCTCTCTCAAGGTGCCAACCCATTGATTTTACTCTGCGTCCTCCGCGTCCTCTGCGGTGATCGTTAGTTTAGAGGTATCATAGCAACTTTGATTCCATTTGCGAAACCATGCCTGATTTTGATACCGACACATTCGACGACCAGCCGGAAGGCCCGAGCAAGACCCAGCGCAAACAGGAAATGCACGCGCTGCAAGGTATCGGCGAGCAGCTGGTCGAGCTGAACAAGGCCAGACTGGCGCAACTCAACCTGCCAGAAACACTGCTGGATGCCGTCCTTGAGGCAAAACGCCTGACCAAACATGAAGCCATTCGCCGCCAGATGCAATACCTCGGCAAGCTGATGCGCACCGTGGATGCGGAACCGATCCAGGCCAAGCTGGACGAATGGAACAATGTGACGCGCGCCCATTCGGCCAAGTTCCACCAGATCGAGCATTGGCGCGACCGCCTGCTGTCGAATGAACACGCCTTGAGCGAGTTGTTGGCAGAACACCCCCGCATCGATATCCAGCAGGTACGCACCCTGATCCGCAACGCGCAGAAAGAAGCCGCCGCCAACAAGCCGCCAAAAAACAGTCGTGTGCTGTTCAAGCTGCTGCGCGAAACCATTCTCGAACAAAACCCAGGCAACCCGGAGCAGGAACCAGAATGAGTGACGAACAGACAGCCCTGATCGGCCTGGTCACCATCAGCGACCGCGCCGCCCAGGGCGTTTATGAAGACCAGGGCATCCCGGCGCTCAACGACTGGCTCGGCAACGCGCTAGCCTCGCCGTGGCGCGCCGTGACCCGCCTGATCCCGGACGAACAGGCGCAGATCGAAGCCACCTTGCGCCAACTGGCCGACGAGGAAGGCTGCTGCCTGGTACTCACCACCGGCGGCACCGGCCCGGCACCGCGCGACGTCACACCGGAAGCCACGCTGGCGGTGGCCGACAAGGTGCTGCCCGGCTTCGGCGAACAAATGCGCGCCGTCAGCCTGAAGTACGTGCCCACCGCCATCCTCTCGCGCCAGGTCGGCGTGATACGCAAGCAATGCCTGATCGTCAACCTGCCCGGCCAGCCCAAGGCCATCAAGGAAACCCTCGACGGCGTGTTCGCCGCCGTACCCTACTGCATCGACCTGATCGGCGGGCCTTACCTGGAAACGCGGGAAGAAATCATCAAGGCATTCCGCCCGAAATCGGCGATTCGGGTAAAAGCGCAGTAGCTCGAGGAATATCCGTGATTTGGACAATCACCGATACGCTTGCCGCCTCTGTCCCAGCAATCGGCTCCGGCGATCAATCAGTTATTGTGGGGTACCTGATTTCCTGCATTGCGATTCCATATAGGGCCCCCGATATTTGACAAAAAAATCACCGGGTGGCGTTTGCGCACACAGGATCGTTCTATCCGTAGTGTTTATCCATTTATACCACGGCGCCCCGGAAGCGAATGCCGCAAAGCCCGTTAGCGCCAGGATAACCAGTGCTGCGAATCTTGATTTCACTTAAATATATCCTTTTTTGAAAGAGTCAGTAACATTGGGCGCAATGCCCTTCGGTTATTGCGCCCTACGCGGCTGCGACTTGCACTTAGCCTAAAAACCTCAGTTGATTTTGACCTCAACCAGTTCTTCGCCGTCCGGGTCGATCACGTGGATCGCACAGGCAATGCACGGATCGAAGCTGTGGATGGTGCGCAGGATTTCGATCGGCTGTTTGGGATCGTGCAGTTGATGGCCTTTCAGTGCGGCCTCATAAGGGCCGTCCTGCCCCTGTGCATCGCGTGGCCCGGCATTCCAGGTGGAAGGCACCACGGCCTGGTAGTTGTCGATCTTGCCGTCCTTGATCACCACCCAGTGCGCCAGCGCGCCACGCGGCGCTTCCATGAAACCGGCGCCTTTGGCCAGCGCGGGCCAGGTCGAAGGTTCCCATTTTGTTTCGTTGAAGGTCTTCACGTCGCCGCTCTTGATATTGGCAATGAGCTGGTCGTACCAGCCTGGCATGGCATCGGCGATGATCTTGGTTTCCAGCGTGCGCGCGGCGGTGCGTCCCAAGGTTGAAAACAAGGCGGTTACCGGAAGGTCGAGTTTTTTCAGGGTCATGCCGACCAGTTCTTTGGTCTGCGGGTGGCCCTTGGCATACAGCATCAACACGCGTGCCAGCGGGCCGACTTCCATCGCTTTGCCTTTCCAGCGCGGTGATTTTATCCAGGAGTAATCCTTGGCCGTATCCAGATGTTCATAAGGGGGCTTGGGGCCGGTGTAATCAAGATCGGTCTCGCCCTTGTAAGGGTGCAAGCCCTTGTCCTTGCCCACGCTGTATTTGTACCAGGAGTGCGAGACATATTCCTGAATCTGGTCCTCGGCATTCAAATCCACCGGATGGATGGTGGACAGGTCGCGGTTGAGAATCACGCCGGAAGGGATGAGGTAGCTGGATGGATCGCTCATACCCTTTTCCGGGAAGTCGCCGTAGGTCATGAAATTGCCGATACCTTCGCCCTGTGCGCTCCAGTCCTTGTAAAAACCGGCGATGGCCAGCGTATCCGGCACATACACCTGATCGACGAAAGTGCGCATCTGGCCGATGATGTTCCTGACGTTCTCCAGTCCCACCATGTTGAGCGAGGTGGCGCTTTCTCCGCCGCGGTAGTGCGGCCCCTTGCCGTGGCCTTGGTGCTCGGGGTGCACGCTGATCGCACAGGGCACGCCGCCGACCAGGAAATTCGGGTGCGGATTTTTGCCGCCGAAAATGGTGTGCAGCTTGGCGACGTCGCGCTGCCACGCGAGCGCGTCCAGATAGTGTGCGAGCGCCATCAGGTTGGCCTCCGGCGGCAGCTTGTAGGCCGGGTGCCCCCAGTAACCGTTGGCGAAGATGCCGAGCTGGCCGCCCTCGACAAAGGTCTTCACTTTCTTCTGCACGTCGGCAAAATAACCGGGCGAGGAGCGCGGATAGGATGGGCTTACGGTCTGCGCGAGTTGCGAGGTGGCCTTGGGGTCGGCTTTCAGCGCCGACACCACGTCGACCCAGTCCAGCGCGTGCAGATGATAGAAGTGCATGACGTGATCGTGCACATATTGCGCGGCAATCATCAGGTTGCGGATCAACTGCGCATTGGCCGGCACTTCGACCTTCAGCGCATCTTCCACCGCCCGCACCGAGGCGATGCCGTGCACCAGCGTGCACACGCCGCAGATGCGTTGCGCAAAGGCCCAGGCATCGCGCGGGTCACGTCCACGCAGGATGATCTCGATGCCGCGTACCATGGTGCCGGCGCTGGAAGCGCGCGTGATGCGGTTATTGGCATCGGTCTCCGCCTCGATGCGCAAATGGCCTTCGATGCGGGTGATCGGATCGACGACGACGGTCTGGGTCATGATTTGTTCCTTTTGTTCTTATTTCGCAGCAGGAGCGAGGTGCTCGGCGATGAGTTCGGTCAATCCCACGACATTAACTGACATGTTGTTGTGCTCCAGCCCGTCCAGCAGCATGGAGCGGCAGTTCGAGCAGGCGGTCACGATGGTATCCACTCCGATCGCATCCAGCTGTGCCTTCTTGCGGCTGAATACCTTGAGGCGCAAAGGTTCGGCGCGCTCGTTGGCGCTGACGCCGCCACCCCCGCCGCAGCACCAGTTCTGGATACCGGAATCGGGCATCTCGACGAAGTTCGGCGCAACCATGTGGAGCAGGTTGCGCGGCTGCTCCACCACGCCACCGCGCCGCACCATCTGGCACGGGTCGTGGAAAGTCATGCGGGTCTCGTCCAGCCCCTCGGTGCGCAGGCGTCCTTCGCTGCGCAACTGGTCGAGCAGTTCGGTGATATGGATCACCTGGAAATTGTATGGGCGACCGATCAAGTTTGGCCCTTCCCAGCGCAAGGCGGTATAGGCATGGCCGCATTCCGGGCTGATCACGTACTTCACCTTGAGCCGCTCGGCGGCGCGCACGATGCGCCAGAGCAGCTCCGCCGCAAGATCGGAAGAGCCGATCTGGATGCCGCTGTTGGTGCCTTCGAAGCCATCCGAAGCCATGGTCCACGAAACGCCAGCCTGATGGAAGATACGCGTCACGGCAGAGAACACCTCGCTGTATTCCGCGATTTCGGCGGAGGACAACACCATCATGTAATCCGCACCTTCCTTGTCGAGCGGCACGCTAAGGCCGGTTTCCTTCTCTGTATTTCGGATGTGCGTCATGACCGTGTTCAGGTTCACCCCCATCGGGCTGCCCAGGCCGATGGCGCGCTGGGTGGCGCCTTTCAGCCCTTCCGGCGCATGGCCGGAGGCCACCATGCCTTCGCGCATCTTGCGCACCATGTAGACGATGTCGTTGCCCACCGGGCAGGCCAGCGAGCAGCGGCCACACAACGTACAGCTATCGTAGACCAGCGGCTCCCATGCGGCGAGTTCGGCATCTGTGACCGGTTTGCTCAAGCCCAGCCTAAACATCAGCTTGCCCCAGAAGGTGTACTCCTGCTGCCAGATGCGCCGCAACGGCAGGAGTTTGTGGATCGGCGTGTATTTTGGGTCTTGCGTTTCGGTGTAGAACAGACAGGCGTCGGCACACAGGCCGCAATGCACGCACGAAGTGAAAAAAGTCGCGATCGGCCCGTCGATCTGTTCGATGAAGGAATTGATGCCGCGCTGGAGTTTGCTCATGCCGCCACCTCCTTACCAGTTTGTGAGTCACCAGGTTCAGTGTGTCGGTGACCGAAAGCAATCGCCGCCGGTCGCATCCCCGCCAAGCGGGGCCCCTGCTTCCTGCTCATGCTTTCACCCCCTTGAACCCGGCAAAGGCGCCGTTGTACCAACGCGCGCTGAAGAGGGAAAACATGTGTGCGAGCTTGGTGAATGGCGCAACGATCAACAGCAATTCGACACTGAGGAGATGCAGGGTCAGCAGCGTGATGTAGCCGAAACCGATGCCGCGCAGCAGCATGAAGCCGGTCAGCAAGGGCAGGAAGGTGACCATCCAGGACAGGTAGTCCTGAAAATCCGACAACAGGCGTTTCACCGGATCTATGATGCGGTGCACCAGCAAGGCGATCATTGCCGCGATGGAAAGGATCGCGGCAATGTCGATCACGCTGCGCGGCAAAGCCGGCCAGCCGAACCCCAGCACGGCGCGCAGCAGGTCAATGTGCTGGCTGAGAAAGAACAGCGTGATCAGAAAACCAAAATGGAAGACATACCCGGTGATGATGGTGAACCTGCCGTTCGCGCTCAGCTCCGGCATGACAAGCGAGCGTCGCCACATCGTGCGCAACCCCGGCCCCCATTCGGAACCGCGCGGGGCGGCGAGAGATTTTTTGCGTCCCAGCAGTGCGAGGTGCAACATGCGGTAAATCATTCCGAATACGAAGATGGCGGCGGAAATCTGCAATCCGGTGCCGCGCACCCAGTACAGTAGTTCTTGCGGGTTCATCTGCACCCTCCTTGTGTCATTCGAAACATTGCTGCAGGAGCGGTCTCCAGGCCGCGAAATCGAAATCGCTACATGCTCGGAATCGCGGCCTGGAGACCGCTCCTACATGCTCAGCTAATCGTGAAGGTCTTTGACCGTCAGTTTTTCGTGCGTTTGTTGCATGTGCTTTTTCTTGGCGCGATCCAGTGCGCTCAGTGCCACGGCTGCGCCCGCGCCTGCGACGGCGGCGATCCCGGCGACGGTAGTAACCTCTGCGGTGGGTGCCGGCAGCGGCGTGTAGAAACTGCCGGCATCCCAGAAATTCGGCTCGGAGCAGCCGATGCAACCGTGACCGGCCTCGATCGGAAAGCCCGTGCCGCCGTTCCACTTGGTGGTGGCGCAGGCATTGTGGGTGGTCGGCCCCTTGCAGCCCAGTTCATACAGGCACCAGCCATTGCGCGCGCCCTCATCGTCGAAGGTCTTGGCGAACTTGCCCTGGTCGTAGAATGGCCGGCGGTAACAGCGGTCGTGGATGGTCTCGCCGTAAAATGCTTTGGGGCGTCCCAACTCATCGAGCGCGGGCAGCTCGCCAAAAGTGAGGTAATGCGCGAGTACACCGGTGATAACGACGGGAATCGGCGGGCAGCCCGAGATGTTGATGATCGGCTTATCCTTGATCAGGTCGGACACCGCCATCGCGCCGGTTGGGTTAGGTTTGGCCATCGGGATGCCACCGAAGGCCGCGCAGGTGCCGACCGCCACGATAGCCGCGGCGCCCTTGGCCGCCTCCTGCAGCAGGTCGAGATTGCTCCTGCCGGCGATGGTGGAATAGACCCCGCCGTCTTTGGTCGGGATCGAGCCATCGACCAGCAGCAGGTATTTTCCGTAATAGGCCTTCATCGCGTCATCGCGCGATTTTTCGGCGGCGAAGCCGGAAGCCGCTTGCAGGGTGTGGTGATAATCCAGCGAGATCATGTCGAAGATCAGGCTCTCCAGTGTCGGCGAGTGCGAACGGGTGAGCGATTCGGTGCAGCCGGTGCATTCCTGGAATGAAAGCCAGATCACCGATGGCCGTTTGGCTTGCGCGAGCGCGGCAGCAACCGCAGTGGCGCTGCCGGGCGGCAAGGCCATCAGCGAGGCCATGGCGGCGCAGAACTTGAGGAAGGCGCGGCGGCTGATGCCCTGCTCCGTCAACCGATGTTCCAGCGTATCGTGGTCTTTCATCGTGTCACCTCAGGAAGCGGATTGTGAAATGATGGCATGCAAGCGCTCCAGTCCCGCGCGAACATCCTCCGGCTGACTGAGCAGAATGTTCGGGACGGCTGCGATCTCGATCAGGTCGGCGACGATGTCGCCTTCGACGTTGTAATGCGTTACCCACCAGACTCCCGGAAATTGTGTCTCGATGATCTCCGACGTACCGATAGCGTCGAGGTTGGCGGAAATTTCGCCGCGCCCCAGCGTGAAGCGCAATTGTTCATATTCGTAGGGCGAGAACGGCAGGCTTTTCAGGTCGATCAGGCTGGTTTCGCCGCTGGCGGCAAACTTCTTCAGCCGCGATGCGATTTCGCTCAGGATAGCCGCGGCATTGCCGACGGAATGGGGGTCGGCGGTTTCGACATCAATGGCGATGCCTTTTAGGCTCATGCTTGCCACGCCTCGATCAACCGCAATGCCTGGCCGCATATCCTCGGCATCGCCGCCGCAACCGCCGCAGAGGGGTTTTCGCCCCAGTCGATCTCTGCCGGCTGGATGCCGATCAGCGCTCGCTGCGGCGGCAGATGGTCGCTCAGGTGCGCGATCGCCAGCAGGTCGAGCAGGCTCACTTCATGCACGCTGCATTTGCGGTTGCCGCCGACGAACGCATCCATCTCCGCCCCCTCGAACACCAGCGAGTGTCCGGGTGCTGCATCGAGCTGTGCGGCGTCGAGTACGATCAGGTGAGAGGATTCTTCGATGGCGCCCGCCAACGTGAAGCTCAGGGTGCCACCGTCCAGAAAGGTGATGTCGTCGCGGTCGGCCAATTGTTCGCGCAGGCAATTCAGCGCATGGATGCCCGCGCCTTCATCGCGCAACAAACTGTTGCCGATACCCAGTATCAATACATTGCGACGGACAGTCATGGCAGTAAGCACCGTTGAGGTTGACCTGCAAAATCCGGCAATGACCATCGCCGATCCATGAACACGACACACTCTCTGACTACGATCTAACTATCGTCAAAGTCAAGGCAAAAGTCAAACCGGTATTTCCTGTGGCGAACGAAGCATTTAAATAATTCCGATATACTGAAACCGTCAAACCATATAGGCATCCCGTCATGTGTCTGGCTATCCCCATGCAAATCATCGAAATCGACGGCTTTAACGCCCGCTGCACAGCGAAAGGCGTTTCGCGCGAGGTGAGCCTTTTTCTGTTGCAGGGCGAGCCGCTGGAGACCGGCGATTTCGTCATGGTGCATACCGGCTATGCACGCCAGAAAATGACCGAACAGGAAGCCCGTTCGGCATGGGAGCTTTACGATGAGCTGCTGGCGGCAATGGAGACGCATGAATGAGCTTATCGTCGCCCACCGGCGGGCTGACTTTCCGCCTGCGCCTTCAGCGCGGGCGTGTAACCAAGGTAAAAATAGACTCTGAACGCCCGCAGGCGGCAGGATCACTCAAGGGCAAAACACCGGAACAGGCGATGCAACTGGTTCCCTTGCTGTTCAGCCTGTGCGGCGGAGCGCAGGGCGTGGCGGCGCAAGCCGCGTTGCAGGCGGCGCAAGGCATGACACCGGAAGCGGAACAACAAGCGCGCTGGGCAGGAACGGTGCGGCGCGAAGCGTCAACCGAGCACCTGTGGCACCTGATGCTGGACTGGCCGCAAATTTTCGGGCTGGAACGGCGCGAAGAAGAATATGCACGTTGCCGGCACCAATGCCTGCAAGCGAAAACCGATAGCGATCACGCGGCGGTGCTGGAAACCATCATGGCTTCCGGGTTGCTGGGCATGCCGTCTGCCGACTGGCTGATTCAGGATCAAGCAGCCTGGGCTGCCTGGCGGGAAAATTCACCCGCATTGGGAGCACAATTGCTGCGCCGCCTGGAGGGCGCCGGCAGCGCGGGAGGATCAACGACGGTATGCCTGCCGCACACGGTTGCAGAAGACTGGGTACCCCTGGAGCAGGAAATTCGTAGTGCGGCTTACTGTAGCGTACCGACCTGGCTCGGAGAACCTCGTGAAACCGGCGCTCTGGCGCGTCAACGTGGACATGCCCTGGTGGCGCCCTTGCTCGCTGCCGGACGCAATATTGAGGCCAGATTGACAGCACGTCTGGTCGAGCTGGCGCACTGGGCCTGTGGCGAAACCGGGTCAGCGCGAGACTGGATAGACGTTGCGCAATGCGGCCAGAATGTCGGATTGGCGAGGGTGGAGACGGCACGCGGCGTTTTGGTTCATCGCACCCTGGTAGAAAATGGCACGGTTGGCGAATACGCTATCGTGGCGCCGACGGAATGGAATTTTCACCCGCACGGCGCGTTTGCGCGCGAAGCCAGCCGCATTGCGGAGCCGGACGACGCAAGTGCATTACGGCAGGCGCAATGGCTGGCATTGTCGCTCGACCCCTGCGTGGCTTATGAAATGGTATTGGAATCTGCCTGAGAATATTG
Organism: Sulfuricella sp.; assembly: GCA_028713975.1. GTDB lineage: Bacteria > Pseudomonadota > Gammaproteobacteria > Burkholderiales > Sulfuricellaceae > Sulfuricella. The sequence continues at coordinate 103,549 of JAQTNE010000007.1, forward strand.
CTGGCAGAGATGTATTGCAATGCGACGCGCAGTCCAGCCCACCAGCCAGTGCGGGGCCGAGGCGTTCGGCGCGGGCGGCAGCTTCGTTTATTGGCTCACCATGTGTCAGATATGAGTCAAGTTATTCGTCAACCCATTTCAAAGCTGCGCAATATTAAAGACTGGCTTAGTGTCAAGAATAGCCTTTCGTTAACGCCTGAAATTACCGTTTTACCGCACCCTATTTCAGGGTAGCTTCACCATCGCCGCGGTGCCTGCCCGCAGCAATTCCTGCACCGCGAACGCCGCATCCGCCTCGTAAGTCACGCCGTTTTTCTCCTTGACCGCTTCCAGTCCGAGAGTCTTGAGCGTGGCGGGGTAATCCTGTTTGCCGACCGTCACCGTCACGGACTGCCCGGCCTTGAGGTTGCCGATTTGGTCGGCGGACAGTCTGAAACGCGCCGTCATCTCGCCCGCTTTCGCCAGAACCAGCAAGGCTTGCGGCTGGAGACCGACGGCCACGCTCTGCCCCGGCTCAACCAGCCGCGCCACCACCACGGCGTCGAAAGGGGCGCGCAGCGTGCTGTCAACGAGATTTTTTTGTTCCGCCCTGAGCCGCGCGCGGGCGCCGTCCAGTTGCGCTGCGGCGCGCGCGTGGCGCAGCTTGCCCTGCTCCAGCTCGGAGGTCGCGATCACGGTTCGGTCGTAGAGTTCCTGGGTACGGGCGAGGTCGCGCTTGGCCTCCGCCGTTTCTTCCGTGAAGCGCGCCACGGCGGCGCGGCTTTCCGCCACTTTGGCCTCGTACAGGGCCGCATCCAGCGCCAGCAACGGCTGCCCTTTTTTTACCCGATCGCCCACATTGACCGCGACTTCGCGCACGATGCCGGAAACCCGCGGCGAAAGTTCCACCCGCTGCGACCATTGCAGCGTGGCGGCGACATCCGCCGCCTGCGCGGCCACGGCGGCCATGCCCAACAGACCCGCCAGAACGATTTTTTTCATTTTGCCTGTTCCCCGTTAGACGCTATCTTGTTCAAAGGACTGCCCAGCAGCGCTTCCAGTTTGGCGAACGCCAGCGCCAGCCGGTACTCGGTGGTGCGCTCGCGCAGCTTCGCTGCCATGGTGGCCGCCATGTAATCACCCAGATTGGCCTTCAGTTCCATTTCATACTGGCCGCGCGCTTTTTCCAGCGCGAGGTCGCGGTATTCGACTTGTTTTTTGGCCGCCGTGCGCACACTGTGCTGCAACTGGTCGATTTCAGACCACGCCTCCAGCAGCGCATCGGACAGGTCCATCTTCAGCTTGTCGGCCTCGGCCTGGAGCCGGTGGAATTGCGCCTGCTCCCGCGCCAGCGGGGCCGACACGCGCCGCCCCTGATACAACGGCCAGGTCAGCACCACGCCGGCGCGCAGGTTGTCGCGGGTGGTGGCTTCACGGCTCCAGTTCGCGGCTTCGACCTCGGCATCCAGCACCGGGGAATTTTCGGCGCGCAGCGCTTCCATGCGCTGCCGCGACGCATCGAGCAGGGCAAGCTGGGAACGGATGCGAGCGCTGCTCTCCAGCATGGCGGGCAGCAGGGTTTCGTACTCCGGCAGGGTGCGGCTGTTGGCTTCGAGCTTGGGGTCTTCCAGCTCGGCGGCAAGCTGGCCGGGCTGGTTCATGGCGTTGGCAAGCCGGGCACGGGCGATGCGGGCGCGCGACTGGCTGGCATTGCGCTTTACCCGTATTTCCTGGTAGCGGTGCTCCAGTTCCGCCAGTTCGGCGCTGGAAAGCTGGCCGACCTTGAAGCGATCCCTGGCATTATCGGCACTGACGTAGGCCACCGCCATATATTCGTTGTCGGCGGTGAACTGCATGTCCGCCGTCAGCACGCCGAAGAAGCGCGCCATTACTTCGATGCGGCGCTGCGCGCGGGCATCCAGCAGTCCGGCCTCGCGCGCCTCGACAGTGGCCTTGGCCGCCTGCCCGGCGAGGGCGGTGCGGCCAAAGTCGTAGAGGTTTTTTCGTGCGTTGAGCCTGAGTGAGTTGTCGGAGACGCTGCTGTTCGGATCGGGGGACGGAACGACGCGGCGCAAGCCGGCTTCGAGGTTGACGGCAAGGTCGCTGCGGGAGCCGGAAATATCCTGCTCGGCCAGAGCGGCATCGCGATCCGCCTCGGCCAGCGCCAAGTCGGGGTGTGCCGCATCCGCAGCCACCAGCGCATCGCCGAGCGTGAGCCGCTGGCCGGATGCGGCCAGGCCGTTCGACATCAGGCCGGCCAGCAAGGCCAGCGCGATGCCGAGGCGAGCCAGCTTCATTTCACAACTTGCTGCTTGTATTTAGCGAACGGCATGGACTTCCAGCCCCCCTCCACCGCGTAGCGCCCGAGCAGCATGAACTCGCCCACGTCCTTGGTGGCGCCGGTATAGCGGGTCATCGGCTTGCCGTCGAGCGCATAAAAAACGAAGACCGGGGTGGCGCGCACCCGCTGCTCGGCGGCGAATTTTTTCTCGGTGGTTTCCTTACCGGAAAAATCCACCAGCGGATTGTCGCCGTTGATGTCGACGCTGAAGATGAGGAAATGCTTGCGGTAGTAGTCCTGCACTTCAGACTGGTTGAGAATGGTTTCCCTCATACGGTGGCAGAACGGGCAGTCTTCCAGCTCATACATCAGCAGGATGCCGTTTTTACCCGCTTTCCGCGCCGTTTCGAGCTCGGCCTTGAAATCGCCCAGGTTCTGGTCGAAGAAGCCCTGGACATCGCGGGTTTCGGCCAGCCCTGCTGCCGACGAAAGCAGCAACAGCAATGCAACCAGAATACGTTTTAACATGATGAACACCCCGGTCATTATCTTCTCGTTAATGTAACTTCCAATGTCCCGCCGCGCAATCCAGACGCAAAGGTTTATTTTACAAAAAACCGGAATGTTTCTAGAATCAACAATATCTACAAGAAAAAACCACGAGCCACGGGGTTCCCTATGCCATTGACGCTGACCGTACCTACGCCCGATCAAGTCGAAGACCTGACCGTGGAAACGCACCCAAACCTTTTGCAGAAACGGCTGGATGCCCTGCCGCTGGGTGACCTTTCCGAAATTTCGCGCACCCTGTGCGGCGAAATCGGCGCGTTGAACCGGAAAAAAATCGCGATGGATACGCGGCTGAAGCTGCTCGATTCATACCGTGGCGTCATCCTCAAGCTGTTGCCCGCCCTGGAAGAGCTGTTTATCAACGCACGCTTGCCGCTGCCGGAAAAACCCCGGCAGATGGCCGAGCTGGCGAGCCAGTTACAGACCGAACTGGCCAACGGCTACAAAATTATTCTGCTGGATTACCAGAACAAGCGCATCAAACTGGGCAGAGGAAAGATCGCCCTGGCTGCCGCCCAGCGGGGCATCTCCGCCCTGGGCCGGATTCTGGCAATCCATTATCAGATCTACGCTCCCGTGTCCGCCGGAATCTGGTCGGAAATTCACCAGATTTTCCATTTCGCCATGGAACAGAAAATCGCCGATGAGCCGGTTGCCGATGTAAGTGGGGAAGGCAGCATCGGCCTGGTTTACAAACAGGCCCTGCTGCTTGCGCTGTCCGACCCGTACCAGCTTAACCCCGGCGAAATCCGGAAAATCCAGGAATATCTGGCGTTGTTCGGCAACCTGGCGCAGCTTCGCCCGTTCATGCAGACCGGCAATCCAATCGGAACATTCCTGGTGCAAACCAACAGCGACAACCCGCCCAGGGAAGTGCCGCAAAATCTCGACGAGACCGACGATCTCAACAGCATTCTGCTCTATACGCGGGAATTGGCCCATGCACTTCGTCACCATGCCGACCGGCTGGAAGCAGGAGAATCGCCGAAGAATCTGCACCTGCCGGCTGCCGCACGGGAAACCGGCTACCATGATTTGCTGCGGCGCCAGCTTAAACACTGGCTGGCAACGCCAAAGCGCGCGTTCCGGCGCACACGGCATATTGCCGGCACCGAAGTCTGCACCAGCCTGCCTGCCGTCCACCATTTCATCGGCGGACACGAAGCAGACGACAGCACCGATCTCTCGTTCGTCCCGCCGGCCTCAAAACCGCAGTTCATCTCGGGCAAATGGCTGATCATCAATGAGAGCGCCGGCGGCCTGGCGCTACGCGGAATTTTTAAGGTTTTGCCGCAAATCCGTCCGGGCGAAATCATCGGGCTGAAAATGGAAGGCAGCGGCAAATGGTATATCGGCGCCGTCCGCTGGGTGAAAAGCGACAAAGCCCGCCACCTCGAAATTGGTGCGCAACTGCTGGCCCCCAAGGCATTACCGGCTCGAATAAAGCCGTCGATCTCCGGCCCGGCGGAAGACTTTCAGCCGGCATTGCTGCTGCCGGAAGTTCCTTTGCTGCGGCAGCCGGAAACGCTGATCGCACCGCACGGAATTTTTGACGCACAACGCGAGCTACAGCTCAAATTCAGCGACGATACGACCCAGATCATCCGCGCCGTCAAGCTGATGGAACAAACCCCGAGCTTCGACCGCTTCGAATTCAACCGCGGTCGCTGAACTCCCGCAAACTCAGCCCCAGCACTTCATCCAGGCCGGCATCCAGCTTTGCCATCAGGGTCGCCGCCTGCCCGTTGCCGGGGCGATTTCCCGTGTGGGCCTTTCCCGGGGCGAACACGAATTCGCGATAGACATCGGCAAGCCTGATCACATCCGTATTCCGGGTCAGTACCCAGCCGCGATGCGCTATCCTGCCGGTCCACCCCAAGGCATCGAGCCGATCGAGAATATCCTCGACACATTCCGGCCCCAGGCCCGATTCATGTTGCAGGCGTTGCAGGCTGAGCGGCCCTCCCGACCGCCGGGCGTCATCAAGCGCCCGAAGAATATCCAGCGCGGCAAAAAATTCCTGCCCTTCAGCCTTTCCAGGCCGGCGCATGACAATGTCCCAATAGGGGATTGCCGCGGCGATCACTGCACCGGACAGTACGACCAGCCAGGACAGATAAACCCACAGCAAAAAAATCGGGATACTGGCGAAGGCGCCATACACCAGGGCATAGGTGGGAAAGTGGGTAACGTAGAGCGCGAAAGCCTTTTTCATCAGCTCGAACACGAGTCCCGCCGCCACCCCGCCGATCAAGGCATGACGCGGCAGAACGGTTCGATTTGGGACAACCAGGTAAAGCAGTGCGAAGGCAATAATGGTTAGTGCGGTCGGCACCATTTTCAGGATAACGACGCTGACCAGGGGAACGCCTTTCACCAGCCCGAGCGAAAGACTGATCAGGTAGGAAGTCAGCGACAGGCTAGCTCCGATCAGTAACGGGCCGAGTGTCAGCGCCACCCCATAGATCAGGAAACGGTGCAGCAGGGTGCGGCGCCGACGCACGCGCCAGATCACATTGAAGGCATGGTAAATGGTCTGCATCAGGATGAATGCGGCCACCCCCAGAAGCAGGATGCCCAGCGCGGTCAGGTGCGCCGCCTTCCCGGAAAATTTCTGCATGTACACCGCAATGATTTTGCCTGCCGCCGCCGGAACGAAATTGCTCAGGATAAATATCTTGAGCTGGGTCATCAGGTCGACAAACACCGGGAACACAGAAAGTATCGCCAGCGCGATGGTAATGATCGGCACCAGCGCCAGCAGCGTGGTATAGGTCAGGCTCGCGGCGAACTGGACGCAATGCGCATCCTCGAACCGTTGCCAGGCGAAGCGCAGAAAAGGGAAGATACGGTAAAAGTTCTTGGCCATGAATTGCGTTATTATAATGAAAAAGGAGATGCCCCATGACATCCGCAGCAACCATCTGGAATCAGGCGCGAAGGCTGCTCAGAGCCGAACATGCCGGATTCCTTTCCACTTTGTCGGAAAAACTCGACGGTCACCCCTTCGGGTCGATGGTGTCTTGCCTGGCCGACCAGAAAGCCAGGCCGATTTTCCTGATCAGCCAGCTCGCCGAACATACCCGCAACATCAAGCAGGACGCCCGTGTCAGCCTGTTGGTGCACGAACAATCGAACGACGTTCAGGCCGGTGAGCGGCTCACCCTCGTCGGCAAGGCAGTGCGCATGGAAACCACGGAAACGCTCAAGACCCGCTACCTGCGTTATTTTCCGAGTGCGGAACAATATCTGGCGCTGGATTTCAGCTTTTACCGCCTCGAGCCTGTCTCTTTGCGCTATATCGGCGGCCCTGGCATAGCGCGCTGGATTTCACCGGAAGAACTGACGACGCCGCAAAATTCTCTGGCGGCAGAAGAAGACGCGCTTCTCGCCCGCATCAATCGCGATCAATCAGGCGATCTGCAATTTTTTTGCCGCGCCTATTATGGCCTGAACGTCAGCGGCGCGGCGCTGGTCGGAATCGACTGCGACGGCTTCGACATCATGGATGACGGTCAGTTGCTGCGCTTCGATTTCCCACATACCGTTACCGATGCGAAACAGGCTGAGGCGGCACTGCTGGAATTGATAGGAAAATGCACTTGAACAGAACCGCAGCGCTCCACCTTGCCAGCAGCGTCAGCCTGATTGCGTTGATCTTTCTCTGCCTGATCTGGGAGCTGTGGCTGGCGCCGCTACGCCCCGGCGGATCGGCCCTGGTGTTCAAGGTGTTGCCGCTGCTGTTGCCGCTCCCCGGCATCCTCCGTGGCAAGCGCTACACCTATCAGTGGTCGTCGATGCTGATCCTGCTCTACCTCACCGAGGGCGTGGTGCGTGTCATGAGCGAAAGCGGCATGTCGGCAATACTGGCGGGAACCGAAATCGCGCTGGCCGCCGGATTCTTTTTCAGCGCCGTGTTCTATGCACGGTTAAGCGCAACGGCCAGATGAGTCTAGTGGTCAGTCATGGTAAAACGGGTGGATACGGCACGAGCCTACCACCTTCCCCTTTGCAAAAGGGGGGATGTCTCTTTATTTCAGCGTGACGACTATCAGGCTTCACGCCAGCGTTTTCGACCGGAGCATATCGAGCCGCTCGCGGATGTGGGCGACCGACAGATCGAAATCTCGTTGCTCCGTTTCGCTCAGCTGCAGCCGGATCACCTTCTCCACGCCTCTCGCCCCGATCAGGACGGGCACCCCGACGTAGAGCCCGTCCACGCCGTATTCCTGTTCCAGATAGACCGCACACGGCAACGTCACCTGGCGGTCTTTGAGGATACATTCGAGCAACTCGACCGTTGCCGTGCCCGGCGCGTAGTAGGCCGAGCCGGTCTTGAGCAGCTCGACGATCTCCGAGCCGCCGTGCCTGACCCGGTCGACGATGGCGGCGATCTGCTCCGGCGACATCAATTCACGAATCGGGATGCCATCGACCAGGCAGTGATCGACCAGCGGCACCATCTGCGCGCCATGGTCGCCCAGCACCATGGCATCGACCCGGCTGGCGCCGACCGACAGTTTTTCGGCAATAAACGCCTTGAAACGGGCGCTATCGAGCACACCGGACACGCCGATGACCCGCTCGCGCGGCAGGCCGCTGACCTCAAAGGCCAGTTGCGCCATGGTGTTGACCGGATTGGTGACCACCACCAAGACACAACCGGGGGAGTATTTGACCGCGGCCTGGGCGACGGAACGCACGATGGCGGCGTTCGCCTCCAGCAGGTCGTCCCGCGACATACCCGGCTTGCGCGCCAGGCCGGCGGCAATCACCACCACATCGGAATCGGCCGTATCCGCATAATCGCCGGTGCCAGTGACCACCCGGTCGTTACTGGCCATCGCCATCGCCTGAGTGATGTCGAGCCCGATACCCCTGGCCTTGTCGGCGTTCTGGTCCAGCAGGACAATATCGGCCAGATCCTTGCCCGCCGCATACACGGCGATATGACTGCCGACATTGCCGGCACCGATGATGGATAGTTTCGTTTTGCGGTTACGTTCTGCCATTATTTTTATGTCCGAATCTCCGGGGTCAAGGCCACATCAACCTTAAAAACCCATTTAACCGCCGATTAACGCAGATAAACGCCAATATTTCATGGTGTTACCAGAACCCACTTGATTACCCTAAAAATTGAGTCACCTTACAGCAACAACAATCTGAATAATCTGCGTTAATCGGCGGTTAAACGCCGTTTCTAAGATTAAACCTGCGGATTAACCCGCTCCAGTTTTCCCGCCAGCTTGTTCAGGGCATTGAGATACGCCTTGGCCGAAGCGATCACGATATCGGTGTCGGCTCCCAGTCCGTTGACGATGCGCCCGCCCTTGGACAGCCGCACCGTGACTTCGCCCTGGGCATCCGTACCGCTGGTGATGTTGTTGACTGAATACAGCAACAGTTCGGTGCCGCTTTTGACAATTGATTCGATCGCCTTGAACGAAGCATCCACCGGGCCGCCGCCATCGGCTTCGGCGGCTTTTTCCTGGCCGCTTTCGCTGACGGTTATCTGGGCGTGAGGCGTCTCGCCGGTTTCAGAGCAAACCCTGAGCGAAACCAGCTTGAACTGTTCCTGCACCATGGCCTGCTCTTCGCCGCTCACCAGCGACTGGATGTCTTCGTCGAAAATTTCATGCTTCTTGTCGGCAAGCTCCTTGAAACTGGCGAAGGCGGCGTTGAGCGCCTCTTCAGAATCCAGCACGATGCCCAGCTCGGTCAAGCGACTGCGAAAGGCATTGCGACCAGAATGCTTGCCCATCACCATCTTGTTGGCGCTCCAGCCAACATCCTCGGCGCGCATGATTTCATAGGTCTCGCGGTGCTTGAGCACGCCATCCTGATGAATACCGGATTCGTGGGCGAACGCATTGGCGCCGACGATGGCCTTGTTGGGCTGCACCGCGAAGCCGGTGATGCCCGCCACCAAGCGGCTGGCCGGCACGATCTGGGTGGCGTCGATGCCGCTGTCGCAAGTAAAAATATCCTGGCGCGTGCGCACTGCCATCACCACTTCCTCCAGCGAGGCGTTGCCCGCCCGTTCGCCCAGGCCGTTGATGGTGCACTCGACCTGACGCGCGCCGGCCAGCACCGCCGAAAGGGAATTGGCCACGGCCAGGCCGAGGTCGTTATGGCAATGCACCGAGAAGATCGCCTTGTCGGAGTTGGGAATACGGTCGCGCAGCGTGGCGATGAGGTTGCCGAACTGCTGCGGCAGATTGTAGCCGACCGTATCGGGAATATTCAGGGTGGTAGCGCCCGCATCGATCACCGCCTCGAGAATGCGGCAGAGAAAATCGGTTTCGGAGCGGCCCGCGTCCTCGGGCGAAAACTCAACGTTGTCGGTCCACTTGCGCGCCCATTTCACCGCCTTCACCGCCTGCTCGATCACCTGATCCGGGCTCATGCGCAGCTTCTTTTCCATGTGGATCGGCGAAGTCGCAATGAAGGTGTGGATGCGCCCGGAAGCGGCGGGCTTGATCGCCTCACCGGCGCGTTCGATGTCGCGCTCCAGTGCGCGGGCCAAGCCGCATACCGTGCTCTCCCTGATCACGCTGGCGACCGCTTTGACCGACTCGAAATCGCCGTTGCTGGCCGCAGGAAATCCGGCCTCGATGACATCCACGCGCATCCGCTCGAGTTGCCGCGCAATGCGCACTTTTTCTTCTTTGGTCATGGAAGCGCCGGGGCTTTGCTCGCCGTCGCGCAAGGTGGTGTCGAATATAATTAATTTATTTTTCATGGCTGGCTCCGTTCAAGAAGTCGTAATTCATCTCACATGGAAACCGGTTGCGCCGATTTCCGCAATTCAAAACAATAAGTTGGGGGTGTAGGAAATTTAGCGCCGGCCGCGCAGCGGCAGGCCGACCAACAGAGTGTTGGCCTGATAGGAGATGAAATTGGCGTGAGCAGCTGAGTTCATGGGTTGAAATATAAACGGTTTTATTTATCAGCGCAAGCCATCTAGCCAGCGGCGTTGCGCCGTCTCCGAACCAGACGCCACAACCAGTCCGCATAGGCCGACAAGGCATACAGCACGAACACGCTGAACAGCACCCGTGGCGGGTCAGTGGAAATCAGGATGAAGGTTAGCACGATCAGCAGAATACCGACGAAGGGCACGCTTCGGCGCAGATTGATTTCCTTGCCGCTGTAATAACGCAGGTTGCTGACCATGGTCAGCCCGGCGAACAGGGTCACGCCCCACACCAGCCAGTGGATGTCTGCACCATTAACATGGTAGTCGTTCATGACCCACACCAGCCCGGCCAGCAGTGCTGCCGCCGCCGGACTGGGCAAGCCCTGAAAAAACCGCTTGTCGCCACCGTCTTCGTGCTGGGTGTTGAAACGCGCCAGACGCAGTGCCGTCCCGGCGCAATAAACGAAGGCGGCGATCCAGCCCCATTTGCCCATATCCTTGAGTGCCCACACATACACCACCAGGGCCGGTGCCACGCCAAACGACACCATATCGGAAAGGGAATCGTATTCCGCACCAAACTCGCTCTGGGTATTGGTGAGGCGAGCAACCCGTCCGTCCAGCCCGTCCATCACCATGGCGATGAAAATCGCCACGGCGGACTGCTCGAAATGCCCGTTCATGGCCTGGACAATGGCGTAGAAACCCGCGAACAACGCCGCCGTGGTAAACAGGTTGGGTAGCAGGTAGATGCCACGCCGGCGCAAGCGGCCATCCAGCAGCGGCTTGTGGTTGGCGTGGTTATGATCTTCGTTCATAACAAGTGCCTTTCACGTTTGCCTCCTCGCCCGCTTGCGGGAGAGGATTGAGGAGAGGACTTCATGGCGAAGGCGCAGTTCAGCCGGTATTCTGCGGCAATTCCGCCAGCACGGTTTCGCCGGCACGAACCTTGTCGCCAATGCTGACGCGCGCTCTGGCGGTCAGCGGCAGGTACACGTCCACGCGTGAACCGAAACGGATGAAGCCGTAACGCTGGCCGCGACCAAGCCAGTCACCCTGCTTGGTGTAACACAAAATGCGCCGTGCAATCAGCCCAGCCACCTGGACGCAGGTAATGTCGTAGCCACAATCGGAGCGCAGCCAGACGGCATTGCGTTCGTTTTCCGTGGAGGCTTTGGCCAGATCGGCATTGATGAATTTTCCCGGGTTATACCAGATTTGCTCGACCACACCATCCACCGGGCTGCGGTTGGAATGGACGTTGAACACGTTCATGAACACGCTGACTTTCAGCGCCTCGCGCTTGAGATATTCATCCTGGACGCGCTCGACCGCAACAATGCGGCCATCTGCCGGCGCAATGACCAGGTTGCGTTCGGTCGGCACGTTGCGCCCCGGATCGCGAAAAAACTGTAATACAAACAGGCTGATGATCCACAACGGCAACGCCCACAGCCAACCGGCCAGGAACGTAACCAACAGTGAAAGCGCCACGATGCCGGCCAGAAACGGCCAGCCCTCGCGGGCAATAATCGGGTGGGGATAATTTTTGTTCAATTTGGGGGGAGCGATGCCTATGCACATGGTTAATTCAGGCTAGAGGCAATAGGCTAAAGGCGATGGGAAAATCTCCCTTCTTGCCAATAGCCTCTTGCCCCTCGCCTGGAACTTTAGTTTTTCGATTGATCTACCAGCTTGTTTTTGGCGATCCACGGCATCATGGAGCGCAGCTTGGCGCCCACCACCTCGATCTGATGCTCGGCGTTCAGACGGCGACGCGCGGTCATTTCAGGGTAGTTGGTCTTGCCTTCGAGAATGAAGCGCTTGGCATAATTGCCATTCTGGATGTTGTCCAGCGCTTCTTTCATCGCCCAGCGCGACTCTTCGTTGATCACCTTCGGGCCGGTGACATACTCACCATATTCCGCATTGTTGGAAATGGAGTAGTTCATGTTGGCGATGCCGCCCTCGTACATCAGGTCGACGATCAGCTTGAGCTCGTGCAGACACTCGAAATAGGCCATCTCTGGCGCATAACCCGCGTTAGTCAGAGTTTCGAAACCGGCCTTGACCAGCTCGACGCAACCGCCGCACAGCACGGCTTGCTCGCCGAACAGGTCGGTCTCGGTTTCTTCGCGGAAGTTGGTCTCGATCACGCCGCCCTTGGTGCCGCCGTTGGCTGCCGCATAGGACAGGGCAACGTTCTTGGCTTTCTTGGAAGCGTCCTGGTAGACCGCGATCAGGGAAGGCACGCCGCCGCCCTTGAGGTATTCGGAACGCACGGTATGGCCGGGGCCCTTGGGAGCGATCATGACGACATCGAGATCGGCGCGCGGCTGGATCTGATTGTAATGGATATTGAAACCGTGGGCGAACGCCAAAGTAGCGCCTTTTTTCAGGTTGGGCTCGACGTCGTTGCGGTAGACGTCCGGCTGCTGCTCATCGGGCACCAGGATCATTATGACGTCGGCGCCCTTCACTGCCTCGGCAACTTCCTTCACCGTGAAACCGGATTTCTTGGCCTTGTCCCAGGAAGCGCCGCCCTTGCGCAGGCCGACCGTCACCTTGACGCCGGAATCCTTCAGGTTGGCGGCATGGGCGTGGCCTTGCGAACCGTAGCCGACGATGGTGACCTTCTTGCCCTTGATAATGGAGAGGTCCGCGTCCTTGTCGTAATAAACTTTCATGTTTTCCCTTTCAATAAATTAACTTAATAACCGCGGAGGACGCGGAGAACGCGGAGGCAACCTTCAAAACAAGCTGTCCCTCTGCGTCCTCCGCGTCCCCTGCGGTTCAAAATTCAAATTTTCAATATTCTATCACCTCGGCCGATGCCGGATGCGCCGGTGCGCACCGTTTCCAGGATGGCGCCCTTGTCCAGCGCCTCAAGGAAGGCATCCAGCTTGTGGCCGGGGCCAGTCAGTTCGATGATGTAGGTTTTTTCGGTGACATCCACGATGCGGCCACGGAAAATATCCGACATGCGCTTCATTTCTTCGCGCAATTCGCCCTCGGCGCGCACTTTCACCAGCATCAGCTCACGCTCAAGGTGGCCGGCCTCGGACAAATCCACCACCTTGACCACGTCGATCAGCTTGTTGAGCTGCTTGGTGATCTGCTCGATCACGTCATCCGAACCGCGCGTGACGATGGTCATGCGCGACAGGGTTTCGTCTTCGGTCGGCGCCACGGTCAGCGATTCGATATTGTAGCCGCGCGCCGAAAACAAACCGGCTACGCGGGACAATGCGCCCGCCTCGTTTTCCATCAACAGGGAAATAATGTGTCTCATGATGCTTATACCAAAATCATTTCGCTCAATCCCTTGCCTGCCGGGATCATGGGACAGACGTTCTCGGTCCGGTCGGTGATGAAGTTCATGAACACCAGACGCTCCTTCAACTCGGGACCGAAAGCCTCCTTCAATGCGCCTTCGACATCCTCCGGCTTTTCGATCTTCATGCCGACATGGCCGTAGCTTTCGGCCAGCTTGGCGAAGTCCGGCAGCGCGTCCATGTAGGATTCGGCATAACGGTTGCCGTAAAAAAATTCCTGCCACTGCCGCACCATACCAAGATAGCGGTTGTTGAGCAGGATGATCTTGAGCGGCAGGTTGAACTGCTTGCAGGTGGCCAGTTCCTGGATATTCATTTGGATGCTGCCTTCGCCCGTGATGCAGGCCACGGCTGCATCGGGGTGGGCGAATTGCACGCCCATCGCCGCCGGCAGACCGAAACCCATGGTGCCGAGACCGCCGGAATTGATCCAGCGGCGCGGTTGGTCGAACTTGTAGTATTGCGCCGCCCACATCTGGTGCTGGCCAACGTCGGAGGTCACATAAGCCTCGCCGCGCGTCACTTCGTGCATTTTTTCGACCACGTACTGCGGCTTGATCAGATCGCTGTTGCGGTCGTACTTCATGCAATCGCGCGAACGCCACAGCTCGATCTGCGTCCACCAGGTCTTGAGCGCAGCCGGATCGGGTGTTTCCTTGCTGGCCAGAATCAGCTTGGTCATCTCCGCCAGCACGTCCTTGACGTTACCGACAATCGGCACGTCGACCTTCACGCGCTTGGCGATAGAGGCGGGATCGATATCGATATGAATAATGCGCCGGCCTTCCTGGAAAAAATGCTCGGGGTTGCCGATCACCCGGTCGTCGAAACGGGCGCCGATGGCAATCAGCACGTCGCAGTGCTGCATCGCCATGTTGGCTTCATAGGTGCCGTGCATGCCGAGCATGCCGGTAAACTGCGGGTCGCTACCCGGATAGCCGCCCAGCCCCATCAAGGTACTGGTGAGGGGAAAACCCAGCAGGCGCGTAAACCGGGTCAGCTCTTCTGCTGCATTGCTCAGCACCACGCCGCCGCCGGTATAGATCATTGGCCGCTTGGCCTCAAGAATCATCTGCGCTGCGCGCTTGATCTGCCCGGTATGCCCTTTGATCACAGGGTTGTAAGAGCGCATCGTCACTTTTTTCGGATAGGCGAACTCGGTCTTGAGTTGCGTCACATCCTTGGGAATATCCACCACCACCGGGCCGGGCCGACCGGTGGACGCGATGTAAAAGGCTTTCTTCAGGGTCTCGGCGATGTCCTTGACATCCTTGACCAGGAAATTGTGCTTCACGCAAGGGCGGGTAATCCCCACCATATCCACTTCCTGGAAGGCATCCATGCCGATCACGGCGGTCGGCACCTGCCCGGAAATCACTACCAGCGGAATCGAATCCATATAAGCGGTGGCAATGCCGGTCACCGCATTGGTCGCGCCCGGCCCGGAAGTCACCAGCGCCACACCGGTTCGCCCGGTTGCGCGGGCATAACCGTCAGCCGCGTGAACCGCGGCCTGCTCGTGCCTGACCAGGACATGCTTGAATTTGTCCTGTTTGAAAACTTCGTCGTAGATGTTCAGCACTGCGCCGCCGGGGTAACCGAAAACGAATTCCACCCCTTCTTCCGCCAAACAGCGCACGACAATTTCTGCGCCCGTCAATTCCATATAACAGCCTTAAATAATCATTCGGGGGAAACTTTGAACACTAATGGTTGACGTCAACTTGGTCAAGTCTGACATTTTGCCATTAAAGCGCCCAAGCCACCAAGTTCAAACTTGCAGAAATCCCTGCTTTTTTTCCTTTATTTGTTTAAGATATGTTGAATTACGCTAAATCAGGAACCTTTCCACTGGCCACCCACCGGGAACTTTCAACGTTTCTTGCCGAAGTCGAGCGACGCGCCTACAAACAGGCGCTATTTGCCGTTCGTGACGAACATACCGCGCTGGATATCGTGCAGGACGCCATGACCAAGCTTGCGGAGAAATATCCGGACAAGCCCGTCGGAGAATTTCCGATGCTGTTCCAGCGGATACTGCAAAACACGATCCGCGACTATTACCGGCGCCAGAAAGTGCGCTCGCTGTGGACCACTCCGCTGTCGTCCCTGTTCTCGTCAAACCAGGATGAAGAGTTCGACCCCCTGGAAACTTTGGAAGTGGCGGATGACTCCAACAAGCACAACCGGCCAGCCGAGACTCTGGAGCGCTCGCAACTTGTTAAATTAATTGAAAAGGCACTGGAAAATTTACCAGCGCGTCAACGGGAAGCATTCCTGCTGCGTTATTGGGAGGAACTGGATGTTTCTGAAACCGCTGCCGCGATGGGTTGTTCCGAAGGCAGCGTCAAGACGCATTGCTCTCGGGCCACCCACGCTGTGGCGGCCTTCTTGAAGTCGAAGGGAATTGAGCCATGAATGAACACGATCTGGCAAAAAAAATTATCGCACATCTCGATTACGGCACGTCCGATCTCGACAGCCGCTTGCAATACCGCCTTCAGGCGGCGCGGCGGCACGCCTTGGAAGCCCATGCCAAACCTCATCACAGTTTCAGCCTGGCATGGGCTCACGGCGGCGGTAGCAGCGGCGGCCACCACCGCGCCCATACGCCATTCCGTGCCTGGGTGCCGTTGATGGTGCTGGTATTGGGGCTGCTGTTCGTCACCTACTGGCAGACAACCCAGCAGATGAATGACGTATCGGAAATCGATGCCCATCTGCTGGCTCAGGATTTGCCTATCCACGTTTTTGTTGATAATGGATTCGATGTATGGCTAGAAAGCTCGTCGCAGGAGTAGCGCTCGCCCTTGGCCTTCTGGCTCAGGGTGTAGCGACCGCGGCACCGGAAGCCCGGCAGCCCCAGTGGGTCGAACTCACGTATCAACAAAAACAGATACTTGCCCCTGTTTTCGATGAATGGGACAAGATGTCGGCGATTCAGCGCAAAAGGTTGCTTGGCGTAGCCAAGCGCTATCCCGGCATGAAGCCGGCCGAGCAGCAACGCGTCCAGAAAAGACTCAAGGATTGGAGCTCGCTGACCCCGGAAGAACGTGCGCTGGCCCGCCAGAAATACGAAAAATTAAAGGCATTGTCGCCTGAAAAGCGGCAGGAAATCCGCAAAAAATGGCTGGAATACCAACAACTGCCGGAGGAGAAAAAAGAACAGTTCCGACGCCGCAAAGCGGCATCTACCAAAATCAAGCCCCCCGTGGTTCCAGAGCCGCCCAAACCGACCCAGGAAGAAGCGCCAAAGAGTGAGCCTGTGCCAGTCATCCAGCCCAGCACAGAAACCGCAAAACCCGCAGCGGATTGACTGCGTCTAATTACCTCCCTGCCGTTATGCCAGACCGCGCCGAAATCCCCGGCATTTCCCGCCGCCTTGCCAGCATGCTTTACGAAGTATTGCTGCTGGCCGCAGTGCTGTTCATTGCGAGCGCAATCTTTACCGCCGCCTTCCACCCGCCGCTGCCACCGCCTCTCCGGATCATTTTCCAGCTTTACCTGCTACTGGTGATGGCAACCTACTTCATCGGCTACTGGCTACACGGCGGACAGACTCTACCTATGAAAACATGGGGTCTGCGCCTGGTGAGCGCAGACGGCCAGCCGATCCGGCTGAAACAGGCATGTCTGCGATTCGCTTATGCCTTGATTGGTATTCCACTCGGTTTTGGCATTCTGTGGGCGCTGTTCGACGGTGAACGCCGGTTCTGGCATGACTTTATGGCGAAAACAAAAGTAATACGGGTTAAAAAGTAAGAATCGAAATTTCTTGCAGCGCTTTTGCCTTTACGCCTCACCGTCTTTCCACTCGCCACATCATCACCATCGCCGCGCCGAGAAAAAACAACATCGGAAAAATGGCGCTGAACATCGGCGGCCAATCGCTTAATAACCCAAGATGCGCAAACAGCCGGTTCAGCAGATGAAAAGTCAGGCCCAGCATGATGCCGGCAAATATTTTTGCGCTCACGCCGCCGGAACGCCCTTGATAATAGGCAAAAGGCAGTGCCAGCATGACCATCACCAGAACCGCGAAAGGATAGGCCAGCTTCGACCACAAGGCGATCTCGTAGCGCGTGGTTTTCTGCTTGTTATCGCGCAGATGCTCGACATAAAAATAAAGGTTCCAGGCGGACATCTGCTCCGGCACGACCAGCAGCACATTGAGAATATCCGGGGTCAGCACTGAGAACCAGTTGGCCTGGGGTAGCGTGCTGACGATTGTTCTGCCTGGCTCGAACCGGGTCTGCGCCACGTCCGTCAAGCGCCAGCGGTTCTCGGCCACATGCTCGCCATGTTTGGCATAGCTGATGGTACGCAAGCGGAAATCGGGGTCGAATTCATAAATCTTTACGCCTTGCATGGTGGCGTCCGGCAACACCTCTTCGATATTGACGAAATTTCCCGCATCTTTCACCCACAGCCCGGAGCGAAATTCCTGCGCCACCACCGAACTGGTGGCCTTCAGCCGCAACTGTTGCGCCGCGCGCTCACTGGGTGGGGCAATGAATTCACCGAAGATGAATGTCAACACCACGAACAGCAGTCCGGCTTTTGCCAGCGACCATGCGATACGCGGCGAGGACAGCCCCGACACGCGCATCACGGTAAACTCGGAATGGGCAGTCAATTGCGCCAGGGCGAACAGGGTCCCGATCAGGGCGGCGATAGGAAACAGCTCATAAATATGGCCCGGCAGAGAAAGCAGCACATAGCCGAGAATACTCATCAAGCGATAATTGCCCTTGCCAAGGTCGCCCAGCTCATGAATCAGGTCAAAAAAGGCAAACAGCATGAGCAGCGCCGAAAATACCAGCAGCGTCGCCGAATACATTTCATGCGCCAGGTAGCGATTGAGGATTTTCATGAGCGCGCCCCTCGCCGCCACGGAACCCCGCTCCTGAACCAGGACAGATAGAATGGCGTCAGCACGAGGCGGCGATAAAACAGGAACAGCATAACCGCCGCCATCACGCCATGCACCAGCCACATCCCGATATATAAGGGCAATTTATCCTGCGCCACCCATGCCTGGCTAATACTGATGAAATTGCTGTAGATCATGTACAGCAGCACCGCCATAATCAGGTTGAGTGAGCGCCCTGCACGCGGATTGACGAAGCTTAACGGGATCGCCATCAAGGCCAGCACGAAGGCGCTGAGAGGCAGCCCCACACGCCACAGCAGTTCGCCCATATTGGCGGACGAACGGTCTTGCAGCAGCATCAGCGTGGACAAGGATTTCTGGGTCAGCGCACTCAGGCTTGCCTCGAAAGCGTAAATTCGGATGGCGTAGCGCTCGAAGGCCATGACCTTGTAATCCGGCATGCCCGGTGTGCCCTCATAGCGCCGGCCATTGAGCAGCATCAGGTAGCGATCGCCATTCGGGGAAACCGTCTGGTAGCCGTGCCGTGCCACCAGAATGCCGAGCTTCTGGTGCTGGATTGATCGCATAAAAATATTGCTTACCGTGTTTCCCGCGTCGGCAAAACTTTCCACGAAGTAGACCCGTTCAACATGCTTGGATTCCTTGAACACGCCGGGCGCCACCGAGGACATATCATCGCGGCTATCCATCTGCTGCCGGTACTCGTCGCTTTTTCTCAGCGCCCACGGCGAGATAACCAGACTCAAAACTGCGATAGCAAACACCGCCGGTACAGCAAAAGCAACCACCGGGCGCACCCATGCCGTAACGCTCAGCCCGGCGGTAAACCACACCACCATTTCGCTGTCGCGGTAGCAGCGGGTCAGCGTCATCAACACGGCGATAAACACCGTCAAGGACAGCAACACCGGTAAATAGCCGATAATGCTGAAGCCGAGAAAGGCGGCCACCGCCTCATTGGCCAGAGCGCCGCTGGCCGCCTGCCCGAGGAAACGGATCAGCATCGTGGTCAGGGTGATCATCAATAGCACCGAGAAAACCAGCAAGGCATTGTTGGCCATCTCGCGCAGCAGGGAACGGCGGAAAATCAGCATTCGAGGTTTTCTTTGACTTTTAAGTGGCAGTCTGCCGATAATTGCCGGAGATCAAATTTCATGAAGAAAGCTCGGCACACGAGAATCAAGAAAATTTAAGGAGTAAAAGTTGGAATTTAGCATAAAAAGCAGTATCCCGGAAAAACAGCGTTCCGCCTGCATCGTGGTCGGCGTGTTCGAATCGCGCAAACTCTCCCCGGCTGGCGAATCAATCGACCAGATTTCCGGCCACGCCCTGCGCGACATTATCCGCCGCGGCGACATGGACGGAAAATCCGGCACCACCTTGTTGCTGCATAACCTCCCCAACACCCCAAGTGAGCGCGTACTGCTGGTGGGGCTGGGCAAGGAGCGCGAATTCAAGGACAAGGAATACCGCGATGCCGTGCGTGTCGCAATCAAAACCCTGGGCGATACCGGCTCGATTGAAGCTTCGATTTTCCTTACCGAACTCCCGGTCAAACACCGCGACACGGCATGGAAAATCGAACAGACCGTGCTGGTTGCAATGGAAAGCGTCTATCGTTTTGACCGCCTGAAAAGCCAGCAGGAAGAAACCCGACGCCCACTGCGCCGGATCATCCTCAACGTGCCGCGCAGCGAACTCGCCATCGGCGAACAGGCCGCCGCGCACGGGCAGGCGATTGCCGCAGGCATGAACCTCGCCAAGGATCTCGGCAACTTGCCCGGCAACATCTGCACTCCAACCTACCTCGCCCAGCAGGCGCAGGAACTGGCCAAAACCCACAAACTCAAGCTGGAAGTGCTGGAGCAGAAAGACATGGAAGCCCTCAAAATGGGCTCACTGCTTTCAGTCGCGCGCGGCAGCCGCCAGCCGGCCAAGCTGATCGTGCTGCAATACCAGGGAGGCGGCAAGAAGCAGAAACCGCTGGTTCTGGTCGGCAAGGGCATCACGTTCGATTCCGGCGGCATCTCTCTCAAGCCCGGTGCCGAGATGGACGAAATGAAGTACGACATGTGCGGCGCCGCCAGCGTGCTCGGCACTTTCCAAGCGGTGGCGCAACTCAAGCTGCCGATCAATCTGGTGGGCATTATCCCGTCCTGCGAAAATCTGCCGGACGGCAATGCCAGCAAGCCCGGCGACGTCGTCACCAGCATGTCCGGACAAACCATCGAAATCCTCAATACCGATGCCGAAGGCCGCCTGATCCTGTGCGACGCGCTCACCTATGCCGAACGTTTCGAGCCGGCAGCGGTCGTGGATATTGCCACCCTCACCGGCGCCTGCGTCATCGCTCTGGGCGGCCAGGCCTCCGGCCTGCTCAGCAACCACGACGCCCTTGCCCGCGAATTGCTGCAAGCCGGCGAATACACCGGCGACCGGGCCTGGCAATTGCCGCTGTGGGATGAGTATCAGGAACAGCTGAAGAGCAATTTCGCCGACATGGCTAATATCGGCGGGCGTCAGGCCGGCACGATTACCGCCGCCTGCTTCCTGTCGCGTTTCGCCAAGAAATACGACTGGGCGCATCTGGATATCGCCGGCACCGCATGGAAATCCGGCAAGGAAAAAGGTTCGACCGGAAGACCGGTACCGCTGCTGGTGCATTTTCTGGTTGATAAATGCAAAGCGGGCTGATCACGCAATTCCCCTCTCCCCAACCCTCTCCCTGCACCCGCAAGGAGTGTCCCCGCCGGGTTCCCGCTGCTGCGCAGCGACCACGGCGAGACGGGAGAGGGGGCAATGGTGAAAAGCGCTTGTTTTAATATGACCCAAATCGACTTCTACACTCACGCCGCCGATAAATACCAGACCGCTTGCCGGCTCTGCGCCAAGGCATTGGAGCAGGGCCGGCGTGTCATGGTGTATACGCCCGACGCGGAAACCACGGATCAAATGCTCAAGCGGCTGTGGAGTGCGCCGGCCATCAGCTTCATCCCCCATTGCCGCACTTCGGACAAGCTTTCTCCCGTCACCCCGGTAATTGTCGACCATCTCGCCGAACCGCTGGCACACGACGATATCCTGCTCAGCCTGTGCAACGAACAGCCCCTGTTCTTCAGCCGCTTCCACCGTCTGATCGAAATCGTCAGCGAAGAAGAAAACGACCGTGTCGCAGCACGCGAACGCTTTCGGTTCTATCGTGACCGGGGCTATGAAATCAAATCCCACGATATTGGCAAAAAGGCCGGTTAAATGAATTCCGTCAACGGCGAACCGGACGTGCTCGGAAAGGTAGATGCCCTGTTGACCCGGCATCGTACCGGCGCTCCCTCGTCGCAAGAGCCTGCGGAAGCAGGACAGCAGGCAGCCCGCGCAACGATCCCGGTGCTGTCTGAAGTCGTCGCCGAGCCCAGCACGATCCCGCTGCTGACCGACGCGTTACCCCCCGTAAAAACCGGCAAATCCGAAGCGGACATCGACGAAGAAACCATCCCGCCTGTCGAACCCGTGCCAACCGATCATGCCGATGGAGAAACACCGGCCACGAACCTCTCGCTGGATGAAGAAGCCCTGTGCCGGGCAGAAGAATTCTTGGTTCGTGAACTGGAAGATCGCATCGCGATAGAATTTGCCGCCACGCTGGATCGCGCCTTGGCCGAGCTGCTCGACAATTCGCGCGAACACATCCGGCATGCCGTGCGCGAGGCACTCGAAAGCCACCTCAAAAAACATGCCGGCGATACTTCTTCCGACAAAACGTAGAAGCGGAAAGCGGTTAGCTGTCGTTTCCCGGCCCAGCCGGCTTATGGTCGGGCGCCTTCAACTGCAACGCCAATTCATAAAGCGTGTTCTTCTTTTCGCCGCTGATCTCGGCAGCCAGTTTCACCGCCTGCTTGAGAGGCATTTCCGCCAGCAGGATTTGCAGCATGCGCTGCGCCTCCTCACCAACCCCGTCTGTCTCGGCAATCTCGGCGCCTGACACCAGCAGCACAAACTCGCCCTTTTGCCGGTTCTGGTCGGCCTCGAGCCAATCCAGCGCGGCTTCCAGCATGCTGGTATGGATGGTTTCGAACAGCTTGGTCAATTCACGCGCGATCGTGACGGTGCGCCCGCCACCCAGCACTTCGCGCAGATCCGCCATGCTCGCGAGAATGCGGTGGGGCGATTCATAAAACACCAAGGTATAGGGCAAATTTTTCAGCGCGGCCAGTTCGCGCTTGCGCCCCGAGGATGAGTGCGGCAGGAAGCCGTAGAACAGAAAATGCGGCGCCGTGATTCCTGCCGCCGAAAAGGCGCTGACCGCCGCATTTGCGCCGGGAACCGGCACGACCGGCAAGCCCGCCTCGCGCACCTTGGCAACCAGATGTGCGCCGGGATCACTCACCGCCGGTGTGCCGGCATCAGACACCAGTGCCAGCGACTTGCCCGACTGGAGCATCTCGATCAATCTGGCGGCGGCCTGGTACTCGTTGTGCTCGTGCAATGCCATCAGCTTTGCGCCGATGGCGAAATGGTTGAGCAAGTGGGACGTATTGCGGGTATCCTCGGCGGCAATGGCATCGACGCTGCGCAAGATGTCCAGCGCACGCAGGGTGATATCCTGCAGATTTCCAATCGGCGTGGCAACTACATATAATGTGCCTTTTACTGCCGGGTTATTTTGCTGATGCAACGTGTCCTCACCTTTCTGTTCATCCTGTTAACCGCATTCTACAATAGCGGATGCGCGTCCTCGTCCCGTCTTGCCGAGGCCGTGGAAAAAACTTTTTCGCAGCCAGCACAAAACTCCCCGGCAAAACCGGCGGTGCCAGCGACCAAGGCCGAAGCTGCCGAAGAACCGTTGGTTGAAACCGTTCCACTGGCTGCGCCGTTGCCGCCGAAGGTAACGGCAATACCAGAAGGCGATACCGCGAAATCATCTATCGCGCTGCTGCTGCCGCTCAATTCCACCTCGTTCGGGCCAGCCGCCGAAGCAGTCAGGCAAGGCGCCATTGCCGCTGCCGCCATACAAATTCCGGCGGTGCTGCCGCTGCAAGTCTACCCTACCAGCAGCCGCCCCGAAGATATTGTGTCCACATACCGGCAAGCGTTACAAGCCGGAGCCAGAATCGTGATCGGCCCATTAACCCGTAATGCGGTCACTACGCTGGCGAAAAGCGGTCTGGTAACAGTGCCGACCCTTGCCTTGAACTACCCGGAAGGGGAAATAACCCTCCCTGAAAATCTCTATCTGTTCGGTTTGACGGTGGAAGGCGAGGCCCGCAATGCCGCACGGCGCGCCTTTAACGATGGCTGGCGCACGGCGCTGACCATAACCGCCAATACACCGCTGGCGAAACGGGTACAGCAGGCGTTTGCCGACACATGGCGCGAAATGGGCGGGAAATTGGCAGGGCAGGCGGCAATCCCCCCTGACGAGGCCCGCTACCCGGCATTGCACGACAAGGTCATCAAGTATCCGGCAGACATGATCTTCCTCGCCGCCGATGCCAGCCTGGCCCGGATGGTGCGCCCCTACCTGGACGCCAATATTCCCACTTACGCCACTTCGATGGTTTTTAGCGGCAACCGGGAAATTGGCCGGAATGTCGACCTGAATGGGGTGATTTTTTCAGAAATGCCCTGGCTTCTGGTGCCTGACAATCCCGCCGTGATGGTCTACCCGCGCGCTGAAAATTTCTCTATTGAACAACAGCGGCTTTACGCCCTGGGCATTGATGCTTTCCGCATCGCCACTTTGCTGGCGCAAAATCCGCAACTGGCTGAAGGCAATGTGCTGGATGGCGTCACCGGACAAATCAGCCTCGCCGCACACCATTTCACGCGCGAAATGGCGCTCGCGCAATTCCGGGAAGGCATAGCGGTGGCCGTCGAATTCGCCGACCCGAATAACCTTGGTGAACCCAGGTAACCGGGGGGTCGAAGCCGAGCAACTAGCCGCCAAATTTTTACAGCGGCAGGGATTGCAGTTGATCGAAACCAACTATCGCTGCCGTTTCGGCGAAATCGATCTGGTCTGCCGCGACCGCGACGTGCTGGTGTTTGTCGAAGTCCGGCTACGTGAAAGCGACGCATTCGGCGGCGCTGCTGCCAGCATCACCGGGCGCAAACAGCACAAAATCACGCTCGCCGCCCGGCATTATCTGCAACGGCAAACCGCCATGCCCGCCTGCCGCTTCGATGTGGTATTGTTGCGCGGCCTGCGGGATAATGACATTGAGTGGATCAAGAACGCCTTTGGCGAATGATCCGTGCAATAGACAATTTTAGGAACAACGAATTTTTCCAAGCTATGGATCTAATCAGTAGAATCAGTCACCACTTTACCGAAAGCGCCCACCTCAAATTACAGGCGGTGGATGTTCTCGCAAACCCGATCGCCGATGCGGCGGAGCGCGTTGTGCAATGCCTGCTGGCCGACGGAAAAATCCTCGCTTGCGGCAATGGCGGCTCGGCTGCCGACGCCCAGCATTTCTCTGCGGAGTTGCTCAACCGTTTCGAGATGGAGCGCCCGGGGCTTGCCGCAGTCGCCCTGACCACCGATACTTCGACGATTACCTCGATCGGCAACGATTACAGCTTCGACCAGATTTTTTCCAAGCAGGTGCGCGCTTTGGGACATTCCGGCGATTTGCTGCTCGCCATCTCCACCAGCGGCAACTCCCGTAACGTGATCCAGGCAATCGCCGCCGCTCATGACCGCGGCATGAGCGTGATCGCACTGACCGGCAAGGGCGGCGGCCAGATGGCTGAAGATCTGCTGCCGGGTGACATCCACCTGTGCGCACCCGGCGACCGCACCGCTCATATCCAGGAAATCCACATTACCGCCATCCATTGCCTTTGCGATGCCATTGATTGCCTGTTACTGGGAGTTGAATAAATGCCAAACCATGAAAACACGCTGAAGGCGCTCCGCGTCCCCCTCTCCCGCATGCGGGAGAGGGCTGGGGTGAGGGCAACCTATCTGATCCTGCTTGCCCTTTCCATCATCAATCTGCAAGGCTGCTTTCCCGTCGTTGCTACCGGCGCCGGAACCGGCGTGCTGATGGCCGAGGATCGCCGCACCGCCGGTGCTTATGTCGAAGACGAAGGCATCGAGCTGAAAGCGAGCACTCGCCTCAACGATAAATTCAAGGATACGGTTCACATCAACGTGACCAGCTACAACCGCAATGTCCTGATGACCGGCGAGGTTCCGACCGAAGCGGCGAAGCAGGATGCGGAACAAATCGTCCGCAGCGTCACCGGCGCACGCAATGTCCTCAACGAACTTGCGATTGCCGGCATCAGCTCCTACACAGCACGCAGCAATGACACTTACCTGACCTCCAAGGTCAAGGTACGCTTCGTGGATCAGGGTAAATTCCAGGTCAACCATGTCAAGGTGGTGACCGAAAATGGTGTGGTCTATCTGCTCGGCCTGGTGACCCGCAAGGAGGCGGACAATGCAGTGGAAATTGCCCGCACCACCGGTGGAGTGCAAAAAGTGGTCAAGGTATTCGAATATCTCGACTGATGAGCGCACTTCCTGCCCCAGTGTTTGAGCACAAAATCTGCACTCCAGACCATCTGAAAGACCGCATCGCCGCACTGCCGCGCCCGCTGGTGTTCACCAATGGCTGCTTCGACATCCTCCACCGCGGTCACGTCACCTATCTGGCACAGGCGCGTGCCTTGGGCGCCAGCCTGATCATCGGGGTCAATTCAGATGCCTCGGTCAAACGCCTGGGCAAAGGCAATGACCGGCCGGTGAACTCACTAGATGACCGCATGGCGGTGCTGGCGGCACTCGAGAGCATCAGCCTTGCCATCGGATTCGATGAAGACACGCCGCTCAACCTGATCCTCGCCTGCAAGCCGGACGTGCTGGTCAAGGGCGGCGACTGGGCCGTGGCCGACATCGTCGGTGCGCGTGAAGTGCAAGGCTGGGGCGGCGCAGTCCATTCCATCCCGTTCCTGCACCAGCGCTCGACCACGGCGACACTGGCGAAGATCCGCAGCCTCTGATGCTTGCCGCCGAATTCCTTGACCGGCTTCAACGCATCGTCGGTACGGAGAATCTTCTCACCGACCCGGTTGACTGCTACGCCTACGCCTACGACAACAGCCGGAAAATTTTTCCACCCGAGGCGGTGGCATTCGCACTCGACACCGGACAGGTACGCGACATTATCCTGCTCTGCAACCAGTACCACGTGCCGGTCACACCGCGCGGTAGAGGCACCGGCACCTCTGGCGGCAGCGTGCCGGAGCAGGGCGGATTGGCGCTATCGCTGGAACGAATGCGCAAGATTCTCCATATCGACCCGGCCAACCGCGTGATCGTCGCCGAACCGGGCGTGCTCAACCAGGAGATTCAGGACGCGGTACGCCTGCATGGATTTTTCTGGCCGCCCGACCCATCCAGCAGCGCCTATTGCAGCATCGGAGGCAATCTCGCCACCTGTGCCGGCGGCCCGCATGCCGTGAAATACGGCGTCACCCGCGACCATGTGCTGGGGCTAACGGCGGTGACGGGCGCAGGCGAAATCATCAAGACCGGCTGTTATACCACCAAGGGCGTGGTCGGCTACGATCTCACCCGCCTGGTCATCGGCTCGGAAGGCACTCTCGCCGTGGTCACTGAAGCCACGCTCAAGCTCACGCCGCTGCCGCAGGCGGTGGGCGGCATCACCGCTCACTACGCCGATATCGCCAGTTGCGCACGGGCGATCTCGGCCATCATGGCGCAACCGCACATTCCCAGCGCGCTGGAATTCATCGACGGCGCCGCGCTCGACCTGATACGCGGTCGCCATCCCGACCTGCTGCCGGAAAATTCACGAGCGATGCTGATGATCGAGGTGGATGGCGGAGAAGCCGAAATCGCCGACAGCGCACGCGCCATTCGACAGGCATGCAAAAATCCCGGTTTGATTACCGCCGAAGCCACCGCCGACCCCGCCACGCTGTGGGCGATGCGCAAGGCACTGTCGCCGCTGTTGCGCGACATTGCCCCGAAAAAAATCAACGAGGATATCGTGGTGCCGGTTTCAAGGCTGCCCGAACTGCTGCAAGGGCTGGAAGATTTGAGCGGAAAATACCGTATCGCCAACGTGAATTTCGGCCATGCCGGCAACGGCAACATCCACGTCAACCTGCTGGTCAACCCGGATATTGCGGATGAAATGCAGCGGGCAGAAGCCTGTCTGGATGAGGTTTTTGACCTGGTCTTGAAACTTGATGGCACGCTTTCTGGAGAGCACGGCGTGGGCAGGGAAAAGCGCGCCTATGTCAGCCGTGAGATTGACGCACCAACTCTGGAATTGATGAAACAGATCAAGCGCGTGTTCGATCCCAACCAGATACTGAACCCCGGCAAGCTGTTCCCTTAGAAGAGCTTCAGCGCTTTTTCGGTCATTGCACCGCGTCGTCCGGTTTTTTGCACTCCAGCGCCTTCAGTTCGCTGCCGGGAAAATCCAGTTTCAGCTTGGTCAATGTTGCGGCCATGCTGTCGCTGACATCCTTGATCTGAAATGCGATGGCATCGACTTCCTGGCTACGTGACCCGGAAATAGCCGCTTTGACCCCTTTTTCATGTAGCTGTCCAAGGTATTTTGCAGCGGACTCGGCGGTAGAGAAAATCCCTAATGAGACCGCATACTTCCACTTCGAACCCTCGCGGATAATGAAGGCGTCCTGAATACCCAACCCTTTCAATTCGGCCATTTTATTCTGCGCTTCCAGTAACGTTTTGCGTGGTGCAATATAAACCCAGTAGCCTTTCGGCTTTTCGGCCTTATGCTGTATCTGTTTGCTGCCGAGTTGCAGTTTTTCCAGCGCCTGCGCCGCACGCTTTGCCTCATTTCCGGAAAAAGTCCCCCATTCCAGGCAGACATTGGGCTTGGCTACGCCTATCACCTCTCCCGGCTTTTCCGTGGGCTCCGGCTTTTTAACCGGTTCGGCCAACAGCTTTATTTTTTCTGCTTTTACCGGCTCATGCCCCTGCAGAGATTCGGTGCCATGACTGCTGGCGAGCCGCATCACCGTAAAGAACAGGACATTGATAACCAGCAGTATTGCGAAGATCCATTTCATTTCATTGCAATCCTGATCAGTCCATCCAGCACCAGATTATCTACCATCGTCACTTTCCCGGACAGTAACGGCAACAGAAATTTTGCATCGCCACCGCTAAGCAGGCAGATCGGCGTCTCCGGCTGCACCTTGGACAATTCCGCCGCCATGTAGCCGACAGCACCGGCCAGTGCCGACAAAGCACCGCTATAAACCGCATCGGCGGTATTGCCGGGAAAATCCCTGAAACCGCCCCCTTCCGCCTCGACGGCAGCGGTATTTTCGGCCAGCGCCCGGCGCATCGTTGTCAGACCGGGGACAATCAGCCCGCCCAGAAACACGCCTTCAGCGGACAACGCATCCACGGTCATTGCGGTGCCCGCATTGACCACGATGCAACCCTTCGGCGCGATGAGGCGAGCGGCGATCAGTGCCGCCCAACGATCGCTGCCGAGCTGCACCGGGTTTTCATAACCATTACGAACACCGCACTGGCTCTGTGCCGCGGCGATCCATTGAATTTCCGTCGCCCATCGCTTGCTGGCCTTTTTCACCTGGCCCACGACGTCCGGCCCGGCGACATTCGATGCCACGATTCGGTCAGGTTGCGCGTAATGCTCCCAGGAATCGCTTAGCCGGTCTGCCTCTCTGGTGGCAACCCAGCCCTTCTCCAGCCACGACTTCCCGTCATGAACCCCCCATTTTATCCGGGTGTTGCCGACATCCACCGCGAGTATCATGCTGCTGCCCCGCGCAAGCTGATTTCACCGGAAGTAAAACGTTGCTTGCCTGCCGCAGTGCGTACCAGCAGCGCGCCATCTTCGGCCACATCCAGCAAATGTCCCTGGTGCTGGCTGCCGTCTGGCAAGGTCAGCCGAACCAGTTTTTCATGATAGGCGTGGTGCGAAAGCCATTCGCCGCGCAGGCAGGAAAACCCGCCTTCCTCGAACTCATGCAGCACGTCGGCCAAGTGCAGCAAAGTGTGAGCCAGAAACAGGTTGCGCTCGGGCGCATTGCCGGTGATGGATTGGACATCCACTGCCGCCTGGTCGATCCGGTTCAATACCTGGTTGGAAAGTTTGAAATTGAGTCCGATCCCGATCACCGCAGCGCTCGGCCCCAGCATATCGCCTTGCAATTCGATCAGAATGCCGGCCAGCTTGCGGTGCTGGTGCAGCACGTCGTTCGGCCACTTCAGGCCGGTGCCGGATATACCAGCCTGGCTCAATGCACGCATCAGCGCGACACCGACCGCAAGGCTCAAGCCGGACAAGAAGCCTGCACCCTGATTGAAACGCCACAACAGAGAAAATGTCAGACTGCCGCCCAGGTTGGCATGCCACTCACGGCCACGCCGGCCACGCCCGGCAGTCTGCATCTCGGTGATCACACAACTGCCATGCCGTGCTCCCTGCACGGCCTTTTGCAACATCCGGCTATTGGTTGAATCGGTGCTATCGACAACTTCCAAATCGAATAGATCGGCCCTTTCGCCCAATGCGGTGACGATTTTTTCCCGGTCAATCCAGTGCAAGGCTTCGCGCAACCGGTAGCCGCGCCCCGGCACCCGGAACACGTCCACACCGGCTTCATCGAGGAAGCGCATAGCCTGCCAGATGGAAGCGCGAGATACGTTCAACTGCCGCGCCATCGCCTCGCCGGAATGGAATTCGCCATCGGAGAGCAGGCGCAACACAGCAAAAGTCAGGGGTTTCACGTTAGAAGAATGGGTTGCGATAAAGGCATGTTAGCACATGCGGCATATGCACAAAAACGCCATTGGGCACCCATTGCACAATCGGGGGAAGGTCATGCGCGCGCCTTACCCACAAGGAGGGAATGGCTAGGACAGGGGCACCGACTGCTGGAGCCGCACTTTTTGTCCTTGCCGGTCCAGGCAGACGAAAGTGACATTGGTAGCGAAGATGAGGTCTTCGCTACCGCTTTCGATGTCATCGCAATAGACATCCACATGGTACTGCACGGAGGTCTTGCCCTCGCGCATACGCTGAATGGAGAAGCGCAGGATCGAGCCCTGCCCCACGCCCTTGTGGAATTCCACCTTGTCCATGGCGACGGTGACGAAGTTGCAGCCGGGATAGTCCCGGCTGGCGGCAATCCAGGATATCTCGTCGATCCACTTAAGCATGTTACCGCCGAAAAGGTAGCCGTAATGGTTGAGATGTTCGGGGAGAACGAGCTTATAACTTTCCATGTTGAGCTTTCCTGGGTATCCGAATTACGAGACAGCCGCTACTTTATCAGAGAATCCGGGCGAACTTAATCGAGAGCAGGCCACAGTTTCCTTCTAAATTTTAAACAGCAGATCCGATTACGGCTCGGCTGCGCAGTCAATTCCAGTATTCCATACTCCTTGGGGTTCTAGCAACAAAGACCAAAGGGCGCATAAAAAACAAAACCCCCTGCAGCTTTCGCTGAGGGGGTTCGTCTTATAAGGAGCCTGGCGGTGACCTACTTTCACATGGGTAATCCACACTATCATCGGCGCACGTTCGTTTCACTTCTGAGTTCGGGATGGGATCAGGTGGGTCCAAACTGCTATGGCCGCCAAGCATAACTGGCTGCTGAAGGGGCTGTGTTCCCTTCGGCTAAAAACTGGAAGAAGTAAAGTGGGATATTGTATCTTTTAAATTGCGCTTAAGGTTATAGGATCAAGCCTCACGGTCAATTAGTATCGGTTAGCTTAACGCATTACTGCGCTTCCACACCCGACCTATCAACGTTGTGGTCTTCAACGAACCTTTAGAGGGATCAAGTC
>JAQTNE010000008.1 GCA_028713975.1 Sulfuricella sp.
AGATCGCCTTGGTCTTGGCGTCGATCAGTTTTTCGAAGCTGGAAATATCGCGATAATCGGCAAATCGTGTCTCGATGCCATATTGCGGCAGGGTGTGGGCAAACAGGTTGTAGGTGCCGCCATAGAGCGTGCTGGTGGCGACGATATTGTCGCCGGCCTCAGTGATGGTCATGATGGCGGCGGTGATTGCCGACATGCCCGAAGCCAGTGCCAAGGCACCGACGCCGCCTTCCATTTCAGCCACGCGCTTTTCCAGCATGTCGCAGGTCGGGTTCATCATGCGGCTGTAGATGTTGCCAGGTACCTTGAGGTCGAACAGGTCGGCGCCGTGCTGGGTCGAGTCGAACGCAAAAGAGGTGGTCTGGTAGATCGGCGTGGCGACAGCCTTGGTCGTCGGTTCGGGTGAATAACCGCCATGCACGGCGATGGTTTCGATTCTCATGCGTCCTCCGGTTTATTATCGGGATGAATTTGGTTTATTATCGTTGAGCGTGGGTTTGTTGTCACTGGGGCGATGCAAATGAATAAATGGATAGTCGGTGGGTTATGTGTGGCGCTGATGGGCTTGGCGCCGCCGATTTTTGCCGCGCCCACCACCTTCGAACCGGTGATCGGCAATGCGCTGCTGTGCCGCGACCACATCGACCCTGATTATTTCAAGGATTACCTGACCCGTTTCTATAAATTTCCATACAAGACCGAAGGCGAAGCGTACTGGTTCAAGCTCGACCCGGATCAGAAAATTTTCGATATGGTGATGACGGATATTTTCGTCAGTACCGAAGACAGTCGATATTTGTTTCTGGGAGTGATATTCAGGGAGACGCTCGACTCGGCCAGGAAAAAAATGCTGGAAATGGAAGGCATCGAGTATCTGCCGTTTTCGGGGAACAAGGTGCTGAGGTCGGCGCAGGGCAGTTTCCTGGTCGAGTACGATAATAACCAGACCAAGCTGTACTGCGTGAAGCACCGCAAATAAAAACAAACGACTCTCCCCATTGCCCCTTCTCCCTCTGGGAGAAGGTTGGGATGAGGGAAATCAGTGAAGCGTCTTTATTCTTTCGGTTTGTTGTTGCGCAAGCCGGAGATGTTGATCGGCACGACCTTGGCCTTTTGCGGCTCGTCGGTGAAATGCGGTCTTTCCTGCGCAATCCCGGCTTCCTTGGCCAGTTCCATTTCCCTTGCGGCAATCAGCGCGAAGCAGGCCTTGATATCTTCGATGGTCTGATCCGACAGGACGTGCTGCATACCGGGCTGCGGTGTGGTGTCCTTGACGACACTCCCCAGCACCTTGCGCATTACGCGCAGGATGCGCTGTTCCATTGAGGTTTCAGTGTTGCTGGTCATGGCTGTTGATCCTTTTTTCGTGCGCTGGCTGCGCCCTTGAGAAATTCGTCGAACTCGCCCATCGAGATGTCGACTTCTTCCACCTGCATGTTGTCCACGGTCAGGTGGGGGGAGAGATGGAAGGTGCTTTCCTGCTCCATGGATTCTCCTACGCTCTTTGCTTTTTCTACCTGGGGCGATGCTTGTTGTGCGGAGGAGCGGGCTTGGTCACCGGCCAGGGATGAGGGTGGTTGTTCTTCGAACTCGTAATCGGCCTGTTCCGGCCCGGGTATTTCGCTATTGTCCGTTTTGAAACGCCAGAATACGGCGGGCACCTCGATCGACAGCTTATCCCTGACGAATTTTCTGATCTGGATTTCGATGATGTTGGAAAACCGCAGTTTTCTCTGCGGCTCGGCCTGGATCAGCACCACCGGCTGATCTTCATACGCGATAGTGTAGACCTTGAAATTTTCCACGCCGCGCGCCTCAAGGAACTGGCAGGTCATTTTGTTGATGGTCTTAAGCGTGCCCTTGCCGACGGCTTCCGGCTTTTGTTTTTTCAGGAAAGGGAAGAAAGCCCCGATTGCTGCAACGGGCGGGAAGCCATGGGCGGCGGGATCGAGGAAGAAAACGAGGTCAGGCAGGTTCATGTAAGGGCTGATTCCATGTAGCCCACATAATGAAGAATCTGGTGCCAATTATCAACCATTACCAACCACCTCATAGCCGGCATCCTGAATCGCCGCCTTGAATTGTTCTATATTGCTCTTGGCCGCATCAAAGGAAATGACGACCTGACCGTTTTCCAGGGTGATGTCCACGCCTGCAACGCCAGGGATCGGTTCCAACACGTTTTTTACGCTGCGCACGCAGCCCATGCAGGTCATGCCCTTGACGGTAAGTACGATTTTTTCCATGCGGTTTTCTCCTTGCGGTAAAAAATTATTTCGTTTTCCAGCGCTTCAGCAGCAGCGAATTGCTCACCACCGACACCGAGCTCATCGCCATCGCCGCCCCGGCGATCACCGGGTTCAGCATGCCTAGCGCCGCCAGCGGAATGCCCAGCGTATTGTAGATGAAAGCGAAGAACAAATTCTGGCGGATTTTCCCCAGTGTGGCACGGGATAAGTCAATCGCATCCGCCACGCTGGACAGGTCATTGCGCATCAGGGTGATATCGGCTGCCTCGATGGCAATATCGGCGCCGCTGCCAATGGCAAAACTCACGTCTGCCGCCGCCAGCGCCGGGGCATCGTTGATGCCATCGCCGGCCATACCGACGACCGCACCCTGGGCTTTGAGTTTCTGGACTTCTGCGGCCTTGTCCTGTGGCAGCACTTCCGCGAGATAGCGGTTGACGCCGGCTTGCGCAGCGATAGCGTGCGCCGTGGCCTGATTGTCGCCGGTCAGCATTACCACCTCGATGCCCATTGTCTGCAACCGCGCCACGGCGCGGGCCGAACTGGCGCGCAGCGTGTCGGCGATGGCGAGATAACCCAGCACGCCTTGCTCGTCGCCAATCGCGATCACGGTCTTGCCTTCCTGCTGAAGAGCGGCGATGGCCGCCTCATCGGTTTTCAATCCCTGTTCGATGAAAAAAGCGGGGGAACCGAGCCAGTAAAGTCGCCCTCCGACTTTGCCCTGCACGCCCTTGCCGGTGATAGCGCTGAATCCGGCGATGGTGTCCGGCGCAATGTCCGCTTCTGCGGCGCGGGCCAGTACCGCTTTTGCCAGCGGGTGCTCCGAGCCTTGTTCCAGAGTGACGGCAAGCCGGAGCACTTGACCCGGGCTGGAATGTGCTGCTGCAACGATGTCGGTAACCGTGGGGCGGCCTTCGGTCAGGGTGCCGGTTTTGTCCACCACTAGCGTGCGGATTTTCCCCGCCCGCTCCAGTGCTTCCGCATTCCTGATCAGGATGCCCGCTTTGGCGCCGTTGCCCGTGCCCACCATCACTGCGGTAGGCGTGGCGAGGCCGAGCGCGCAGGGGCAGGCGATCACCAGCACGGCCACGGCATTGATCAGGGCAGGAGTAAATTCGCCGCCCAGGCTCCACCACAGGCCAAAGGTGACGAGGCTGACCGAGACCACCACCGGCACGAAAATGCCGGAAATGATGTCCGCCAGCCGCTGGATCGGGGCTTTCGACCCCTGCGCCTGCTCCACCAGCCGGATGATGCCGGCCAGCACGGTGTGCGCGCCGACGCCGGTGGCGCGACACTTCAGCATGCCGTCTTGATTCTGCGTGGCACCGAATACTTTGGTGCCAGGGCTTTTTGTCACCGGCAAGCTTTCGCCGGTGAGCATGGCCTCCGATACGCTGGAGCCGCCCTCGATGACTTCGCCGTCCACCGGAATGCTTTCTCCGGCGCGGACAATGAAAATGTCGTCGAGCTTGAGGCTGGCGGCATCGACATCGATGACTTGGCCGTCGCGCTCCAGGTGCGCGGTTTTTGGTTGAAGCTTGAGCAGCTCCTCGATAGCCGCCGAGGTTCCCGCTTTGGCGCGCGCTTCCAGCAGCTTGCCCATCAGCACCAGGGTAATGACTGCCGCGCCAGCCTCAAAATACACGTGCTGTTCCAGGCCGAACAAGGTGATAGTGGCGCTGAGAAAATACGCCATGCTGGTGCCGAGCACGACCAGCACATCCATGTTGGCGCCGCCGCCGCGCAAGGCATGCCAGGCACCGACATAAAAGCGCTTACCCGCCCAGAACTGTACCGGCGTGGCGAGCAGCCACTGCAGCCAACGCGGCAAAATGTCCTCATGGTGGCCGAAAAACATCGCGCCCATTTGCGCCACTAGCGGCAGCGTCAGCGCAGCGGCAATCCAGAAGATGCGCAATTCCTTTCGGTATGCCGCTGCACGCCGCTGTTTCTCTTCTGCGCGGCTGGTGCCGAGCGATTCGTGAGCGCCGTAGCCGGCTTTGGCCACTGCCGCAATCAGCGATTCCAGCGTGGCTGTACCCGGTGCGACACGGGCGCGCGCTTTCTCGGTCGCGAAATTTACCGTGGCACTGACACCGTCAATCCGGTTCAGCACTTTCTCGATGCGCGTGGCACAGGCGGCGCAGGTCATGCCTTCCAGCTCCAGCACGATTTCCTGATCGGGCACTGAGAACCCGGTCTTGCGGATGGCTTGCACCAGTTCGTTTGGAGATGACTGTGCCGGGTCGAATTCGATGTGGGCTTTCTCGCTGGCGAGGTTGATGGCGGCCTTTACGCCGGGCAGCTTGTTGAGATTTTTTTCGAGTCGAGTTGAGCACGCAGCACAGGTCATGCCGGCGACTGGAAACTCGATATGCTGAGAAAAGGGAGTGGTCATTGCAATTGGATTCTACATCATCCAATAAATTCCACCGCTCCCCCTTTGGAACGATTGAGTTAGAAAAAAGCGTCGATTTTTAATTGCGCACCAGTGCACCATCGATAATCTTCACTTTTTCGCCGATGGCGTAGGCCGGTTCGGTTTCCTGCATGAAGGTACGGAGGCTGTTGTCCTCCATGCGGACATTGATTTCATAATGCTTGGTGGTTTTGATTTTTTTCTCAACCTGGTGACCGGCATAGCCGCCGCCGATTGCGCCGGCGATAGTGGCAAGATCCTTTCCAGTGCCTCCACCAACCTGATTGCCCAGCAACCCACCCACGACGCCGCCGGCGATTGCACCCAGACCGCTGCCCTCGCCAGCCTGCTCGACAGTGCGAATGGCGGTGATAGTGCCGCAGTTGGCACAGATATTCGCAGGGGTTTTCGTCGCCATTTTGTCGGTCTCGGTGGTAGCTGATTTCGACATGGGTTTGCCGGATGTGGTTTTAGCCGTGTGTTTGGCGCTGTGTTTTGCGACTGGTTCAGGTTGAGCGGCAGGGGGTTTTTCCGCAACGGCAGGAGCGGGTTTTTCTGCAATGCCGGTGGGCTGAGCCAGGGTTGTGGCTGTTCCGGCCATGCCTGTCGTCTGGGATGGCGCAGTGGCAGCCGGCGTTTCGGATTTCGATTCCCGGTTCGGGATCAAGCCGGTCATGGCTCCAACTCCCACCATACTGACAATAATCACCGCGATGGATGCGGCAATGACGAAGGGGCTGGTTTTACTGGTTGCGTCTGTCATGGTGAAATTCTCCAAAAATTAGGTGGTGGTTGCCGCCAGATGTTAGTGTGTCTATGATCTATTTATAGTCGAATTTTATTCAGATCGAGTGGTGCTAAGGGAAATAACGCATGACGGTCGTGCCCGTCTATTGCAAACGGATTAAATGTTGGTCATTTCGAGATCACCGTGAACCCGGTTCAGGAGTCAAATGGTTATGAAACGATTATTTCCGATATTGGCCGCGTTGTTTCTCTCCGCCTGTGCCGCCTACAGCGGCAGCGGGCTCAAGCCGGGCGAGTCGAGTCTCGATGATGTGATCGGCGTTATGCACGAACCGGCAATGCGCTGGCAGGATCCTGATGGTTCAGAGCAACTCGCCTACCCGCGCGGGCCATATGGCTTTCACACTTACATGGTGCTGATCGGCTCGGACGGGAAGCTGCAGCGCATCGAGAACGTGCTGGATGCCAAGGGGTTTGCGCAGGTTCGGCCTGGTATGACCGAGGCCCAGGTTCTGCGCGTTCTGGGGCCGTCCTATCCCGCTTGGACCGATTATTTCAAGGCACGCGACGAACTGGTGTGGGAGTGGCGTTATTGCGACGAATGGAACGAAGCGGCCCGTTTCGATGTGCTGTTCGACGGCACCACCGGCATAGTGCGCTCCACCATGAGTCTGACCGAATCCCAAAAAAGCCTGTGCGGCCCCGACGGATGTTTGTGCTCGCACTAAACTTCGTCAATTCAAAATTGTCATTCGCTCCAAAAAAAGGGGCGCCAACCGTGGCGCCCCTTTCTTAACCTGGGTAGCGGTCAGTCTTCGAGGCGCATCTGCGGGAACAGGATGACGTCGCGGATACTCGGGCTATCGGTCAGCAGCATGACCAGACGGTCGATGCCGATGCCTTCGCCAGCGGTGGGCGGCAGGCCGAACTCCAATGCGCGGATATAGTCGGCATCGTAGTGCATCGCTTCGGCATCGCCTGCTTCCTTCTGCCGTACCTGTGCCATGAAGCGATCGGACTGGTCTTCCGGGTCGTTGAGCTCGGAAAAGCCGTTGGCGATTTCGCGGCCGACGATGAACAGCTCGAAGCGCTCGGTGATGCCGGGATTGGCGTCATTACTGCGCGCCAGCGGCGACACTTCAGCCGGGTAGTCGATGATGAAGGTCGGCTGGATCAGCAACTGCTCGGTGGTTTCCTCGAACAGTGCCAGTTGCAGGCCGCCGATGCCATCGGTCGGATGTTGGTTCCCGCCCATTTTTTCCAGTTCGGCTTTGAGGAATACGCGGTCGCCTAGTTGCTCGTCGCTGTAGCGTTTCGGATGGTACTTGTGGATCGCCTGAGTGATGGTGAGCCGGTCGAACGGTTGGGCCAGGTTGATGGTGTGGCCCTGGTATTGCACCACCGCATGGCCGAGCACGGCCTTGGCGGTTTCGCGGAACATCTCCTCGGTCAGATCCATCATGTAGCGGTAATCGCGGTACGCCTCGTAAAACTCGATCATGGTGAATTCGGGATTGTGGCGGGTGGACAGCCCTTCGTTCCTGAAATTGCGGTTGATCTCGAATACCTTCTCGAAGCCGCCCACCACCAGTCGCTTGAGGTAAAGCTCCGGTGCGATGCGCAGGAATAATTCCATATCGAGCGCGTTGTGGTGGGTGGTAAAGGGCTTGGCCGATGCGCCGCCGGGAATGGGGTGCATCATCGGCGTTTCCACTTCGAGGTAGCCGCGTTCCACCAGGAAATCGCGAATCGTCTGGATGATCTTCGAGCGCGCCATGAAGGTGTTGCGCGTTTCCTCGCTGGTGATCAGGCCGAGATAGCGCTGGCGGTATTTCTGCTCCTGATCGGTCAGGCCGTGGAATTTTTCCGGCAGCGGGCGCAGCGACTTGGTCAATAGCTTGAGTTCGCTAACCTGCACAGTCAGCTCACCGGTCTTGGTCTTGAACAGGGTGCCGCGAGCGCCAATGATGTCGCCCATGTCCCAGTGCTTGAACGCGTCGTGGGTTTCCATGCCGGCGATGTCGTTGCTGATGTAGAGCTGGATGCGCCCGCTCATGTCCTGGATGGTGGCGAAACTGGCCTTGCCCATCACCCGCTTCAGCATCATGCGCCCGGCAATGGCGACCTCGACCTTGTCGGCTTCGAGCGCTTCCTTTTCCTTGGCGTCGTGGGTTGCGTGCAAATCGCCCGCCATGTCCTTGCGGTCGAAGTCGTTGGGAAAGGCGACGCCTTGCTCGCGCAGCTTGGATAGTTTTTCGCGGCGTTCGGCGATAAGCTGGTTTTCGTCCTGGAGTGGGGTGGTTTGCTGGTTTTCGTTGGTCATGATGGTTGTTTAGATATTGAAAAATGTGTGAACGGTAAGGCCGAGCGCCCGAGCCGCATCGGCCAAGGTGGGGTCGGCAGTGGCGAAGGCCGGTTTGCCCAAGGCGCAGGCGGTTGCAAGGTGCAAGGCATCCAGAGAACGCAGCGGAATCGGGCTGACCGCGTCCAGCAAATCGATTGCCTGGGAAAATAGCGTGTCGTTGATCGGGGAGATGCGGAAATATCCTTCCGTTCGGTGACGCGTAAATTCTCTTCGTGCCGTTGCGAGATAGTCTTGGGAAAAAGCCCCAGTCCGCTGGCGCCGCGCCATGGCGCATTGCCATTCTAGCCGGGCTAGGCTGCTGATGACGGGCCGGTCAATACCGGCGACATAAAGCTCTGCCTCTTCGGAATACGGCTCTTTGACATACAGCTTGATGAGTACGCTGGTATCGAGGTAATGCTCAGTCGCGGGCATCCCGATCTTCCCGGATCAATACCTCACTGGGGATTTCCTGAAACGGCATCTGGTCGCGCAGCCATTTGAGTGACGGGATATGGCGAGGTGCGAGCGCTGGCTCCAGTGGTAACACGCGGGCAAAAGGCTTGCCGTGATGGGTCAGGATGACTTCGCCTTCTTCCTCAAGGGCTTTGTGCAATGGCTGATAGCCTTGACGCATTTCTCGCACGGAAAGTTCTTTCATAAAGATGTTCTCCTGCTGTGTGTCACAAATTATAACCGTGTGACACATTTTGTGCCAGCAAGTTGCTCACAGCAGCCCTTCCTGCTCGCCCTTTTCGCCATGGGCTTCCATCCAGCTTGCCAAAACAGCCAGATCTTCGGGCAGATTGCCGCTGCCAAGCACGGCGAGTCGCTGGCGGTCGCGCTCGGTAAGCGATTTGCGGCGGGGAAGGGCGGAAATAAATGGGATATCCATGTGCCATGGTTGCCAGGATAAACCGGCATTTTTCCAGACTGAACCGGCGTCGAGTGCAATTTCGATGCCGGCGGGGTCAGGGTCGCAGGCTACCAAAGCGGGCATGGGCTGAAATTTCAGTAGTTGGAGCATTGCTTTTTTCCACCATGAAGGGGCGAAACCGGGCAACCAGATCACGCCGTCGCGCAGGCCGTATTCGCGTGCCGTGCGCTCGAAGCTGGTGCGGTTTTCGACCAGCCGCCAAACATCGATGTGGCCTTCCAGCACCGTTGCGGCGGCCACGGTTTCCGCCGACAGGGCAATGAAATCCGGCGCTGCACCGAGGGAAATTCGGCCCTCCGGCGTTTCCAGAATGAGGGGTGCCCGCAGCAGGAGCAGCGGCGCATGGCGTTCAATACCGTAGTCGGGCAAGGGCAAGGTTGCCGTCAGCCAATCCCATTCACCGGCGGTGATTGCCTTGGTGTCGCCCCGTGCAAACAGGGCGAAATCGCGGCGGGTGCCGTAGCGTATTTCTTCGCGCCAGGCGGCGACCGCTACCAGCAGCGCATGGCGCGCCAAGGCCAGCGCGGGAGGGCGACTGTCGAGCTCGTTTGCGGCTTGTTGCAGAAGCGGGTCGGAAAATTCGCCTTGCCGCGCGGCTTGCCAGTTGCGGGCCAAGGCTTCGGTGTCGGCCAACCCCAGCCCGCTGCGCAAGCGGCCAAGATCGGAAAAATCCAGCCATTTGAGCTGCCAGCGGCCATGCTCGCGCTTCTCGGTCTGGCTCGTCCAGCCTGACCGCAGCAGCCAGTCGAGCAGGGCACGGGCGGTTTCCACGCCTTTCGGCCCTGCATCCTTGAACAGGGTTTCGCCTTTGCAGCGCTCGCCGCGCCGCACCCAGCGGGTGAGCAGGTCGCGCCAAGCAGCGGGCAGACTGTCGAGCGGCACCGGTTTGCCCGGAAAGAAGCGACGGCGCTTGCCTCGTAGCGTGCTCTTCGCGCCGATATCCAGGGTTTCGGTGACGACGCCGTGGGAATCAGTTTCCGTCATCGTTAGCGCGATCCTCGCGAAGCGAGACTGCGTCCCCCTCGCCCGCCTGCGGCAGAGGGTTAGGGGAGAGGGATTGACGCACCAGTTTGCCCAAGGTCGGCGCCCAGGCTTCGCCAGGTTTTTTCTTGAACGTCACCAGAGTGAGCATGGAAGGATCGTAGACGTTGAGGTTGTGCGTGATCGGTGTGGTGATCAGGTATTGCGCCTTGGTGGCGCGCAGGAAATTGGCGACGCGGTCGATGTTGAAAATATCGAGATGGGCGAATGGCTCGTCGATGAAGACAAAGCCGCCTGGCCGGGAATCCTCCATCATCAATGCGATCAGCAGGATCAGCGATTTCATTACCTGCTGTCCGCCCGAGGCATCGCCGTCGTTCATGCCGATGAAGCCCTTGCGGTCGAAGTCGAATTTCACATCGAGCCCGGCCTGGGCCAAGGTAACATCGTCGTTGGTGAGCTGCGGCGGAACTGGTTCGACCACCACGCCGGCGATCTCGCCCAGTGTCTTGAGGTTGCGCCCATAATTGCGCATTGTGGCGCGCAGCACGTCGATATATTTTTCCCGCGCACGGTCGGTGAGGTCGCGGGCACGCTCGTTTTCCAGGGCGCGGCGCTGCTGTTCGGCGGACTGGTGATTGTAGTCTTCCCGCAGTTTGTCACGCAGCGCGACAACGCTTTCGTCGGTAATCCATTCCTCGGTTTCGAGCCGTTTTTCGATGCGCTGGATTTCCCGCTCCACGGCGGCAGGCGTTTCCCAGAGCGCTTGCAGCGCCAGGTTGGCATCGCGGTCGCGCCAGTCGGCGGGCATCAGGACGCGGTCATGGCGCAGGCGCAGAATGCGGCTGACCTGGTCATCGTGTTTCAGGTTCTGCTCGATCTCGCGGATCGCCTGGGTGAGATCATTCAGCGCGCGCACGGCGTTGTTTCGTTCCATGCGGGCGGCGTTGAGGCGGTCGTTGCCGCTTTCCCTTTTCGCCTGCACGGCGGCCAAGGCCGTGCCCTGGGTTTGGGCGCTTTCACGGGCGGTTTGCAGATCGGTTTCTGCCTGCACGAATTCCTCGGCACGGACGGCGAGCGCGCGCCCGGCGTCAAACCCCATGGCTACCGAGCGTTCGTGCTCAATGGTGTCGGACAGGTGTTGGCGGCGGGTTTCCAGTCCGGCGATGCGATCCTGTAATTCAACCAGCGAAGTCTTTAACGCGACCAGGCGTGCCCGCCCAAAGTGCCAGTCGGCGGGTTTCTGGCCCGCATGGCGTCCGCCGCGCCGTTCGCGCAGATAGCCGACGCGGGTAATCCAGTCCTGGCCGCGCGGGAGTTGCGCGCCGGCTGCCGCATCCTCGACGCGTTGGGTGCGGTCCAAAGTTTGCATCAACCACAATGGTGCCGGGCGGGTAAAACGCACGACTTCGAGCAGCGAGCCGGGGGTGGGAACGAGCGGTTCAGCCCGCTCCGGTACGATGAAATGGCGATAGCGCAGTTTCTCGCCGAGGCTCCAGGCGGCGGCGCGATCCTCGTCGCGGCGCAGCAGGACGATATGCTTGAGCGGGGCGAGCGCGGCTTCTACCGCCGCCTGCCAGCCTTCGTCCAACAGTTCGGCGATTTCCGGCAGCGTGTCATGGTCGATGCCCGCGCCGTCGAGGGCGGCGCGCAGTGCGCCGACGTCGGGTGGGTCGGCGCGGCGGCCGGCTTCCAGCAGCGCCAGCCGTTCCCGGTTTTCGGCCAGGCCGCAGCGATGTTGCGTCAGCTCGGCGTCCACCCCGGCGCGCTCCTGCTCCGCTTCGCCTAAACGTTTCTGGGCGGCTTCGGGGTCGCTTGCGCCAGCCTCGGCGGCGAGCCGGGCGAGCCGTTGGCGCTCCTTGAGCAATTGTTCCAGGCGGCCGACTTCCTTGCTGGCGGCGCTCAGCGCGGTGATGTCCGCCGCTTCCCGCTCTTTTAAACCATCCAGCACCGTTGCCGCCGTAGCGATTTCTTCTTCCAGGGCGGGTATCTGATCGGCCAGCACCTTCTGTTCCGTTCGCTTTGCCCGCCATTCACGGCGCGCGCCGGTGAGCTGCGCCCGAGCGCCGCGGATGGAATCCAGCAACTGCATGTATTCCAGGCGCGGCCTGGTTTCGGACACCAGCCGGGTGCGTTCCTGGTTGATTTCGCGCCACTGGATGTAGCGGTTGACCTGCCCGGTCAAAAGCTCGATCTGCGACCCCAGTCTGGCCAGTTGCCCGTCGATTTCTTTCAGCTCGCGCTCGGTGGCCAGGTGATGTTCGCGCGCCTCCTGATAGCGTTCCAGCGGCTGCTTGTCGCCGAACACCTGGAATACCAGGTCGAGCAGCGCCTTGGGCGAGAGTTCGCACAGTTTGTCGGTCTGGCCCTGTTCCAGCGACAGCACCTGGGTGATGGCGGGTGTCAGGCCGGCTTCGTGGAGGCGGCGCTGGTAGTCGCGTACGCCCATCCATGCCCCATTTTCCTGGAGATGCTCGATGGCGGTTTCGCCCTCGGCGATGCAATACTGGCGCGCCCAGTCGCCGCCTTTTTTCTCAATGCGGCAGGCCAGCGTGACTTTTTCGGTCAGAATCGGGAAGAAAGGATGGCCGCCCGCCGGTGAACGCGAGTTGTCCACCACGCCGCGCAGCCAGCAGAATTCTTCGCCGTTCTTGCGCGCATA
This sequence comes from Sulfuricella sp., assembly GCA_028713975.1. GTDB lineage: Bacteria > Pseudomonadota > Gammaproteobacteria > Burkholderiales > Sulfuricellaceae > Sulfuricella. Next base: position 12,343 of record JAQTNE010000008.1, read on the forward strand.
GCGCTTGTAGTCGCGCTTCTTCGAACAGTCCAGGGCGAGCAGGGTGCGCAGCGCGTCGAGCAGGGTGGTCTTGCCCGAGCCGTTGGGGCCGACGATAGTGACAATAGAGGCTTCCAGCGGCACGGTAAAGCGCCGCCAGTAATCCCAGTGCACCACTTCGAGATCGAGCAGGCGAAACATTTACGCTTCTCCTTCCCGATTGGTTGCGTCGCGTTTGGTCATCAGCAACTCTCCCAGCGCGCCCTGGATGATGCGCGGCGCAAGCTGGGCGTAATCGAATGCCAGGTCGAGCAACGGACCTTCTTGGATAACCTTGTTGCGGCGCTCGATGAAACCCACCCGGGAAAGGATGCCGAGATTCATGTTGACCCGCGTTTTACCGCCCAGTTGCTTGCCGTAATCGTCCAGCAGCAGGTTTTCGGGGATGCCCCTGGAGGCGTCGGCTGCTTTCGGCGTCGGCTTGGCCGCGCCGAACATGTCGCCCTGGCCTTCTGTATCTCCGGTGTCGCGGCTTAACTGGCGCTCCCGCTTGGGCAATATGATCAGCGCCCACAACAGTACCAGCAGGGCTACGCCGTCGCGTTGCAGGCCAAGATTGTTGGACAGCCACTGGTCGCCGTTGCCGAAGGCCGCGGACTCGGTAGTGGCAGATAATGCCACTGCCAGGTGCCCGGCAAAAGGATTGTCCAGCAGGCGCAGGCCGCAGGCCTCGAGACGGCGCTCCACTTCCAGACGGAAACCTTCGTCCACCAGCGCGCGCTGGGCGAGTGCGTCGGCGCGTGGGATGTGGCGCTCCGCCAGCAGGCGGGCGATAAAATTGGCGGGAGCTTGTTCACCCATGAGCGATCTCGGGAATCAGTTTGCCGGTGTTGATCGCGGCGATGCCGCCGCGCCCGACCGGTTCGAGTTCGTCGCCCCATTCGATTTTCAGGGACAGCCCGGCGAACGCCGCCAGTTCTGGGTCGAGCGCGCGCTCGCCAATCAGCGGCAGCAGCGACAGACGATACGCGGCCGAACGGTAATCGCCACCTACTATTGCGTCCGCGACTGGCATGGGTGTGTCAATGGCAGCAAGCAGGGCGAGCAATTGGGGTAGTTCGGCGGGCATTTGCTGGGCGATGTCGGAAGTGTCCTGCGCATCGGTGGGCGGAGGCAGAATACTGTTCCTGGCGGCTTCGCGCACGCGCTCGCACAGCTCGTATTCGGCTACGTCCAGCATCACGTCGGGCAGGACGAAAGCGGCCTCGGGCACGGCGGCGACCGAATCGGCGGCATAGCCGGCCAACGTGTCAATGTCCAGTCCGCGCAGCCATGCGGCGAGTTCGCTGGAGGTCAGTCCGCCCTGGGACAAGTGCACGCGCTGGCGGGCGATGGCGGACAATTCGCGCTGGAATACGCCGGTCATGCGCGACATCCGCGACAGGCGGTCGTGGATAGTCTGTGCGAGACGCCAACTGGCGGTATCGGGCAGGCCATCGGCGCTGAGGTTGCCGATGACTTCCAGCCCTTTTTCCATCCATTGCCAGACCGATTGCAGTTTGTCCTGGGCATTGTGTAACTGAAATTCGGAGCCGGACTGCACCGCTTGGGAAAATTCACCTTCCAGTTCGGTCAGGCGCGCCAGCAGATGGCGCAGCACTTCGGGCGAGACGCGGCCGACCGCGTTTCCCGCTGCGATCTGGGAGGCGATGAAGCCCAGTTCAGCATCCTCTTCACCGGAAAATCCGAGCAGGTGTTCGATGGATGTCAGCGCCATGCGTCCGGGGGACGATAGCTGGTAAGTGCGCCGGTCGGCATCCCACACCAGCAGTTCATGTTCCTTCAGGCGGCGCAGGATGGTGTCGAGCTTGACCTGATCGACGTAGGCGAAACGCGCTTCCAGCTCAGCCGGTGTCCACTGTGGCGCTTCACCGCGCGCACCGATTTCGCGTAGCACCAGGAGGCGCGCCATGACGGCCTCCTCGCCGCCGTGGAATAACGCGGTGAAGGCCGAAAGCAGTTTGCGTGCGGCCAGCAGGGGGAATAAATCGGGTAAATCCTGCGGCACCACGCCGGGAGCGAGGAATTCGGCCAGCGTCAGCGCATCCTTGTTGGCAGCCATTACACTCCCTGTTTCAAACTCGCGCTGATGAAATCGTCGAGGTCGCCGTCGAGCACGGCCCCGGTGTTGCCGGTTTCGAAGTTGGTGCGCAAATCCTTGATGCGCGACTGGTCGAGCACGTAGGAACGAATTTGGTGGCCCCAGCCGATGTCGGTCTTGGAGTCTTCCATCGCCTGCTTTTCCTCGTTGCGCTTTCGGAGTTCCAGCTCATACAGGCGGGCTTTCAGCATGGACATGGCTTCGGAGCGATTTTTGTGCTGCGAGCGGTCATTCTGGCACTGCACCACGATGTTGGTGGGCAGGTGGGTGATGCGGATCGCCGAGTCGGTCTTGTTGATGTGCTGGCCGCCTGCGCCGGAAGCGCGGAAGGTGTCGATGCGCAGGTCGGCGGGGTTGATTTCGACTTCAATCGATTCGTCCACCTCGGGGCAGACGAATACGCTGGCGAACGAGGTGTGGCGGCGGTTGCCGGAGTCGAACGGGGACTTGCGCACCAGGCGGTGGACGCCGGTTTCGCTGCGCAGGTAACCGTAGGCATAGTCGCCGGACACCTTGATGGTCGCGCTCTTGAGGCCAGCCACTTCGCCGTCTGATTCCTCCATGATTTCGACTTTGAAGCCCTTGCGCTCGGCGTAGCGCACATACATGCGATACAGCATCGAGGCCCAGTCTTGCGCTTCGGTACCACCCGAGCCGGACTGGATGTCGATGAAGCAGTTGTTGGGGTCCATCGGATTGGAAAACATGCGGCGGAATTCCATTTCCGCCACGATTTTTTCCAGCGCTTCGGAATCGGCGGCAACGCTTTCCAGCGTATCGTCGTCGCCTTCTTCTTTTGCCATCTCGAACAGGTCGGCGCTGTCGCGCAGGCTTTGGTCGAGTTTGGTCAGCGTTTCAACGATGCCTTCCAGGGTGCGGCGTTCCTTGCCCAGTTCCTGGGCGCGTTTGGCGTCATCCCATACCGCTGGATTTTCCAGCAGTTGGACGACTTCAGTCAGGCGTTCTTGCTTGGTATCGTAGTCAAAGATACCTCTGCAAGTCGGTGGCACGAACGGAAAGGTCTGCGAGCCGGTTGGCGATGGCGTTGAGTTGTTCTGCTTCCATGATTTGCGGTGCTCTTGACTGAATGAAAGCCGGGAATTATACACTTTCCCAATGCTCGATCACCAGTTGCAGGGTTTGCGCGCCCTGATACTCGTTGATGTCGAGCCGGTAGACGGCGTTGATCTGCTCCGGTAACGGTTCACTGTGAGAAAACAGGATACTGTCGAAAATCTTGCCGGCCTTGCCGAGTTTCAGCTTCAGGTGTTTTTCGCCGACCACGCGCTGGTTTTCAATGCTGAATTCGCCCTGGAAAGCCGGTTGCGGAAAGCCTTGACCCCATACTTGCTGCGCCAGCATTTTGGTGAGCTCCAGGTTCATTTCTTGAGCTTCCAGTTGACCGTCACACTCGATGATCCGGTCGAGATCGGCAGGCGCGAGCAGGGAACGCGCGACTTCCTCGAAGGCGGCGGAAAATTCTCCGAAGTGGTGCTCCTGAATGGTTAACCCGGCGGCGAAGGCGTGGCCGCCGAATTTTTGCAGTAGCGAAGGGTGACGTTTTGCCACCAAGTCTAGTGCATCGCGCAAGTGCAGTCCGCGGATTGAACGTCCCGAGCCCTTTAGTTCGCCGTTGCTGCTGTTTGCGAAAACAATCACCGGACGGTGGTATTTGTCCTTGAGGCGCGAGGCAAGAATGCCGATCACGCCTTGGTGCCAATCGGCATTGTAGATGCTGAGCGCGTAATTTTCCTGAACTTCGATTTTTTCCAGCGCGGCCAGTGCTTGTTCCTGCATGTCGGCTTCGATCTCACGTCGCTCGCGGTTGAGAGCGTCGAGCTGTTGCGCCATGGCGAAGGCGTGTTCCTCGTTGTCGGCAAGTAGGCATTCGATGCCCAGCGCCATGTCGTCGAGGCGTCCGGCGGCATTGAGGCGCGGGCCGACGACGAAACCGAGGTCGTAGGTCGAGGCTTTTTCCGGTTTTCTGCCCGCCACTTTCAACAAGGCGTTAATGCCGGCACAGGCGCGACCGGCGCGGATGCGCTTGAGCCCCTGATGCACCAGAATGCGGTTGTTGTCATCCAGCTTGACCACATCGGCCACCGTGCCGAGCGCCACCAGATCGAGCAGTTTGCCGAAATTGGGTTCTTCCTTACCGTTGAATGCACCACGCTTGCGCAGCTCGGCGCGCAACGCCAGCATCACGTAAAAAATGACGCCGACACCGGCCAGGTTCTTGCTCGGGAATTCGCAGCCGGGCTGGCTGGGGTTGACGATGCAGGCCGCATCGGGCAAGGACTCGCCGGGCAGATGGTGGTCGGTGACCAGCACTTCCATGCCAAGGCGTTGCGCTTCTTCTACCCCAGCTACGCTGCTGATGCCGTTATCTACGGTAATCAGGATGTCGGGCTGGTTGTTTCCCCTCACCTCAATCCTCTCCCCGGAGGAAAAACCCTCACCCCAACCCTCTCCCAAAGGGAGAGGGGGCAAACGTGAAGGGCACTTGCTCTGATCTGGAGGCGAACGACCTTCCTCCGGCTGGAGGAAGGGGTTTGCTGCTAATTGAACGATTTCCGGCGTTAATCCATAACCGTATTCGAAACGGTTGGGCACCAGATAATCGACGCGGGCACCGAGTTCGCGCAGGGCGCGGATGCCCACCACGCAGGCGGTGGCGCCGTCGGAATCGTAATCGGCGACGATCAACAGGCGCTTGCCAGTCTGGATCGCGTCGGCAAGGCGTCGCGCCATTTCCTCGGCGTTCTTCATTTTCGGGATGGGGAGCAGGGTGTTCAACTCGTGTTCGAGTTGTTGCATTTCGCGGATGCCGCGCGCCGCGTAGATGCGGGCGAGCACCGGATGCAGGCCATCTGTTGCCAAGCGGCTGGCATCGGCTTGCGAATAGGGGCGGGGAGTGATGTTCGGCATGGCTGCAATTATACCCTGACGTGATTGTCTGGCGGTTTGCCGGTTTGCCAATTTTTGGTGACGTGATGTCGAATTTATACGATTTTTTTATATCGGCAAGGGCACAATTTTCAAATAGGTTATTTTTAATTGGCTAGACTGCAATCGATAAGCTGAATATAGGCTCTGAGATGATCCCCCGTATTTTTAAATTGCCGATCAATATGGACACCCGCAAGTGGGGCTATGGCTGGGCGTTGTTTGCCGGTGTATTGACGACAGTTCTTGCGACGCCCCTGATCGGGTTTTTTGATCTGACGAATATCGTGGTGCTGTTCCTGTTGGTGGTGTTGCTGGTCGCGGTGAGATTTGGCCGTGGACCGGCAGTGTTTTCCGCTTTCATTAGTGTGGCGCTGTTTGATTTTTTCTTCGTGCCGCCCCGTTTTTCATTCACGGTGACGGACGCGCAGTATCTGGTCACTTTTGCCGTCATGCTTGCGGTTGCGCTGATTACCGGGCAGCTTGCTGCCGGCCTGCGCCAACAGGCAGACATGGCTTCCTTGCGAGAACAAAGAACCCAGTCGCTGTACGAGATGGCGCGTGATCTTGCCGGGGCGCTCACCATCGAACAGGTGTCCGGCATCGTGTCCCGTTTCCTGCTGAACAGTTTCGATCTGCATACGTTTTTACTTCTACCGGATCAGCAGGGACTATTGCAGCCGTTCCAACAACTGGAGGCAAATCTGATTGTCGATCAGCAGTTTGCCTTGATTGCCTTTGATCAGGGCGAGCCGGTTGAGGACTATTCGCTTACCGGTTATGGCTATGGCGCGGGTTACTTTCCGCTCAAGGCGCCGATGCAAGTGCGCGGTGTGATCGTGTTCGTGCCGGATGAGCGGAACCCGGTTGCGGTACGAGAATATAAGCCGATGCTGGCGACGATCTCCTCGGTCGTTGCGATTGCCATAGAGCGCCTGCATTACGTTGATGTGGCGCAGAACGCAGAGTTGCAGGTCATCTCCGAGCGGTTGCGCAGCTCGATTCTCTCCGCCTTGTCCCACGACCTGCGCACGCCGCTCACCGCACTGGTAGGGCTGGCTGATTCGCTGGCGCTTTCCAGGCCGCCGCTTCCCGCTGAAGCATTGGAAACGGCTGAAGCTCTCCGCGAACAGGCGTTGCGCCTCTCCGGTCTGGTCGGAAACCTTTTGGACATGGCACGCCTACATGCCGGTCACGTCACGTTGCGCAAGGAATGGCAGCTACTTGAGGAAGTGATCGGAGCCAGTATCCAGCTTTTGGGGCGCAGCCTGGCGAATCATCAAATTCGGGTCGCATTGCCCAAGGATATGCCTCTGGTGGCGTTCGATGCCGTATTGATCGAACGGGTGTTGTGCAATCTTCTGGAAAATGCAGCCAAGTATGCGCCATCCGGTTCCTTGATTGAAATTGCGGGAAGTATCAAAGATGGCAACGCTGAAGTTTCCGTTTGCGACCATGGTTCAGGTTTCCCCCCGGATAAGCAAGGTGCGCTGTTTGAGATGTTCGCCCGCGGCGCACCCGAATCGGCGACGCCCGGTGTCGGACTCGGATTGGCGATCTGCCGGGCGATCATCGACGCGCACGGTGGAACGATTTACGCTGCGAACAGGCCGGAAGGCGGTGCCTGCGTGACGTTTACCCTGCCGAGCGGCACACCGCCCACCATTGAAGATGAGGGCGGAGCATGAGCGAAATTTCTTTCAGCATCGTCATTGTCGAAGACGAAAAGCAAATCCGCCGTTTTGTTCGTTCCGCGCTAGAAGCAGAAGGATGCCGCGTGTACGAAGCAGAGACCGGCAAGCAGGGGCTGATCGAGGCCGGCACGCGCAAGCCCGACTTGATCATTCTCGACCTTGGCCTGCCCGATCTGGATGGCGTTGAATTCATTCACGACCTGCGCGGCTGGTCGGCGGTGCCGATCCTGATCCTGTCGGCGCGCTCCACCGAAAACGACAAGATCGTCGCTCTGGATGCCGGAGCGGACGATTACCTGACCAAACCCTTTGGCGTCGGCGAACTGCTTGCCAGAGTGCGCGCCCTGTTGCGGCGGCAGGGTAAAAGCAGCGAGGGCAACCCGGTGGTTTTATTCGGCAATGTTCAAGCCGATCTTTCCAGACGCATGGTGATGTGCAGCGGCGAGCCAGTCCACCTCACGCAAATCGAATATCGCTTGCTCGCCATCATGGTGGCCAATCCGGGCAAGGTGCTGACCCATCGCCATTTGCTGCGCGAGGTCTGGGGGCCGTCTTTTGTCGAGAGCAGCCATTACCTGCGTATCTACGTCGGTCGCCTGCGCCAGAAGCTGGAAGCCGATCCCGCCCAGCCGAAGCACCTCCTGACGGAAACAGGCGTGGGCTATCGTTTTCAGCCTTAACCCTTTTATCGAATTCGTAAAACAGGAATAAATCATGTCCCATCAGGCTGTTCCACAGAATAAACCGGTTGCACCGCTGGCCTTGGCTGCGCTGGGAATCGTTTACGGCGACATCGGCACCAGCCCGTTGTATGCCATCAAGGAGGTATTTGCCGGTGTGCATCCGGTGCCGGTCACGCCGGACAACGTTCTCGGCATTCTTTCCCTGGTGTTCTGGTCGCTGGTAGTTGTGGTGTCGATCAAGTATGTCGCTTTCATCATGCGTGCCGACAATCGCGGCGAAGGCGGCATCATGGCGCTGATGGCACTCGCCTTGCGCAAAGCCGAGGGCCAGCGGAGTCGGGCGGCAATCATGCTGGCAGGCATTGTCGGCGCAGCGTTGTTCTATGGCGACGGTGTGATCACTCCGGCTATTTCGGTACTCTCCGCCGTCGAAGGGCTGGATGTGGCTACACCCGCGCTCAAGGCTTACGTGATTCCGGTCACCATTGGCGTGCTGGTCGCCCTATTCGCTTTTCAACGCAAAGGCACGGCAGGCATCGGTGCCCTGTTCGGGCCAGTCATGTGCGTTTGGTTTGGAGCGCTGGCGTTGCTCGGTATCGTCAACATTCTGGCCGAGCCGGCAGTAATTAAAGCAGTTAGCCCGCTCTATGGAGCGGCTTTCCTTTCATCGAACCCGTGGCTCGGCTTTCTTGCGCTGGGCGGCGTGGTGCTGGCACTGACCGGTGCTGAGGCGCTTTACGCCGATATGGGCCATTTTGGCCGCAAGCCTATCCAGCTCGCCTGGTTCGGTATGGTCTTGCCCGCATTGATGCTGAACTATTTCGGTCAAGGCGCATTGTTGCTTCATTCTCCGGCGGCGATTCAGAACCCTTTCTACCTGCTTGCACCGAACTGGGCGCTGTATCCTCTGGTGGCGTTGGCCACAGTGGCCACCGTGATCGCCTCGCAGGCGGTTATTTCCGGCGCTTTTTCGATTACCCGGCAAGCCATCCAGTTGGGCTATTCGCCGCGTATGGAAGTGCAGCAAACATCGGAGAAAGAGATTGGACAAATCTACCTGCCCGGAATCAATTGGGCACTACTGCTTTCAGTGATTGCGCTGGTGCTTGGGTTTCGCAGCTCAACCAACTTGGGCGCGGCTTATGGTATTGCCGTGACCGGCACGATGGTGATCACCACCATTCTCGCCTTCATCGTGGTACGCCATTTGTGGGGATGGGGATGGCTCAGGAGCGGGCTGTTGATCGCATTCTTTCTGACCATCGACATCGCATTTTTTGCCGCCAATGCCATCAAGATCGAGGATGGTGGCTGGTTCCCGCTGATATTCGGCTTGGGCGTGTTCACCCTGATGAGTACCTGGAAACGCGGGCGCAAACTGTTGCGAGCCCGCATGGAAAGCGAGGCAATTTCTCTTGAACCGTTTATCCGCGGGTTGGATGCAGATTCGGTAACGCGGGTGCCGCGCACGGCGGTGTTCCTGTCGGGCGATCCCGACGCCGTGCCCCATGCCTTGTTGCACAATCTGAAACACAACATGGTGCTGCATGAGCGCATCGCCATCGTGACTGTTCTTATGGAAGACGTGCCCCATGTCGCGGATGGCGACGAGGTTGAGGTGCAAGCTTTGCCGAATAATTTTTACCGTATCCTGGTGCGTTACGGCTTCAAGGATGATCCCGATATACCCAGGGCGTTGGAACTTTGCGCACAGTTCGGCGTGGCTTTTGACGTGATGTCCACCTCGTTTTTTCTCGGTCGCGAAACGTTGATTCCCAAGCTCGGCTCGGAAATGCCTCTGTGGCGTGAGAAATTGTTCATCGCGATGTTCCGCAACGCCGGCAGCGCGGCCAGCTTCTTCAAGATTCCGCCGAACCGGGTGGTCGAGATGGGAACGCAGGTGGTGCTTTGAATAAGCGCAAGCCAGCCTAATATCGTTCCTGAAATAAATCCTGTATTATTGCGGGGTCGCAAACCTGAAACAATTCATCTATGAAGACCACTTTTCTGGATTTTGAACAACCTATCGCCGAACTTGAGGCCAGGATCGAGGAACTCCGCTTTGTTCAGGATGATTCCGCTGTGGACATTTCCGAGGAAATTGGCCGTTTACAGAAGAAAAATCAGGCGCTGACCAAGGATATTTACGCCAAGCTCTCGCCCTGGCAAGTTTCCCAGGTTTCCCGGCACCCGCAGCGGCCCTATACGCTCGATTATATTCAAAATGTTTTTACCGATTTCGAAGAATTGCACGGCGACCGTGCGTTCTCCGACGATCCCGCCATCATCGGTGGTCTGGCGCGTTTTAACGGTCAGCCCGTGATGGTGATCGGCCAGCAAAAAGGCCGCGACACCAAGGAAAAAATTTACCGAAATTTCGGTATGCCGCGCCCCGAGGGCTATCGCAAGGCAATGCGCCTGATGCGCCAGGCGGAGAAATTCGGTCTGCCGATCATGACTTTTATCGATACGCCTGGCGCTTACCCCGGCATCGGTGCGGAGGAACGCGGCCAGTCCGAGGCGATTGCGCGTAATCTGTATGTGATGGCTGAGCTGAAGACACCGATCATCTGCACTATCATCGGCGAAGGCGGTTCCGGCGGTGCGCTGGCTATTGGCGTCGGCGATGTGATGATAATGCTGCAGTATTCGAGCTATTCCGTGATCTCGCCGGAAGGCTGCGCCTCGATTCTGTGGAAGAGCGCCGCCAAGGCGCCGGAGGCCGCGGAAACGCTGGGGATCACTGCCAGCCGCTTGAAGACTTTGGGTCTGGTGGACAAGATCGTGAGCGAGCCGCTCGGTGGCGCTCACCGTGACCCCGATGTGGTGATGCAAAATCTGAAAAAAGCCTTGCAGGAAAGCCTGCGCCAGATCCAGGACAAACCGCTGGATGATCTGCTCGAATCGCGCCTGGAACGCCTGATGGGCTATGGTAAATTCAAAGAAACTGCTGCCAAGTGATCTGCTTGCGTTCGTCGAGGCCAAGCTAAAAAACTGGGTTCAACCGGGGCAGCATGTTACGCTGGCCCTGAGCGGCGGGGTCGATTCTGTAGTGCTGCTTGACGTCCTCATGCCACTCGGCACGTCACTGAACTTTCATCTTTCCGCTCTGTACGTCAATCATCAGATCAGCCCCAATGCGGCACACTGGGCCAAATTTTGCGCCGGATTGTGCGCCGGGCGGGGCGTTCCGTTTGCGGCAGTCAAGGTCAATATCGCACATCACCCCGGTGAGAGCCTCGAAGCGCTGGCCCGCGCTGCCCGCTACCGGGTATTTTTGGAGCAGAAGACCGATTTTGTCGTGCTGGCGCAGCATCTTGACGATCAGGCCGAGACTTTGATGCTGCAACTGTTGCGCGGCGCCGGTGCGAAGGGTCTGAGTGCAATGGGCGAACTCAGCACTGGAATTTTGCGACCCCTGCTCGACGTGCCGCGCCAAACTATCCTCGATTATGCCAAGGCGCACAACCTGGAATGGGTGGAGGACGAGAGCAACGCCGACATCGCTTTTGACCGCAATTACCTGCGTCATCAGGTGATGCCGCTGCTGGCGCGGCGCTTCCCCGGCTACCGCCAGACCTTTGCGCGAACCAGTCGCAACCTGGCCGACTGTGTGCAGTTGATGGACGATCTGGCGCGGCTGGATTGTGCGGTGGTAGAGGTGGATGGCCGGCTGAGAGTCAATGTCCTGGCTGGCTTGACTGCGCACAGGGCGAGGAATCTGCTGCGTTTCTGGCTGTCCGGGCAGGGTGTCCCTACGCCCTCAGCCGGGCGACTGGAAAACATGATGCAACAGTTGTGCTCCTCACGCGATGATGCGCAGGTTCGGATTCATCTGGGTGACGCCATTATCCGGCGTTACCGGGGTGAAATTTATATTGAGCAGGATATGCATGCGCGCCAGCATGGACTATGTTTGCCTTGGGCGCTCCAGGAAACACTGGATCTGCCCGGCTTGGGCGGAAGATTGTGTTTCGAGCATATGGTCGGGCGGGGATTGAGCCAGGCGAAACTTGTTGCCGGGCCGGTCACGGTCAGGCTGCGCCAGGGCGGTGAACGGCTGCGACCGGATTGCCACAGGCCCAGCCGGAGTTTGAAGAATCTGCTGCAGGAGGCGGGGATTCCGCCGTGGCAGCGGCAGCGCCTGCCGCTCCTGTTTAGCGGAGAAAGGCTGGTGTGTGTGTCTGGCATTGGCGTAGAGTGCGATTACCAGGCTGCGGAAGGTGAACCGGGGGTGGTTGTAAAGTTCGAAGTCTGAACGGTCGCCGGTTTTGGCTGGTGGTTGTCTCGTCATGCAGAGGCCATTGGGCCGCGCATGCCTCGAATCAGCGTGTTGGCACCACCACCGCATTTATCCCCAGCGCGCGTATTTTCACCATGGCCTGCTCGGCTTCAGCCTTGTTCTGGAACGGGCCGACGTGAAGTTTGGTTTCGGTGTAGGACTTGATGCCGTTTTGCGTCAGCCTTTCTTGTAATTGCTGGGCGTTGGCCATATTGGAAAATACGCCGATCTGCACAGCGTAGCCCTTGGTCACGGGTTCAGCGGCCTTGGCGAGTGGTTGGGCGGCAGGAGGATGGGCGCTTTCGACCGGTTTTTCGGCGGCAACAGCAGGCTTGGCCGGTTGCGCTTTGGCCTGCGGCAACTCTGCAATGCTTTCCGTTTTTTTCAAGGTTACGGACTTGGCGGGCTGCTGGGCGGCAGCCGGTACGGCTGGAGCAGACTTGACCGGGGCAGGTTTGGCAGCCGCCGGTGCCGGTACCGCCGGGGCAGGAGCCGACGGAGCTGCCGGTTGTGCATTCACGACTTCGGGTGGCGGCGGAGGCGGCGTGGATGGTTGGACTTCCGGCTCCGGCGTGATGGTTGACGGGGCGATCGTTTCTTCAGGGGGCGGCTCGGCCGGTTCGGGGGGGAGTACGGTGGCTGGCGAGGCTGTCCGGGGGGCAGTGGGTTCCGATTTGTAATGGGTCAGGACAGTGAGCGCCGCGACGCCCGCCGCTACCAGAATGGCCGCAGCGATTACTCGCCGGATTGCACGTTTTTTGATCTGAACCTGCTCGTCGAGGGACGGTTGCTCCGGCATGGCATTATCCTTATGTTTTAATGGAAAACCCGGCTGCGCTGAATGTTAGCACGATATTCAGGGTGACAACAGCGCGTCTCCAGAATCGCATAAGACGTTTATTTTAAGTGCTAAATGTGGTATTTTTACACGCTTTAAATCAAACACAATTTTTGGAGAAAACGAATGGCTGTTGAACGCACTCTTTCAATCATCAAACCTGATGCCGTAGCGAAAAACGTAATTGGCAAGATTTATTCCCGTTTTGAGAGCAATGGGTTGAAGATTGTTGCTGCACGCATGATTCATTTGAGCCGCACCGAAGCTGAAGGCTTTTATGCTGTGCATCGCGAGCGCCCGTTTTTCAAGGATCTGGTCGAATTCATGATGTCCGGCCCGGTCATGGTGCAGGCGCTGGAAGGCGAAAATGCAGTCGCCAAGAACCGTGAGCTGATGGGCGCCACCGATCCGAAGAAGGCCGACAAAGGGACTATCCGCGCCGATTTCGCCGAGAGCATCGACGCCAACGCAGTGCATGGATCCGATAGCTTGGAAAATGCCAGGATAGAAATTGCCTATTTCTTCCCGTCAATGGAAGTCTACTCAAGTTAATGCAAATCAAAACAAGCGCCAATCAAAGCAAGCGCTTTTCTCGATCGCCCCTTCTCCCTTCGGGAGAAGGTTGGGATGAGGGAAGCCCTAAGCGTTGGGAGGTGTCGCGATGACCATTAACCTGCTCGACTTCGACCAGGAAAAACTTGCTGTTTTCTTTGCGGAAAACGGTGAGAAGCCGTTTCGCGCCAAGCAACTGCTGCGCTGGATGCATCAGTTCGGTGAAAGCGACTTTTCCCGGATGAGCGATCTGTCCAAGGCGTTGCGCGAGAAGTTGGGCGGGCTGGCGATGGTTGAACCGCCGCGCCTGATTCAGGAACAGGTTTCCGATGACGGCACGCGCAAATGGCTGCTTGATGTCGGCGCCGGGCAGGGGATTGAAACCGTGTTCATTCCCGAGGACGAACGCGGCACCCTGTGTGTCTCTACTCAGGTGGGATGCGCGCTGGAGTGCAATTTTTGCTCTACCGGTCGGCAAGGCTTTAACCGTAATTTGAGTGTGGCCGAGATCATCGGTCAGCTCTGGTGGGCGAACAAGGCACTTGGTTGCACGCCGAGGAATGAACGGGTGATCAGCAACGTGGTGCTGATGGGCATGGGCGAGCCGCTGCTCAATTTCGACAATACCCTGACGGCACTCAATCTGATGCTGGATGACAATGCCTACGGCCTGTCGAAACGGCGGGTGACGGTCAGCACTTCCGGCATTATTCCCGCCATGGATCGCCTGCGCGGGCAGTGTCCGGTGGCGCTGGCGGTTTCCTTGCATGCGCCGAACGATGCCTTGCGCGACGTGCTGGTGCCGATCAATAAAAAATACCCTCTGCGCGAGCTGATGGCGGCCTGCCGTCGCTACGTGGAAGATGCGCCGCGCGATTTCATTACTTTCGAATACGTGATGCTGGACGGCATCAATGACAGCGCTGTCCATGCGCGCGAGCTGGTCGCGCTGGTGCAGGATGTGCCGTGCAAGATCAACCTGATCCCGTTCAATCCCTTCCCCGGTTCGGAATACAAGCGTTCGCCCGCTGCCGCCATCCGCCGCTTCGGCGGCATTCTGCTCGATGCGGGAAAAATCGTGACGACGCGCAAAACACGCGGCGACGATATTGACGCGGCTTGCGGCCAGTTGGCGGGGCGAGTGCAGGACAAAACCCGACGATCTGCGGAAACAATTAGCGGGATGGCGGCATGATGGCAAGTTTGAGGTTTCTGGTGTTTCTGTTGGTGCTTGGCGCCAGCATTTTCGCGGCGGGGCATGCGTCGGCAGAGGAGCAGCAAACAGATCCTCGGCAGCGCGCCCAGATACACACCGAGCTGGGAGGCGCCTATTTCAGCCAGGGCCAACTGGGGGTGGCGCTGGACGAGCTGAATACGGCAGTCAGCGCGGATCCCCGTTATGCGCCGGCTTATAGCATGCTTGGTCTGGTGTACATGGCGCTGCGCGAGGATGGCAAGGCGGATGAGAATTTTCGCCATTCCCTGAGCCTGAATGATGCCGACCCCGATACCCACAATAACTACGGCTGGTTTCTTTGCCAGCGTGGAAAGGTCGACGATTCCATTCCGCATTTCATGGCGGCACTGAAAAATTCCCTTTATGCCACACCCGAAAAGCCTTATCTCAATGCCGGGGTTTGCTCGCGCAAAAAGGGCAACGACGCGGACGCCGAAGAGTTTCTACTGAAATCGATCCGGCTTCAGCCGCGGCAGCCTCAGGCGCTATTCAATCTGGCGGATATTTACTTCAAGCGCGCAAATTACAGCGAAGCCAAAAAGTACATTACCCAGTTTTTTAAAATTACTGCGCCGACTCTGGAGAGCTTGTGGCTGGGAATACGCATCGAACACCGGCTGGACAACCGCAGCGACGAAGCCAGCTATGCTTTGCAGTTGAGAAAGATGTTCCCCGATTCACCCGAAGCCCAGGCGTTGCGCAGCGGGAAATATGAATGACAGCGCGAGGTGTCCAACAGTGACTGAAGAAATCGATAATGGCGCGGTAGAGCCACAGGAAGAAGCAAAAGTGGACGCTGGCAAGGCACTGGCCGAGGCGCGCGAGCGGTCGGGCTTGACCGTGGCCGACGTGGCTCGCCAGCTCAGGCTTTCTACGCGCCAGATCGAGGCGTTGGAGGCGAATGACCACGCCAGCCTGCCGGGCGATACTTTTCTGCGCGGCTTTATTCGTAACTACGCTAAGTTGTTGCAGATTGATTCAGAACCTTTGCTGGGCAGCTATCAATGGGCGCAGCCACAAACGCAGCCGATTGCGGTGCCGAGGGGTCGGGTCGAATTTGGCGGCAGGCGCAGGTTTATGTCATTTGGGGGCAATTCTTCGCAAATGCCGTTGCCGAAATTCGCCATCGTTATCGGCGTGGCGGTGTTGGCCTTGTCCTGGGGGGCGTATGAGTTGCTTCAGGGGCGCCCGGCGAATCTTGAAACTTCGGTGAAATCCGGTAGTGAAACAACGATGGCTTTGTCGTTGCCTCAGTCGCACCCGCAGAATAATGAAGAAACACCTCACGAGGCGCCTGTCGAGAATCAGGATGCCCAGCCGAAAGTTTCATCGCCCGCCCCTGCTAAGGAAGTGGTGCCTTCAGTGACGGTTCCGTCTGCGCCAATAATCGCTACGGTTGGGGACGCCGGCGGCCAGCGCCTGCAATTTGTATTCGATGGCGATTCCTGGGTCGAAGTGAAGGATAAAGGCGGCAAGGTGATTTTTTACCAGTTGAATCCAAAAGGGAGCCAACAATTAGTGCGTGGCACACCGCCGTTTTCCCTGGTGGTAGGCAATGCCGCTCATGTCAAGCTGTCGTATAACGATAAGCCGGTAGATCTGGCGCCTCATATCAAGGTGGATGTGGCGCGCCTGACCCTCGAATAATTTATGGGCACCTCTAAAAATCCAGATTTCATCCCAACTACTGCGTTGCGGAAAAAATTTCTTGCTTACATATCATCCATATGCGGCGCGGCGAAATTTTTTCCGCGCCTTGCATTTGGGCGAACTCTAAATTTTTAGAGGCACCCTTAATGTTTGTCCCCGAAATTCCCCGCCGCAAAAGCCGACAGATCATGGTTGGTGTGGTTGCCGTTGGCGGCAATGCACCGATCAGCGTGCAGACCATGACCAACACCGAAACCTGCGATGTCGAGGCGACGCTAGCCCAGATTGAAAGGGCGGTGAGAGCGGGCGTGGATATTGTGCGGGTTTCCGTTCCCAGCATGGAAGCGGCAGAAGCCTTTGGCGAGATCAGGAAGCGTTCGCCGGTGCCGCTGATCACCGACATTCATTTTGACTACAAGATTGCCTTGCGCGTCGCCGACCTGGGGGCGGATTGCCTGCGCATTAACCCCGGCAACATCGGACGTGAAGATCGTGTGCAGGCGGTGATCCAGTCTGCACGGGATCACGGCATTCCGATTCGCATCGGCGTCAATGCCGGTTCGCTGGAAAAAGATTTGCAGAAGAAATATGGCGAACCCACCCCCGAGGCGCTGGTTGAATCGGCCATGCGCCACATCGAGATTCTCGATCGTCTGAACTTTCCGGATTTCAAGGTGAGCCTCAAGGCCTCCGATGTGTTCACCACGGTCGAAGCCTACAAGATTCTCGCCGGCCAGATCGAGCAACCGCTCCACCTCGGCATCACCGAGGCCGGCGGGTTGCGCTCCGGCAGCGTGAAATCGGCGATTGGCATCGGCATGTTGCTGGCTGCCGGTATCGGCGACACCATTCGGGTGTCGCTCGCCGCCGATCCAGTGGAGGAAGTCAAGGTCGGCTTTGATATTTTGAAGAGCCTGCACATCCGCAGCAAAGGGATCAACATCATTGCCTGCCCGTCCTGTTCGCGTCAGGAATTCGACGTGATCAAGACCGTCAATACCCTGGAAGAGCGGCTGGAAGATGTTCTCGAACATCTTGACGTGGCGGTGATGGGTTGCGTGGTAAACGGCCCCGGCGAAGCACGCGAGGCGGATTTCGGTATTGCCGGCGGTTCTCCCAGCCTGCTTTATGTTGAGGGTAAGCCCTCCCGCAAGGTGTCCGAGGCTGAAATGGTGGATGAACTGGAGCGCCAGGTGCGCGCACGCATTGCGGCAATGAAAGAAAACAATTAACCGCCGATGAACGCAGATATTTCATGAGAAGAGTTTATCGGTGTTCATCGGCGTTTATCGGCGGTTGAAAAATTAAACAATGAGCCAAATTCAAGCGATACGCGGGATGAACGACATTCTGCCGGAACACTCCGACCTGTGGGCCTTTTTTGAGGAAACCGTGCAGGACTGGCTGCGCAGCTACGGTTATCGTTGCATCCGTATGCCGATCGTGGAGCAGACCGCGCTATTCAAGCGCGCCATCGGCGAAGTCACGGACATCGTCGAAAAGGAAATGTATACCTTCACCGACGCACTCAATGGCGAAAGTCTGACGCTACGGCCAGAGGGCACGGCCTCC
The DNA here is from genome assembly GCA_028713975.1 of Sulfuricella sp. Taxonomy (GTDB): domain Bacteria; phylum Pseudomonadota; class Gammaproteobacteria; order Burkholderiales; family Sulfuricellaceae; genus Sulfuricella. The sequence goes on from JAQTNE010000008.1 coordinate 29,937, forward strand.
TGCGTGCGCGCGGCGATTCAGCATAACCTGCTGTACAATGCGCCGCAACGCCTGTATTACACCGGGCCGATGTTTCGCCACGAGCGTCCGCAGAAAGGACGCTACCGCCAGTTTCACCAGATTGGCGTGGAATCGCTCGGTTTTGCCGGGCCGGACATGGACGCAGAGCACATCATCATGACGGCGCGGCTGTGGCGCAGGCTGGGCTTGCCGGATATCGAATTGCAGATCAATACGCTGGGCAGCAGCGAAGACCGTGCGCGTCATCGCGCCCGGCTGGTACATCACCTGGAGCAGCACGTCGATCTGCTGGATGAGGAGGCGCGGCGGCGGATGCACACCAATCCGCTGCGCGTACTCGACAGCAAGAACCCGGCGCTGCAGGAGATGATCGAGGCCGCGCCGAAACTGCTGGATGACCTCGACGAGGCATCCCTGAAACATTTCGAGGATTTGCAGGTGATGCTGCGCGAAGCCGGTGTCGAACATCGCATCAATCCGCGGCTGGTGCGCGGGCTGGACTACTATAATTTTACCGTGTTTGAATGGGTGACGACCCGGCTCGGTGCGCAGGGTACGGTGTGCGCCGGTGGGCGCTACGACGGGCTGGTCGAGCAAATTGGCGGCAAGCCGGCGCCGGCTTGCGGTTTTGCCATGGGTGTCGAGCGCTTGCTGGCGTTGCTGGAAGAATACGCATTCCAGGCGCCGCAGATCCCGGTTGATGCTTATCTGGTGCATCAGGGCGGGGCGGCTGACAAGTTCGCCATGGTGGTCGCGGAACAATTGCGTGACCAGGGTTTGCATGTGATTTTGCATTGCGGTGGTGGCAGTTTTAAATCGCAAATGAAGAAGGCGGACGCCAGTGGCGCCCGCTTTGCGTTGATTATCGGCGATGATGAGGCGGCGGTAGGGGAAGTCAGCATCAAGCCGTTGCGCGATCTGGCAGATCAGTTGCGAATGACGGTGGAAGCGGCGGCATGTCTGATTGGTGCTGGCGCTAAATAATATTAAGGACGAGAGGAAATCATGAGCTTCGATCTTGAAGAACAGGAAAAAGTAGATGAACTGAAGGCCTGGTGGAAACAGAACGGTTCTACCGTGCTGCTGGCGGTTGCGGTGTTCGCCGCAGTGGTGGCTGGCATGCAAGGCTGGCGCTACTATCAGAAATCCCAGCAGCAGCAGGCGGCGCAGGTGTACGAAGCCGTGCAAAGCGGAATACAGGGCAGGGATATCAAGCGTATCCGCGATGCGGCTGGCCAGCTTATCGAAAAATATCCGGCTACGCCCTATGCTTCGAGAGCCGCGCTGCTGGTGGCCGGGGCCAATTACGAATTGGGCGATGCCAAGAGCGCCAAGGCTCAGTTGCAGTGGGTGGTGGAACATGCCAAGGAAGATGGTGCGCGCGATGTCGCCCGGCTGCGCTTGGCCGGCATCCTGCTGGACGAGAAGAATTATGCCGAAGCCATGAAGGCGCTGGAGACGCAGCATCAGAAGGCATTTGACGGGCTGTTCGCCGATCTTAAGGGAGACGTGCTGGCGGCCCAGGGCAAAATGGCGGAGGCCCGTGCCGCCTACCAGGCCGCGCTGGAAAAAATCGACGAAAAGAGCACTTATCGCCAGGTTGTACAAATGAAACTTGACGGCCTGGGAGCGCGTGGATGAATCGCCTTGCCCCATTAAAAATACTGTTGATGCTGGCGGCTACCCTGCTTTCCGGCTGTAGCGGTCTGGGCGAAAAAGTATCCACCGGCTTCGGCCTGTGGGGCGGACAGAGTGTCGGCGAGAAGCCGGCTGCGTTGGTCGAATTCAAGCCATCGGCAACGTTCAAGCTGGATTGGCAGGCGAAGGTTGGCGGGGCCGGCGATACGGTGCTGTTCCCGGCGGTGTTGAAAGATGATGTTTACGCCGTAGGAGCGGATGGCAAAATGGCCCGTTTTGATGCCGACAGCGGTAAACAGGTATGGGACATCAATGCCGGATACAAGGTCTCCGGCGGCGTCGGTGCGGGTGTCGGACTGGTGGCCATAGGCACCGCCAGGGGTGAGGTGTTGGGGTTCGACGCCGCCGGCCAGCAGATTTGGCAGGCGCGGCTTTCGAGCGAAATTTTGAGTGCGCCGCAGATGGCGGATGGCATCGTCGTAGCACGCACCGGCGATGGCCGTATTTTTGGCCTGGATGCCAGGGACGGCAAACGCAGATGGGTGTACCAGCGCGCCATGCCGTCGCTTGCCCTGCGCAGCCACGCGGGGGTGGTTATTTCACGCGGTGCGGTATTCGCCGGCTATGCCGGCGGCAAATTGGTGGCGCTTAACCTGGCGAACGGAAATGTCGGTTGGGAAGCGACCGTGTCCTTGCCGCGTGGCGCCACCGAACTGGAGCGGATGACGGATGTCAGCAGCCTGCCGGTGATCGACGAGCGCATGATCTGCGCCACCGCCTATCAGGGGCGCACGGCCTGCTTCGACGCCAGCAGCGGCAATCTGATCTGGGCGCGTGATATTTCCAGTTCGACCGGGTTGGCGATGGATGAGCGCAATATTTACGTCAGCGATACGCGAGGCGCCGTCCATGCACTGGACAAGCATAGCGGCGCCAGCCTGTGGAAGCAGGACAAGCTGTTTGCCCGCCGGGTTACCGCGCCATTGGTGCTGGGGCACTATATTGCGGTGGCCGATATGCAGGGCTATGTCCATTTGCTGACGCGGGAAGATGGCAGTTTCGCTGCGCGCATCGCCACTGATGGCAGCCAGATCGGCGCACCGCCGGTGGCGCTGAACCGGGGGTTCCTGGTGCAGACCCGCAATGGCGGCTTGTTTGCATTATCAGTGCAATAACCATTTAACCGCAGAGGACGCGGAGGACGCAGAGGAGTTCATGCAGAGTTTTACTCCGCGCCCTCCGCGTCCTCCGCGGTAAAGATTCATAAATGAAGCCCACACTTGTTTTGGTCGGACGTCCCAACGTCGGCAAATCCACCCTGTTCAACCGTCTTACCCGGAGCCGTGACGCCTTGGTCGCGGATTTGCCGGGGCTGACGCGCGACCGTCATTATGGCCACGGGCGGGTTGGGGACAGGCCCTATCTGGTGGTGGATACCGGCGGTTTCGAGCCGGTGGTGAAGGATGGCATCCTGCATGAAATGGCCCGGCAGACCTTGCAGGCGGTGGATGAGGCCGACGCCATCGTGTTTCTGGTGGATGCGCGCCAGGGCTTGACCGCGCAGGACAAGATCATTGCCAACCAGTTGCGCAAAACCGGCCGACCATTGTTCCTGGCAGTGAACAAGGCCGAGGGCATGCGCCGCGACGTGGTTGCCGCCGAATTCTATGAGCTCGGCCTGGGCGATCCGCTGGTGATTTCCGGCGCGCATGGCGAGGGTGTCCACGATCTGGTCGAGCTGGCGCTGGAAAGTTTTCCGCTGGAGGAGACTGACGAGGACGAGGACGACCATCCGAAAATCGCCATCGTCGGTCGCCCCAATGTCGGAAAATCCACCCTGGTGAACAGCCTGCTCGGCGAGGAGCGGGTCATCGCCTTCGACCAGCCGGGCACGACGCGCGACAGTATCTACATCGAATTCGATCGCGACAACAAGCATTACACCCTGATCGACACCGCCGGCATCCGCAAGCGCGGCAAGGTGTTCGAGGCGATTGAGAAATTTTCCGTAGTCAAAACGCTGCAAGCAGTGGAAGACGCCAATGTGGTGGTGCTGGTGCTGGACGCACACCAGGATATTTCCGAGCAGGACGCCCACATCGCCGGTTTTGTTGTGGAAAGCGGTCGCGCGCTGGTGGTGGCAGTGAACAAATGGGATGATTTGCCGGAAGACCGGCGCAACGTGATCAAGAGCGATATTGCGCGCAAACTGCAGTTTCTCGAATTTGCCAAATTCCACTATATCTCCGCCTTGCAGGGCAGCGGGGTGAGCGGCCTGTTCAAATCCATCGACGGCGCCTACGCGTCGGCCATGATAAAAATGGCGACGCCCAAGCTGACGCGCATCCTGATGGATGCCACCACCCAGCACCAGCCGCCCAAGTCCGGCCCGTTTCGTCCCAAGCTGCGCTATGCTCACCAAGGCGGTTCCAACCCGCCGCTGGTGATTGTTCACGGCACCTCGCTGGATAGCCTGTCGAGCAGCTACAAACGCTATCTGGAAAGCACCTTCCGCAAGGCTTTCGAGCTGACCGGAACGCCGCTCAGAGTGCAGTTCAAGCAGGGACATAATCCCTTCGCCGACCGGGTACGCGCGCCGCTCACCGAAGATGAAAGAAAGAGTGCCCACCGCCAGCGTCGGCGCGGGCGCAAGATGTATGGTTAGTGATGTTAGGGATGAGAGGGTGAAAGGCGAGGCGGAAATTCAAGAACTGCCCCGCCCTCGCTTTTTGTTTCGTCCTTAACATTTCACTCTTCTCGATACCTAAAACTGGAACCCCGTAATATGCAATCCGGCCCCCGCGAAATAGTCACCCCATTCCGCCCTATCCCACTGGAAGTGCCGGAGGGGATGAAGCACAACGAATTTTTCAACAGCACGGAAAACCTCAACGATCTGATGCACAACAACGGATTGTTGATGAACGACGAAAATCTGTTGCTATATCGCAAGGCGCTGGGGCACAGCAACGAATTCGACACCTCGATTATCTACAACACCTCGCAATGCATCCTCAACCCGCTGGGGCGACCGGTGCGGCGCACCCAGGTGCCGGATAATGTGAAGCATGTCTGGAACCGGATGAACCAGATCATCATCGACTACATGCTGGAGCTTTATCCCGATCCGGATGAAGCATTGATCCTGGCTGGTGAGGCGAGCCTCGATGCCACCTGGCCGCTGACTTCGCCTGGTGTGCCTAGCATCCGCATGCTGCACAATCACTTCATCGTTTTCCCCAAAGATGAGCTGCGCAATGCCAAACTGGCCGACCTGAAAAATCCCAATTTGACCGACGGCGGCCAGCACAGCCTGTTCCAGGCCTATATGCATGAGGTTTACCGCGAGTTTTTCGACCGGGCGCTGGACCTGCAAATTCTCAAGCCCGCCAGCGATGCCGATGCCCGCATCGAGCTGACCGGCTACCCGCAGGGCCTGCCCAGTTGGGAGATACAGGGCGGAGCGGCGGCATTGAAAGACGTTCGTTTCTGGAAAGAGTACGACGAGGTGCTAAAAGGGTTTATCGACTTCTACCGTACTTTCTTCTCGCAGGTCTCGACCCGCAACGCACCGATGACGAAGGATGTCTATTTCCCGGACGAAGTCGAGAGCGTGCTGATGTTCAACAACGACTTCCTGAAGACGGCGAGGAAGGTGCGCAACCAGTGCATCACCGATGCGAAATACGCCAACGCGATCCGCTGGCAGCCCGCGTTCAAGCAACTCATTTACCGCAATGACGAGGGCAAGCTGATTGTCACGATCAGCCAGAATTCCATCGGCAACGCCATTACCGAACTGCTGGGTGTGGTGGTTAACCGGGTTGCCGATGCGCCGGCCTATGAAAAGAGTGAGCCGCGGCTAATCGAGAAATTGCTGGAAGTGCGCCGCCGCCTGATCGAAGCCGATTTGGGCGACGCCATCGCAACCGGTTATTGGCCGGAAGAATAAACTGTCCGCCGTCTTGAAATATGCCGATTCTCCCATATAGTGATAAATGTGGATGTTTCTGGCAGTGGTTTGAAAAATCAAGTAAAGTAGCCATCCTAAACCAATTATAACAACGTACTGGAGAGATCATGAGCGCGAAAGGGCAATTGTTACAAGACCCGTTTTTGAATGCTTTGCGTAAAGAGCATGTGCCTGTTTCCATTTACCTGGTAAATGGCATCAAGCTGCAAGGCCAGATCGAATCGTTCGACCAGTACGTCGTGCTGCTGAAAAATACCATTACCCAGATGGTCTACAAGCACGCGATCTCCACGGTGGTGCCGGTGCGCCCTGTCAACATGGCCTTTGAGCATTCCGAAGGGGCATCGGGCTCTTGATGTTTGAACGCCCGGGCAGCGGCGACGCTGCCATTTTGGTCGGTCTGGATTTTGGCAACGCGGGCTATGAAGAAAGCCTGGAAGAGCTGAAGCGCCTGACCGAAAGCGCCGGGGTAAGTATTCTTGGCATTGTCCGCGGCAAGCGTGCCAGACCCGATGCAAAACTGTTTGCCGGTTCCGGCAAGGTTGACGAGATCGGCGAGGCCGTAGCTGACAGCGAGGCCAATCTGGTGATTTTCGATCACGATCTTTCCCCTTCGCAGCAGCGCAATCTCGAGCAGAACCTGAAGTGCCGGGTACTCGACCGTACCAGCCTGATCCTCGATATATTCGCGCAGCGCGCCCAGAGCCATGAAGGCAAGCTACAGGTGGAGCTGGCTCAACTGGAGCATCTGTCGACGCGGCTGGTGCGCGGCTGGACTCACCTTGAACGGCAAAAGGGCGGTATCGGCCTGCGCGGGCCGGGCGAGACCCAGCTCGAAACCGACCGGCGCCTGCTTGGCAAGCGCGTCAAGTCGCTCAAGGAAAAGCTCGTCAAGCTGGGGCGGCAACGCACCGTGCAGCGCCGCGCCAGGAGCCGCGCCAGCGTATTGTCGGTGTCCATCGTCGGTTACACCAATGCCGGAAAATCAACCCTGTTCAACTGTCTGACCCACGCCCAGGCTTATGCGGCGGATCAGTTGTTTGCCACGCTGGATACCACCTCCCGCAAGTTTTTTGTTCCTGATGGCGGCTCAGTGGTGTTGTCGGATACCGTCGGCTTTATCAAGCATTTGCCGCATACCTTGGTGGCCGCTTTCCGCGCCACTCTGGATGAGGCGATCGGAGCGGATTTGTTGCTGCACGTGGTCGATGCGTCGAGCGAGAGCCGGGATATGCAAATTGAGGAAGTGAACAAGGTGCTGGCCGAGATTGGCGCCGATCATATCCCGCAATTGCTGGTATTCAACAAAATCGACGTCAGTGGCGTGGCACCGGGATTGGAACGTGACGAGTATGGTAGAATTAGCCGTGTTTGGGTGAGTGCGCGAAGCGGTGAAGGATTGGATATCCTCCGGGAGGCGCTGGCTGAATGCAGCAGTCAACTCCGGGCTGAAGTGGTTCCCGATGGGATGCAGAATTACGTAAGTTGATGTATTTCACCACACAAACAAATATATAGGAAATAATATGGCGTGGAATGATCCCGATTGGGGCAAGAAAAATAGTGGCGGGCCACCTGACCTGGATGAATTGTGGCGCCGTTTCAACCAGAAGCTGAATACGATGCTCGGCGGCAAGGGCGGCGGCAGCCCTGTCGGCGGCGGCAATCCGATGTCGGGCGGCAAGATGGCGGCCGGCCTTGGGCTGGTTCCGCTGCTGGCTATCCTGGTGTGGCTGGGCAGCGGCTTTTACATCGTCAATGCGGGCGAGCGCGGCGTAGTGCTACGCTTTGGCAAGTTTGTTGAAACCACCCAGCCGGGGCCACGCTGGCATCTGCCTTATCCGGTCGAGAGCGCCGAGGTGGTCAATATGCAGCAGGTGCGCACCGTGGAGATCGGCTATCGCGCCAACGTCAAGAGCAAGATGCTGAAAGAGTCGCTGATGTTGACCGATGACGAGAACATCATCGATATCCAGTTCGCCGTTCAGTACATCCTGAAAAGCCCTGAAGATTTTCTGTTCAATAACCGCCACCCTGATGAAGCGGTACACCAGGCTGCGGAAACGGCAATTCGCGAAATTGTGGGCAAGAGCAAAATGGATTTTGTGTTGTATGAAGGACGTGCCGAGATTGCGACGCGCGCGGCCAAGCTGATGCAGGACATTCTTGATCGCTACAAGACCGGCATCAGTATCAGCAAGGTGACGATGCAGAATGCGCAGCCGCCGGAGCAGGTGCAAGCCTCGTTCGACGATGCGGTAAAGGCCGGGCAGGATCGTGAGCGTGCCAAGAACGAGGGTCAGGCCTACGCCAACGACGTGATTCCGAGAGCGCGCGGCGGCGCTTCACGCCTGCTGCAGGAAGCCGATGGCTACAAGCAGCGCGTGATCGCCAACGCCCAGGGTGATGCCAGCCGCTTCAAGCAGATACTGGTGGAGTACAGCAAGGCGCCAAAAGTGACGCGCGACCGCATGTATCTCGACACCATGCAGCAGATGATGAGCAACTCCAGCAAGGTGCTGGTGGATCAGAAGGGCGGCAACAACCTGCTTTACCTGCCGCTGGACAAGCTGATCCAGAGCGCGGGAGCGGATTCGACATTTCTGGCCGATGCCCCGCCCTTGAAGAAACCAGAGGCTGTTGGGCCCACGGCGGAAAGCACGGCGCGTTCGCGTGACGCTTTCCGCAGCCGCGAGCGGGAGGTGCGTCCATGAAACATCTTAATGCCATCATGACCGGGCTGATCGCGGTATTCATCCTGCTCAACCTGACCATGTATACCGTCGATCAGCGCCAGAATGCGATTGTTTTCCAACTGGGTGAGATTATCGACGTAAAGAAGGAGCCGGGCCTGTATTTCAAGGTGCCTTTACTGCAGAATGTGCGCTTTTTCGATACCCGCGTGCTTACCCTGACGTCATCCGAGCCGGAGCGCTTCATCACTTCGGAAAAGAAAAACGTGTTGGTGGATTCTTTCGTCAAGTGGCGCGTGGTTGACGTCAAGCAGTACTACGTCAGCGTCGGCGGTGATGAGACGCGTGCCCATCTGCGTTTGTCGCAGACCATCAACGACGGCCTGCGTGCCGAGTTCGGCAAACGCACCGTGCATGACGTGGTTTCCGGGCAACGTGACCAGATCATGGAGATACTGCGCCAGAAGGCGGATGCCGATGCGCGCACCATCGGCGTGCAGGTGCTTGACGTACGGGTGAAACGGGTGGACTTGCCGCAGGAAGTGAGCGAGTCGGTGTACCAGCGTATGGAGGCCGAGCGTAAACGGGTCGCCAACGAACTGCGTTCCACCGGTGCCGGCGAGGCGGAGAAGATCAAGGCAGATGCCGACCGGCAGCGCGAGGTTATTCTGGCCGAGGCGTACCGCGATGCACAGCGTACCAAGGGCGAAGGGGATGCCAAAGCGGCTTCGATTTATGCTGAAGCGTTTGGCCGGAACCCCGAGTTCTACGCCTTCTACCGCAGCATGGAAGCCTACCGCCAGACGTTCAAGAACAAGAGCGACGTGATGGTCATGGACCCCAGCTCCGAGTTCTTTAAATACCTGAAATCTTCAGGGAAATAATAAGCCGGCAGCGGCCAGGATCGTGAAAACAACTTTGTTTCTCGCTCTTGGGCTGATGCTGGTGCTGGAGGGAATCCTGCCGTTTGTGGCGCCGTCCTTATGGCGCGACACTTTCCGCAGAATGACTGAAATGGCCGACGGGCAATTGCGCTTTGTCGGGCTGACATCGATGATAGGCGGCTTGCTGCTTTTGTACCTGATTAAATGAACATGCATAACTGGTTACTTCCGGAATACATTGAGGACATGCTGCCGGCTCAGGCGCTGCGTTTCGAACGCGTGCGTCGGCGTTTGCTTGACTGGTTTCATGTCTGCGGCTACCAGCTGGTTATTCCGCCGCTGCTGGAATACCTGCCTTCGCTGCTGTCCGGCACTGGCCGCGACATGGACATCAAGACTTTCAAGGTGGTGGATCAGCTTTCCGGCCACCTGATGGGGCTACGCGCCGACATCACGCCGCAGGCGGCACGGATTGATGCCCATCTGTTGAACCGCCAGGGCGTGGTCAGGCTGTGCTATGCCGGCAGCGTGCTTCACGCCTTGCCCGCAGGCCAGATGCAGACCCGTGAGCCGTTACAGATCGGGGCTGAACTGTTCGGCCACGGCGGCATTGAAAGCGATGTGGAAATCCAGCGCTTGATGATCAAGGCGCTTCAGCTTGCCGGGGTCGAACCGGTGCAGCTTGACCTCGGCCATGTCGCGATCTTCCATAGCCTGGTCGAGCACGCGGGAGTTTCCCCGGAGCTCGAGGCCGAGCTGTTCCAGGCTATGCTGGGCAAAGATGTTCCTTCTCTCGTCGAACTGACCGCCTCGCTCGACCCGGTTTCCAGGGAAGCACTGCGATTATTGCCCCGGCTGTATGGCGGTATTGAGACGCTGGAAGAAGCGCGGCGGCATCTGCCCGGCCATGCCGAAATCCACCAGGCGCTGGACGACTTGCGCACCATCGGCAGCCAGGTGCAAGACATCGCGCCCAACCTGTGCTTCGATCTGGCCGAACTGCGCGGCTACCATTATCACAGCGGCGTGGTGTTCGCGGCCTATGCCGCGGGCTGGGCCAATGCGGTCGCCCTCGGTGGCCGCTACGACAAAGTGGGCGAAACGTTCGGGCGATCCCGGCCCGCCACCGGGTTCAGCATGGATTTGCGCGCCGTGGTCGGCGCCTTGCCGACCCCGCCGCTACCCAAGGCAATCCTCGCGCCATATGTTCAGGATGCCGTGTTACAGGATAAAATCAATCTTTTGCGCATCCAGGGCGAAATGGTGGTAGTGGACTTGCCGGGGCACGAGATGAGCAGGGAAGAGCTGAATTACGACCGCGTTCTGGTGCTGGGTGAAACCGGCTGGGCCGTAGTCGAAGTTTAAATAAAAATTTGTTCGAAGGATGGAATCAGAATGACCAAGAATGTAGTGGTAATCGGTACCCAGTGGGGCGATGAGGGCAAGGGCAAGATCGTTGACTGGCTTACCGATCATGCACAGGGCGTCGTGCGCTTCCAAGGCGGTCACAATGCGGGTCACACGCTGGTGATCGATGGCAAGAAAACCGTGCTGCACCTGATTCCCTCAGGCATCCTGCGCGACAAGGTGCTGTGCTACATCGGCAATGGCGTGGTGGTGTCACCCCAGGCCCTGCTGGAAGAAGTGGACATGCTGGAAGCCGCCGGAGTGGCGGTGCGTAGCCGGCTGAAAATTTCCGAAGCCTGTCCCGTGATCATGCCTTACCACATTGCACTCGATCAGGCGCGTGAAATCGCCAAGGGCGCCGCCAAGATCGGCACCACCGGTCGCGGCATCGGCCCGGCCTACGAAGACAAGGTGTCGCGTCGCGGCATCCGTATCCAGGACTTGTTCCATCCCGAGCGCCTCGCCGCCAAGCTGGGTGAAATCCTCGATTTCCACAACTTCGTATTGAAGAATTATTTCCATGCCGAGATCGTCGATTTTCAGAAAACTCTGGATGAAACCCTGAAGGTGGCGGAACGCATCAAGCCGATGGTGGCCGACGTGCCGCATCTGCTGTACCAAGCCAGCAAGGCAGGCAAAGGCTTGCTGTTCGAAGGCGCGCAGGGCGCATTGCTCGATATCGATCACGGCACCTATCCGTTTGTGACCTCATCCAACTGCATCGCTTCCAATGCCGCTACCGGCAGCGGCGTGGGGCCGCAGATGCTGAGTTACGTGCTCGGCATCACCAAGGCCTACACCACCCGTGTCGGCGCCGGGCCGTTCCCCACCGAGCTGTATGACGCGGTGGACAAGCTTGACCCGATTGGCAAGGGCTTGGCCGACCGTGGCCATGAATTCGGCTCGACCACCGGTCGGGCACGGCGCTGTGGCTGGTTCGATGCGGCCGCACTGAAGCGCTCGATCCAGATCAACGGCGTGACCGGTCTGTGCGTTACCAAGCTGGACGTGATGGACGGCATGGACGTAGTGCGTCTTTGCGTCGGCTACAAAGTGGACGGGACAACCATCGACATCTTGCCGTCGGGTGCAGAAATCCTGGCCAAATGCGAGCCGATCTACGAGGAAATGCCGGGCTGGAAAGATACTACGGTCGGGGTGAAGAGCTACGACGGCCTGCCTGCCGCAGCGAAGAATTACCTCAAGCGCATGGAAGAAGTCTGTGGAGTGCCGATCGATATCATCTCGACTGGCCCGGATCGTGACGAGACCATCGTGCTGCGTCATCCGTTTGAGTAATAACAAAGAAAAAGGGCGGGTTCATAGAACCCGCCCTTTTTTGATTTGGTGCCCAGAAGAGGACTCGAACCTCCACACCTTGCGGCACACGGACCTGAACCGTGCGCGTCTACCAATTCCGCCATCTGGGCAATTCAGCAAGCGCGCACTTTAATAGGAAAGCGATATTTTGTCAACGAAGAAAATTAGATCCAGAGACCCATTCCTCGAACGTGAGCGTACTCAATACGAGCATCCGCTGCCGAGCCGGGAATACATTTTACAGATTCTCACCGAGCAGGGCGTTCCTGTCGCCGAAGAAAAGCTGGCCAGGCTGCTGGAAATCACCGAGGACGAGCTGGAGGTTTTCAGCCGTCGTATCCGGGCGATGGAGCGTGATGGCCAACTCATGCGCAACCGCAAACATGCGGTGTGCGTGGTGGACAAGCTCGACCTGATCAAGGGTACGGTGCAGGGCCACAAAGACGGCTTCGGCTTCCTGGTGCCGGATGGAGAAGGCGAAGACTTGTTCCTCGGCCCGAGCCAGATGCAGAAAGTACTGCACGGCGACCGGGTGATGGCACGGGTGATCGGCGAAGATCGGCGCGGCCGGCTCGAAGGCAGCATCGTCGAGGTGCTGGAGCACGTCAACACGCGCGTCGTGGGGCGACTTTTCAATGAGCACGGCATCCTGTTCGCAGTGGCCGAAAACAAGCGCATCAGCCAGGATTTCATGATTCCGCCGGGTGGCGATATGGGTGCCAAGCCCGGTCAGGTGGTGATGATCGATATCATCGCGCAGCCGAGCAAGCACGCCAAGCCGGTCGGCAATGTGGTGGAAATTCTCGGTAATTACACCGATCCCGGCATGGAGATCGAGATCGCGCTACGCAAGCACGATCTGCCCCATGTGTTCTCGCATGAAGTGGAACAGGCGGCGAAGAAATTCTCCAAAACCGTCCTGAAAAAAGATTTGAAAGGGCGCGAGGATCTGCGCGAACTGCCGCTCGTTACCATCGACGGCGAGACTGCACGCGATTTCGACGACGCCGTGTTTTGCCGCAAGCTGGACAAGGGCTGGAACCTGCTGAGCAAAGGCGGCTGGAAGCTGTACGTGGCAATTGCCGATGTCAGCCATTACGTTCAGCCCAAGGACGCACTCGATCTGGAAGCGTTCGATCGCGGCAATTCGGTGTATTTCCCGCGCCGTGTCATCCCGATGCTGCCGGAGGAATTGTCCAACGGCCTGTGCTCAATCAACCCGCACGTCGAGCGGCTGTGCATGGTGTGCGAGATGGACATCAACAGCAGCGGCGAGGTCAAGAAATACAAGTTTTATCCGGCGGTGATGAATTCGCACCAGCGCTTTACTTACACCACGGTCGCGGCGATGCTGGCCGACCCTAAAGGTACTGAGGCCAAAGAACACAAGGACTTGCTGCCGCATATCCAGGAGCTGCACAAGCTGTTCAAGGTGCTGGTCAAGGCACGCGAGAAGCGCGGCGCCATCGATTTCGAGACTGTCGAAACCCAGATGATCTTCAACGATCAGGGCAAGATCGAGCGCATCGTGCCGGTGCACCGCAACGACGCCCACCGCGTGATCGAGGAATGCATGCTGGCGGCCAACGTGTGTGCCTCGGATTTTCTGCAGAAGAACCAGCATCCGACCCTGTACCGCATTCACGAGGGGCCGACTCCCGAGAAATTGGAAGGCTTGCGCGAGTTCCTCAAGGAATTCGGCCTGCCGCTGGGCGGCGGCGACGATCCCCACGCCAAGGACTACGCCAAGCTGCTGTCCAAGGTGAAAGGGCGGCCTGACGAGCAACTGCTGCAAACCGTGATGTTGCGCTCGCTGCGGCAGGCGGTATACAGCCCGGACAACGTCGGCCACTTCGGTTTGGCCTACGAGTCTTACACTCATTTCACCTCGCCGATCCGCCGCTATCCCGACCTGCTGGTGCACCGCGCCATCAAGGCAGTGCTGAATGGCGAGAAGTATCAGCCCGGCAAATGGGCTGAACTCGGTACTCACTGTTCTCAGACTGAGCGCCGTGCCGACGAAGCGACGCGCGATGTTTCCGATTGGCTCAAGTGCTTTTACATGCAGGACAAGGTGGGCGAGACCTTCGCCGGTACCGTCGCCAGCATCACCGGCTTCGGCGTGTTCGTTGCACTCGATAACATCTATGTCGAAGGCTTGGTGCACGTCACCGAACTGGGCAACGATTACTTCCATTTCGATGCCGCCAAGCACCAACTGCTGGGCGAACGCACCGGCCAGCGCTTCCGCCTGGGCGACCGGCTCAGGGTCAAGGTGGCTAAAGTCGATCTCGAAACGACCAAGATCGACTTCGTCATGGCCGAAGCGATCACCAAAGGCGCGACATCGGGTCGGCAGCACACCTCCAGAGAGCCAGCAGGCGGCAAGCCGCGTGCTAGCAAGGGCGCCAAGGAAAAAGACAGCGGCAGGGGGCATGCACCCAAGATGGAAGAAGGTAGCAAGAAACCGCGCCGTAAACGGAAGCCAGCACACTAATGGCCGACAGTTTTATTTACGGCTTTCATGCCGTGACCAGCCGCATTCGGCAAGACGCGAAAAGCGTCGCCGAAATCTACCTGCACCGCGAACGCCAAGACCCGCGGGCCCGTGAACTGCTGCAACTGGCCGAAGAGATGGGCGTGCGCGTTATTTTCATGGAACGCCACCGTCTCGACGGCATGACCGGCAACGACAAGCACCAGGGTGTCGTCGCCAAAGTGGCGGCAGCGCGGGAATACCATGACGTATTCGACGTTCTGGAAGAATTGAAAGAACCCGCGCTATTGCTGGTGCTGGACGGCGTGCAAGACCCGCACAACCTGGGTGCCTGCCTGCGCGTGGCGGATGCGATGGGCGCACACGCCGTAGTCGTGCCGAAAGACCGCGCCGCCGGGCTCAACGCCACGGTGCGCAAGGTCGCCAGCGGCGCAGCCGAGACCGTGCCGTTCGTCACCGTCACCAACCTCGCCCGCAGTCTGCGCGAGATCAAGGAAGCGGGCGTGTGGGTGGTTGGCGCGGCAGGCGAAGCCACGGTCGACCTGTTCTCCGCCAAGCTTGAAGGCCCGACCGCCTGGGTGCTGGGCGCCGAGGGCGAAGGCCTGCGCCGCCTCACCCGCGAAACCTGCGACCAGCTGGTCAGCATCCCAATGTTCGGCAGCGTGGAAAGTTTGAATGTGTCGGTGGCCAGCGGGATTTGCCTGTATGAAACCAGACGGCAGAGGAATGCTTTGAAATGATCAGTTATATTTCCCGAAGTTTTAGAACGCCTATTTCTAATTAGCTTTCACAACCTCACCTCCGGATCAGCCTATGCTCTCTTTTCGTTCCGCAGTAATTGCCCTCGCCCTATTTACCTTCACCGCGATAGCACAGAGTGCATCACCAGACCTTGCCAATGACGCACTGGTTTCGACCTTTCAGCGTGATAGCGGAAATGTTCTTTGCTCGCCGAAAAACGCCACTCTTAAAGAAATGCGGGCACTGTTAGATCCATACATCAAAGATATTGACCTAGCCAACCCCAATTCCTATCCAGCGCTGGCAGTAGCGGTCTATACAGCGTTTCCATGCCCCTTCTCTCCACTCCGGCCTGAATTGAGGCCCGCCGCCAAAGAAGACCTGATCGGTAGTTGGCTATTTCCTGATGCGTCCCTACGCCTACGGCATGGGCCAAAATCTCCCGCTTGGCGCGAGACTCCAGGAATGCCATACATCAAATGCGAAGGCCTTACCTTCCATGAGACTGGCGAGTATCGCGTCGCGCAAATTAGAGGGCAGCTTGCTTGCCCAACCGAGATTGACATGCAGGCCATGCGATCACTCCCCAAAGTCTCATCATGGATACTCCTTCCCAACGGTCGCGTCAAGATAGCCCGCACAGATGTACCGACCCAAACGGAAGAATGGGAAGTGTATGCGGTTCAAACGCCGTTCGAATTCTTCTCTATAAAGTTTGCGGTTGGCGATCTCGTGGTATATCTCCGGCGCCATCTTGGAAATGAAATCAATGCTGCAACCACGTTCCGACATCTTCAGCCGCTGAAATGAAAACGCGTAAGGCATAATCACAATGCGTGTAAGGCTTGTGGATTAACTGTAGTGTTTTTCTTCGAAAGGTTGCAAAAGGTTTCTATTCGGGTAAAAATGCAACCCACACATGGAGGTGGCGCATATGTCAATTGCACTTAAGTTATCCGATGAACTGGTTGAATTGGCGAAACCACACGCGGCCGCGAAGCATCGTTCAGTACCAAAGCAAATAGAATATTGGGCTAGGCTGGGTAAGGTCGTCGAGGAAAACCCGGATTTACCCTTGCAGTTTATCCAGGATACTTTGCTGGGTATCGAAGAGGCTAAAGCCGGCCAAACTTCCGAATATAAATTTGGTGCCTGATGAAAGTCCGCACAACGCCGACATTTGATAGAGCAGAAAAAAAGCTACTGGCAAGAGACAAAAAAACTGTTGCGGATGCTGTGCGCGAGGTTATGGACAACCCGAATGTCGGTGAAGTAAAGAAGGGGGATTTGGCGGGTGTTTTTGTTCATAAATTCAAAATTAACAAGCAGGAAATTCTGTTGTCCTACCGTTTAAGTAAAGATGAATTGCTGCTGATCGCTTTAGGTTCGCATGAGAATTTTTATCGGGATATGAAACGATAAGCCTTGAATTTCCCGGTTTCCTGAATGGTCAGCGCACCGCAAGCCGCCACAACGACGTCAGCTCCGCCATACGCGCGGCATGCAGCGGATCGCTAGCATCGGTGGCCTTGGGATGATGGGGACGGATATCCATTTTTCCCACAACTTCCAACCCCGCTTTGTCGATGGCCGCGAGCAATTCGGCGCGCGACCGTAGTCCCAGGTGTTCGGCGAGATCGGACAGGATCAGCCAGCCTTCTCCCCCTGGCTCCAGATGTGCAGCCAGCCCATTGAGAAAGCCGAGCAGCATGCGGCTGTCGGGGTCGTAAATCGCATGCTCGATCGGGGAGCTAGGCCGCGCCGGCAGCCACGGCGGGTTGCAGACCACGAGCGGTGCCCGCCCTTGGGGGAAGAGGTCGGCCTGCCGTAACTCCACTTGTTCGTTCAGGCCGAGCCGGGTGAGGTTTTCGCGGGCGCACTCTAGCGCACGCGGGTCCTGGTCGGTTGCTACGATGCGCTTGACGCCGCGGCGGGCCAGCACCGCGGCCAGCACGCCGCTTCCGGTGCCGATGTCGAAGGCCAGTTCCAACGAAGGCAGCGGCGCTTTCGCCACCAGTTCCACGTATTCGCCGCGCACCGGTGAGAACACGCCGTAGTGCGGGTGGATGCGGTCGCCGAGCGCGGGGATATCGACGCCTTTTTTGCGCCATTCGTGTGCGCCGGTCAGCCCCAGCAGTTCTCGCAGCGAGGCCACGGAGGGTTCGTCCGCCGGGCCGTAGGCTTCTTCGCAAGCCTGCCGCAAATCCGGGGCGCGTCGCAGCGGGATGCTGTAGTCGGCATCGAGCGGCAGCAACAGCATCGCCAGGATGCGTGCGCGCTGGGCTTGAGCCTGGCGATGCAGGTTGAAAGCTTCGGTTGGTGTCGCAGCCGGCTTGGGCGGTTTGCGATCGACGCGCCGCGCAAGTGCCTGCAGCAGCTGGCGCGCGTTGTGGAAGTCGCTCCGCCACAGCATTGCAGTGCCTTCGCAAGCCAGGCGATAAGCGGCGTCGGCCGTCAGGCGGTCGTCGGCGACGACCACGCGCTTGGGTGGCGGCGCTCCGCTTTCCGAGCGCCAGCGGGCGGAGCGAACCTCGTCGGCTTCGGTCCAGTTGACGACCGGGAGCTCGCTCACAGCGGCACCTCCTGTTCGTTGAAACAGGCCTGAAATGGTGTCATGGGCATATCAATGGATAGGAAATTCACGGCGTGAGAATAGCAAATGTTTTGCCGGCCGGCGGAATTTGTTTGCAGTAGCGCAATCGTATTTGATTTTCCACTGAAATTTCATTAGAATACGCGGCTTTTCCACCTTGCCTCACCGTCCCGCATGGCGGGAGGCTTTAAATCCATAAGGAGTATTCATGCGACATTACGAAATTGTTTTTATCGTGCATCCCGACCAGAGCGAGCAGGTGCCCGCCATGGTCGAGCGTTACCGCACCCTGATTACCTCCAAGAGCGGCCAGATCCATCGCCTTGAAGATTGGGGCCGCCGCCAGATGGCTTATCCGATCCAGAAGATGCACAAGGCACACTACGTGCTGATGAACATCGAGTGCGATCAGGAAACCCTGGACGAAATCGAACACGCTTTCAAATTCAACGATGCAGTGCTGCGCCACCTCACCATCCGCACCAAGGAAGCCGTGACCACGCCTTCGCCGATGATGAAGGAAGACAGCCGCCTCCGTTCGCCGGAAGCTGCCGCACCTGTTGCCCCGGTCGAAGCCCCTGTCGCACAGGAAGCCGCCGCCTAAGTGGAGCGCAACCAGGTTGTCCTGACCGGCCGAATCGCCGAGATGGATGCCTTGCGATACACCCCCGCCGGTTTGCCGTTGATGGCCTTCAGAATAGGCCATATGTCCGAGCAGAGCGAAGCGGGATTCAAACGCAAGGTAGAGTGTGAAATCCCTGCGATAGTCATGGGAGATTCCGCCAAAACTGTAGCCGGTTGGAAAATCGGTGACAGCATCAAGGTAGATGGATTCCTGGCACGCAAGAGCCAGCACAGTCAGCAACTGGTGTTGCATTTGAACAGAATAGAATTGATTGAGAAAGGTTAAAAATGGCACGTCCCACTACTAAAAAACCGACCCGGCCAACCAACCGTGGCGGTATGTTCAAGCGTCGCAAGTTTTGCAAATTTACCGCAGAAGGTATCAAGGAAGTCGATTACAAAGACACCGAGATTCTGAAGGATTTCATCGCGGAAAATGGCAAGATCATTCCTTGCCGCATTACCGGCACGAAAACCCGTTACCAGCGCCAGCTGGGCACCGCGATCAAGCGCGCCCGCTTCCTGGCATTGATTCCCTACACTGACCAGCACTAAGGAGACACCAGATGCAACTGATTTTATTGGAAAAGGTTGTCAACCTCGGTCAACTGGGCGACATCGTTAAAGTCAAGGACGGCTACGGTCGCAATTTCCTGATCCCGCAGGGCAAGGCCAAGCGCGCGACGGAAAAGAACAAGGCTGAGTTTGAAGTGCGTCGCGCTGAACTGGAAAAGCAGCAAGCTGCGATTCTGGCTGATGCAACTGCACGTGCCGCCAAGCTTGAAGGCATCACTGTGACCATCGCCCAGAAAGCCGGTGTGGATGGCCGCCTGTTCGGTTCCGTGACCAACACCGACATCGCCGATGCGCTGAAAATTCAGGGCTTTGAAGTTGTCAAAGCCGACATCCGCATGCCTACCGGCCATCTCAAGATGATCGGCGACTACCCAATCGTCGTGGCATTGCACCACGATGCGATCGCCAACATCACGGTTACCGTGCAAGGCGCAAGCTAAGACTCGGGTTGTTCCAGCAAAAAGGGGCTGCGCTTGCAGCCCCTTTTTCTTTAGTGCCTTCCGCTACGGTATACTTCCTTTTTTAATGTTTGTGCTCCGGGCCTTGCCGTCTCTGAATGAGGCGCTTGCTTGATAATCCACGGCTTTGAATGTCGGGATAATTTAACTAGGGCGTGAAAGATCGTATGAATGATCAACAGCTTGATGCGCTCAAACTGCCTCCCCATTCGGTTGAGGCGGAGCAGTCCGTGCTGGGCGGCCTGCTGCTCGACAACAGTGCGTGGGAAAAAATCGCCGATCTGGTCACCGAGGCGGATTTCTACCGCCACGACCACCGCCTGATTTACCGCCACATCAGCAAACTGATTGACCATGGTAAGCCGGCGGACGTCATCACCATTGCCGAGTCATTGGAGAACAGTGCCAAGCTGGGCGATGTCGGCGGGCTGGCTTACCTCGGTGCGCTGGCGCAAAACACCCCAAGTGCCGCCAATATTCGTCGTTACGCCGAAATCGTGCGGGAGCGCGCCGTGCTGCGCCAGCTGGTCGAAGTCGGCAGTGGCATCGCGGAAGATGCGCTTAACCCGTCCGGGCGCTCGATGGCGCAATTGCTCGACGAGGCGGAATCGAAGGTGTTTGAGATTGCCGAAGCGGGTGCTCGCGGCAAGCAGGGGTTCATGGAAATTCAGCCGCTGCTGACCCAAGTGGTGGAACGCATCGACATGCTGTTCCAGCGCGAGAACCCGAATGACGTCACCGGCCTGCCGACCGGTTTTGCCGATCTCGACGAAAAAACTTCCGGCCTTCAGCCCGGCGACCTGATCATCGTCGCTGGCCGGCCGAGTATGGGAAAGACCGCGTTTTCCATCAATATTGCCGAAAACGTAGCGATCCAGACCGGGATGCCGGTGGCAGTGTTCAGTATGGAAATGGCGGGTACCCAGCTGGTGACGCGGATGCTGGGCTCCATCGGTCGTCTCGACCAGCATCGGGTGCGCACCGGGCGCTTGCAGGACGAAGACTGGCAGAAACTGACCTATGCCGTCGGCAAACTCAACGATGCGCCGATCCATATCGACGAAAGCGCCGCCCTCAGTGTGCTCGACCTGCGCGCCAGGGCGCGCCGCCTGCATCGCCAGTGCGGCAAGCTGGGCTTGATCGTGATCGACTACCTGCAACTGATGAGCGGCAGCGGCAAGGGCGGCGGCGGTGAAAACCGCGCCACCGAAATTTCCGAAATCTCGCGCGGCTTAAAGGCGCTGGCCAAGGAGCTGGAAGTGCCGGTGATCGCGCTTTCCCAGCTTAATCGCAGCCTCGAGCAACGCCCCAACAAGCGTCCGGTGATGTCAGATTTGCGTGAATCCGGCGCCATCGAGCAGGATGCCGATCTGATTCTGTTCATCTACCGCGATGAAGTGTACAACCCGGATTCACCGGACAAGGGCAAGGCCGAGATCATTATCGGCAAGCAGCGTAACGGCCCAATCGGCATGGTGCCGATGACCTTCATCGGCGAATACACCCGGTTCGAGAACTATGCCCACGGCGGATCATATTGATGCCGGGCATGAGTCCGCTGAAGCATTGACCCAAGACTAAAATAATGCCCCGTCCGCTACAGGCTCATATTAATCTTGCCGCCTTGAGGCACAACCTCGGCGTGGCCCGCCGACACGCGCCGCAATCGCGCATGATGGCGGTAATCAAGGCCAACGGCTATGGCCACGGCGTGCTGCGTGCAGCCCGTGCGCTCGACGGTGCCGATGGCTTCGCCGTACTCAACGTGAGCGAGGCGGTGGCGCTGCGCGAGGCGGGTTTCAACCAGACTATTTTGTTGCTGGAAGGTTTCTTCAGCGCGGATGAACTGCCGTCCCTGGCCGAACACCGACTGGCTACCGTGGTGCATTGCGCCAGACAGATCGAGCAACTCGAAGCGTCCGGCCTGCCGGTGAAGCTCGACGTATTCCTCAAGATCAACACCGGTATGAATCGCCTCGGTTTCAGGCCGGAGGTCTTCACTGCCGTTCTCGACCGGCTCCAGTCCTGCCCTTCAATCGGCAAAATCACGCTGATGACCCATTTCGCCAGCGCCGACGAAGCGCCGGGGATCGCGGCGCAACTGGCCTGCTTCGACGGCCTTGCCACCGGGCGCGAGATGCCGCGCTGCCTGGCCAATTCCGCCGCCATTCTGCGCCACCCGGCCGCACATGGCGACTGGGTGCGCCCCGGCATCATGCTGTACGGTTCGTCGCCGTTTGCCGATGAAAGTGCGGCAAGCCTCGGGCTGAAGCCGGTGATGACGCTGCGCAGCCGGATTATCGCAGCACAGGAACTGGAAGAGGGCGACGCAGTGGGCTATGGCGCGACTTACCGGGCGACTAAGCCGATGCACGTCGGCATTGTCGCCTGCGGCTATGCCGACGGCTATCCGCGCCATGCCCCGACCGGCACGCCGGTTCTAGTCAACGGTGTGCGCAGCCGCATTTTGGGGCGAGTCTCGATGGATATGCTGTGCGTGGATATCACCGGCCATCATGGCGTCCATGTCGGCAGCCCGGTGACCCTGTGGGGCGAAGGCTTGGCGGTGGACGAAGTCGCTGCTGCCGCCGGCACCATCGGCTACGAACTGCTGTGCGCGCTGGCACCAAGGGTGCCGGTGATTGAGGGGTGATTTACTTCTACATATTGCGATGTGTAGAATGGGTGTATTGACAAAGGAGGCGGCAACATGGCGACCAATCTGGCAATTGATGACACCCTGATCGAGTCTGCACGGCAATTGGGGCATCACCGCACCAAACGCGAAGCGGTGACGCAAGCCTTGCAGGAATACATCGAGCGGCTTGAACAGCAGGAAATCATCGGCGATTTCGGCACCATCGAGTATGAGCCGGATTACGATTACAAGAAGCAGCGCAACGCGGCGTGAAGGTCATCGTCGATACCTCGGTATGGTCGCTGGCATTGCGCCGTGACAGCCAGGGCGAGTCAGCCGGCATCGTGGCCGAACTAGAAAAACTGATCCAGGATTACCGTGTCGTGATGCTCGGCCCGATCCGCCAGGAACTGCTGTCCGGCATTCGCCATGCAGTACAATTCGAGCGCCTGCGCGACAGGTTGCAGGTCTTTCCCGATTTGCGCCTGGCCGAGGCTGATTTCGAGACCGCCGCGCAGTTTTTCAACCAGTGTCGCGCCAAGGGCATTCAAGGATCGAATACGGATTTTCTCATCTGTGCCGCAGCGGTGCGGCGGAATATGGCGATATTCACCACCGACAAGGATTTTGCGCTGTTTGGCGGGCATCTGGATATACGGTTGCACGAAGTGAGATAGCTGAACCATGGCCAAACAAAAATCTATCTATTCCTGCACCGAATGCGGCGGCCAAGTGCCGAAGTGGCAGGGCCAATGCCCGCATTGCATGGCGTGGAACACGCTGGTGGAAACCGTTGCCGAAACGGCTACGACCAACCGCTACAACGCGCTAGCCAATACCAGCCAGGTGCAGCAGTTGTCCGAGGTGGAGGCGCATGAAACGCCGCGTCAGCCCACCGGCATCGCGGAGTTCGATCGCGTGCTGGGTGGCGGGCTGGTGCCGGGCGGGGTGGTGCTGATCGGCGGCGACCCCGGCATCGGCAAGTCCACCCTGCTGTTGCAGGCACTGTGCCACCTGAGCACGCACAAGAAGGTGCTGTATGTCAGCGGCGAGGAGTCGGCGCAGCAGATCGCCTTGCGTGCCCAGCGGCTGGCGCTAGAGGCTGGGCCGGTGCAGTTGCTGGCGGAGATCCAGCTGGAAAAAATCAGCGCCACGCTGCTGGCGCAGAAGCCCGATGTGGCGGTGATCGATTCGATCCAGACCGTCTATTCCGAAGCCTTGCAGTCGGCTCCCGGCAGCGTGGCGCAGGTGCGTGAGTGTGCCGCCCAGTTGACCCGCCTGGCCAAGCAGGCAGGCATCACCGTGATCCTGGTCGGCCATGTGACCAAGGAGGGCACGCTGGCGGGGCCGCGGGTGCTGGAGCATATCGTCGATACGGTGCTGTATTTCGAGGGCGATAGCAATTCCAGTTTCCGCCTGATCCGCGCTTTCAAGAACCGCTTCGGCGCGGTCAACGAGTTGGGTGTGTTCGCCATGACCGAGAAGGGTTTGCGCGAGGTGAGCAATCCTTCCGCGCTGTTCCTCTCGCACCACGGCCAGGATGTGGCCGGCTCGTGCGTGATGGTGACGCAGGAGGGGACGCGACCGCTGCTGGTGGAGATTCAGGCGCTGGTGGACGAGGCCCATGCCCCCAATCCGCGCCGCCTGTCGGTGGGGCTGGAGCAGAACCGTCTGGCGATGCTGCTGGCGGTGCTGCACCGCCATGCGGGGGTGGCGTGTTTCGATCAGGACGTGTTCGTCAACGCCGTCGGCGGGGTCAGGATCACCGAACCGGCTGCCGATCTGGCGGTGCTGCTGGCGATTGTGTCGAGCCTGCGCAACCGACCGCTGCCGCAGAAGCTGGTGGTGTTCGGCGAAATCGGTCTGGCCGGCGAAGTGCGCCCGGTGCAGCGCGGCCAGGAGCGCCTCAAGGAGGCCGCCAAGCTGGGCTTTACTCATGCGGTGATTCCCAAGGGCAACAAGCCGAAGCAGGCGATTGCCGGCATGGAGGTGGTGGCGGTGGAGCGGCTGGACGAGGCGGTGGCATATTGTCGGGGATGAGGTTAAATGACAACATAATCCCGCCAAGGGATATTTGTATTTTGGACGCCAGGCGCGGAGCCGCAAGATGTCAAAATTGCTAGTCTATCTGGATGGAAACCTGGTCGGTGAGCAGCGGCTCGACCGTGAGCGCATCATGATTGGGCGCAAGCCGGACAACGACCTGCAACTGGCGCATGACGCGGTGAGCGGGAACCATGCCGCGATCGTCACGATCCGCAACGATTCCTTTCTGGAAGACCTGGACAGTACCAATGGCACCAAAGTCAACGGCAAAAGCATCAAGAAATGCCTGCTGCGCGATGGCGACGAAATCAAGCTGGCAAGACATGTCCTGAAATACGTGTTTGAACCTCTCGAGATCAAGCCGGAAGACGATACCAGCGTTTCCGATGCGCGCCACCATCTCGAAAATCTTGCCCAGAGCGCCAACGATACACCGCCCACCCACAAGGATTTGAAACAAACGCCAACTTTTTTATCGGCTATGCCGCAGACCCTTCCCGGCGGCAATTTGCCAGGGAGAGCGGCTTCCGGAGAAATGCCGCTGGCGGGTTTGCAGATTTTAAGCGGGGTTGGCGTTGGCACGGAAATAGATTTGAGCCGAACCATGACCACGCTGGGCAAGCCCGGTATACAGGTGGCGGTGATCACGCGCCATCCGGAAGGTTACACCCTGGGCCACCTGGAAGGGTCGGCGCTGCTCTTGAATGGCACGGCTATCGATGGGGAGCCGCATGCGCTGGAAAACCGCGATATTGTCGAAATCGCCGGGATCAAGCTGGAATTCTGCCTGAAAGGAATTTCCTCCCTTTGAAAAGGGGGAAGTGGATAGTCCTATTCCTGTCCGGCTTCGATCACCTGGCCGCTGGTGCCGCAGCTGTCCTGCCCCATCAGATAGAGGTAGAGCGGCATCAGGGTTTCTGCCTTGGGCAGGTTGTCCCGGTTCTCGCCGGGAAAGGTGCGGGTGCGTTGCGGCGACTGCACCGGGCCGGGCACCACCGCATTGATGCGCAGATTGGGGTGAACCTCCATTTCCTGTGCCCAGATTTTAACCAATGCTTCGATCCCGCTTTTGGCAACGGCGAAGCCGCCCCAATAAGCGGTCGGCACATGGCCGTGGGTTTCCGAAGTCATCAGGATCGAGGCGTCCGGCGCGGCTTTCAGCAACGGCAGGCAGGCACGGGTCAGGGCGAAAGGCGCGGCCAGATTGACGCGCAATAGCGATAGCCACTGTTCCATATTCTGGTCTTCCAGCGGTTGGGGCCGGTCGATCTTGGCGGCGTTATGCAGGATGCCGTCAAGCCGCCCCAGTTGCTGCTCAATGGCTAGAGCCATGGCTTCATAATCTTTACCCTCGGCTTTTTCCAGGTTGAGCGGGAAAATGGCGGCCTGCGGGCCGCCCGCAGCCTCGATCTCGTCATATACCGCTTCCAGTTTTTTCACCGAACGGCCATGCAGGATCACCGTGGCACCGTGTGCGGCAAAGGTGAGTGCGGCGGTTTTGCCGATGCCCTGGCCCGCTCCGGTGATGAGGATGACGCGATCCTTGAGCAGGTCTTGAGAGGCTTGGTAATTTTTCATTGCGATTCCAGAATGAGTTTTGCGCATTTTACCCCACTTTGCACGGCGCCTTCGAGAGTGGCGGGGTAGTCGCCGGCGGTATAGTCGCCGGCCAGGTAGAAATTCCGTAACGGCGTGGCTTGGCCGGGCCGGTCGAGGTTCGGCATGCAGGCAAAAGTGGCGCGTTTTTCCGCGATTACCTTGTGCCACAAAGGTTGTGGCAGATCGGGGATGGAGGCGCGCAGCTCGGCATCCACGCGCTGCGCCAGTTGGTCGTGATCCAGCGCCTGATGCGGGCCTTCCGCGCTGATCACGGCGCACATCAGCCCGGCTTCGCGCTTCATCTGGCCGTGATCGAACACCCACTGGGTGACGCCGCCGCATAACCCGATCATGGGGCGGGGCAGCCGGGTAGTTGCTGCGTATTGCAGGAACACGGTGTAAATCGGCTGGTAGCTGAAGCGGATCGTTTCGGCTGCCGCATCAGCCAGTTCCGGCAGATCGGCGACGAGTGTGGCAAGGCGTTGCGGCGGCACCGCGCAGATGATGCGGTCGTATTTTTTAATTCCCTCGCGAGTTTTCAGGGCAAAGCCATTCGCTTCTTTCTGGATCACCAGAACTGCTCGAGAAAGGGTCACATCGCCACCATGTTGCCTGATGAAAGCGGTCGCATATTCGGGAAAAAGGCGGGTGAGATCGACCAGCGGCAGTAGCATGTCGCTGTCCGTCCGGCTGCCGGCCAAACTGTCTCGCAGGGTGTTCAGGAATATCTGGGCTGAAGCGGTTGCCAGCGGGGTATTGAGCGCGGCGACGCAGAGCGGCTCCCACAAGTAACGGCGCAGATTGCCGGTCTGTCCATGTTGCTCCAGCATCTCGGCAGCGCTGATGTCTTGCGGTAAACGGAAATTAAGGCGGCGCATCGCACTCATGAAGCGCACGGCAGAAAGCCGTTCGCCCCAGCCAAGGCCGCGCGCCGTGATCAGGCCAAGTGCCAGATGCAGCGGGGCGGGCAGCGGGGCTGCTTGCAGGCTGAAACGTCCCGGAATAACCAGTTGCAACGGCAGCCGCAGCAGCAGGGCAGCAGGGTCGACACCGGTCAGGCGCATCAGGCGCAGGGTCTCGTGGTAGGCGCCGAGGAAGATGTGCTGGCCGTTGTCCAGCGCCAGGCCGCGGTAATCTACCCGCCGCGCTCGCCCGCCCAGTTGTTTGGACGCCTCGAAAACGCTGACGGGGATGTTTTGCGCGGCCAGCTCTGCTGCGGCTGCCAGACCGGCGTAGCCGGCGCCGATGACCGCGATTTTCATCCGCTTAAGGTGAAACACGCGAAGCGTACCTCGTCCCCCTCTCCCGCTTGCGGGAGAGGGTTAGGGGTGAGGGAAACGGTCATGGCGAATCGCTGTTTCATAAATCGAGGCGGCGATTTGCCATGACCGTTAGCCAGGTTTTCACGGCAATCCACAGTTTTCTGATCGGGGTCAGCGAGGTGCGCTGATTCAGCACGTGGTAGCCGTCGCGCTCGATTTCATCCAGCACGGTGCGGTAAATCGCCGCCATGATCAGGCCGGTGATTTGATTCTTGCGATCAGCGGCGGGCAATGCGGCAAATGCCCGGTCGTAATACTGGCGCGCGCGCTCGGCCTGAAAAGCCATCAACCGGGTGAAATTCTCTGTTTCCCGTCCATGCAGGATGTCGGTTTCGCTGACGCCGAACTGTTGCAGTTCATCAAGCGGCAGATAGATACGGTCGCGTCGCGCATCTTCGCCGACATCGCGAATGATGTTGGTGAGCTGGAAGGCCAGCCCGAGGTCGTGAGCGTAGCCTTCGGTACACGCATCCCGGTAGCCGAAGATTTTTGCCGAAAGGAGGCCGACCACGCCAGCCACGCGATGGCAGTAGAGCTGAAGCTGGCTGAAATCAGCATAACGGTTTTGTTCCAGATCCATTTCCATGCCGGCGATGATTTCTTCGAGCTCGGCGGCGGGCAGGCCAAATTCCTCGACCAGCGGCGCCAGCGCCTGGCCGACCGGATGTTCCGGGTGGCCGGTGTAGATGTTCGCCACTTCGTTGCGCCACCAGGCGAGTTTGGCATGGGCGATGGCGGCATCGTGGTATTCGTCGACGATGTCATCGACTTCGCGGCAGAAGGCGTAGAGAGCCGTGATGGCTTGTCGCCTGGGCGAGGGCAGGAAGAGAAAGCTGTAATAAAAGCTGGAGCCGCTTTTCGAGGCTTTTTCCTGGCAATATTGGTCAGGGGTCACGGTGCTTTCTTTCATTTTTTTCGCAACGCGCGGTAGAGCATGTAAATCCAGTCACCAGATTTGATCATCGGACGGTGATTGAAAATATCGCCGCCGGATTTGTGCAGTTTGCGCAGGATGGTTTCCCCGCCCATGATGATCATGCGCATTTCCAGGCCGATCCGACCGTGCAGTATGGTGCCCAGTGGCGCGCCGGCTTGCAATAATTTGCGCGTGCGCTCGATCTGGGAGAGCATGAACGGCTTCCACAGGCCGCCGCAGTCACCACGAGCAATCTGTGCCTCGGCGATGCCGTATTTTGCCAGCTCGTCCTGCGGCAGGTAAATCCTGTTTTTGTCATGGTAATCGATGGCGATGTCTTGAAGGAAGTTGATCAGTTGCAGGCTGGAGCAGATTGCGTTGGAATAGCCGATATTGCGTTCGGTTGCCGCGCCATACAGGTGGAGCAGCAGCAGGCCGACCGGATTGGCGGAGCGCTGGCAGTAATTCATCACCTCGCCAAGATTGGCGTAGCGTTTGGTCGTGACATCCTGGGAAAAGGCGTTAAGCAGATCGTAAAAAGGCTGTAGTGGCAGGTGGTGGTGGGCGACGATTTCAGCCAGATCGACAAATAGTGGCGTTGTCGGCGCAATTCCTGCGCTGATGCCGTCCAGTTCGGAGCGGAAGTTGCTGAGTAGCGACAGGCGTGTGGCATCTTCGAGGTCGCCTTCGTCGGCGAAATCATCCGCTGCCCGTGCGAAGGCGTAAATGATGCTGACCGGATGGCGCAACCGTTTTGGCAACAATACCGAGGCCACCGGGAAATTTTCATAGTGTTGAGGCATAGGGTTTTCAGGCTATTTGTGTGGCAGAAAGACGAGCGGAAAGCTGACAGCCGGTCTTTGAATATATTACACTACCCGCTTTTGCGAAAGTGGCGGAATTGGTAGACGCACTGGATTTAGGTTCCAGCGCCTCACGGCGTGGGGGTTCGAGTCCCCCCTTTCGCACCAGGATTGCAACAGACTATATAAATTTTAAGGATTGGGAAATGGAAACAACTACGGGAAATACCAGCCAACTGGAACGGACGCTTAACCTGGCAGTATCTCTCGCCGGCATGGAATCGGAGGTAGATGGCCGGCTTAAGCGGCTGGCGCGCACCGTAAAAATGGACGGATTTCGTCCCGGCAAGGTACCGTTCAAGATCGTGATACAGCAGTACAGCGGCCAGGTTCGCCAGGAAGTGCTGGGCGATGCCGTGCAGAAAAATTTTGCCGAAGCCGTCAAGGCACAGAACATGAAGGTGGCCGGTTATCCAAGAATCGAAGCCAAGCCTGTCGAAGGCGAGTCCAAGGATCTGTTGTTTACAGCGACTTTCGAGGTTTACCCCGATGTGGTGGTGGGCGACATCAGTGCTACCAAAATCGAGCGCCCGCAAGTGGCGATAGGCGATGCGGAGATCGACAAGACCATTGAAATTGTGCGCAAGCAACGTGTGGTTTATAAGCCGGTCAAGCGTGCTGCTGCATCTGGCGACCAGGTTACGATTGATTATCGTGGCACCCTGAGCGGCGAAGAATTCCAGGGTGGCCAGGCCAA
The DNA here is from genome assembly GCA_028713975.1 of Sulfuricella sp. Classification (GTDB taxonomy): domain Bacteria; phylum Pseudomonadota; class Gammaproteobacteria; order Burkholderiales; family Sulfuricellaceae; genus Sulfuricella. The sequence continues at coordinate 59,443 of JAQTNE010000008.1, forward strand.
GGATTACAAGCTGGTGCTGGGCGAAGGCAAGACGCTGAAAGATTTTGAAGAGCCGGTCGTCGGCATGGAGGCAGGGAAAAGTAAATCGTTTGAATTAACTTTCCCCGAAGATTATCATGCCAAGGAACTGGCCGGAAAAACCGTGACGTTCGAGGTTACGCTGAATCAAGTTTCTGAGCCGAAATTACCCGAAGTCGATGCCGATTTTGCCAAGTCGCTGGGCGTTCCGGATGGCAATCTGGAAGTGATGCGCAGCGAGATCAAGAGTAACCTGGAGCGCGAAGGAAAAAAACGCATCGATGCCCGCGTCAAGGAAGGCGTGATGCAGGCATTGCTCGATGCGACGCCGCTTGAGCTGCCCAAGGCACTGATCGAGATGGAAATTGATCGCTTGCGCGAGGGCGCGGGTGAAGATATGCGGGCTCGCGGCATGAACGTCGGCGACATTGCCTTCCCGGCCCATTTATTTGAAGAGCAGGCGCGCCGCCGGGTCGGCCTCGGGCTGATCCTGTCGGAAGTGGTCAAGACCAATGAATTGCAGGCCAAGGCAGAGCAGGTGCGCGACCGGGTGAATGAATTCGCCGAGAGCTACGAGCAGCCTGAGCATGTCGTGGCCTGGTATTACGGCGAACCGAACCGCCTGGCCGAAGTCGAATCGCTGGTGATGGAAGACAATGTGGTTCAATGGGCGCTGGATCGCGCCAAAGTGGCGGATGTCGCAATTATCTTTGATGAACTGATGGGGGCTTGATGATTCATAGTCAGAACTGGGAGCCGCAAAACCTGGGCTTGGTCCCGATGGTGATCGAGCAGAGCGGGCGCGGCGAGCGTGCGTTTGACATTTATTCCCGCCTTCTCAAGGAGCGGGTGATTTTTCTGGTTGGCCCGGTTACCGATACGACGGCCAACCTCATTGTGGCGCAGATGCTGTTCCTCGAGTCTGATAATCCGGATAAGGATATTTTCTTCTATATCAACTCGCCGGGCGGCTCGGTCAGCGCAGGAATGGCGATTTACGACACCATGCAGTTCATCAAGCCCGACGTCAGCACCTTGTGTCTGGGCCAAGCTGCCAGCATGGGTTCGTTCCTTCTCGCCGCCGGTGCGAAGGGCAAACGTTTCTGTCTGCCGAATTCCCGCGTGATGATCCACCAGCCTTCGGGCGGCTTCCAGGGGCAGGCTTCCGACATCGAGATTCATGCCAAGGAAATCCTGTATTTAAGGCAGCGCCTGAATGCGATGTTGGCGCACCACACCGGCCAGCCTGTCAAAACGATTGAGAAAGACAGCGATCGCGACAATTTCATGAGCGGCGACGAAGCGGTAAAATACGGGCTGGTGGATAAAGTGCTGGCGAGCCGAGCCGATATTACTGGTTGATGCCCCAATTAAGGAAGATTGAAAATGTCTGATAAATCCGGTGGCGAAAAACTGCTTTACTGCTCCTTCTGTGGAAAAAGCCAGCATGAAGTGCGCAAGCTGATTGCCGGCCCTTCCGTGTTTGTTTGCGATGAATGTGTCGAGCTTTGCAACGACATTATTCGCGAGGAGGCGCAGGGCGATCAATCGGCTAAAACCGGCGCTTCCGACCTGCCGGCGCCGCAGGAAATTTGCCAGATGCTGGACGAGTACGTAATCGACCAGCCGAAAGCAAAAAAAATCCTGTCTGTCGCCGTCTACAATCACTACAAGCGCCTGAAGAACAGTTCCAAGACTGACGAGGTCGAGCTGGCCAAGAGCAACATCCTGCTGATCGGGCCGACCGGCTCCGGCAAAACGCTGCTGGCCCAGACCTTGGCGCGCATGCTTAACGTGCCTTTCGTCATGGCGGATGCGACTACCCTGACCGAGGCCGGTTATGTCGGCGAGGATGTCGAAAACATTATCCAGAAGTTGCTACAGAAGTGCGATTACGATGTGGAAAAGGCGCAGCGCGGCATTGTTTATATCGATGAAATAGACAAGATTTCGCGCAAATCCGACAACCCTTCGATCACCCGCGATGTGTCCGGCGAAGGCGTGCAGCAGGCGTTGCTGAAGCTGATCGAGGGAACGACCGCCTCGGTTCCGCCGCAAGGCGGGCGCAAGCATCCCAACCAGGAATTCCTGCAGGTGGATACCACCAATATCCTGTTTATCTGCGGCGGCGCATTCAGCGGGCTGGAGAAGGTGATCCGCAACCGTTCCGAAAAGGGCGGGATCGGCTTTGGCGCAGAAGTGAAGAGCAAGGATAACCGTAAGGAAATCGGCGAGGTGTTGCGCGATGTCGAGCCGGAGGATCTGATCAAGTTCGGCCTGATCCCGGAATTCGTCGGTCGCCTGCCGGTTGTTGCGACTCTCGAGGATCTCGACCAGAACGCCTTGGTGCGCATTCTGACCGAACCGAAGAACGCGCTAATCAAACAGTACCAGAAGCTTTTCTCCATGGAAGGTGTGGAACTGGAATTCAGGGAGGATTCCCTGCTCGCCATCGCCAAAAAAGCGTTGGCAAGAAAAACTGGCGCCCGTGGATTGCGCTCGATCCTGGAACATACCTTGCTGGATACGATGTATGAGCTGCCTTCCATGAGCAATGTCGCCAAAGTGGTGATCGATGATGGCGTGGTGAACGGCGAAAGTCAGCCAATCCTGATTTACGCCGACCAGCCGAAAGCGGCAGAAACTGCTTGATTTTGCTTGGTTGCGGCCATTAGGCCGCAACCGGCAGTGCCGCGCCGTTCCCACGGCGGCTGCTTGATCCATATTTCGTGAGCAGCATTCAAATTTTCGGATACACTTGAATTACCGCGAGTCGTCCCTACCTTAATAATCTATAGTCACAAGTTAAATTTCAGGTGGAGCCCATGACCGAACATATTGACTCGTTAGATCAATCCGTGACACTGCCGCTGTTGCCGTTGCGCGATGTGGTGGTGTTCCCGCATATGGTGATCCCGCTGTTTGTAGGCCGCCCCAAATCCATCAAGGCGCTGGAAACCGCCATGGAGTCGGGCAAGCACATCATGCTGGTGGCGCAGAAATCCGCCGCCAAGGACGAACCCGTACCCGAGGATATGTATGAAGTCGGCTGCATGGCCAGCATCCTGCAGATGCTGAAATTGCCAGACGGCACCGTCAAGGTGCTGGTGGAAGGTAGCCAGCGTGCGCGGGTCAGGCAGTTCTCCGATGCCAAGACCCACTTTGCTGCGGAAGCCGACCTGATTACACAAGAAGACGGAGAAGACAATGAAATCGAGGCGTTGCGTCGTGGTCTTTTTGCGCAGTTCGATCAGTACGTCAAGCTGAATAAAAAAATTCCGCCGGAGATACTGACTTCGCTTGCCAGTATCGATGAAGCTGGCCGCCTGGCCGATACCATTGCCGCGCACCTGCCGCTCAAGATCGAGCAGAAACAGGAAATTCTGGAAATGGTGAGCGTGCAAAAGCGCTTGGAACACATGCTCGGCATTCTCGATGCGGAAATCGAAATCCTTCAGGTGGAAAAACGCATCCGTGGCCGCGTCAAGCGCCAGATGGAGAAAAGCCAGCGCGAGTATTACCTGAACGAGCAGGTCAAGGCGATTCAGAAAGAGCTTGGCGACTCGGAAGAAGGCTCCGATCTGGACGAACTGGAAAAAAAGATCAAGGCTGCACACATGCCCAAGGAGGCGCTTGCCAAGGCCGAATCCGAATTGAAAAAGTTGCGCCTGATGTCGCCGATGTCAGCCGAGGCAACCGTGGTGCGGACTTTTATTGATACCATAACCGGTTTGCCGTGGAAGAAAAAAACCAAGATCAGCAAGGACCTGAGCGCCGCCGAAGCCGTGCTGGACAAGGATCATTACGGCTTGGGCAAGGTCAAGGAACGCATCGTCGAATATCTGGCGGTGCAGCAGCGCGTGGACAAACTCAAGGCACCGATTCTGTGTTTGGTTGGCCCGCCTGGCGTCGGAAAGACATCCCTTGGTCAATCCATCGCCCGTGCTACCAATCGCAAGTTCATTCGCATGGCGCTGGGCGGAGTGCGCGACGAGTCCGAGATTCGCGGTCACCGCCGCACTTACATCGGCTCGATGCCGGGCAAGGTGTTGCAAGGCATGACCAAGGTCGGTGTGCGCAATCCTTTGTTTCTGCTGGATGAAGTGGACAAGATGGGGATGGACTTCCGTGGCGACCCATCGTCGGCGCTGTTGGAGGTGCTCGACCCGGAGCAGAATCACACTTTTGTCGATCATTACGTGGAAGTGGAATACGATTTGTCTGACGTGATGTTCGTGGCGACCGCGAACACCATGAATATCCCCAGTGCGTTGTTGGATCGGATGGAAGTGATTCGCCTGTCCGGCTACACCGAGGACGAAAAGATCAATATCGCCATGCGTTATCTGTTGCCGAAGCAGATGAAACAGCATGGTTTGAAGGATGAAGAAGTCAACGTCGCAGAGAGTGTCGTACGCGACATCGTCCGCTACTATACCCGCGAAGCGGGGGTGCGGAGTCTGGAGCGCGAAATCGCCAAAATCTGCCGCAAGGTAGTGAAAGCTCTGCTGCTTCAAAAAGGCAAAAGCAAGGGTAAGGTTGCGGTGACGACGCGCAATCTGGATAAATATCTTGGTGTGCGTCGTTACAGCTATGGCGTGGCCGAGCAGAAGAACCAGGTTGGGCAAGTTACCGGTTTGGCCTGGACCGAAGTCGGCGGCGAGTTGCTTACCATTGAGGCTGTAGCATTGCCGGGCAAAGGCAAGATGATTACCACCGGCAAGCTTGGCGAGGTGATGCAGGAATCAATCCAGGCGGCGCTGTCGGTGGTTCGCAGCCGTTCGCGTGCGCTCGGCATTCCAGAAGATTTTTACCAGAAAAACGACATTCATATCCACCTGCCGGAAGGCGCAACGCCCAAGGATGGACCCAGCGCAGGCGCTGCGATCACCACGGCAATGGTTTCCATTCTGGCCGGTATTCCGGTGCGGGCGGACGTAGCAATGACCGGCGAGATCACGTTGCGCGGCGAAGTGTTACCGATCGGCGGCCTCAAAGAGAAGCTTCTGGCCGCGCATCGTGGCGGTATCAAGACGGTGCTGATCCCGCAGGAAAATGTTAAAGATCTGGTGGAAATTCCGGACAACATCAAAAATCGGCTGGATATCCGTCCGGTCAAGTGGATCGACGAAGTGCTCGGTTACGCACTTGAGCGCAAGCCGGAGCCTCTGGAAGAGGTGATTGCAGCGCCGCCGATACCGCCAACAGAAGAAAAAGCGGAAACCGTCGTTATCAAGCATTAATTTATCTCGAATTTGTCCTTGGCCAACCCGGTGATTATTGCCGGGTTGGCTTTTTATTTTGTGGTATTTGTCATATTTGTGACTCAGAATTTGTGCTCTGACCAGAGCGCTATATATGACGCAATTAAATTACCTTAATTTGGGCTTAACCGCTTGACACAAGGTTTTGCGGCTTGTTATAAAGTGTGTGCAGGGCTGATCCTGCTACTCAACCCAATACTGAAAGGGGATCGCACGTGAACAAATCTGAGTTAATTGATGCAATCGCTAAGTCCGCCGACATGTCCAAGGCTGCTGCTGGCCGTGCTCTGGATGCGGCTATTGGCGCCGTCAAGGTCGCGCTGAAAAAGGGTGATATGGTGACTTTGGTTGGTTTTGGTACGTTCTATGTCGGTAAGCGTGCCGCCCGTAACGGCCGCAATCCCCGTACTGGTGCAACGATCAAGATCAAGGCAGCCCGCGTGCCGAAATTTAGGTCTGGAAAAGCGTTGAAGGATGCAGTAAACTAGGCGGCTCTGGGTGCTTAGCTCAGTTGGTAGAGCGTCGCCCTTACAAGGCGAATGTCGGCGGTTCGACCCCGTCAGCACCCACCAACTTTTGTGGTTTTAGATTTTGGAGTGGTAGTTCAGTCGGTTAGAATACCGGCCTGTCACGCCGGGGGTCGCGGGTTCGAGTCCCGTCCACTCCGCCATACATGGGCGAACACTGTTTCGCCCATTTTTTTTGTGCCGTTCGCCACGGATTCGAGGTCTTTGCAAAATGCTTGAAATTATCCGAGAGCGCGCCCATGGTTTGATTGCCAAGATTATCCTGGGCCTGATTATTGTTCCTTTCGCATTATGGGGGGTGGATTCCTACATCCGGCATAGCGATAAGGCCGACATCGTGGCTCAGGTGGATGGACAGAAAATTACCAGACAGGAGTTCGGCCAGACGCTGAGAGAGAAGCAGGATCAGATGCGCGCTGAGTTGGGTGCCCGTTTTGATCCGGCGGCACTGGATCGGCCGGAAATTCGCCAGGCCATTCTGGATGGGCTGGTTCAGCAGCGTTTGCTGGCCACGGAAGCGGCCCATGCCGGATTCAACATGCCCGATGCACTGCTCGCCTCGATTATTTCCAATATTCCGGAGTTCCAGCAAGACGGCAAATTTTCCCAAGCCCGTTATGAATCCATGTTGCGAGCCCAGAACATGACGCCCCCGGCTTTTGAAAGCCGTCTGCGTCAGAACCTGGTGATTCAGCAACTTTTTGAAGGTCTTTCTCATGGCGTTGCCATGCCACGCTCCGCTGAAGAAAAAGTGATACGGCTGGCCGAGCAGCAGCGGGAGATCAGCCAGTCGCTGGTGACGCCAGAGCATTACATGGTTCAGATGAAGACCAATCCCGCCGACATCAAGGCTTACTACGACAAACATCATGAAGAATTCCGCGTTCCAGAGCAGGTCAAGCTCGATTACGTGGTGCTGTCGATGGATGAATTGGCGCAGCAAATGGTTGTCAGCGATGATGAAATAAAAAAATATTATGACGAGCACAGCGCCCAATACCAGGAACAGGACCAGCGCCGGGCGAGCCATATCCTGATCGCCGCCGGAACGAGTGCCAGCGCGGTCGAGAAGACCGCCGCACGCACCCAGGCAGAGCAGATACTCAAAGAAATCAAACAGAGCCCGGCCAGGTTCGAAGCCCTCGCCAAGCAATATTCCAAAGATCCCGGTTCGGCAGCCAAGGGCGGCGACCTTGGCTTTTTCCCGCGTGGCGTGATGGTCAAGCCGTTCGAGGACACCGTGTTCGGCATGAAAGGCGGCGAAATTTCCGGCCTGGTGCAATCCGATTTCGGTTTTCATATCATCAAATTAACGGCAATCAAGCAGGGTGGCGCTCGCAGTCTCGATGAAGCCAGGGGCGAGGTTATGCAGGAGCTGAAAAAACAGAAGGCTGCCAGGAAATTCGCCGAGCTGGCGGAGACCTTCAGCAACATGGTTTATGAACAACCGGACAGCCTCAAGCCGGTGGCCGACAAGCTCAAGCTTAAAATTCAGATCAGCCCACTGATCGGTAAAAACGGGACGGATCAGGCGTTGCTGAAAAATCCCAAATTGCTGCAAGCGGTGTTTTCCGAGGATGTGCTCAAGCAGAAGCGCAATACCGAAGCGATCGAAGTTGCCCCCAATATACTGGTAGCGGCACGTGTGACGGAATACAAGGCCGCCACCTATCAGTCGTTTGAAGAGTTGAATACGGAACTGGCCAAGCGCCTGTTGCGGGAGCAGAGCAATGCCATGGCAGTGAAGCAGGGCAAGGAAGCCTTGGCCACCCTGCAAAAAGGCGGTGCGGTGGCCGACCTGCAATGGGGCGCGCAGATCATAATCACTCGTGAAAATGCCTCCACTATGGGTAAAGAAGCGCTGAACCAGATTTTCAGCGCGGACGCGGGCAAGCTACCAGCCTACGTGGGTCTCGAGGATCCCAAAGGTGGCGGTTTTATTCTGATCAAGGTCGGCAAGGTGATCGAGGCCGGTGCGATCGACCCGGCAAAAAAGAAATCCTATTCCAGCCAGTTACGGCAGTCGCTTTCTCAGGAATACTCATCGGCTTATCTGGCGAGTTTGAAGCAGAAGGCCGACATTCATATCATCAAAGAGAAACTGGAGAAATCAGAGCGATAGGCTGTTCAGCCTTTAAACTCGTCATTCCAGTTGAAAGTTGAACATCTGGAAGCGCAGTACGACGAGGGGCAGGGCGGCTATCTCAGCCAGGTGCCGGCTATTTGCGAATTATTCCATCGCCGCACATCTGGTATGACCTGACGTTCATTGCCCTGGTGCGGGCCGTTATTGCCAATCCAGAGAAGAAAGCTTCCCGGATTTTTGTTCTGGCCCATGTGGGTGAGCGAAAGCCAGAATGCGGATAAATGTCATTTCCATCTGTTCAAAATATTCCCCGGCCTGCTGCCAATCCCCGTTTTTGACCGCTTGTTCAGTTCCGCGTGCCAGATTGGCCATTTCCTGTGCTGCAATATACGCGGATGCTCCTTTGAGCTCGTGAGTGGCTTGAACTCCATCTGTGGCACTCTTCCGCATGATCGCGATTTTGAGCCGTTCCAGTAGTGGCGGAGTGGTATCTAGATAAAGCATCAGCAGTTCCCCGATGATCTGCCGATCATGCTTGAAGGTGATATCCAAGTGTTCGAGGTCAACAGGGGGCTTTTCCGCAACGGCGACCGGCATGCCTTCATCCAGCGGCAGCCATTTCATCAGCGCGGCTTCAAGTTCTTCAGGTTTCAACGGTTTTATCAGGTAATCATCCATGCCTGCCGCCAGACATTTCTCCCGGTCGCCGCGCATGGCGTTTGCGGTCATGGCAAGGATCGGCATTCTTGCGGCGTTCGCCACCTGCTCGCGGCGACGAATGGCAACGGTCGCCTCGAAACCATCCAGTTCCGGCATCTGGCAGTCCATCAGCACCAGGTCGTAGCGATCCTTCGCCAGCGCTTCCAGCGCTTCCTGTCCATTAGCGGCGATTCTGGTCTGAAGCCCAAGTTTTTGCAGCGTGTAGAGCGCCACCTTGCGGTTGACCGGGTTATCTTCGGCCACCAGGATGCGTGTTGCGGGAGATATTTTTCGCGGGTGTGGCACGGTGGCCCTGTCGCCGTGTCCTGATGGCTCCGCCGAGCCAGACAGTGCAACGGCAAGCCGATCCGGGCGTGCTGGCTTGGTGAGTACGGCATCCATGCCGGCCTCAATCATTTCTTCCACGTGGGCGCGCAACGCGACCGGGACCAACAACACCAAGCGAGGTGGAACCTGCCCGGCTTCGTCCTTGATCAGGTGCGACAGAATGGCGATGTTGTAGTCGGGTAGCGGCGTGTCGAGGATTACCAGGTTGAATGGTTCGCCGGCATCCTGCGCCGCGTGCAGGCGCACCAAGGCTTCCTCGCCGCCGGCAACCGCAACGCAGGGAATCTTCCAGAATTCAAGTTGACGTTCCAGGATCGCCCGGTAAAGGGGGTTGCCGCTGGCAACGAGGGCTCGCAGCCGACGCAGGGGAACTTCGGGCACGGCAGGTATCGAGGCGCCGGGCTGCCTCTCCAGGCGCAGCCGGAACCAGAACGTGCTGCCTTGGCCGGGGGTGCTGTCCACCCCGATCGTGCCGCCCATCATCGCGGTGAGTTGCCTGGATATGGCCAGGCCGAGGCCCGTACCGCCATGTTTGCGGGTGGTCGAGCCATCGCCCTGCGAGAAGGCATGGAACAGGCGCTGGTGGCCTTCTGCGCTGATGCCGATGCCGGTATCGCTGACTTCGAAACGTAGGCTTGTGGCGCCGGCCTCTCCCGCTTCCGGGCGTACACGCAGCAGCACCGTGCCGGCATCGGTGAATTTCACCGCGTTGGCGGCCAGGTTGGTGAGAATCTGGCGCAAACGCCCGGCTGAGCCGCGCAGGCGGCCATCGAGTTCGGGCGGAATATCGTAGAGTAGCTCAAGTCCCTTGGCTTGAGCCTGTCCTGCCAGCAGTTCGGCAACCTCGGCCACGGTTTCGCGCAGGTCGAAGTCCTCGGTTTCGAGCTCCAGCTTGCCGGCTTCGATCTTGGAGAAATCGAGGATGTCGTTGATGATGGCGAGCAGCGATTCGGCAGAAGTGCGCACGGTTTCGGCATAGTCCCGTTGCTCCGGCGTGAGCCGGGTATCAAGCAGTAGCGCGACCATGCCGAGGATGCCGTTCATCGGTGTGCGGATTTCGTGACTGACGTTGGCGACAAATTCGGACTTGATGCTGGAGGCTTTCTCGATTTCCAGGGTGTATTGAGCGGCTCGCCGGGTGACCAGAATGGCAATAATGATGCCAAAAAAAATGGTGGTCATGCCAAGAGCCAGCATTAACAGCCGGGTCTCCCGGTAAGCCTTGGCAGCGCCATCGGCGGCCTCGTGTGTCGCCTTTCGTTGCAGTTCCACCAGTTCATCGAGTTCTCTTAAAAGGCGGTTTTGTGCTGGTATGGTTTCGGTTTGCATCAGGCCGAGCGTTGCCGGATTGCGTGCCATGGCGAACTCGACGGTTTTGAGGACGATCGGCTGGGTAATCAGGGTGAGGTTGCTGATTGCTGCCAGAATCAATTTCTCTTCGTCAGTGGAAGCAGCTTGGTCGAGCTTCTGGCGTGCCTTGGCATAGTTGCTGCCGTGTTCGTAAAAACGGTTTAATTCAGCATCGCGCTCGAATGGATCTTTCAGCACCACAATGGCATGCATGCTGATCGCACGCTCACGCAGGGAGTCGCGCATGATGGTGGCGAGCTCGGTCTTGGCGTTATTTCCATCGACAATGCCTTCAAGCCGTTCGTTGATTGCCGACATCTGGTGCAACCCAACCAAGGCGAGTGCCGCCATCAGTGCCAGCACCAGCGCGAACCCAGTACCCAGGCTGAATTTGATGTTTTGGGCGAACATGGCGTCAGAGTGGCAGGAGCCAGCCGTGAGCGCCACTGACAGCGCCGAATAATGTGACGAGGCTCAAGGTGAGCAAAATCCAGTGCATTCGTTGAATGATGCGGAAGGTTTTTTCAGGGTTTTGCGCCGCCTTTTGCTGGAACCACTTGTGCAATACCAGCGGTTCAAGCACGAACAACATTATGGTGAAGATCGCCCAGATCGCCGTCATCGCGTGCAGCCACCAGTACTGCGGCATGCCATACCGGGGCCATGCGTGTAACACCGTAACCATGTAAAAACCTGAGAGACCGGTGAGCAGGGTGGTAAAGCGAGCTTGCCAAGCGAATCCGTGCTCTAGTCTTTCAAAAAGAACGATCTGGTCTTCAGCGGTTTTCAATCTGCGCACGGCAGGCAACAATATCGTGGTAACCATGGCAACTCCGCCGATCCACAACACCACGCCGATGACATGCAGAGCCCGGGCAAGCGCGAGAGTGTTTATTTCCATTGGGAGCTTTCGGTCATGAAGCGTCAAACCGTATTTTAAAGAAACGCTGATTTATTCGTCATCCCTGCGAAGGCGAGGATACAAGGAGCCGATTTTACCGGGTTCTCGCTTTCGCGGGAATGGTTCCCCCCTTTGCAAAGGGGAGCTAGGGAGGATTTAAAAGCGTGGCGAATAGCCGCTACCGTTAAATCCCCCTCAATCCCCCTTTGTCAAAGGGGGAGGTAGCAGGCACGCGCCGTGTCCATCCGTTTTGCCATGACTGGATTAGCCTTTAACCTGTATGCGGGAAGCTGCCGTAAAGCCGTTTGTCTACTCTTCCAAGAGACTGCGCAGCATCCAGGCGGTTTTTTCATGCACTTCCAGCCGCTGGGTCAGCAAATCCGCCGTGGGTTGGTCATCGGCAGCCGCCACCACAGGGAAAAGCTTGCGTGCGGTGCGCGCCGTCGCTTCCTGGGCGGACACCAAATGGCGGATCATGTCGTTTGCCTTGGGCGTCCCCTCGACTTCCTTGATCGACGCCAGCTTGACGAATTCCTTGTACGTGCCTGGCGCCGGATGGCCGAGTGCGCGGATGCGTTCGGCGATGATGTCGAGCGCGTTCCACTGCTCGGTATATTGCGCCATGAACATCAGATGCAGGCTGTTGAACTGCGGGCCGGTCACGTTCCAGTGGAAGTTATGGGTCATCAGATACAGGGTGTAGCTGTCGGCGAGCAAGCCGGACAGGCCTTGCACGATCTTTTCACGGTCATTGGCGTTGATGCCGATGTCGATGGATGAAGTCTTGGCTTTTTTTGAGGTCATGGTCAGGTTTTCCTTATCAAATTAAAGTTGACTGGATGGGTCTGCGGAATCACTCCGCAGACCCAGGATTATCATGCAGGGACTTCGGACAGCGGAATCCCCAGCGCATCGGCGACGCCCTTGCCATAGGCTGGGTCTGCCTTGAGGCAGTTGCCGATGTGGCGAATCTGGATTTCTTTTGGCGCACCGCCGACAGAGCGGGCGGTATTTTCGAACAGCACCTGTTGCTGTGCTGCGCTCATCAGGCGGAACAATGCGCCGGGCTGGGAATAGTAATCGTCGTCCTCGCGGTGGTTCCAGTGGTCGGCAGCGCCTTCCAGGCTCAATGGCGGCTCTCTGAATTCCGGTTGTTCATTCCACTCGTCGTAACCGTTGGGCTCATAACCCAGGGTGCTGCCGTGGTTGCCGTCGACGCGCATGGCACCGTCGCGATGCGAGCTGTGGAACGGGCAGCGGGCGGCATTGACCGGGATCAGGTGATGATTCACGCCGAGCCGATAGCGCTGTGCGTCGCCGTAGGAAAATAAACGCCCTTGCAGCATCTTGTCAGGTGAAAAGCCGATGCCGGGTGGAACGTTGGCTGGGTTAAAGGCCGCCTGCTCGACTTCGGCAAAATAGTTTTCCGGGTTGCGGTTGAGTTCCATTACGCCGACCTCGATCAGCGGGTAATCCTTGTGCGGCCAGATTTTGGTCAGGTCAAAGGGATGGTAGGGGACCTTGGAGGCATCATTTTCCGGCATCACCTGGACGTACAGGGTCCACTTCGGGAAATCGCTTTTCTCGATGCTTTCGTACAGGTCGCGCTGATGCGATTCGCGGCACTTGCCCACGGCGGCCTCGGCTTCCTGGTCGGTCATATTTTTGATGCCCTGCTGCGTCTTGAAGTGAAACTTGACCCAGTGACGCTCGTTTTTTGCGTTGATGAAGCTGAAGGTATGGCTGCCGAAACCGTGCATGTGGCGGTAGGTGGCGGGAATGCCGCGGTCGCTCATTACCACCGTGACTTGGTGCAGCGCCTCGGGCAACAGAGTCCAGAAATCCCAGTTGTTCTTCGCGCTGCGCAGGTTGGTGCGCGGGTCGCGCTTGACGGCATGGTTGAGGTCGGGAAACTTGAGCGGGTCGCGCAGGAAGAACACCGGCGTGTTGTTGCCGGCGAGATCCCAGTTACCTTCCTCGGTATAGAATTTGATGGCGAAGCCGCGAATGTCGCGCTCGGCGTCGGCTGCGCCGCGCTCCCCAGCCACGGTGGAGAAGCGGGTGAACAGTTCGGTCTTCTTGCCCACGGCGGAGAAAATCTTCGCCCGTGTATAGCGGGTAATGTCGTGTGTGACAGTAAATGTGCCGTAAGCGCCGGAACCCTTGGCGTGCATGCGCCGCTCGGGGATCACTTCGCGGTCGAAGTGGGCAAGCTTTTCCAGGAACCAGACATCCTGCAACAACTGCGGGCCGCGCGGCCCGGCGGTCATGACGTTCTGGTTATCGACAATGGGACAGCCCGCGTTGGTGGTCAGAGGCTTTTTATTGCTCATTACGACGCTCCTTGATGGTTATGGGACTGAGCTTGGTCTGAATCATGGCAGAGCCACTCTTGGTGATGAAATTTGTGCTGACTGTTTCCTTAATCCACTATAGCTTTTTAACCGTGCGCCTGGAAACTGCTTTTTGAGCTGTAAAGGCCTGTGCGCCCATTTTTCCGCTTTTGCGGGCATAAAAATCTCCGTGGTCGATATGACGGGTCATTTCGTTTCCTCACCACAGATAGAACAGAAACAGCCATGGCGCAATTATGCCGGCTATGCTGGCCGTCACGGCCAAGGTAGCGAATAGCAGGCGCGGCAAGGAAGCAGAAGTGCGACGCAGCATACCGAATGCCAGCGCCAAGCTCCACAACGCGGCCAGGGCTAGAAGTATGCCGCGCACTTCGGGTAGCCAGGGCATGACGATGCCTTCTGCCTTGAGCAGGGTGACGGTGAGAGAAGACAGGCCGAGGAATACGCCAAGACCTCCCATCGGAATCAGCGCATAGGCGAGCCAGCGCGCATTCTGCTTGGCGCTGCCCGGCAGCAGCGTGCCGGCGAGGCGCAGCCAGAGGGTGATCCAGCCGCCGAGAACCAGAGCCATGGTGCCGATGTAGGCGACCACGCCAATGCCGTCGAGCCAGGTGAATACGTCGTTGGCTTCGGGGTAGTGGGTGAGCAGCCACCACGGCGCGTTGTCCTGGAGCAGGGTGAAGGCATCGCGCTCTATCAGCCACCCGGCGACTTGGGTCTTGATCGCCACGAACCAGGGGGATGATGACCATTGGAACGCGCCCACTGCCGTGCCGATGATGCCGAACACCAGCAGACGCGCTTCCCACGCGCTCGCCTCGACAGGCTTCAGGTTGACGATCTCCGAACCCGGCAGGCGCGAGGCGAGGGACACGGCATCGCGATGCCCGCTACAGCGCCCGCACATGTGGCACTGGGAGCTGCTTTTCATGCGCCGCATGTCAATCAGCGGGGCGCAATCTACCGGTGCAGGGTGGATGGTAGCAGCGGCATCCCATTGCCCGCGATTTACCTTGAAATGTATTGGGGCAAGGCGGGCGAGCAGGGCAAATACACCGGAGACCGGGCACAGGTGGCGACACCAGACGCGCTTGCCCTTGCCGTAGATGAGACCGACTGCGACGGCGGCGACAGTGGAACCGCCCAATATCAGCAGCACCGCCTTGGGGTACTCGTACACGCTGACCAACTGGCCGTATATCGTGGTGATGACGAAGGCGGCAAACGGCCAGCCGCCCCATTTCAGCCAGCGTGGTACCGGGCGGCCCAAGCCGTGACGGCTGGCGAGTTCGGTGAGCGTGCCTTCCGGGCAGAAAATGCCGCACCAGACCCGCCCCAGGGTGAGTGTGGAGATGATCACAAACGGCCACCAGACACCCCAGAACATGAACTGGGCGAGCAGGGTGAGATTGTTCAGCAAGCTGGAACCGGTTCCCGGCAAGGGAAGAAAGGCCGGGATTGCCACCAGCGCCAGGTAGAACGTCACCACCGCCCATTGCACGCCGATGATAAATCTACGGTTACGGCGCAAAGCGTCACCCAACCGTTGCAAGTTATAGACTGGCCGTTGCTGCACGGGACTGGAGAAAATGGGTTGCGCCATTTTTAAGCTCTGATTCATTTGGTGCGCGCCTCTTGAAGGTGGCCGGACGATTTGTGCAACCTCGGCCAGCCCAGCACCAGCGTCCAGTAGCTGGCATATGCCATAACCAGCGTTAAGGCTGGGTGGGCGCGGTAGCCAGTGAGGGTGGCGACCAGGTTGCCGACTGAGGCGCGGTCGTCGAGCAGGAAGGACGAATCCCACACCGGGTCGGCCAGTGCAGGGAGCCAGCCGAAGCCGATCATTCTTTCCACTCCACCCACCAGCATCCCGGCGGCGAGTAGCAGCAACAAGGTTTCGCTGATACGGAAAAAATTCTTCCATGACAGGGCGCCGCCACCCCTGACCAGCAGCCAGAAGGTGAAGAGGGCGAGCGCGAAACCCAGCGTTGCGGCGCCGAGGAACTGGGCGAACGCCATGCCATGCTGTTCCATTCCGCTGCCATAGAGGAAGATCACGGTTTCCGCGCTTTCGCGTCCGACCGCGAGGGCGGCGATGACTGTCACGCTCATCCAGTTGGCCTCGCCTGCTGCGCGTTCCAGTCCGGTTTCCAGTTCCTTCTTCAGGGTGCGACCGTGCTTTCTCATCCAGAACACCATCTGCGTGATCAGTCCGGCGGCGACCAGCATCATGCCGAGCTGGAAATAGTCCAGCGCTTCGTCATCCAGGCTGCTGTACACGCCGAGCATGGCCAGCGCGAGCAATCCCGCCAGCCCCAGCCCTGCGGCTACGCCTCCCCACAAATAGCGCATGCCGCGCGCACCTTCCGGATGGGCTTTGAGCCAGGCGTAAAGGATGCCGACCACCAGAATGCCTTCGACGCTTTCGCGCCAGACGATGAATAGCGTATTGCCCATAATTTTTCCTATTTGACGACGATCTGGCCCTTGGCGGTATCAAGATGAAATTCGCCGAAAAATTTGTAGGTGCCGGCCTTCATCGGCGCGAACACCAGTGTCCGGGTGACGCCTGGCGCAAGTACGGTTTCCTTGCGAAGTTCCAGGCTCTCGAATTCTTCCGCTCCAGGCCCTTCATTCGTGATGGCGATCCTGAATTTCACCCCGGCCGGGGCTTCGATGGTTTCGGGATAAAAGCGTCCGTTCTTTGCCGTGAGCTTGAAGGTGGGCAGGTCCTCCGCAAGTGCAGCCAGCGGCTGGATCAGGAGGGCAGCAAGTGTGACCACCGTGGCTGCGATGTTCCGGGTGCTGCTACAAAAATGCCAAAAATTCATGGTGTGTCTCCCTCTTGCCACGGGAGAGGCGATGCCTCTTCCGCGGTTGCGGATGTTAGTCGGAGAATGTCCCGGTGGAGCCCGGTGTGCGCAGCATTTTGTCCACTTCGCCGAAATGCAGTTCCTCCTCGCTGATCAATTCGCGTGCGTAATCCTCAAGCAGGACGGAACGGTCGCGCGCCACTTCCAGCAGCCCGTAGTAGGATTGTTTGGCTGCGGTTTCATGGGCAAGCGATTCGCGCAAAATATCGCCGACATCGTGCTTGTGGCTCTCCAGTAGCGGCCCGATGGTCAGCGAAGGGTGGCCGCCCAGATGGGTGATCAGTTCGCCGGCACGCCGGGCGTGTACCAAGCCTTCGTCCGCCTGGGCTTGCAGCCATGAAACGATGGGGATGCGGTTGTAGCCGAACACCATCAACGCGTAATGGGTGTAGCGCACTACGCCAGCCAGTTCCAGTTCCATGATTTTATTGAGCAGCTCAATTGCTTTTGTTTTGTCGAGTTCCATTTTTCTATCCTTTCTCACGGCTATGTTAAAAAAATCCGGTGACTGCGCCGGTTAGTACATCAATTGCGCCCGCAACCCGAGAATCTTCACGCTCGATGCGGCAGCATTGCCTGCCGGGTTCAGGATCAGCTGAAAATCAGGGGATAGCTCAAATTGTTTGCTGATGCGGTAACGGTAGTAAAGCTCCGATACCTTTTCCCAACCTTGCGCGGTGTAGCCGAAATCAAGTGTTCCGTCCTTGTTTGCGTCCAAGGTCGCTGAATCGTTGCGGAATTTGGCGCTAATCCGCTGTGCACCCAGTGCCAGTCCGATGGCATCGCCGCCGCGGCTCCAGTCGCTGCCGCCAAGCTCTGCGCCCAGCGAAATGGCTCGGTCGAAGCGCAGCTTTCCTTTGCTCCCCTGGCCGTAGCGGCCGAATGCGGTGATGTTGTCGCCAATGCGCTGATCGAAGTTCACTCCCCAGCCGCTGTGGGAGCTGGCGGTGCCGTCATAATCTGGGCCCTGGCCGTTGTTCCAGGCATAGAGGCGGTAATTGCCGGTCAGCCCACCGAAGAACTTTTGCTGGGTTTCGGCCTGGGCGATTACCAGCGGAGAGCCGAAGAACTTGACGTAGTTGGCACCCTTGCCAGCGCCGAACACGCCAAGGGAAAGGCGCCACTTTTCGAGCTTCTCTTTTTCATTCAGGTAGGAAACGCGCATCCCCGGCGAAAAGCCGTTAGCGTCCACCCCGATATCGCCGCCCGCGTCGAGTAATGCGTTGTGCACGAACACGGTGTTGAGGAACTGGCGGGTTTCATCGTTGGCAGCGGTGTTCTGGTCGAAAAACAGGAAGGGGTCCATTTTGCCGAAATTAACTTCCAGGCTTTCCCGCGAGCGTGGCTTGAAGCCGCCGAACGGCAGGGGAATGGTAGCCTGGTACCAAGCTTGGCCGAGAATCGCAACGCTATCGTCCGGACTGCCTCCCGAGGCGCGAAAGGCGCTGGCGTTGGGTTTGGCAAACACAGTGGATAGTGCGTTCAGGCCGTTGCCCTGCCCGATGCGGAATTGGGCGAAAAGCTTGCTGTCGGTATCGCCGACCTTGGGCATTGGCAGGGTGACGGCGATGTCGCCACGGTAATTGAGCTGGCTCGATGCGATATCGGTGCCGGCGGGCACGCCGCTCGCGCGCTGCGCCACCGTAGTCAAGCTGACGCCGGCGGAAACGCCTTCCAGCGCCTCTACCGTGTGCGCCATCTTTTGCATACCGAGTGCTTTGGATTCTGTCGCTTTCAGGCGGGTGGCAAGCTCAGGCTGGTTTTCACTCAGGCGGTCATCTTCCAGGGCGGCTTCCAGCTTGGCGTTGTGCGCCTCGAGTTTTTCCAGGCGTTCGCTCAACCGATGCAGCTCTTTCAGCAACTCGGCTTGGGAGGGGTCGGCAGCGAATGCTGGAAGCGCGCCGGCCAGAATAATGCCAGCCAAGGCTGCGACAAGATGTTTTGTCTTGAATGGCGGCATCCTAGTAGCCCCCTTTTTTACCAATACCTACATAAGTGAATTCGTATTCCACTTCGAACGGTTTGAACCATGGACGCACCCCGGTCAGGCGGTCGGTGTGGCGACCGAAGTGGCTGTGCGGGTTGGCGGAAGGAGGGGAAATGATGAACTTGACGTGGTATTTGCCCGGCCCCTTGAGCTTGATGTTGTCGCCATAGTGCGGCCCATCGTTGGCGACCATCGGCATGAAGTCGCCCGCGATCTTTTCATTGCCACCTTGCTTGGTGATTTCATACTTGATCATCAGATAGGGCATCCAGGCACCCTCGTCGAAGCCGTTGGGGTTGTTGGCCATGGCGTGGATGTCGGCCTCCATGTGCACATCGGACTCCTCGGCCTTGTGCATCATGCCGTCCGGTTCCATGGTCACCGGTTGCAGGTAGACGGCGGCGATTTCCATGCCGTTGCGTTGCTGCGGCGTGCCGATTGGATATTCCACGGCATGTGCCGAAAAGGCGAGGGCTGCGCCAAGGCATGCAAGCGAAATGGCGGTAGTGCGGACTTGGTGTTTCATGTACTTCCTTTCGTTTAACAATTAAAAATTAAAGGGCACCTCTAAAAATCCAGATTTCATCCCAACTGCTGCGTTGCGGAAAAAATTTCTTGCTGACATATCATCCATATGCGGCGCGGCGAAATTTTTTCCGCGCCTTGCATTTGGGCGAACTCTAAATTTTTAGAGGCGCCCTAAAATTCGGTCAAAACGTTTCGTTGGCGACTGGCTTTCCCATCATGCTGAGGAAAATAGCCAAAAGACCGAAGTTGAGCGGGTTTTGTAAATCTTCAATGCAGATATCGCCATGCTCCAGCAGTCGCCGGGTTATCGTCGGGCCTACCTGCAACAGCACGGAGGCGTTGTCGCCATCGAGAAAGCGTATTTGCGGGTCTTTTCTTTCAAGCCATGCGTCAATTACGATCTTCATTTTTATCCCCATACCAGTAGTTATGTGCAAATATTAATGAGAACCATTCTCATTTGCAAGGGATATTTTTCACGGGATTAAAAATTGACAAGCAGAGCCGCAGAAAAGATCGGCAGATCGTGCCTTGCATGGGAATATTCACTACAATTAGGCGCTTTTGGTAATCGGGGCTTTTTCATATGCGCATAAGCTTTGTCTCCGTACTTGTTTCATGTCTGTTGGTGCTCTCTGGCTGCGCCACCCCACTTGGGGAAATGGGCGCGCCCGCCTCCAAGGTTTCACCTGTTCCTAAACTCTCTGCGCCGAAGGTTGCCTTGGTGCTGGGTGGGGGGGCGGTGCGCGGCTTTGCCCACATCGGCGTGATCAAGACGCTGGAAGCGCATGGCATCGTGCCCGATCTGGTAGTCGGCACCAGCGCCGGCAGCGTGGTGGGGGCGCTATATGCCGGCGGCTACAGTGGGTTTGAACTGCAGAAGGTGGCTTTTCAGCTAGAGCAGGAAACCATTGGCGATCTGGTGATGCCGGATCGTGGCTTCGTCAAGGGAGAAATGCTGCAGAATTTTGTCAACAGGGCTTTGCAGAACCGCCCTATCGAGCGCCTGAACAAGACTTTTGCCGCTGTCGCCACGGAATTGCAGAGTGGTGAAGTAATGGTGTTTCGTCGTGGCAATACGGGCATGGCGGTGCGCGCCTCCAGCAGCATTCCCGGTGTGTTCCAGCCGGTCAATATCGGAGGCAGGGAATATGTAGACGGCGGCCTGGTCAGTCCGGTGCCGGTTCGGATTGCGCGCGGCATGGGCGCCGATATCGTGATCGCAGTGGATATTTCCAGTAAGCCGCGTTATGGCAAGGTGAAAGATAGCATCGACATCTTCCTGCAGGCGTTCAATATCATGGGGCAGACGATCGGGCGCTACGAGCTGGCGGAAGCGGATGTGGTGATCAGGCCGCAAATCGGGGCGATCGGGGCGGCTGAATTCGACCAGAAACATCTGGCCATCATGGAGGGGGAGAAGGCGGCGCTAGCCGCGCTGCCGCTCATTCGCTCGAGGTTGTTGCAGCAAAAGGCCGGCGGAAAGTAAAGGTTTGTGGCTCTAAATGCGGCGGGCGCCGTTGAAACGTTTGACCCAGTAGTTTTCATTCATGTCGGCAACTTCGACGCCGCGTCCGGTCACCGAGGCGTGAACGAATTTGTTTTCGCCAAGATAAATCCCGACGTGGGAGAAAGTGTGGCGCATGGTGTTGTAAAACACCAGATCGCCGGGCTGTAACTCGGAAATCGCGATTTTCTGGCCAAACATGCTGATGGCACGGGCATTGTGCGGCAGAATCAGGCCGGCGGCCTGCTGATACACATAGCGAACAAAGCCGCTGCAATCCAGTCCGGTTTCTGGCGATTTCCCGCCGTATTTGTAGTTCACTCCGACCAGGCTTAATGCATGCTTCAGCAAATCCGACGCTTTGTCGATCGAGCTGGAAAGCGCCGTTTGCTGCGGGGCATCAGCATCAATGTCGTCTGCGGCTAATGCCATGCTTGAAAATAGCAGCAAACCGCCGAGCAGGAAAAATTTGTGGGATCGCATCATGTTTGTTTATGGGTGATGCGGGTATTTTAATGATTACTGTACTTGAGTCAAGATGACTGGCGAGAAATAGCCTGTGGTTGCCGGCGCTATGGTTGGCGTTCACTTCACTTCAGACTCCTTCCATTTGCCTACTGTGTAGCGCAGCAGCCGGACATCCGGTGCCCAGAAATCCACCGGCAGGCCGGCCTTGTGCTTGAGGTGGCCCATGAAAATCACCGGTTCCGGCAACTGTTCCCACACCTGCGGCAGGAACGTGCTGCGGTAGCGGCCATATTCAAACACCACGCCATCGATGCCGGGGCGTAACTGTTCAAGCGCATTGGGTTCATCGCTGAAAGTCATCGCCCTCATTGGCGAGAGCAATGAAATCTCGATTTCGGTGTAGTCGAGTTCGCCCAGCGTTAAAGGCGAAAAGCGGGTGTCGCGGAAGGCGGCGGCATAGGCGTTGGCCTTGGCGTCCTCCAGCAGCGGGCGGTGCGCTTCCAGGCTGCCGATGCAGCCGCGCAGGTCGTGATTCTGCGTCAGGGTAACGAAGCAGGCGCCCGGTTCCTTGAGCCATATTGCATCCTCGCTGGCCTGCATGTCCCTGCCCAGCGCATTCGAGATGGTGCTTCGCGCGATGGGGATCAATGTTCGCCCTTTGTCAGTGGACATGTGCCGGTTCCTCGGTAAAGGCGAAAGCGCCATAGCCGACCACGCGGCTCTTGTCGCCGGCGGTGTCGCCGGAGTTGCGCAGGTCGAGCAGGCACGGCCTGAGATGGCGATGTTGCGCCGCCAACAGCAAGCCGTTGATCGGCGTGCCACCGCAGGCTTGCTCATGATTCACCGGCCAGCGCAGGTCGAGGATTGCCTGCGCCGTGGCGTTGTCGATTTGCTGCGCTACATGATAGGGCAGGAAGTGGGATAAATCAGAACTGATCACGATCAGCGTTTCGGGGCCGCCCCACAAGCGTTCCAGTACTTCAGCCACTTCCTGCGGGGTCGCATCGCCCACCGCCAGCGGCACCAGCTTGAAGTCGTCGAGCACGGTTTGCAGAAATGGCAACTGTACTTCCAGGGAATGCTCCCAGGTATGGGCTTGATCGTATTTCACCACCTGCGGTAGATCGGCCAGCATTGCCATTGCATCGAGGTCGAGGGGCACCACGCCGAGCGGCGTGGCGAAGCCCTCTACATTGGGCAGTGCCAGCCCGCGCACCGGCACCCGGTGCACCGGCCCGAGCAACACCACACGGCGATAAACGCTGTGCCCTCGGCGCAGCAACGCATAAGCGCTGGCGGCGACCGGCCCGGAATAAATGTAGCCGGCATGAGGTACAATAACCGCCTTGGGCAGCGACTCCGGCTTCTCGACGTGCCGCCCCGCAGCTTCGAGCATGGCGGCGACCTCGATAGCCAAGGTGTTCGGTTCTCCGGTGTAGAACGCGCCGGCAACGGCGGCAGGGCGAATCAGTTTCATAGAGGCTCCTTTTTTTAAAATAGCAGAAAGTCATGCCAAATTACTACGCTTTGATTCCCGCCGCCGGTTCCGGTTCGCGCATGGGTGGAGAAACGCCCAAACAATATCTCTCCGTGCTAGGCAGACCCCTGATTCATTATGCCATCGCTGCCCTTTGCGCTTGCCCGCAAATTGTCAGCGTTTACGTGGTATTGGCACCCGGCGACGAGTTGTGGCAATCCTTTGACTGGAGTTCTTTTTCTGCCAAGCTCAAGGTGCTTTATTGTGGTGGCGCGGAGCGCTTCGAATCGGTGCGCAACGGGCTTGATGCCATCCGTGATGAAGTCGGCTTCGAGGACTGGGTGCTGGTGCACGATGCCGCCCGACCCGGCCTGAACCACGAACTGCTCGAACGCCTGATCGCGGAAGTGGGCAGTGACCCGTTCGGTGGATTGCTGGCAGTGCCGGTGGCGGATACCCTGAAACGCGCCGACGCCGACAACCGCGTGCAGCGCACCGAGCCGAGAACCGGTCTGTGGCAGGCGCAAACACCGCAAATGTTCCGCTACGGCCTGTTGCAGCGCGCCCTGTCGCTACTTGACGGTGAGGCGACCGATGAGGCTCAGGCCATAGAAAAATTGGGCTTCCAGGCCAAGCTGGTGGCTGGCGACATGAGCAATTTCAAAGTGACTTATCCGCAGGACGTTAAGCTGGTGGAACTGATACTGGCAGGAGGTAAGGCATGAGAGTGGGCCAAGGGTTCGATGTCCACCAGTTAGTGGAAGGACGCAAGCTGATCATCGGCGGCGTGGATATTCCCCATGAGCGCGGCCTGCTCGGCCACTCCGACGCCGATGTGCTGCTCCATTCGATCTGTGATGCGCTGCTGGGCGCGGCGGCGCTGGGCGATATTGGCCGCCATTTTCCCGATAGCGATTCGCGCTACAAGGGTATCGACAGTCGAAAATTACTGTGCGAAGTGGCGCGGCTGCTTAAAGACAGAGGATATGTTGTGGTCAACCTGGACGCCACTATCATCGCCCAAGCCCCAAAAATGGCGCCGCATATCGGGCAAATGGTAACGAATATCGCAGCCGACCTTGGCGTGGAAGCAGGCTGCATCAACATCAAGGCGACGACTACCGAGACGCTGGGCTACACAGGCCGTGGCGAGGGAATTGCGGCGCAGGCGATGTGCCTGATCAGGAAGATTTAGAGCCTATATCAGGCTAGAAATTCGTCGCCCTGAAAAGCCAGTAGCCCGGAACGTCCGGGGATTTCTTTCATGATTACTTCATGCCTGGGCAGGTCGGATGGCGCCAGCCCCTCGTAATATTGCTGTAGCGAGACCAGTTCGTAGCCTTGCGCTTTCCACCCGCTGAGCAGTTCATCGAATGCAGCAGCAAGCTTCATGCCTTCCAGTTCGGCGTGCAAAGTGTAAACGTGACCGGTAGATGGCTGTTTTTCAGTGAGTGTGAGCAGGTGTTGAGCGACGTTGTCCGGTGTGATGTCGCCGATGCCAAGGATTTCGTCCAGTGTCGGCAAGGTGGTGGGGAGTTGCGGGCAGGCGATGATCTCTGCATTCCAGATCGGGATGAAAGGGTGGGTGCCGCGCGTGTCCGAGCAGTAGTCGAAGTTCAGGCGCTGCTCTTGGCGCAGCGCATGGACGTTCATTTGCCAGCCGGCCGCACCGTGGACTTTGGCCGGTTCGCCGAAGATTTGTTCGAAACGGTCGCAGGCCCGTTTCATCTCCTTCACCGTCCAGGCGACATTCTGTTTTGCTACGTAATCCTGCCACTTGATATGGTCGTAGCAATGGACGCCGACCTCGAAACCGTCGTCGCGCACCGTGCGCATGATCTCGCCGCAGCGCTTGCCGATGTTGGGACCGGGTAGCAGGGTGCCGTACATCAGCGTCTTGAAACCGTAATGCTCCAACACTGAAGTGCGCGACACCTTCTTCATGAAGCCGGGGCGGAACACCCGTTTGATGGCGCGACCGGTGTGATCCGGGCCGAGGCTGAACAGGAAAGTGGCGTTGGCTCCGTGTTTTTTCAGGATTTCGACCAGGCGCGGCACACCTTCGCGGGTGCCGCGATAGGTGTCTACGTCGATTTTCAGGGCAAGTTTCATAAGAAATTCTCACCGCAGAGGCACAGAGTCACAGAGAAAAACAAAAATTGAATTTCTCTGTGACTCTGTGCCTCTGCGGTGAGAGTGATTATTCCACCAGCTTGCGGGCTTCGGCGACCTGATCCTTGTAGGCGTCGAAGATGTGCTTGATTGCATCGGCCATGGTGACTTGCGGTTTCCAGTCGAGCTCTTTCATGGTGTTGTCGATTTTGGGGATGCGGTTTTGCACGTCCTGGTAGCCTTTGCCATAGTAATCGGCGGAAGTGACTTCGAGCGTTTTTACTTTCTTTGCGGTATCGGCGTATTCCGGGTAGGTCACGGCGAGATCGAGCATCATCTTTGCCAGTTCCTTGACGGAATAGTTATTGGACGGGTTACCGATGTTGTAGATTTTGCCGGTGGCGATGCCGTTCTTGTTCTCGATGATTTTCATCAGTGCGTCGATACCGTCTGAGGCGTAGGTATAAGAGCGCTTGGCCGTGCCGCCATCGACCAGCTTGATGTCTTCACCGCGTACGATGTGGCCGAGGAATTGGGTGATTACGCGCGAGCTGCCTTCTTTGGCGGTATTGATGTTATCCAGGCCGGCACCGATCCAGTTGAACGGACGGAACAGGGTGAAGTTAAATTCGGTTTTCATCGCATAGGCAAAGATCACACGATCCATCAGTTGCTTGGAGCAGGAGTAGATCCAGCGCGGCTTGTTGATCGGGCCGAGGATCAGTTCGGAATTTTCCGGGTCGAATTCGTCATCGCGGCACATGCCGTAAACTTCGGAAGTCGAAGGGAAAATCAGGTGCTTGCCGTACTGCACGCACTGGCGCACGATTGGCAGGTTGGCCTCGAAATCCAGCTCGAACACCTTGAGTGGCTCCTTGACGTAGGTGGCCGGCGTGGCGATGGCGACCAGCGGCAGGATGACGTCGCATTTCTTGACGTGGTACTCGATCCACTCCTTGTTGATGGTGATGTCGCCTTCGAAGAAATTGAAGCGCGGGTTATCCATCAGTTCGGTGACACGCTCGCTGTACATGTCCATACCGTAAACTTCCCAGTCGGTCGTTTCCAGAATGCGCTTGGACAAGTGATGGCCGATAAAGCCGTTCACGCCCAGGATCAATACCTTTTTCATCGTTTTTCCCTAAGTCAAAAAATAAAAAACTATTCCCCCAGCGGCAGGGAACCCTTGCCGCTGGCGTTGCTCAATTCATCGGCGCTCATCGCCTTGCCATCAATCTCGCAGGCCAGGATGCGCAACATGCTGCCATCGCCACATTCGGCATAACAGCGGCCATTCTCACAATACAGTGCCGGCCCTTGTCCGCGTCCCCGGTGTCGTGACTCGACCAGGGTTTGCAGCACCCGCATCGGCTTGCCATCAAGCTGGGTATAAGCGCCGGGGTAAGGCGGTGCCACCGCGCGCACCAGGTTGTGGATGGTCTGCGCGCTTTGCAGCCAGTCGATTTTACCATCTTCCGGCCGTCTTCCGCCGAAATATCCGCCTTGGTTCAAATCCTGCGGCGTGAGCTGCGCCGTGCCGGCCAGCAGCGCGGGCAGGCAGCGGTCGAGTGTGGCCTCGGCGGCGCAGGTGGCCTTGTGGAACACCTCCAGCGCGGTATCGTTGGGCAGGATCGGAATGGCTTGCTGATCAACAATGGCGCCATTGTCCGGCTTCTCGTTCATCACATGCAGGGTTGCACCGGTTTCGCGTTCGCCCTTGATGATCGCCCAATTGATCGGCACCCGGCCACGGTATTGGGGCAGCAGCGAGCCGTGCATGTTGAAGGCACCGCGTGTCGGAATGTCGAGCAGCGGTTTTTTCAGCATGTTGCGGTAGTAGAAAGAGAAAATGAAATCCGGTTGGAGAGCCTGGATTTGCGCGATGATTTCCGCTGTGTTGGGGTCGTCCGGCGTGATCAATGGAATGTCGTGCAGCGTCGCCAGTTTGGCGACGCTGTCGAACCAGATGTTCTCATTGGGATTGTCGGTATGCGTGACCACCAGCGGAATTTCTACTCCGTGAGCGAGCAGCACCGACAGGCAGCGCACGCCGACGTTATGGTAGGCGAATACGACGGCAGATGTCATGGCAGGCAAATACGATTGAACCGCAGAGGCGCGGAGGCGCAGAGGGCTTTCATCCACAAGACGTTTTCTCTGCGTCTCTGCGTCTCTGCGGTAAGGCTTGTTTTCATTTTTCTTGTTCCAGCACCGCCTGCACCAGATACCTCGGACGATGGCGCACCTGCTGGTAAACCCTTCCAATGTATTCGCCGAGCAGACCAATGCCGAACAGGGTAATGCCAATCAGGAAGAAGGCGATGGCGAACAGGGTGAACAGGCCTTCCGCCTCGGGGCCGACGATGATGCGGCGAGCCAGCAAGAACACCACGAACAGTGCGGAAAGAATCGAAACCACGATGCCGACCAGTGAGAATATTTGCAGCGGCACCACCGAGAAGCCGGTCATCAGGTCGAAGTTGAGGCGGATCAGGCTATAGAGCGAGTATTTCGATTCGCCCTCGGCGCGCTCTTCGTGCTCCACCACCACTTCGGCGGGGTGCTGGGCGAAAGTGTAGGCTAGCGCCGGGATGAAGGTGTTGACCTCCTTGCAGGAGTTGATGGCGTCGATGATGTCGCGGCTGTAGGCGCGCAGCATACAGCCCTGGTCGGTCATCTTGATGCGGGTGATGCGTTCACGCAGCCGGTTCATGGCACGCGAGGCGACGTGGCGCCACCAACTGTCACTACGCTGTTTGCGGATGCTGCCGATGTAGTCATGACCCTCGTCCAGCTTGGCGAGCAGCTTGCCGATTTCCTCCGGCGGATTTTGCAGGTCGGCATCCAGCGTGACGACGCGCTTTCCCTTACAGTGCTCGAAGCCGGCCATGATCGCCATGTGCTGGCCGAAATTGCCGTTGAACAGCACCACGCGAGTGACATCAGGCCGTTTCTGGAACTGCTCGCGCAGGATCGCGGCGGAGCGGTCGCGGCTGCCGTCGTTGATGAAGACGATTTCGTAGCTGATGTTGAGCTTGTCGAGCGCGGGGTAGAGCCGGTCGAACAGGGTTTGCAGGCCTTGTTCCTCGTTGTAAACCGGGACGATGACGGAGAGTTCGGTTGGGTTCATTTCCTGGAGGCCTCGATGATTTCCTTGACTGCGGTGCACACCCGTTCCACGTCGGCGAGTTCCATCGCCGGGAACAGGGGCAGGGTGACGGTTTCGCGGCCGATTTTTTCGGCGTTGGGGAAGTCGCCTTCCTTGAAGCCCATGCGGCGGAACAGGGTGAACAGGTGGATGCTCGGGTAATGCACGCCGACGCCGATTTCCCTTTGCTTCATTTGCTCAATGAATTCGCCGCGGCTGATGCGATCCAGCGGCAGAAGAATCTGAAACATATGCCAGTTGCTGTCGGTAAAATTTTCTTGCGGTAGTCCGCAGCCCAGCGATCTGTCAAAGCAGGTGAAATAATGCTTCACCAGTTCGCGGCGTCGGCGATTGAACCCGTCAACCTGTTTCAGTTGCCCCAGGCCGATACGGGCGGCGATGTCGGTCAAATTGTATTTTCCGCCCGCGACATCCACATCCATGGTGCCATCAGGGAACCGCTCCACGCCTTGCAAACGCAGTTTTTCCGCGAGGGGAATTTGTGCTTCATCGCTCAGCACCAGGCAGCCGCCTTCGCCGGTGGTCATGTTCTTGTTGGCATGAAAGCTGAACGAGATCAGGTCGCCGAACGAGCCGATTTTTTTGCCCTGCCAGGTGGCGCCCATGGATTGGGCCGCGTCTTCTATCACGCGCAAGCCCTGTTTTTTTGCAATGGCGTAAAGGCGGTCACGGTCAACCGGCAGGCCGGCAAGATCGACCGGGATGATGGCTTTGGTGCGCGGGGTGATCGCGGCCTCGATGCGGTCGAGGTCGATGTTGCCTGTGAGCGGATCCACATCGACAAAGACCGGGGTGGCGCCGACGTGGAGAATTACATTGGCGGTGGCAACCCACGACATCGGCGTGGTGATGACTTCGTCGCCGGGCCCGATGCCGCAAAGCTGCAATGCCACCTCCAGCGTGGCCGTGCCGGAATTGAATGCGCGTACCGACCGCCCACCGAAATATGCGGACAGCGCGGCCTCGAATTCCTTGGCCTTGGGGCCGCTCGACAGCCAGCCGGAATGCAGCACCTCGGTCACGCCCTGGATGGTGGCCTCGTCCAGGGTTGGGCGGGTAAAGGGAAGGTAGCTCAAATCAACTCCTGGATACGATGTAAACACCGACAATGATAATGCCGATGCCAGCCATGCGCGTCAGCGAAACGGCCTCGCCGAACAGCCACCAGGCGGCAAGCGCATTCACCACGTAGCCGATCGACAGCATCGGGTAGGCAATGCTGACTTCGACCCGCGACAGCGCCATGATCCACACCACCACGCTGATCACATAGAAGGAAAGCCCCCCCATGATGTGCGGCTCGGTGGCGAGTTGCCAGCCTATCGGCAGGATGTTGTCGCGGCTGAATTCGAAGTGGCCGACGGCGTTGGTGCCGGCCTTGAGCAGCAACTGGGCGGCGGCGTTGAGCAGCACGCCGGTCAGGATGAGTGCGAAGCTGAGCAGGTTCATGGTTTCTTCACCACCACGCGGCGCGTATCCTGGGCGATGACTTGCATAGGCAGACCCTCTGATTTTAATCGTTGGTAAAGTGCTGGTTCCATGATCGCCAGAGCATAAACCGGCTTGCGCCATTCCCGCTCGAAATCGGCGAAAGTCGGCAGCCATTTCTGCGGCTCCTGTTTTAAGCCAAATTCCATTTCATCCTGAAAAGCGACCAGAGTGACGGTGCGTTTGATGTAGTAGGGCAGGGTTTGTTCGTACATGCTGACGCTGTAAAAAGGAGCATCCGGCTTGAGGTAAGGCTGGATTTGCTGTGCGATGCGCCAGGCGGAACTGGCCGGAGACAGGCTCTCATGGCCGCTGAGCGCAGTTTGAGCAAAGATCAGCCCGCTTAATGCGAAGGTGATGATGCCGCCGGTAACGTGATTGCGGCGCAGCAGATACAGTCCGATCATCGATCCGGTCAGCCAGATTGCAGCGGCTGCGGTGAGCCATACGGCGTATTCGCGGTAAAGCGCGACCGGCACTTCCTCGTCGGCAAACGTCACCGCAAAAGGCGATAACAAAAAGGCAATACCCGCCAGCACGGCGATTGGCGCCATCATCCAGAACAGGGTGCGGGGAGAAAGCTGCGTCAGGCGCACGCCGATCAGTAGCGCCAGGGCTGGAAAAATCGGCAGGATGTAGGAAGGCAGCTTGGAATTGGAAACGGAGAAAAATGCGAAGATGAATACGCTCCAGATCAGCAGGAAGCGCTGCGGTTTGAAGGTTTTTGGTTCGGCTGAATCGGCATTCCAGGCGCGCGCCAAGGCGTCAAACATGACCGTGATCCATGGCAGGCTGCCCGCCAGCAAGATCGGCACAAATGCCCACCAGGGTTGATAGCGATGATGCACCTTGGTGAGAAAGCGCTCGAAATGCTCGTGGATGAAAAAGAAATGGAAAAATTCGGGGTTGGCGATCGACACCGCGATGAACCAGGGCGCGCTGATGAGCAGGAACAGCGTCAGTCCGCTGACCAAGTGCAGGCGCTTCCACAGCGCCCAGTCGCGCTGGATCAAGGTGTACAGCACCAGCACTGCGCCCGGCAGTACCAGGCCGATCAGCCCTTTGCTCAACACCGAGAAAGCCAGCCCGGCCCAGACTACATGCATCCACCATTTGTTCTCACCGGCATTCGCGCCGGGGCGGTGAGCCAGGAGGAATCCCGCCATGCTCAGGCCCATGAAAAAAGTGACGCCCATATCCAGGGTGTTGATGTGCCCGATCAGGACATACAGCAGGCTGCTGGCCAGCACTGCGGCGGCGTACAGGCCGGTGTTGGCGCTCCACAGGCGGCGCCCGGTAAAGTAGACCAGGGCAATGCCGAGGAAGCCCGTCAGAGCGCTCCACAGCCGCGCAGTCCAGTGGTGCTCGCCGAACAGTTCATAAGCGACGGCAGTCGCCCAATATTGCAGCGCTGGCTTCTCAAAATACTTCAGGTCGTTCAGGCGGGGGGTGAGCCAGTTGCCGCTTACCATCATTTCGTGCGGGATTTCAGCATAGCGGCCTTCATCCGGCTTGACCAGATGACGGTAATCGATGGTGCCGAACCAGATCAGGAGAAGCGTTGCCAGCAGCAGAATAAAACCGCGTTGCGCAAATGGTGAGGATGGGGTCATTGTTAAGTGAATGTTTTTAATCAATTGGCGGGCGCAAGTATAGCATTTGCGTGCCTGTGGGACTAGGCGCGGGGCTGTTTTCTGAGCAACACAATGGTAGCGCCGCTGCCGCCTTCGATTGGTTGTGCCTGGCAAAACGCCAGAATTTCATCGTGTTGCATCAGCCAACTGGTTACTTTCAGTTTCAGCACGGGTTCCTGGTTTCTCGAGCCGAATCCTTTGCCGTGGATGATCCGTATGCAGCGCAGGCCGAGGCTTTGGCTTTCCTCAAGAAATTCGGTGAAACTGTCCCTGGCCTGGTCGCTGGTCATGCCGTGAAGGTCGATCTCGGCCTGGATGTTCCAGTGGCCGCGCCGCAGCTTTTTCAGCGTTGGTTGCGCCATGCCGGGGCGCAGGAAAGAAAATTCCCCGTCTGTTTCTGTTAATGCGTGAGGGATATGATCGCTCAGGCCGTCTGCCCGTGACCGGCTGTCATTAAGTTGATTCTGACGTCGAGCGGGGTTGGGGCGTTGCGGCGGAAACAAGGCTTTGCCGGTCTCAGGCAAGGGGCGCGCATCGCCGATAGCGGCGCGGAAGAGGGATGTGTCTTCTTCGGATAGGGATGGCGGCAACGACTTGTCGCCATCCTTGCGCCTTTCCGATTTTTTACGCTTTTCGGTCACTTACCCAGGTTGTCGAGATAGCGCTCGGCATCGAGTGCCGCCTGGCAGCCGGTGCCGGCACTGGTGATGGCCTGGCGATAGATGTAGTCCTGCACGTCGCCGGCGGCGAACACGCCTTTGATGCTGGTCTGGGTGGCATTGCCTTTGTGCCCGCCCTGAGTGACGATGTAGCCACCTTCCAGTTCGAGCTGGCCGGTGAACAGCTCGGTATTGGGTTTGTGGCCGATGGCGATGAAGATGCCCTGCAACGCGATATCCTTGGTGCTGCCGTCGTTGACGTTCTTGAGGCGCATGCCGGTGACGCCGGTCCTGTCGCCCAGCACTTCGTCCAGTTCGCAGAAAGCTTCGAGGCTGATGTTGCCGTTCTTGATCTTGTCGTGCAGCTTGTCGATCATGATTTTTTCCGCCTTGAAGGTGTCGCGGCGGTGCACCAGCGTGACGTGCCTGGCGATATTGGCCAGGTACAGCGCTTCCTCAATGGCGGAATTGCCACCGCCGACCACGGCGACATTCTGGTTCTTGTAGAAGAAGCCGTCGCAGGTCGCGCAGCCGGATACGCCCTTGCCCATGAATTCCTGCTCGGAAGGCAGCCCGAGATATTTAGCCGAAGCGCCGGTGGCGATAATCAGCGTGTCGCAGGTATAGGTGCCGGAATCTCCGGTCAGGGTAAAAGGCTTCTCGGTCAGCTTTGCCGTATGGATGTGGTCGAAAATGATTTCGGTGTTGAAGCGCTCGGCGTGCTTCTGGAAACGCTCCATCAGCGCCGGGCCCATCACGCCATCGACATCGGCGGGCCAGTTGTCGACCTCGGTGGTGGTGGTGAGCTGGCCACCTTGCTGCATGCCGGTGATCATCACCGGGTTGAGGTTGGCGCGGGCGGCGTAAATGGCGGCAGTGTAGCCGGCGGGGCCGGAGCCGAGAATGAGCAGCTTGCAGTGTTTTACGGGCATCTGATGAGTTCTCCTGAAAAAATAAGGTTAGAGCAAAGACTGCAATATTGCCACCCGCTGGAGCGGGTAAACTGGAAACTCTAAGTATTAGAATTATTCTAACATGGTTTGCCCGGCAGGTATTGCTATAATCGTGGCGTCATAACATCCGTCAAAGCAATGGTTCCGTTTAATAAAACCCCATATCGCCAGAACAGCAGAGGCACAAACCGCAGAGTCATTCCCGAGCCGGTTTCGCCAAAATTTTCAGGTCTGTTCCGCGAGGCCAAGTGGCTTGGGCTGGTCGGTTTGGCGATCTATCTGGCCATGGTGCTGTTCAGTTACGACCCGGCTGATCCCAGTTGGTCCCACAGCGGCAGCCGGCTTACCGTCCACAATACCGGCGGTGAAATTGGCGCCTGGCTGGCCGACATCCTGCTTTATATTTTTGGTTTATCTGCCTACTGGTGGGTGGTATTCGCGCTCTATGTGGTGTGGTGGGGCTACCGCCGCATCGAAAGTGCAGGGCTGTCCGACCGGCGCTCCCTGTTCGTTGCGACCACCGGTTTCATCCTGCTGATTTTTGCCAGCAGCGGACTGGAAGCGTTGCGCCTGCATAGCCTCACGGCGGCATTGCCACTTGCGCCGGGCGGCATGATCGGGTCGGTTGTCAGCGGCGCCATGTCCAAGGGGCTGGGCTTTACCGGCGCTACGCTTGCGTTGCTGTTGTCCATGGCGGTGGGTTTCAGCCTGTTCACCGGGATGTCCTGGCTGAAATTCATGGAGGGTCT
Organism: Sulfuricella sp.; assembly: GCA_028713975.1. Classification (GTDB taxonomy): domain Bacteria; phylum Pseudomonadota; class Gammaproteobacteria; order Burkholderiales; family Sulfuricellaceae; genus Sulfuricella. The sequence goes on from JAQTNE010000008.1 coordinate 92,594, forward strand.
TGGCGCCGCAATCGAAGGCAGCTATCAGTGGATTACCCAGACCTGGGATGCCTGGAAGGACCGCCGCGCCGGTTCGGTCGCGCAGAATCAGCGTGAAGAAGTCGTGGCCGAGGAGAAAAAACGTTTCGACGAGCACAAGCCGATCCATATCGAGCAGCCGGTGGCGGATATTCCGCAGATACCGCTCACCGAGCGCGAAGTACAGGCGCCGCTGTTCGACAACCTGCCGGATTCGCCGCTGCCGCCCCTTAATCTACTGGATGAAGCCGAGCCCGACACCGAGCAGATCAGCGCCGACACCCTGGAGTTCACCTCACGCCTGATCGAGCGCAAGCTGGCCGATTTCGGTGTCGAAGTCAAAGTCATTGCCGCCTACCCCGGCCCGGTGATTACGCGCTATGAAATCGAACCGGCGGTGGGCGTGAAAGGTAGCCAGATTACCAACCTGGTCAGGGATCTGGCGCGTGCCTTGTCAGTTGTCAGCATTCGTCTGGTCGAAACCATTCCCGGCAAAAACTGCATGGGTCTGGAAATTCCCAATCCCAAGCGGCAGATCGTGCGTCTGCGCGAAATTCTCGGCTCAAAGGTTTATGCCGACATGGCCTCGCCGCTAACCATTGCGATGGGCAAGGACATCGCTGGCAAAGCGGTAGTGGCCGACCTGGCGAAAATGCCACATGTACTGGTGGCTGGCACCACCGGATCGGGAAAGTCGGTGGCGATCAACGCCATGATTCTGAGTCTGGTGTACAAGGCCGACCCTGCCAAGGTACGGTTGATTCTGGTTGACCCGAAAATGCTCGAACTCTCGGTTTACGAGGGCATCCCCCACCTGCTCGCGCCGGTCGTGACCGACATGAAACACGCCGCCAACGCGCTCAACTGGTGCGTGGCCGAAATGGAACGGCGCTACCGCCTGATGTCGGCGCTGGGCGTGCGCAATCTTGCGGGCTACAACCAGAAAATACGCGAGGCGGAAAAATCCGGCGAGAAACTGCCCAACCCCTTCAGCCTCACCCCGGACGCGCCCGAACCGCTGGAGGAACTGCCTTTCATCGTGGTGCTGATCGACGAACTGGCCGACATGATGATGGTGGTCGGCAAGAAGGTCGAAGAATTGATCGCCCGGCTGGCGCAGAAAGCGCGCGCTTCCGGCATCCACCTCGTGCTGGCGACGCAGCGCCCGTCGGTGGACGTCATCACCGGCCTGATCAAGGCCAATATCCCCACCCGCGTCGCCTTCCAGGTTTCGAGCAAGATCGACTCGCGCACCATCCTCGACCAGATGGGCGCCGAAGCCCTGCTTGGCCAAGGCGATATGCTTTACCTGCCGCCCGGCACCGGCTATCCGCAGCGCGTCCACGGCGCCTACGTCGCCGACCAGGAAGTGCACAAGGTGGTGGAATACTTGAAAGCCCTGGGGGCGCCGAATTACATCGAAGGCATCCTGGATGCACCGGAGATAGCGGGTGACAGTGAGGGGGGCGAAGCGGGTGGCGACGCCGAAGCCGACCCGATGTACGACCAAGCCGTGGCACTGGTGCTCAAATCGCGCCGCGCCTCGATCTCACTGGTGCAGCGCCAGCTCAGAATCGGCTACAACCGGGCGGCGCGGCTGATCGAACAGATGGAAAAAGCGGGGCTGGTTTCGACGATGCAGAGCAACGGCAATCGGGAAGTGCTGGTGAAGGGGGCGGAGTAATTTCCCCGGTTTTTGCGCTATTTTGATACGCAAAATCCGGACTACGCCAGCATTTCCTTAAAATTGCATACCCGTTATGCAGTACCGTAGAACGCTTCCATCCACAATACATGCGCCATGCCTGATTTTCATCGCACCAGGCATTCGGGCAGCACTTGGTCTCTTCACTGCAACCGCAAGATTAGGCCGGTGAGAATGCAGTAAGAGTAGATTACCTCAATGACATGTGGTTCGGTTATTGAGCGTAGGCTCTACGCGGGCTGCGTCGCGGTTCAAAGCCCAAGTTCGCTGTGCGAACCAAGGCGAACAAGCTGCAATGCTTCGGCATCCGGCTTTCGGTAAATCAACACCAGGTCGGGTTTGACGTGGCAATCACGATGGTCTTTCCAGTCGCCAGTCAACGGATGGTCATGGTGTCGCTCCGGCAATGGCGAGTCCGCAGCTAATAGATTTAAAACTTCCGGCAACAGCGTTTCAATGTCTCGATGTTTGGGCGCTGCAATAACACGCCTGTAGTCACGTTTGAAAGTGTTGGTCGGTTCAATCCGGCGCATTCAGGTTCGCCATCAAATCGTTAACGGTGGCAAAAGAAGGCAGATTTCCCCGGCGAGCTTCTTTCATCGCTTCAATGGTTTCCGGGTTCGGGACTAGAGGCTCGAAAGGGAGCGCTTTTTCGCGGGCTATGCGAGTCAGCATGATGCGAAAAGCGTCTGACACGGTAAGCCCCATCGCTGCCAGCACGACGGTAGCCTCTTCCTTGATGTGCTCGTCGATACGGGCGCGAACAACGGCGTTTGCAGGCATGGTGTGATCCTCTGGAGTGTGTGAGCTACATTGTAGCGCAAAAAACGAAGACGGGAAAAGACTGTTATTGTTTGGAACGTGCCCATTCCCATTTCATTTTATGATTTTGGACGTGGGTATGTTTTCCCGGTTTGCTCCTCCCATTCCGTAATCTTCTTTTCCATGGCGGGCCTTATTTCCTGATCAAATATCTCGTTCATGCTCCGTGCCGTGAGAGGAGGAAGCATCGATTCTGGAGCCCCGGGTCCCCCCATCCCTCCACCCATGGTTGGCAAGAGATTGGAATAGATGATTTCCCCTTTTACGGCTCGAGCGATTTCGGCAAGCCTGTCTGTCGGACTCAACGGCGCCTCGCTCAAGGGTAAAGAATGGGCCATCTCGACACTGCCTGCATCGGAAACCGTTGCAAAGAGCTTTCCACCGACAAGGACTTGGCCAATGGGCTTGTACTGGTGGGCTTCGGCGTAATTGGAATTGGCTATCTCGCGCGCTTTCTCCTGTTGCTCCCGGAGTTTCAGTTCGTTTACCTGGGCTTCCGTCATTTTTACGGCAATGAGCGGCCCGCCTTTGCTTTTTACCGTTTCTTCAAAAGAAAAGAAAGGTCCTTCCACCCGGAGCGGACTGTGGGAATTGGTGCTGGATTCATTCGCTTTTTCAGATGAGAGGCGATCTTTTGCCGCCTGAGAAATGGTCGTGGTGTCGGCAATTTTTTCCGCGATGGGGGCAACAGTTTGCCGTTTGGCGGAAAGATAGCTAGCCACTGTAGTAGCCAACATCGCTGTAGATTGCTGAATTATCATGATGTTTCTCCTCTTGAGTGGTAAATACTCTCAAGGAATAAAGCAGGTTTTGTGCCAAGCCGGCGATCTGCTCACATTGCCTGGAATGTGTCCTTGCCCATTCCGTATAATGGCCGCTTCATTTATCCGGCTAATTTCACCCATGATCAATCGCATCAACCAGCGCATTGCCGAAGAGTTCGGCGTACACACAGCTCAGGTGAACGCCGCCGTGCAACTGCTCGACGACGGTGCCACCGTTCCCTTCGTCTCGCGCTACCGCAAGGAAGCCACCGGCGGTCTCGACGACACCCAGCTGCGTAATCTGGAAGACAGATTGCGCTACCTGCGCGAACTGGAAGGGCGGCGCGCAGCCATTCTTGGCAGTATCACCGAGCAGGGGAAACTGACGCCCGAGCTGGAAGCGGCAATCAACACCGCCGAGACCAAGGTGTTGCTGGAAGACATATATTTGCCCTATAAGCCCAAGCGCCGCACCAAGGCGCAGATTGCGCGCGAAGCCGGACTGGAGCCGCTGGCCCTGGCGCTGCTGGAAAACCCGTTGCTGCAACCGGAACAGGCTGCCGAAGCTTATGTCAGCGCCGACAAGGGCGTGCCGGACAGCAAGAGCGCGCTGGACGGTGCGCGCCAGATTTTGATGGAAAAGTTTGCCGAGGATGGCCAGTTGCTCGGCAAGCTGCGCGATTACCTGTGGCAGGAAGGCTATCTCAAGTCAGAATTGGTGGAAGGCAAGGCGGAAGAGGGGGCCAAGTTCGCCGACTATTTCGACCGCCGCGAGCCGATTCGCAGCATTCCTTCCCACCGCGCTCTGGCAATGCTGCGCGGCCGCAACGAAGGCGTACTCAACCTGTTCTTGCAAGCGGGGAAAGAAGAGGCGGATGCCGCAGCCATGCATCCGTGCGAAATCGACGTGGCTCGGCGCTTCGGCATTGCCGGCAAGGGACGCCCGGCGGATTGCTGGCTGCTGGCGACGGTGCGCTTTGCCTGGAAGGTGAAGCTGGCGACCCACCTCGAAACCGAGCTGGTTACGCGCTTGCGCGAATCCGCCGAGGCCGAGGCCATCAATGTGTTTGCCCGCAACCTGCACGACCTGCTGCTGGCCGCGCCAGCCGGCCATCGGGCGGTGATCGGCCTCGACCCCGGCTTGCGCACCGGCGTGAAGGTGGCGGTGGTGGACGAGACCGGCAAGATGCTGGAAACCGCTACTATTTTCCCCCATGCGCCGCGTAACGACTGGGATCGTTCCATCCATATTCTTGCGGCGCTGGCGCAGAAGCACGGCGCGGCGCTGGTCAGCATCGGCAACGGCACGGCCTCACGCGAAACGGACAAGCTGGCGGCGGAGCTGATCAAGTCGCATCCCGAATTAAAATTGCAAAAAGTAGTAGTCAGCGAGGCGGGTGCCTCGGTGTATTCGGCCTCCGCTTTTGCCGCCAACGAATTTCCCGATCTTGACGTGACTCTGCGCGGCGCGGTGTCGATTGCCCGTCGTCTGCAAGACCCGCTGGCAGAGCTGGTCAAAATCGACCCCAAGGCCATTGGCGTCGGCCAGTACCAGCATGACGTCAACCAGCCCGAACTGGCCCGCTCGCTGGATGCGGTGGTTGAAGATTGCGTCAATGCAGTCGGGGTGGATGTCAACACGGCTTCAGAGCCATTGCTGGAGCGGGTTTCCGGTTTGTCCGGCACGATGGCGCGGAATATTGTCGAGTTCCGTAACAGCAACGGCGCTTTCAAGCGCCGGGCCGATCTCAAGAAAGTACCCCGGCTCGGCGACAAGGCGTTCGAGCAGGCAGCGGGATTTTTGCGTATCGCCAACGGCGACAATCCGCTCGACGCTTCCGGCGTCCATCCCGAAGCCTACCCGGTGGTGCAGCGCATACTCGAAGCCAGCGGCCGCGAACTGCGCCAGGTGATCGGCGACGGGGCTTTCCTTCGGTCGCTTGGTCCACGCAAATTCATCGACGACAAATTTGGCTTGCCGACGGTATCGGATATTCTCCGGGAACTGGAGAAGCCGGGGCGCGACCCTCGCCCCGAATTTAAAGCCGCCGTGTTCAGAGAAGGTGTGGAGGGCATCAAGGACCTTCAGCCCGGTATGTTGCTCGAAGGCGTGGTCACCAATGTCACCAACTTCGGCGCCTTCGTCGATGTCGGCGTGCATCAGGATGGGCTGGTGCACATCTCGGCGCTGGCCGACAAGTTCGTAAAAGACCCTCATACAGTGGTCAAGGCGGGGGACGTGGTCAAGGTGAAAGTACTGGAGGTGGACGAGGCGCGCCGCCGCATTGCCCTGACCATGCGCCTCTCCGATCAGCCCGGTGAAACGTCGCCCAGAAGCGCAGAGCGGCAGCCGGTCAAATCGCCCCGGCGGGAGCGCCCTGCGGAACAGCCGCAGGGAACGATGGCCGCGGCTCTTGCCAGGCTGCGCAAGAGCTGAGGGGTTTCCAGGATTATCGTTCCCGGTGTGGCTCCAACAGTTCCATCGCCGCATTGATGGTCTGAAGTTTTTCCATTTCGCCGCCCCGGTCGGGGTGGTGTTCCATCGCCAGTTCCCGGTAGCGGCGCTTGATTGACGCGTCATCCACCGGGTCGGCGAGTCCCAGCGCGGCGAGGGCTTCGGTGCGGTGGCCGAGGCGGGCGAAGCGCAGCCAGAAGGTGTCGAGCATTTCCAGGACTTGCTGCTTGCCGGTGCTTTCCAGATGGGCAAGGTCGAGGTAGTAATCCCGTAGTGGATCGTGGGCGGCGGGCAGATGGCCGGCATCGTCAGGGCAGGGGAGAAGAGCGATTTTCAGGCAATGGATGTCGAGGTTGCCTTCCCTTTTGTTCCATAGCTCATCGCGCAGGCGATAGAGGTGGTGGAACAGGATGAAGTGGCACTGGAACAGGGTGAGTTCGTCGGCGAAGGCTTCGGGGCCGAAGGCGGGGTCGTCGCGGGCGAGCTTGCGGATCAGGTCGTGCTCGGAGAGGCCGTCGGGATGGGCGCGCAGGATCGCGAGCAACGCCTCGGCGAGGGCGGTGTTCAATTTTCTTCTGCGGGCCAGTGGTTATTTATCCAGCTTGGTGATCTTCGACCCCTCGAAAGTAAGGTTATACATCAGCCCCTTGTTGGAAAAGATAAAGCCGATGATGGGTTTCCGGGCGGTCTCGGTGTCGATTTCGCCGCCTGCGCCCAAGGTGGCGAGGGCGACACTACCGTCCACGCCGGCCTTCCAGCCCTGGCTGTGGCGGAATTTGGCGAGGGCGTTGTCGGTCATGAACAGGATGATCTGGGAGCGTGCCTGGGCGCCGAGCTGGAAGCCGATAGAGGCAGCGGCGATGTTGTAGTAAGCGACGGTTTTGCCTTTGACGAGCAGCGCGCCTTCGCCGTATTCGCCGCCTACACCCATGCCTGCCTTGATGACGCTGGGGAAGACCAGTACGCCTTCGGCCTTTTGCGCGAGATGTTTGCCTGCGCTGGTCTGCTTGTAGAAGTTTTCGAGAGTTTGCTGAACTTCAGCGTTGATCTCTTCTTTGGAAGCCGCACTGGCGCCCGTGGCGAAAATGAAAGCGGCCACCCATGCCAAGCTTAGAAATACCTGTTTTATTCTCATGATGTTCTCCTTCGCGTTATGTTCTCTTCATTTTAGACGGGCTTCTCAGGAAAACCGGTTTTTTTGTTTCCTTTGCAGGGCGCTTCCTTCGGGCCATCGTTCATCCGCAGGTCGCCCGGATAGAGCGTGGTGGATTGCCATGGCCGCCGTTCAATCCAGAGCGATCTGGTGGCTGATCAGCCAGTTCTTGTCGAGTTCCCATTTCACCTCGGTTGCCCCATGTTGAGACAGGACGATCTGCCGCGCTTCCGACTGAACTTTCGCCAGGGCTTTTTCAGCCGCGACGAAATCCGGATTGTCCGGCGTCTTGCCGCTCAGCGCCGGGTCGATGGCTCCGATCATTCGATACACCGGCATGGCAGCAGAGCGGGGTGTGCCCATCACGGCGGCAGTGCCTTCCATGCGCAGCACCTTGAAGGGATAGGGGTACTTTTTCAGCTCCGGGCTGCCATTGGTCTGGATCGCCTGGTTGAGGGCATCCACTAGCGGATCGCTGCGAAATACCGTCAAATAGAGGACGGCTACGGCAAGAACGGCTATCAGGATGCTCAAGGTTCTGCGGTTTTTCATGTTTTACTCCTGCTCAAGTTGGTATTCATCAATTCGGCGATGATTTCCGGCTTCTGGAACGGCAGCGCGTGGTCGGCGCCCTGGATCAGGTGGCAGGCCCAGTCGTTTCTTCCTGCCGCAATCTCCTCGCACAGTTGGTACATCGCAGGATGGGATCGACTGCCGATGAAGCTGCTGACTCTGGCTTGGGATGCAATCAGGGCGGCACGGTCGAAGTGTTTGGCGGCGTGCGATACGCATTCGATGGCGCAGGCCAGTCCTGCCGGACGGTGAGACAGGCGTTGACGCATGACTTCCTCGTTCCTGGAGCCGCGGCTGCGGTTCGGGGCAACGGCATCGAGGAACAGTTCCAGCCCTTCATCCCGATTCTCCGGATTATGCAGCCGTTTGGCAGCGTGCAGGATCCTTTCGTGCGAAAGGATCGATTCCTCATCATTCATTTTGACCAGCAGGGCAGGTTCGAGCAGGTAGGTTTTACCCACCGCTGCCGGGCGGGTGGCCTTGAGCAGCATGGCGATCAGCCCGCCGTAGGAGTAACCGCCGAGGTCGAATTGCGCCCAGCCGAGGTGATCCAGCAGAGCGGCAAGGTCAGCCACCACTTCTTCAACCGAGAAGCCGTGTTCGTGGTGGTCGGGGTAACGGGTCTTGCCGGTGCCGCGCAGGTCGGGCACGAGGATTTCGTTCCAGCGCGTGAGGTGCGGCAGGATGCCGCCCCAGGTGATTGCGCCGCCTACGCCACCGCCATGAAGCAGCAGCAGGCGGCGCGGCGGGGCGTTGTCGCAGCGGTAGAGGCGGTAGTAGACCTCCTGCGTCGGCAGGGCGAGGGTGGCTTTGAGGGCGGGTTCGATCACGTATAAAGTCTTTTCACCGCAGAGGACGCGGAGGACACAGAGGAAAGCAAAGTTCTTTTTCTGTTTTTCCTCAGCGGCCTCCGCGTCCTCTGCGGTTAATGTTATTTGGCCAAAGGTATCTTGCCAATCTTCATGCGCCACTCCGCTGGCCCGGTGTTGTGCACCGAGGTGCCGCTGGCGTCTACCGCCACAGTCACCGGCATGTCCTGCACCGTGAATTCGTAGATCGCTTCCATGCCCAGATCGGCGAAGGCCAGCACTCTGGATGCCTTGATTGCCTTCGATACCAGGTAGGCTGCGCCGCCTACCGCCATCAGGTAAACCGCTTTATGTTGCTTGATGCTTTCGATGGTTGCCGGGCCGCGTTCGGCCTTGCCGATCATACCGATCAGCCCGGTTTTATCCAGCATCAGGTCGGTGAATTTGTCCATGCGAGTGGCGGTGGTGGGGCCGGCGGGGCCGACCACTTCGTCGCGCACCGGATCGACTGGGCCGACGTAGTAAATGAAGCGCCCGGTGAAATCCACCGGCAAGGGTTCGCCCCGCGCCAGCAGATCGGCGATGCGTTTGTGCGCGGCGTCGCGCCCGGTGAGCAATTTGCCGGAAAGCAGCAGGGTTTCACCCGGCTTCCAGTTGGCGAGTTCCGCGCGGGTCACGGTGTCGAGGTTGACGCGGCGTGCATCGGCAGCGGGGTGCCAGTCCACCTTCGGCCATTCGTCGAGGTTGGGCGGCGTCAGCACAGCCGGGCCGCTGCCGTCGAGGGTAAAGTGGATGTGGCGGGTAGCGGCGCAGTTGGGGATCATCCCCACCGGCAAACCGGCGGCGTGGGTCGGGTACTCCTTGATCTTGATGTCCACCACGGTGGTGAGGCCGCCCAACCCTTGCGCACCGATGCCCAGCGCGTTCACTTTTTCATATAGCTCCAGCCGCAGTTCCTCCGCCCGGCTTTGTGGCCCGCGTGCTTGCAGCTCGTGGATGTCGATCGGCTCCATCAGGGCTTCCTTGGCGAGCAGCATGGCTTTTTCTGCTGTGCCGCCGAGGCCGATGCCCAGTATCCCCGGTGGACACCAGCCCGCGCCCATGGTGGGGACGGTCTTCAACACCCAATCGACCAGGCTGTCGGACGGATTGAGGATGGTGAACTTGGCCTTGTTTTCCGAACCGCCGCCCTTGGCCGCAAGCGTGATTTCGACCTTGTCGCCGGCGACGATCTCGTAATGGATCACCGCCGGGGTGTTGTCGCCGGTATTCTTGCGCGCACCGGCAGGGTCGGCCACAACCGAGGCGCGCAGCACGTTGTCGGGGTTCAGGTAAGCGCGGCGCACGCCTTCGTTGACCATCTCGGTCACACCCATTTTGGCATCCCATTTCACATCCATGCCAACCTTGACGAAAGCCGCCACGATACCGGTATCCTGGCAGATCGGGCGGCGGCCTTGCGCGCTCATGCGCGAGTTGGTCAGAATCTGGGCAATGGCGTCCTTGGCGGCAGGGGATTCCTCGCGCTCGTAAGCTTCGCCCAGCGCCTTGATGTAGTCGAGCGGGTGATAATAGGAAATGTATTGCAGCGCGTCGGCGATGCTGGCGATAAAATCTTCTTGGCGGATGGTAGTCATGGTATTTTTGCTCTCCTGAACTGGAATTGTACCGTTAATTGCATGTCCTTTTGGAGCACGAGCAAACATGACTGAAAATCGGCAGGAATACGATGGCGGGATCGTCACCATCGATGCCTATCACATTCGCCCCGGCTTGGCGGCCATCCACCTGCTGGTCGAAAACGGCAGGGCGGCGATCATCGACACCGGCACGAATCTCTCGGTTCCCGGCGTGCTGGCTGTGCTGCAACAAAAAGGCCTTCACCCGGAAAGTGTCGATTATGTGATCGTGACCCATGTCCATCTCGACCATGCCGGCGGCGCGGGCGAGATGATGCGGCGGTTTCCCAATGCGATGCTGGTGGCGCACCCTCGTGGAGCGCGCCACATGATCGACCCGTCGAAGTTGGTAGCGGGTTCAATGGCGGTATACGGCGAAGAAGGATTCCACCGCACCTATGGCGAAATCGTCCCTGTTCCTGCCGAACGCGTGATTGAAGCGCCGCATGAATTCACGGTCAAGCTGAATGGACGAAGCCTGTTGTTTCTGGATACCCCCGGCCATGCCCGCCACCATTTCTGCGTTTTTGACGAGCGCTACGGCGGCATCTTTACCGGTGACACCTTCGGCCTTTCTTATCGCGAATTCGATGTGGACGGGCGCGAATTTATCCTGCCGACCACCACGCCGGTGCAGTTTGAACCCGAAGCGGCACATGCTTCGATTGATTTGCTTTTGTCCTGCCAACCGCGCGCCGCCTACCTGACCCACTATGGCAGGGTGACTCAGTTGCGGCGGCTGGCCGATGATCTGCACTATATGCTGGATGATTTTGTGAGGCTCGCCGAAAGCGTTCGCAACCTGGATAAGACACGGCACGCACAACTGACAGAAAAATTGGGCAAGTATTTATTGGAGCGCCTTGCGGCTCACGGCTGCCGCCTTGCCCCGGCAGATTCGCTGGCTTTGCTGGCGAACGATATCGAACTCAATGCCCAAGGGCTGGAAGTGTGGCTGGACAAGGCGTGAAGGTGCAAGTGTAGTTCGGATAACGCTTGTAAAAATGACAAATAAATTGTTTAATCCGAATGTGGCAATGCTTCCAGCAAGTGCAGCGAAGCAAGCAAAGCAAGCAAGACGGCTGCACCATTCATTTTTAGGATGCCCTAAAAAACAGGAACAAAATGATTTTAAAACATTTTATGAATTTAGTGCAGGTTATACTCATCGAAATGACGGCTTATAAACCGTCGTTTAGGATGCACACTTAACGTTAGGCTTTTATGTCAGCGATTGAATACCGCCATAATTTCCCCCTCGCGGCTGCTGATGTAGTTGCGGTTTTTGATGCGTCCGGCATTCGCCGCCCCACCAATAATTTGGTGCGGATTGAACGTATGTTTGCCAACGCAAACCTGACTTTCTCCGCTTGGCATGAAGGCAAACTCGTTGGGGTCTGTCGCGCTCTAACCGATTTCAGTTATTGTTGCTACCTGTCCGACCTCGCGGTAGATAGGGCTTTTCAAAAACACGGCATTGGTCGTGAACTTATTGCCCGCGTTCGCTCCGCTATTGGGGAAGAGGTGGCGCTTACCCTACTGTCTGCACCTGAAGCAATGGCGTATTACCCCAAGGTCGGCTTCGAGAAAATTGAAAATGGCTTCATCATCAAACGCGCCCGGTAAATCCAAGCCTAACCCGGCAGTCAAGCGGGACTGCGCAAAAGCGCGCAGCCCCTTACTTTTACGTTGGGCCTCTTAAAACCTATGCGCGCTGTCTACCTTGCGATTGTTCTTTTTGGTGCCTTGCTCTCTGGCTGCGAGGGAAAACGGGGTCAGACTCGATTATTTGCCGAACGAAAAATGGGGCCATGCGAAAAATAAATATATCGAGTCTGACCCCATTTTTTAGTGACCCCGTTTTTTTTTATCGAGTCTGACCCCGTTTTTTTCAACTTGGCTCCGCTCATTGCGCTGTGCCTTCTGCGCAATGGCAGCTAACAATTCATTCAAGCCGAAACCGCTTCGCGGCTCGGCTTAATTTAGGCGTTATGCGTCATCATCTCCGAGTGCCGTGACAAATGGTTGAGCTAATCGAGTTTGAGACAGAGCGCCTTCGTTTGCGTCAGTGGAAGCCCACCGACCGCGTGCCCTTCGCCACGCTCAACGCGGATTCAAGAGTCATGGAGTTCTTTCCTTCGCCGCTCACACGCATCGATAGTGACGAATCGTGGGGTCGGGTCTAGCTATGTTGCATGGGAAGTTATGAGGTCTTGTATTAGTGCATCATTTCCGGCGGACTGATGCCTTAATTCAAGTTTTCAATGCGTCCGGTTCCGCCGCTAATTTTTTGAAAAAAACATGACCGCTTTATCCCAACTCTATGCCGATATCGACTCGCGCGTGCAAGCCATCCGCGAGAATCGTCCCGACTGGCTATGTGGCATGGGATGCGATAGTTGTTGCCGGCGTCTCTCGGAAGAGCCTCAACTGACGGCGGCGGAATGGGGCTTGCTGCGAGAAGGGTTGGCCGCGCTATCGTCTGAACACCTTCAGGAAATCAGCGGGAAAATTGCAGTCTTGGCTGAACAGCCGTCGCGCCCCATTACCTGCCCAATGCTGGATCAGGCTACCGGCGCTTGCCCGGTCTATGCGCAACGGCCAGTGGCTTGCCGCACCTATGGGTTTTACGTACAGCGAAACCTCGGGCTTTATTGCCCTGACATTGAGTTTCTCGTGGCCAACGGCGCTTTGGCTGACGTGGTATGGGGCAACCACGATGCCATAGATTTGCGGCTTGCCGGTTTGGGAGAATCCCGCAAATTAACCGAATGGTTCCAGCGCGGGGAGAGTGGTAAACGGGCATAAAGGGCTGCCCCTTATCCCCGTTTGTTGGTCAGCAGAGCGGTGCCAGTTCAGGTGCTGCCACCTCCATCGTAATGCCCTTGGCTGGAGCGTTCGAGTTCCTGTGCATAAGTATAGTGTTGTCCGGCGGCTCCCAAGGCAACAACGGCTGGGCTGGGGCGCCCTTCTCGAAGCAACAGTTCCTTGATAACTGCGTTGGCGTCACTGACAGGGGGCACCATAAGCATTTGCAGCCGTTCGTAGACATCCCGGTCAATGGTGATCTGGATTTGGTCGGTCATGTTCGTCTCCTGTCGTTGGTTGGAAAACGATTTAAATATAGCTCAAATATCCGACTATTCAAGTATGGATTGGGCTGTCAAAATGGTGCCTTGAACTGACTCAGGCGCAGCCGGGTGCCCGCCGATCTTTCCCCGAAGTTCTCTTTGCCTCTCTTGGTGGCTGGAAAGTAAGCCGTTATACTGTGGCAACCCCCAAACGGCACACGCTCAGGATGAATGCAAGAAGTTTTCTGCTCCTCGCTTTTCTGGTCATATCCCTTGCGTCCTGCGCCTCTTCCAGGCCGTTCAAACCGGAAAGCAAGAAGAGTCCTCCGGCCTCACACGATTTGAAAATCGAGTCGCTGCTCAAATCCGATCTCAATACGGTAACCGAGATTCATCAGCAGGAGAGTTTTGACCATCTGCGCACGCTGATGGAAAAATTGTACCGGCGCAATCCGCGCGAATGGAAAAAATCCGGGCAGTCTTCCGTGGAGAGCGCGATTTATCGAGCGTTCGACTCGGGACAAGACTGGCGTTTCCCTGAGCTGAATGGCAAGCGCGGGGTAGAGTGTTTCAACCTGGCTTTCCAGGAAAATTATCAGGGCGACAGGGTGCTGGCTTTTACCGCGGGCATGGCAACCATGATCATGGCTTCGTACAACAACAAGGCCGAGTTCTACGTGCTTGACGATATCGATCCGCAGAAGCTTTATAACAGCGCGCGCAATATCGAGATCGCGGTCTGGAAGCTGAGCAATACACGCGACAGTCAGGGAACGCTGTTCCTGCTCAGTAATGAAAATGACGGTGCAAACCGCAATCTGAGTTTCGAGCGCGAATTTGGCAAATTGATCGCGCAGCAGGACACCATTGCCAGAATCATTGCAGAAAAAACCAATCGCTCCATCGTGCGCGTCATTCAGAGCGTAGCCACCGCAGTTTTCCTTCCGATCTGATTTTTCTTCAACGGGGGCTGCGCCGTTTCGGGCGCCGGCCCTCATTGCGCACCATTCGGGTGCGCTCCTTCCGCTTTGATTTGACTCCCCGGTTTTGCCGTTTTATCCAATATTCATCCAATTAATCATTCTGTTACGCAAAATAATCGCGCACTGGCACGGTGATTGCTGTTTGTCAGTAAAGATGCTTCAAAAATGGATATTTGGCTAACTTTAAGGAGAGCGGAATGCAAAAGCCAGTTGAAACCTGTGTGCAAACAGTAGCGGTGCCGGAAAACGAAGGCCGGCGCGATTTCATCAAAAAAGGTGCCAGCCTGCTCGGCGCCGCGTCCTTGATGGCTCTGGTGCCGCCCGGCGTGCGCCAGGGCGCTTGGGCGGCAGGCTCGGATGCACCGGAGAAAACCGAGATCAGGGTCGGCTTCATCCCGCTGACCGATTGCGCCTCGGTGGTGATGGCGGCAGTGCAGGGCTTCGACAAGAAATACGGCATCAAGATCATTCCCACCAAGGAGGCTTCCTGGGCGGCGGTGCGCGACAAGCTGGTCAATGGCGAGCTGGATGCGGCTCATGTGCTGTACGGACTGATCTATGGCGTACAGGTGGGGGTCGGTGGTGCGAAAAAAAATATGGCCAATCTCATGACGCTCAGTCGTAACGGCCAGGCGATCACTCTTTCATCCCAGCTCAAGGATAAGGGCGTCACCGATGGCGCATCGCTCAGGACGCTGATGACAAAAGAAAAGCGCGAATATACTTTTGCCCAGACATTTCCTACCGGAACCCATGCCATGTGGCTGTATTACTGGCTGGCGGCCAATGGGATCAATCCGTTCTCCGAAGCCAAGAGCGTGGTGATTCCTCCGCCCCAGATGGTGGCCAACATGCGCGTCGGCAACATGGACGGATTTTGCGTCGGCGAGCCGTGGAACGCACGCGCCATCTTCGACAAGATCGGCTTTACCGCCGCCACCAGCCAGGATATCTGGAAGGATCATCCGGAAAAAATATTGGGCACCACCGCGGAATGGGTAGCTAAACATCCTAATTCTGCGCGTGCTCTGGTTGCCGCGGTGCTGGAGGCATCAAGGTTTATCGACACCTCAGCCAACCGCCGCCAGGTGGCGCAGGTGATCGCCGACAAGTCCTATGTCAACACTACCGAGGAGGTCATCGAGGGGCGCTTTCTCGGCCACTACGACAACGGCCTGGGACGCAAATGGGAAGACCCGAACATGATGAAGTTCCACGAGGATGGCGCGGTAAATTTCCCCTATCTTTCCGACGGCATGTGGTTTCTCACCCAGCACAAGCGTTGGGGGCTGCTCAAGGATGAGCCGGATTATCTGGCCGTGGCGAAGAAGGTCAATCAGATCGAGATCTACAAGCAGGCCGCGACGCTTGCCAAGGTCAACGTACCCAAGGATGCGATGCGGACTTCAAAGTTGATGGACGGCGTGGTGTGGGATGGCAAGAACCCGAAGGCTTATGCCGCCGGATTTAAAATCAAAGCATAAAACAGGGGTTTCGCCATGAATAAAATTTTGAAAATCCTGCTGCCATCCGTGCTCGGTCTGTTGCTGTTCGTCGGCTTGTGGGCGCTGGTGTCGCAGACCAGCCCGCAGTTGCCGGGGCCGATAAAAACCTGGGATTCGGCGGTGCAGTTGTTCAGCGACCCGTTCTACCGCAAGGGCCCGAACGATCAGGGCATCGGCTGGAATATCCTCGCTTCGTTGCAACGGGTCGGCATCGGCTTCGGCATGGCGGCGGCCATCGGTATCCCGCTGGGGTTCATGATCGGGCGCTTCGATTTTCTTAACCGCATGACCGCGCCCATCATCAGCCTGCTGCGTCCGGTGTCGCCGCTGGCGTGGCTGCCGATCGGCCTGCTGGTGTTCAAGGCGGCGAATCCGGCGGCGATCTGGGTGATCTTCATCTCCAGTATCTGGCCGATGATCATCAATACCGCAGCCGGCGTGGGCCGCATCCCGCAGGACTACATGAACGTCGCCAAGGTGCTCAACCTGTCGGAGTGGAAGATTTTCACCAAGATACTTTTTCCCGCCGTGCTGCCGCACATGATCACCGGCATCCGGCTGTCTATCGGCGTGGCCTGGCTGGTGATCGTCGCCGCCGAGATGCTCACCGGCGGTGTCGGCATCGGCTTCTGGGTGTGGGACGAGTGGAACAACCTGAACGTGGAGCACATCATCATCGCTATTTTCGTGGTCGGCATCGTCGGTCTGCTGTTGGAACAAATGCTGGTGTTGCTGGCGAAGCGCTTTAGCTACGAGTGAGGAATGAACATGGAAAAATACGTACAGATCGAAAACGTGCAGATGGTTTTCGATACCAGGAAAGGCCCATTTGTCGCCTTGCGCGACATCAATCTGAACATTGCCCAGGGCGAGTTCATTTCCCTCATCGGCCACTCGGGTTGCGGCAAGTCCACCCTGCTCAATCTGGTGGCGGGGCTGACGCTGCCTAGCGGCGGCGCCATGCTCTGCGCTCAACGTGAAATCGCCGGGCCGGGGCCGGATCGCGCGGTGGTGTTCCAGAACCATTCGCTGCTGCCGTGGTTGACCTGTTTCGACAATGTCTATCTGGCGGTGGAGCGGGTGTTCGGCGGCAGCGAGAGCCGTGCCGTCATGAAAAAGCGGACGCAGGATGCGCTGGCGCTGGTCGGGCTTTCTCACGCCGAGCACAAGCATCCGCACGAAATTTCCGGCGGCATGAAACAGCGTGTCGGCATTGCTCGTGCTCTTTCGATGCAGCCCAAGGTGTTGCTGCTGGACGAGCCGTTCGGCGCACTCGACGCGCTGACTCGCGCCCATCTCCAGGACGAGTTGATGAAGATCGCGGCGGATACCAAAAGCACAGTGATCATGGTGACTCATGATGTGGATGAGGCGGTGTTGCTGTCCGACCGCATCGTGATGATGACCAATGGCCCGGCAGCGGTTATCGGCGAAATCCTCGAAGTGAATTTGCCTCGCCCGCGCGCCCGGCTGGAGTTGGCGAACGATAGCAAATATCACCAGTACCGCAGCGCAGTGCTGGATTTTCTGTATCGCCGGCAGTTGCGCCCGGCTGCTTGAGACTGGAGAAAATCATGACCGATTGGACAAAAATTTGCGCCCTGGAAGAAATTCCGCGCTTGGGTAGTCGCGTGCTGGAAAGCGCCAAGGGGCGCATCGCACTGTTTCGCACCGAGACCGACGAGTTGTTCGCGTTGCAGGATCGTTGTCCGCACAAGGGCGGGCATCTGTCGCAGGGTATCGTTTGCGGCAGCCATGTGACTTGCCCGATGCACGGCTGGAACATCGCGTTGCAGGAAGGTCGCGCATTGGCGCCGGATGTGGGTGAGACCGCGATCTATCAAGTCAGGGTCGAAAATGGTGCGGTATTCGTTCTGATCTGAAGGAGGATAAATCATGCAAAAAATGAAACTGGTGATGGTCGGCAACGGCATGGCGGGTGTGAGAACCATCGAGGAATTGCTGAAGATTGCCCCCGATCTATATGACATCACGGTGTTTGGCGCCGAGCCGCACGCCAATTACAACCGCATCATGTTGTCGCCGGTGCTGGCGGGGGAACAGACCCTCAAGGACATCATGCTCAATGATGTGGACTGGTATGAGCGCAACGGCATCACCCTGCATCTCAACAGGAAGATCGTGAAGATTGATCGCACGCACCGCACTATCGAAGCCGAGGACGGCACGGTGGAAAGCTATGACCGCCTGTTGCTGGCGACCGGCTCCAACCCGGTCATGCTGCCGGTGCCCGGCCGCGAGTTGCCTGGTGTGGTGAGCTTTCGCGATATCCGCGATGTCGATGCGATGCTGGCCGCTTCATCCAGCTACCGCCATGCGGTGGTGATCGGCGGCGGCCTGCTCGGGCTGGAAGCGGCTAATGGCCTGATGCAGCGCGGCATGGACGTGACCGTGGTGCATCTCGCTCCGTGGCTGATGGAACGCCAGTTGGACGAGACTGCGGCGCGCATGTTGCAGCGCAGCCTGGAGGCGAAAGGGTTGAAGTTCAAATTGTCCACTCAAACCAGCGAAATCAGTAATCTCCCTCCCCTTCAAGGGGAGGGTAGGGGTGGGGATGGGGTTGATACCGAGGTGAAGGGCTTGACCCACCCCCATCCCAGCCTTCCCCCTGAAAGGGAAGGAGCAAAGCAGTGCGGGCGCGTGGCGGCGGTGCGCTTCAAGGACGGCAGTGAAATTCCCGCCGACCTGGTGGTGATGGCGGTGGGCATCCGCCCCAATTCGGCGCTCGCCGAGTCCGCCGGCATCCACTGCGAGCGCGGCATCGTGGTGAACGACACAATGCAGACCTACGATCCGCGCATCTATGCGATCGGCGAATGCGTCGCCCATCGCGGCGTGAGCTACGGCCTGGTGGCGCCGTTGTTCGAGATGTCCAAGGTGTGTGCCAACCACCTCGCCCTGATGGGGATTGGCCGCTATACCGGTTCGACGGTTTCGACCAAGCTCAAGGTGACCGGCATCGACCTGTTCTCGGCGGGAAATTTCAGCGGCGGTGAGGGCACCGAAGAGATCGTGATGTCGGATGCGGCCGGCGGGGTCTACAAGAAACTGGTGCTGCGCGACAACAAGCTCGAAGGCGCGGTGCTGTACGGCAACACGACTGACGGGGCGTGGTATTTCCAGTTACTGCGTGAAAAAAGATGCCTCGGCGATATCCGCCAGCACCTCCTGACCGGCCAGCCCAATCTCGGCACCGGCGGCCATCAGGGCCAGACCCATGCGGCGGCGATGCCGGAAGACATGGAAGTATGCGGCTGCAACGGCATCACCAAGGGCATGATCGTCACGGCGATCAAGGCGAAAGGGCTGTTTACCATCGAGGATGTGCGCAAGCACACCAAGGCATCGGGCTCGTGCGGTTCATGCACCGGTTTGGTGGAGCAGATACTGGCCTCCACCCTGGGCGGAGATTATTCCGCCACGCCCGCCGCGAAGCCGATGTGCGGCTGCACCGAGCATACCCACGAGGAAGTGCGCGCGGCGATCCGCGAGCACAAGCTGCTTACCATCCCGGATGCGATGAAATTCATGGACTGGCGCACTCCTAATGGCTGCGCCGGTTGTCGTCCGGCGCTAAACTATTACCTGATTTCGACCTGGCCGCACGAGGCGCAGGACGATCCGCAATCCCGCCTGATCAACGAGCGGGCCCATGCCAACATTCAGAAGGACGGTACTTTTTCGGTGGTGCCGCGCATGTGGGGCGGCGTGACCAATCCCGCCGAGCTGCGCCGCATCGCCGATGTGGCTGACAAGTATGCGGTGCCGATGATCCGCGTCACCGGCGGCCAGCGCATCGACCTGTTCGGCGTGAAGAAGGAGGATTTGCCAAGCATCTGGGCCGATCTGGATATGCCGTCAGGCCACGCCTACGGCAAGGCACTGCGCACCGTGAAAACCTGCGTGGGGAGCGAGTTTTGCCGCTTCGGCACGCAGGATTCGACCGGGATGGGTATCGCTCTGGAGAAGGCATTCTGGAATGTGTGGACGCCCCACAAGTTCAAGCTGGCGGTCTCCGGTTGCCCGCGCAATTGCGCCGAGGCGGCGATCAAGGATGTGGGCGTGATCGGCGTGGATTCCGGCTGGGAGATTCATGTCGCTGGAAACGGCGGCATCAAGACCGAGGTGGCCCAGTTTCTGGTCAAGGTGAAGACGGCAGAGGAAGTGCTGGAATACACCGGTGCCTTCCTGCAACTTTACCGCGAAGAGGCGCGCTACCTGGATCGGACGGTGCATTGGGTACAGCGAGTCGGGCTGGAATACGTGAAGTCCAAAGTGCTGGATGAGGGATGCCGCAAGGCGTTGTATCGGCGCTTGCTGTTTGCGTTGCAGGGAAATAAAGATCCGTGGGCCGCTCGCGCCGTGGAGGGCGTGGAGAAGCACGAATTCGAGGCGCTGACGGTTTAGACGACGTACTGATAACGAAGCGGTGCTTGCCGGAGGTGGTGCGCAGTAATTCACGTCCCAATTGATCGCCGGCGTACTGGAGTTGAGTTACCAATAACCCTCTCGATGCTGTCGATGTAGAATGCGTTGCACGCCGAATGCTAAACTTGCAGCAAGTGACCTAACCTAATCTGACTTTGTATGAATGCTTCGCCTGAACGCTACTCCAGAATCTTCCTGCTGAGCCATATGCGTGCTTTTACCAGTCTGGCAGGGCATATTCTCGGCTCGCACCCGCAGATCAATGGCTACTATGAAATGCATATCAGCTATGAGGACACATCCGCGCTGGACAGGCAGCTTGATGTGTTCCTGGAAGGCGATGCGCTCAAGGAGAACAGCCGTTATCTTTTTGACAAGCTGCTGCACAACGACTATTTGTTGAAGCCCGAGCAGCTTGGTCCTGCGAATATCAAGATACTGATCTCGCTGATGGAGCCGGAACACACGATTAAAAGCATCGTCGATCTGTTCGCGCAAAAAGAGATCGAGGATCTTTATGCCTCTCCCTTTGAGGCGGCGAACTACTATATCGCGCGCATCCAAACGCTCGCCGACTTCAGCCGGACGGCCAAACATCCCTATTACTATTTCGATGCTGAGCTGTTCCAGCGCGCGCCGAAGATGTTGCTTTCCAGGCTATCGGACTGGCTGGAACTGGATTCGCCGTTAAGTGAGCGCTATCAAATTTTCAGCCATACCGGGAAAGCCAGAAAAGGCGATTCATCCGAACGCATTCATAGCGGAAGAATTGATAGGACACCGATCGTTTACCCCCATATTGTCATTCCGGAGGATGTGTTGCATACGGCGCAAGAAGTTTACCGGGAATGCCGTCGGCAGATTATTGGGAATGCAGCGGATTCGGTCAGCCTGGATTAAACCTAGAAAAAGCACCTCACCGCAGAGGACACAGAGGACGCGGAGGAAAAACAAGAGGTTGGCTGGAAAGGCTTAGCCACCCATCGGGCGAAGGGATGCCCCAAACTAAGCATTTGAATTCCTCTGCGCCCTCCGCGTCCTCTGCGGTTCAATCGAATTTTTCAGGTTAAAACAGGCTATCCCAGGCATCCCGTTCCGCCCGGTAATTCATCAACGCCTCGACGATCTGCTGTTTGCGCTGTGCGCGGTGTTCGGCTGACTGGATTTGGCGCCAGGCCAGCGAGTGTTCGCCAAAATTGCGGTCGATGTTGTCGATGAAGGTTTGGATTTGCCGTAAGGCAAGCGCCAGCTCGGGCGAGCGCAACCACCAATGTCCGGCGTTGAACACCAGGCCATGCAATTGCCTGTTCTTGTCGACGGTGGCTTCATGTTTTTGCTGGTACAGCGCCAGTAGTTCGGCTTCTTTCCGGGTGATGACTGCCTCAATCACATTCTGGGCAAAAGGCTGGTTCACATCCGCCTGCGTGACCAGCTCTTCGGTTGAAAACAACATGAGGTCGCCGAAAAACTGGCGCTCGAATTCGTCGGACAGGTCGATACTTTGCCCTTCTCCGTTTAACTCCACGCCGGGGCGGAAATCGTCGTCCAATCCCGCCTCGGTGGTGCGCCGGTGCAGATTGGGCATGTTGAAAGAGGCGAAACGCGCCTTGATCTCGGCGGCGATCAGCCGCCCGGCGGTGGGGCCCGACATGCGTAGCCGCAGGTGGCCGAAGGGGATGATGTATTTCAGCCCCGCGTAGTTGACGATGTAATTGCCGGGATAAACTGTCCGTGCGGGGGCGAGCTGGGTGAAACCGCTGCCGTAGGAAAACCAGGTCTTGCGCGTGAGATGTTCGCCGAAGAAGAAGGCGTTTAGCTGCCGGGCAAAAACCGTCAGACACGCGCCATGGTCATGCGCACCTTCGAGCCGGCATGTGTAGGGAAATGTCTCTGGTTTTTTTTTAAAGCCGAACAGTCCGGCCAGGTCGTGATAGGCGGCCTCGCCCGGAAGCGGGCCCTGCGCGCCGTGAAACTGGCAGGCCTGGTCGCCGGTCAAGGCGGCCAGGCGGCTAAAGAAGGCCGTTACGTCGTCGAGAAAATTGGCCGCCATCACTGAGGGCGAGACGGGCGGGTCGCCCACCAGCTTGCCGGTCAGCATTAGGGTGTCGGTGGCGCGAAAGATTTTGTCGATGGTGTGAAAATAATTCAGCGCATATACCGCTTCTTCGCCGGACTCGGTTCGCCGGTTCACGCAAAAATGCTGGTCGCTATCGACCATGTAATACAGCGTCCTGTCCTTGTCTTCCGTCAATTGCAGAAACTTCAGGTAGCTGAGGTTGCGGTTGGCGGCTTGTCCCTTGCGATGAAATTTTTCCCGAGGTTGGGTGGTGAGCAGATTGCCCAGCCGTTCGCGCTGAGGCTGCGGCAGCGATTGCAGCAGTTCGTACTGTTCAGCCAGCCCGAAATGGAAGACCTGCAAGCCTTTCTGCCGGTATTCCTCCACCAGGTCGATATGCCGGCGGATGTTGTTTTCATCGCGGCTGTCTTCGGCGACGACGACCTTGATCTTGTCCCAAATGCCGGACGCGTTCCCGCCATAGTTGAACAGCGTGCATACCTGGTAAATGCTTTCGAGGCAGGCGCGCAGGTGGGGTGGGCGATCCGCCACCGGGATGCTCAGGATGAAGTGATGGCGATCATCGTCTCCCCGCCGCTGGATCAGTGCCTCTTGTTCGCGGAACAGGGCCTGGTAGCAGGCCAGCAGCGGCGAAAAATCCGGTTCGGCGGACCACATCGCCTTTTCCAGCAAGGGGTAGCATTGCTCATAGAGGTCGATGAGGGCATCCAGTGCTTCTGCTCCCTCTCCCTTGATGGGAGAGGGTTGGGGAGAGGGTGGTTCGTCGCGGGATTCACCCCTCTCCCTATCCCCCAAGGGGCGAGGGAACCTGCTAATTGCACTATTCAGTGAGCTCAGTTGCTTGCCGAGATCGGCCAGGCCGGGAATGGCGGATTGGTAGCGCGCGAGGCATTCCGCCAAACGCGTTGTCACGAAATCGGTCATGTGCAACTAACGTCTTGAGGAATAATTCGGATACGCATCCTGGTCGAGCATGATCTCGATGAGATTGATGTCATGGTGGAAATTGACCGCCTCCAGCTTCGCCAGATCCTGCTCACGCTCCACCCGGCAATGCCTGATGCCGAAGGATTGTGCCAGCAGTGCATAGTCCGGGTTGGTGAAGTCGCAGTCGATGAAACGATCCTGGTAGAGATGGTGCTGGTTCTTGCGGATCAATCCCATGGTGTTGTTGTTGAACAGGATAATGTTCAATGGGATGTTGTAATTCACCGCCGTCATGATCTCCATGGCGCACATATGGAAGCCGCCGTCGCCCAGAATGGCGAAGGTTGGCCGGTTTTCGGAAAATTGTGCGCCAATGGCCGCCGGGATGGCATGGCCCAGCGAGGAGATGCCGGTATTGGGGTAGAAACGGTCCTTGGCGGACACCCGGTAAAAGTTTTGCGCGAAAACGATGTTGTCGTCGAACATGACCAGGCCGTCCGGAAACCGTTGTTCCAGCCAGCCATAAAAGGCACGCACGTGGTCGAACTGCCGGTTGAAAATCGTCTCGCCGGTGACCTCGGCCTGGGCTTGTGCGGCGGCGGTGAAAGCGGCGATATCCACAGGGGCTTTTGCTGCCACCTTTTGCGCCTGAATGGCTGAATCCAGCGCTTGCAGGTAGGCGCCAAGGTCGGCATGCACCGCGAGGTCGGCGCGGAAGACCTTTTCCAGTTGCTGGACGCTGTTATCTACCTGGATGAGTTTCTTGCCCGCCAATAGATTTTTATCCCAGACATAGCTGGTTCTTTCACTGAAGGCCGCCCCCAGCACCAGCACCAGGTCGGCTTCCTGTTCCAGGTAGCGCACGGCGTAACCGCCGGAGGTGACGCCGAGACTACCCAGCGCCAGCGCGGATTGTTCGTCGATCACGCCTTTAGCCTTGAGGCTGCTGGTCACCGGAATGTTGAGGCGCTCGCTGATGCGGCGTAAGTGTTCCTGCGCACCCGAACGGATGCAGCCATGGCCTGCGATGATCAGGGGCCGTTTCGATTCGCGGATCAGCTCCACACTCTTATCGATGGTTTGCTCAGCGATAACGCATTCGTCGGTCGTGCGCTTGAAAGAAATCTGATCCAGGATGGATGGATCCACCATTTCTTTTTGCACGTTATAGGGGATGCTCAACACCACGGGGCCGGGAGTTCTGGAAAGCAGATTTTTAGCCGCCTGGTTCAGCACAGTAGGCAGGTAATCCGTGCGTTCGATCAATTTATGGTAGCGTGTGATACCGGCAAATAACGCGACCTGGTCAATACTGCCGCCTTCGCCGGAGCTTTCCTGCAGGCCTCCCTTGCCGAAAATGTAGGTGGAGGTCTCGCCCGTGATCACCAGGATCGGCTGCATGTCGGCATAGGCATTGGCTACCCCCGTCACCAGGTTGGTGGCGCCGGGCCCCGCTGTAGTAATGCAGGCGGAAATTTTGCCTGAAGCCCGGGCATAGCCGCCGGCCATGAAAGCGGCTCCTTGCTCATGCTTGACCAGGATGCTTTTGATTTTTGAGTCATACAGGCTGTCATAGACAGGCAGGATGTGCGCGCCTGGCATCCCGAAAATAAATTCGATTCCCAGTCGTTCCAGATACCTTACGATCAATTCGCTTACTGCTATTTTCATGTCGTCACGTTACTGCAGAAAATCGTTGGGTCGTCGCGGCACCCGAGCCGTGCAGGCAAGGGCGGCAAGACTCGTTGTCGGGGGGTGAAGTTTAACCTAACCCGGCCCCAATAATGAAATTCATGGCAGTTGGCCTGTGCCGCAGAGTGCTCCTGTCGTTTATGGACTCTATTGCTTCCTGCATGGGACAATGCCCGGCTATGAACACAAGAAACGACACGGACAATGGCCTGTCTATATCATGCGCCACCTGCAAAGCCTGCTGTTGCAGGCTGGAAGTCATGCTGATAGGCGATGACGGCATCCCGCCGGAATTCACGGTACAGGATCAGTGGGGTGGGTGGGTGATGCTCCGTCTGGGCGATGGCTGGTGTGCGGCCCTGGATAGAAATACCATGCTGTGTACGATCTACGAGCATCGACCGAACATCTGCCGCGACTACCAGATGGGCGAAAGCGATTGTATGGGGGAGCGCTCTGGGCTGGTTGCATGACAAGCGAATGAGCGCTGTCTGCAAGGTGCCAGTTGCCACCTTTCGTGAGCGTCCGCTGCCGGCCGGAGAAATGCAAGATTGCCGCCAAGAACGGTCAGTAATCGGGTGCCTATGTTTACTAATTAGGCCCAAATTCACAATTATCAAATGATTCTTTGATTGTAAAGTGAATGAACCAAACAGAACTAGATATAATTGGTTAGTGGTTAACTTTTCTCCGCTTTATTATTTCTATGGACACTATTGCGCCTAAAAAGAAGCTCTTCGAAAATTTCGCCCGTGTCGCGAAGGCGCTTGCAAGCGCCAATCGGCTTGAATTGCTGGAAGCGCTTGCGCAAGGCGAACGAAGCGTAGATGGGTTGGCTCAGGCAAGTGGCATGTCTGTCGCCAATACTTCACATCACCTTCAAATCCTGCGTGAAGGCGGGTTGGCCCAGTCGCGCAAGGAGGGAACCCAGGTCATCTACAGCCTGACGGATGAAAAAATTCTCTCGCTGTTAGCGGATATCCGCTATGTAGCGGAACGGCACCTGGCCGAAGTGGAGCGCATCGTGCGCGAGAATTTCGAGAGCAGGGACAGCCTCACCCCGGTTCGCCGCGATGAGCTTTTGGGGTTGGTAAAATCCGGGGTGGCGATGGTGATTGATGTTCGCCCTCCTGCCGAATATGATGCAGGCCACATTCAAGGGGCGGTCAATATTCCTCTTGAATTCCTGCCGAAACGCTTAAGTGAATTACCCCACGACCAAGAGATTGTTGCTTACTGTCGAGGCCCCTATTGCATGCTGGCCTTCGAGGCGGTGGAACAATTGCGTCAGCACGGCCATCGCGCTCGCCGATTGGAAGATGGCTTCCCGGAATGGAAGGTGGATCGCCTTCCAATAGACAAATAAGCCTTCGTTATTTCTCCCGGTAGTAATTAGACCGTTACCCATCCAAAAATTTGATTTGACTGTTTTGTGGTTATCGACGCATACTATATTCAAATTATCGTTTGAACGCTTGTTTGCTGTGATCGTGAGGGAGGGAGATGCGTACACCCAAGCCTTAATCCGGATTTAAGCCATTCTCAAGGAGTCCATGATGAAAACTCTGCTCATTCTCAATGATCCGCCCTATGGCACCGAGCGCAGCTACAATGGCTTTCGCCTGGCGCGGGCACTGTCCAAGCACGAAGGCAATGAAATCCGCGTGTTCCTGCTGGGTGACGCCGCGCTGTGTGCCAAGGCAGGGCAAAAGGTGCCGCAAGGCTATTACAACATTGAGTTCTTCGCCCAAAGCGTTCTTAAGCACGGCGGACAAATTGGTGTCTGCGGCATGTGCATGGAAGCGCGAGCGTTGCGCGACGAGGAATTGATTTCGGGTGCACAACGCTCCACCCTGGAGCACCTGGCAGAGTGGACGGAATGGGCAGACAAGACACTGGTATTTTGAAGGTTCTTTTTTTGCCTATTATTCAAATAATCAATTGATTGTTGTTAACATTTTGTTAGAGTGAAAAAACTATGATTATTCTCGCTATGCTCGCCGGTGCCGCAACCGGTATCGTGCTTGGGCTGCTCGGTAGCGGCGGTTCCATCATTGCCGTGCCGGCGCTCTTGTACCTTCTGCACGTGGAGCCCAAACAGGCCATTGCCATGAGCCTTGGCATTGTCGCCATCACCGCCACCATCGCGGCTTGGGACAACTGGCGGCGCGGTAACGTGGATGTCAGGGTGGCTGCGGTGTTCGGCATGTTCGGGGTGGTCGGCACCTTCGGCGGAACGCGGCTTGGCGTGCATGCGCCGGTGGTGCTCCAACTGGGGTTATTCGCTCTGGTGATGCTTGCCGCCGCCTGGAGGATGCTGAAGACGAAAAAACAGCCGGCAGTGCAGGCGACGCAACTTGCAGGGGCGGGTGGCCCTGGCATTTACATCGACGAAAATGAGAACATTAAGGCGCATCTGGGCCAGATTGCCTTGCTCGGCATTGGCGTCGGTGTGCTAACCGGCTTGGTCGGCGTGGGTGGCGGCTTCCTGATTGTACCGGCGCTGGTGCTGCTATCCGGCATCCCGATGAAAACCGCCGTCGGCACCTCGCTTGCTATCGTCGCCGCCAACTCATCCACCGGCTTCGCCGGTTATCTGGGTGTAGTGCCGGTGGATTGGGAGATGATGGCTTCCTTCACCACGGTGACGGTGGTCGGCAGCTTTGCTGGCACGCGCTTGGCCCACCGTTTTTCGCAGGAAACATTGAAGCGCAGCTTTGGCGTGTTTCTGGTGTTCGTTGCGACCTATATCTTGCTCAAGAGTGTGCTTTAAGGAAGTGATAGTTCATTTTCCTTAACCTCAAATGAAGGAGTGCCATGCCTGAGCCATTAAATTACTACTGTCCGCGCATAAAAAATGGCCACCGTTCTCACGGTGGCCATTGATGTGTCTACTGCTATTTTAAATGGTGTTAAGCCATGTATTTAACTCATTCTTGCGCTGATTGGCAAGGTTTATACACAGTACAGCCAGTCATTGGTTAACAACTGAGAATTACAACTCACCAGCGTGTTTAGCCAGATAATCGGCCACGCCCTTGGTGTCGGCTTTCATGCCGGATTTACCTTTGCTCCAGCCGGCAGGGCAGACTTCGCCGTGTTGTTCGGTGAATTGCAGGGCATCCACCATGCGCAGCATTTCATCAATGTCGCGACCCAGAGGCAGGTCATTTACCACCTGGTGGCGCACGATCCCGTTCTGGTCGATCAGGAAGGAACCGCGGTATGCCACGCCTCCAGCGGCTTCCACATCATAGGCCTTGCAGATTTCGTGCTTGATGTCGGCCACCAGCGGGTAAGCCACCTTACCGATGCCGCCGTTGTTGACCGGGGTGTTTTTCCAGGCCAGATGGGTGTAGTGGGAGTCGATCGAAATGCCGATCACTTCTGTGTTGCGCTCCTGGAAGTCCTTCAGGCGATGGTCGAAGGCGATCAGTTCGGATGGGCAGACGAAAGTGAAGTCCAGCGGGTAAAAGAATATCACCGCGTATTTGCCCTTGATGTGGGTCTTGAGGTTGAAGCTTGCTTCAATGTTGTTATCGCCCATTACGGCGGCGGCAGTGAAATCGGGTGCGGCATTGCCTACGAGAACAGCCATGTTTTTCTCCTTGGTTGGCGGGTTGAGTTTAGAACTTGTCTAAATATTGCACCAATTTTTAATTGGTGTCAAATTATTTGTTCAGCAAGTCAGCCGCCGGTAGATGTCGCTGACTTTGAATGGCAGTTCCCTGATTTCGCTCACCACAGTGTAGTTGACTGCCCCGTACATGTGGGGCAGGTAGTCGCGCCCCTCAGTGTCGATGGTGATACAGAAGGGGTGGATGCCGTTGCGCTTGGCTTCTATCAGAGCCATGCGCGTGTCTTCGATGCCGTATTGGCCGCGGTAGCCGTCATGATAGTCGTCGGGCTTGCCGTCGGACAGCGTGATCAGCAGCCTGGTGCGGGCGTTGATCTGATTGAGCAGGGCGGTGAGATGGCGGATTGCGACGCCCATGCGGGTGTACTCCTGCGGCGCGATGCCGGCGATGCGCTGCCGTACAAGTTCGCCATAGGGCTCGTCGAAATTTTTGATGCGGTAGATTTCACAGCGCTTGCGCGTGGTGCCGGAAAATCCGTAAATGGCATAGCGGTCACCCAGCAGTTTCAGGGCTTCGCATAGCAGCACCAGGGATTCGCGCTCGGCGTCATTGATCCAGCCCTTGGTGCTGCCGCTCATGTCGACCATGAACATAACGGCGATGTTGCGCTGGCTACGATGCATGCGCATGAACAGGCGGTCGCTCATTTCGCTGCCGTCGCGGGCATCGGCTAGGGCTTCCACCAAGGCGTCAATATCCACTTCATCGCCGGATGTTTCGCGTTTCAATAAGCGGTTCTCATCGCGCATGGCTTCGAAGGTGCGGCGCAATTGCTTGGCCAGGCCGCTGTATTTTTCCAGAGTTTTTTGTGCGAATCCGTCATTCAACGGTTTTACCTCTGTTTCGCGCAGCACGCACCAATTCTTGCGGTAGTGTTGACGGCCAAAATCCCATTCTGGATAAAGGCTGGCGCCTTCTTCATGGTAGGTTCCCTGCCACACCGTGTCGGAATCGAGCTTTTTTTCTTCGAATAGACTGGAGTCATATTCGCCCGGGCCGGCAGGAACCAGATATTCAGCGGGGATTTCGCCGAGATCGAGATAGATCGAGGTGAGCAGTTGGATGATGCTGTCCGGCGGAGTGGTCGGTGCATCGTCCAGTGTGATCTCAAAATTTGGCAAGTTGCCGTGATTTTCTTTCGCAATTTTAATTTTGAAGTGCGAATTGCTGTCGCGGACTTCACTCTGAAATTTTTCCAGTTCGCGGGTCAGATTGACCCGTAGCAGGATTTTCTCGCGCTCTATTCGCGCAGCCGCTTTGGCGGCCACGGCGTCCGGCCTCAATTCGCACTGGTAACAGACTACGTCAGGCACCACGCCGGGATAAGCTTGCGCCAACAGGCGCAGGCTGTCTGAGACGCCAGCTTCCGGTCGAGCCAGATCGGCAGCATGGGATTCCCAGCCGGGCGAGAGCTTATCGCCGGATTCAGCTTTGAGCCGTTGCATGTCGCGGTACAGCCCCGGCAGTTCGCGGCTGATGCAGGCTTCCAGCCGCAAGGTTTCCAGTGCATGGAATTGTTTCAGTGCCTTGTCATGATCAGGGTATTCGGCAAGTGCCGAATTCAGGTCGGCGCGGAAGCTGCCGAACCGGGTTTGCGCCCAGAGGATGACCACCATGGCTTTGCACAGCTTGAAATTGTCTTCTGATCGCAGCATTTTTGCGACCACAGCGGGCAGGAATAGGGTTTCGCTGTCGGTGTAGGCCGCATCGCTTTGTTCCAGCTTGAGGCTCCGCCCTGACAGGCCGCGTATGAAGGTTAGCAGGATGCCGCCAATTTCATCGAATAGTGCGCCGGCAGCGTGTTCGTGACTAAGCTGGGCGTAATTATCTATTTCGTTAATGACCTTGAAAGCAGGACGTGAACCCGCCCGGTCATAAGTGTCCATGGCATGCAGCGCCCAAGCTTCGATCATGTGCCGATCCATTCGGGTAATCCGGGTAACAGCGCGAAGAGCGAACTGGTGGGCGATCTGGATATTGGTGGTGGCGATGCGCCGCACCCAGCTGAGCAGGAAGTCCTGGTCTTCTCGCGGCAAGGCGGCAATGGAAGCAGCTAGCTTGTCCACATGGATGAAGGTGAATTCCACCTCCAGCAACAGGCCAAGGGCTTGCTCGATCTGTGCGGCTGATAACGGGGTGTTATCTGCCATGTGTTAGAACAGCGAGGAAGAGAGTTCCTGGATCGCGGCCAGCATTTCAGCGTCGTCGGTAATTGCCTGGGCGATGGCGCTGCGGCAGGCGGCAATCGGTGCTACGCCGGAAACGATGAGTTTTGCCGCATGCACCAGCAAGCGCGTGCTGGCGCCTTCTTCCAGGCCGCTGCCTTTGAGGTTGCGGGTCATGTGGGCAAATTTCACCAGATTCTCGGCTAGATCGGCGTCCACCGCAGATTCATGGACGACAATCTTGCGTTCCAGTTCCATGCTTGGGTAATCGAATTCCAGTGCGACGAAGCGCTGGCGTGTGCTCTGTTTGAGATCCTTGAGCACGCTTTGATAGCCGGGGTTGTAAGAAATCGCCAGGCAGAAATCAGCATTGGCTTCAAGCAGTATGCCGAGCTTTTCCATAGGCAGGACGCGGCGGTCATCGGCAAGCGGGTGAATGACCACCATGGTGTCTTTGCGGGCTTCGACGATTTCATCCAGGTAGCAGATTGCTCCGGCGCGCACCGAGCGTGCCAGCGGGCCATCTACCCATACGGTTTCTCCGCCTTTGACCAGAAAGCGCCCGACCAAGTCGGAGGCCGTTAGATCATCATGGCAGGAAACCGTGATCAACGGGCGTTTGAGGCGCCATGCCATGTATTCCATGAAGCGCGTTTTACCGCACCCGGTTGGCCCTTTGAGCAGTATCGGCAGCTTGTTTTGGTAAGCCGCTTCAAAGATGGCGATTTCATCGCCAGTTGCCTCGTAATAAGGCTCCGACTCGATGAAATGTTCCTCAGGGGCGAGTGCTTGCATGGTGTAGCCTCAATCGCAACCGCATTCAGGATGGTCATAGGGTGAATCTGGTGCCGCTGGTGCCGGTTCGCTGGACACCAGGCCGGCGGCTTCACGTTCCTGTTTTCTGGCCAGACGCTTGTCATAGGCATCGTTCTTCAGGGTGATGGTTTCTTCACTGAACATCACTTGCCTGAGGAAGCGGAAGCCGAATTGCATGAGTTCAATTTCATTTTCGGCGAGCGTTTTTTTGAGGTCGTCGGGCAGGTCATACACTTCGTTGAAGGTATCGCTGGTGACGAAACCGCGGAAACGATCCAGATCGTAGCAGGCCATGAAAAACAATTGCAGGCTGCGCTTGGAGGGCGTTCCGACGGTTGGGCCGGAGGATTTCTTCTTCAGTACCAGCTGGCGCCAGCCGCGACCTTGTACGTCATAGTCGTCCAGCCCTTGCTCCTTGCGGTATTCGTCAATCGTCAGGGAGCGATTCTCCTTGTGTCCCATGCAATGCGCTTCTTCAACCAAGGCATAGGAATCGGTGTCGATGTACTCCTCCTGCTTGCGCATGGAAACCAAGGCGACAGGGTAGTAGCGGCAGGCGGTGGGGCGGTCTTCATAGACGCTACACCCTTCGTCGGTCATGAACTGGCAGGCGGTGCCGCCTTCGACGGGCTTGAATTTGACGCCGGCGATACTGTCCTTGTCCATTTCGTAGGGCTCGGTAAAGCCCAGCAGGAATTCGCCGGAGGTCAGTTCCAGGCGATTTTTCAGGCGCAGGATATCGTAGGGGGTCAAGGTGATGTCAATATTTTTGCAGCAAGCATTAAAGCAGCTGATTTCCTTGTGGCAACGGAACTGGATGACCTTGGAGCCGTCGTAGGAGGTGGGCACCACCGGGCTCTGGACAAAGGGTGAATCCTTGATATCAACAGTATTTTCCATTAGTTCTACCTCGTTGTTCACTGCAATAAAAACCAAAACGATTCGACTCTGTCAGTAGTGCAGAGTTGCATTAAATTCAATAATCTTGCCGGCCAGATGAGTGAGGTCGGTCTTACAGAATGTCGGTTTGCCGAATAACAGCTGTTTGTGTTCAAGCTAACAATCGTTACGCCAGAAATAAAAACCGGGCACCTTACGGCGCCCGGTTTCATTTACTACACTGTTCGCGGTGCCTTAGTGAGCGGCAGGCTTGAACAGCTTGGTCTTGTCAACCAGATCCACGTGAGCGCGCTTGAACACGGTCCACTTTTGGGTGGTCTTGTCGTAGATCGAGTTCACGAAGCACTTCCAGTTTTCCTCATCGACAAAGTTCTTGTCCATGCGGTAGTAGAAGCCCGGGTAGCGGGATTCTTCGCGGAACTGAATGTGTTTCATGTGAGCTTCGGCCGTAATGATGCGATGGAAGTTTTCCCAGGCGCGCAGCAGTTCGTGCAGGTCTTTCGCACGCATCTTCTTGGCGTCTTCCTTCAGCATTTCCAGCTTCTCTTCAGCAACGGCCAGCATCTTGTCGTTGGTCTTGTAGTAGGTGGCAACGCCAGCAACGTACTCGTCCATGATCTTCTGCAGGCGGAACTGAAGCATCTTCGGTGTGATGTAGTTAGGGTTCACGTCGATAGCGGTGGTGTAATCCTTGAACTCCAGGTAGTTACGCACCGGCTGGTAGATTTGCGCGACCAGTTCGTCAGCCGGAGTGTCCAGCTCTGGTTTCCAGTCCTTGTTGTCGATGCAGTACTTGACCATCGACTTGGCGCACATGCGGCCTTCAGCATGGGAGCCGGAGGAGAACTTGTGGCCGGATGCGCCCACGCCGTCGCCGGCGGTGAACAGACCCTTGACGGTGGTCATGGCGCGGTAGCCCCAGTTCCAGCCCTTAGGCAGATGCTCGGGTTGACCAGGCAGGCCTTCGGAGGTCGGCGCGCCGACGTCTTCAGGACCGGACACCCAGATACCGCAGCAGCCGGAGTGGGAACCCAGCAGGTAGGGTTCGGTTGGCATCAGTTCGGAGTTCTTCTTCTCCGGCTCGATGTTCTCACCAACCCATACGCCGCACTGGCCTACGCACATGTCGAGGAAGTCTTCCCAGGCTTCAGCTTCCAGATGCTTAACTTCACGTGGGGACAGGGTCTCACGTAGTTTTGCCAAAGCGGTCACGGTGTCCATGTAAATCGGGCCGCGGCCTTCTTGCATTTCTTTCAGCATCAGGTGGTTACGCAAGCAAGAAGCAGGAACGGCAGCCTGGCCATAAGGCGGGTAGTCGTTCAGCATTTCCTTGTTCTTCACCATGTACACTTCGCCATTGGCGTTGGTGGCTTGAGCCTTGAACAGCAGGAACCATGCGCCGACCGGGCCGTAGCCGTCTTTGAAACGGGCAGGCACGAAACGGTTTTCCATCATGGTCAGCTCGGCGCCAGCTTCGGCAGCCATGGTGTAGGTGGAACCTGCGTTCCATACTGGGTACCATGCACGGCCTTGACCTTCACCTACGGAGCGGGGGCGGAACAGGTTCACGCAACCGCCAGCGGCCAGCAGAATGGCCTTGGCTTTGTACACAACCACTTTGTGGTCACGTACGGAGAAGCCGACAGCACCGGCGATGCGGTTTTTGTCGTTCTTGTCGTTTACCAACTTGACGATGAAGATACGTTCCTGGATGCGATCCATGCCCAGCGCTTTTTTGGCGGCTTCGGCAACGATCCACTTGTAGGATTCGCCGTTGATCATGATCTGCCATTTGCCGGAACGCACGGGCTTGCCGCCGTCTTTCAGCTTGGGCATGTCGACGGAACCGTCATGACGTTCGCCGTTTTCGTCCAGCTTCCAGATTGGCAGACCCCATTCTTCGAACAGGTGCACAGACTCGTCAACGTGACGGCCTACGTCGTAGGCCAAGTCGTCGCGGGTGATGCCCATCAGGTCGTTGGAGACCATGCGGGCGTAGTCGGCTGGGTCTTGCGCGTCGCCGATGTAGGTGTTGATGGCGGACAGGCCTTGGGCCACGGCGCCGGAGCGGTCCATGGCGGCTTTGTCGACCAGCTTGATTTTTAGGTCGATACCGGACTCGGCCTTGGCGGCGTCGGCCCAGCGCATGATTTCGTAAGCGGCGCCGCAGTTGGCCATGCCGCCACCAATCAGAAGAATGTCAACTTCTTCTTGGACTACTTCAGGATTTTCAAAAGTTCCAGACATTGTGTTATACCTTTCAATGTTCGTTAATCTAAGTTTCCGCTGGCTGATCTTACTTGCGGATCAGTTCGGCTGGGTTGCCAGCACGGTAGCCATTCATCTGGTTGAAAAAACCGGATTTGGTGATGTTGGCCATGCTAGCTGCAGGCTTGCCGCCGTAGCAGTCGATCGAACCTTCAGGCGTGGTGCGGATCGGGAACTTGAAGCGCTTCATGCTGCCGTTACGGAACTTGATGGTCCACATGATGGCATCGGTGCCGCGCAGCGGCTGAACAGAACCACCCAGTGGTACGACGTCTGCGTAGTGACGGCATTCGATCGCGTTTTGCGGGCAAATCTTCACGCAGGAGTAGCACTCCCAGCACTGCTCTGGTTCCTGGTTGAAAGCACGCATTGCGTGGCCAGTTTCGGAACCATCTTTGTCCAGCTTCATCAGGTCATGCGGGCAAATATACATGCATGCGGTTTTGTCCTGACCTTTGCAGCCATCACATTTTTCTGTGCGCACAAATGTTGGCATTGATTTTACTCCTCGAGTTATTACAGTACTGCCATTAACAAAAGCCGGCTACTTGCGTAACCGGCCAACCTTAAACAACCTTATTTGGCGGAATGGCCTTTCAGCTCCACCTTGACGTTCTGCTCGGCGGTAAGGCCGGCGTAATATTTTTGCAGCACTTTGGCCACTTCAGGGCGGCTGAATTCGACGGGCAGATCCTGCCCTTCAGAAAGCATCGAACGTACCTTGGTGCCGGACAACAGGATGCGGTCATCCTTGGTGTGTGGACAGGTGCGCTGCGAGGCCATGCCGCCGCACTTGTTGCACCAGAAGGTCCAGTCGATGTTCATGTTTACGGTTTCGAGCGAGCCCTTGGGGATTTCGTCGAAAATCTTCTGTGCGTCGAACGGGCCGTAGTAGTCACCCACGCCAGCGTGGTCGCGCCCAACGATCAGGTGCGAGCAACCGTAGTTCTGGCGGAACAAAGCGTGCAGCAGGGCTTCACGTGGACCTGCATAGCGCATGTCGAGCGGGTAACCGGCCTGAATCACGGTGTTGGGAGCGAAGTAATTCTCGACCAACACGCTGATGGCTTCGGAACGGACTTCAGCGGGGATGTCGCCCGGCTTCAGTGCGCCCAGCAGGGAGTGAACCAGTACGCCATCCATGGTTTCGATGGCGATCTTGGCTAGATACTCGTGCGAACGGTGCATCGGGTTACGGGTCTGGAAGGCGGCAATCTTGGACCAGCCCATCTTCTCGAAGGCGGCGCGAGTTTCAGCCGGAGTCATGAACTGATCGCCGTACTCTTCCTTGAAAGTGCCGGTGGAAAGAACCTTAACCGGGCCGGCCAGGTTGTATTTGCCCTGAGCCATGACCATCTTGACGCCGGGGTGCTCCACGTCGGTGGTCTTGTAGACCTGCATGCACTCGTGGCTCTTGTCGATGGTGTACTTCTCGGTCACCTTCATGGTGCCCATGATCGCGCCGGATTCGACATCGACAAGGGCGATTTCGCTGCCGGCAACAATCGTTTCGTCGTCGGTGGAGAGCGTGACAGGAATCGGCCAGAAAAGACCATTTGCCATCTTGTAGCCGTCGCAGACGCCTTGCCAGTCAGCGTGGGTCATGAAGCCATCAAGAGGAGTGAAACCACCGATGCCCATCATGATGAGATCGCCGGTTTCGCGTGAGCTCATGCGTATTTTTGGCATCGCTTGCGCGCGTGCCAGTTCGTTTTTCAAAGCCTCGCCGCTCAGCAGCAAAGGCTTGAGCTCTCCGCCGCCATGCGGTCTCACCAGTTTAGACATGATTTATATTCTCCATATTTTTGTGGGTGTTAATTCTTGAGTCGGCGAAGAATAGCATGGATGTAAAAGAGGTGTTATCCATTCTTTTTATTCTTATATAAGAAATTTCGATAAATTTTTCCGGTTTGTTTTGTGCTGGTCTGTTTTGCGCCAGAAATGGCTATGGTGGCTGAATCAAAGAGATTGAGATTATAAGATTAAAAGTCTGTTTTGTTTGTCGGGCTCAAATTGGAAGGAGGTGTTTTTCTTTGGTTGAGGTTCAATATAGACCCGCCTTGGTGGCCACCTGGAGTGATACATAATTGCGGAGAGTTGCGGCGGTATTAAAATAAGCGACTGTTCCTGATGATGCGGTTATTTACTTAAATCAAATGGTTGGTAGATTTGTGTGGTTTGATTTAAGGTTTTGACGCACAGAAAACTTGACATTGTTTTCATGGTTTTGCTATAGTCTCGCTTCTTGACGCGGGGTGGAGCAGTCTGGCAGCTCGTCGGGCTCATAACCCGAAGGTCGTAGGTTCAAATCCTGCCCCCGCAACCAGAATTTGTTTTGGATGGTATGCAAAAGAGTAGTTGCAGTTTTTGTAGAACTCTGTAGAATGCGCACCTCGCTTCGGCAATGCTGGAGCCGCTTCTGAGGAATTGGGAGCCTTGTTCTTTAAAAAAATACAGCCGATAAGTGTGGGC
>JAQTNE010000009.1:0-49658 GCA_028713975.1 Sulfuricella sp.
TATGCTTGGCGGCCATAGCAGTTTGGACCCACCTGATCCCATCCCGAACTCAGAAGTGAAACGAACGTGCGCCGATGATAGTGTGGATTACCCATGTGAAAGTAGGTCACCGCCAGGCTCCTTATAAATGACAAAGCCCTCTTCGTGAGGGCTTTGTCATTTATAAGGCTCCGTGTTTCATCGCGCCAGATGGGCTAGATGCAACATAGTTGCTTTATGGCATTTTTTAGGGCGGTTTCCTGGGGTGTGGTTTATGCCAGAAGTCTTGACCGGTTGAAACAATGCTTGTGGTTTTACCCGGCAACGGCTGCCGGTTAATGTTCCTTTCATATGGAATATTTGATATAATGCGCGGATTGTTTATGGGCTGTCAGCCCATTTTTTATTTGTGGCGGGGATATGGATTTATACGGTTTGCTGGAAGCTACGGTAACCGGTTTGGGGTATGAGTTTGTAGACCTCGAGGTATCGAAGCGGGGGAAATCTCTTCGCCTGTTTGTCGACAAGCAGGGTGGAATCAGCGTTGATGATTGCGCCTTTGTGAGCAATCATCTGACCCGATTGTTGGCGGTCGAACTGGATTATGACTATGACCGGCTGGAGGTTTCTTCTCCGGGGCTGGACAGGGTTTTGAAGAAGGAAGCGGATTTTGTCCGCTTCAACGGTGGGCGCGCGCAGATTAAATTGCGGGTGCCGGTTGCCGGCAGGAAGAATTATGCAGGTATTCTGCAAGGTGTTAAGGATGGCGTGTTGCAACTGGAAGTCGACGGCGCGCTGGTGTCGCTAAATATTGCCGATATGGACAAGGCACGTTTGATGCCGAATATATAGCTGGAGGTAGCATGAGTCGTGAAATTTTGCTGGTCGTGGAAGTAATGTCGCGGGAGAAAAACGTCTCCAAGGATGTGATTTTTTCCGCGCTGGAATTGGCGCTGGCCTCTGCGACCAAGAAGCGTTTTCATGAGGATGTGGATGTACGCGTCGAAGTCGACCGCGACAGCGGCGAATATACATCTTTCCGCCGTTGGCATGTGGTGCCCGATGATGTCGTGGAGTTTCCGGAACGGCAAATTGGATTGACCGAGGCCCAAAAACTTAATCCTGAAATTGATCTGGATGGCCATATCGAGGAATCACTTGAGCCGATCGAATTCGGTCGTATTGGCGCACAGGCTGCCAAACAAGTGATTATGCAGAAAATCCGGGAAGCTGAACGCGAGCAGATATTGAATGATTTTCTGGCGCGCGAAGAGTTTCTTGTCTCCGGCACAATCAAGCGCATGGAGCGGGGCAGTGCCATTATCGAATCAGGACGGATCGAGGCGATGTTGCCACGCGAGCAAATGATTCCAAAGGAGAATTTGCGCGTGGGTGACCGTATTCGTGCTTACCTCTCGCGAGTCGATAGAGCCGGTCGCGGCCCACAGTTAATTTTGTCACGAATCGCGCCGGAATTTCTGGTCAAGCTGTTTGAGCTTGAGGTGCCCGAAATTGAGGATGGCCTGTTGGAAATTAAAGCGGCTGCGAGAGACCCCGGGGCGCGCGCAAAAATTGCGGTCAAGTCCAACGACCCGCGCATTGACCCGATCGGCACTTGCGTGGGCATGCGTGGTTCACGCGTCCAGGCCGTGACCTCTGAACTTGCGGGTGAACGGGTCGACATCATCTTGTGGTCGCCGGAGCCAGCCCAATTTGTGATAAATGCACTGGCGCCGGCCGAAATCAGCAGCATCGTGGTGGATGAAGAAAAACACAGCATGGATGTCGTGGTCGAGGAAGAGCAACTGGCTCAGGCTATTGGCCGTCTTGGGCAGAATGTGCGGCTAGCCAGCGAATTGACCGGCTGGACCCTGAATATCATGACCGAAGAAGAAGCCGATCAGAAAAATCAGGAAGAGAGTACGGCGATCATTTCGCAATTCATGCAAAAACTGGATGTCGATGAAGAAGTGGCGCAAATTCTGGTGCAGGAAGGCTTTAGCACGTTGGAGGAAGTGGCTTATGTGCCACTTGCTGAAATGCTTGAAATCGAGTCTCTTGATGAAGGCACAATCAACGAGCTGCGTAGCCGTGCGCGCAATGCGTTGCTGACAGAAGCGATCGCCAGTGAAGAAAAAATGGAGGCGCCTTCGACCGAGTTGCTGGCAATGGAAGGGATGGACGATGAAACCGCGCGCACCCTGGCATCCAAGAGTGTGGTGACGATGGATGATCTGGCTGATTTGGCGGTTGACGATCTGGTCGAATTGACCGGTATGGACAATGAACGTGCCAAGGAATTGATTATGACGGCACGCGCTCCGTGGTTTGCATGACGATAGCGAGCAAAATGGACTGGAGATTGAAATGGGACAAATGAACGTAGCTCAATTTGCCGGCGAGCTGGGCTTGCCCGCAACGCTGCTGCTTGAGCAGTTGCGGGCTGCGGGCGTGAATAAGGCGGTAGCCGAGGATTTTCTGACCGAGCAGGACAAGACGCAATTGCTGGACTATTTGCGCCGTGCGCATGGTGCCAAGGAACCCAAGAACAAGATTACCTTGACGCGCAAAGAAACCACCGAAATCAAGAAAGCGGACAGCACCGGCAAGGCGCGCACTATCCAGGTGGAAGTGCGTAAAAAGCGAGTTTTTGTTAAGCGCGATGCAGCCGAGGTGGCTCCGGTCGAGGTGGTTCCGGTCGAAGTGGTTCCGGTCGAAGTGGTTCCGGTCGAAGTGGTTCCGGTCGAAGTGGCTCCAGTCGAAGTGGCTCCAGTCGAAGCGGCTCCGGTCGAAGTGGCTCCAGTCGAAGTGGCTCCGGTCGAAGCGGCTCCGGTAAAGAAAAAACCCAAACCAAAATTGCAAGATGCCGAGATCGCCAAGCGCGAAGAAGAAGCGCGCAAGCAAGCCGAATTGATCGCACGTCAAAGCGCGGATATTCGCGAAAAGCAAGAGAAGGCGCACCGCCGGCAAGCCGTTGAGGCGGAAGCTCAAGCCAAAATGGCCGAGCCGCAAGCCCCCGCCAAGGTACCGGAACCCCCATTATCAGGAGGCACGCTGCATAAGCCTGCGGTTGTGCCGGGTGAAAAAACCGAGAAAAAAGCTGCCAAGAAAAAAGAAACCACTTGGGCCGATACGGCTGGCAAGCGGCGCGGCATTAAAGTGCGCGGCGATACTGGCGGCGCGGCTGGCTGGCGTAACCGCAAAGACAGAGGGTCTCACCACAAGACCGAGGATCAGGGGCCGCATGGTTTTGCCATGCCGACCGAACCTATCGTGCATGAGGTGCTGATCCCGGAAACCATCACTGTCGGACAGCTTGCGCAGAAAATGGCAGTTAAAGCTGCTGCTGTTATCAAGGTGATGATGAAAATGGGTTCCATGGCAACGATCAACCAAGTGCTGGATCAGGAAACCGCGATGATTCTGGTTGAAGAAATGGGGCACGTCGCTAAACCGGCAGCACTAGATAGTCCAGAATCCTACCTCGCCGAAACCGAAACGCATGAGGTGCTCATGGAATCGCGCGCGCCGGTAGTGACGGTAATGGGTCACGTCGACCATGGCAAAACATCATTGCTCGACTATATTCGTCGCACTCGTGTCGCCCATGGTGAAGCGGGAGGGATTACCCAGCATATCGGTGCCTATCATGTGGAAACACCACGTGGCATGGTGACTTTCCTGGATACGCCTGGCCACGAGGCATTTACCGCAATGCGTGCGCGTGGAGCTAAGGCTACCGACGTGGTAATTCTGGTGGTGGCCGCCGATGATGGCGTGATGCCGCAGACAATCGAAGCAGTTCATCATGCTAAAGCGGCGAACGTGCCGGTTGTGGTGGCAATGACCAAGATCGACAAGCCCGAAGCGAACGTGGAGCGGATCAAGCAGGAGCTGGTGGCTCAGGGTGTCGTGCCGGAGGATTGGGGCGGAGATACCATGTTTGTAGGGGTGTCGGCCAAATCAGGGGAAGGCATTGATGGTTTGCTGGAAGGCGTTTTGCTTCAGGCTGAAGTGCTGGAACTGAAAGCACAGAAGGATGTTCCGGCCAAAGGTCTGGTGATCGAAGCGCGTCTGGACAAAGGCCGCGGCCCCGTGGCAACCGTCCTGGTGCAATCCGGGACGTTAAAGGCGGGCGACATGCTGCTGGCAGGCGGCGCCTATGGCCGCGTGCGTGCCATGTTGAACGAGAACGGTGAAATGGTTAAGGAAGCCGGGCCTTCCATTCCGGTGGAGATTCAAGGATTGTCTGAAGTGCCGCGGGCTGGCGAAGACGTTATCGTGCTGAATGATGAGCGCAAGGCGCGTGAAATCGCACTGTTCCGCCAAGGCAAGTTCCGTGACGTGAAACTGGCCAAGCAGCAGGCGGCGAAGCTGGAAAACATGTTTGAGCAGATGGGCGAAGGCGAGGTCAGGATCATGCCGCTGGTTATCAAGACCGACGTGCAGGGCTCCTACGAGGCGCTGGCCCATGCGCTGCAGAAGCTTTCCACCGACGAGGTCAAGGTCAACATCATTCACAGCGGCGTGGGTGCGATTACCGAGTCCGATATCAACCTCGCGCTGGCGTCGAAAGCCGTGGTGATCGGCTTTAATACCCGCGCGGATGCGACGGCACGTAAGTTGATCGATTCCTCCGGTGTGGACGTGCGCTACTACAACATCATTTACGATGCGGTCGATCAGGTGAAGGCAGCGTTGTCCGGGATGTTGGCGCCGGAGCGAAAAGAAAGCGTGATCGGTCTGGTTGAGGTGCGCGAGGTATATCGCATTTCCAAGGTCGGTACGGTGGCGGGCTGCTACGTTCTCGACGGCACAGTCAAGCGCGGCTCCATGGTACGCGTGCTGCGTGATAATGTGGTTATTCATTCCGGCGAACTGGATTCCCTCAAACGCTTCAAGGATGACGTGAAGGAAGTTAAGTCAGGCTTTGAGTGTGGATTGTCGCTGAAAGGCTTCAACGAACTCAATGTGGGCGACCAGATTGAGGTTTACGAGATGGTTGAAATTGCGCGCAGCCTTTAACCC
Source organism: Sulfuricella sp. (assembly GCA_028713975.1). Taxonomy (GTDB): domain Bacteria; phylum Pseudomonadota; class Gammaproteobacteria; order Burkholderiales; family Sulfuricellaceae; genus Sulfuricella. The sequence goes on from JAQTNE010000009.1 coordinate 5,008, forward strand.
GCAATTTTTCGCCTCAATGCGGCAGATCGGCCTGGGTTGCCATGGCTAAGACTTCATTACGCGCAGGCCGAATTGCCGAGCAGATCCAGCGTGAACTGGCGGAATTGATCCAGCTGGAAGTAAAAGATCCACGAGTCGGTCTGGTGACCTTGACGGGTGTTGAGGTGACGCCGGATTATGCGCATGCCAAGGTGTATTTCACCACGCTGAAATCTGCCGAGGAAGTGCCCAAAGCAAAGGTCGCCCTTGAACATGCCGCCGGTTTTTTGCGTTCCCAGTTGGCGCACCGCATGAAATTGCGTGTCACGCCCCATCTGCATTTTATCCACGATACGTCTGTCGAGCATGGGGTGCGCTTGTCGCAATTGATCGATGAGGCGGTTTCTGCGGATAAGGCGTATCACCGGGAAGATTAAGTGGCGCAGTTTAAACGGATCAAGCGCCACATTAACGGCGTGCTGCTGCTGGATAAGCCCTACGGAATCTCTTCGAATGGCGCCTTACAGCAAGCCAAAAGAATGTTTCAGGCAGCCAAGGCGGGACACACCGGTAATCTTGACCCGATTGCGACGGGTATGTTGCCGATCTGTTTTGGCGAAGCAACCAAGTTTTCGCAGTTTCTGCTGGATGCCAACAAGACTTACCGTGCTGTTTTCAAGCTGGGGCAAACGACTGTCACAGGGGATTCCGAGGGCGAAATCACCAGTACAACCCCTGTAGATGTATCGCGAGAACAGGTGGAGCTGGCGTTGCAGCAATTTCTCGGGACGATCCTCCAGGTGCCGCCGATGTATTCAGCCCTTAAATTCCAGGGCAAGGCGCTTTACACTTATGCGCGAGCCGGAGTGGAAATCGAACGGGCTGCGCGCGAAGTGACGATTTACAGCCTGACTCTTGACGCTTTTGCCGGCGATGAACTGACGGTTACGGTGGAATGCAGCAAGGGAACATATATCCGGGTGCTGGCGGAAGATTTAGGAAAGGCTTTGGGATGCGGTGCCTACATGCTGGCGTTGCGCCGCACCCGAATTGGTGATTTTGAGATCGGGCAGGCGTTGACACTGGAGCAGCTTGAGGCGCTGGATTTGGAGGCTAGAGACGCGCAGCTTTTGTCCTCGGACTGTCTGCTCGGTCGATTGCCAAAAATTGAGTTGGATCGGGAAGGCGCCTTTTATTTTCGGCAAGGGCAGGCGATCTGGCTGTCGAAACAGGTACACAGTGGGGTTGTGGCTGTGTACGATGAAAAGCACTGCCTTGTTGGCACCGGAGAAATCATGGATGACGGCAAGGTCGCGCCGAAAAGACTCGTTGTCGAGAGTGCGGCGTAAACTATTTTTTGTGGGGCTAACCTGCGAGAATTACTTGAGAATATCTCATAATACAAGGTAAAATAACGCGTTTTATTTTTGGAGAAAATAATGTCAATTAACAGCACGCAAAAAGCACAAATTGTGCAGGATTATCAAAAAGCAGCAGGCGACACTGGTTCGACCGAGGTGCAGGTTGCTCTGATGACCGCGCGGATCAACGATCTTACCGGTCACTTCAAAACACATGCCAAGGATCACCATTCCCGCCGTGGCCTGCTGAAACTGGTCAGCAAGCGCCGCAAACTGCTGGACTACCTTCGTAACAGCAATGTAGACCGCTATCGCACCCTGATTGAACGCCTCGGCTTGCGTAAATAATTTCAGATTATTGTGTTCGCGCCATTGTTGGGGTCAGTGCCCTGAATAATGGCCATGCAGTAGTCTGGGTCCGGGTTGGTGGGGCAGAGTTGCATAAAAGGTTCCGCGACCCAATAAAGAAGATTGCGTTTGAGAGGATAACGTTTTGAGCCATATCAAGAAAAGCATTAAGTATGGGCGTCACACGCTGACGTTGGAAACCGGCGAGATTGCCCGCCAGGCATCAGGTGCCGTGATGGTCAGCCTGGACGACACGGTGGTGCTGGTTACGGTGGTTGGCGCCGGGAACATCAAGCCCGGCCAGGATTTTTTCCCGCTGACAGTTGATTACCAGGAGCGCACCTATGCCGCCGGCAGGATTCCTGGCGGCTTCTTCAAGCGTGAAGGACGTCCTTCCGAGAAAGAAATTCTGACCTCACGGTTGATCGACCGCCCGTTGCGCCCGCTTTTCCCTGATAGCTTCTACAATGACGTGCAAATTGTTGCTACCGTCATGTCCTCTGAAAACGAGATTGACTCAGACATCCCTGCATTGATTGGCGCTTCTGCCGCTTTGGCTATCTCGGGGATACCCTTTAATGGCCCGATTGGTGCAGCCCGTGTCGGTTACATTAACGGCGAATACGTATTGAACCCGACGGCGACAGAATTGGCTTCTACCAAGCTGAACCTGGTTGTCGCCGGCACCGAAGAAGCGGTTCTGATGGTTGAGTCCGAAGCCATGGAACTGCCTGAAGATGTCATGCTTGGCGCAGTGGTGTTTGGGCACGATGAAATGCAGGCCGTGATCAACATGATCAACGATCTGGTCGATGAAGTCGCGCCAACGCCATGGGATTGGAAAGCGCCAGAGAAAGATCTGGAACTGATCGAAAAAATCGCCCAACTGGCACAGGTGGATCTGAACAAGGCATATAAAATTCGCCAGAAGCAAGAGCGTTACCAGTGCATCGACGAGATCCGCAACCGGGTTTTGGGTGAGTTGATTACTGAAGGCATGGATACTGCCCGCGTCAACCAGATCAAAGGCATCTTCGAAAGCCTGGAAGCCAAAATTGTGCGTAGCCAGATTCTCGACGGTGAGCCACGTATTGATGGTCGCGATACCCGTTCCGTTCGCCCCATCACCATTCGCACCGGCGTTTTGCCCCGTGCCCATGGTTCGGCCTTATTTACCCGTGGCGAAACGCAAGCACTGGTGGTTGCCACGCTGGGCACCGGGCGCGATGAGCAGATCATCGATTCGTTGCAAGGCGAATATAAAGACCGCTTCCTGTTGCATTACAATTTCCCTCCTTACGCGACAGGCGAATGTGGCCGGGTTGGAACACCGAAGCGGCGTGAAATCGGTCATGGTCGTTTAGCCAAACGTGCTTTGGTGGCTGCATTGCCGAGTGCTGAAGAATTCGGCTACACCATGCGCGTGGTTTCCGAAATTACCGAGTCTAACGGTTCCAGTTCGATGGCGTCGGTTTGCGGCGGCTGTCTGTCGCTGATGGATGCCGGTGTGCCGATGAAGGCTCACGTTGCCGGTATCGCCATGGGCCTGATCAAGGAAGGCAATCGCTTCGCCGTGTTGACCGATATTCTGGGTGATGAAGATCATCTGGGCGACATGGACTTCAAGGTGGCTGGAACGGATGCCGGCATCACCGCTTTGCAGATGGACATCAAGATTCTTGGGATTACCAAGGAAATCATGCAGGTCGCACTCAGCCAGGCGCGTGAAGGTCGCATGCACATCCTCGGCATCATGCATGAGGCCGTGCCGCATGCACGCCAGGAAATGTCGGCTTATGCACCGCGTATTATTACCATCAAGATCAACCCGGAAAAAATTCGTGACGTGATCGGCAAGGGCGGCGCGGTGATTCGTGCGCTGACCGAAGAAACCGGGACTACGATCGACATTACCGAAGACGGGACAGTGAATATCGCTTGCCTGAGCTCTGAAGCCGGTGAAATGGCCAAGAAACGCATCATGGAATTGACTGCCGAAGTCGAAGTGGGCAAAACCTATGAAGGCACTGTGCTCAAGCTGCTGGATTTTGGTGCCATTGTCAGCGTGCTGCCGGGCAAAGATGGCTTGTTGCATATTTCGCAAATTGCTCACGAGCGGGTGAATGCCGTTTCTGATTACCTGAGCGAAGGGCAGGTCGTTAAGGTCAAGGTTCTGGAAGCCGACGAGAAGGGCCGTCTACGCCTCTCGATGAAAGCTCTGATGGAACCGCCTGCTGCGGCAAAGAAACCCGAAGGTAGCGAGGTCTAAGCGCTTTTCCGGCTTGTCTTTCGGAGAAAAAGCCCCTTGGTAAAACCAAGGGGCTTTTTTTTTGGTAAATGACTTAATCCTGACTGAACAGGTTTTGCCACCAGCGCTTGCGGTTGGCAGGCAAGACGTGTTCCTGCTGCAACTCAGCGGGGATGACCCTGCTCATGATCCAGCCGGGCAATGGCGGGTGCTTGCTGGAGCCGCAGGAGACGCCCAGATTGTTGGGGTCGTAAATCTTGATGAGGGATGGGCTATCCAGGTTGTCCGCATAAACGATGCCGCAATAGCTCTCATGGTGATCGCGCCGCAGCAGCATATCCATTTCGGCAATGAATCTTTCCACTTGGTCAGATGCGGCGACAAGCGAGGGTGGCGCTTCGCCGACAGCATACAGATACCAGCCCGCGTCCCGGTTGATTGTGCCCCAGAATTCAGTCAATTGATCCCATGAAAGCAGGCTGAACAACCGACCGTTCATCAGTCGATTGAATTCATCCAAGGCAGGGTCAATGGAGGTGGCGACGGATTGCATATGAAAACTTTGGGCGGCTTAAGGTAGCCTACGGCAAAGGTTAGTTTTCACTGAAAGCAAGTTGCCTATTTCATTTGGCAACTTGCTTTTCCCGTAGTTCGTCGAGGGTTTTGCAATCGATGCACAGCGTGGCTGTGGGGCGCGCTTCAAGGCGTTTCAAACCAATTTCGACGCCGCAGCTTTCGCAGTAACCATAATCCTCAGCTTCGATTTTGATAATGGTTTCGTTGATCTTCTTGATCAGTTTGCGTTCGCGGTCGCGGTTCCTGAGTTCCAGCGCCATATCGGATTCCTGGCTGGCGCGGTCATTGGGGTCGGCGAAAACAGTCGCCTCGTCCTGCATGGTGTGCACGGTTCGGTCGATGTCCTGGCTCAACTCACCTTTCCAGTCTTCGAGGATTTTGCGAAAATGCGCAAGCTGGCGGGGGTTCATGTACTCTTCCTTCTTTTTAGGAACGTACGGAGTGAATTGTTTGTGTGATTCTGCGGGCATTTGTACTCTACCGTTATTTGGCAAAACCGCTTTAATAGCAGAAATTTTGACTTATCGCAAGAATTGACAAAGGAACAAGAGTGTTAAATGCCTTGATTTTCGACGTGGACGGGACGCTTGCCGATACCGAACGTGATGGTCATCGGGTGGCCTTCAATGCGGTATTTCGTGAAATGGGTCTGGATTGGGACTGGGATGTCGCCTTGTATGGAAAACTGCTCGCGGTAACTGGCGGCAAGGAGCGCATTCGTTACTATGTCGATAGTTTCCGTCCGGATTTTGCCAAACCGCGGGACTTTGACGACTTGGTGGTGGCGCTTCACAAGGCCAAGACCCGCCATTACGTCGATCTTCTGGGCCGGGGCGGCATCCCGCTACGTAGCGGCGTCAAGCGGTTGTTGAGCGAAGCCAGGGAGGCCGGCATGCGATTGGCGATTGCCACCACTACCACCCCGGAAAACGTCACCGCTCTGCTCGGCAATACGCTGGGTGGCGATCCGGCGGAATGGTTCGAGGTGATTGCCGCTGGCGATATCGTGCCGGCAAAGAAGCCGGCACCCGATATCTATTTCTGGGCGCTGGAGAAGATGGGGCTAACTGCGACCGACTGCCTGGCGCTGGAGGATTCCGAGAACGGCGTGTTGGCCAGTACCGGCGCGAAGCTGAAAACCCTGGTGACGGTCAATGATTACACGCTTAACCATCATTTCCCCGGGGTGGTGGCAGTGCTGAGCGATCTCGGCGAACCGGGTCAGCCATTCCGCTTGATTGGCGGCGAGGCACCCGGCCAGGAATGCGTCGATCTCGACCTGTTGCGGCACTGGCATGCCGCCGCCTGATCAGGGCGCGTGTTTCTGCGCAGCCTCCAGCGTGTTTTCCAGCAGGGTGGCGACCGTCATCGGGCCCACGCCGCCGGGTACCGGTGTGATCCACGCCGCGTGCTGCCTGGCGGTCTCGTAATCCACATCGCCGCAGATGCTGCCGTCCGGCAGGCGGTTGATGCCGACGTCGATCACCGTTGAGCCCTCGGGTATCCAGTCGCCCGGGATGAATTTCGGCTTGCCCACGGCCACCACTAAAATTTCCGCCTGACGAACGAAGCTTTGCAGATCCTTGGTGAAGCGGTGGGTGGTGGTGACCGTGCAGCCAGCCAGTAGCAGTTCCAACCCCATTGGCCGGCCAACAATGTTGGAGGCGCCGACAATCACGGCATGCTTGCCTTTGAGTTCTTCACCGGTGGTTTTCAGCAGGGTCACCACGCCGCGCGGCGTGCATGGGCGCAGGGTTGGGATGCGCAGGGCGAGGCGACCGATGTTATAGGGGTGAAAGCCGTCCACATCCTTGTCGGGATGGATGCGCTCGATGATGGTTTCCGGATCGATATGCTTGGGGACAGGCAGTTGTACCAGGATGCCGTCGATTTCCGGGTCCTCGTTGAGTTGGTCGATCAGTGCCAGCAGTTGTTCTTGCGAGGAGGTGGCCGGCAGGTCGTGAGAAACCGAGCGTACGCCGGAGATTTCGCAGGAGCGGCGTTTGTTGCGCACATAGATCGCCGAGGCCGGTTCCGCGCCAACCAGGATCACCGCCAAGGCTGGGGCGCGCTTTCCGGCGGAGAGGCGCGCTTCCACGTTTTGCCTGACCTGTTGCAGAATTTGTGCGGACAGCGCTTTGCCGTCCAGAATGTTAGCGGTCATAGCATCTCAATTCATGATTTTTAAAAATTCACTTCAACGACGCCATTTTGCCGGGCAATGCCGTTGATGATCTGGCCTGACTGGGTGCGCACCGACACCGTTTGCCCCAGCGTGGCATTGGCCAGCGCCTTGCCCTCCGAACTGACCTGGAATCCGCTGCCTTTTGCCACGAGCTTTACGGTTTGTCCCTGCTGTATGACTTGAGGTGAGCGTAGCATGTCCTGCCGGAAAGCCTGTCCGGATGAAACGCCGCTGATGACGGTTTTGCCGATGGCTAGTGCGGGGTCGAGAATTACGCCGGGGGGGAGTTGCGAAAGGTCACTGCCTTGCAGCAGAACATCGGATTGGCTGACTGTCTGGCCGGCGCTCAAGGGATGGGCGGCAACGGCGACCTGCGCCATGACCTTGACGCTGACCGGCACGTAAATAGTCCACGGGGTGGCGCCTTGGCAACGCACACCTACCGTGGCATTGCCCCACAGGCGGCTGCCGGTGGGGAGAAAAACTTCAGGCGCATCGCAGGCAGGGAGGCGCAGGCGCGGGTCAATCGCGCCCACGGTCAGTTCCATCTCTCCGGATTGTCCGGCGGTATTCTGCCGTACAAAACTGTCCACTGCCTTGCGGATTGCACCGATGTCTTGTGTTGCTGCGGCACTGGCGAAAATGGGCAAGAGCGAGAGAAGCAGGCCGCAGAGCGCCATATGAAAGCGTTTGCTGGCGAAAGAGGGTCGGGCCGGGAGGTTGTCCATCTGAGATACGGATTGGTAATGAATGAGATGAATTGTAACCTGAAAAAAGGTATGGATTGAAGCGCGATATGGTGGGTGCTATGATAAACCAACTAGATTCCCATCGGGTTGGAACCTGAATCAAAGTCGCCTATCGACTTTATTAACCACATGCCGACATTCACTAATCCTACCGACATTGCCCGCGAGACGCTGAAACTGCTATCGACGCGGCGCGTTGCACCGACGCCAGAAAACTACCAGAAAATTTACAGCGAAGTGTCCGGTGCACCTGTCGGTGCCGAGGCTCAGAGCGCGGACAAAGCATTGCAAAAAATATTGCAAGAACTGTCCAGGAAAAATCCAGCCTTGAGACAGGCCGTGGCAGTTATCGACAAGGCGATAGCGGAGCACGATTGGAAGGGGCTTGAATCCGGGCTTTCCGACCTGGTTGGATTGCCCGGCGATGAGGATGAATCCTGGGCGAATTTGATTCGTGAACTGTTGAAGCAATGGGAACTCAAGCAAAGCGGGCTTTCTGTTGCCAGGAAAAGAGATGGGCTGGAAAGAGTGTTGATCAATTTTGCTTCAAACCCCCAAATCCTGCATAAAAAACTGCAGGCACTGGTATTCGCGTGGGCCAGGAACCCCGTTGGTCAGGCAGGAGGGATGCTGGATGATGAAACTCCGGCGACAGAGCCTCAATTGGCGCAAGAGCAGCCCGCTGCAAGGACAAATACTCTGGCGGTCAGTGCGAACACGCTTTTAAAAGAGAATTTCAGGCTGCTAAGAGAAATGCTCGCCCAGGCATTGGAAACCGGTATTGTTCCCCGGTTTACACAGTTCCCGGAACTGGCTGGCGAAGCTAATCAGTTGGCGGTAACGGTACGTGCGACGGAGAGCCCCGCAGAACTGGAGAAACTGACCAAATTGCTCAAACAGTTCTGGGTCAAGCTCGAGTTGCGCGGCGAATCCGACGCGCTGATCATGGACGGGCTGCTGAAACTGCTGGGTTTGCTGGTAAAAAATATCAGCGAGCTTTCTCTGGACGATCAGTGGTTGCATGGCCAAATTGCCGTGGTGCAGGAAATCATTTCCCATCCCCTGAGCCCCCGTGTCATCCACGATGTGGAACGCAGCTTCAAGGAGATAATCTACAAACAGGGCGCATTAAAGCAGGGGCTGAATGAGGCCAAGACGACCTTGAAGCACATGGTAACGACGTTTATCGACCGACTGGGCGAAATGTCATCCAGCACATCCGAGTATCATAAAAAAATCGAAAATTATTCCTTGCAGATCAGCAAGACCGAGGATATCAACCAGTTGAACCGCATTCTTGAGAATCTGATGGCCGATACTCGAGGGATGCAGGCCGATATGCAGCGCTCGCGCGACGAAATTGAGGAAACGCGCAGGCAGGTGGATGCTTCCGAGCACAAAATCAAGGAACTGGAAGCCGAGCTCGACAGAACCACCAGTTTGGCACATGAAGATTACCAGACTGGCACCCTTAACCGGCGCGGGATGGACGATGCATTCGAGCGCGAGTTCGCGCGTGCCGAGAGGTTGAACACGCCGCTTTGCGTTGCGTTGCTGGATATCGATTATTTCAAGCGCCTCAATGACACCTACGGCCACGAGGTCGGCGACGAGGCGCTGGTTCATCTGGTGCGCGTGGTTAAGGAAGCCTTGCGACCGACGGACGTGATTGCGCGTTTCGGCGGAGAGGAATTTATCATTATCCTGCCGGAAACCGGCATTGATGAAGGAGTGAACACTTTGACGCGGCTACAGCGAGAGCTGACCAAAAAGTTTTTCCTGCACAAAAACGAGAAATTGTTGATCACCTTTAGCGCAGGTGTTGCCCTGCGCCTGCCGGTCGAATCGGTCGACGCCATTATCGAACGCGCCGATCAGGCCCTCTACAGGGCAAAGGCGGCGGGCCGCAACCGGGTATTCCCCGCCGAATAATCTATCTCCGCAGTACAATTCTTGCCGCCCACGGCAAGAATTGCCGCTTGGCAGCAGTCCTCTGTCCCTAGTAGTCCGTCACGCTGAAACACCAGAGATACCCCACCTTTTACAAAGGGGGAGGTAGTCGGCCCGTGCCGTGTCCACCCATTTTACCGTGACTAACTACTAGCCCCTAAAACACAAGCTGGCACAGTTCGTGCTTTTACCTGATCTGAGTAAACTTGATTGGGAAATGACTGAAATGATCGGCAGTCTTAACAGCGAATTCAAATTCATGCAGGACGCACTGGATTTACGCGCTTACCGGCAGCAAGTTCTGGCATCGAACATCGCCAATTCCGACACGCCCAACTACAAGGCACGGGATGTCGATTTCGCCAAGGAGCTGCAACGTGCCCAAGGCATGCAGGTCGGGAAGCTGGATATGAGCACGACATCGTCCGGGCATCTGCAGGTTCCCGGCGGGGTGTTGAATGCGCAACCGCTTTACCGTACTGCCGTACAGCCCAGCATTGATGGCAACACGGTGGATATGGATCAGGAACGGGCGCAGTTTACCGACAATGCCATCCACTATCAGTTCCTTATCGAGCAAATGCGGAACAAATTCAGCGAAATGATCTCTGCGGTGAAAGAATAATGTCTTTATCTAATGTGTTCAACATAGCGGGTTCGGGCATGACGGCGCAGTCGCAGCGCCTCAATGCGGTGGCGAGCAACCTGGCCAATGCGGATAGCGCCACCAGTTCGACCGGCCAGCCTTACCGCGCGAAACAGGTGGTGTTCAGCGCGACGCCGCTCGGCGGCAGCGGTTCCGGAACCGCCGGTGTGAAGGTGGCAGGGGTAATCGAAGACCCGTCGCCGATGAAAATGATGTACGACCCCAAGCACCCATTGGCCGATAGCCAGGGCTATGTGGCCATGCCTAATGTCAATGTGGTGGAAGAAATGGTCAACATGATTTCGGCCTCGCGTTCTTACCAGAACAATGCGGACATGATGAATACGGCCAAGACGTTACTTATGAAGACCCTTACGTTAGGCCAGTAATTTCTGGCCCAGTAATTGCTTGTAGAAATAACAGCTAGCTCAGCAAGTATTTTAAGGAGGTTGAAATGAGTGTGACAGTAGATACCAGCAGCGTAACCGGCACAGCAGCCTCCGGCACAAGTACGGCTAAAAAGGCGGATGCCCAATCAACGGAAGATCGCTTCCTTCAGCTTCTGGTGGCGCAGATGAAAAACCAGGATCCGCTCAACCCCCTGGACAATGCCCAGGTGACTTCGCAGATGGCTCAGTTGAGCACGGTCACCGGGATAGAAAAATTGAATACCGCATTGCAGTCAATGTCGAGTTCATTCACATCGAGCCAGTCATTGCAGGCGGCCGGCATGATCGGGCGCAGCATACTGGCGCCCGGCTCCAGCCTGTCGCTGCAAAATGGCACCAGCGCCGGCGGTTTTGCCCTGAGCCAGCCGGTGGATCAGGCGGTGGTGACGATCAAGGATGCTGCCGGAAATGTTCTTGAGAGCATGAACATCGGCGCGCAGAAGGCGGGAAATGTGCTGTTCCAGTGGGATGGCTCAACCAGCAGCGGCACAGCCGCACCGAATGGCACCTACAAGTTCGAGGTGAGCACGCTCCAGGATGGTAAAAAAGTGGACGTGACAGCAGACAACCTGTTGTCACTGGGCACTGTGGGCAGCGTGTCCCTCAATGCCTCGGGAGTGACGCTGAATACCGATTTGCTGGGCAGCGTGAATATCACCAACGTAAAACAAATTTTCTAGAGCGGAGGTCATCATGGGATTTCAACAAGGATTGAGTGGACTGAACGGGGCTTCCAAGAGCCTTGACGTGATCGGCAACAACGTCGCCAACGCGGGAACTGCCGGGTTCAAAGGCGCGCAGGCGCAATTCGCCGATGTGTTCGCGGCCTCGCTGAATGGCAGCGGTGGTACTTTAATCGGCATCGGCACCAAGCTGGCGGCTGCGCCACAGCAATTTACCCAGGGAAATATTACCACCAGCAGCAACCCTCTGGATGTGGCGATCAACGGCAACGGTTTTTTCCGCATGAGCTCTAATGGTGTCGCGTCCTATACCCGGAACGGCCAGTTCCAAATGGACAAGAACGGTTACATCGTAAACAGTGCGGGCATGCACTTGACGGGCTACGATGTGGATGCTGCCGGGAATATCAGTGCTACCAACCCGGTAGATATTCAGCTTACGGCGGCCAAGCAATCGGTGATACCCAGCCCGACGACCAAGGTGGGTGCTGGCGTGAATCTCGATTCAAGGGATACGGTGCCGGTTCCCGTTTTTAACCCCAATGACTCGACCAGCTTCAACAAATCCACCCCGGTGAACGTATACGACTCCTTGGGTAATAGTCACGTGTTGTTGACCTACTATGTGAAAGATGCCGTCCCCAATACCTGGAACGTGTATGCAACTGTTGATGGAGCAAGCGTCACTGTCTTGCCTGCCAAAGTGGGGCAAGTGACTTTTAACAGTTCTGGCATGCTTACCACTGCGATGCCGCTGGGTCCGATGAGCGTTGCGCTGGCCAATGGTGCGGCGACTCCGCAATTGATAGACCTGAATTTAACGGGAACCACGCAGTTTGGCGCGGATTTCAGTATCAACTCCCTGTCTCAGGATGGCTTTACATCAGGCAATCTGGCGGGATTCAACATATCCGCAGATGGCACGATTCTAGGCCGCTATACCAATGGGCAATCCAGGGTTCTGGGGCAGGTGATTCTGGCTAATTTTACGAACCCGCAAGGGTTGCAATCGCTGGGAAATAACCAGTGGGCGGAAACTTCGGAATCAGGCCCCGTCCTGATTGGGGCGGCGGGAACCGGCAAATTCGGGTTGATGCAGTCCGGGGCCACGGAGGACTCGAACGTTGATTTGACCGCCGAGCTGGTCAACATGATTACCGCGCAGCGAATCTATCAAGCCAATGCGCAGACCATCAAGACCCAGGATTCAATAATGCAGACCATCGTTAACCTCCGCTAATAAATAGCGCCGGGTACTGAGTAAAACCGCTCGGTACCTGGGCGCAGCACCGAACCCAGGACTCGACTATGGACCGCCTGATCTATATTGCGATGAACGGCGCCAAGCACAGCATGCAGCAGCAGGCAGTGACGGCGCATAACCTCGCCAATGCCTCCACCACCGGCTACAAGGCCGAAGCCAATGCGTTTCGCGCCCTGCCGGTGCTGGGAGATGGCGCCCAGACGCGCACTTTCGTGGTGGATTCCACCACCGGCGCAGATTTGTCCTCAGGCGCGATTCAAAGCACCGGCCGCGATCTGGACGTGGCGGTGCAGGGCAAAGGGTGGATTGCGGTGCAGGCGGCGGATGGCAGTGAGGCCTACACTCGCGATGGCAGCCTGCAGATCGGCGCAAACGGCCTGCTGCAAACCCGCAATGGCCTGAGCGTATTGGGCGATGGCGGGCCGATTGCGGTGCAGCCCGATGCGGAGATTACGATTGGCAAGGACGGCACCGTCTCGATTATACCGATGGGACAGACTCCCAATACCGTTGCGATGGTCGGTCGGCTCAAACTGGTCAATCCGCCGGAAGCCGATCTGGCCAAAAGCGGCGACGGCCTGTTTCGGTTGAAAAGCGGCCTGCCGGCTCCGTCGGACGCCAGTGTCGGGTTGATGCAGAAATCGCTGGAAACCAGTAATGTCAGCGTGGTCGATGCGCTGGTCAGCATGATCAGCCTGTCGCGCCAATTCGATATGCAGATGAAGCTGCTGCAAAACGCCGAAACCAACGCTGGCAAGGCCAGCCAACTAATAAACTTGAGCGCATAAAGGAATAAACCATGATCCGTTCCCTCTGGATAGCCAAGACCGGCCTTGAAGCGCAGCAGATGCACATGGACGTGATCACCAACAACATTGCGAACGTCGCCACCAATGGTTTCAAGAGATCGCGCGCGGTGTTCGAGGATCTGCTCTACCAGACCGAGCGCCAGCCCGGTGCCCAGTCTTCGCAGCAAACCCAGCTTCCTTCCGGCTTGCAGCTTGGCACCGGTGTGCGTCCGGTAGCGACGGAGAAAATTCACCTTCAGGGTAACCTTACACAGACTGGCAATCCTCTTGATGTCGCCATCAACGGCAAGGGATTTTTTCAGATACTGATGCCGGACGGCAGCACGGCGTATACCCGCGACGGCTCTTTTCAGACCGATAGCCAAGGGCAAATGGTCACTGCCAGCGGTTTCCCGATTCAGCCCGCCATTACCATCCCGGCGGACGCGTTGAGCGTCACCATCGGCAGGGATGGTACGGTGTCGGTGGTGCAACCGGGCAATGCGGCGGCGCAGCAAGTGGGGAGCATCCAGTTGGCTAACTTTATCAACCCGGCCGGCCTGTCCAGTCAGGGTGAGAATTTATACCTGGAAACCGCCGCTTCCGGCGCGCCCTTGCCGAACACGCCGGGCACCAACGGGGTCGGTGTGTTGAACCAGAATTATGTGGAGGCTTCCAACGTCAATGTGGTTGAGGAACTGGTCAACATGATCGAAGCGCAGCGCGCCTACGATCTGAATTCCAAGTCGGTGACGGCTTCTGACCAGATGTTGCAGAAACTGGCGCAGATGTAAGACGGCTTCCAACACGGGGAATAATCATGGCTGAGATATTTATTAACAGGAATTATGCGGACAGGGGATTTCCTGGACTCGATGCGGTTGCCCCGGGCGTTGCTGTTCATGAAACGCAGATGACTTCCGTGTCAATGCTGGCCGCCAAGCTTGGATTGATGGTTTTGGCCTTGATCGGTCTGTTGGCGCTGGCAGGTTGTTCCACGGTGCCTTCTACCAACGTTCATCAACCGATGACTGTCAGGCCGGCACCGGCGCCGGATCGCGTCGCCAGCGGCGGTGCCATCTTCCAGGCGAATTATTCCCGTCCCTTGTTCGAGGATCGCCGCGCGCGCAATGTTGGCGATGTGATCACCATCAATATTTCAGAAACCACCAGTGCCAGCAAGAACGTCAGTTCCACTGCCGATAAATCGAGCAGTGTAAGCCAAACGATGGCTACGCCCACGATCCTGGGTTACACGCCCAGCCCGTCGAAACTGGGGCTGGGTGGCCTGATCGGGGGGGCTAATTTCGATACCAGCGTCACCGCAAGCGGCGCACAAAGTTTTTCCGGGAAGGGGGATAGTGCGCAGAAAAACGCCCTTCTTGGAACAATCACCGTGACCGTCATTGACGTGCTGCCGAACGGCAATTTGCTGGTCAGCGGCGAGAAGCAGATGGGCATCAATGAAGGTACCGAGTATGTCAGGTTCTCCGGAGTGGTTAATCCGAGCACGATTTCATCGTCGAATACCGTTTCTTCCACCCAGGTGGCGGATGCGCGGATCGAGTTCAAGGGCCGGGGCGAAATAGATTCGGCGCAGGCGATGGGATGGCTCACGAAGTTCTTCTTGTCGGTACTGCCTTTCTGACGGTTACTGCCTGACGTCACGCAAATCACTCACCGCAGGCGGCAATTTTTGCCGCCTGCGGATTCTTTTTCGGCATGCGCTGCCGCACGTTAAGTGCCAGGCTGCCGCTTGACTCCCGCAATCTTCCCCTTGGATTTGTATCTGGCATGTTTCCTGCTTAATACTGATTCAGGATTCATTCATTTTGAATTGGCGGGGACTGAAATGACATTATTTAAAAAAATCTTACCTCTCGTGGCGACCATGTTGATGGCCCTGCCGGTTCAGGCCGAACGCATCAAGGATATCGCCTCCATTCAGGGGGTACGCAGCAACCAGTTGATTGGTTACGGGCTGGTGGTGGGGCTGGATGGTAGTGGCGACCAGACAACCCAGACGCCCTTTACCGTGCAAAGCATTGTCAGCATGCTCGGCCAGCTTGGTGTGAACCTGCCTGCCGGCACCAACCTGCAACTGAAAAACGTGGCGGCAGTAACGGTGACGGCATCATTGCCGCCTTTCGCCAAACCGGGCCAGACGCTGGATGTCACCGTGTCTTCCATCGGCAATGCGAAGAGCCTGCGTGGTGGCACTCTGGTGATGACGCCGCTCAAAGGCGCGGATGGACAGGTTTACGGCATGGCGCAAGGGAACCTGATGGTCGGTGGCGCGGGCGCGTCCAAGGGCGGTAATAGTACGCAGGTGAATCAGTTGAGCGTTGGCCGCATTCCCGATGGCGCTACCGTGGAAAGAGCCGTGGATATGCCGCTGGGCCAAGGTGATTATATTGCACTGGATTTGAAAGATTCTGACTACACCACCGCCAGCCGGGTGGTTACGTCCATCAACCGTTCTTTTGGCGAGGGTACGGCCAGTGCCGAAAATGGCCGGGTCATCAAGGTGTTGGCACCGCGCGACATCAACCGGCGGGTTTCTTTCATGTCGCGCATGGAAAATCTGGCGGTTACTCCGGGCGAATCCATGGCCAAAGTGATCATGAACGCGCGCACCGGTTCGGTAGTGATGAACAAGTCGGTGACGGTAGATACCTGCGCTGTCGCACATGGCGGCCTGACTGTGACAATCACCAGCGAACCCAGGGTGAGCCAGCCCGCGCCCTTGTCCAAGGGGGAAACGGTGGTGGCGCAGCAGTCTCAGGTCGAAGTCAAGGCGGAAAAAGGCGGGCTGGTCATGTTGCCGGGCAGCGCCTCGCTGAATGACGTGGTGAAAGCGCTCAACGCGGTCGGCGCCACCCCCCAGGATTTGCTTACCATTCTTCAGGCGATGAAGGTGGCGGGCGCTCTGCGCGCCGAGCTGGAAGTCATTTAGAAAAATCATGATTTCTGCTCAGGACATCTCATCCCGGTTCGCGCTCGACACGCAAAGTGTTGGCAAATTGCGCTTGCAGGCAAAGCAGGATCCTGATGCAGGGCTTAAGGCCGCGGCGCAGCAGTTCGAGGGAATATTCCTGAACATGCTGTTGAAAAGCATGCGTGACGGATCGCCCGGCAACCCAATATTCGACAACGATCAGAGCAAGCTCTACACGCAGATGTTCGACCAGCAGTTGGCGCAGAAGCTTGCGACAGGAAAAGGCATCGGCCTGGCTGACATGATCGTAAAGCAGATGAGCCGCCAAACAGTGGCGCCGGATGTGGCGGACAAGACGCCCGTGGCGCCGACTGAAGCCGGAAAATTGCCGCTTCGCGCCCTGTTCCCCCAGCTTGTGGCGCCCGCTCCCACCGTGGCGCCCGTTTCAACGGCAGAGAAATCATCGGCGATTTCTTCTGCCCAGGCCTTCCTCGACAAACTGTTGCCGCATGCCGACGAGGCTGGCAAGGCCTTGGGCATTCCGCCGCATTTCCTGCTGGGGCAGGCAGCGCTCGAAAGCGGCTGGGGGCAGCGGCAAATTCTTGCCGCTGACGGCAAGAATAGCCACAACCTGTTCGGCATCAAGGCGGGCAAAAGCTGGACGGGCGACGTGGCGGCCGTGACGACCACCGAATACCAGAACGGCATGCCGCAAAAGAAAACCGAGCTGTTCCGTGCCTATTCCTCTTATGCAGAAAGCTTCCGCGATTACGCCAGGCTGCTGCAAAATAATCCACGCTACCAGGCGGTTCTCGGCCAGGGCGGCGACGCGGCTGGTTTCGCGCGTGCCTTGCAGGATTCCGGCTATGCCACCGACCCGCGCTATGCAGACAAACTGACCCGTGTCTTGAATAGCCAGACGATGCGTCAGGCATTGGTGGGCTAATCACCATTTTCTGGCGCTGGAACGATTGTTGCTTCGCATAAGGTTAAGCTTCGGCACATCAGTTATTTCAAGGAGTAAACCATGAATTTCTCGACCATCATCAGCGGATTGAGCCAATCCACACGGAAACTGGATTTGATCGGCAACAATATTGCCAATACGTCCACGGTAGGTTTCAAGCAAACAATGAGCAAATGCAGCGATTTTTCCGGCGTCGGCGGAGTCGGAATGGGTGTCATGCCCACTACCACAGTGCAGGAGTTCAACCAGGGCGAGATCAAGCTGACAGAAAATCCGTTGGATATGGCGATCAACGGCAATGGGTTTTTTCAAGTAAAAATCAGCGATGGGTCATTGGCTTATACACGGAATGGCCAGTTTCACCTGGACAAGAGCGGTTATGTGGTGACCGATAATGGCGAGCAGTTGATGGGAACTTCCGGCCCGATAAAAATCGACCCGGCGGTTTTGGGTAATTTCAAGATTGACGCAAATGGCGTTATTAGCAGCATCAACAAGGATGGCAGCGCCCAGACTATAGCAACAGTCGGGCTGTTCAGTTTCAGGAATCCTCAAGGCCTGGAGTCGATTGGCAACAACCTGTGGCAGGTGTCGCCAGCTTCCGGTGCGATGGTTTCCGGTGCGCCCAACACAAAAGGCCTGGGCCTGTTACAGTCCAGTGCGGTGGAGGCGTCGGTTGTCGACCTGAATGTTAACCTGGTCAACCTGATCATTGCCCAGCGCGAATATCAGTCCAATGCCCAGGGTTTGAAAATCCTGGATGAGATGCAGCAGCGGTTGATAAGCATGTAACTTCCGTGTTTGCTTGGCAGCGGGTGCGGACAGAATCGGATAAAGTTCCGGCATTTTTTGCCGATAAGGAAATGTAGCCAGTCATGCCAGGAAACCGCTGATGGCGGAATTCCAGGTTGGCAAGGAGAAACCAGATGAGTATTTTCGGAGTAGGCATCAGCGCGTTAAGCACGGCCCAGGCCGGGCTGTTGACGACTGGGCATAACATCAGCAATGCCAATACGACCGGCTTTAACCGCCAGCAGATCGTGCAGAATGCCAACACTCCGCTGTTTTCTGGTGGTGGTTATATTGGACAAGGCGTGCAGGTCACTACGGTCAAGCGGCTTTACAATGACTTTGTTGCGGATCAGTTGAGGCAGGAACAAACTCAGGGCAGTTACCTGGATAGTTATTTGACCCAGGTCACGCAACTGGATGACATGCTTGCCGACACCAGTGCCGGGCTTTCTCCATCGTTGCAGGATTTCTTTACCAATGTTAATGGTATTGCTGGCGACCCGTCTTCCATTCCCGCGCGGCAATCGCTCCTGAGCGGTGCGCAATCCATGGTTGCACGCTTTCAGGCGCTGAATAACCGGATGCAAGAGATTCGGAACGGGGTTAACGGGCAAATCACCAGCAGTGTGGGTTCGATCAATGGATACGCGCAGCAGATTGCCTACATCAATAAGCAGATCATGCTCACCCAAGCCAGTTCCAGTCAGCCGGCCAATGATTTGCTGGATCAGCGCGACCAGTTGATCTCGGATCTGTCAAAGGAAATCAACGTCACCGTACTCAAGCAGGATAACGGCGATTACAACATCTTTATGGGTAATGGCCAATCCCTGGTGCTGGGTCAACAGGCATTTACCCTCTCCGCCGCTCCATCGGCAGCAGATCCTCAGCAGCTTGATGTGTATTTGGTAAACGGTGCCGGCAGCAGCGTTCTGGCGCCGAGCAGCCTGCAAGGCGGCACCCTGGGTGGTGTATTGGCGTTTCGCAGCGAAATGTTGGACAGTGCGCAGAATGCGCTTGGCCGGGTGGCAATTGGCTTGGCCCAAACCCTCAACGACCAGCATCAGCTCGGTCAGGATCTGAATGGCGCGCTGGGTGGCACACTTTTCAATATGGCGGTGCCGAAAGTGATTTCGAATACCAACAATGCGGTTGGCGGCACCGTTACAGCCAGTTTCTCGGATGTCGGTCTGCTCACCACCAGCGATTACAAAATGGTTGCCACAGGTGCTGCAACATTTACATTGACCCGCCTGTCCGATGGGGCGGTCGTGACACCCGCATCGGAAGGGCTGACGATTAATTTGGCTGGAGCCACCGCCGGTGATAGCTGGTTGGTTGAGCCAACGCGCAATGGGGCCAGGGATATTTCACTTGCCATCACCGATCCGACCAAGATTGCCGCTGCCGCACCGATCATTGGCAGCGCGACATTGGCCAATGCGGGTTCGGGAGCGATTAGCGCAGGTAGTGTCAATACGCCGCCGCCACCTAATGCGAACCTGCAGCAACCGGTCACGATTACGTTTACTGGTGCGGGAACGTTCGATGTTACCGGGGTTGGAACAGGCAATCCGGTGGGTGTGGCCTATACTCCCGGCGGCAACATTACTTATAACGGCTGGACCGTGCAGATTAGCGGTGCCCCGGTTGCGGGCGATACCTTCACCGTTGGACCCAATACCGGCGGGGTGTCCGACGGGCGCAATGCCTTGCAACTGGCGGCCTTGCAGACTGCGACTACTTTGGATCAAAAAACCACCTCATATCAGGGGGCTTATGGGCGGCTGGTCAGCCTGGTGGGAAACAAAACCCGGGAGATACAGGTAACGAACCAGGCCCAAACCAATCTGGTCTCCCAGACTCAACAAGCCCAGCAGTCATTATCCGGGGTCAATATGGATGAGGAGGCGGCAAACCTGATGCGTTACCAGCAGGCCTATCAGGCAGCAGCAAAAATGATTCAGGTCGCCACTACGTGCTTTGATACAGTGCTCGGTTTGGGGAAATAAGGAGGCATCATGAGAATTAGTACCAGCACCATGTATGACATGGGCGTCAACACGATTCAGCAGCAGTTGTCCGACCTGATGAAAGTCCAGCAACAGGTTTCGAGCAATAAAAATTTCCTGGCGCCTTCCGATAACCCGGTGGCAGCTGCGAAGGTTCTCGACGTGTCCCAGTCAAAATCCTTGAATGATGGCTATGGCAAGAATATTTTGACGGCCCGGAATGCCCTTGAAACAGAGGAAAGCACGCTGGGCAATATCGGAAGTTTGATCGAGGATGCCAAATCCGTGGCCGTCAATGCCGGCAATCCTACCCTGTCAGCGGCAAATCGCCTGGCGCTTGCGACGGATCTTCGCGGAAAATACGCCGAATTGGTTGGGCTGGCAAACCGGAAGGATGCTAATGGAGAGTATCTTTTTTCCGGCTATAAAGGCAGTACCGTACCCTACACCCAAGTGACGGGAGCCGGGAGCTACCAAGGCGACCAGGGGCAGAGGATGATTCAGATTAATGCATCCCGCTCAATCGAGATGAGCGATCCGGGATACTCTGTATTCAAACCGGGGACGGTCGGAGATGCATTCAAGGTCATAAGCGACCTTGCCGATGCGCTTGATGGAACAGTGGCGTTTAGCCAGGCTGCCGTTAACAACGCATTGGATGGCCTTGATCAAGCGCTTGGCAACGTACTGAAAGTCAGAACCGCAGTGGGGGGGCGACTGAATGAGTTGGACACGGCACAGTCCTTTGTGGACGACGTAGGGACGCAATATCAGCAGGTGATGTCGCAGTTGCAGGATGTGGATTACGCGACTGCCCTCACCAACCTTACCAAACAGCAGACGATCCTGGATGCCGCGCAGAAATCTTTCATGAAAGTGCAAGGGATGTCGCTGTTTAACTACATGTCCTGAGCGGCCACGCTGAAACAGCAAGATGCAGGAGCCGTTGCGGGTACGGCTTCTGAAACCTGATCCACAAGACGATCCAGCGCATAATCTGCGCTGGTTTTGTTTGCCGGCTCAATCCAGCACGTGTGACACCAGGCCGTCCGCCAGCTTGGGCTCGAACCAGGTGGACTTGGGCGGCATCACCTCATCCACATCGGCCACCGCCATCAGGTCTTCCATGCGCGTCGCAAACAGGGCGAATGCCGCCGCCATTTTGCCGCTATCGACTCGCCTTTCCAGTTCCGGCAGACCGCGGATGCCGCCGACGAAGTCGATGCGCCTGTCGCGGCGTGGGTCGCTAATACCGAGAACAGGCGCGATCAGGTGGTTTTGCAGCAGGCTCACATCCAGGCGCGCTACCGGGTCAGCCGCGGGAATGAGTTCAGGGCGAATCTCCAGCCGGTACCACTGCTTTGGCAAATAAAGGCCGAACTCGCCGGGCTTTCCCGGTTTGATCGGCGTGCTGCTGGCCTGCATCGAGAATTTCTCCCCAATCTTTTCAAGAAAAACCACCGTGTCCATGCCGTTTAAATCAGTGACGACGCGGTTGTAATCCATGATTTTCATCTGATGATGAGGAAAGATCACGGAGAGGAAATAGTTGTAGCTTTCGTCACCTGAATGCTTTGGATTGGCGGCACGCCGTGCGGCGGCAACACGCGAAGCGGCTGCCGAGCGATGGTGGCCATCGGCGATGTAGAGGGCAGGCATGGCATCGAAAGCGGCGGTGAGCTTCGCCAGCGTTTCGTCGTCGCGTATCACCCACAGGCTGTGACGGATGCCGTCGTCTGCGGTCACATCGGCATCCGGTGTGCCGGCTGAGACCTTCGCCAGAATCGCATCAACTTGCGGCGCAGCAGGATAGGCCAGCAATACCGGCCCGGTCTGGGCGTTAAGCGCCTCGATTTGCCGCACCCGGTCGTCTTCCTTGTCGGGGCGCGTGAATTCGTGCTTGCGAATGCGGTTGTTGTCGTAATCCGCGACCGAGGCGGCGGCCACCAAACCGATCTGGCTGTGGCTGCCCATGACCAGGCGGTAGACGTAATAACAGGGCGCCGGGTCGCGCGCCAAGACGCCTTCCCCCAGCATTTTTTTCAGATTCTCCGCCGCCTTGGCATAGACCTCCGGTGCGTAGGGGTCGGTGCTTTCCGGCAGGTCAATCTCCGGCTTGGAAATATGCAGGAAGTTCCAGGGCTTACCTGTGGCGCACACACGCGCTTCCGCACTGGAGAGCACATCGTAAGGCGGCGCGGCAATTTCGGCGGCGCGGTCAGGCGCGGGTCTAAGGCCGGTAAAGGGACGGATCAGGTGCATTATTTTCCTTATGAGCTAAGTTCTTTCAGCAAAGCGGTAATCTGTTCGACGCGATTTCTCGCTTCGGGCATCTCCCGGCTGATTTTCAGCCGGTCCGGGCCGGCCAGCCTGTATTCTGGCCCACTCTGGATCATCTGGATGATTTTAACCGGATCAATCGGCGGATTGGGGATAAATTGCAGCAAGATGCCGCTGCTACTGGCGTCGATTTTTGCGATGCCGAGCGGTTTGGCGAGGAGGCGCAGGCGATGTGTGTCCAGCAGTGTGCGGGCGTGTGCAGTCGGCAGGCCGAAGCGGTCGATCAATTCCTCATTGAGCTGATCCAGTTCTTCCAGAGAACCGCAGTTCGCCAGGCGCTTGTACAGGGTCAGGCGTTCGTTGACGTCGCCGCAATAATCGGTGGGTAGCAGCGCCGGGCTGTGCAGGTTGATTTCGGTGGTGACGCCGAGCGGCTGGGCGATATCCGGTTCATTGCCCGCCTTGAGCGACTTCACTGCCTGGTTAAGCATTTCGGCATAAAGGTTGAAGCCAATCTCCTGCATTTCCCCGCTTTGCGATTCACCCAGGATTTCACCGGCCCCCCGGATTTCCAGATCATGCATGGAAAGGTAAAAGCCCGCGCCCAGGTCTTCCAGCGACTGGATGGCTTCCAGGCGTTTTTTCGCCTGTGTGGTGATACGGGCCTCATCGCCGGGAGGGGTCAGCAGATAGGCATAAGCCTGGTGATGGGAGCGTCCCACCCGTCCGCGCAGCTGATGGAGTTGGGCCAATCCGAACTTGTCGGCACGATGGATGATGATGGTGTTGGCGGTGGGAATGTCGATGCCGGTTTCGATGATGGTGGTGCACAGCAGCAGGTTGAAGCGCTGCTGGTAGAAATCGCGCATCACGTGCTCCAGTTCGCGTTCGCGCAACTGGCCGTGGGCCACTTCGATGCGCGCTTCGGGCAGCAGCCTGGCGAGTTTTTCCTGCACGTTGAGGATGGTTTCCACCTCGTTGTGCAGGAAATAAATCTGCCCGCCGCGCTTGAGTTCGCGTAGCACCGCTTCGCGGACAATGCCGTCGCTGTAGGCGCTGACAAAGGTTTTGATCGAGAGACGGCGCTGCGGCGCCGTGGCGATGACAGAGAAATCGCGCAACCCTTCCAGCGACATCGACAGTGTGCGCGGGATCGGCGTGGCGGTCAGGGTCAGTACGTCCACCTCGGCGCGCAGCGCTTTCAGCAGCTCTTTCTGGCGCACGCCGAAACGATGTTCCTCGTCGACAATCACCAGGCCGAGATTCTTGAATTTGACATCTTTCTGAATCAGCTTGTGGGTGCCGATGACAATGTCGATCTTACCTTCGGCCATGCCTTTCAATGCTTCGGTCTGTTCCTTGGCGGAGCGGAAGCGCGACAGTTCGGCAATTTTCACCGGCCATTCGGCAAAGCGGTCGGAAAAATTCTGGAAATGCTGCTCGGCGAGCAGGGTGGTGGGCACCAAAATCGCCACCTGTTTGCCATCGGCCACGGCGACGAAGGCAGCGCGCAGCGCCACTTCGGTTTTGCCGAAGCCGACATCGCCGCAGATCAGCCGATCCATCGGCTTGCCGGAGGTCATGTCTTCAACCACGGCCTGGATTGCGGCGGCCTGGTCCGGCGTTTCCTCAAACGCAAAGCCGGCGACAAACGCCTCGTAATCGTTCGGCTTGATCTGAAACACGTGACCCTGGCGTGCCGCGCGCTGGGCATAAAGATTGAGCAGTTCGGCGGCGGTATCGCGTGCCTGCCTGAGCGCTTTCTTCTTCGCCTTTTCCCACTGGCCGCTGCCGAGCTTGTGCAACGGCGCGGATTCCGGCGATGCGCCGCTGTAGCGACCGATCAGGTGCAGTTGTGAAACCGGCACATAGAGTTTGTCGTCCCCCGCATATTCGAGCAGGAGAAACTCCGTTTCGCCTTCGCCCAGATCGAGGCTGACCAGCCCCAGATAGCGGCCTATGCCGTGTTGTTCGTGCACTACCGGGTCGCCGATCTTGACCTCGGACAAATCGCGCAGCATGTTTTCCACGGCCGACTTGCGCGTCGCGTCGCGGCGGCGGCTCTGGCGTACTTGGGTGGCATAGAGTTCGGTTTCGGTGATGAATGCCTGGTGCTGCTGTGGCAGGATGAAGCCGTTGCTGAGCGGGCCGACGCCGAGCATGAATTTTTCCTGGCTGGCCGCGAAGTCGGCGTAGCTCTCGCAGACCACAAGGCTAAGGCCATGCTCCGCCAGGAATTGCGCCATGGTTTCGCGCCGCCCGAGGCTTTCCGCGAGCAGCAGCATGCGGCCATCGAATTCGGCGGCGAATTGCTGCAAACGGCTAACCGGGTTGTCGGCGCGGCGGTCAACCTGGATCGTGGGCAGGGACGTGCTAACGGGCTTGGCAGATTCTTCTTCTGCCTCTGCATTCAGCTCGATGCGCGGATAGGGCTTGAGCGCAGCGAACAGCGTTTCGACTGACAAGAACAGTTCCTGCGGCGGTAGCAGAGGCCGGTCGCGGTCGCCGCGCAGCAACTGGTAGCGCGACTGGGTATCGCGCCAGAAATTCTGCGCGGCGGATTCCAGCCCATGGTACTGGCAGATCAGCGCGCCCTCGGGCAGATAGTCGAATAGCGTGGCGGTGTTCTCGAAAAATAACGGCAGGTAATACTCGACGCCGGGCGGCGCAAGCCCCGCGCTGACATCCTTGTATAAACGGCTTTTGGAAGGATCGCCCTCGAATTTATCGCGGAAATTTTGCCGGAACGTATCCTGTCCGGCCTTGTCGAGCGGAAATTCGCGTGCCGGCAGCAGGCGGATTTCCCTGACCGGGTAGATGCTGCGCTGGGTGTCGGCGTCGAAGGTGCGGATGCTTTCGATTTCGTTATCGAACAAATCCAGGCGGTAAGGCAGCGGACTGCCCATCGGGAACAGGTCGACAATGCCGCCGCGCACGCTGTATTCGCCGGGGCTTAAAACCTGCGCGACGTGGCTATAACCGGCCAGCGTCAACTGGCTGCGCAAGGCGTTCAGATCAAGCTGTGTACCCTGTTTCAGGAAGAACGTATGCGCCGCCAGAAATTCCCGCGGCGGCAGGCGGTAAAGCGCGGTAGCGGCGGGAATGATTGCGATATCGCAGGCATTTTGCGAAATCTGGTAGAGCGTCGCCAGACGTTCTGAAATCAGATCCTGGTGCGGGGAGAACTGGTCATAAGGGAGCGTTTCCCAATCGGGCAGCAGATGCACCGAAAGTCCGGGAGCAAAATAAGGTATTTCGTCGTGCAGACGCTGGGCATCCCAAGCCGTTCCGGTGAGGACAACCAAAGGTCTCGCATGTTCCGCCAGTTGCGCCAGCGCCATGGCATCACCCGAGCCGTGGGGCCTGACATGGCGCTTGCGTGATCCGGGGGTTGAGGGTAGTCTGAATAGCATGTAATGCCGTGAAAGTCGTCCATTATAAAGTAATTTTTGGTGGATTTCAGAGTAAGTCGGCTCGAATTCTTGAGAAGGAGGCAGTCATGAGCGAAAACAACCCAAACATTCTTTCCCACGATGAAATCAAGCAGGCGGCGAGCGCCTCGGTCGAGCAGGGAGTGAACATCCGCGAGAAAGTTCGCAATCTGACGTTGCAGGCACTGAAAACCAGAAAATTGAGCGCTGACGAGATCAAATCGGTGATCGGCCCGGTGGTCGAAGGGATCAGTCTGGGGGCATCGAAACGTGCTGGCGAGGTAAAGTCCGCTTTGACTGAGGGCATGACGGGGTTGGACGAGGCGTTATCGAAGGCGGCGGAAGCAACGCAATTGGCGCTGCAACAACTGACATCTCAAGCCAGGGATTTCTCGGAAGGCGATCTTGATTGGGCGCTGGTCAACCTGAAACGGCTGGAGGAAGAATTTCTCGGCACCGTAAGCCAGGTGGCGGATTCCGCGACCGGCATAATCAAGCAGGAAATGAAAGACCTGGTTGCCCATGCGCGGCGCGCGGGCACCGACACCGGCGCCAGTGTGGCCAAAACGATGAACGCCCTTGGCAACAAGGTTTCCGCCACGCTGCATGAGAGCAAGGTCACAGGTAAGGAAGCTGCCCGCGAGATGAGCGTGCGGCTGGCCGCGCTGGCAGGAGGCATACTCGCTGGCATGGCGGATGCCCTGCATGAAAAGGCGGAGAAGCTGAAGAAAAAAGACTAAACCTGAACCTGATTCAGCCCATGCTCTGGGAAACCTTTAATGTAGTGCGCGACCTGCCGCGCCTTCATGAAATCACCTCTATCCTGATCCGTTATGGCATGGCGGATGTCGTGCGCGCGCTGGGAATCGGCACCCTGCTCGAACGGGCGGGGCGTCTCCTGCACTGGAAAGCGCAGAGCGATGTCATGCACCTCGATGCCCCGGTGCGGGTGCGGCGCGCGCTGGAGGAACTGGGGCCGGCATTCGTCAAGCTCGGGCAGGTAATGGCGACCCGTGTGGACGTGTTCCCGCCTAACTGGATCATCGAGTTCGAGAAGCTGCAAAGCAGCGTGCCGCCGGTGCCGTTTGAAAGCCTGCTGCCGCAGGTTGAGGCGGCTTTGGGCTGCTCACCTCATGACGTTTTCCTGGATTTACAGACTGATGCCACCGCTGCGGCGTCGATTGCCCAGGTGCATCATGCCAAACTGGCCGATGGCACGCCGGTGATTCTGAAAATCCGCCGCCCCAACATCCGTGCCAAGATCGACGCGGACTTGCGCATCATGATGCACCTGGCGCGCCTGGTCGAGTTCGAGATACCAGAGTTGCGACGTTACCAGCCGGTTCAAATCGTTCTGCAATTTACCCGCTCCATCCGGCGCGAGCTGGATCTCGCCGCCGAGGCGCGTAACATCGACCGTTTTGCGGAAAATTTTGCCGGTTCGGACACTATCGTGATTCCCAAAGTGTACTGGGAGTGGACCAGCGAATCCATGAACGTGCAGCAGTGGGTGGATGGGGTGCCGGGCAATAACCTGGCCGCAGTCGAGGCGGCGGGATTGGACTGTAAACTGCTCGGCGCGCGCGGGGCCGATGCCGTCCTCAAGATGATCATGATCGACGGGTTTTATCACGCCGATCCGCATCCGGGCAACGTGTTTTATCTGCCAGGCAACCGCGTCGCGATGATTGATTTCGGCATGGTGGGGCGGTTGACGGACGAGCGGCGCAACCAGATTGTCAACCTGCTCGCCGCCCTGTCCGGCAGGGACGACGAAGCGATGCTCGACGTGCTGCTGGAATGGACCGGCGATGCAGTGGTGGATGAAGCCAAGCTCGCCGCGGACGTCAGCGAATTCGTCTTCAACTATGCCAATGTACCGCTCCGTGACTTGCGCCTCGGCGCACTGCTGGGCGAGTTGACCGTGATCATGCGCGACCACTGCCTGGTGATGCCCTCAGATCTTGCCTTGCTGTTCAAGGCGTTGATTACCTTGGAGGGCCTGGGTCGCCAGCTCGATCCTGAATTCGACATGGTGGAACATCTTACGCCCTTTGTGCGCCGCGTGATCACCGAGCGCTACAAACCGGATGCCCTGCTCAAGCGCGGCAGGCGCAGCCTTCACGATTTGCTTTCCATCGCCACCGGCCTGCCGCGCGATGTGGCGCGCCTGATCAAGGAGGTGCGGCGCGGCAAGTTCAAGATCGACCTCGACCTCAAACGCCTGGAGCGTTTTTCCCATCAGATCGACCACAGCGTCAACCGCCTGACGCTCGGTATTCTGACGGCATCGCTGGTGATCGGCTCCTCGATCGTGATGACGGTGAAAGGCGGCCCTACTCTTTTCGGGTTGCCGCTGTTCGGCCTGCTCGGTTTCGTGGCAGCGTTTTTCAACAGCGTCTGGTTGATTCTGTCGATTTGGCGCTCCGGCAAAGATTAGTTACCATGAGTGAAGAAAAAATATGGAGTCCCTCCTTATGCAGCAGCCCGAATCTTCTGACCTTTCACGCATATTAGCGCCGGTTCTGGCGCGGCATGGCAAGGATTCTGCACAGTTGTTGCAGATTTTGCGCGATGTGCAGGATGCCTGTCACCACATCCCCGCTGAAGCGATTGATCAAATTGCGGCTCATCTTGACGTGCCACGGGTCACGGTGGAGGGAGTGGTCGGCTTTTACTCCTTTCTTTCCACCCAGCCGGTCGGTCAGTACCGTCTTCTGTTCAGCAATAACATCACCGATCAAATGCTGGGCAAGGATGATCTGCTCAAGTATCTGTGCAACAAGCTCTGGGTCGAGCAAGGCCGGGTATCCGAAGATGGCCTGATCAGCGTGGATAATACTTCCTGCACCGGCATGTGCGATCAGGGGCCTGCCGCGCTGATTAACGGCTGGCCCTTGACCAATCTCGACCAGAACCGGCTCGACCTTATTGCCGAGCTGATCCGTTCGCAAAAGCCGGTCGCCGAGTGGCCGCCGATGTTGTTTGAGGTGGTGGACAACATCTGCCGCACCGATGTGCTGCTGGGCGAGCCTTTCACGCCGGGCGCAGCCATCAAGCAGGTACTGGCGCGCGGTGCGAAAGAGACCCTGGCCGAAATGGACCAGTCCAATTTACGTGGTCGCGGCGGCGCCGGATTCAAGACCGCTTCGAAGTGGTCGTTCTGCCATGCCGCCATTGCCGAAGAAGAGGGTAGCGTAATCTGCGATATCGGCGGCAACCCGGAGCGCTTCATCGTGTGCAATGCCGACGAAGGCGAGCCGGGCACCTTCAAGGATCGTGTGTTGCTCAATAGTCATGCCGATCTGGTATTCGAGGGCATGACGGTGGGTGCCCGCGTCGTCGGCGCCAGCAAGGGATTTCTCTATTTGCGCGGCGAGTACCGCTACCTGCTGGAAAAGCTCGAAGGGGTGCTGAAGCGCCGCCGCGAGGCCGGTTTGCTGGGCGATAATATTCTCGGTCAGGCTGGATTTTCCTTCGACATCGAAATCCACCTCGGTGCGGGTGCCTATATTTGCGGTGAGGAATCCGCCCTGATCGAATCGCTTGAAGGCAAACGCGGTCGTCCGCGCAATCGCCCGCCATTCCCCGTGACTCATGGCTACAAGGGCAGGCCGACCGTGGTGGACAACGTGGAGACTTTCGCCTGCTCCGCCCGCATCGCGGAAAAAGGCGGCGAGTGGTTTGCCGCCATGGGCACGGCCCAATCCACTGGCACCAAGCTGCTTTCCATTTCCGGCGATGTCGCCCGTCCCGGTATCTACGAATATCCGTTTGGCGTCACACTGCGCCAGATACTTGACGACTGTGGCGCGGAAGACCCTTATGCTGTGCAGGTCAGCGGCCCGTCCGGGGTCATGGTTTCATGGAAGGAATTCGACCGGAAAATCGCTTTTGAGGATCTGCCCACAGCAGGTGCCTTCATGGTGTTCAAGCGCAGCCGTGATTTATTTCAGGCCGCGCGCAATTTTGCCCATTTCTTCGCACATGAAAGTTGCGGATTTTGCACCCCATGCCGCGTCGGCACGCAGTTGCAGAAAAAAATCATGGACAAGATCGGAAGCGGCCACGGCACGATTTGTGACATGGAAGAATTAAAACGGCTTGGCTTCATTCTCAAGAGCATGAGTCATTGCGGTTTGGGGAGCAGCGCGGCCAACCCGATGCTGGATGCCTTGGAAAAATTTCCCGATGTATTCGAGCGCAAACTGAAAGCGTTGGCGTTCGAGCCCGCCTTCGATCTGGATGGCGCGCTGGAAACCGCGCGCAGGATTACCGGGCGGGATGATGAATGGGCACATTTATGAGCAAAACGATAACTATCGACGGCCAGGTTGTGCCGTTCAAGGAAGGCCAGACTATTATGGATGCGGCCATGGCGGCGGATGTCTATATTCCGCACCTGTGCCACAACCCCGAATTCACGCCGCACGGCAGTTGCAAGCTGTGCACGGTCAAGGTCAACGGGCGCAACGTCGCATCCTGCACCATGCCGGCAGTGGAAGGCCAGCAGGTGTTGAGCGATACGCTGGAGCTGAATGACGAGAGACTATCGCTGACGCAGATGTTGTTTGTCGAGGGCAATCACATCTGCCCCTCTTGCGAAAAGAGCGGCAACTGTCAGCTTCAGGCCGTGGCTTACTACCTCGGCATGATGAGCCCACATTACAACCATTTCTATCCGCAGCGCGAGGTGGATGCCTCCCACCCCGATGTCCTGCTCGACCGCAACCGGTGCATATATTGCGAACTGTGCGTGCGTGCCAGCCGGGATGTGGACGGCAAAAACGTGTTCGGCCTGTCCGGGCGCGGAATCGGCTCCACGCTGGTGGTCAATTCCGCCAGCGGCCTGCTGGGCGACACCAACCTTGCCGCGACCGACAAGGCAATGCAGGTTTGCCCGACCGGCGCACTGCTGAAAAAACGCCAGGGTTTTACCGTGCCGATCGGGCAGCGTATTTTTGACCACCACACCATCAAGGATGTGCAACTCGGAGACAAACATGAGTGACCCGAAGCTCAAGGTGCGCATCGCCACCTGCTCGCTGGCGGGCTGCTTCGGCTGCCACATGTCCGTCCTCGACATCGACGAACGCCTATTGGGGCTTCTCGAACTGATCGAATTCGACCGCACCCCGCTTACCGACATCAAGCACTGCGGCCCGTGCGATGTCGGGATTGTCGAAGGCGGCGTATGCAACGCGGAAAACGTCCATGTACTCAAGGAATTCCGCAAGAACTGCAAGGTTCTGGTCGCCATCGGCGCATGCGCCATCACGGGCGGCATTCCGGCGATGCGCAACAACATCGACTTGTGGGACTGCTTCCAGGAAGTTTACCAGTATGAAGGCGGGCTGGAAGGCGGCCAAGTGCCCAACGACCCGGAACTGCCATTACCGTTCGACAAGGTTCACCCGATCAATGAAGTGGTCAAGGTGGATTATTTCCTGCCCGGCTGCCCACCGTCGGGCGACGCGATCTGGCGCTTCCTGACTGATCTGCTGAACGGACGCGAGCCCAAGCTGGATTATGAAATGCTGCATTACGACTGAGTATAAAAAATGACTTTTGAACTGGAAACTGCGGCCAACCCGGAAGGGCTGAAGCGAGTGGTGATCGAGCCGGTGTCCCGGGTAGAGGGGCACGGCAAGGTTACCTTGTTGCTGGACGACGATAACCGCGTGCATCAGGCGCGGTTCCATATTGTCGAATTCCGGGGCTTCGAGAAATTCATCCAGGGACGGCCCTACTGGGAAGTCGCCTCCATCGTGCAGCGCCTGTGCGGAATCTGCCCGGTAAGCCACAATCTGGCGGCCTCGAAGGCGCTGGACATGATTGTCGGTGCGCAATTGACGCCCACCGCTGAAAAACTGCGCCGGCTCATGCATCTTGGCCAGATTTTGCAATCCCACGCCCTGCATTTCTATTATCTCGCCTCGCCCGACCTGCTGTTCGGTTTCGATAGCGACGTAGCAAAGCGCAACATCGTCGGCGTGGCGGCAGCCTATCCTGAAATCGCAAAACAAGGCATCGCCCTGCGCAAGTACGGGCAAGAAGTCATCCGGATCACGATGGGTAAGCGGGTTCATGGCACCGGTGCGATTCCCGGCGGCGTGAACAAAAACCTGTCGCTGGAAGAACGCAATATTTTGCTGAAGGACATCGACAACATCATTGCCTGGAGTCAGGCGGCGGTCGAACTGATCAAGAAGGTTTATACCGGCAACCCGGAATTCCATAACGGTTTCGGTTATTACAAATCCAGCTTTATGAGCCTGGTGCGCAAAGACGGCGCCATGGATCTTTACCACGGCGGCTTGCGCGCTCTCGACGAACATGGTCAGACGATTTTCGATCACGTTGATTACGGCCATTATTGGGACTATATCCACGAGGAAGTCAGGCCCTGGTCTTACATGAAATTCCCCTTCATCCGGTCAAGAGGCCGGGAAGAGGGCTGGTACCGGGTCGGCCCTCTGGCGCGCGTCAATAATTGCGATTTCATCCCGACCCCGCTGGCCGAGGCCGAAAGAAAAATCTTCAAGGAATTCGACGGCGGCAGCGCGACCCAGGCCACGTTGGCCTACCATTGGGCGCGCATGATCGAAATGCTGCATGCTGCCGAAGGCATTCAGGAACTGCTGCTGGATGGCGACTTGCAGGGTGATGATCTGGTTAGCAAGGGCGAACCGGCTCTGCGCGGCGTGGGCGTGATCGAAGCGCCGCGCGGAACGCTGATCCACCACTACCGAGTCAATGAGGATGAAATGGTCGTCCGCGCCAACCTGATCGTTTCCACCACCCACAACAATCACGCCATGAACGAAGCGGTGCGACAGGTTGCCCTGCAATACCTGGACGGCCAGCAAGTAACCGAAGGGCTGCTCAACCATATTGAAGTGGCAATCCGTGCCTTCGATCCCTGTTTGTCATGCGCCACCCATGCCGTCGGCAAAATGCCGCTGGAAGTGGAACTGGTGGATGCAGGCGGCAACGTGATCGACCGGCTGGCCAAGAATTCAGACGGTCGGTGTGACATTTGACCTCACCGCTACTGGTTTTCGGTTATGGCAACCCGAGCCGGGGCGATGACGCGCTCGGGCCGCAACTGATCGACCTGCTGGCATCGCAACAGGAACACCACCCGGAGTGGCCGGAAATTGAGCTTCTGACGGATTTTCAACTGCAAATCGAGGACGCGGCAGATTTGGAAGGCCGCGAGTTGGTGTTGTTCATCGACGCCAGCGCATCCTGTCCCGCGCCTTTTTCTTTTTCCCGTCTTCAGCCTTCGCAGAATGTCAGCCATACCACTCATGCCATGTCGCCTGCCGCCGTGCTCCAGGTTTTCGAGCGGGTCTACCTCCTTCCAGCTCCTCCCGCTTTCCTTCTCGCCGTGCGCGGAAAGAGCTTCGAGCTAGGCGAGCCGCTAGGCCGGGAAGCAGAGCAGAACCGGGATGCCGCGCTGGAATTGCTGATACAATTGTGCGCCCGGCCACATCCTGATACTTGGCAGAATTGTTCCCGATAAATGCTCGATCTTGATTCCATTTTCGCCGAAGACGGCGTGCTGGCCCGTGCCTTCAAGGATTACCGCGTCCGCAACCAGCAGCTTGAAATGGCGCGAACCATTTCTGCGGCAATTGAAAAACACGAAATTCTGGTAGCCGAGGCCGGCACCGGCACCGGCAAGACTTACGCCTATCTCGCCCCGGCCTTGCTTGCAGGCGGTAAAGTGATTATTTCCACCGGCACCAAGACACTGCAAGACCAGCTGTTTTTTCGCGACATTCCGGCCATGCGCGAAGCGCTGAAAGTGCCGGTAACGATCGCGATGCTAAAAGGGCGCGCCAATTACGTCTGCCACTTTCACCTCGAACGCGCCAAGAACGAAGGGCGCTTCATGACGCGGGACGATTCGCGTTATCTCTCCCTGATCGAGCGTTTCACCAAGTCGAGCGACAGCGGCGACAAGAGCACCCTAAGCGAGGTGCCGGAAAATGCCGGTATCTGGTCTTATGTCACCTCGACGCGGGAAAATTGCCTCGGCCAAGAATGCGCGTTTCACAAGGACTGCTTTGTCATGGAAGCGCGCAAACGCGCGCAGGGGGCGGATGTGGTGGTGGTCAATCACCACCTTTTTTTCGCCGACGTGATGCTGCGCGACGAGGGTGTCGCCGAGTTGCTGCCCGCCAGCAATACCGTGATTTTCGATGAAGCACACCAGCTGCCGGAAACCGCCAGCCTGTTTTTCGGCGAAAACCTGAGCACTTCCCAATTGCTTGAGCTGGCCCATGACGCCCATGCCGAGGGTGTGGTTTCGGCCAAGGATTTTGCTGCGTTGCCCGAAGGTGCTGCGGCGCTGGAAAAAGCGGCGCGCGATTTGCGTCTGGTCTTTCCGCAGGACAGTGTGCGTTTGCCGTTAGCTGCGGCGCAAGCTACGCACGGTTTTGCGGGTGCCCTGGCCGAAGTTAAAACCCGGCTCGATGAACTCAACAAGTTGCTCGAATCGCAGGCCCAGCGCAGCCCCGGACTGGAGAATTGCTGGCAGCGCGGCACCCAGTTCGCGGCGCAACTGAAACGCTGGATGGACGAGGAAAGTAACGGCAGCGTGCGCTGGGTGGAAGTGTTCAACCGCGCCATGCAACTCAATGCCACGCCGCTTTCCATCGCCGAAATATTCCGCAAGCAGATCGACGGCCAGACCCGCGCCTGGATTTTTACCTCGGCCACGCTCGCGGTTAAAAAAGACTTCAGTCACTACCAGAGCCAGATGGGGCTGCTCGAAGCGGCCACCGCTTTTTGGGATAGCCCGTTCGATTATGAAAACCAGGCGGTACTTTATGTGCCGACCGGAATGCCTGAACCGAACAGCCGCGAGTACACCGAAGCGGTGGTGGCGGCAGCCCTGCCGGTGATCCGCGCCAGCGGCGGACGGACATTCCTGTTGTGTACCAGTCTGCGCGCCATGCGCGAGGCGCATGAGTTGCTGAAAGAAATATTCGAAAAAGAAGGATTGGAATTTCCCCTGCTGCTGCAAGGGGAGGGCACCCGCACCGAGCTGCTGGAACGCTTCCGCCGCCTCGGCAATGCCGTACTGGTAGCCAGCCAGAGCTTCTGGGAGGGTGTCGATGTGCGTGGTTCGGCGCTATCGCTGGTGATCATCGACAAACTGCCGTTCTCGCCGCCGGACGACCCGGTGCTGGCGGCGCGTATCGAAAAAATCAACCAGGAAGGGCGCAACGCCTTCATGGAATACCAGCTTCCGCACGCCGTCATCACGCTCAAGCAGGGCGCGGGACGGCTGATCCGCGACGAGACCGACCGTGGCGTGCTGATGATCTGCGATCCGCGCTTGCTGACCAAGCAATACGGCAAACGCATCTGGCAAAGCTTGCCGCCGATGAAACGGACGCGTGAAGTGGCTGAGGTAGAAAAATTCTTCGGCCAGAAGGCAGGTGATCTCTCAACATGAACTCCCTCTCCCCTCGGGGGATAACCAGCGACTTGGCTGGCGTAGTTTGTCGGCCTAGTCGCTGGCTAGTAGTTTCATCAGAGGGTTGGGGTGAGAGGTAAGAGTTGCGGGAAATATTATTTCCGGAGGAGAACTTTTGTGTTGCTGCGTCCGGTTTTTGTCTTTCTGTTGGCGGTGCTCACCGCCATCCCAGCAACTGCCGCCGAACCTGCCGCAAACGCCAAAATTCTGCTGCAAAATTCTCCGCTGGCCGGGTTTCGCTACTACGAAGGCAAGCGCCTGTGGAGCGAAATGAAGGTGGGCGATGCCCTGCATTTTGTACGTGAACCGGATAACGTCCACGATGCCAACGCCGTTCGCGTCGAGTGGCAAGGCCACAAGCTAGGCTACGTGCCGCGCGCCGACAATGAAGCGCTGGCGCGCTTTATGGATCAGGGTTCCAAAGCCGAAGCGCGCATCACCCGCCTGAAAAAAAGCCGCAACCCTTGGCAGCGGATGGAATTCGAGGTTTATCTGGGGCTTTGATCTTACGATAAATAGAACAATGTAATACACTGTCCGCTCCATCTATTGCCCAAAGGCGATACACTTGGATCGTTTGCGGCACATCTACCAGTTGCACCAAATCCTCAAGGTTTACCGGCATCCCGTCGTGCTTTGCACCTTCCAGGAAAAGCTGGAATGCTCCCGCGCCTCCGCCAACCGCATCAGCGCAAGGACAATCACATCGTTTACGGAGGGATGGCGCATTTGAAGGTATTCAATGTGCGAAAGCCTTAAAAATCGGGTTATTTCGATGCGTTGCACATCACGTTATTCCCGCAAAGGCGAGAATACAGAAAATTTCCAAAAAACGACTCGGCAGGCTCACGCCATGAGCCAGTAGGGGTGGTAAAGTGCTGGTTACTTATTCCAGGTGGATTTGCGATGAATGACATACCGATAGTGCCACTAGCCCATGTTCGCCAGGATAAGAATGGCGAATGGCACAAACATGGCGTTGCGGAACACCTTGAAGAGGTGGGGCGCCGCGCGGCTGAGTTTGCAACAGCATTCCATTCCGGCGAATGGGCACGACTGGCGGGGCTATGGCACGATTTAGGCAAGTACAGCTTCGAATTCCAGCATTACATCAAAAAGGTCAGTGGCTACGATCCCGATGCCCATTTGGAAGGCGGGGCGGGGCGAGTGGATCATTCCACCGCCGGGGCGATTCATGCCGTAAAACAGTTTCAGGAACATGGGCGGGTTTTAGCCTATTTGATTGCCGGGCATCATGCCGGTTTGCCAGACTGGTATACGTCCGATGCAGGCGGGGCGGCGCTTGTCGCGAGACTTGCCCAGATCGCGCTACTTGAACGCACATTGATGCAGCCAATTCCTGCCAAAATACTTGACCAACATCAGTCGAAAAGCCCGCTACTCGGTGGGCGGGAAGGTTTTGCACTGTGGGTCAGGATGTTGTTTTCCTGCCTGACGGATGCGGACTTTCTCGATACCGAGCAGTTTATGGATGGGAACAAGGCCGGAGAGCGCGGCGGTTTGCCGCCGCTTTCCGGCTTGCTAGCACAGTTTGACCAGCACATGACTGTCAAGATGGGCGGCGCGGCGCAAACGCCAGTGAATTGCGTGCGCGCCGAAGTGTTGCGCCAATGTCGAGAAAGAGCGGAAGAGGAGCCCGGCCTGTTTTCTTTGACAGTTCCGACCGGCGGCGGCAAGACTCTCTCCGGTATGGCGTTCGCGTTAAATCACGCGGTAACGCACAGTAAGTGTCGCATCATCTATGTAATCCCGTACACCAGCATCATCGAACAGACCGCGAAAATTTTTCGCGATATTTTCGGCGAAGCGGTGGTGGAACATCACAGCAACCTCGACCCTGACAAGGAAACTGTCAAAAGCCGCCTGGCGACGGAAAACTGGGATGCGCCAGTGATCGTCACCACCAACGTGCAGTTTTTCGAGTCGCTGTTCGCCGCACGCACCAGCCGCTGCCGCAAGCTGCATAACATCGTCAACAGCGTCGTTGTGCTGGATGAAGCGCAGCTTCTCCCGCCCGAATTTTTGCAGCCGATCTTGAATGTAATGAATCTGCTGACCAAGCATTATGGCGTCACGTTTGTTCTTTCCACCGCTACCCAGCCCGCACTCAATAGCCGCGAAGGTTTTGGTTGGCACTTTAAGGGGCTAGATGGTGTGCGCGAGATCATGCACGACCCGGATGCCCTCTACCGTGATCTGGAGCGCGTGACCGTTCAATTGCCGGAAGACTTTCACCAGCCCAATACGTGGGAATACATCGCGCAGGAATTGCAGCAGCACGAATCGGTGTTGTGCATCGTCAATAGCCGCGCCGATTGCCGCGACCTGCACCGATTTATGCCAAAGGGAACGATCCATCTTTCCGCACTGATGTGCGGCGCACACCGCTCTCACGTGATAGCCGAAATCAAACGGAAACTCAAGGATAGTGAGCCAGTGCGGGTAATCAGCACGCAGTTGGTGGAGGCGGGCGTGGACATTGATTTTCCGGTGGTCTATCGGGCGATGGCGGGGCTGGATTCCATCGCTCAAGCTGCCGGGCGATGCAACCGGGAAGGCGAGCTTGATCGTGGCAAGGTTCAGGTATTTGTCCCGCCCAAACCTGCCCCTATCGGCCTGCTTCGCAAGGCGGAACAAGCCGCTGTGAGTGCGCTTACCGGTTACAAAGGCGATCCGCTGGCAAGAGTATTGTTCCAGCCTTATTTCGAACAGCTATACGCAAGAACCGATCTGGATGAACACCGTATCGGTGATTTGCTCAAAGCCGGGGATGCGCTAGAAGTGCAATTCCGCAGCGTGGCTGCGTTGTTTAATTTGGTTGATGAGAGCGGCTATCAGCCGGTTTTTGTATCCTATGGCGAAGAAAGCCCGGTACTTTTGGGCAAGCTCGAAAAGGGCGGCCCGGAGCGGTGGCTGATGCGTAAGCTTCAGCGTTACAGCGTGAACCTGCCGCAATACCAATTCAAGAAAATGCTGGAGCGGGGCGACGTAACGGAAATTTGGCCGGGGATGTTCGCTTTGTCTTCCGTTGCACTTTACCATCCAGATTTGGGCATACTACTCAATGACGATAACCTGAAGCCGGACTCTTTAGTGTCTGGCTAACGAGAGGAATAAAAATTTATTGCTTGGCAGTTATGAGGAGTAGCGCAACACCTCATGTAGGTGTTGCGCATTGTTTGTAA
Source organism: Sulfuricella sp. (assembly GCA_028713975.1). Classification (GTDB taxonomy): domain Bacteria; phylum Pseudomonadota; class Gammaproteobacteria; order Burkholderiales; family Sulfuricellaceae; genus Sulfuricella. The sequence continues at coordinate 43,353 of JAQTNE010000009.1, forward strand.
CAAAAAATCAAAAGCTAGTGTTTCAACCCTCGTTCTTGATTAGAACGCGTTATAAGAATAACGCAGTTCCAAAGCAAAAACTAGTGAAGTATCGTTTTTATGTTATCCTGCCCCTGAATTTGATTTTTGTTTCGGGGGAAGGCGGTATGGACTGGAAGGGGTTAATGCGGGAAGTCAGGCTGATGCTGATACAGCTTCCATCCCAGAGATTCTGGGGAATCTGGTTTCTGGCGTTGATTGTTATTCTGGGATTTTGGGGAAGAGGGTAAGGTAACCAGATGCCATCCTCTCACTTCGTTATGATGGGATTTTCATGAAAACTTACTGCCTGGAAGTCACTGGGGATTTCGCCTGCTTCACCCGCCCAGAAATGAAAGTGGAGCGTGTTTCTTACGATGTGATGACGCCCTCTGCTGCGCGCGCCGTGTTCGAGGCGATATTGTGGAAACCGGCAATCCGCTGGCATATCACGAAAATCGAGGTATTGAATCCGATTAAATGGGTGGCGGTGCGGCGCAATGAAGTGGGCGCGGTTGCTTCGACCCGTAATGTCGAAACTGCCATGCGTGGCGGCTCAGGCCAACTCGGTCTTTACGTCGAAGATGAGCGCCAGCAACGCGCTGGTCTGTTTCTGCGTGACGTGGCTTATCGCATCCACGCGCATTTTGAACAGCGCGATCCGAGCTTTCACAAATCGAATTTTCCGCATTTGTCCAAACGTAAAATTAATCAGGGCGAGGATGATCTTGCAGCGATGCCGGATAACAACGCGGTGAAATTTATGAGCATGTTCGAGCGCCGCGCGGAAAAAGGCCAATGCGTCAATCAGCCCTATCTTGGCTGCCGCGAGTTCGCGGCGGATTTTCGGCTGGTGGAGAATTCCGCTTTGCTCTTGCCGCCGATAGCGGAAACCCGCGATTTGGGCTGGATGCTTTACGATCTGGATTACAGTGATAGCGCCGACCCCAAGCCGTTGTTCTTCCGTGCACGTATAGAAGATGGGGTGATAACGATTCCAGCGCAGGATAACGATGAGGTGCGGGGATGATACTGCAAGCGTTGCATGATTATTACGTGCGGAAATCCGCCGACCCGGATGCGCACATGGCGCCTGCCGGATTTGAATGGAAGGAGATGCCGTTCATTATCGAGTTAAGCCAGGATGGGGATTTGATCCAGATTGAGGACACGCGCAAAGGCGAAGGCAAGAAGAAAATCGCGCGAAAATTTCTGGTGCCGCAAGGGGTAAAAAAGACTTCGGGTGTCGCTGCAAATCTGTTTTGGGATAACGCCGAATATGTTTTAGGAGTGGACACCAAAGGCAAGCCGAAACGGGTTCGAGAACAGCATAGCGCATTCGTTGAGAGAATCACTGCATTGCCCACAGATGCGCAGAGCGACCTGGGTATTCAAGCGGTGCAGCACTTCCTCGGTGACCTGGACTTAAGTAAGTTGGAGCATTTGCCGGTATGGGCAGAAATCGCGGAATCCAACCCCAACCTCAGTTTCCGGCTGCACGGCGAAATCAATCTGGTTTGCCAGTGTCCCGCCGTTGCATCCGCATTGAAAACAGATCATGGGCAGGGCAAATCCGACGGCTTTTGCCTGGTAACGGGAGCGCCGGATGAAATCGAGAGGTTGCACACCTCGATCAAAGGGGTCTGGGGCGCGCAATCCTCGGGTGCGAATATCGTTTCGTTTAATCTTGACGCGTTCAATTCCTACGGTAAGGCCCAAGGCGGCAACGCGCCGGTGGGTAAGCGCGCCGCGTTTCGCTATACCACTGCGCTTAATCTTCTTCTGGCTAAGGATTCGAGGCAACGAATCCAGGTCGGTGATGCCTCCACCGTGTTTTGGGCGGAGAAGGCTAACGTGCTGGAATCGGAAATGGTGGACATTTTCGGCGAGCCGCCAAAGGATGATCCTGACCGCAATGTTCGTGTGGTGGAAAGCCTTTACAGGGCAGTTCAAAATGGCGCGTTTGCGGGCGACGAAGGCAAAACCCGGTTTTATGTGTTGGGTCTCGCGCCGAATGCGGCGCGCATCGCCATCCGCTTCTGGCATGTGAGCACCGTCGCGGAAATAGCAACCCATATTCGCCAGCATTTCGACGATCTTGAAATCGCCCACGCTGCTTTTGAAAAACCCTATTTGTCGCTTTTTCGGCTACTGGTTTCTACCGCCACTCAGGGCAAGGCCGAGAATATCCCCCCCAATCTTGGCGGCGATGTCATGCGCTGCATACTCGCCGGAACACCTTACCCGCAAACCCTGCTGCAAGCCGTGGTGCGCCGCGTTCACGCCGAACGGCAGATTACTTACCCGCGCGCCGCACTCATCAAAGCGTGCATAAACCGTCAAATCCGCTATGACAACACAAATGAAAAGGAGCTTACTGTGTCACTGGACGAATCCAACCCCAACGTAGGTTACCGACTAGGACGGTTGTTCGCCGTCCTCGAAAAAATTCAGGAAGAAGCGAACCCCGGCATCAACGCCACTATTCGCGACCGGTTTTATGGTGCTGCGTCGAGTACACCGGTCACGGTGTTTTCGACACTCATGAAACTCAAGAATCACCACTTGGCGAAGCTTGAAAATCGCGGTCGAGCGGTTAATTTCGAGAAGCTTATCGGACAGATTATGGATGATGTGCAAGATTTTCCAGTGCAGTTGACGCTCGCCAATCAAGGGCGATTCGCCATCGGTTATTACCATCAGCAACAGGCGTTTTATCAAAAATCCGCATCCAAATCTCAAGGAGAATAATCATGTCCATGCAAAATCGTTACGATTTCGTTCTGCTGTTTGATGTAAAAGACGGCAACCCCAACGGCGACCCGGATGCAGGCAACCTACCGCGCACGGACGCGGAAACCGGGCGCGGTTTGGTTACTGATGTCTGCCTCAAGCGCAAGGTGAGAAATTATGTTGGTATTGTCAAGCAAGAGCAGCCGCCGTTTGAAATCTACGTCAAGGAAAAAGCCATTCTCAATAAGCAGCACGAGCGCGCTTATCATGCCATTGGCGCTGCGGACATGCTTAGCGGCGATGATAAAAAACGCAAAGGTGGGGATAAAGTCGGTGAGGCGCGCGACTGGATGTGCAAGAATTTTTTTGACGTGCGAACTTTCGGCGCGGTCATGTCCACCGGCGTCAACTGCGGCCAGGTGCGCGGCCCGGTGCAACTAACTTTCGCCCGCTCGGTTGATCCCATCGTTGCATCGGAGCATTCAATTACCCGCATGGCGGTGGCGACTGAGGCGGAAGCAGAAAAACAGGGCGGGGACAATCGCACCATGGGCCGCAAACATACTGTTCCCTACGGGCTGTATGTTGCGCATGGCTTCATCTCCTCGCATCTCGCCAACCAGACTGGATTTTCCGAAGACGACTTGAGTTTATTGTGGGAAGCGCTTGCCAATATGTTCGAACACGATCGCTCCGCCGCGCGCGGCGAAATGACGACGCGTGGGCTATATGTGTTCAAGCATGACAGTCAACTCGGCAACGCGCATGCCCACAGCCTGTTTGATCACGTGACCGCTAAGCTTAAAGACAACGCGACAGTGCCACGGGAATTCACGGACTATATCGTGCTGGTAGATGGCAACGAAATGGTTGTCAATGCGCAACTGTCTCCGGCACAAGGTGTAACACTCACACGGATGGCATAAACCATGAACGAAATTCTTTTCCTGGTCGAGGAGGCACCCGAGGGGGGGTATATAGCCCGTGCTCTCGGGGAATCCATCTTCACCGAAGCGGATGATATCGATAGCCTGCACCAGCAGGTGCGCGATGCTGTGCATTGCCAATTCGATGAAGGCAAGGCGCCCCAAATAATCCGCCTGCACTTTACGCGCGAAGAAATCATCGCGGTATGAAGCTGCCCTGCGATTTGACCGGAAAACAACTGGTCAAGGCCTTGGAGCATATGGGGTATCGCGTGACGCGGCAAACGGGTAGCCATGTTCGCTTGTCGTGCGAACAACCTGCCGGGCACCATGTAACGGTACCCTTGTATGACCCGCTCCGTGTGGGAACGCTTGCCGCGATTCTTGTCGATGTCGCGGCGCATCACAAACTGGGCCGCGACGATCTCGTTTTGAAGCTGTTCGGAAAAGCCTGATGGACGCAGGTGAGCGTGACGAACCCATCATGCTTTCCGCCTTGCAGCATTACAGCTATTGTCCGAGGCAATGTGCCTTGATTCATGTCGAGCAGGCGTTCGAGGAGAATGTTTACACCCAACGCGGCAACGCCGTGCATAAGCGTGTGGATGAGCCTGGTTTCGAGGAACGTACCGGCGTCCACGTCGAGCGCGCATTGCCGGTATGGTCGGAGCGGATCGGTTTGATCGGCAAGTGTGACGTGGTCGAGTTCCTGCCCGATGGCACGCCTTATCCGGTGGAATACAAGCACGGGCCGAAGCGCCCCAAAATCCATGACGACATCCAACTCGCCGCCCAGGCGCTTTGCCTGGAGGATATGACCGGCAAGGCTGTGTCGAGAGGGGCGATTTTTCATCACACTTCGCGCCGTCGTCGAGAGGTGGAGATTACCGAAACCCTGCGCCGCCAAGTAGAGGAAACCGTGGCGGCGGTGCGCGCCTTGCTGGCCTCGGGCGTTTTGCCTGCCCCGGTAAACGATGCTCGCTGCAATGAATGTTCGTTGAAGGATATTTGCCAACCGGAAGCGGTGGCAGGCAAGTCCAAGGTTCATATCATGCGTAGCACCCTGTTCGACCCGGAGGATGAATGCGCCAAATCCTGAACACCCTCTATGTGATGACGCCCAATGCCTACCTGCATCTGGACAACGACACCCTGCGCATTGACGTGGAGCATGAGAAAAAAATGCAGGTGCCGCTGCATCACATCGGTTCAGTGGTCACTTTCGGCAACGTGATGGTTTCCCCTGCGGCCATGCACCGCTGCGCCGACGCCGGAATTTCCTTGGTGCTGCTGGATCACAACGGGCGCTTCAAAGCGCGGTTGGAGGGTGCGGTAAGCGGCAATATCCTGCTGCGCCAGGCCCAGCACCGGGTGGCCGGGGAGAGTGAATTTGCGCTGGATGTGGCGCGGGCGGTGATCGCAGGCAAGCTTCGGAACTCCAGGCAAGTGCTGTTGCGCGGCGCACGTGAAGCTGATGACCCGGAGGATGGCAAGCGCCTGATTGATGCCGCCGAGTCTCTGGCTCATTCCATCCGCAACCTGCCCCATGCGCCGGATTTGGATACGCTACGCGGCTTCGAGGGGGATGCGGGGAAGGTGTATTTTTCCGCGCTGCCTAACCTGGTGCGGAAAAATGCCCGAGCGACTTTTACCATGAACGGACGTTCCCGCAGGCCACCTCGCGACCGTTTCAATGCCTTGCTTTCCTTTCTCTACTCGATGGTCATGAATGATTGCCGCTCAGCCTTGGAAAGCGTCGGGCTGGATCCGCAACTGGGCTTCCTCCACGCTGTGCGACCGGGGCGGGCCGCGCTGGCGCTGGATTTGATGGAAGAGTTTCGCGCCATGCTTGCCGACCGTCTCGCGCTGACGCTCATCAACCGTGGGCAGATAGGGGAAGCTGATTTTCAGGAACGCGAGGGTGGGGCGGTGATGCTCCATGGCGACGGGCGAAAAACGGTCGTTGTCGCCTACCAGGAGCGCAAGCAGGAAGAAATCAATCATCCGCTGCTGGAAACTCGAATGCCTATTGGCCTGCTGCCTCTTCTCCAAGCCCGCTTCATGGCGCGCACCGTCCGTGGCGAGATGGAAGGCTACCTGCCTTTTCTGGTTAAATAGCCATGTTGATTATCGTTACTTATGACGTTTCCACCGAAACCGGTGCTGGGCGTAAGCGGCTGCGCCGAGTGGCAAAAATTTGCGAAAGGGTCGGCCAGCGAGTACAGAAATCCGTCTTCGAGTGCAGCGTCAACCAGATGCAGTATGAAGACATAGAGCGCCAACTCTTGGCCGAAATCGACGAAAAGGAAGACAATTTGCGCTTGTATAGGCTAATGGAGCCGGTGGAACTGCATGTCAGGGAATATGGTAAATTTCGGGCAGTGGATTTTAACGGGCCGCTGATTGCTTAAGCATGCGCGAACCTCAAGCGATGTGATAATCTTGGGAGGTTCGCGTTGCTACTAACCGATTGTGAGATATGAAAAAAATCTGTAGCCTTCAATTTATCCCGAGCTTTGATTTGTACTCTGAATCGAGGTTCGCGGCCTTCTGCCGGATTTTTGTTCGGTGTCAAAGAGTTATAGTAGTAGAGTAGCGCCCGCCCTTCGGGGTGGGCGAGGATTGAAAC
>JAQTNE010000009.1:49758-128875 GCA_028713975.1 Sulfuricella sp.
ATTTATCCCGAGCTTTGATTTGTACTCTGAATCGAGGTTCGCGGCCTTCTGCCGGATTTTTGTTCGGTGTCAAAGAGTTATAGTAGTAGAGTAGCGCCCGCCCTTCGGGGTGGGCGAGGATTGAAACATCGGAGCGATCTGGTCGAAGTGCCCAGCCTGCGGGTAGCGCCCGCCCTTCGGGGTGGGCGAGGATTGAAACAAGCCCACAAGTTGTAACCACAAGCACTTCGGTTGCAGCCGGGTAGCGCCCGCCCTTCGGGGTGGGCGAGGATTGAAACCAAACTGGATCGTGCGGCACTGGCTTTGTATTGCCGTAGCGCCCGCCCTTCGGGGTGGGCGAGGATTGAAACTTCAAGAAGTCGGCATCAGCCCGCTTGTTCGATCCGTAGCGCCCGCCCTTCGGGGTGGGCGAGGATTGAAACCATGCTGCGGGGGAGCTTGAAGCACAAGGATCGGGTAGCGCCCGCCCTTCGGGGTGGGCGAGGATTGAAACTGGTCAGTCCACTGGTGCTTGGTGCCGGACACAAGTAGCGCCCGCCCTTCGGGGTGGGCGAGGATTGAAACCAATTTGTCCAGTTTTACGTCCATTTCCGTTTTCGTAGCGCCCGCCCTTCGGGGTGGGCGAGGATTGAAACTCAATTCGGGCGAAGTGCCGCCAGCGCTCGGGCCAGTAGCGCCCGCCCTTCGGGGTGGGCGAGGATTGAAACCCACTCAATGCGTAGGTGTTGCCCTCAGTATCTTGGTAGCGCCCGCCCTTCGGGGTGGGCGAGGATTGAAACTAGCGTTATACGCTCGGGTCCCACGTCATCCCTCGTAGCGCCCGCCCTTCGGGGTGGGCGAGGATTGAAACATGACGTTAATGGTATCCGTCGCCACATTGATCGCAGTAGCGCCCGCCCTTCGGGGTGGGCGAGGATTGAAACCGGGGATTACTTCAACCGTAGCGCCGATCGCCCCGTAGCGCCCGCCCTTCGGGGTGGGCGAGGATTGAAACTTGCATCCGTGAGCTGGCGGGCGACCTGTGCCAAGTAGCGCCCGCCCTTCGGGGTGGGCGAGGATTGAAACGTGTTTCCGGTGGTGCCGCCGCCAACCCCTTGCGGTAGCGCCCGCCCTTCGGGGTGGGCGAGGATTGAAACTGTTCCGCCTGTCGGTGCCGTGTTTCCGCTCGAGGTAGCGCCCGCCCTTCGGGGTGGGCGAGGATTGAAACATCAAGGTTGCCGTGCAGAGCATGACTGTCTGGTTGGTAGCGCCCGCCCTTCGGGGTGGGCGAGGATTGAAACAGGAAATCATCGACCGTGCCGGCCTTCATCGCCTGGGTAGCGCCCGCCCTTCGGGGCGGGCGAGAATTGAAACTGAGATATAATGTTTTCATGAAAATCCTCGCTCTCGACACTTCTACCGAGCTTTGTTCCGTCGCCTTGTGGCTCGACGGCGGGACTCTTGTGCGCGAGGAGTTGGCGGGGCAGCGGCATTCCGAACTGGTGTTGCCGATGGTTCATGAACTGCTTGCCGAGGCCGGGCTGGAACTGAATGCGCTGGACGGCATTGCCTTTGGTGAGGGGCCGGGTTCTTTCACCGGCTTGCGCATTGGCTGCGGCGTGGCGCAAGGCTTGGCGTTCGGCGCGGGTCTGCCGGTGGCGGGCGTATGCACTTTGCTGGCAATGGCAGAGGCGTCGGGTGCAGGCCGCGTGATCGCTTGTCTGGATGCGCGCATGGGCGAGGTTTATCACGGCGTGTATGAGAAGGTTGAAGGTGGATGGCAAGCCTTGAGCGCACCCGGTTTGGGTGCGCCGCAGGATGCACCGGAGGTGGCAGGTGCGGGCTGGGTCGGATGCGGCAACGGCTTTGCAGCGCATGGCGAGGTTCTGGTTGGACGCTATGCCGGGCAGCTTGCTGAAGTCATGCCGGAGATTTTCCCCCATGCGGCGGAAATTGCCTTGTTGGGCGCAGAGCGTTTCAGAACCGGTCTCGGTATGGATGCGGCTGAAGCGGCACCGCTGTATATTCGTAACAAAGTCGCCTTGAAAACGAGTGAGCGATGAACGCCCGGTTGCAGGATGTCGCTACTTTTCGCCCGATGTGTCTGGTGGATGTCGAGGCGGTAAGCGCAATCGAATGCGAGATTTATCCTTTCCCCTGGACCAATGGAAACTTCCGCGACTCGCTTAATGCCGGATACAGTGTCTGGGTGTGCGAATTCGACGGCACTGTGATCGGTTATAGCGTGATGATGATGGCGGCAGATGAGGCGCACCTGTTGAATCTCGGCATCGCACGCGATTGGCAGGGCAGGGGGCTGGGGCGCCGGTTCCTGAATCATCTCATCGACCTGGCGCGCGGCTATCATGCCGGAGTTTTGCTGCTGGAAGTGCGCCCTTCCAATATAGCGGCGCGCCGGCTTTACGCGACTAACGGATTCCGCGAGATCGCGGTGCGCAGAAAATATTATCCTGCCGAAAGTGGGCGGGAAGATGCGTTGTTGCTGGAGCTGGTATTGTGACGGCTCGGCGCGAACTCTATCTTCAGGAAATGGGTCTGGGCCCGGTGTGGCGGCTCAAGCCGGTAGCGGCAGAGCCGCCACTTCCGGCTGACATTCAGTCCATGGAGGGTGCCGAGCTCGAAGCGGTGGTGGCAAACTGCACCGCTTGTGGCTTGCACAAGACCCGTACTCAAACGGTATTCGGTGTGGGCGACACACAGGCCGACTGGCTGTTCGTCGGCGAAGCGCCGGGCGCGGAAGAGGATGCGCAGGGCGAACCTTTCGTCGGGCAGGCCGGCAAACTTCTCGACAACATGCTGAAAAGCATCGGGCTGAAGCGGGGCGACAACGTGTATATCGCCAACGTGTTGAAATGCCGTCCGCCCGATAACCGCAGCCCGCTGCCGGAAGAGGTGACGAAGTGCATGCCTTATCTCAAGCGCCAGATTGAATTGATCCAGCCGAAGCTGATCGTCGGCTTAGGGAAATTTGCGGTTCAGACCCTGCTCGGCCAGGGCGATGTGACAATCGCCAGCTTGCGCGGCAAGGTGCACGCCTATCAAGGCATCCCGCTGATCGTGACCTATCACCCGGCTTATTTGTTGCGCACCCTGCAAGACAAGGCCAAGGCATGGGAGGATTTGTGCCTGGCGCGTGAAACCATGCAGGGCTTGATTTCTGGCGAATCGGCTATCATATAGATGGCGTTGTTAATTCAGGAGGTTATTATGCGAAACTGGTTGCTGCCCATCATGTTGCTGCTTTCCCTGTCCTTGAGCGGTTGCGGCTACAACACGTTGCAATCCACCGACGAGCAGATCAAGGCGAGCTGGTCCGAGGTGCTCAACCAGTACCAGCGCCGCGCCGATCTGGTGCCCAACCTGGTGAACGTGGTCAAGGGCTATGCCGCGCACGAGAAAGATGTGCTGACCCAAGTGACCGAGGCGCGCGCCAGGGTCGGTTCGATACAGGCCACGCCGGAGTTGATCAACGACGAGCAGGCCTTCGCCAAATTCCAGCAGGCGCAGGCCCAGATGAGCAGCGCACTTTCCCGTTTGCTGGCGGTGTCGGAAAGTTATCCGCAGCTCAAGGCCGACGGCGTGTTCCGCGACTTGCAGGCGCAGCTTGAAGGCACCGAAAACCGCATTACCGTGGCGCGCAACCGTTACATCAAGGCGGTGCAGGAATATAACGTCACGGTGCGTTCCTTCCCCGGCAATCTCACCGCGATGATGTTCGGCTACAAAACCAAGCCGAATTTCAGCGTGGAAAACGAGAAGGAAATTTCCACCGCGCCCAAGGTGGACTTTGGTGCGGCGCCCGCCGCCAGGTAAATGCGCTCTGTCTGGCTGAGTCTCGCCCTGTGGCTGCTGCTCGCCCCATGGGCGACCGCAGAGGTGGCGGTGCCGCCGCTCAAGGCACGCGTCACCGACCTGACCGCAACGCTCCAGCCGGCCCAGCAGGCGGCGCTGGAGCAAACCCTGCAAGCCTTTGAAGAGCACAAGGGCAGCCAGATCGCCGTTCTGATCGTTCCCACCACCCAGCCTGAAACCATCGAGCAATACGCCATCCGTGTCGTCGAATCCTGGAAGCTCGGGCGCAAGGGTGTGGACGATGGCGTGCTGCTTTTAGTTGCCAGGAACGATCACAAACTGCGCATTGAGGTCGGCTACGGACTTGAAGGCGCTCTCCCCGATGCGGTGGCGAAGCGCATCGTCAGCGAAGTCATCTCGCCCCGTTTCAAGGCGGGGGATTACTACGGCGGCATCAGCGTCGGAGTCGAGCGCATTATCAAGGTGATCGAGGGCGAGCCGTTGCCGCAGAGAAAATCATCCGGATCGAGCGGCAAGCCGTTATTCAGCGGCGACTGGCTGGGGTTTGCTTTTGTGGTTGTGGTCGTCATCGGCGGCATAATGCGCGCCCTGTTCGGCCAGTTTGTCGGCGGCCTGGTCGCGGGATCGGTTGCCGCAGTGATCGCCTGGCTGTTGTTCGCTTCGGCAATGGTCGCTCTGGGTGCCGGGCTGCTCGTGTTTCTATTTACCCTGTTTGGCCGTGGCGGGATCGGCGGATGGAGCAGCGGAGGCGGCGGCTGGTCGGGCGGAGGGGGCGGGGGATTCAGCGGCGGTGGCGGTGGTTTTGGCGGCGGCGGCGCTTCGGGGAATTGGTAGGGAGATGAAGATCAAACGCATAATCCGGCATTTTTTGACCTTTCCCTGGCAGGCAAGGCAGGCCTTCCCACAGCGCGCGATGCGCGCCATCGAGACGGCGATCAGGGAGTCCGAAACGACTCACTATGGCGAAATCCGCTTTGCCGTGGAAGCTGCGCTGGATGTGCGTTCTCTGCTCGAAGGAAAAAGCGCGCACGCACGCGCTATCGAGGTTTTTTCACGTCTGCGGGTGTGGGATACCGAGCGCAACAATGGCGTGCTGATTTATCTGCTGCTGGCCGACCGGCGGGTGGAAATTGTTGCCGACCGCGGTGTTCATCGGGATGTCGGGGCGCAGGGATGGGAAGAAACATGCCGCGAGATGGAGCAGCAATTTCGGCTCGGATGCTTCGAGCAGGGCGTGGTTACCGGCATACGGGCGGTTGCCCGTCACCTGGTTCGGCATTATCCGGCCAGTGGGGAGAACGAGAATGAATTGCCGGATAAGCCGCTAATCCTCTGAATGTCGGCTGTCGTCCAGCAGGCTGACATCGTCGAACTGGCGCTGATTTTCTTCGTGGCGTCTCTTCACCAGATACATCGTTCCGCTCAAGAATAGCCCGAACAGCGCAATGATCGTGTAGATATGAAAATCCAGATGAATCAGCAGCGCATACAGGCCGGTCATGACGAGGATGGAAAGGTTCTCGTTGAAATTCTGAAGCGCAATCGAGTGGCCGGCGCCCATCAGGATATGGCCGCGATGCTGGAGCAGGGCGTTCATCGGCACAACGAAAAAGCCTGACAACGCGCCGACGAGAACCAGGAGCGGCACGGCGATCCACAGCGTGTGCACGAAATTCATGGCGATAACGATCAGTCCCATGACGATGCCAAGCGGAATCACCCGCACCGATTTGCGCAGTGTGATCATTTTTGCCGCCAGCACCGCGCCTATCGCGACGCCTACGGCCACCACGCCTTGCAGCATACTGCTCTTGGATAACCCCATGTTCAGCGCCGCGTCGGCCCATTTGATGACGATGAATTGCAGGGTCGCACCTGCACCCCAGAACAATGTGGTGACCGCGAGGGATACCTGTCCGAGCTTGTCGCGCCAGAGTAGTCCCAGGCAGTGGTTGAAATCGTGGATCAGGTAAAGCGGATTTCTTTTCAGAATCCGGTGATCGACGCCGGTATCCGGAATATACAGATTGAAGAGTGCGGCAATCAGATAGATGCCGCCGATGATGCCGATGCTCATTTCCGGGATCGTGTCGATGCCGGTGTCGATTAATGGGAAATCGAAGCTCAGCAAGGCATGGGCGACATCCGGCTTGAGCAGCAACCCGCCCACCACCGTGCCGAGAATGATCGCCACCACCGTCAACCCCTCGATCCAGCCGTTGGCAACCACCAGCAGCCGGTGCGGCAGCAGTTCCGTGAGAATGCCGTACTTGGCGGGAGAGTAGGCGGCGGCGCCAAGGCCGACAACGGCATAGGCTGCCAGCGGATGTACGCCGAAGAACATCATCAGGCAGCCGATGATCTTTATTCCGTTGCTGATCAGCATGACCTTGCCCTTGGGCATCGAGTCGGCGAAGGCGCCGACAAAAGCTGCAAGGAGGACATAGGAAAGGGTGAAAAACAGCTTGAGCAGCGGCTCGTATTCCTGCGGGGCATGCATGTCGCGCAGGGCGAAAATGGCAATGATCAGCAGGGCATTGTCAGCCAGCGCGGAGAAAAACTGGGCTGCAAGAATAGTATAAAAACCGCGCTTCATCTGCTTTTCAGGGGGAGATCCATTCTGGTTTGTCGGACATTTTCAGAGCGAATGTCAGGAAACTTTATACCATGAAACCCGAAGGGGTGCCATGCGTCCAACCAAGGTGGAGCTGGCCTATCTTTGTGTGTTAATTTGTGATTGAATAATAGACTTGTTAAATTTTGTACACGATTCCCTATGGCAGATCGCCGACTCCAGGTTTTTTACACCGTTGCCAAGCAGTTGAGCTTCACCAAGGCAGCGGAAATTCTTTTTATGACCCAGCCGGCAGTGACATTCCAGGTCAAGCAACTGGAAGAGCATTTCAATACCCGTCTGTTCGAGCGCAGCCACAGCAAGATCGCACTTACGGCCGCCGGGCGGCTGGCGATGGATTACGCCGAACGCATCCTGAACCTGACTGCGGAAATGGAAACGCGCCTTACGGAAATGACCGGTGAGGTCGGCGGCACGCTGCTGATCGGCGCCAGCACCACCATCGCGGAATACATGCTGCCGCGCATGCTGGGAGATTTCAAGGCGCGCTACCCGCAGGTTCAGACGCGGCTTACCGTGGCTAACTCGGAAACGATTGAGTCCAGGGTGGCCGACCATACCTTGGACATCGGGCTGATCGAAGCGCCGTCCCACCATCCCAGCCTGAAATCCGAAGTGTGCGGCGAAGATGAGCTGGTGATGATCTGTGCGCCGCAACACGCCTTTGCCAAACTGCCATCGGTTTCAGCCGAAAAGCTTGCCGTGCAACCTTATATCAGCCGCGAGGCAGGTTCAGGGACGCGTGAGGTGGTGGACGATTTTTTCCGGCGCGCGGGTGTTTCGCCGGATGACCTGAATATTGCCATGGAACTGGGCAGCCCGGAGGCAATCAAGGGCGCGGCGGAAGCCGGGCTGGGTATTGCGATTGTCTCGCGTGTCACCATCCTCAAGGAAATCAAACTGGGCGATCTTGTCGCCGTGCCACTGGAGCCTCGCTTGATCCGGCCATTGTCAGTGGTTTACGGCACGGAAAAATTTCGCTCCAAACTGTTGCAGTCCTTTCTGGACTTTACAACCGAAGCGCTCAAATAAGCTCCGGCCATGAAGCGGGAAGAGAAAAAGCTGCTGCGTCTGTTCGACGCGCTTACCGCCGAGCAGCGGGATACCGTCATCGCCTTTGTTGAATTCCTGGTCGCTCGCAACCCGGCTGCCAGCACCACTGAAATGCAGGAACCATCGTCGATCTTGCGTCCCGCCGAGGAGCCGGTCGTCAAGGCCATCAAGCGTCTGCGAGAAACCTACCCGATGCTGAACCCCGACAAGCTGTTGCACGAAACCTCGGGGCTGATGATGAAGCACGTGATGAACGGCAAGCCAGCCGCCGAGGTGATCGACGAGCTGGAAGCGCTTTTTGCCAAGCACTATCAGGTGTACAAAGAGGGCTTTCAGGAAACGCCAGAATAACGTTTTCTCTCCTTGTTTTCCGCTTAAACAAAGAGATTCCCCCCTTTTTCAAAGGGGGAAGTGGTCGGCGAATGTCTGCCAAACCTTTAACTTGACCACTTGCTAAAGCACCTCTGCCGCGTAATCCGCCAGCCTCGAGCGTTCGCCGCGCATCAGCGTGACATGGCCGGAGTGTTCCCATCCCTTGAAGCGATCCACCACGTAGGTTAAGCCGGAACTGCCTTCGGTCAGGTAGGGCGTGTCGATCTGCGCGATATTGCCGAGGCAGACCACCTTGGTGCCGGGGCCGGCACGCGTGACCAGGGTTTTCATCTGCTTCGGCGTAAGGTTCTGCGCCTCGTCGATGATCAAAAACTTCTTCAGGAAGGTACGTCCGCGCATGAAGTTGAGCGATTTGATTTTGACCCGTGAGCGGATCAAATCCTGCGTCGCGGCGCGCCCCCAGTCGCCGGCTTCTTCGTCGGTCTTGTTGAGCACGTCCAGATTGTCTTCCAGCGCGCCCATCCACGGTGCCATTTTTTCTTCCTCGGTGCCGGGCAGGAAGCCGATGTCTTCACCGACCGGCACGGTGACGCGGGTCATGATGATCTCGCTGTAAAGCTTCTGGTCCAGCGTCTGCGTCAGGGCCGAAGCCAGGGTAAGCAGGGTTTTGCCGGTGCCGGCCTGACCCAGCAGGGTGATGAAGTCCACCTCCGGATTCATCAGCAGATTCAGTGCGAAATTCTGCTCGCGGTTACGCGCAACAATGCCCCAAACGTTGTTCTTGTGGTGGGTAAAATCCTTCACCGTTTCCAGCACGGCGCTGTTGCCGTTCAATTCCTTGACGATGGCGTGGAACGGATTGTCGAATTCGAAATAGACAAATTCGTTGATCATCAGGCTGGAGCAGAGCGGCCCCTTGATGCGGTAATAGGTATGGCCGTTCGCCTGCCAGGATTCCATGCCCTTGCCGTGCTTGTCCCAAAATTCCGCCGGCAGCGCCTTGAGCCCGGTGTAAAGCAGGTCGGTGTCTTCCAGCACCTTGTCGTTGAAGTAATCTTCCGCGGCAAAACCCAGTGCGCGGGCCTTGATGCGCATGTTGATGTCTTTACTGACGAGGATGACTTCGCGCTTCGGGAACTGCGCCTGCAAACTCATCACCACGCTGATGATCTGATTATCTGCCTTGCTGGTCGGCATGCCGGCAGGCAGTTCGCCGTTCATCTGCTTGGTTTGCAGGAACAGGCATCCGCTACAGCTTTTATTGTGGGTGGAAAGGGGAAAACCGTCTTCCATCGCAGTCTGTGCGCCGCTGACAATCTCGTCGAGAAAGCGGCTGGCCTGGCGTGCGTTGCGCGCAACCTCGGTCATGCCCTTCTTGTTGTTGTCCAGCTCCTCCAGCGTGATCATCGGCAGGAAGATGTCGTGTTCTTCAAAGTGAAACAGGCTGGAGGGATCGTGCATCAGCACGTTGGTGTCGAGAACGAACAGCTTGGTGGTACGGGACTTTCGTGCCATGTTGAGCCCTTTATTAATTATGTGAACGTCTGCTACATTGTTGACAAAAACGGGCTGCAAGGCAACAGGTATGTGATGACATAATGGTTACAATAAAATTTTGATCCCCCGCCATGAGTGACGACACCGAACCCACCAAGCCAGAAACCGCGCGCCTGTTTTTCGCGCTGTGGCCCGATGCACCCACCTGCGCCCGTCTGGACGAGGCCGGCAGGCGATTGCACGAGATTTGCGGCGGGCGCCGCACGCGGGCGGAAACAATCCATTTAACCCTGGCGTTTCTTGGCGATGTCGATCTGGCGCGGATTGACGAGCTGCTCCTGCTGGCCGGGGAGATTCAGGCTCCTGCTTTTGCCTTCAGGCTGACACACTCCGGCTGGTGGCAGCATAACCGGATCGCCTGGATCGCGCCGGATGAGACTCCACTAGAACTGGCGCGACTGGTCGATGGGTTGAAGCAAAGATTGGGTAGCGCGGGGTTCCGCCTTGAGGCCAGGCCATTCGTTCCGCACGTCACGCTGCTGCGCAAAGCCAACTGCAACAAAGAGGTGTTGCCGAGCGAGGTGATTGAATGGCGTGCCGGGGATTTTGTTCTGGTCAGATCGGTGCTGAGCGAGCGCGGAGCGGCCTACGAGGTGATAGGCCACTGGCCGTTATTGCATGGAAATAACGATAAATTGAGGGAAAACTAACCGCCGATAAACGCCGATGGACGCCGATTCTTAAGGTAAGTCGATTCGCTGTGATTGAATAACGGCATGACCTATCTGCGTTTATCTGTTTCTATCGGTGTTCATCGGCGGTTGATTGATCGCCTTCGGTCATTGCAGATAAATGAGTTTTTCAAGGTGCCCCGTCAACTCCTTGCTGGTCGCCTTGGTGTAATCCTTGTCCAGGCTCCCATCGATCAGGCCGCGCACCTGAATGCTGAACATGCTGTTGAGCAGGCCGTGGAAACGCGGTTCGGCGGCCACGATGAGGCGCTGATACTGGTTGCCGGTGCGCCCTTGCTCGACGTGTTGGGCGAGTTCCCGTGCGAAGGTTTCATGTTCGTGCTGCTTCGGGTCGGTTGCCGGCTGGCGTGATCCATGGCCATTGCCAGAGCTTTGCATATGGCCGGCGCGGTCAGACACGAGATCCGCGTTTTTCTTCCTGCTGTCGGGGTGGTCGAAGGCGGCGATCTCCTCCAAACCCTCGTTGATTCCTTTATTGGCGTAGATTTTTGCTTCACTGGCATTTGCGACAAGAATCCAGGTTGTAGCCATGTTGCCCCCATTCCAGAAGTGAATTAACAAGACCAAATTTAATCGTAACAGCTAATTGACCCGAGTCAAGGTAAGGTTCTGATTTGTTCAGAAATCCGTTGTGCAGCAAAGGCGGAGGCTCGGTTGCGGCGGTTTCGCCATATCTCTTGTGGCGGGCAGGAAAGGGTTCTATGATGCTGGAATGGTTTTAAAGCTGGCCTCCCTTGTTGTTTGGATGGGAAATGGTCGCAGGTAGAAGTAATGGAGATAGATTCGTTGCGGGTGTTTTATTTTTTATACAGCATCTTTAATAAAGAAGAAACTTGTGGTGTGTAACTGTTTTTCAGTTACAATTTCAAATGGGTCGGTAATCTACATGTCTAAATATGACAAAATTCTTGCGAGGCTGTGCGCAAAGCCGACCCCTGCCGACATTAAGTGGGATGAGCTGACGGGCGTATTAAGACACTTAGGATATACGTTGCTAAAGAACAGCGGTTCACGCAGGAAGTTCTATCACAAGTATAAAGATGATTTGATTATTTGCCATGAGCCACATCCCTCACCAGAAGTGGACAAGGGATGTATAGCAGATGTTGCAGAGCACTTAATAAATCATAATTTTACAAATAGAGGCTAACAGTGGATATTTTGAAATATAAGGATTATGAAGGCACTGCAGAGTTAGATATGACTCGAGGGATTTGTCGTGGGAAAATATTATTCATTAACGACTTAGTGACCTACGAGGCGGCGTTGCCTGCTAATTTACAAAAAGAATTTGAAGCTGCGGTCAATGATTATATTGAGACTTGCGCGGCTCTTGGTCGAGAGCCGCAGAAGTCTTTAAAGGGGCAATTTAATGTTCGCATTCCGCAGGCTTTGCACAAGGCGGCAGTACTTAGAGCTTTAGTAGAAAATCTTTCATTAAATGATGTGGTAGTGCGAGCGCTGGATGCATTTGTAAATGCAAAAGTAGATATCAACAACCATGTCGAAACGAAAAACTACTATATTGGAACGGGCGAATTTCAACGAGCTGTTGCCTCTGCGAGCGATGACAGCGCGCCCCATGTCATTTATGGTAATACTGCATTTGCATCTGATGCTATTACGGTAGTTAGTGCGCCAGCCATCGTCCCCAAGGGAAATAAGCATGCAGCCACCAAACATTAAGCCACCAAATATTGTTGGTTCGCATGAACTTCGAGAAATTACTGAACTGCTCATAAAGCATCATGGATTACATGAGGGTTTATATGATTTAGCGCTTGAGTTTCAGATAGCGGTTGGTGCCGTAGGTCCTGATCCTTCTTCGATTGTACCTGGAGCAATGATTGGTGTTAGACGTATAGGTCTTGTAAATACAGATAAAGAAGGCCCATCCACAGTTAACGCTGCAGAGGCTAACCCTATGGTCACAAAGAAAGCGGCGGTTAAGAAGGCTGCCAAAAAATAAGAACTGAGCGTTGAGGCATGGGGATAGAGACATAACAATCATCTATACCGAGCTTTAGTGTTGCTTCCAGTGCCCAGATTTACTTGAACCAGCGAGCCATCCCCACTCGCACTCTATAGCCGTCCTATTCCCCCATCGCCCTCTGCGCCGCTTCGCGGAAGCTGTCCATGCCGATATCCGGAAGATCGAGAATCAGCGCTTCGCCGAACTGGGCATAGTGTTTTGCCGTGGAGCGGTTGTAGGCAGGGTCATAGTGTTTTACCAGCAGTTCTCCGACCAGTTCGTCCCAGGCATGGTTGCAGGAGAGTGCCTGCCATTTTTCGATCACGCTCTTGCTGTGGAGCGCGGTCAGGTGCCCCAGTTTTTCATTGAGGTCTTGCGGGTTCTCTAGGAAGTGGCGGTATTCTTCCTTGAGCAGGGCGATGCGCTGTTCGTGCGCGATTTTTACCCGGACGCAGCGTCCGCGCTGCCACATTTCTTCCAGCAGTGCGTCGGGCGCACGGATGTTGCCGATTTTCTTGCTTTCCGCTTCAACGTAGACCGGCTGCGCCGGGTCGAACTTCTGCAACGCTTCCCATAACCGGCTTTCGAACATTTTTTGCGACGGCTGCGGGGCGTCGGGCAGGCTGCCGAGGATGGAGCCGCGATGGGCGGCCAGCCCTTCCAGGTCGAGTACCTGCGCGCCGGATTGTTCGAGCGTGGCCAGCAGCCGGCTTTTGCCCGAGCCGGTGGGGCCGCAGACAACCCGGTAATGGAAGTGGGTGGGCAAGGTTTGCAATGCGGTCAGCACGGTGGTGCGGTAGGCTTTGTAGCCGCCTTGCAATTGCTGGGCGCGCCAGCCGATCTGGTTGAGGATGTGGGTCATCGCGCCGCTACGGCTGCCGCCGCGCCAGCAGTAAACCAGCGGTCGCCAGTTCTTTGGTTTGTCGGCGAAATGCTTTTCGATGTGGTTGGCGATGTTGCGCGCTACCAGTGCTGCGCCGATTTTCTTGGCGTCGAAGGCGGAGGTTTGCTTGTAAAGGGTGCCGACCCGCGCCCGTTCTTCGTCGTTCAAAACCGGGAAATTCGTTGCGCCGGGGAGGTGGTCTTCGCGAAATTCGGTGGGCGAACGCACGTCGATGATGTCGTCAAATTTGGCCAACTGTGCTAGGGTAAGACCCTCGGCTGCGACGATGCGACGCTCGCGTTCATGGCTGGTTGTGCATAACATGGTGCGGTCAGAAAAATATTAGGTTCGGACGATTATAGTATGAATATCAAGTTAACAGCGTTCTCTCATGGCGGCGGTTGCGGCTGCAAGATTTCCCCATCGGTACTGAGCGAAATTCTTTCCACCATGCCGGGCCGCATTATCCCGCCGGATCTGATGGTCGGGATCGAATCCAGCGACGATGCGGCGGTGTATCGCCTGAACGCGGCGCAGGCCATCGTGGCGACCACCGATTTTTTCATGCCGATCGTGGACGACCCTTTCGACTTTGGGCGCATTGCCGCCACCAACGCAATTTCAGATATTTATGCGATGGGTGCCCAGCCAATTCTGGCGCTGGCCATCGTCGGCATGCCGGTCGACAAGCTGCCGGTCGAGGCGATTCAGGGGATTCTCAAGGGCGGCGAATCGGTATGCGCGGCAGCCGGTATCCCGATTGGCGGCGGCCATTCGATTGATTCGGTCGAGCCGATATACGGGCTGGTGGTGCTCGGCCTTGTTCACCCCGACCGAGTCAAACGCAACGACGGCGCCAAGGCGGGCGATGCGCTGATCCTGGGCAAGGGGCTGGGCATCGGCGTGATGAGCGCGGCGCTGAAAAAGGGTTTACTGTCCGAAGAAGGCTACCGCCAGATGGTGGCCAGCACCACCCAGCTCAACACGCCCGGCTCGGCGCTGGCGAATATGCCGGGAGTGCACGCCTTGACCGATGTGACCGGATTCGGCCTTTTAGGTCATTTGCTGGAAACCTGTAGCGGCTCGAAACTCTCGGCGGAAATTGACTTCGACAGCCTGCCGTTGCTGCCGGTTGCGGAAGAGCTGGCGAAGCAAGGCCATGCGCCCGGTGCGGCAGCGCGCAACTGGGCGAGTTACGGGCACAAGGTGACTTTGCCTGCGGCTATGCCGGAATGGCAGAAAAATCTGCTGTGCGATCCGCAGACCAGCGGCGGGCTGCTAGTGGCGTGCGCTCAGGAAGATGTGGAAAGTGTGCTGGAAATTTTCAACCAGCAGGGCTTTGCCCTTGCAAGCGTGATCGGTAGCTTGCATGCCGGCGAGCCGGGGGTTGTCGTCAAATAACTTGAAGTTGGTTCTGAATAATAACGTGGATAATTTACGATGAAGCTGCTGATTGTTGAGGATGATGTTGCGGCTGCGGGCTTGCTGAAGCGCGGGCTGGAAGAGTCCGGCTACGCGGTCGATCTTGCCCATGACGGCGAACAGGGCTTGAAGCTGGCGCGAGCCGGAGGCCACAGCTTGTGGGTGATCGATATTATGTTGCCCGAACTCGATGGCCTGTCCATGCTCAAGGCGCTGCGGGACGAGGGTAGGGGCGCCCCGGCCCTGATCCTGAGCGCGCTCGGCAAGGTGGATGACCGGGTGGAGGGCTTGCGCGCCGGCGGCGACGATTACATGGTCAAGCCCTATGCCTTCGCCGAATTGCTGGCGCGTGTCGAGGCTTTGCTGCGGCGGTCGCGCAGTTTTGGCGGCGGCCCGGATACCTTGCTGGAATTCGCCGACCTGAAAATCGACCTGCTCAGCCGCACCGTCACCCGCGCCGGCCAGAAAATCGACCTGCAGCCGCGCGAATTCAGCCTGCTGGAATGCCTGATGCGCCATGCCGGGCAGGTGGTGACGCGCACCATGCTGCTGGAGATCGTGTGGGAATATTTCTTCGACCCGCAGACCAATGTGGTGGATGTGCACATCAGCCGGTTGCGCCAGAAAATCGACAAGAATTTCTCCCTCCCCTTGCTGCACACCGTGCGGGGCGCAGGCTATGTCCTGCGCGTGGATGCCTGATGCCGGGTGCGTGGATTTTGGCGGCGGTGCTGCTGGGCGCGGCTGGCGCGGCGCTTGGATTCTGGTTTGCCCGGCGCCGCCAGCGCAACCTGGAATCGCTGCGTAGCCGGCTGGTCGCCGTTACCCAGAGCTCGCGCCAGACCGGCGATAACATCGCGCATGACTTGAGAACGCCGCTGACCCGCTTGCATGCCGATGTCGAGACGACGCTGCGGAGCGAAGACAACGAAGCGCATCGCGCCACCCTGGAGCGAGTGCTGACCGAGATTCATGGGATGCAGAACATCATCAGCGCCTTGCTGACGCTCGGACAGGCCGAGGCGGGTGGCATGCCGGTGAAAAAGCGGGTGGTGGATATATCCGTACTGCTGGAAGAAATTCTCGAGCTATATGGGCCATCCGCCGAGGAACGGCAACTTCGGCTCCAGGGCAGGATCGCCCCTCAAATTCAGGTGGAAGCCGATCGCCAGTTGCTGGCGCGGATTTTCAGCAACCTGCTGGACAATGCGCTCAAGTATGTCCCTGCAAACGGTCTGGTGGTGCTGTCGGCGACGACCAAGGGCGGCGAGGTGGTGATTACGGTTGAAGACGATGGCCCGGGCATCCCGGTGGAAATGCGCGACAAAATTTTCGAACGCTTTACCCGGCTCGATTCCAGCCGGACACTTTCCGGCGGTGCGGGCGGATCCGGCCTCGGGCTTTCCCTGGTCAAGGCTTTTGCCAGGCTGCTTCAGGGCGACGTGCGCGCGGAGGAAAGCCGCCTGGGCGGAGCGGCGTTTATCGTGACGCTGCCAGCAGCGACCGCAGGCTCGTCCAGACCTGCTCCATAATTAACGGCTGCGCGGCTGCGGTGGGGTGGAGCCCGTCTGCCTGGAACAGTTCGGGCCTGTCGGCAAAACTTTCCAGCAGAAATGGCAGCAGCAGAACTTTATGGCGCTGTGCGAGTTGTTGGTACATTGCCCGGAATCCGCTGGTATAAGCCGAACCATAGTTGGGCGGCAGGCGCATCCCGACCAGCAGCACGCGCGCCTTGCGGTTGCGGCAGGCGGTGATGATGGCGTCGAGGTTGGCGCTTGCGGCTGCAAGCGGGAGCCCGCGCAAGCCGTCGTTTGCGCCCAGTTCCACAATCACCACCGCTGGCTGATGCTCGGCCAATGCCTGTTTGATGCGGTAGCGCCCCCCGCTGGTGGTTTCGCCGCTGATGCTGGCGTTGATGACCCGGTAGCCGGGATGCTGCTGCCTGACCCGCTGGTCGAGCAGGGCGACCCAGCCCTTGTCGGCAGGAATGCCGTAGGCCGCAGAAAGGCTGTCGCCGAATACCAGTATCGTCGGTGCAGCCTGTGCGGCGCACGAAAACAGCAAAATCAGGACAAGCCATAATCTACGCATGAATACTCCCTCTTCTCAGCCTATTGTGCAGGCAGTCGCGCTGACCAAGCAAGTGATGAGCGAGGGCGCGCCCCTGCTGATCCTCGACCGGCTCGAATTTTCGGTATCGCCGGGAGAATCGGTCGCGGTACTGGGCGCCTCGGGCTCGGGGAAATCCACCCTGCTGGGCTTGCTGGCCGGGCTGGACGTGCCGAGTAGCGGCAAGGTTTTTATCAATGGCGTCGATCTGTTTGCGCTCGATGAAGATGGGCGCGCAGCCTTGCGCGGTCGGCTGGTGGGCTTCGTGTTCCAGTCGTTTCAACTGCTGCCGGCGCTGACCGCGCTGGAAAACGTGATGCTGCCGCTGGAGCTGGCGGGTGCCGCCCATGCCCGAACCGAAGCGGCTGCCGAGCTGAAACGGGTGGGGCTGACGCAACGGCTTTCCCATTACCCGCGCCAGCTTTCCGGCGGTGAGCAGCAACGCGTGGCGATTGCCCGCGCTTTCGCCGCAAAACCCCGTTTGCTGCTGGCCGACGAGCCGACCGGCAACCTCGACAGCGTGACCGGCGCACGCATCATCGACCTGCTTTTCAGACTGAACGAGGAAAGCAGCACCACGCTGATTCTGGTCACCCATGACGACCATTTGGCGCAGCGCTGCCAGCGGCGTTTGCATCTCGATCATGGCGTACTTGCTCCGGAGTAAGCATGAATCTGAAACGGCAATTTGCCGCAGAGGACGCGGAGGACGCAGAGGAAAAACAATGTGTTATCAATTTATGCCGGCGAGTGTGTAATGGTGTATGAGCCTTTGAATTCCTCAGCGACCTCTGCGTCCTCTGCGGTTCAATCTTTATTTTCAAGATGAACAGCTTTGCTTTGGCTCTGCGTATGCTGCGCCGCGAGTGGCGCGGCGGCGAGCTGCGTGTACTGGCTGCCGCATTGGTGATTGCGGTGGCAAGCGTGACTTCGGTCGGGTTTTTCGCCGACCGGGTTGGCCGGGCGCTGAAGCAGCAGGCGAACACGCTGCTGGGTGCGGATCTGGTGGTGGTCTCCGATCATCCGCTGGATGCGGCTGTCGAGCGCGAGGCCATGCGGCGCGGTTTGAAAACGGCGCACACACTGAGTTTCCCCAGCATGGTGCTGCATGGCGAACGCGCCCAACTAGCGGAGATCAAGGCGGTGAGCCGCAGCTATCCGCTGCGCGGCGAATTGCGGACGGCGCCTTCCGTCCGTGCCAGTGGCGCAATCCCGAAATCGGGCACGGCATGGCTGGACGAACGCCTGTTCGGGCAGATGGGCGCCGGACAGGGCGCAGTGATGGCGGTCGGGAACAGCCATCTGGCTGTATCCGCGGTCTTGACACAGGAACCGGATCGGGTTGGCGTGATGTTCAATATCGCCCCGCGCCTGCTGATGAACCTCGATGACATTCCCGCGACCGGGCTGATCCAGGAGGGCAGCCGCGCTTCCTGGCGCCTGCTGGTGGCGGGCGATGCGGGCAGGGTCGAATCTTTCCGCGCCTGGGCCGCGCCACGGCTGAAGCGCGGCGAGCGCCTCGAAAGCGTGTCGGATGCCCGCCCGGAAATTCGCGCCGCACTGACACGGGCCGAGCGTTTCCTCGGCTTGGCGGCGCTGGTCAGCATTGTCCTGGCGGCGGTGACGGTGGTGATGGCGACGCGCCGCTTTATGGCACGCCACCTTGATAACTGTGCTGTGCTGCGCTGCTTGGGTGCACGGCAGCGGCTGATTTCCCGTCTGTACTTATATCAATTTCTTTTGCTCGGTCTGGCCGCCAGTCTGGTTGGCTGCGTGTTCGGCTATGCCGGGCAGATGGTGCTGGCACAGCGTCTGGGTAGCCTGATTTCGGCGGAATTGCCATTGCCGTCCATGCTGCCGGTGCTTCAGGGGGTTCTGACCGGCATGGTGACGTTGCTCGGATTTTCCTTGCCGTTTCTGCGGCAGTTGAAAGATGTGCCGGCGCTGCGCGTGTTGCGCCGCGAGATCGGCACTCCGCGACGTTTTGGACTGCTCGCTTTTGCCGTGGGTTTGACCGCAATTGCCGGGCTGGTGATGTGGCAATCCGGTGACGCCAAGCTGGGCGGCTATGTGCTGGCGGGTTTGTGTGCGGCCATTCTGGTCGCCGCGCTGCTGGCACTGCTGCTGATTCGTGCGCTGACCGGAATACGTCATCAGGCTGCCGCATCGTGGCGCTACGGCTTGGCCAATATCGCGCGGCGGGCGGGCAGTAGCGTGGCGCAGGTGACCGCTTTCAGCCTCGGAATGCTGGTGTTGCTGCTGCTTACCGTGGTGCGTGGCGACCTGATGCACAGTTGGCAATCCACGCTGCCCGCCGCTGCGCCGAACCGTTTCATGATCAATATTCAGCCAGATCAGCTTCAATCGCTACGCAATTTTTTTCGCAGCAATCACGTTGCGCCTCCCGGTCTTTACCCGATGGTGCGTGGCCGGCTGCTGGCGATCAATGGCAAGCCGGTTGCGGCTTCGGACTATCCCGATGAGCGCGCGCAGCGTCTGGTGGAACGGGAATTCAATCTTTCCTGGTCAGACCGTTTGCCCGAGGGTAACCGGCTGGTCGCAGGAAGCTGGTGGTCAGGCGACGAACCGAGCGCGGCCAGACTATCGGTCGAAGAAGGCATCGCCAAGACGCTGGGTATCAAACTCGGCGACAATCTGAGCTATGGCGTCGGCGGTGCGGTGTTCAGCGCCAGGGTGGCAAATTTGCGCAAGGTCGATTGGGATTCGTTTCGCGTCAATTTTTTCGTGATCGCCTCGCCCGGCCTGCTGGAAAAATTTCCCGTCAGTTATATCACCAGCTTTTACTTGCCTGCGGGTAGGGAGCCGCTGCTCGACGATATGGTCAAAGCCTTTCCGAACTTGACGGTGATCGACGTGGCCGCAGTGATGGAGGAAGTACGATCCATCATGGAACGGGTTGCAGGCGCGGTTGAATTCGTCTTCCTGTTCTCCTGGCTGATGGGGTTTACCGTGCTGTATGCCGCGATTGCCGCCACGCGCGATGAACGGATTTACGAGAGTGCAATCTTGCGCACGCTGGGCGCGAGCCGCAAGCAGTTGTTGCTGGCCTTGTTCGCCGAGTTTGCCGGGATCGGCCTGCTGGCCGGTTTGGTTGCGGCGCTGGGTGCGGGCGGAACGGGCTATGTCCTGAGTACGAAAATTCTAGCCTTGCCTTATACATTCAATTTCTGGCTGTTGCCGGTTAGCATGTTGGCCGGGGCTGCCGCAATCGGCGCGGCGGGTGTGGCTGGTTGCTACAGCGTGCTGAACCAGCCGCCTTTGCAGACGATCAGGGATTACGGCTAGAATCTTCTCTTTTACTTTCGCAGGATCGACCATGAAAATCGGCACCCCATTAACTCCCGGCGCGACCCGTGTCATGCTGCTTGGCAGCGGCGAGCTTGGCAAGGAGGTGACCATTGCCCTGCAACGGCTAGGCGTTGAAGTGATCGCGGTGGATCGCTACGCCAATGCGCCGGGCCACCAGGTGGCGCACCGCGCTCACGTCATCAATATGACCGATGGTGCGGCTTTGCGTGCTCTGGTGGAGCAGGAGAAGCCGCATCTTATTGTGCCGGAGATCGAGGCCATTGCCACCGATATGCTGGTCGAGATTGAGCGTGACGGTCTGGCCGAAGTGATTCCCACCGCCCGCGCCGCGCAACTCACCATGAACCGCGAAGGTATCCGGCGGCTGGCTGGAGAGACCTTGCAACTGCCGGTCTCTCCCTATGCTTTCGCCAACAGCCGGGAGGAAATGCAGGCAGCGATTGATGGTGGCAGCGGCTATCCCTGCATCGTCAAACCGGTGATGTCCTCTTCCGGCAAAGGGCAGTCGCGACTGGAGGGGCCTGACGACTTGCAGGCGGCATGGGATTATGCCGCCACGGGCAGCCGGGTGAACCAAGGTCGGGTGATCGTCGAAGGCTTCATTGATTTCGACTATGAGATTACTTTGCTCACGGTGCGCGCCGTGGGCGCTTCGGGCCAGGTAGAAACCTTTTTTTGCGAGCCTATCGGCCATCTTCAGGTCAAGGGTGATTACGTCGAAAGCTGGCAGCCGCAGCCGATGAGTGTGGCGGCGCTGGCCCGCTCGCGCGAGATCGCCAGGGCGGTGACGGACAATCTGGGCGGGCGCGGTATTTTTGGCGTGGAACTGTTCGTCAAGGGCGACCAGGTCTGGTTCTCCGAAGTCAGCCCGCGCCCTCACGATACCGGCATGGTGACGATGTGCAGCCAAGTATGGAGCGAATTCGAACTGCACGCCCGCGCCATTCTTGGTTTGCCGGTGGATGTGACGATGCGCGCACCGGGCGCCAGTGCGGTGATTTATGGTGGCATGGAAGCTGCCGGCATTGCCTTCGAGGGCGTGGACGAGGCGTTGCGCGTGCCGCAAAGCGATTTGCGCTTGTTCGGCAAGCCGGAAAGTTTCAGCCGCCGCCGCATGGGCGTGGCGCTGGCCAACGGCAGGGATACCGAGGAGGCGCGAACCCGCGCCAAGCTGGCGGCGAGCAAGGTCAGGCCGGTAAAAGGATAAAAAAAGGCGCCCCGAAAGGCGCCTTTTTCATGATGTTGACAAGTTCAGTAATTACCTGCCACGGTTAGCCGGGCGTCCATGGCCTGTACCGTTGCCGGAGTTGCCGCGCCCTGCATAGCCGCCTTCACGATTACCACCGGGGCGTCCGGCATAGCCACCTTCACGGTTGCCGAAGCTGCCGGGGCGCTTGCCGGCGGGTGCGCTGGCGCGCATCGGGCGCTTTGCCTCGAAGCCGGGAATGACGTGCGGGGTGATGGCGTGGCCGGTGAAACGCTCGATTTTTTTCAGGTTCATCACGTCCTTGCCGGAGGCGAAGGATACTGCGATCCCCTGGCTACCTGCACGACCGGTACGGCCAATGCGGTGGACGTAATCTTCGGCGAATTTCGGCAGATCGAAGTTGATGACGTGGCTGATGCCGGCTACGTCGATGCCGCGCGCCGCCACGTCGGTGGCGACCAGTACGCGGATGGCACCGCTGCGCAGGCGGGTGAGGGTGCGGTTGCGCGCGCCCTGATTCATGTCGCCGTGCAGCGCCGCCGCCTTGTGACCCAGTGCAAACAGGTCTTCTGCCAGCATGTCGGCATCGCGTTTGGTGGAGGTGAAAACGATGGCCTGCGTGAGTTCGGTGTCGGTCAGCAGGTGCTGTAACAGGCGGTTTTTATGCGCCATGTCGTCGACGACGTGCAAGCGTTGCTCGATATTTTCGTGCTTGGCTTGCTGCGCGGTCATCTGGATGCGCTTGGGATCTTTCAGCAGGCGCTTCGCCAGGTTGGCGATAGTGCCTTCCAGGGTGGCGGAGAACAGCAGGGTCTGGCGGCTGGCCGGGGTGGCGGCGGCGATTTTTTCGACATCGTCGATAAAGCCCATGTCCAGCATGCGGTCAGCTTCGTCCAGCACCAGCATTTCCAGGCGCGAGAAGTCGATGCGGCCACGATCGAGATGGTCGATCAGGCGGCCTGGCGTGGCAACGAGAATGTCAACCGGCTGCGACAGCAGCTTGTTTTGCAACGGGTAGGGCATGCCGCCGAGGATGCTGATGGTTTTGACGCGCATGAATTTGCTGTACTTGCGCGCGGCATCGTTGACCTGGTTCGCCAGTTCGCGCGTCGGTGTCAACACCAGTACGCGGGGGCCTTTGCTTTTGCTTTGCGAAGGTTCGCTCAGGATTTGCAGCGCAGGCAGGATAAAGGCCGCGGTCTTGCCGGTGCCGGTTTGGGCCGAGGCCATCAGGTCGTGGCCAGCGAGAACTTCGGGGATCGCCGCAGCCTGGATTGGGGATGGTTCGGTGTAGCCGCTCTCGGCGACTGCTTGCAGGATCGAGGGATGCAGATTTAATTTTTCAAAAGACACGTAATTTCCTTATATAGACAATCGCTGCCAAATAACACCGCGTCCCCCTCGACCGCGACGCGGGAGAGAGCTAGGGGCGAGGCAACGCAAGCAATAACGCGCAGCAGGGAATAAGCAGGGCAGGCTCCGATAATCATTTATCGAAGCCAAGGCACAAACACCACGCGGCGCTAAAACATCGTCGCTAACCGGGGTGAAATGCACTCAGTGAATTCTGAGACAGGAGGGTCAGGAGCGATGAACAGAGGCTGATTCATATTGATTCAGCCAAGCGGCGCATTATACGGCTATTTTTCAAAAAAGCAATGGGGTTCAATCGGATGCTTCCGAAACATGCTACAATCGCGCTCTTTTTTTCAATTTGCAGGAATTAATACATGTCACGCGCCCAACGCAATATTGCAATCATCGCCCACGTCGACCACGGCAAGACCACGCTGGTGGACAAGCTGTTGCACCAGGCTGGCACCTTTGCCTCGCACCAGCACATTGCTGAACGGGTGATGGACAGCAACGATCAGGAAAAGGAGCGTGGCATCACCATTCTCGCCAAAAACACCTCGGTGGAATACGAGGGCGTTCACATCAATATCGTCGATACCCCCGGCCACGCCGACTTCGGCGGTGAGGTGGAACGCGTGCTGGGCATGGTGGACGGTGTGCTGCTGCTGGTGGATGCGGTGGAAGGCCCGATGCCGCAAACCCGCTTCGTGACCAAAAAAGCGCTTGCGCTGGGTCTCAAGCCGATCGTGGTGGTCAACAAGGTGGATCGCCCTGGCGCGCGCTGCGACTGGGTGGTCAACCAGACCTTTGAGCTGTTCGACAAACTCGGTGCGACCGACGATCAACTGGATTTCCCGGTGGTGTACGCCTCTGCAATCAACGGCTACGCCATGATGGACATGAACCAGCCGAGCGATAACATGCGCGCGCTGTTCGACACCGTTCTCAAGCACGTGGAACCACCCAAGGGTGACGTGGATGCGCCGCTGCAATTGCAGATTGCCGCGCTGGACTACTCCAGCTTCGTTGGCCGTATCGGTATCGGTCGTGTCGCCAACGGCCGTATCAAACCGGGCCAGCAGGTTGCCGTGATGGTCGGGCCTGACGGTACGCCAAAGAACGCCAAGATCAACCAGGTGATGGGTTTTCACGGTCTGGAGCGTGTCCAGCTCGATGAGGCGCTGGCTGGCGATATCGTGCTGATTACCGGGATTGAGGAAGTGGGTATCGGCGTTACCATTTGTGACAAGGAAAAGCCGGTAGGCTTGCCGTTGTTGCTGGTGGATGAGCCGACCCTTAACATGAATTTCCGCGTTAACACTTCGCCACTGGCCGGCACTGAAGGCAAATTCGTCACCAGCCGCCAGTTGCGCGACCGGTTGCAGAAGGAATTGCTGATCAACGTGGCATTGAAGGTCGAGGAGACTGAAGACGCTGACTCCTTCATCGTTTCCGGTCGTGGCGAATTGCATCTGACCGTGCTGCTTGAAAACATGCGTCGCGAGGGCTATGAACTGGCCGTCGGCAAGCCACGCGTGGTCATGAAGGAAATCAACGGCGTCAAGTGCGAGCCTTACGAAGCGCTCACGCTTGACGTGGAAGACGCAAACCAGGGCGCGGTGATGGAAGAGCTGGGCCGCCGCCGTGGCGACCTGCAAGACATGCAGCCCGATGGTCATGGCCGGGTGCGTCTGGAGTATCGCATCCCTGCGCGGGGCTTGATTGGCTTCCAGGGCGAGTTCCTGACCCTGACCCGTGGCACTGGCGTGATGTCGCACGTGTTCGACGAATATGCCGAAGTCAGGCCTGATATTCCTGGCCGCCGCAATGGCGTGCTGATCAGCCAGGATAATGGCGAAGCCGTGGCCTATGCGCTGTGGAAACTGGAAGATCGCGGCAAAATGTTTGTGAGCCCCGGCGACAAGCTGTACGAAGGCATGGTCATCGGCATTCACAGCCGCGACAACGATCTGGTGGTGAACCCGATCAAGGGCAAGCAGTTGACCAATATCCGTTCTTCCGGCACTGACGAAGCGGTACGTCTGACCACGCCGATCAAAATGACGCTGGAATCGGCGGTCGAATTCATCGACGACGATGAACTGGTTGAAATTACACCTAAATCGATTCGTATCCGCAAGCGTTTTCTGCTTGAGCATGAGCGCAAGAAGGCTTCGCGGTCTTAATCTGGCAATAGCCGGCGCCTTTTCCGACTGCGTGGCCGCAATGGCTACGCTATAATCCCGTAACTTAATGTAACCGGGAAGAGGCGCCGTGCCAGAAATCTTGTTGGGCATTTTTGCTGTTGTTGTTCTTGCTGCCCTGATCTGGCTTGGGTTCAAGCTGAATCAGGTGATGCGTCTGCAACGCCAGTTACCGGAGCAGATGGCTTCGTTGCTGGAAGAAAAGCATCGCGCCATGCTGTCCGATCTGCATGAGGGGCTGTCACGCCAGGGTGACAGGATGAACTCTGTCGCGGCGGAAAATTCCGAGCGTCTACGCGGCGCGGTCACTCAGGAACTGCAATTTACTCGCGATTCGCTGGAAAAATTGCAGTTATCACAAAGCGAAGGCCTGGGCCAAACTCGCGAAGCGATGCTGAAGCAAATGGCAGAGCAGGTGCGAGCAAATCAGGAATTGATCCAGTCCACCCTGCGCAATACCACTCAGCAATTAACTACTTCAATTGAATCCCTGACCAAGTCGGTGGATGGTCGTCTTGAGCAGATCAGCGGCAAGGTCACGGAGCGTCTGGACGAAGGTTTCAAGAAAACCAACGAAACTTTTTCCAATGTGATGGCGCGCCTGGCGACCATCGACGAGGCGCAGAAAAAAATCGACGGTCTGACCACCAACATGGTGAGCCTGCAGGAACTGCTCGGCGACAAGCGTTCGCGCGGCGCTTTCGGCGAGGTGCAGCTTGAGGCGCTGATCCGCAATATCCTGCCGCCTTCGGCCTATTCCTTTCAGCACACCCTGAGCAACGGCAATCGCGTAGATTGCCTGCTGATGCTGCCGGAGCCTACCGGCAATGTCGCCGTCGATTCCAAATTCCCGCTGGAAAACTATCACCGGATGTTTGCCGCCGATCTTTCAGACGGCGACCGGGCGCAGGCAATGAAACAGTTCAAGGCGGATGTGAAGCGCCATGTTGACGCGATCAGCACAAAATACATCATTCCCAATGAAACCAGCGATGGCGCGGTAATGTTTGTGCCGGCAGAGGCGGTATTTGCCGAGATTCACGGCCATCATCAGGACGACGTGGTGGATTATGCCATGCAGAAACGGGTGTGGATCGTTTCGCCAACTACCATGATGGCGATCCTGAATACCGCACGGGCCGTGATCAAGGATGTGGAAACGCGCAAGCAGGTGCATATCATCAAGGATGCACTGAGTAAACTGGGTAAAGAGTTCACCCGTTTCGACACACGCATGAAAAATCTGGCGAATCATATACGCCTGGCTCATGAAGATGCGGAGGAGGTGCATGTCACCAGCCAGAAAATCAGTCGCCGTTTTGCCCAGATCGAGCATGTCCAGCTGGATGAATCCGGCGTGCCGGTGCTGGATGCCTTGATCGACGCGCCAGTCAGTGGCGAGGATTCCTGACGCATGCAGAAGAACTCAAAATTCCTCATTTCCGCCGGCTTCGGCTTGGTGCTGCTGCTCATGGCCGGGCTGATCGTCATCGGCCTGACGCGCATTATGGCACTGCATGAGCGGATGGAGCTTTCCAGCAGGCAGCGCGACGCCAAGATCGTCCTGGTTTTCGAGATGGGGAAGGCCGTCCGCGAGCGCGCCATCAGCCTGCACCGCATGGCATTGTTGACCGACCCCTTTGAACGGGATGATGAGACGTCTCTCCTCAGCCAGCAGGCGGCGAATTTTATCCAGGCGCGCGGCAATCTGGTTGCCACGGGCTTTAATTCTGAAGAAACCCGCATTTTTACCCAGTTGCTTGAATTAGCCAGGCGTGGCGAGGCGCTTCAGATAAAAGTGGTGGAACTGTTCGAGGAAGGAAATGTTGTCAGGGCCCGGCACCTGTTGCTCAATGAGGTGATCCCGGCGCAGAAAATGGTGATTGCGCGTCTTGACGTGCTCATGAATCTGCAATGGCAGCAGAAGAACAAGGCCGTGATCGAAGCAACATCCTCTTATCGCAGCGCGCTCCTGTGGATGGGCTTGCTCGGATTCGTCGCCGTCGCGCTGGGTGCAGTGATCGCCCTGTACGTGATGCGGCGCACGACCATGATGGAACGGGCGCTTCTTCAGGAGAAGGAACGCGCTCTGGTAACGCTGGATTCAATCGGGGACGGCGTAATTACCACCGATATCGAAGGCAAGGTGATTTATTTCAACCCGGTTGCCGAGCACCTCACAGGTTGGCGGCTGGAGGAGGTTAAAGATCTGACCCTGCGCTGGGCGTTTAACGCAGTTGATGCGTTCACGCGCAAACAGATTCAGCATCCCGTCTTCGATGGCCCGATCGAGGGTACAGTAGTCAGCCATTATGAAAATATTTTGCTGATCAGTAATGATAACCGGGAGTACGACATCGAAAGCTCGGCCGCGCCGATCCGCAATCCTGAAGGAGAGGTGATCGGCTCGGTGCTGGTATTCCGCGATGTCACCGAGGCGCGCGAACTGGCCAAGCAACTGGCCTGGCAGGCCGCACATGACCAATTGACCGGCCTGATCAACCGGCGCGAATTCGATTTCAGGCTTACCCGGTTGCTGGAGAGTACTAAATCCGACCATGACCAGCATGCCTTGCTGTATATGGATCTCGATCAATTCAAGCTGGTCAACGATACTGCCGGCCATGCCGCTGGGGATGAGCTGTTGCGGCAGTTGACCGACAAGTTGCGGGCGCAGGTTCAGGGCGGCGATACCTTGGCCAGGCTGGGCGGAGATGAATTCGGCGTGTTGCTGGAACACCGTGCCCTGGATGAGGCGCTACGGATTGCCAACATGCTGCGCAAAATCGTGCAGGATTTTCGCTTTATCTGGGACGGGCGTACCTTCGAGGTGGGCGTCAGCATTGGAATGGTGCCCATTGTCGCGCAGAGCGGCAGCGCCGCAAATCTGATGAGTTGTGCCGATGCGGCCTGTTATGCGGCCAAGGACAGGGGCCGCAACCGTGTCAATGTTTATAGCCTGGAAGACCTCGACTTGATGCAGCGCCACAGCGAGATGAGCTGGGTCGCCGACATTGCCAAGGCGTTCGAGGAGAAGCGTTTTCATCTTTATTGCCAGCCCATTCGTTCACTCTGCGAGGAACAACCCGACGACCACCATAGCGAAATTCTGCTGCGCATGATGGATGTGAATGGCGAGATTGTGGCTCCCGCCGAGTTCATGCCTGCTGCCGAACGTTACGGCCTGATGCCGGTAATTGATCGTTGGGTGGTGCGTACCCTGTTTTCCACGATACAGAAAAGCCGGGCCGATGGTGCGGCAGACCCTTCGCGTATCTATGCGATCAATCTTTCCGGCGCCAGTTTGAACGATGAATTCTTTCTCGATTTTCTGCGCGAACAGATTGCCCTTTATGACGTGCCGCCTGCAACGCTTTGTTTCGAGATCACTGAAACCGTGGCAATTTCCAGTATTCAGCACACGCGTCATTTCATGCAGGAACTGAAGCTGGCCGGGTGCCAGTTCTCCCTGGATGATTTCGGCAGCGGCATGTCGTCATTTGCCTATCTCAAGGATCTGCCGGTGGATTACCTGAAAATTGATGGCATGTTCGTCAAGAATATGGTGCATAACCCCATCGACTTTGCCATGGTCGAAGCGATTAATCGCATCGGCCATGTAATGGGTATCAGAACCATCGCGGAATTTGTCGAAAACGACGTGATCCTGGAAAAATTGCGCATGCTCGGGGTGGATTACGCGCAAGGCTATGAGGTTGGACGTCCAGGCCCGCTGCTGCAATAGGCCCTCACACCATGCGCATCACCCATTATGGCAAACCGCCCGCCAACCGCAACGACTGGAAAACCGTCAAGACCCTGCTGCCTTACCTGTGGGAGTTCCGCTGGCGGGTAGCGCTGGCACTGACGCTGCTGATGCTGGCCAAGGTGGCCAATGTCGGTGTGCCGCTGGTGTTGAAGGAAATTGTCGATGCGCTGCAAAAGCCGCAGGCGCTGCTGCTGTTGCCGGTGTTCCTGGTGGCGGGGTATGGCGTTCTGCGCTTCATGAGCACATTGTTCGGCGAACTGCGCGATGCGGTATTCGCCAAGGTGACGCAGCGCGCCATCCGCCGCGTGGCGTTGCAGGTGTTCCGCCATTTGCACGCCATGTCGCTGCGCTTTCACCTGGAGCGCCAGACCGGCGGCGTGTCGCGCGACATTGAGCGCGGTACGCGCGGTATCGGCTTCCTGCTTAATTTCATGCTGTTCAATATCCTGCCGACGCTGGTGGAAATCGGGTTGGTGGCCGCGGTTTTGCTGGTGAAGTACAACATCTGGTTTACCGTCATTATTTTCTCTACGTTGATCGTTTATGTCGCTTTCACCTTGCTGGTTACCGAGTGGCGCATGGTGTTCCGCCGCACGATGAACGACATGGACTCGAAAGCCAATGTCCGCGCCATTGACAGCCTGCTCAACTACGAAACGGTGAAATATTTCAGCAACGAGGAATATGAAACCCAGCGCTATGACGAAAGCCTGCAAGTCTGGGAAAAAGCGGCGGTACGCAACCAGACCTCGCTGGCGGCGCTGAATGCAGGGCAAAGCCTGATCATCGCCGTCGGCGTCACGCTGTTGATGCTGCTGGCGGCACAAGGAGTGGTGGCGGGCACCATGACGCTGGGCGACCTGGTGCTGGTCAACGCCTACATGATCCAAATTTATCTGCCGCTGCATTTCCTCGGCTTTGTTTACCGCGAGATCAAGCATTCCCTGGCGGACATGGAAAGGATGTTCAGCCTGATGGGGCAGAATGCCGAAATCCAGGACAAGCCCGGCGTTCCCAACCTGAAAGTGAGCGAAGGGGTGATCCGGTTCGAGCAGGTGGATTTCAGCTATGAACCGAAGCGCCAGATTCTGTTTGATGTCAGCTTTGAAATCCCTTCTGGCAAGACCGTTGCGGTGGTGGGGCCGAGCGGGGCGGGCAAGTCGACCTTGTCCCGATTGCTGTTCCGGTTTTACGATGTCAGCGGCGGTCGCATCCTGATCGATGGGCAGGACATCCGCGATGTCACCCAGCGCAGTCTGCGCGCAGCCATCGGCATCGTTCCCCAGGATACGGTGCTGTTCAATGACACGATTTATTACAATATCGCCTATGGTCGGCCCGATGCGACGCGCGAAGAAATCATCCAGGCGGCGAATCATGCTCACATCCACGATTTTATCGAATCGTTACCGGATGGATATGACTCCCTGGTCGGGGAACGCGGGCTAAAGCTCTCCGGCGGGGAAAAGCAGCGCGTGGCGATCGCCCGCGCCATCCTGAAAAACCCGCGTATCCTGATTTTCGACGAGGCGACATCGGCGCTGGATTCCAGATCGGAAAAAGCGATCCAGAAGGAGTTGCGCCATGTCGCGAAGGATCGCAGCACCCTGGTTATTGCGCACCGCCTTTCCACCATCGTCGATGCCGATCGGATACTGGTCGTGGACCATGGCCATGTGGTGGAGCAGGGAACGCACCGCGAACTGCTGGATCGGGGCGAAGTGTATGCCCATATGTGGGCTTTGCAGCAGCAGGAAAAACCGGTCGAAGCCGGCGGTGCTCAGTAGCCTATTTTTTCTTCGCCGGTTGTGGGTGTTTCAGCATCCACATTGTCAGAATTCCTTCGATTTCATGGCTCAGGGAATGGGAAGCCTTGTCGTGCGGGGTTTCGTTTTTGAAGTCTTTGGCATAGGCGTCGGCACCTTTACTCAGAAAAAATTCGACGAG
Organism: Sulfuricella sp.; assembly: GCA_028713975.1. Lineage (GTDB taxonomy): Bacteria > Pseudomonadota > Gammaproteobacteria > Burkholderiales > Sulfuricellaceae > Sulfuricella. The sequence goes on from JAQTNE010000009.1 coordinate 80,041, forward strand.
TTCTTTTTTTCCGGTAAAGGCCGCAATATGTAATGGCGTCACACCATTGTTGTCCTTGGCATTGATATTGGCGCCTTTCGCTACCAGCAGTTTGGCAATTTCAAGATCAGGATTGCTGGCCGCGATGTGTAACGGCGTGGAACCCAACTCGTTGCGTGCATTGATGAGCGTTTTGTTGGCGGCTAACATTTTTTCCACTTCCTGTTTGCTGCCATCCCTGGAGGCCTCAAAGATTGTGCCTGCCGCGTGAGCGCTCCCTGCAATGCAGAAGAGGAAAATAGCGGCTGCGCCGATCAGGTTACGGTTGAGTGCATGATTTTTTTTCATTGTTCTATCCTCGTTGTCTGCATGGTGTTTGGTATGATGTGAGCGGCGCAAGTTTAATGTGAATTCAGGGAGGTGTAAATTGATGTTCAAGGTTTTGTTGGGTCGCACTGCGTTTGTTATTCTCGGGGTTGTTGCCGCCGTTCCGGCACAGGCAGCCAACTGGGTGTCGGTAATTCAAGTCGGTGCGCATGTGCGCGAGATTGACACATCCAGCATCAAAAGTACGCCGCCGGTTGTTACTTATGTGATGCGCCATGTCTTCGGCGATGCGGAGGAATATAACATCGGCAAACACGGGATTAAATATCTCGTGATAGCGGGCAAGGCGGACTGTGAAAAACGAACCACCTCCAAGCTTACGGTTGAAGCCCGTGACGAGAAAATGGAGTTAATCAACAAACAGACGATTCAAGACCCTGACGAGCCTGTCGTTTTTCCAGATAGTATCGAAGAGGCTGTGTTCAACTATGTTTGTACGCCAAAGAAATAGCGGTTATTTTTTGCACCAGAAGGTTGGCGCGCCTGCTGGCGCGCCAACCTAATTAAGATCAGGCCGCCGAGCGCACTGGCCGCATCGGGTCGGCGCCGATAGTACCTTGCAGGCTTTGCAGGTATGCCGCGCTCTTCACCCATTCCAGCTTGGCCTTGACGCTTTCCATCCTTGCCTGAATATCCAGCCGTTCCACCATGTCCTGATGGCTTACGCGCAGAGCGAAAGCTTTCAGGTAGTCGATATGCCGTTGCCACAGGGCGATTTCACGCGTCTGTTTGGTTTCCAGTCGCTCCCGGTACCAGTCCGAAGCGAGTAGCGCTTCCCGGCTGAACATGGCTCTGATGTCCGGGTCGTGGGCGTCTCGTCCTTCGTAGCTGCCGGTAGCCATGATGTGGAGTAGAGCCTTGAGCGGCGGGCAAGCATCTTCCACGCTGCCATCTTCCAGATAACAGGCGGCAACCTTTTGCTGAGCTTCGACAATGTTTTCCACGCCGTCCACGAATACGGCCAGATCCTGAGTCTCCGGCCGCAAAATCTGTTCGCCGAATACGGCTCTGGGTGCATCGAACATTTTTCCCATAAAGCCGTGGACGAAACGTTCGGTGATGCGATAGCCGAGTCGGCTCGCCTGAATCAGGCGGCCTTCGTGCTGGAAGTCATCGATTTTTTCCAGGCAGCTGGTATTGATCAGGAAGCGTGGGTCGCGTTGCTGGGTTGACAGGCGCGACCAGATTTCCGGCACCAGCAGGCTGATGTCGTGATTGACGCGGAACTTGGGGCCGATGTATCCGGCAGCAGTGGAATAACCTGCGTAGCCGGTAAGGATGAAAGACACCAGCGTGTTGTTAAGATCAGCAGTGGGTCGCAACGCGTTGAACGGCCCCTTGGTGAGCGCGCCTTCGCTGCCTGCGCCGGTGGTGGAAGGCGATTTCCCTGTCAGGCTGCAAATAAAATCCATGAACAGCTCAGGCAGTTCCTGATAATGGATCGGGTTATACACAGCCAAAGGACGGATGCCGGGTTCCGGCGGGTTGTTGCGTCGCCCGACCAGAACCGCGTTAACTGGCTCGATCAATGCTGCATCCAGCGGTATTTTGCGACTGAAGCGGGCACCAATTTCGGCGACATAACGGCGTACCGGGTTGGCGAGGTCGGGGCGCAGTTGCAGATAGCGCGGATTCTTGCTCGGTTTGCCATCCACCAGCCGTGGGTGCGCCGATGACACTGCGTAGTCGCCAGCCTCGTGTGCCTCGCGCAGTATCCGGCGCATCGGCTCCGTGTACTGGTCGAAGCCCACCACGTCATCAAGTATCTCCGCCAGAGTTTCACCTGCCAGCGGTTCGAAGTTCGCCAGAAAATTGTCGCGCTGCGCCATATCCGCCTCGGTCTGGCGGTCGAACCCACGATGAATCGCATCATCCGGCCGCTGGAACAGGCGATATTCGCAATTACGCACCAGCTTTACACTGGAGTCGGCGCTTTTCGGCGAGATATTAGGCAGCGATCCGGACGGAACGACGACTGAGGCAGTGATGTCATCCTCCATCTGGATTTTTTCCGCTGCGATAAAATCCTGCCGCATTTTGAAAACGTTCCATCCGCCATTTTGCTCGAAGCCGACGCGCAAATAGGAGCCCATCAATTTGCGGTCGCCGAGTTTGAGCTCGTGACCCGGATGCCCGTTCAGGAAATCGACAGAGAGTTGTTTGCGCCAGTCCTCGCCCCATTCCGGGCAGTACATGCGCTTGATAATAAAGACCAGTGCCAGGATACGGTCTGGAATACCATCCAGCCAGGTGTTGAATTCCTTTGTATATGAAGGGGAAGGCGTGAGTACCTTGATGACCGAACCCAGGCTGCGCTCGGTGCCCAGCAGTTTGCGGGGAGGATTCCTGTCTTCGTGTTCGTGCCCCGGTTTGAACCGCAGGCTGTAATCCTTCTGGAAGATGGTTTCTACCTGGTCAAGGTCATGCTCCAGATCCGCCACGAACAGCGGGCCGTATATCACGGCGTCGTTCAGCGATTTGGAAATCTCCGATTTTCCTCCGCCTGACACCGTGCATGGCTTGTGGCAAAAAGTACCTTCCTGATCGGTGCCGACCAGGCGCCAACTGGGTGCGCCAGGATGTTTCTTCATCTCGATTTTGTAGCCGTTGGGCTGCACGTAGATTTTTCCTGGGCGCAGCTTGATGCATTGCCGGGCACCTTCCTTCAACCAGGAAATGGTCTGGCTGGGAAGATCCATGCGGATATCCTGAGGCACGTAGATCACTTCGGGGTGACGCTTGTCGATACCATAGCCTTCCGGTTGCAGGTTCATCAGTTCGCCGTAGCGAGCCGCATTGTCTTCGAAACTGTATCCGGGCGCATGGGTGCGACTGTCTATGCCGTATTCATCGCCGTGATTGTGGCGCGGGAACGCCAGGGCGCCGCCGGCGTGTTCTTCTTCGGCCAGGCCGAAAAGGTTGGCAGCATAGCTGATTTGGGTCTTGACCTCTTTTTTGCAGTACCCGAAGTAATTGTCTGCCACGATAGTGACAATCACGCCTCGCTCGTCGCGCGCGGTGATCTTGAATGCGGCGCCATCGTTATAGAGATCGCTTTCCTCGCGCCAGCACATGCCGTCAGCACGCTGACGTGCAGTCGCCTCATCATAGCGGGGAAGACCCAGTGTTTTTTTGGTGAAGCGGGTCAGGTGCGGAGCCAGGATCACGCAGCCGGAGTGCCCGGACCAGTGATCCACGTCCAGCCCGGCATCCGTCGAGGCAAGAACCGGGTTGCCGGCATTGCCGAAAATGCTTTCCACGAAATCCAGGTTGCTCACCAGGCTACCGGGCGCGAAGAACCTGATTTCCATGCTTTTTTCCGGCTCGCGGCCTGGAATTTCGGGGCACACCACCGGGCGCAACAGCAGCGAAACGAACATCTGGGCTTCGTGCGGTTGTCCTTGGGTGAAAGGCAGGCTCAGCAAGTGCTCCGGCGGGTTTAGCGCTTCGTGCAACAGCCGTGCAAAGGCGGCCTTGGAAACGGCTTTCTTGTCGCCGGGAATCGGCAAGCCGCCCTCGGCGATATGGAACAAGCCCTTGGTCGTGCGCCGGTCGCTGACCGGATTATGCAAAACGCCATTGCGGATGCGGTAACTACTGACATGTTCGCTCTTGAACTCGTTTTTGCTGATCGGCAGGGAAAGCTCTCTGGCTACGCCATGGCGGTCGAGTATCAGCGTGTTTTCCGGTAGCCGTGGCACGGCGCCGGTTGCGGCATCGGCGAGGTAGTCGTCAAGAAATGCCTGGATGCGCTGGTCGGGCGGACAAAGATAGCCGCTCAACAAGCGGGATTTTTCCCGGTAGCTCTTTAGAAGGTCGCCCGCAACGGCGAGAAAATCGCTGCTTTTGCCTTCCAGGCAGGGGGGTTGCCCCGACGAGGACAACTTCAGGTTGATGTAGAGCTGAAGGCGATTGCGGGTTTCTTGCGGGTCTTCAGAGCCGTTACCCAGCCCCAGAAATTGATTCGAGTCCATAATGTTCTTTGCCCTGGCACGCGCTCTGTGCACATCCGGAAAAATTGGTCATTTTACCCTGAAACCGGCAAATATGAGAGAGGGCTTGGGCTGGCGGGTCGTCGCGACCAGCAGGGGTCGCTCAGGATGGATGGGAATAAGATTCGCATCCCGGTTTCTGGGGGGGAGGTAAAAACACAAACGGCCACTATTTCTAGTGGCCGTTTACGTTTTAACTACCTGTTAATTACTTCTTTTTGGCTTTGACGCCGGCAACAGCATCTTTCAGCTTGCTGCCGACTTTGAATTTGACGACCTTCTTGGCGGGGATCTTCAGTTCCTTGCCGGTGGCCGGGTTACGGCCGATACGGGCGGCGCGCTCTTCAACGGCAAAGGTGCCGAAGCCGATCAACTGGACAGAATTGCCCTTGGTCAGGGATTGCTGGACAGCGGCCATCAATGCATTCAAGGTGGTTTCGGCCTGAGCCTTGGTTTGCTTGGTTGATTTGGCTACGGCTTCGATAAGTTCTGCTTTGTTCATCTTGTTATCTCCCATCGTGGTTTAAAAATAAAAGCATTCTAGGGGAAAACCGGCGGTCAAGCCAAGTTCTTCGTCATTAAAATATGGCAATAAAGCGCGGGTGCTGACCTGCCAAGATTTATTTCCGCTCCCTTGAAGTTCCTACTGTGCCGTAATTTTCTGGCGGCGTCCAGTTCATCCTGAAGGTGATTGCCAATCATCCCTGAAGCCTTGTGAATAATGGCTTCAAGTCTTGATTCTGGCGCAAACATTGCTTGACTGTAAAGTCCATGCATGGCGAATAAGGAAAACAGAATGAAAATCGACACCTCTGAAATGATTCTGAGCAGTACGAATAGTGAACAGGTGGAGCAGGAAAGCCGCATGAAGTGGCAGGTGGAACTGGATGGGCGCTGGCAGGGTTTTGACGATTTGTATGCGGAGCGGAAACAGGCTTTTTCCCCAGAGCTGGCGGCGGCCACAGTCTCTTCGGCTTCCGCCGAAGCCGGGCTCAAACCCTCGGCGCGCGGCGCATCCAAAGAAGAGATGATGCGCAACCATGCCACACAGATGCTGCTGGACATCCTGGATGGAATGCTTCCAGGCAGGACGGTCAGCCCGGTGGCGGATTTATGCCAACAGCAATGCCATGCACAAGGGCGATCTAAAATCGTTCAGGGCGAGGATGCCCTGGTCACCGACAGCTTTAAGCTGAAATACCAGAAGTACGAAAAAACCATCAAGTCGGAGCAGACGGCATTTTCTGCCACCGGAATGGTCAAAACTGCCGATGGCCGGCAAATTTCGCTCAACCTGTACTCGCGCATGAGCCGTCAGGAAGTAAGCGAAAGCATGTCTTGCGGAACAGTAAAAGTCGAAAAACTGAAAGACCCGCTGGTTATTAATCTGGATGGAAAAGGCGTGCGCCTGACTGACGATCGCGTCGCCTTCGATCTCGAGGGCAAAGGCCTGATGGAGAAAATTCCGTCTCTTGCTCCGGGTAGCGGCTTTCTCGCGCTGGATGCGAATGGCAACGGCTGCGTCGATTCCGGGTTGGAATTGTTCGGCACGCAAAGTGGCAATGGCTTTGCCGATTTGGCTGCCTGGGATGACGATCATAATGGATGGATCGACGAGAATGACCACGTGTTCGACAAGTTGCGCATCTGGGATGGCGGGAAAGATGGCGAGCCGTTGGCATCCCTGACACAAAGCGGGGTGGGCGCGATTTATCTGGGCAGCGCCGGCAGCTCGTTTTCGCTTAAAGGCATGGGAAATGATCTGCTGGGGAAAGTGCGAGGTACGGGTGTTTTTCTCAAGGAAGACGGGACGCCCGGCATGATGCAGCAGATTGACCTGGCGGTGTGAGCGACCCGAATTGCGGTTGGGGCATCCCGCCACCTCCGTCTGAAACAGGTTCTTATGCGGCGTGCAGTTTACTGTAAGCGGCAAGCAGGCGTTGGTGCATGTCACAACCTGCAAGCGCCATTCCGGGCGATTGCAGGCCGAAAAAGCGCTGTTTTCCGTCGAGCAGGGTTTGCGCTTGTTGCAGCGTGTCTGTGCCATACAGGTGCAGCAGGGCGTTGCCGTAAGGGGCGGTGTCGCCCAGATTAAGCAGGCTCTCGATGCAGCGGTAAACCTTGCGCCGGTGTTTATCCAGTTGCTCGAAATGACGTATCCAGTCGCAGCCTTCACGGATCGCCTCTTCATCGCCAATCGCAAGCGCCAGCAGGGTTTTCAGTTCGCCGACGCGCAAATCCTGCCACAACGAATCGGCATCGGCTGCCAGGCCGATCAGCGCTGCGACCGGCTGCTGGTCGTCGAGACCCAACTCATTCAACGTATCCAGCAGGTCGGCGCATTCATCGTCATCCAGATCGGACAGGCGCAGGATGGCGGGGCGGATGACATTGCCGATGCTATTGTTTTCCCATTCCAGGTCGTCGATGGGATAAATCTCCGACATGCCGGGCACGAGTATCCGGCAGGCATAAACGCCCAGATGGGTATGGTCGGCGATATAGATGTCGCGGCCTTCGGCGTGGATGCGCCCGGTCAGCCAGGCATAATCTTGCTCGGTGGTGGTACTGAAATTCCAGTCGCTGAATTCGAAATCCGGGGTGTCACCGAGGAAGTTCCAACTGATGATGCCGCTGGAATCGACGAAGTGGATTTCCAGATTGGGCGAACTGGCAATTTCTTCCGGGTCGAAGCCCGGCTCGGGAAATCCGCCCAGTGCATCCAGCGCGCGGCCTTGCAGCAATTCGGTGAGCGCGCGTTCAAGCGCGACTTCAAAGCGCGGATGGGCGCCGAAGCTGGAGAAGCAACCCTGATCGTGCGGGTTGAGCAGGGTTACGTTCATCACCGGATATTGGCCGCCCAGCGAAGCGTCTTTGACCAGGATGCCGAAGCCCGCCGCGCGCAACGCGCGGATTCCCGCCTCGATGCGCGGGTAGCGCGCGATCACCTGATCCGGCACTTCCGGCAGGCACAACCCTTCGCTGATGATGCGAAACTTGATATGGCGCTCGAAAATTTCCGACAATGCCTGGGTGCGTGCCTCGGCGGGGGTGTTGCCCGCTGCCATGCCATTGCTGACATACAAATTGCCGATGATGTTGACCGGGAACCACACGCTGGCGCCATCGCGGCTGCGGATAAAAGGCAGGGCGCAAATACGGCCTGCTTCATCGCCGGAATTCAAATCGACCAGCATATCGGCCTTGATGCTACCCTCTGGATTATAGAAATCGCGCAGTTCCGGCGTGAGCAGTTCGTCCGGCCATTCGCCGTTGTCGTCCGGCTCGAACCATTGCTCCTGCGGGTAATGGGTGAATGCGCGCCGGGCAGTTGTTTTGCCCAGATAATAATGCGACCAGAAATAGTTGCAGGAGAGCCGCTCGAAAAACTCGCCCAGCGCACTCGCCAGCGCCGCCTGCTTGGTTGCGCCCTTGCCGTTGGTGAATAGCAGCGGACAGTCGCGTTCGCGAATATGCACCGACCAGATGCCCTCAACCGGGTTCAGCCATGAGCATTCCTCAACGTGGAAATCCAGCGCTTCCAGCCTGCTGTGCATGGTGTTGATGGTCGATTCCAGCGAGGCATCCTTGCCTGCGATGAAGCTTTCTTTGTGCATATGGATATCCTGCTGCCGGGGGAGATTATTCAGTGGGCGAAGCGGTCTGCAAATCGGTCTCTGTCGCCTCTTTGGCGGGCGAATGCTTTCTAAGCATGGCGCTGCGAGTGTCCGGTGTCTCCAGGGTAACCCGTCCCAGCGCACCGGTGCGGTAGTCTTTCAGCAGCGTGAGCGCGGCTTTTTCCAGATCGGGGGCGCCGCCTTTGAGCAGGATGCCGCGCCGTTTGGCGACCGCCTCGATGATGGCCGCGCCATCCATTCCTGCCACGGCGCAATTGTAGCGGGCAGCAAGCAGGGCGGGGTAGCGTGCCAGCAGGATTTCGGCGAGAAAGGCGGCCACTTCCTCGTCGATCACCGCATTGCGTCCAATTGCATGGCTCGCGGCCAGCATGTAGCCGTCGCTGTCGTGCTCGATTTTTGGCCACATCAGGCCGGGCGTGTCGGTGATCGACATGCGATCGTTCAGGTCGAAACGCTGCTGTGTCTTGGTCACGGCCGGCTCGTCGCCCACCGCCGCCACCCGGCGTTTCAGCAGCGCATTCATCAAGGTGGATTTGCCGACGTTGGGAATGCCCATGATCATCATGCGCAGGGGTTTCAGGTTGGTGCCGCGGTGCGACGCGATCTCCAGGCATAGGCCCGGCACCTTGGCGACGTCCCCCGGTTTCTTGCAGGACAGTGCGACTGCCTTGACGCCCTTTTGCCGGTTGTAAAAATTGAGCCAGGCCTGGGTGGCAGCAGGATCGGCCAGATCGGCCTTGTTGAGGATTTTCAGGCAAGGGCGCTGGCGATGTTCGCGCAGCTCCTTGATCATCGGGTTGCTGCTTGCCTCGGGCAGGCGGGCATCCAGTACTTCGATGACGATATCAATGCGCTCCATGGTTTCAGCCGCTTTTTTGCGTGCCGAAACCATGTGGCCGGGAAACCAGTTAATGGACATTCTGAATCAACTATCTAATCAAACGCTTATTCTACCCTTCGCGGCGCGGCGCGTCATGTTTTACCTGCTTTTTTGCGGTTGACACGGTTGCTCCCGTCACCGGATAATTCCGAAAAAGCCACAGATCGAGCTCTGTGGCTTTTGCTTTTTGTACGGTTATATTTTGGAGAAGTGAACATGTCGTTACCGGTTGCATTTGTTTCAGTGATCCTGATCTGGTCAACCACGCCGCTCGCCATCAAATGGAGCACGCTGGGTATCGGCTTCAGCTTTGCCGTGTTTTCGCGGATGGCGATCAGTGCATTGTTGTGCATTTTGCTGCTGGCGCTGCTGCGCATTCGTTTTCCAATGCACCGCAGAGCACGCCAGGCTTATTTGGCGGGCGGGTTGAGCTTGTTCGGTGCAATGTCATTGACCTACTGGTCGGCGCAGTACGTGACATCCGGCTTGATTTCGGTGCTGTTCGGTCTGTCGCCCTTGATCACCAGCCTGGGGGCGGCATTATGGCTGAAAGAAGAATCGCTCACCGCCAACCGGGTGACGGGAATGCTGCTGGGCCTGGTTGGCCTGGCGATGGTGTTTTATGGCGGTTTTGGGCTGGGTGCCGGTGCGTTGATGGGGGTGGTTGCGCTGTTTGCCGCTGTGGCGGCTCAATCTCTGGGCCTGGTCTGGATCAAGCGTATTTCCGACGACAGTCCGCCGCTGGCGATGACTTTGGGTACCTTGCTGGTGGCTTTGCCGTTGTTTTTTCTGGCCTGGTGGTGGGCCGATGGGCACTGGCCGACAGACGTGCCTGAACGTGCTATGGCCGCCACACTGTATCTCGGCGTGTTCGGCTCGGTGCTGGGTTTTGTGCTGTATTACTACATGATCAAACACATGGAGGCCGGGCGTGTGGCACTGATTACGCTGATTACGCCGGTGATGGCGCTACTGCTCGGCCATGGCCTGAACAACGAGACGGTGCTGCCCCATGTCTGGTACGGTACCGTATTTATTATGCTGGGGCTAAGCCTGCATCGCTGGGGGCAAAGATGGCTGGCCTATCTGCCGGTATCGCGATAACGCGCCAGACGAGGAGGAACCCACGATGCCAATTAAACTGTTCCGGTTGAATCATGTGCCGGATGATGAAGCTGAAGAAATTCGCACATTATTGACGGGCAATGAGATTGACTTTTATGAGACTTCGCCGGGTATCTGGGGAATATCGGTGGCGGCGATCTGGTTGAGAGATGAGGATCAATACCCTCGAGCCAGGTCGCTTATCGACGAATACCAGAATGAGCGGCTTGTCAGGGTACGGGAAGAATATGCCCACTTGCAAAGGGAAGGCAGGAACCGGACGGTTATTGATTTAATCAGAGAAAACCCGGTTCGATTTGTCGTTTACCTGGTGGCCATTTCGGCGGTGATTTATTTTTCCACCAAGCCATTCATCGATATAGGAAAATAGCGGCAAGCCAATAATTACCTCCAGATCATATAGATATTGCAAAAAAAGATGTAGAATCCACTATATGTTGTGGTTTCTGGACGGAGGTGATGCATGGCCCAGTTTGGAATAATAGATATGTACCGACTGCGCTCCGAGCTTGATCGGCTTAAGATAGAGCGCGAAAAACTGCTGCGGCTTGCCTGTGCCGCGTTGGTGTTGGTCAACGAGTTGGATAGCGACACTTATGAAAGCTACGAGGCAGCCGAGCTCGTAGCCGATTGCCTTAATCGCTTACCCGATCCGGTAATGACTGAAGTGCTGAGCTATTCCGGCTCCTGATGTTTATCACGCGGCTTTTCTGCCGCTTTCCTTTGTCGTCTGCCCATGAAATCCAGCCTGATTGATCCGGATACCAATCTCGCTCACGAGTGCTACGCACTGGTTTACGCTCCCAGCGCGAATCGCAAGCGTTTTCCGGAAAATTGCGTGACGCTTAAGGCAACCGAGGAAGAAGCGCGTGCCGCTGCCGATACCGCAAAGAAACTCATTCCGGCTGTCGTGTTCGGCCCGTCGCGCTCCTCCGAGGGTTTCAGGTTGTTTTACCTGGTGCGCTGGCTCGATAATTGATGCCCGGTTCCACGCCATGTAGTGGGCTATGAAATCCGGGGTTAACCGCTTTACGCATCAAGCCGCATTCGCCTTTCTTTGCTCGGCTTTTTCAACTTCCTCATCCCACCCGTCCGTACGCACATAAGGGTTGGAGCGCGGCTCGCGGATCATGTTCGGGTCGATGTCCACACCGATGCCTTCGAGGAAGTTGACCAGTCCGATACGGTCGATCATTTCGCCGGTTCGCTCGTGCTCCAGCGCATTTTCGGCGAAGAAGTCGATAGTGCTCTGGCCAATTTCAATCAGCTTGTCGAAATCTTCGTCAGATTCCAGTTTCATGAACGGCACAATCACGGTACCCATGGTTGCGCCGATCTTCAGCACGCTCTTGCCGCCGATCAGGATGGTCACGCCTTTGTCCTTGCCCGGAGCCAGTGCGCCGGTCATGACGTTGACGCAGTGCATGCAGCGCACGCAGTTGTGGTTTTCGATTTGCAGCGACTGGCCGTCATTGAGCGCAACGCTGGAAATGCCTTCGGCTTTGGATACGTCCGCAGTGTCTTGCAGTGATAGCGCCTTGGTCGGGCAACGGTTGATCACGTCGTTGACCAGCTCTTTCATGCCGTGCCTGGCAAACCATTTTTTGCCCAGATCGTCATCGGTTTGAATGTTGTCGCGCCAGGTGCCGATCACGGCCATGTCGGAACGCTGAATCGAGTTGACGCAATCGTTCGGGCAGCCGGAAAACTTGAACTTGAATTTGTACGGCAGGGCAGGGCGGTGCATATCGTCGAGGAAAGAATTGACCACGGTGCGCAGCGCTTTAGCTTCATCGTAGCAGGACTGTTCGCAGCGTGCCGCGCCGACGCAGGCCATTGAAGTACGCACAGCCGGGCCGGCACCACCGAGGTCGAAGCCCATTTCGTTAAGCTCGTCGAAGGCAGGTTGAACGTTGGCGGTGGTTACGCCCTGAAACATGATGTCGCCGGACTGGCCGTGGAAAGCGATCAGGCCGGAGCCGTGTTTTTCCCACACATCACACATCTTGCGCAGAACCTTGGTGTCGTAGTGCAATCCTGCCGGCGGCTGAATGCGCAGAGTGTGGAACTCGGCCGCATCGGGGAACAGCGGTTTGTCGTTTTCATCCTTGAGTTCGGTGAAACGCGGGATTACGCCGCCGCCATAGCCGAACACGCCGACGGTGCCGCCTTTCCAGTAACCCTTTTTTGTTTCGTAGGAAGTTTCAAGCTGGCCAAGCAGATCAACCATCATGTTGTTTTTACTTGCCAGCCGCTTGAGGCCGGAAACAAAGCTAGGCCAAGGGCCGCTTTCCAGTTGATCCAGCATAGGGGTTTTTGGAATGGGCTTGGACATTGTGATCTCCTTGTTTCGCAAGTGTGATTCGGAGGCGGCATTCGTAATTTCAAACCGCAAAGCCACTCTGATATAGAATATTTTTACAACTTGGACTAAGTATAGTTATACCATATAAAAATAGTCAAGTAATAAATCGCAGATAAATATGATCTGGATAAATCAGGCGGAACAGCAGGGGTTAGTGCAGGTGTTTTTTCCGGAAATGAAGCAGGCTTCCGCCGGAAGTTTGGGGGTCGGATTCGGCGGTTTTGTGGCGTTCCAGATCGTGGTCGAACAATATGTTGACCAGGCCGGTGACTTGTTCGATATCTTCCTGCATGAAGTGGCGGGAAAGCAGGCCGGATACATCCTCAATCATGCGCTGCCGCTGCGCCAGGTGGATGCTTTCTGCAGTGGGGCCGACAAAGAGTATCTGGTACTCGTCGCGCCCGTCTTCATGGTAGTAAGTCAATTCGATTTCCGTAGAGCGCTCAGTCAGTGGCCCAAGTTCGTACAGCGCATCTTGCAGCCGGTTCACGAAATTTTTCCCGACTTCACCCGTCCAGCAGATTTCTAAAGTGCGGTCGGCGCGGTGAAAAATGATGCCAGGTTCATCCTGTTCCAGGCTGCGTGCGTCGGCGATGGTTTCCGCATCCAGATAATCCAGCCATTTGCGCAGGCCGTTTTCTACCTTGGCCAGGGTAACTCCCTTGCACAGGTTAAGGGTGCCGTGAACGTGAACTTCGATGCGCATGGTGCAACTCCCAATTGAACTAACTGCTATTCAGTAAACTCTCATTTTACTCCATTGCCCCCGCGTAGTGGGGAGGATATAATTCGCTTCATGTTCACATTCGAGAAGATCGGCATCATCCATTCCTGCTTCCGGGAAAAATTCGGTATCCCGCGTCAGCCAGGTCTGGTGCCGGAAGCGCGGGCGATTCTGGAGTTGTTGCCGCCTTATAACCGGCCCGAAGCGGTGCGAGGACTGGAGGATTTTTCCCATATCTGGGTCAGCTTTGTTTTTCACGCCTGCCTTGGCGATGAGTGGAAGCCGACCGTGCGCCCGCCCCGGCTGGGTGGCAACCGCCGCCTGGGTGTTTTTGCCACTCGCTCCACCCATCGCCCCAATCCCATCGGCCTGTCGGCGATAGAGCTGGAAAAAGTCGAGGTCGGGCCGGGAAAAGTGTTGCTGCACCTGAAAGGGGTCGATTTGCTGGATGGCACGCCGGTGCTGGATATCAAGCCTTACTTGCCGTATTCAGACTGTATTTCCGCTGCAACCGGCGGATTCGCGGCGGAAGCGCCCGCGACTTCGCTCGAAGTGCGGTTCAGCCAAGATGCGCTGGATTGCTGCGCGGCAGTTCCGCAACTGGAAGCCCTGATTCGCCGGATTTTGTCGCAAGACCCGCGCCCCGCTTATTATGGCAAGGGCAACGGTAAGCGGGATTTCGGCATGAAATTGCTCGACTATGACGTGCAGTGGGAAATGAACGGCGATGTGGTTCTGGTCAATGCAATTATTCCTATTGGAGAGAAGTCGATACCATGAAATATCTTGTTATTCCCGTGACTTCGTTTGAGCAGAATTGCTCCCTGATCTGGTGCGAAGAGACCGGCAGCGCAGCCTTGGTCGATCCGGGCGGGGATGCGAGCCGGCTGATTGCCGTGGCCGAAGGGAAGGGGCTGCGGCTGACCAAAATATTGCTTACTCATGGCCACATGGATCATGTCGGAGCGGCAGCGGAGCTTGCGGCAAAACTGAGTATCCCGATCGAAGGGCCGCAGCGCGAGGATGCTTTCCTGCTGGAATCCCTGCCGCAGCAGTGCGTGATGTTTGGCTTCCCGCATGTGGCGAGCTTTACGCCCAATCTCTGGCTGGAGCATGGCAGCCTGGTGAATGTCGGTAACGTGTCTTTGGAAGTGCTGCATTGCCCCGGCCACACGCCCGGCCATATCGCTTTTTTTCATCGCAACAGCCAGACCGCCTTCGTCGGCGACGTGTTGTTCAAGGGTGCTATTGGCCGTACCGATCTGCCTCGAGGCGATTACGATGCGCTGATCGCCTCCATCCGCGAGCGCTTGTTCCCGCTGGGTGATGACGTGACCTTTATCCCCGGCCACGGCCCGATGTCTACCTTCGGCTACGAGCGGCGCACCAACCCTTATGTCGGAGACAGCGCTCAATGAGCCAGCAACGTATCCACGGCTATTGCCCGCAGTGCATCTCGCGTTGTGGCTGCATTTCTGTGGTCGAGGATGGCGTTCTGGTGAAAGTCGAGCCAGACCCAACGCACCCCACCGGAAAATCCCTGTGCATCAAGGCTAAGGCCGCGCCGGAGCTGGTTAACAGCGCCGAGCGGCTGCTTTACCCGATGAAGCGCACCCGCCCCAAGGGCGACCCCGATCCCGGCTGGCAGCGCATCGGCTGGGACGAGGCGCTGGATTATGCGGCGAGTCATATGCGTGCGGCGGCGGAACAGCATGGCGCCGAGTCGGTGGCCTTTTCCGTCGCCACGCCGAGCGGCACGGCGATTGCCGACAGCGTCGGCTGGATTTTCCGGCTGATCAACGCCTTCGGCAGTCCCAACGCAGTCTGGACCAGCCACGTATGCAACTGGCACCGGGATTTTGCCAGCGCCTTCACCGTCGGCACCGACATCGGCATGCCGGATTATGCGAACACCGGCTGCATCGTTTACTGGGGCTTCAATCCCGCCGCCTGCTGGCCGGTTCAGGCGAGCGAAGCGAGCAATGCCGTCAAGCGCGGTGCCAAGCTGGTGGTGGTCGATCCGCGCCGTGCCGGACTTGCCGGCAGGGCCGACCAGTGGCTGCGGTTGCGCCCCGGCACCGACGGCGCGTTGGCACTGGGAATCGCCGGGGTGATGATTGCAGCCGGCTGGTTTGATCGTGATTTTGTCACCCAATGGAGCACCGCGCCGTTCCTGGTGCGCAATGATAACGGCCATTTCCTTACCGAGGCCGATCTGCGGCAGGGCGGGGCGAAAGACAAACAGGTCGCCTGGGATGAAAAGGCCGGATCCCCGGTCGTTTACGATCCCAAGACCCGGCAATATTCCGCTCCAACGGCATCCGTCGCGCTGTTTGGAGAATTCGAGGTTGCTACTCTCAATGGCCAGGTGAAGTGCCGTCCAGCTTTTGATCGCTATGTAGCCTTGTGCCGCGAATACCCACCGGCACGGGTGGCGGAAATTTGCGGCATCCCCGCGAATCAGGTTGAAGCCACTGCCCGGTTGCTGCACGAGAGCGGCCCGGTTTCCTTTTACGCCTGGTCGGGCGTGGGGCAGAACACCAACGCCACCCAGACCAGCCGTGCGATATTCCTGCTGCACGCGCTGACCGGCAGCTTCGATGCGCCGGGCGGTAACGTCTATTTCACCAAGCCGCGCCTGAACAACATCATCGGTGCCGACCTGATGCCCCCGGAGCAGCGCGCCAAGGCGCTCGGCGCGGCGGAAAGACCGCTCGGGCCGGCCCGCACCGGGTGGATCACCGAATTCGACCTGTACCGCGCCATTCTTGAAGAGAAGCCTTACCCGGTGAAAGGATTGTTCTGCTTCGGTTCCAATCTGCTGCAATCCAGGCCGGGCCTGGAAACCGGCAAGGAAGCACTGGCCAAACTGGATTTCTATGTCCATGCCGATCTGTTCATCACGCCGATGGCGCATTATGCCGACGTGATCCTGCCCGTGGCCTCGGCGTGGGAGCGCGAAGGGCTGCAAGCTGGTTTCATGGCCAGCCAGCAGGCTGATGCCTTGTTTCAGTTACGTTCCAGCGTGGTGTCAACGATGGGCGAGTCGCGTTCCGACACCTGGATCGCCTTCGAACTGGCCAAGCGGCTAGGGCTGGAACAACACTTTTTCGGCGGCAGCATCGAGGCGGGGGTGAGGCATGTTCTCGAACCCTCCGGTGTCGGCCTGGAAACCTTGCGCGACAACCCGGCAGGCGTTCGTCTGCCGCTTGAAACCCACTACCGCAAATACCGCGAGGCCGGATTCGCCACGCCTCACGGACGGGTCGAAATCTATTCCCAGCAATTGCTGGATATCGGCCAGAACCCCTTGCCGGATTTCGTCGAACCGTCGCAGAGCCCGCAAAGCCGCCCTGAATTGAAGGAAGCCTATCCTCTGGTGCTGACTTCAGCCAAAGGCGTCCAATTCTGCATCAGCCAGCACCGCTCCCTGCCCATGCTGCGCAAACGCATGCCTTATCCGCTGGCCGAAATTCACCCGGAAACGGCCTCCGAGCGAAGCATTGTCGATGGCGACTGGATAACGATCACATCTCCAGTCGGCGCCATGCGCGCCCGCGCCCGCCTGGATGCCAACCTCAACAAAAACGTGGTGTGCGCCCAATTTGGCTGGTGGCAATCCTGCACGGAATTGGGCTTGGCCGGTTATGAAGGTGGCGACGCCAATTACAACAGCCTGATAGACCACGGCACGTGCGACCCGATTAGTGGTTCGCTAGCGCTACGTTCTGGCCTGTGCCAAATTGAAAAAATAAAATGAATTTGAGGACGTGTTTTACTCAGGGGCAATCTAGGATGATCCAGTCTGGGAAATATGTGCACTTGCATCCTGAATTATTTCTTCGTCAGGAGGAGGATCTGCTGCGCCAGCATGCTGCGTCATATTAAGATTCGCTGAGTTTTTTTGATTGGCGTCAGCAAGCCCTAGAATATCAATAAGTGAATTCGTGGTGATCTGTGTTTCACTGTTGATTTTGCTTGTTAGACTAATTGCATTTGCGGCACTGTTAGGAATTACCTTTACGTTAGCGTCCACAAGCCCATCCGGCTCTGGAAGAGGTTGGCGGGTAAGCATTTCTTGAATTATGCTAGTTAGTCCGTGAAGTCCTTTCGCAGACTTTAACATGCGGCCATCGGTTGTGACGCATGTGCCGTTTGCTAGAGTAATTTGAGTTGCATGAGCTTGGTGCATATCAGTATCAGATTGTGATTTTTGCCATGCCCAAAAATCGGCAGTTATAACTGCCGCTGCAAGAAACAGGAATCCCCATCCGCCCTGATGGCCAGCCATTAAAAGAACAGTTCCACATATGACGATGATTGCCGCCAAGACAGCGGCGGCGACAAGGTATACTTGGCTGTGAGTTGGCAGCACCTGAACACTGGTTTTAACTTCGGCTGATGCGTTTAGGGGATTCATGTCATACGATCCGTGATCGTAATGGTGCCGTCGGCATTTTGAGTCGGAACGAATCCTGGGAAGTGCTGGGGCGTCCAAGAATACCGACTATTGAAGAGCTTGATAATCTTTAAAACCGATGGCGCGTAAGTTATTACGGTCGAAGGATCGATGATGCAATTAATCAAATCAAAGTTGGTTGATGAAATTTCTAGGTTGCACGCATCGAATCGGCAACCGATAAAAGTGTATCCATCAAGTACTATTTTTTTTCTTAGATAGTACAGACCATTTACTTCTGGTCGACTTAACATACTTCTAAGAGGGTTTGGAGGCGTCCAAGAAGGCGCATCCATAAGTCCTGAATTGGAGAAAATTCTGTTGTAGTCATCCGCTTGGCTCATTACTTTAAGTTCCTTTAGGAAGCATGCATGCTCAATTATAATGGCATTCTGAAAATTTATTTTAATTGTTATTTAGTTCGATGGGTAGTTATGCAGCATATTGATTCCGCCTGATTTTTTCGCTAGCTTTACAGAGAGATGAAGGACTCGAGTCGCCGTCAACTGTTATACTTCGCGGTTCCATTATTCTCAGCCAAACCACCATGAATTCACTGATCCTCCATCCTGGCCGCGAGAAATCTCTGCTGCATCGTCATCCCTGGGTTTTTTCCGGCGCTGTCGAACGCGTCAAGGGCGAGCCGCAACCGGGCGAAACCGTTGCGGTGCGCGATAGCCATGGCGCGTTTCTGGCGCTGGCCGCCTTTAGCCCGAAATCTCAGATACTGGGGCGGGTGTGGAGCTACCGGGAGAGCGAGACGGTCGATGCGGACTTTCTGCGCGCACGTCTGGCACGTGCCATCGGCCTGCGCCAGGAACTGGCCAAGGTCACCGACGGCATGCGGCTGGTGCATGGCGAATCGGACGGGCTGCCCGGCTTGGTGGTGGATCGCTACGGCGATACGCTGGTGATACAGGTGTTGTCGGCGGGGATGGAGTGCTGGCGCGACACGCTGGCCGATCTACTGGTGGAACTGACCGGCTGCGCCAATCTTTACGAGCGCTCGGATGCCGAGGTACGCGAGCTGGAAGGGTTGCCTGCGCGCATGGGCCTGTTGCGCGGCGTGTTGCCTGCGCCGCTGGTGATTCAGGAGCATGGCCTGAAATTTTACGTGGATGTAGAAAAAGGCCAGAAAACCGGTTTCTACCTCGACCAGCGCGACAATCGCCGCCGCATCGGCGAACTGGCGAACGACAAGGATGTGCTCAACTGTTTCTGCTACAGCGGCGGTTTTTCACTGAGTGCGTTGCAGGGCGGCGCACGTTCGGTGCTGTCGGTGGATAGCTCCGCCGAGGCGCTGGCGCTGGCACGCGAAAACGTCAAGCTCAACAATCTGCCGGAAGACCGGGCGCAGTGGCTGGAGGCGGATGTGTTCAAAAGCTTGCGGTTGATGCGCGATCAGGGCAAGAGCTTCGACCTGATCGTGCTTGACCCGCCCAAGTTCGCGCCTACCGCCCACCATGCCGCCAACGCCTCGCGCGCCTACAAGGACATCAACCTGTGGGCGCTCAAGCTGCTGCGGCCGGGCGGTTTGCTGGCGAGCTTTTCCTGTTCGGGCGGAGTGAACGCCGACCTGTTCCAGAAAATACTGGCCGGCGCTGCGCTGGATGCGGGCGTGACGGCGCAGATCGTGGGGCGTTTCGCCGCCGATACCGATCATCCGGCGGTGCTGAATTTCCCGGAAGGGGAATACCTCAAGGGTTTGTTGTTGCGGCGGGTGGAGTAAACCTGAAAACGGCAATTCACCGCGGAGGACGCAAAGGACGCAGAGGAAAAGCAAGAAGTTCTGGACTTATGCTGAAGTGCCATTCTGGAGCGTAGGTAATAACGCGTAAGCCTTTGAATTCCTCCGCGTCCTTTGCGTCCTCCGTGGTTAGATAGATTTTTTTGGATAAATTGTGACTCGCGTTTTTCTTTTTGTTATCGTGCTCTGTGCCGCCACCTGTGCGCCTGTGGCTTACGCCGCAAGCTGCCGCAACGTGGTGCACACGCTGAACCAGCGCCTGTATCCGAAAGTGGACGAAGCGGAGCTGACGAAGATGCTGGAGTCGTTGAATGTCAGCGGCAATGAGCGGCTCCCTGACCAGTTCGTTGCCAAGCGCCAGGCGCAGCGTATGGGCTGGCGGCCCGGCAGGGATTTGTGGAGCGTGCCCGCCCTGCGCGGCAAGAGCATCGGCGGCGACCATTTCGGTAATCGCGAGGGCCGATTGTTGCCCGGCGATTGGCGCGAGGCCGATCTCGATTATCGCGGCGGGCATCGCGGTGCCAAGCGTCTGCTGTTCTCCCGCGACGGAATGCGCCGGGTGACGGTGGATCATTACCAGACCTTTATCGAGGTGCCGCCATGCCGGTGAAACGTTGTGTTCTGCGCGATATTCATACCCTTGCCGGGTTCTACGATGAACTGGCTCGCCAACTGGCTTTCCCGGCGCACTTCGGGCGCAATCTGGATGCCCTGTGGGATGTGCTGGCCGGCGAGATCGAAGGCCCATTTGAAATTGTCTGGGAACATATGGAATTTTCGCGTGAAAAGCTGGGTGCGGACTTCGACCGGTTGGCCGCCTTGCTGGATGAGGTGGCGGTGGAGCGCGAGGATTTTACTTTCATACGGCAGTGAGCATTGATGAACCTAGAAAAAGCAGTTGAACCGCAGAGGCGCAGAGACACAGAGGAAATCCATGGAGTTAGCAATACTTATTCGACCCCTCGTTTGGTGAAGGCGAAATGAGTTTCAAGTCCTTGTTCTCTCCGCGTCTCTGCGCCTCTGCGGTTAATGAAGTGCTGTTTTCAGTGTAGATGAATCAGCATCCCTTTTCTTCCGGCGAATCCTTTCGCCAGGCGTTTTCGACAGGCTTGTCCGATCTTTTGCAAGGAGGCGGGTTAGGGCAGTTCATCCTGGTTTGCGCCAATGCCACTTTCAATCCGGAAATTCATGATGCTACGGCGGCAGAGCTCGAATCGCTTTACCTGCAACTACGCGCGCAATATGTCGGCGCGCTGGCAAGCGGCAGGGCGATAGCGGAAGTGGAGGAAGACCTCCTGGTTTTTCTCAAGATATTGGCCGTTGGGCTGGAAAGGCTCAAGCACACGGAGCAGCGGCAGGAGGGAGAATGGGAGCTACAGTTCAACCATTTGCGTTCGTTCCGCCCCAAGCGCATCACGGCGCGGGTGCCTGCCGGTATTTATGCGGATTTCGAGGAGACGGCCTTTCATTTCAACAAAGGCTTCATGCAGAAAGAAGCTTTCTGGGCCGGATCACTCGGCGGCAAGGATGCCACCCTGTATTACAATAAATACCCGTTCGTCGATTTTCACTGCCTGCTGGTGCCTGAACGTGAGCGCCGGTTGCCGCAGTTTCTTACGGCGGAACATCATGCCTACCTCTGGGATTTGACCGCGCAACTGGCGGACACGCTGGATGGCGTGGGCTTCGGCTATAACTCCATCGGCGCCTTCGCCTCAGTCAATCACCTGCATTTCCAGATGTTCCTCAAGCCCACGGGCTTCCCGGTGATGGCTGCGGACTGGCGCCATAATGGCGGTAGCGCGGCATACCCAACGCAGTGCCTGGCATTCGATGAACCTTATGCGGCATGGCGCTGCATTGAAGCGCTGCATCTCGGCGAAATGGCCTACAATTTGCTGTATACACCCGGCAGGTTGTTTGTTTTTCCGCGCAAGAAACAGGGAGGTTATGCTCAGCCGGCGTGGACCAGCGGTTTTACCTGGCACGAGCTGGCAGGCGGGATCATCGCCTTCAATCGCGAGGATTACGAGAACCTTGATGAGTCCACGATCCATGAGGAGTTGGCCCGGCTCGATGTTGATTGGCACCCTGTAACCGCGATTTGATTGCTCTGGAAGGGGAGATTGGTGTAACGTACGAATTATTACAATTAATTAATGTGTTTGGGTTTTGAATTGTTTGCAATTTAAGACGCTAAATTATGTATGAGCGATAACCCCATAGAAAATCGGCTCAGAGCGGTATACGGTGTGTCGACTCCGGATGGCGAGGATGCGACCGAGTCCGATGTTGTCGTTTCCCTGCGCGCCGATCCGGTGATTTTGCCACGGGAAAAGGTCATTACGGTGACTGTCTATGTTCTCGGTGTTAATGATTGTCACGAGCCGGATGTCTTCGTTACCCAGGTGACTTGCACCGAGCAGGAATACTATGAGGAATTTCTGCATCTCGTCGTGGCGGAAGAACGAGCCAGGGAGAAAGGGTTTGGCGATGCGATGTTTTCATTCGACGAGCGCGAGAATGGCATCGTCGATAAACTGCGCGATCTGCTCGGGAAACAGCCGCCATGAACCATTACCACGTTTCATTCGTGGACAGCGACGGCACGTTCTACTCGGCTTCGGTGGAAACGCCGCATGACCTGTTTACCACCGAAGGAATAGACGGCATCGCCCTGGAATTGGCAGAAAGGCTGGATCAGGAAGAGCCGGTAGCGGTAATTAACGTGATCCCGCTAAAATCATGAAACAGCCCGCATCCTACATCACGCTACCGAACGCGGGGTCGGTACTGTGTGGTGGCAGAGGTAGCCCTGCAATCTTGCAAGCCTGCACCACCGGGCCTCTGGGAAACAGGTGGTAAAGGTATTTGCGCCCACCCTGGCGAGCGAACTGCTCTTCTATCTGGGTCTGTAACGCACGGCCACTGGGACAGGGGCCGCAACGCTGATAGTGGGAGCGCAGGAAGTGAATTACCTCCCAGTGCGTATCAGTTAGCTCGATTCCTTCGGCCTCGGCCAATTCGGCAGCAATCATGGCATTCCACGTGCTGAGGTCGAGCAGGTGGCCCAAATCGTTCCCGGTTTCGAGAAAGCGTGCCTCGACCCGGGGGTTGGCCGTGAATTTGTTGATGTCCGACATGATTCTCACCTCCTTCACAACAAGAGTTGACCCGGATGGCTGAATGCATGAAACACTCCGGGTTGATATTTAATGAATAGATTACTTGAGCGAATTAGTCAAGGACAATATACTGGGCTCATTTGCCCGTTTGAATGAGTGCGGGAAATTTTGAAAGACAGCGATGGAAAACGAGATTTTTGAACCAAAGAACGAACTTGAAAAAAAGCTCCTGGCTGCTTGGGAGGGAGAAATGGATAGCGAAGTATTCATGCGGGAGCTACTGGTCTCCGAAGTTTTCATGCCGATCGAAAACGACGAGGTGATGCCGGGTGTGCAACGCTCTGCCATCGCCAAGCCGCTGATGCTTGAATCCGATGATGGAACAAAAATTGTGGCGGTGTTCAGCAGCCCGGATCGCGCCAAATCCTTGCTCAGGGATTACCCACGCTACGACGGCGGGCTGCTGACCGAATTCAAATGGATTCTGGAAAAGGTGGGGGTCGGCCACGGCATTGCGCTCAATCCCGGCTGCGAAGTCGGTTTTGATATGGAACCGGAGATGTTAAGACAATTGTAATTCAGGTTGTGGAATGACATTCGTTACTTGCTTCACCGGAGATCGAAATGCCCCAATTTTTGAATCTATCCAGGGCCGCACGTCTGGTCGGTGAGACCAGGGTGGCGCTACAGAAGAAAATCAAGGATGGCGTCCTGCCGTCTTTTGATGGCATGGTGGCCGCCGAGGATTTGCTACGGATTTATCCGGATATTCAGTTCGAGGACAACACCGCTTTTGAACGGGTAGCACAGATCAAGGATAAGGCTTTTGGCAAGCGGGTGTTCGAGCGTTCTTTGCCGGACAAGGAAGTTCTTGCCGCGCGGCTGACCGGCCTGGGCAAGGAACTGGCGGAAAACCACGCTGCACTGAAACGATACCAGGCCGTTGTCGAGGGACTGGAGAAACAACTCAAGAGATGGGACAGCGGCGGGGCGGAAATGGGGGCTGCCGCTGCCGCCCTCAGGATGTGGATGCATCAGGAACTGGCGGCGGGCGATGCTCAGGCCAGATCGACTAATCTAACCATATGGGACAGTTTTCTGCGAGTTATGGCGGCACATGTAAAAATCCAGCCCAGCGGCCACGAATTTTTTGTCGAAGGCGCCGACACTTTGCTGGAAGCGGCCCTGCGCGCCGGCCTGGCGCTCAACTATGCGTGCAGCAACGGCAATTGCGGCCAGTGCAAGGCTCGGGTCGTTTCCGGCCAGATAATGAAAGTTCGCCCTCACGACTACGTCATTCATGAAGCCGAGAAAGCTGCGGGCTACGCGTTGATGTGCTCGAACACTGCCGTGACCGATGTGGTGATCGAGGCGGCAGAAGCGCAGTCCACATCGGATATTCCGCTCCAGCACATCACGGCGCACGTCAAGAGTATCGAACCGCTGGGCGGCCAGATGCTGCTGCTACACCTGCAAACTCCGCGCAATAACCGCCTGCGCTTTCTGGCCGGGCAAAACGCCACACTCCAGGTTGGGCATTCGATTTCGGCGGAATTTCCGGTGGCGAGCTGCCCGTGCGACGATCGTAACCTACAGTTTCACATCCGCAATGCGCCAGGCAATCGTTTTGCCGATTATGTCGCTACCCGGTTGCAGAACGGGGAGGCGGTAGCCGTGGAGGGGCCGAAGGGCGAGTTTGTGTTGAATGAAGATTCATCCCGCCCGTTGATTTTCATTGCTTTCGGCAGCGGCTTCGCGCCGGTAAAAAGCCTGATAGAACATGCCACGGCGCTTGATACCGCCGAATCAGTGCATCTTTACTGGGTAACCTCGCACGAGGCCGATCTGTATTTTCCCAACTGGCCGCGTGCTATGGCCGATGCGCTGGACAACTTCCGGTATACGCCGCTGGTGGCGGGGGCCGACCTGGAAACTGCGGCAGGGCGCCAGAAGCATTTGATTAACGACCTGTTGCAGCAAGTCGCCGATAAATATCCGGTGTTGGGCAATTTTGATGTTTACGTGGCGGGTTCGGAATCGTTACTCGATGCCGCAAAGGAATGGCTGCTGGCACATGGCTTGCCGGGTACGCAATTAACCATGGGTGCGGTACGTTGACACTCGTTTTTGAAGGGGAAAAAATATGCTTCATGTATTGAAGGATCAGGAAATTGCCATGCTGCGCACCGAGCTGGAAATGCTGATGGGAGAACGCCAGACCCTGCTGCGCATTACCGGCGCGGCCGCCGCATTCGTCGCTGAGCTGGATGCTCACGACTTGCCGGAAGGCACTCTTGAAGCAGCGGAAATGCTGGCCGAATGTATTAATGCGGCACCTGAAGAAACCATGCGCGATGCGCTGGAGATCGTGAAGGCCGAGGTGGTGGAAGCTTAAGTCAGATGTCCGACGATTTGTTCACCGAAAATCAGGCGCTGAGACAAAAGCTGGAGTCCTTGATGGCTCAGGCGCGGCTGAATGAGCAGGTGATGCGCCGTTTTCAGGATGCGGAGCTGCGCATGCTGAGCGTCGGCAGTTTCAAGGAATTGCTCCAGTTTGTCCTGAATGAGATGAAGGAAGCTTTCGACCTGGATGTCGTAACGCTGGCAATCATTGATCAGGAATATGAAATACGGCGAATGCTGACCAATATCGACATTTCCGCCAACGAATTTCCCGGCCTGATTTGCCTCGACAACCCGTCAAAACTTCTCCGCATTTGTGGTAACTCGCTGGCGCCGGTGCTGGGGCAATATAATGCCGACAGCCGCACCCGCTTATTCCCCCGCGCCACCCCTCCCGCCAGTATCGCCATCCTGCCGATGATGCGCCAGAGGCGGCTGATCGGCAGCCTTAATCTGGGCAGCCGCGATGAGGGACGATTCGAGCCGGGCATGGCGACCGATTTTATCGGGCGTCTCGCGGCAATCGTCTGCATCTGCCTGGAAAACCTGACCAACAGCGAGCGTCTCAAGCATCTTGGATTGACTGACCCCCTTACCGGGGTGCATAACCGGCGGTATTTCGACCAGCGCCTGCAGGAGGAAGTGAGCCGTGCCCAGCGCCAATCTTTCCCGCTTTCCTGTCTGTTTCTGGATGTCGATCATTTCAAGCACGTTAATGACCAGTATGGACATCAAACCGGCGATTGCGTGCTACGTGAAGTGGCATGGCGAATCAAGGGCCAGTTGCGCTCCGCCGATGTGGTGGGGCGCTACGGCGGGGAAGAATTCGCCATTTTGCTGGGGCAGACGGACATGGACAGTGCGCGAGTCATTGCCGAGCGCATTCGCCAGAGCATTGCCACACAACAATTCAAGGGCGAGGGCGATGAGATGCTTTCAGTGACGATCTCCGTCGGTGTCGCCACACTGCCCGACGGCAACCGCAGCCAGAGTGTGGAGGCGCTTGCGCAGAACCTGGTGGCGCGGTCAGATCAGGCGTTGTACCGGGCGAAACAGGGCGGGCGCAATTGCGTTGCCAGCGACGTGTAGTGAAGCGCGTTCTGCCGAAGTCGGTTAAAATGCCGCGAGACCAATTCAATTATTAAGGAGCAGTACATGGCTGAAATTACTACCCCATCCGGATTGATCTACGAAGACCTCAGCGAGGGTGAGGGCGATGCCGCCCAGGCCGGGAAACTGGTTTCCGTGCATTACACCGGATGGCTGACCGACGGTACCAAGTTCGATTCCAGCAAAGATCGCAACGACCCCTTCAATTTTCCGCTCGGCGCCGGTCACGTAATTCGCGGCTGGGACGAGGGCGTGCAGGGCATGAAGGTCGGTGGTTCGCGCAAGCTTACCATCCCGCCGCAACTGGGCTACGGCGCGCGTGGTGCGGGTGGCGCGATTCCGCCGAATGCCACTTTGGTGTTCGAAGTCGAACTGCTGGCAATTCGCTGATCCCGACACCCAGGCAATGACGATTACACGCAGGCCGGCAAAAGGCAGGGTAGGGCCGGCTGGACGGCGCAAAGTCGTCAGTGTTGCCGCCAGCCCGGCACCAGTTGCCACCCGGATCAAGGCCGCGTCCCCCGCAGCAGACAAAAAGACCACTACGCCAACGGCAAGCCACGCTCCGGGGCAAGTCCGCCTGTCCAAGCTCATGTCCGAGCGCGGCCTGTGCTCGCGCCGCGAAGCAGACGCCCTGATCGAGCGAGGCCTGGTTTTTGTCGATGGCGAGCGGGTTACCCAACTGGGTACCCGGATCGACCCCAGCCAGACCATCACCCTGGATAAACGTGCCGAAAGGCAGCAATCGCAACGTGTCACCATCCTGCTCAACAAACCGGTGGGCTACGTTTCCTCGCAACCCGAGAAAGGCTACCAGGCCGCAGTGACGCTGATCGGCAAAGACAGCCGGTACAAGGAAGACCGCGCACCGCAATCTTACTCCCCCGAACATTTGCATGGTCTCGCTCCGGCGGGACGGCTCGACATCGACTCCACCGGGCTGCTGGTGCTGACGCAGGACGGACGCATCGCCAAGCAGTTGATCGGCGCGGATTCGGAGATTGAGAAGGAATACCTGGTGCGGGTGGAAGGGCGGCTGAGCGAGGCCAACCTGGCCCGGCTCAACCACGGCCTGAGCCTCGACGGCGAAGCGCTCAAGCCGGCAAAGGTATCCTGGCAGAACCAGGATCAGTTACGCTTCATCCTGAAAGAAGGCAAAAAACGCCAGATTCGCCGCATGTGCGAGCTGGTCGGGATCAAGGTGGTCGGGCTAAAACGAGTTCGTATCGGCAAGGTGAAGTTGAGCGACTTGCCGGTCGGAGAGTGGCGTTATCTGCTGGATAGCGAGCAGTTCTAACGCTAAATTCTTGGTGCCTGCTTGCTAACGGTTTACGCTTCGTAACGCCGCACGCCTTCCTCGCAGCACATCCACACCACCAAGCAGTACCAGTCCCACCACGAAGTAGCTGCCGGTGACCAGGATCGCCATGCGGTGATCGCCTTGCGACAGCCAGCTTGCGAGGCCGTAGGTGATCGGCCCGAGGATGGACGAGAATTTTACCGCCATCCCCCATAGCCCAAAGAATTCCGCGCGGCGAGATGCCGGGCTCAATAGCCCGACCATTGCCCGACCCGCCGACTGGCTGGCGCCCATGGCGATGCCAGCGAGGTTGGCGGCGAGCCAGAACATGCCCGGCCCTTGCGCAGACCAGGCGAGCAGCACCATGACGATCCACAGCACCAGCGTCAGCGCAATGGTTTGGATGTGGCCGATCCGGTCTTGCAGATGGCCGAACAGGAAGGCGCCGGCTGCGGCGGTAATGTTAACCACGAATATCAGCAGGATGGTGTCGCGGGTGGAGAAGTGCATGGCTTGCTGGGCGTAGATCGCGGCGAGGCTGATCACCGCCTGGATGCCTGCCTGATAGAACACGGTGCAGATCAGGAAGCGGCGCAGATCGCGATAACGTTGCGCGTGACGAAGGGTTTGCACGAGCCGGACATAAGCGTCCCGGATTAACTTTTTACTGCTGTGCGCTTGTGGCACCGCCCGTTCTCTGAGAAACAGAAAGGTGGGCAAGCTTGCCAGTGCAAACAGCGCCGCCGTGATCAGCATGGTGACGGGAATGAAATCCGTCGCAAGTTGGCCATGCGCTTGCGCCCGGTCGACATAGGCCAGACAGGCGCCGAGGCTCGTCAATCCGCCCAGATAGCCGAGGCTCCAGCCCCAGCCCGAAACCTTGCCGAGCGCCCGGCTATGCGCCAGTTCCGGCAGGAAGGCGGCAATCAGGTTTTCGCCGCTGCCGTAAAAAAAATTTGAAAGCACAATCAGCAATATCGCAAGCCACAAATCGCCCGGCTCAATCAGGGCGAGTGCGGCGGTGAATATCACGCAGCCGGCGGTGCTGACCAGTAGCAGCTTCTTTTTCGCGGCGTGTAGATCGGCATAGGCGCCGACCAGCGGTGCCGTGATCATGATCAGGGCATAGGACAGGGCGAGCGCGGCAGTCCAGGCAAAAGTCGCCCAAGGCTGGTTGCCCGCCACAGCGGCGACGAAATAAGCGTTAAAAATGGCGGTAATGACGACGGTGGTATAGCCGGAGTTGGCGAAGTCATACATCGCCCATGCCCAGATTTCGCGTCCGCTGACATCGTCACCCAAGCTGCACCGCGCCATTTGATGTTTCGCTTAATTGAGCTTGAAGGCGGTGACGGTGTTGTCCAGGCTTTCGGCCAGGGCGGTGAGATTTTCGATCTTGACGGTGCCTTCCTGTGTCTTTCCCAAGGTGCTTTCGATCAGGCTGCCGATCTCGGCAATATTCTGCTGGATCATCTGGGCGTCCTTGCTTTGCATCTGGGTGGCGTTGGCGATTTCTTGCACCATGGCGGTCACCTGCTCGGCGCTTTCGACAATATTTCGCAACGAATTGCCGGCTTCTCGTGCACTTACTACGCCTTCTTTTACATCTGCTGTGCCGGCATTCATGGTTCTCACCGCTTCGCCGGTTTTGCTCTGGATTGCCTGAATCATCCCGCCGATCTCGGCTGTGGCGCTGCTGGTTTTTTCCGCGAGCTTCCTCACTTCATCCGCCACTACCGCAAAGCCACGACCCTGCTCGCCGGCACGAGCCGCCTCGATAGCGGCATTAAGTGCGAGCAGATTGGTCTGGCCGGCAATTTCGTTGATAACCGCCACGATTGCGCCGATCTGATCCGAGCTCCGCCCCAGTTCTTCGACTGCGCTGGCGGCGTCGTTGACGGCCTGGCTGATTTTGTCCATGCCGCTAATGGTTTTTTGCACGACCTCGCCACCCTGACGGGCATGATCGGCGGCTTCGCCTGCCTTGCTCGCCGCTTTTACGGAGTGGGCGGAAATTTGTTCCACGGTTTCGGCCAGATGGTCGATGCCATTGCTGATTTCGCCGGCTCGTCCGGTTTGTTCGTTCAGATTGCCGGTGATGTCCGCCATGAAAGAGTGGATGCTGGTGCTATCGCGGCGAACGTCGCCACTCAGAGTTACGGTCTGTCCGATCAGTTCGCGCAGGTTGGTTGCCATGTTATTGAAGCTGACAATGATCTCGCCGATGGTATCGGCGCTCTGCATGGTGCATTTGTGCGTAAGGTCTTTGTTCGAGATCGCATTGGCCACTTCGGAAATGCGCCGCAGCCGTTTCAACAGAATGGCATTGAGCAGCACATAGTTCACCACGCCAATACCCAGCCCCGCGATCAGGCAACCGACGACGAACCAGGGCAGCATGCCGGGTTTCCAGTCGACGAAAAAATTGGCATAGAAAGGGAAGATTGCCGCAACCAGAATGCCAAAGCCGAGGAAAGAGAGCAGTAAAGTACGCAGGATACTTGTCTTCATGTTAAATACCATTATTAATTATAATAATCAATTTATTACATCTTAATTACAGGTTGGTCTGCACGGTTCTTGGCGGTCATCATTTTTTGTCGGCGGCACCCTTGTAACACTTGATAACGCCTTGCGCCACTCGTTGTGGGCCAAATGTGGTCGATTCGATACCTTCGCTGTATTCCATGATGCGGTAGCCGTCATAACCTTGTTCAGTGGCGATTTCTCCGGCACGGCGCTTGAAAATCATGCCGGCCTCGGAGTCTCCATTTTCCCGCAATATGTTTTTTTTCAGGGTGAGATGAAACTTGTCGCCGCCGGTCTTGGTTTCCTCAACGCCCCAGTTATCTTTGTAAAGGTAGTACACGGCAGCGCCTACCATCGCAGTGATAGGCAACCTGGGGCTATAGAAACCGGGAGGAATGGTGCCTTCGATGCTGGAGTCACTGTAGGAGCCGGGGCCTTGGCACCCGGTCAGGCACAAGGCCAGTGCTAAACAAACAAGATTTCTTTGGGTCATGAGGGTTTCCTGAGTGCATCGGCACGTTGTTATTTTATAGACCTGTCGGCAAGAACGCCATCATGTCATGATCAGCTCGCCCCGACCGGGTGTTGTGCCTGGGTTGCAGCGGGACAAACATGGCAGAATATGGTATTTTCGGGCATCGCATGATGTTTGATGGAGTAACACTTGAAAAAGAACTGGTTGTACTTTCTGCTGGCCTTTGCTGCGCCGGTCATGGGGGTTTTTTGGTGGGTAGGCGGCTTTACTGCCGTCCAGGTTGAATCCAACCAGATGCGTGGCCCCTATCATTATGCCTACCTTGAACATCACGGCGACTATGCCAGATTGCTGGACAGCCAGATGGAAACATTGCGGGTGTTGCGTGAGCAGGGCATTAAAACCGGCGCCGCCCTGACCCTGATGCAGAACGACCCGCGCAGCACCGTGAAAAAAGATTTGTATGCCAGAACCGGCTATCTGGTGGATGCTGGCGTGCAAGTGCGAGAACCGTTAAAGCTGGCGGATATTCCTGCCCGGCAGGTAGTGGTTGCGCAAGTGCGCGCCCATCCCCGGCTGGCTACCGGAAAGGTCTATGCGGCGCTGCTGAAATACCTGGATGGGAACGGCATGAAACTCAAGCTGCCCACGCTGGAAATTTACCGGGATAGCGAATTGTCGGTCGAAATGGATATTGATTAAGACACCGCTTCATAGAGAATGCCCATGACTTTTCTTGCCCTGATTACCGTGCTGTTGCTCGAATATTTTCGTCCACTGGATGCCCGCAACCCGGCGGCTTTGCTGTTTACCCGCTATGCCAACCATCTTGAACGCCATTTCAACGCCGGCAAGAGAGCGCACGGCAGGGTGGCGTGGCTGCTGGGTGCGTTGCTGCCGGCAGTTGCCGTCGGTATCGTTTATGGCGTGTTATATTTTTTCAGTCCGTTACTGGCACTGCCTTTCGGTGTCGCCGTATTGTATGCCGTGTTGAGCCTGAAGCAGATAGGGGTGCAGGCCGAGCGCATCGCAGTCGCATTGCGGTCGGCTGATCTGGATGAGGCGCGGCGGCAGCTTGCACAGTGGCAAGGGCGCCCCGCCGACGATTTTGAGTCCGCTGAAATTGCCCGGGTTGGCATCGAACAGACGCTGGCTTGCGCCCATAAAAGCCTGTTTGGCGTCATCGCCTGGTTTGCCGTGCTTGGCCCAGCCGGCGCGGTGCTCTATCGCCTGTCGCAACTGTTAAGCCAGAAATGGGGCGCGCTGGACGAGCGAGAAGCCGGCCAGTTCGGCCAATTCGCCACACAGATTTTCGAGTTAATGGACTGGGTACCGCTGCGCCTGACCGCTGTCAGCTTCGCGATTGTCGGGGATTTCGAAGACGCCGTGTATTGCTGGCGCTCCCAGGCGTCGGCCTGGGCGCAGCAGGGCATCGGCATCGTGCTGGCAAGCGGCGCCGGTGCCTTGGGCGTCAAGCTCGGCGAGCCGTTGCGCTACGGTGTCAGCCTGGAGTTCCGCCCCGAACTCGGCCTGGGCGACGAAGCCGATGCCGACTATCTGGACAGCGCGGTCAGCCTGATCTGGCGCGTCGTGGTGCTGTGGCTGGTTTTGCTGTTGCTGCTGACCATTGCGGGCTGGGCGGGCGGCTGAGGTTATTCAGGGTGCTTTGGCCTCGCCTGAGACGGCGGTAAGTATTCCTTGCAGGATTGCGATTGGGGTGGGCGGGCAGCCGGGAATGGCTACATCCACCGGGATGACGTTGGAGATTTTGCCGCAACTGGCGTAGCTTGGACACGGGTTGCCAGCGGAATCGGTCGGGGAGAAAATGCCGCCATCGCAGCCGCAGTCGCCGAGAGCGACCACCAGTCTGGGCTGCGGGATGGCGTCGTAGGTGCGCTTGAGCGCGGTTTCCATGTGGCGGGAAACCGGCCCGGTGACCAGCAACATGTCGGCATGGCGCGGGCTGGCGACGAAATGGATGCCCAAACCTTCGATGTTGTAATAAGCGTTGTTGAGTGCGTGGATTTCCAGTTCGCAGCCATTGCAGGAGCCCGCATCCACGCAGCGGATCGCCAGTGCGCGACCGACATGGCGCAGGATATTTTTCTGGATACGCTGGACTTCGACGCGCAGGGTGTCGTCCGGATCGGGCGGGGTTTCGGTCTTGATGCCGGTGCGCAATATCTGCTTGATGATCTGGTACATGCTACAAGTCCACTCCAGCGTAACTCAAATTGAATGATTTGTTGATGAGCGGGAAATCCGGCACGATGTTGCCGATGATCGCATGCTCCAGCAACGGCCAGTTCTGCCATGAGGGATCGTGCGGGTGGAGGCGGTGGATGGCGTTGTCCTTGCCGGTATGCAGTGCCACCATAATCTCGCCGCGCCAGCCTTCCACCCAGCCGATGCCGAGTGTGTTCTCCGGAGCGTTGCCGATGCTCGCACAGAGTTCGCCGGCAGGCATCTGATCCATGATCTGGCGGATTAGCCGGATCGACTCCTGCACTTCCTCAAAGCGCACCGTGACTCGCGCCGCAACATCGCCATTACGATGGGTTGCCATGCGCACATCAAGCTTGTCGTAAGGCTCGCACGGGAATTGGGCGCGCAGATCCCACGCCTGGCTGCTGGCGCGACCGGGTAGGCCGGTGAGTCCGAGTTGAGCCGCGAGGTCTGGCGTGACCCGTCCGGTGGTGA
Organism: Sulfuricella sp.; assembly: GCA_028713975.1. Lineage (GTDB taxonomy): Bacteria > Pseudomonadota > Gammaproteobacteria > Burkholderiales > Sulfuricellaceae > Sulfuricella. The sequence goes on from JAQTNE010000009.1 coordinate 112,979, forward strand.
GAAAGCGATCCTGGACACCGGCGTGCTCGTCGTAAATATCCTTCAAGGTATGGATTTCTTGTTCAAGATGTCCGAACACCTGCAAAATGCGTTCGCGTCCCTTGCTGTCGAGATCGCAGGCGACGCCGCCGGGAACGATCCGGTCCATCAGGTAGCGGTGGCCGAACAGCTCGTTATTCAGCCGCAGCACGTCTTCCTTGAGAATCCAGAATTGGGCGAAGCCGAACGCCAGCGCGACATCGTTGCCGAGGTAGCCGAGGTCGCCGAGGTGATTGTGGATGCGCTCCAGTTCGAGCAGAACGGCGCGTAATGCCGCTGCACGAGGTGGCGGCGTGGTGCCGGTGACGCTTTCCACCGCCTGTGCATAGGCCCAGGCGTAGGCCACGGTGCTGTCGCCGCTGACCCGGCCGGCGAGTTTGGCGCCTTGCGCAAGCGTCATGCTTTCAAAGCGTTTTTCTATGCCTTTGTGCAGGTAGCCGAGGCGCTCTTCCAGGCGCAGCACGCGCTCGCCGATAACCGAAAAGCGGAAATGGCCGGGTTCGATGGTGCCGGCATGCACGGGGCCGACGGGGATTTCATGGACGCCGTCACCGCTGACAGTGACGAAATGGTAGGCATCGGTTTCGGTGGGGAACACCGTGCTGCCATCGAAATTCTTGCGCAAAGGGTGCACGCTGCCCGGCCAGGAACCGTGGCGCAGCCACTTGCGGTGGTCATCCACGCCGCTGGCGTACAGGCCAAGCAGGTCGGCGAGGGTGCGCTGCATGCGGTTGGCGGCGGGAAACAGATCGCTGATGTCCGGGTAGGCAGGATGTTCGGCGCTTACCGGCAGGGTCAGGCACAGCATGCCGAGCGCGGTGACCAGTGAGATATGCACGGCATAGCCAGCGTCGCGCGCCAGTTCGTCGCTGCCCCACAGCGCCAGCAATTTGCCGCCGCCGCGCTCCACCTGCTCGCACAGGCTGCGCAGTTGTGCCGCATCCACCGTGCCGTGCCAGACCGGCATGGGGCCGGACAGTTTGGCAAATTTTGTCGGGAACTCGTCCAATCTCATCGTATTACCCTATCAAGGCGGCAGCCTGCCGGTACCAGTCTGCCAGGTAAGGCGGAATGTAGAGCCCGAGCAGCAGCACCAGCGCCAGATGCACGAAAACCGGCACCAGCGCGGGCGGGTGGGGCAGGCGCGGGCTGTTGGTTTCGCCGAACACCATGGTCTGAACCCGGCTGAAGATCGCGGCGAAGGCAACGCCCAGCGCGATGAGCAGGAATGGCGTGGTCCACGGATAGGTATGCATAGCCGTGGTGATAATCAGGAATTCGCTGGCGAACACCCCGAATGGCGGCATGCCGAGGATGGCCAGGCTGCCGATGGCCAGCCCCCAGCCAATGGTCGGGTTGGTTTTGATCAGGCCGCGGATATTCTCCATCAGTTGGGTGCCGGATTTTTGCGTGGCATGGCCGACGGCGAAGAAGATCGCCGATTTGGTGAGGGAATGCACCGTCATGTGCAGCATGCCGGCGAAGGTGGCGACCGCGCCGCCCATGCCGAAGGCGAAGGTCATCAGGCCCATGTGCTCGATCGAGGAGTAGGCGAACATGCGCTTGACGTCTTTCTGGCGCGACAGGAAAAACGCGGCCATGACCACGGAAAGAAGGCCGAATCCCATCATCAGGCTACCGGCAAAATGGCTGCCGAGCGCGCCGTCCACCAGCACTTTGGAACGCACTACGGCATATAGCGCGACGTTGAGCAGCAGGCCGGAAAGCACGGCGGAAACCGGTGTTGGGCCCTCGGCATGGGCGTCGGGCAGCCAGTTGTGCAGCGGTGCGAGGCCGACCTTGGTACCGTAGCCCACCAGCAGGAAGACGAAGGCCAGTGACAGTACGGTTGGTTCAAGCTGGGTTTTGACGGCATCAAGATGAGTCCACAGCAACGCCGTGCCGCCGGCGCCGAGTACTTTCTCGGCGGCGAAGTAGAGCAGGATGGTGCCGAACAGTGCCTGGGCGATGCCGACGCCGCACAGGATAAAGTATTTCCACGCCGCCTCCAGGCTTGCCGGAGTGCGGTAGAGGGAGACCAAAAGCACGGTGGTGAGGGTCGCCGCTTCCATCGCCACCCACATGATGCCGAGGTTGTTGGTCAGCAGCGCCAGCAGCATGGTGAAGGTGAATAATTGGTACATGCTGTGGTAGAGGCGCAGCATGTTGATGGTGAGCTTGCCGTGGTGCTGCTCGATGCGCATGTAGGGGCGCGAGAACAGTGAAGTGGTAAAGGCGACGAAGGCGGTGAGGGCGACCAGGAAAACATTGAAGGAATCGACGAAAAACTGCTCGTTCAGTGCGGTCATCGGGCCATCGGTGATGACGCGGACGGTGAGAAATGCCGATGCCAGGAAGGTACCGAAGCTCATCGTCGAGTTCAGTTCTGGCGCAAAGCGCTGGCAGCCGAACAGCGCCAGCAGCAGGCCGCCGATCAGGGGAATTGCCAGTATCCAGAAAATTTCCACGTCAATCTTCCTTGAGTTTTTCCATGTGTTTCAAATCCAGGCTGTCGAAGGTTTCCCTGATCTGGAAGAAGAAAATGCCGAGAATGAACATGCCAACCAGCACGTCGAGCGCAATACCCAGCTCCACCACCATCGGCATGCCATAAGTCGCGCTGGTGGCCGCAAAGAACAGGCCGTTCTCCATGGCAAGGAAGCCGATCACCTGCGGCACCGCTTTGCTGCGCGTAATCATCATCAGGAACGAGAGCAGTACGCTGGCCATGGCGATGCCCAGGGTGCCCTTGGTAATAGTGCCGGCCATCTGCGAAATCGGCGCCGCCAGGTTGAAGGCAAACACCACCAGGGCAATGCCGACCAGCATGGTGGTGGGGATGTTAAACAAGGTTTCCACGTCCCATTTGATGTTCAGCTTGCGAATCAGGCGGTGCAGGATCCACGGCAGGATGATCACCTTAAGGATCAGCGTCAGCCCCGCCGAGTAGTAGAGGTGATGCTGGCTGGAGGAATTGGCGACGATCATGGTGCTGACCGACAATACCAGCCCTTGCAACGCAAATAAATTGATCAGCGAAAGCACTCGCCGCTGCGACAGCATGGCGAAAGCGATCAGCAACAACAGCGCCGCGAACAGGTTGATGAGTTGGCCGGAAAAGTTCGCCATGTCAGTTGCTACCCAGCAGAAAATGAATGAGCAAGCCCAGCACCGCCAGCAGGAAGGCGGTTCCCATGAATTCAGGCACGCGGAAAATGCGCATTTTCGCCGACACGGTTTCCAGTAGCGCCAGGCCGGCGCCGGCCACCAGCAGTTTTGCGAACAATGCCGCCAGCGCCAGCGGAACAAACCTCCAGTTGCCTACTTCGGCAATGCCCCAAGGCATGAACAGTGCGAAGCCAATGGTGGTGTAGGCAAGCAGTTTGAGCGCGCTCGCCCATTCGATCAAGGCAAGGTGGCGGGCGGAGTATTCCAGGATCATGGCCTCGTGGATCATGGTCAGTTCGAGGTGGGTGGAAGGGTTGTCCACCGGGATGCGGGCGTTTTCCGCCAGCAGCACCATGACGAAGGCCGCCGCGGCAAAGGCCAGACTGGGATAAATCACGAACTGCTTGTGCGCCAGGGCTTCGACGATGGTGACCAGCGAGGTGGATTGGCTGATCGTGGCAGCGGTGAAAAACACCATCAACAGTGCCGGTTCGGCGAGGAAGCCGACCAGCATTTCACGCCGCGCGCCGAGCGTGCCGAACGAGGTGCCGATGTCCATTGCTGCCAGCGAGATGAATACCCGCGCCAAGGCGAAAATGCCGACCAGGGCGATGACATCCACCACCGGGGAAAGCGGCAGGTCCGTCGCTATTACCGGTACCAGTGATGCCGCCAGCCACATACAGGCGAACAGGATATAGGGAGTGAAGCGGAACAGCGGCGAGGCGTTATGCGCCAGCACCGCATCCTTGTGGAACAGTTTGACCAGGTTGCGGTAGGGCTGCAGTACGCCCGCGCCGCTGCGGTTTTGCAGCCAGGCACGGCACTGGTTGACCCAGCCTAGCAACAGGGGCGCGATCAAGACTACCAGGGTGTCCTGGAAAAGTTGTAGGAGTATGCCGGAATAGTTCATCGGATAAACGCCAGCAGTGCAAGCAGGGTTACAAAACTGTAGAGCAGGTAAACGTGGATGCGACCGTGCTGCAGCTTGCCGATCAGTGCCGATAAGGTCTCGGTAATCCGTGCAATCGGTACATAGCACCAATCCCACAACAGATCACGGGTTTCACCATGGTAATGAGGTTTCTTGTCGAACGGGCTGGGCACTTCGCGGGTGATGCCGAAAAACAATTCGAAAATCTGGCGGATCGGCTGGCCGAAACCTTCGGCAGTGTCCTGCATCCGTGACGTCTGCTCGGGGAAACCGCAATCCCAGGCCGGACCGCGGCTCAGGCGTCCGTGATAGAACTTCTTCACCACCTGCATGGTAAAGATGACGCCGATGATGATGATCAGGAACAGGATCAGCGGATTATAGCTGGCGCGCTCAGGCTGGATCGGAGTGAGCCACATCCAGCCGGTCTGGGCAGCCGTGCTTCCCAGGGTTTGGCCGACCAGCATCTGCGTGACGTAGTCGATATGCAGGATAAAAAATACCGGGAATACCCCAAGCAGGATACAGCCCAAAGCCAGCCAGGTCAGGCCTATCCGCTCCATGATACCGATGTCGTGCACCTGCTCGCCGGGTTTATCCTCGCGTGGCTGGCCGAGGAATATGACTCCGTAGAACTTGACCATCACATAGCCAGCCAGTGCTGCCGCCAGTGCCAGCGCAGCAGCCGTGATCGGGATCAGCATGTTGAGGTAGGGATGGGGCAACCCCGGCGACAGCAGGAAGGCTTGCAGCAGCAGCCATTCCGAAACGAAACCATTGAGCGGGGGCAGGCCGGCGATGGCCAGAACGCCCACCAGGACCAGTAGCGCCAGTTTGGGCATGCGGTGGATCAGTCCGCCCAGTTTGCCGAGGTTGCGCTCGCCGGTAGCGTGCAACACCGAGCCGGTACCGAGGAACAATAGCCCCTTCATGAAGGCATGGTTGAGTGCATGGTAAAGGGTGGCGGTAAGCGCCAGTGCTGCCAGTGCATCCTTATGAAATGAGTGGAAAATAATGGCGAGACCAATGCCGACCAGGATGATGCCGATGTTCTCGATCGAGGAATAGGCGAGCAGGCGTTTCATATCGGTCTGAACCGCGGCGAATATCACGCCGAACAGTGCGGTGACAAGTCCCAGCGTCAGGGCCAGAGCGCCCCACCACCACAACTGCATGCCGAGCAAGTCGAAGGTGACGCGCAGGATGCCGTAAATCGCAGTTTTCAGCATGATGCCGCTCATCAGGGCGGAAACGGGCGAGGGTGCGGCGGGGTGGGCCTCCGGCAACCATATGTGCAGCGGCAGGATGCCTGCCTTGGCACCGAAGCCGAACAGCGCCAACAGGAAGGTAGCGCTGGCCCAGAACGGGGCCAGATGAGCATGGCGCATGGCGGCAAAGGTGTAATCTCCATGTCCGCCTTGCATCACGCCGAAACACATCAGGATGGCGATTGCGCCGACGTGGGCGACCAGCAGGTAGAGAAAGCCGGCGCGGCGGATTTCCGGGACACTATGGTCGGTGGTGACGAGGAAATAAGAGGATAACGCCATGGTTTCCCATGCCACCATGAACAGATAGGCGTCGTCCGCCATGAACACCAGCGCCATGGCGGCAAGGAATACGTGGTATTCGAAGCACAGCAGCCCCAGTGTATTACCTTCCATGTTGCGGAAGTAACCCGCCGAATAGACTGAGATGCCGATGCCGGCAGCGCCGAGCAGCAGCAGGAAGAATGCAGACAGCGAATCCAGGCGTAGGTGGAAAGGCAGATCGGGCAGCCCAAGCGGCAATACCGCCGTGTTGACGGCGCCGCCCAGGCTCGATACGGCGCCCACCGCCAGAATCAGGGCGCCCAAGGCGCCAGCCGGGAATATCCATTGCGAGATGATGCGGCTGTTTTGCAGCAACAGGCCGATCAGGCCAAGAAGCAGCCAGTAGGCGATGACGCTGAGTGCAATGTCGATGGGTAATGCGCTAAAGAGGGTGGTCACGTTTATTGTTGGTTTGCTGTTCTGGCTATTAGGTTAATTATAAGCTCAATCGGCATGCTGTGCGTCAAGCGAGCGTCAAGCGTTCTCTGCATTCAGTGGGTTATTCTCGTCTTTCCATGCCGCTTTAGCCCTGTTTCGGCTGTAGCAGGCAGAATTTCGCATCCAGTGAAGCGGCCCTGATCTTCTCGTAAATGGCATCCAGCGCCATGTCTTCATTGGGGAAAATGTTGTCCTGGGTGATCAGGTCGAATAGCCCGGTATGGCGCATGACATCAATCACCTGTTTTTTCAGGCCGCTGAAGACCATGGTGACGCCATTGTCGCGCAGGCGCTGCACCATGTGGTGGATCACCTCTTCGCCGGAGGCATCGAGCTGGTTAATGCCGTCGCCAACTACCAGAAAATAACTGGCCTTGGGATTATTCGATACCGCTTCGAGGACGGTGTCTTCGAAGTAGGGGACATTGGCAAAATAGAGTGAGCCATCGTAGCGCATGGCGATGATGTGTTCGCTGATGGGCAGGTTGTGCACTTTGGCATCGCGCAGGGTGCCGTCGCTGTAGCGCCCGAGGATTGCCACCCGCGGCTTCATGGTGCGGTACAGGTAGAGCAGAATGGCAAGCCCCGCACCCACCATGATGCCGTTGTCGAGATGCGGCGCAAAGCCCAGGGTGGCGATAAAGGTCACGACCGAGGCGATGCCGTCGTGCTTGTGGGCTTGCCAGGCGTGCTTGATTGCCTTGAAATTGACCAGACCGATCACCGCCATCATGATCACCGCAGCCAGCACCGCCTGGGGCAAATGGTAAAGCAGCGGCGTAAGGAACAGCAGGGTGACCAGTACGATCAGGCCGGTGAATACATTGGACATGCCAGTCATGGCGCCGGCATTGAGATTGACCGCCGAGCGCGAGAATGAGCCACTGACCGGGAAGGCCTGGCTAAAGCTGCCGATGATGTTGGCAATGCCCTGACCCACCAGTTCCTGGTTCGGGTCGATACGGGCCTTGGTCTTGGCGGCCATGGCCTTGGCGATGGAGATGGCCTCCATGAACCCCACCAGGGAAATCACCAATGCCCCGGAAAACAGCGTCACCAACATATCCCAACTGAATTTTGGCAGGTCAAGCTGGGGCAGGCCGACCGGAATGGCGCCGACCACCTCGCCGCCGCCGACCAGCTTGAGCTCGCCCTTGCTCACTTTCTTGATGCGCCAGCGGTAGCCGTCGGTTCTATTGTTTTGGGGAACCTGGCCGGCCAGGTAAAGCCAGGCAGGCTGGGCATCAGCCGAGGGTACCAGTTCAAAAATGAATTTGCGCAGGGAACGGGCGAGCTTGCGGTTTTCGCCTTCCGCATCCTTTAATTCCAGCTTGAGTAGCTCGATTTCATAGTTGAGTGCAGCCGTGTGCTGGTTGCTTCCTCCATGGCTTTGCTTGAGTTCACTGGATTTGGTGCTGAGCTTGTTGTTCAGTTCGTCAATCTTGGTTTCGGTGCGGGAGAATTCGTTGGCGAGAGTTTTAACCTCGGTATCCATGATTTCCTCGACTTTGCCCTTGCTGTTGTGCTCGAAGCCGATTGACCAGCTTACAATGGTGGTGAGGGCAACGGCAATCAATACCTCCGGCATCTTGGGGGCGAATTTTTTCAGCCCCCACATGATGGCAAAGGCCGAAATGCCCATTGCCAGTGTCGGAATGTGGGTGTCGCCAACCTGTTGCAGCACGCCCCAGATATCCTGGATGAAATGCTCGCTGCGTCCCACCGAAACGCCGAATAATTTGTTGAGCTGGGACAAGCCGATGATGATGGCCGCAGCGTTGGTGAAACCGGCCACGACCGGATGGGAAAGAAAATTGACCACCACGCCAAGCTTGAATATGCCGAGGGCGAGTTGAATGATGCCGACGATCAGCGCCATCAGAATCGCTAGTGCGATGAACTGACTGGAACCCGCGGCGGCCAAGGGAGCAAGCGTGGATGCTGTCAGCAGGGAGACCACCGCAACCGGGCCGGTGGCAAGCTGGGCGGATGAGCCCCATAAGGCGGCGATGATGCCCGGCAGAAACGCGGCGTACAGTCCATAGTAGGGGGGTAAGCCGGCCAGTTGAGCATAGGCCATGGACTGGGGAATCAACACCAGCGCAACGGTGATGCCGGCGATGAAGTCGGCCTTGACTGATTCGTTACGTAGCGGAAACCATTTCAGAAAAGGCAGAAAGCGAGTCAATTGCATGCGGTAATATCCAGATAATTAATTTTATTAAAACACAAAGGAACCCGGTTCAGAACGAAATAACTTCGTTCTTGAGCTCAATTTTCTTGCAACCAAAGTGATTATTTGTGGTGTGCAGCCAGCAGAGCGTCCCGTTGCTTTTATTTAACTGCCATGCGGCAGCCTTGGTCGAGAGCGCTGTAGTTTGGCAGTAAGCCCGAGATTCCGGGCCGTGCCGGAAATCTCAAGCTAAATTGCCGGAACCGCGGGTTGCCGGGAATTGCGCCCCTCCGCGTTGGTTTCACATTTCGATTTTTCGGAATCTTCTTGCAGCATTTTTTTTACCGTATCCAGGTCACCCGTCTCGGCACAAGCAATTGCGGTTAGCATTCGCATCAGTTTGTTTATCAGGCGGTTCATGATCTGCTCCTTAGGTTTCTACACGATACAAAGCATGATCTATGCCATTTCTTTTAATTGGCTATAACAAGCTGTTTTACATTGTTTTGTTACTGGTGACGAAGACGAAAAAAATTGATTGTTCTTGTTGCAAACGGCAATGTACAAAGTAAAAGAGACCCGGTTTATTCGCATTTGCCATTGTCTTGAAACATAATTTTATTGTGATGCCAGTGTTGCAGTCATTTTGCGTAATGTTGCTAAATGCAACAAATAGCGCTAACATGCCTGCCCATGAAGCTTCAATCCTCTTTGCGGCAAAAGATTACACTCGGCTACCTGGGCTATTACGCCATGGCTCTGCTGGTCATTGCGCTTTCCCTGTTCACTTATGCTGAGCTGCGCCTGATCGAACAGAAGGTTCGGCTGGGGGAGGGTATTTCTGAGCTGTTCGACGCAACCCTGGAAATTCGGCGGTTTGAAAAAAATTACTTTCTCTACCGGCAGTTCGCAGATTTTCAGGAGGGGAACCGCTACGCCGCCAAGGTGGATGAGCTACTTGAAAATAATGCCGCAGATTTTTCTGTCCTCGTTGCATCGGCGCCGCAAATTGCGTCGCTGAAAAACAAAATACGAATTTACCGGAACTTGATGGCGGAATATGTCAGGGTAAGCAATATCGACGCGCCTCAAGAGGCGCTGCTGGAGGCGCAAATCAGGAAGATCGGCAAGGATGTCGTGGCAATTACGGAAGGAATGGCGGCAGCCGAGCGACGCATCATCCGCGCTTCTCTGGATCGTTTTCGTACCATCCTGCTGGTTTCCATCGGGATGCTTTCCCTGTTGATGATGGCAGTTGGCTGGGCGTTGTCGCGTATGGTCGTGCGGCCATTAAAGCATATGGATCGCTGCGTTGAGGCGGTTTCCAGCGGAAGGCTGGATAAGATGGACGTACCTTCGGATGACCGTGAAATCCTCTCAATCACGCATGCCTTTAATCTCATGATCGGCGAGCTCGAATTGCGCCAGAAACGGTTGTTGCGCTCGGAAAAGCTTGCCTCGCTCGGCACCATGCTGGCCGGTGTGGCGCATGAGATGAACAATCCCCTCTCGAATATTTCCCTGTCCTGCCAGCTTTTGCTGGAGGAAATCGAGGATAGTGACGTGGCGCGGCGCAGGGAGTTGATGGAGCAGATTGAGGAACAAACGGAGCGGGCGCGGAAAATTGTCCGGGCGTTGCTGGATTTTGCCCGAGACAAGCCGATCAAACGGGAAAGAATGCCGCTGGCGACGTTGTTTGATGAGGTTATCCTGTTCCTTAAGGGTGAAACGCTGTCGGGCGTCAATATTGTTGCCGATATCCCCGCGGACATAGAGGTGTCGGTGGATCGGCAGCGGCTGCAACAGGCACTTCTCAACCTGATCAAGAATGCGCTGGAAGCAATCGGTGCGGCAGGTGAAATCCGCATCTCGGCGGCGAAACGGCACTTGACCAGTGAAAGTGCTGTTTCCCGTCTGGACGGGAGTCCCAAATCACTTGGTAAGTGCTTCCATGGCGGGGACGCGGTGGATATCGAAATTCGCGACAGTGGCACGGGCATCCCCACCGAAGTTTTGCCGCGCATTTTCGACCCCTTTTTTACCACCAAGGAAGTCGGCTATGGCATGGGGCTTGGCCTGTTTATTGTTTATGAAATTGTCGAGGAGCATAACGGCTGTATTTCGGTGGAAAGCGAAGTGGGGCGAGGCACGGTATTCCACATCAGGCTGCCATTAGGGAACTCTGACGAAGCGCCGCAAGTGAGCTAATCACCTTTCTAAAATTATTTGAGAACCGGGCATTATGCAAAACCGAGGAAAGTTGCTGATCGTCGAAGACGAAAAAATCGCACTAAAAAATCTTGTTCACGCCATGAAAAAGGAAGGTTATGAGGTCTCTGGCGCGCAGAACGGAACTGCCGCGCTGGCATTGATCGAGAGCCAGATATTCGACGTGGTGCTGACCGACCTCAGGATGGAAAAAGTGGACGGGATGCAGGTATTGAAGAAGTGTCGCGAGCGCAGCATGGAAACCGAGGTGATCGTGATTACGGGTTACGCGACGACGGAGTCGGCGGTGGAAGCCATGAAAGGCGGCGCATTTTACTACATCGCCAAGCCATTTCGCCTTGATGAAGTGCGTCAGGTGGTCGGCGAGGCCATAGAGAAAATTGGCCTGAAACGCGAAAATCGGCAACTGCGCGAACAGATCGAAAATTATGAAGGCAGGGTCAAGATCATTTCCCAGGATCCGCATATGCTGCGGCTGCTGGAAATGGCCCGCCAGGTGGCGCCGACCGACTGCAACGTGTTGATTACAGGGCAATCCGGCACCGGTAAAGAATTGTTCGCACGTTACCTGCATTACAACAGCGCAAGGGCGGATGAGCCTTTCCTGGCGGTGAACTGCGGCGCGTTTAATGAGCAATTGCTGTCCAATGAATTGTTCGGCCACGAGAAGGGCGCGTTTACCGGCGCGCTGACTCTGAAGAAAGGGCTGATCGAATCAGCCGCTGGCGGGACTCTGTTCCTCGATGAAATTACCGAAATGTCGCCGGCGATGCAGGTCAAATTGCTGCGGGTGATTCAGGAGCGCGAGGTGTTAAGGTTGGGCGGTGTCCAAACGGTCAAGACCGATGTCCGCTACATCGCCGCCACCAACCGGGACATGCAGGAAGTGTCCAAAGATGGCTCGTTCCGCCAGGATCTGTATTTCCGCCTCAACGTGGTCAACCTGCATATCCCGCCTTTGCGCGAACGCAGTGGGGACTTGGTGCTGCTCTGCTATTTCTTCCTGAAGAAATTCGCTGTTCTGATGAAAAAGGAGGTCACCGAAATCTCGCCGGAAGCCTTGGCGGTGCTGGATGGTTATGACTTTCCCGGCAATGTGCGTGAGTTGGAAAATGTCATCGAACGCGGAGTGGCAATCAACACCGGCAACACCATTGAAGTGGCTCACCTGCCGGATAACTTGCGGGAATTGAGTGTGCGCGCGTTCAAGAAGAAGGAGGGGCGGATACCTTCCCTGGAGGAGCAGGAAAAAGCCTATATCCGCTGGGTGTTGAAGGAAATGGGCGGAAACCAGACGGTTGCCGCACAGATGCTCGGCATCAATCGCGTGTCATTGTGGCGCAAGCTGAAAAGCTACGAAATGGATGAGGGCGGCGCTTGATGGGGTAATGTGAACAATGTAGAATCACGATTAATATTAAAACAATAGTGTTTAAATATGTAACATATTGGACAGTGCGTTGAAGGATATTCTCACCAGTAATCCCTGGCTTTATAAGGTTTTCCCCTTTCTGCGTTGGTGGCCGATGGTCGATAAACAGACCACGCGAGCCGACTTGATCGCAGGACTAACCGGCGCCATTATCGTTCTTCCTCAAGGCGTGGCATTCGCCACTATCGCCGGGCTACCACCGGAATATGGCCTGTATGCGGCGATGGTGCCGACCATCATCGGCGCGATGTTCGGTTCCAGTTGGCACTTGGTGTCCGGGCCAACCACCGCGATTTCCATCGTGATATTTGCTGCGGTCAGCCCACTTGCCGAGCCGGGTAGTGCACAGTTCATCAGCCTGGTGCTGACCCTGACCTTCCTTACCGGCGTGTTCCAGCTTGTCATGGGGCTGGCGCGCATGGGCGTGCTGGTTAATTTCATTTCCCATACCGTGGTGATCGGTTTCACCGCCGGGGCGTCAGTATTGATTGCCGCCAGCCAGATCAAGAATTTCTTCGGCATCAACATCCCGCGCGGCGCGCATTTCTACGAGATCATTCACCAGCTCGCGCTGCAAATCGGCAGCATCAACCCTTATGTCACCTCGGTAGCGGTGGCGACTTTGGCATCTGGCATCCTGGTGAAAAAATTTGCCCCAAAAATTCCCTACATGATTGCGGCGATGGTGATCGGAAGCCTGTTCGCGCTGGTGCTGAACCGCTTGTTCGGCAACGAGGTTACCCTGATACGCACCGTCGGCGCGTTGCCAGCCCATCTGCCGCCATTCTCTGTGCCTGACCTTTCCCTGGCGGCGATCAAAAAAATGTCCTCCAGCGCCTTGGCTATCACCATGCTGGCACTGACCGAGGCGGTTTCAATCGCACGTTCAGTGGCGGTGCGTTCGGAGCAGCGCATAGATGGCAACCAGGAATTTATCGGGCAGGGTTTATCCAATGTTTTCGGCAGCTTTTTTTCCGCCTATGCTTCCAGCGGCTCGTTCAACCGCAGCGGCCTGAACTACGCTGCCGGTGCGAAGACTCCGCTTGCGGCGTTATATTCGGCGCTGTTCCTGATCGCGACACTGTTGCTGGTGGCGCCGCTTGCCGCCTACCTGCCGATCCCCGCGATGGCGGCGATCCTGTTCCTGGTGGCGTGGGGGCTGATTGATTTCCACCACATCCACTCAATTTTGCACACCAGCCGCGCCGAAACCGCCGTGCTGTTTACCACGCTGCTGTCAACGCTGTTTGTCGAACTGGAGTTCGCCATCTACGTCGGCGTAATGCTGTCCCTGATGCTCTATCTCGCCCGCACTTCCCAACCGGCCATCGTACCGGTGGTACCTGCGGGTGAAGAAGGCTCTTATCATTTCGAGGAGGCCAAAGGCCATACCGAATGCCCGCAGTTCCGCATGGTGCGCATCAACGGCTCAATCTTTTTCGGTGCGGTTGACCATGTTCAAAGTGGATTGCAGCAGATTGATGAAACCAATCCCCAGCAGAAAACTGTGTTGATCGTTGGTAGCGGCGTCAATTTCGCAGACGTTGCCGGTGCCGAAATGCTGGCACAGGAAGCCAAGCGCCGCAGAAAAATGGGCGGTGGATTATATTTCTACCGGCTTAAAGACTCTGTGCACAAATTCCTGCGCCACGGAAACTATCTCAAGGAAATTGGTGAAGGCGGTTTCTTTCCGGCAAAATCGAATGTAATCTTGGCCGTTTACAATACGCTTGATCCTGAAATTTGCCGCAATTGTAAAGTCCGGATTTTTAAAGAGTGCCAAACACTGCTTCCGGGCGGTGAACCCCGCTGAGCAAGCTCCGTTGGCTCACCGACCCGTATTCGAGTGGTTTTCGGCCTTGATTTTACGGTTGCCCTGTCCCGTTTCAAAGTTCGCATCACGCAAGTGATCGGGGGGTGCCAGCGTGATGGTAGGGCTGATGATTTAAGGTGGCTTCTGTTCAAGCCTCGATGGCCGTTTTGGCCAAGGCCAGCGCGCCTTCTCTGGTCGGATGCCCGCAGATAAAACCCGACGCATGGCAAAATATGCCACCCGGAATGCCGGTCGCTGCGTCCAGGGCTTCCCCTTCGAGACCACGCCAGCTTTCCGGCAAAGGCTTGTGCATGCTGAAGCTGTGAGGAACCGTAGACACAGCCTGCACACGCCAGCCACCGGACACATTCGGGAATACCACATAGCGCAGGCTATCGGCGTCCTTGCGCTTGAACAGGGCGATTTGCCAAGGATAAAAACACTCCAGCACCAGCATGCCGCCTTCTGCTTTGGCTTCCAACACCTTGCCTTCTGCTGCGATTACGTCATGGCAGGATTTGACCGTGTTAGCCAGCACTTGGCGGGCAATTGCCACCGCCTTAATAAAAGCGGCATCGAAATCCTGTTTTTCATCTTGCCAACCGGGATTGAATCCGCCGATCATTGCCGATAACGACATGATCCGCACACCACCGCCACGCGGCAGAAAATCCTGGGCACCGCAATCCATGGCGTCGATCCCCTGCACCAGTTCGACATCCACCACTTCGGTCACTTTCCTGGTTTCTTGAAGCGTAATTTTGCCCTCAAGCACCGCATGGCAGGCATCAGTTCCATATTGGCGCCACAACAGCCCGAACGAACTGAAGGGCACGCCATTCTGCCGCTTCTCGGCGTAGCCGCGTTGGTGATGGTCAAACCGCAAACTTCCTGCATCAAAGATGCCACCCACATCAAACACGATGTCCGCATTGCCAATCACTTTCGTGTCGCGTGTGCGAACCAGGGTAAAGCCGGTGCCAAGGCCCAGAGCCAGATCAAGAGTGGCTGCGGCAAAAACATCGTCCGCATGAAATCCGCCACTATGGGTAGCCGCAACAAGTTTAGCCATTAGAATTTTTTTCCTGTATCAGGGTTTCACGCCGGGCTTTGGGATGGGACTTACACTGGGCTTTGCACTGGGTTTCTCGGCAGGCTTCTTCTCGCCGCCCTTGGGTTCGATTGGCTTTACAATTTTGAGGCGACTGATTTTAAACAGAATATCCGGGTAATAATCGCTTCCTTGAAGAAATTCCTGCCGAGAGGTACCCACTGGCACAAGGTTCAGTTCCTGTTTTAATTTTCCGATAGGTTGCAAGGTGCTGCGCCGGATCAGAAGATTGCCGTCAGTGTGGCATTCAACGGTGATAAAGGAGTTTGCATCTTCCTTTTCCAGTGATTTATTTCCGTTCTGTTCGCAATCCTTTCTGATCAGGGTGATCTGCCGGGTCGTTTTTTGTCCTTTGCCACCGTCCGGGAGGAAAGTTATCTGGATTTCATAGGTTTCATTTTCAGCCGGAATGATCCAGGCAGGTGGGGGTGGCGCTTTTTCTGCCGCCCAAGCCATCATGGAAACCAGTGATGACAGAAAAATAAGGGCGGGCAACATTAATTTTGGTGAAGGCACGTGTAACTCCGCAAAAGTTTTAAGCCTAAGAGCTTGCCGGGCTTGCCGCCGATTCCCTTTAAGCTCGACAAGTTCCTAGTATAACTAATCATGGTTTCTAAGAAAGCATTCTGATTTTATTCGTATGTATTTTAGGGGCAAGTCGAGGCAAAGTCCGTCACAGGGCAACTTCGCGCCAGTTGCCGTCCTTCGTGAGCATCCGCTGTCGTGCTGTGAAATTGACCTGCCCCGCCAAACGACTGGTATGACTATAGGGGGCGGGTCACGTTTTGACTACGGACGAGCGGAAATAAAAAAGCCTCACATCGCTGTGAGGCTTTTTAAATTTGGCTCCCCGACCTGGACTCGAACCAGGGACCTGCGGATTAACAGTCCGTCGCTCTACCGACTGAGCTATCAGGGAATGAACAAGAGCCACGCATTATAAAGATATAGCCGGGTTTGGTCAACGT
>JAQTNE010000010.1 GCA_028713975.1 Sulfuricella sp.
TTCGGGCCGATACGCCTTGGCTCATTTGACGAGCATCAGACAAAAGGGCGATTGAATGATTACTTGACGATAAAAGTGTAACCCATGTCTCTAAACTAAAATGTTACCGATGTCCTTGACTCGTACAGACCCCATCCACCGCCTTCCGCTTCGCTACAGGTTCCCTGCGTTGCTCGCCAAACCGGGCGGCTGCGGAACTCGGCCTTCGGCCTCAGACAGTCCTCGCCGACTTCCCCCGGCTTGGCTGCGCTACTCGGCGGTGAACCAAGGGGGAGTCAAAACCAAACAACCCATCCCCATCCTGACCTTCCCCTTGTTGGGGAAGGAACCGATGCGCTACGTGCATCACCCGGTTCCCCCTCTGCAACCGCCTCGATTTTCCGAAAAGATCGGGGGCAGTCGGCGAGGACTGTCTGAGCGCGTAGCGCGAGTTCCGCAGCCGCCCGGTCTTTTCGGAAAATCGAGGGAAGCCCGCAGGGCCGGTGGCGGCGGGGTGCCTTTTTGTTTGGTTACTTCTATTTTGGGCAAGCAAAATAAAGTGACCTGCCGCCGGGCAGCCCCCGGCACCTAAACATCTGCGCGAAGCGCACATAATCTAGCAGCATCAATCACCCTACTTTAACAAATTCCATACACCGCTTGTAACAATCACCATAAGCACTTATAGTAAATCAATATAATTACATGGCATGACTCGCTGAATTATCTAAATCGAAAATAACCAATAGCCGCTAATGAATGATATACAGGAACTCTTGAACGCAATTACTTGGCACCATCTCGCATTCATCTTTGCGTTGGCATTCATCGCCATTTTCAAGCAGCCTCTTTCCGAGCTTATTCGCCGAACCACTAAAATTGGAAAAGAGGGACTAATAGCTGGCTCCGCGCCAGAAGCACAACGCGAGAAATCTAACCCAGAAGCTGTACAGCAATTGCTTGACGTTATAGGAAACTCAATAGTAATTACGGATATTGAGAGCCGCGTCAAAGCCGAGCTCACGGAAAAAGGATTCAACACCGACGGCGACACCGTTAAGGTTCTGATTAGGCACTTGGCTGGCACGCAATTGCTCTTGAAATTTGAACAAATACACAGCCTAATTTTTGGTAGCCAGATTTTTTTACTAAAAAAACTAAATGAGGTTGCGGGACAGGGTAAGCCCTTAACGTTTGTTAATGACCACATTGATTACATTAAAACAATATACCCATCCGGGCTTGGCGAGTGGACCTACGATCAATACCTTTCGTTTATGTATGGGCGTTTACTACTTGTTCGTCATGGAGATATGATTCATATAACAAATCTTGGTGTAGAGTATTTGACATGGGTCGCACGTAATGGGCGCAGTGAAAACAATCCATTATGAGACAGCTAGCCCTGCGCTTAAGTTGGACGACACACGCCGCCTTTTAGCCCCCTACCTCTCAATAAACTCAATCTTGTACCCATCCGGGTCTTCGACAAACGCAATCCAGGTCGCCCCGCCATGCAGCGCCGGGCCATAAGTCACCTTACCCCCCTTGCCCGCCACCTCCTCACAAGCCTTGCGAATATCGCCCACCTGAATCGCAACATGCCCGTAACCCGTGCCCAACTCATAACCTGACACCCCCCAGTTATAAGTGAGTTCGATCACCGCCCCTTCCGATTCCTCGCCGTAGCCGACGAAGGCCAGGGTGTACTTGCCTTCCGGGTAATCGCTGCGGCGCAGCAGCTTCATGCCCAGCACTTCGGTGTAGAAGGCGATGGATTTATCCAGGTCGCCGACGCGGATCATGGTGTGCAAAATTCTCATGATTGCTTCTCCTATCCTAAAACCGGTGATAGCGCTCTCCGCTGGCCTTGAGCGCTTGGTGCGCCGCCTCGTAGCGCGGCAGGGTTTCTTCAACGATAGACCAGAAACGCGATGAATGGTTGAGCTCGCGGATGTGGGCCAGTTCGTGCACCACCACGTAGTCGATCTGGCTGATCGGTGCCTGGATCAGGCGCCAGCTTAGACGGATTTCGCCGCGCGAATTACAGCTACCCCAACGCGAGCGTGCGTTGGACAGGGACAGGCTCGGCATCGCCAGCCCCATGCAATTTGAATAATGCTCCAGGCGCTGAATGAAATGGCGGCGCGCCTCGGCGCGGTACCACTGCTCCAGCTTGCGCCTGACTGCTGCCGCATCCGTGGGATCAGGCAGCTTCACGGTCAGGCTATCGTCTTCCGCCAGCAGCGGCTTGGCCCGCAGGCCGCCCGCCATCAGGCACAACCGGATGTCGCTGCCGAGAAAAAGCAGTGGCTCACCGTGGCCGAAACCCATCGGTTCAAGCCGGTTTGTCTGCCATTCCTGCAACTTATCCAGCAGCCAGCCGGAACGTTCCTGCAACACTTGATCCAGATGATAAAGCGCGGCGCGCTGCGGGGCGTTTACGGTGAGGCCGCGATGGTCGATGCGCATGCCGATGGTGCGGCGTTTCGGGCTGCGTTTCAGTAGATAGGAGACTTCCTGGCCGTCGAGCCGGACGGTGCGTGTTTCGATGGCGGCGTGGGGTTTGAACAAACCCATGCTCAGTCTTTCGCGGCGGCGATGCGCGCCATTTCGCCTTCGATCCAGGCTTCGGCCCGCGCATTCAGTTCGTCGGCCTTGATGCCTGTGGACTCGATCGGCGGGCCGAAGCTGATGGTGATCACGCCGGGGCGCTTGAGAAAGCCGTTCTTGCCCCAGTATTCGCCGGCGTTGTGCGCCACCGGCAACACCGGGACGCCGCTATGCGCGGCCAGCCATGCGCCGCCGATGTTGTATTTGCCTTTCTCGCCCGGCCTGACGCGGGTGCCTTCGGGAAACACCACGACCCAGAAGCCCTTTGCCAGGCGATCCTTGCCCTGATCGAGTATCTGTTTCAATGCTGCCCGACCCGCACCGCGGTCGATGGCAATCGGGCTGGCCATCGCCAGCGCCCAGCCGAAAAAGGGAATGCGCAGCAGCTCGCGCTTGAGCACCCACACCAGCGGTGGCAGTATCTCCTGGAATGCCAGGGTCTCCCACGCCGACTGGTGCTTGGACAGAACGATAGCCTGGGTCTGCGGAATATGCTCGCGCCCTACCACGCGAAATCTCAGGCCGCAGGTTAGGGCAAGCCAGCGCAGCATGATGCGCGCCCACGGCGCAATCGCGCGATAGCGGGTGATGGGGTTAAAAGGAAGAAAAAAAAAGGCGAAAAAGAAAAACAGCGGGGTGAAAACCCACATCCCCAGGGCGAAGATAAAAGAACGAAACCAGATCATTCACAAAACCCATGAGGGATGAAACATAGAGATACCCCCCTTTGAAGAAGGGGGGCTAGGGGGGATTTAAAAACGCGGCAAACGACTGCTACCATTAAATCCCCCTCAATCCCTCTTTTACAAAGGGGGAGGCAGTCAGTTCGTACCGTATCTACCCGTTTCAACATGACTGACCGTTAGGCCATCACCCCGATAACATATTTGACGGCTTCGCTGAGGTCGGCAAAGACCAGCGTGCCTTCCGGCAGCCCGCCCACTTCCTGGGTATGCTTGCCCTTGCCGGTAAGCACCAGAATCGGCTGGGCACCGGCTTCGGCGGCGGCCTGCAAGTCACGCAGGCTATCGCCGATACACGGCACGCCGGCGAGGCTGACGTTGAAGCGCACGCCGATTTCCTGAAACATGCCGGGCTTGGGCTTGCGGCAGCCGCAATCGGAATCGGCGGTGTGGGGGCAGAAAAACAGCGCGTCAATGCGTGCGCCGGCCAGGCTCAACACCTTGTGCATCTTGTCGTGAATGGTGTTGAGCATGGACATGTCGAACAGGCCGCGGCCAACGCCGGACTGGTTGGTCGCCAGCACCACCTTGAAGCCGGCCTGGTTCAGCCGCGCAATCGCCTCCAGGCTGCCGGGAATCGGCTTCCATTCTGCCGGGCTCTTGATGAACTGGTCGCTGTCGTAGTTCACCACGCCGTCGCGGTCGAGGATGATCAGTTTGGTTATCGGCATAGGTTTGTTCCGTCAGGCTGCCAGTTTCGAAATGTCCGCCACCTGGTTCATCAGCTCGCCCAGACTTCTGAGCAAGGCCAGACGATTATTGCGCAGCGGCAGCTCTTCCGCCATCACCATCACCTTGTCGAAGAAAGTGTCCACCTCGGCGCGCACGCCGGCAAGAGCCGTCAAAGCTTCAGTATAGCTGCCGTTACTCACCGCCGAGAAGACATTCGGAGCCAGTTGGTTCACCGCAGCGAACAGCGCTTTTTCCGCGTCCTCCGCCAGCAACGCCGGGTCAGGTTCGCCCGCCGGAATCTCTCCGGCCTTCTTGAGGATATTCTGGATGCGCTTGTTGGCTGCCGCGAGGCTCGCCGCTTCTGGCAGCTTAGCAAAGGCATGCACGGCAGCAAGGCGTTTGGGAATTTCTGCCAAAAGTTGTGGGTGCAGGCTAAGTACAGCGTCTACTTCTTGAAAAGTAAATCCTTTTTCGCGCAGGAAACCAGCAAGGCGGTCTTGAAAAAAATCATTAATAGCTCTTGAAACTGGGGAGGTTTCTGGAGCTAAATTTGGTGCAAATGCCGCTCCCTCCACCCCTAGAGTTTTTGAACCGGCTCCATTTTCCAGCATCTCGTCCATAACGAGACAACATTGATCCACCAACGCACCAACTTCAAGAGGTAATTCTTTTTCTATCAATATGCGAATTACTCCCAGCGCGTGACGACGCAGGGCGAAGGGGTCCTTGTCGCCGGTGGGCAACTGCCCGATTCCGAACAGACCAACAAGAGTTTCCAGTTTATCCGCAAGGGCCACGCACAACCCCACCTGGTTGCACGGTAGCTCATCCCCCGAGAAGCGCGGCTTGTAATGATCTTCTATGGCGTCGGCAATCTCTGCCGGCAGTCCGTCATTGAGGGCATAGTAGCGGCCCATGATGCCCTGCAACTCGGGGAATTCGCCCACCATGTCGGTGAGCAAGTCGGCCTTAGACAGCAAAGCAGCCTGCTCGGCTTTGAGGGCTAGAGTCTTGCCGCTCAATTGCTCGCCGATGGCCTTGGCGATGGCACAAACGCGCTGAACTCGTTCGCCTTGGGTGCCGAGCTTGTTGTGGTAAACCACCTTGGCGAGGCCCAGCACGCGCGATTCGAGGGTCTTCTTGCGATCTTGGTCGAAAAAGAATTTGGCATCCGCCAGGCGCGGGCGCACCACCCGCTCGTTGCCGCCGATGACGGCGGAAGTGTCGGCGGGAGAGATATTGGAAACGATCAGAAACTGGTTGGTCAGCTTGCCGGAAGCGTCCAGCAGCGGGAAGTATTTCTGGTTCGCCTTCATGGTCAGGATCAGGCATTCCTGCGGCACGCCGAGGAATTCCTCGCCGAAGCAGCCGACCAGCACGTTGGGGCGCTCCACCAGTCCGGTCACCTCGTCCAGCAGGGCCTCATCCGCCACCGGCGTCACGCCGCCGATCTTGTCTGCCGCGTCCTGCAGCTGGCGCACGATGTCGGCGCGGCGCGCCTCGAAGCTGGCGATCACTGCGCCCTCGTTTTCCATCTGCGCCGCATAGCTGTCGGCCGACTTGAGACTGACCGTACCGACCGCCGCCTCGAAACGGTGGCCCTGGGTGGCGCGACCGGCGTTCAGACCGAGCGCGGAAACCGGCACCACCTCGGTACCGTGCAGCGCGACCAGGCCATGCACCGGACGCACGAAATTGACCGTGCTCCAGCCCGGCTGCGCGCAGTTCTCGTGCAACTGGTAAGCCATCATTTTGGGAATCGGCAGTTTGCCGAGCGCTTCGTCCAGCGCCTTTTGCAGCCCATCCGTCAGGGTTGCCCCCTTGACCACGCTGTCATGAAACAACGCTTCGCTCTTGCCGTCGCTGGCGCGCTTGAGATGCGGAACGATGGTGCCGTCCAGCCCCAGCGTGGCAAGCCTTTTCAGCAGTGCGGGCGTGGCCTGTCCATTGGCATCCAGCCCGACGTTCACCGGCATCAGCTTGTGCGTCACCGGCTTGTCGGCGGCATGGGTGGCGACATCGGCGATATGCACTGCCAGACGGCGCGGCGAGGCAAAGGACATGACCGCCGCATCGGCCTCAGCCAGGCCCTGAATTTTGATGGCGTCGGAGACGGCGGCGGCGAACGCATCGCCCAGTTTCCTCAGCGCCTTGGGCGGCAGTTCCTCGACGAACAGCTCGACTAATAGATTTTTTCTGCTCATGCTGCCACCTTCTTCTCGATCTGCGCCAGCACTTCAGCCGCCCATTCCTTCGGCGCCATCGGAAAACCAAGCCGGGCGCGGCTGTCCAGGTAGCTCTGGGCGACGCTGCGCGCCAGGTTGCGGATGCGGCCAATGTAGGCGGCGCGCTCAGTCACCGAAATAGCGCCGCGCGCATCCAGCAGGTTGAATGTGTGCGCGGTTTTCAGCACCTGCTCGTAGGCCGGCAGGGCCAGCTGGTTTTCCATCAGGTTCCTGGCCTGCTTTTCGTGGGCGTTAAAAGCGGTGAGCAGGAATTCGACGTCGCTGTGTTCGAAGTTGTAAGTGGACTGCT
Organism: Sulfuricella sp.; assembly: GCA_028713975.1. Lineage (GTDB taxonomy): Bacteria > Pseudomonadota > Gammaproteobacteria > Burkholderiales > Sulfuricellaceae > Sulfuricella. Next base: position 6,543 of record JAQTNE010000010.1, read on the forward strand.
CCACCTCGTTCTGATGATAGACGTCGCGGTAGCTCAAGCCCTTGGTCCAAGTCAGGTCGAACACGTTCTCGACGCCCTGCAAGTACATCGCCAGCCGCTCCAGCCCGTAGGTAATCTCGCCGGTAATCGGCTTGCAGTCGATGCCGCCGACCTGCTGAAAATAGGTGAACTGGGTCACTTCCATGCCGTTCAGCCAGACCTCCCAGCCCAAGCCCCAGGCACCCAGCGTGGGGTTCTCCCAGTCGTCCTCGACAAAGCGGATGTCGTTTTTCTTCAGGTCGAAGCCAAGCGCTTCGAGCGAACCGAGATACAACTCAATAATATTTTCCGGTGCGGGTTTCAGCACCACCTGGAACTGGTAGTAATGCTGGAGGCGGTTGGGGTTGTCGCCGTAGCGCCCGTCCTTGGGGCGGCGCGAAGGCTGGACGTAGGCAGCACGCCATGGCTCCGGGCCGATTGCACGTAGAAAAGTAGCGGTGTGGCTGGTACCCGCGCCCACTTCCATGTCGTAAGGCTGGAGCAGGGCGCAACCGCGCTCGGCCCAGTAATTCTGGAGCTTGAGGATGATGTCCTGAAAGGTCGGCATATTGCGGCAAGCTGAGGTGTAAAGGGGTTGATTTTACTTCTTTTCAGGGCAGCACAAAACCCCGGCGGTAAAAGAGGAGGCATTTGAAAGTGTTGGTCAGTGCCGCGATTGCCTCTCACCCCACTCCCTCTCCCCGGAGGGGCGAGGTGCTTTTCTCCCTTCGCCCCTCCGGGGAGAAGGGCTGGGGATGAGGGGTGGCGGCAAAAAACATCCGACAAATTAGCCAGCCAACACTTTCAAATTCACCCGGCAAAAGAAAACGGGGCGGTCACCCGCCCCGCTTCGTATCGACAACAACGGCGCTACTTCGCCGCCTTCATCTCCAGCAACGCTTTTTCCAGCGCGTCGATGCGTTTTTGCATCGCGCCCAGCTTGCCGTTCATCTGACCGACGTTAAAGAAACTGACATCCTCCACCGGCGTGGACAAGGCGTTGGCGTAACCCAGCCAGGAAGAGTCGTAAACCTTCACCTTGCTGAACCCCAAATCCTTCAGCACCGTGGCGCTCTCCGCCGCACGCACGCCGCTCTGGCAATAGACAATGGTTTCCTTGTTCGGGTCGAGCTTGGCATACAGCGCCTTGAGTTGCTCGCGCGGCTTCAGGTTCATGCCGTCCTTGTTGACCACTTCTTTTTTCGCCAGCTTTTGCGGCGTGGTGGGGTCGGCCCAGTTCTGCTCGAAAGGAATGTTGACCGCGCCCGGGATGTGGCCACCACGAATAGCGCGGATGTCCTCGCCGCTGAATTCCTTGGGCGAGCGCGCATCCACGATCTGCACGCTGGCACCGATCTTGGCGACAACTTCGTCGGTGGCCGCCACCACGCTGTCGTTCGTCGCCAGCTTCAGCGCCAGCGGCGCGAGCCTGGCCGGCTCGGCGCTCAACTCATGGCCGGACGACTTCCAGTCGTCGATCCCGCCATGATAGACATGCGCGTTTTTGCCGCCGAAATACTGCACGGTGAACAGCCCGAAATAGGTAAAGGGGCTGGCCTTGTCACCGTAGACCACCACCTCCCTGGCCGGGTCGATGCCGGCGGCGCCGAGGATTTTCTCGATCTGCGGCGTCGGCAGATAATCCTCGCTATGTTCGTAGCGCAGCACCGCGCCGATTTCACCGATGTTCACCGCACCGGGGATGTGTCCCTTGCGGTAATCCTCCGCACCGCGCACATCCCAGACAATCGCGCCGCGCTTGAGCGCATCGACCACGAAGGACGTATCGACAATGGATTCCGCCAGAACAGCCTGGGCGAAAACCAGACCCATGCCCAGCAGGGCCGCAAGAAATAATCGTTTCATATTGCCTCCAGAAAAATATTCAACTCGATGATCCTACAAACAGCGTCTTACCGCAGAGGACGCGGAGGGCGCTGAGGAGTTCAAAAGCTCATGTGCAATTACATTCCCGGCAATAATTTCCGGCAGGGTGCGTCGTTTCTTTCCTTCTATCTGGTGCGTGGGACGCACCCTACATTTTTTCTGCTGCTTTTCCTCTGTGCCCTCCGCGTCCTCTGCGGTTCAATAGCTTTTTCCCTGATGATAGTTTTTAACCCACCATGCGCAGTTTTTCCGCGCGCGGCAACCGCTTGATCTCGATCTCGCGCCGGCTCGCCGAGGCGCGATCAGCCTGGGTTTCGGAGAAAACCATCCGCACCGGCAAGCGGCTGCGCGTGTATTTCGAGGCAGTGCCGCTATTGTGCGCCGCCAAGCGCTTTTCCAGGTCGTTGGTGATGCCGGTGTAAAGCGTGCCGTCGACGCATTCCAGAATGTAGCAATACCAGCCGCTCATCCGCCCTGCCGCCCCGGTTTTTTACCGCTTCTGCCACCAATCATTTTGCCGGCCAGCCAGTTAACGGCAAGCAGCAAAGCAACCAGCCCGAGCATCGGCCAGTTCCCCCACTGCACAAAGGGCGTCGCTCCGCTGAAACCCTGCGCCTCGCCTTCCAGCCGGGTGGCGGCGAACTCGCGTGCGCGTTTCACCACTTCGCCATGCTGGTCGATAATCGCGGTGATGCCAGTATTGGTGGCGCGCAACATGGTGCGCCCGGTTTCGAGCGCGCGCATCTGCGAAATCTGCAAGTGCTGCCAAGGTGCGGCGGTGTTACCGAACCAGGCATCGTTGCTGACGTTGACCAGCAGGGTGGCTTCCGGCAACTGGCGGATCAGCTCTTCGCCGAACACGTCCTCGTAACAGATCGCCATCGCGATTTTCTGGCCGGCGGAACGGAGCGGCGGCTGCACCGCTACGCCGCGGGTAAAATCCGACAGCGGGATATGCAGCACCTGGACGATCCAGCCGAACAACGGCTTGAACGGGATAAACTCGCCGAATGGCACCAGATGGACTTTGCGATAAGCCTGCACCGGCCCGCCGCCGAGGCTTAGCACGCTGTTGTAATAGTTGCGGCCTTCGGCATACTCCGGCACGCCAACCAGCACATCCCCGCCCATGTCGCGACCATGATCCGCCAGCATTTCCAGGTAGGACAGCGGCAAGTTATGCAGGAACATCGGCAGCGCGGTTTCCGGCAGCACGGTGAGGCGCCCGGTGCTGGCCAGCGTCATCGCCATGTAGGCCTGCAACGTGCTCTGCGCCTTGTCCTCGCGCCATTTCATCTCCTGCGGAATATTGCCCTGTAACAAACTGACCGTAATCGGCGCACCCACCGGCTTGACCCATTCGACCTGCTTCAACGCGAACCCCGCCGCGGCCAGCACCACAATCAGCGTCGCTGGCAGAACCATGGCCGCCTTGCCAAGCCGACGCAACCGGGCATCCGCCAGTAGCGCCAGTGCGCCGGCACAGATTGCCGCAACCAGCGACACCCCATACACCCCGAGCAGCGGCGCAAAGCCCGCCAGCGGGCTCATCGCCACCTGCGAATAACCCAGCGATAGCCACGGAAAACCGGTAAAGAGCCAGCCCTTCACCCACTCCGCCAGCACCCACAGCGCGGGAATCAGCAGCAAGGCGCGCCGCTTGCTCAAGCCGCCGGGGCCGGCCTGCAACATCCCCACAGTAGCAGGAAACAATGACAACACCAGACAGAACAGAAAGGTCGCAATCACCGCCAGCGAAACCGGCATACCGCCGAATTCGTGAATGCTGACGTAAACCCAACTCACCCCCGCACCGAAAAATCCCAGCCCGAAAGCAAGGCCGGTATAAGCCGCCGCACGGGGAGAAGCCGCGCGCGACCACAGCAGGAACAGCGCCGCCAGCGTGAGCAGCGGCAGCAGAGCAAAATAATCCGGCGCAAAACCGGAAACGGTGATCGCCCCGAGCATCAGGGCGAGAGCCATCTGGGCGGGTAGTTGGGTGAAGAAATGGGGGGCGGGTTTCGTCATTCAGCTAGAGTATCGGCTGGCACTTGCCAGAATGACAAATAAATTGTTTAATCCAATCCAGCAAGTGCGACGATGCAAGCAAGGCAGTAGCATTAGTCATTTTGGGGATACGCAAAAAAACAGGAACGAATGATTTTAAAACATTTCACGATTTCATGTGCTGGCGATTCCATTGCAAGAGGCGTTCGTTCACTGTTTATTAAGGGTGGGAGAATGAAATGCTACATAGCTAGACCCTTGGTTTCCATGACAAGCAGCGCGAAAAAAAGCAGGGAATGTATGAATGCAAGACTTGACCCCGGAATTTCACTCAGCGGCTAGGTGTTCCTCGGCTCGGAGCCGTTTATCAAGCACATGCAACGATTGGCTGATAAAACCAATATCGGCGAGATACCGCGCGCGCAACGCCGCCCCTTGGCAAAGCCACTGGACTATTACCAGAAGAAACATCATGACGCGAAAGCCGCGATGGTTGCCGCTTACGCCACTGGCGACTACTCGATGCAAGCAATAGCGGATTTCTTCGGGGTGCATTACGCTACGGTCAGCAGAGCGGTAAAGCAGAGAATGTATGAATGCAAGACTTGACCCCAAATCGCACTTTCGACTGAGCGAAGATGTCATTGGCTATTTTAAGCAAATGGCAGAGGAAGCTGGCGTCCCATATCAAAGCCTCATCAATCTTTATCTGCGCGATTGTGTGGCGCACCATAAAAAAATAGATATATCCTGGCAAACCAAGGCCTAGCCAATCATTCCGGCAGACCGCCTATAGCGGCGGCTGAACTCAAACATCAGGCGTCCGAACGAAATGCAAAAGAGATGCAAATGGTGCGGCAGCGACCCCCTATATGTTGCCTACCACGATGACGAATGGGGGCGGCCCATCCATGATGACCGACGCCTCTTTGAATTCCTCATTCTGGAAGGCGCGCAGGCGGGTTTGAGCTGGCTGACCATATTGAAGAAGCGGGAAAATTACAGAAAGGCGTTTCATGGTTTTGACTGTGAACGTGTCGCCAGTTACTCGCAACGTGATGTTGACCGCCTGTTAGCCGACCCCGGCATTGTCCGAAACCGCCTCAAGATCGAATCGGCCATCAGGAATGCGCGAGGGGTTCTTAAAATCCAGCGGGAATACGAATCGCTCGATGCGTTTTTGTGGCGTTATGTTGACGGCACGCCGATCCAGAACGCGTGGAAGAGCATGGCGGAACTGCCGGCACAAACGAAGGAGTCCGAGATGATGAGCAAGGACCTGAAAAAACGCGGGTTCAACTTCATCGGGCCAACCATCTGCTATGCTTTCATGCAGGCAGTCGGCATGGTGAACGACCACATGACGGACTGCTTCTGTTACGACGAGGTCTCTGAATGAACAACCAACCCGGCATCAGGATTTTTATCCATGACCCCACCTGAAAATCCAGACGAGATACTCCGCGCCAAACTGAATCTTGAAACCTCTCGCATCGCGTGGACGGAATTGTTGCGTTTTTTTGCTGCCGGTAGCGTAATTGCGGTTGACGATGAACTGGATCTAATCGAGGTGGCGCTTCGGGTTTCAAACAACAACAAGGCGCAAATCGAACAATGGCTGGCGGAGCACAAGGTCGAAAAAGTGTCGGATGCGCAAGCCAAGACTTGGCTGGATACCGACGCCATGCTGTGGGCAGTGGTGGTTCATCCGTGGATTCTGGTTCAGCACAAGGGCCGGGAGGCTTACCATTGATGCCCGGCAAAATCACGCCTGAAGAAATTATCGGTTTCTGGTATTCGGCAGAAATGCGACAACGCTGGTTTTCATCGACCCCGGAACTCGACGCTGACATTCGCAATCGGTACGAGTCGCTATGGGCCAGTGCGGCCAGGGGCGAGCTGGATGAATGGAAAAGCGGCCCGGAAGGATGCCTGGCATTGATCATCGTGCTCGACCAGTTCCCGCTCAACATGTTTCGCGGCGAGGCCAAGAGTTTCCAAACCGAACACCAAGCCATCGAGGCGACCAAATACGCGCTGGCAAAGGGCTACAACAAGGTATTGCCAGCCGAACAACTCGCCTTTTTATACATGCCGCTGATGCATAGTGAGAATCTCGAAGATCAAGATCTTTCGGTAAAGCTGTTCGCAGAAGCCCGCCTTGAAAGTAATTTGCGCTTTGCCCAACACCATCGTGAGCTGATCAGAAAATTCAGCCGGTTTCCACATCGCAACGCCATCCTCGGCAGAGAAAGTACGCCCGCTGAAATTGAATATCTTCAGTCCAAGGAAGCCTTTCTCGGCTGACACGTCATAAAGCGCTGCCCTACCGGGCTGGCGTGAACCGCATTACAATGGGCGACCCTGAACAAGACTTATCCGAAATACCCGCATGCTGCGACTGACCGAGACAAAACTCCCCATCGACCACCCCGAAGGCGCGATCCGGGCCGCCATTATCAAGCGGCTGGGCATCAGACCGGAGGAACTGGTCGGCTATTCGATCGTCCGCCGCGGCCATGACGCCCGCAAGCCGGAAGCGATTCTGTTTGTCTATACGCTGGATGTCGAGCTGAAGAACGAAAAGGCCGTGCTCAAGCGGATGAAAAAAGACCAGCACCTCTCGCCATCGCCGGACACGAGTTACCGTTTCGTGGCGCAGGCGCCGGACAACTTGACTTCGAGGCCGGTGGTAATCGGCACCGGCCCGGCGGGACTGTTTGCCGGACTGGTGCTGGCGCAGATGGGCTTTCGCCCAATCATCCTGGAGCGCGGCAAGGCGGTGCGCGAACGCACCAAGGACACGTTCGGCCTGTGGCGGCAGGGCGAGCTCAACCCGGAATCCAACGTGCAGTTCGGCGAGGGCGGCGCGGGCACTTTTTCCGACGGCAAGCTCCACAGCCAGATCAAGGACCCCGGCCACTATGGCAAGAAGGTGCTGACGGAGTTCGTTACGGCCGGCGCGCCGCCCGAGATCATGTATGTGAGCAAGCCCCATATCGGCACTTTCCGACTGGTGAGCATGGTGGAAAAGATGCGAGCAACCATCGAGTCGCTCGGCGGCGAAGTCTGTTTTCAGAGCCGTGTGGACGATCTCGACATCGACAACGGGCAGGTGCGCGGCGTAGTGCTGGCCGGCGGCGAACGCATCGCAACTAGCCATGTGGTGCTGGCGGTTGGCCACAGCGCGCGCGACACCTTCCAGATGCTTTACGACCGGGGCGTGTATATCGAGGCCAAGCCGTTTTCCATCGGCTTTCGCATCGAACACCCGCAGTCGCTGATCGACCGCTGCCGCTTCGGCAAGAATGCCGGCAACCCGTTGCTGGGCGCCGCCGATTACAAGCTGGTGCATCACTGCGGCAATGGTCGTTCGGTTTACAGTTTCTGCATGTGCCCCGGCGGCACGGTAGTGGCGGCCACGTCGGAGCCGGGCTGCGTGGTGACCAACGGCATGAGCCAGTATTCGCGCAGCGAGCGCAACGCCAATAGCGGCATCGTGGTCGACATCTCACCCGCCGACTATCCCGGCGACCCGCTGGCGGGCATCGCCTTTCAGCGTCACTGGGAGGCGCGCGCCTTCGAGCTGGGCGGCGGCAATTATTCCGCGCCGGGGCAACTGGTCGGCGACTTTCTCGCCGGCAAGCCTTCCACCGCGCTCGGCAGCGTGCAGCCCTCCTATACGCCCGGCGTGCATTTGTGCGATCTCGCCACCGCCCTGCCGGATTACGCCATCGAGGCGATCCGTGAGGCGCTTCCGGCCTTCGACAAGCAGATCAAGGGTTTTGCCATGCATGACGCGGTGCTGACCGGGGTCGAGACGCGCACCTCCTCGCCGATCCGTATCAAGCGCAACGAGGATTACCAGAGCCTGAATACCGTGGGACTTTACCCGGCGGGAGAGGGTGCGGGTTATGCGGGAGGGATTCTTTCGGCGGCGGTGGATGGCATCAAGGTGGCCGAGGCGGTTGCTTTGAGCATGGTCAAGCGTTCGGTTTAAGCAATTAACCTGCCCAGCCCACACCCGCCACGGCGTAGCCATCCGCTTCGCATTTTTCGCCGATAGTCTGCAAGCAAAGGCGCAAATCGTCGACGGATTGCAGCAGTTGTTTCTCTTTCCGGGTGCCGCGCCAACCGAGCTTTCCCCATGACTTGATGAGCACGAGGTCGCCCAGCAAATCGTGGTCGAACGTGACGCAGTACCAGTGGTGCCGGTTCAGGTCGTGATCGTGTTTTTCCCAGTAGAGCATGGCGTGATTATAAATAAATTCCGACCGGTTTCGTAGCCTGTGAAGTAATTACTTACCCTTCGCCCCGACTTCGAGCCAAGCCAGCACCCCCTGACCAGCAGCGCGCCCGCTGGCGAAACAAGCGGTAAGCAGGTAGCCGCCGGTCGGCGCTTCCCAGTCCAGCATCTCGCCGGCGCAGAACACGCCGGGCAGGTCGCGAATCATCAGACGCCGATCAAGTGCCTCGAAGACCACCCCGCCCGCACTGCTGATCGCTTCATCAAGAGGGCGCGGCGCAATGAGGCGCAGCGGCAGCGCCTTGATCGCTGCCGCCAGCTTAACCGGATCGGCGAATTCCTGCGCCGACAACACTTCCCGCAGCAACCCAGCCTTCACCCCCTTAATGCCCACCCGGCTCTGGAGATGGCTGGACAGCGAGCGCGAACCGCGCGGCCGCGACAGTTCGTCGGTCAGGCGTTGCAGTTCCCAACCGGGTGCTAGATCGAGCTGGATGACCGCAGTTACATTTGCTTCTATCTCGTCGCGTAAAGATGCGGACAAGGCATAGATCAAGCCCCCCTCGATGCCACTCAACGTCACCACGAATTCACCCTGCTTGCGAAACTCGGTTCCTGCCGCATCGGTAAAGGACGCGACCACCGGTTTCACCGGATGCCCGGCGAAGCGCGTGCGTAAGTGCTCGCTCCAGCCGATGTCGAAGCCACAGTTTGTTGGCCGCAGCGCCGCAACCGAAACACCGCGCTGCGCCAGCAACGGCACCCACGCGCCATCGGAACCAAGCCGCGCCCGACTGCCACCGCCCAGCGCCAGCACTACCGCGTCAGCGTGCACCAACTGTTCGCCCTGCGGCGTGGCAAATCGCAGCGCTCCGCTCTCGTCCCAGCCGCGCCAACCATGCCGCATATGAAAGCTCACTCCCTCCGCGCGCAGCCGGTGTAACCAGGCACGCAACAGCGGCGCGGCTTTTTTCTCAACGGGAAACACGCGCCCCGAAGTGCCAATGAAAGTCTCAACGCCGAGTCCGAGCGCCCACTCGCGCAGGGCTTCCGGCCCGAATGCGCCGAGCAGCGGCTCGATCTGCGTGCGGCGTTCACCGTAGCGCGACAGGAATGCCTCGGTGGGCTCGGCGTGGGTGAGGTTCAGCCCGCCTTTGCCTGCCAGCAGGAACTTGCGCCCCACCGACGGCATGGCATCATATAGATCGACCCGCGCGCCGCCACGGACTAGCGCCTCTGCCGCCATCAGCCCGGCAGGGCCGCCGCCGATGACGGCAGCCGAACGGGAACGATCTGTATCTGACTGGAACGCCATATCAGGTGACCTTCATTAAACGGGAAATGACGCATCAAGTAAAAATGGCGGAGAAACATCGTTCTCCGCCATTTTTATTTACATCGATTAGCTAGTAGTCAGTCATGTTAAAACGGGTGAATACGGCACCGGCAGACTACCTCCCCCTTTGTAAAAGGGGGATTTACGGTAGCGACTATTTGCCACGCTTTTAAATCCCCCCTAAGCCCCCCTTTTTCAAAGGGGGGTGTCTCTTTTTGTTTCTAAAACGGAATATCGTCCTCGAAGTTATCGAAGTCGCCACCGCCTTTGGCCGCAGCTTTCGCACCGCTGCTGCTACTGCTGCTGCTCGCTGCGGGCTTATCCACCACCTCGAAGCTATTGCCGCCGCTAGTGCGGCTGCTCAGCATCTGCATTTCGTTGGCGATGATCTCGGTGGTGTATTTTTCCACACCGGATTTATCCGTCCATTTGCGGGTTTCCAGGCGTCCTTCAACGTAGGCCATGCTGCCTTTCTTCAGATACTCGCCGGCGATTTCAGCCAATTTGCGATAGAAGGTGACGCGATGCCACTCGGTTTTTTCCTGCTTCTCGCCGTTTTTGTCCTTCCAGTTTTCACTGGTAGCCAGGGTAATATTGGTCACCGCGTCGCCATTGGGCATGTAACGGGTTTCCGGATCCTTGCCCAAACGTCCAACCAGAATTACCTTGTTCACTGATGCCATTTCACGCTCCTCCCTCGATCAATTTAACTGCGTTGTCCTCGTCCCATCCCGCCATTTCCACCTTGAGGTAGGCGGTGCCATCTTCCACATCGACTGCCGCCTCCATTACCCCTTGCAGGCCGGTCAGCCGGCGCGACAGTTCGCGCGCTGCTTCTACGGTCATCGGTTCTAGATGATACATTTTGGTGCGCACGGCAGGCGGCGTTTTCATGCTGGCCGCCATGGCCAGCCACAACATGCTCATTACGCTACCGAATGCGAATACCGCCCATTCCCCAACGTAATGCGAAAGAACACCGCCCGCCACGCCGCCGGTAAACAGCCCCAGAGCCTGCGAGGTATTATACACGCCCATCGCAGTGCCCTTGGCGCGTGCGGGAGCGATCTTGGAGATCAGCGAGGGCAGACTGGCTTCGAGGATATTGAAGGCGATAAAGAACAGCAGAAGCATCATGACGATGCCCCAGAAATCCCGGATCAGCACGGTCATCAACAACTGCGACAGCAGCAGCATGGCGACGGCGGAAACGAAGACCGGCTTGAGCTTGGCTTTCTTCTCGCCGTAAATGATCGCGGGCACCATGATCGCAAATGCGCCCAGCATCACCGGCAGGTAAATTTTCCAGTGCTGGGCTTCCGGCATCCCGCCAGTTTCGCGCAGGGCGAAGGGGATCACCACGAACATCGCCATTTGTGCAGCGTGCAGCGCGAAAATGCCGAAATTCAACCGCAGCAATTGCTTGTCACGCAGCACGTCACTCAGGCGCGCCGGGGTCGCCTCCGCATCGGAATGGAAATGGCTGACTTTAGGATCGGGAACCACGGCATAAATTACGCCCATCGCCGCCAACGCCAGCACGCCAGTGAGCGCAAACATACCGGGCACGCCGATCACCTGGTAAAGCGCCGGGCCGATCACCATGGATGCGGCGAACGACAGGCCGATGGTGGAGCCGATCATCGCCATCGCCTTGGTGCGGTGTTCCTCCCGCGTCAGGTCGGCGAGCAACGCCGTCACGGCGGCGGAAATTGCGCCTGCGCCCTGGATCGAACGCCCGACAATCACCATGTAAATATCGCTGGCATAAGCCGCGACAAAGCTGCCGATCACGAACAGCAGCAAGCCGAAATAGATCACCCGCTTGCGCCCCCAACGATCCGACGCCATGCCGAAAGGCAGTTGCAGCATCGCCTGGGTCAGGCCGTAGGCGCCCAGCGCCAAGCCGATCAGCATGTGGTTGCCGCCGCCCGGCAGGGTTTGGGCATAGATGGCGAACACCGGCAGAATCAGGAACATGCCGAGCATGCGCAAACCGAAAATTCCGGCCAGGCCGACGCTGGCGCGAAGCTCGATTGGAGTCATCTTTTCGGAAATTTGCATATGAATTTGAAGTGCAACGCCAAAATTGCGTATAGTAGCAGGTTGCCTTTTGCTCTGCACAAAACACATGGACTTGATCAAGATACGCGGTGCCCGCACCCACAACCTGAAAAACATCAGCCTCGACATCCCGCGCGACAAGCTGGTAGTAATCACTGGCTTATCCGGCTCGGGTAAATCCTCGCTGGCTTTCGACACGCTTTACGCCGAGGGACAGCGACGCTATGTCGAATCGCTTTCAGCCTATGCGCGCCAGTTCTTGCAGCGCATGGACAAGCCCGACGTGGATCTGATAGAAGGATTATCTCCGGCGATTTCCATCGAGCAGAAGGCGACCAGCCACAATCCGCGCTCGACCGTCGGCACGGTGACGGAAATCCACGATTACCTGCGCCTGCTCTACGCCCGTGTCGGCGACCCCTATTGCCCCGAACACAACATCCTGCTTTCCGCCCAGAGCATTTCCCAGATGGTGGACGCGGTGCTGGCGCTGCCCGAGGACACCAAGCTGATGATCCTGTCGCCAACAGTGGTGGAGCGCAAAGGAGAGCAGGCCGACCTGTTTGACCAGTTGCGCGCCCAGGGCTTCGTGCGCCTGCGGATCGACGGCAAGGTGCATGAAATCGACGCCTTGCCGAAGCTCGACAAAAACAAGAAACACACTATCGATATCGTGGTGGATCGCGTCAAGATCCGCCCCGATATGAAACAGCGCCTGGCCGAATCGTTCGAGACCGCGCTACGCCACTCCGACGGTAAGGCGCTAGCACTGGAGATGGACAGCGGCAAGGAACATCTTTTCTCCGCCAAATTTTCCTGCCCGGTGTGCAGCTATTCCCTACCGGAACTGGAGCCACGGCTGTTCTCATTCAACAACCCGATGGGCGCCTGCCCCAAGTGCGATGGCCTAGGGCAGGTCAGCTTCTTCGACCCCAAGCGCATCGTCGCCTTTCCACACCTGAGTTTGGCCTCGGGCGCGGTCAAGGGCTGGGACAAGCGCAACCAGTTCTATTTCCAGATGCTGCAAAGCCTGGCGCTGCACTACGGTTTCGATCTCGAAACACCGTTCGAGGAATTGCCTGACAACATCCAGCACGTCCTGCTCTACGGCAGCGGCAAGGAAGACCTGCCGTTCCAGTATCTCGCCGAAAAAGGCGGGATGAAAATACGCAACCACCCGTTCGAGGGCATCATCACCAACTTCGAGCGGCGCTACCACGAAACCGAATCCACCACGGTGCGCGAGGAACTGGCCAAATACATCAATTTCCGCATTTGCCCCGATTGCGAAGGCACCCGCCTGCGCCCCGAAGCGCGCCATGTGCTGGTCGGCGGCAAGGCGTTGTTTGAAATCGGACGCCTGCCGCTACGGTTGACCTACGATTTTTTCGCCACGCTGGAATTCGACGGACAGAAACAGGCCATCGCCGAGCGCATCGTCAAGGAAATCGCGGCGCGGATACGCTTCCTCAACGACGTCGGGCTGGATTATCTGTCGCTCGACCGCTCGGCCAACACTTTGTCCGGCGGCGAAGCACAGCGCATCCGCCTGGCGAGCCAGATCGGATCCGGGCTGACGGGTGTGATGTACGTGCTGGACGAGCCGTCGATCGGCTTGCACCAGCGCGACAACGACCGCTTGCTCGCCACCCTCAAGCACCTGCGCGACATGGGCAACACCGTGATTGTGGTGGAGCACGACACCGACGCGATCCTTTCAGCCGACCACGTGGTGGACATCGGCCCCGGTGCAGGCGTGCATGGCGGGCATGTCGTCGCCGAAGGCACGCCGGGCGAGATCAAAGCCAATCCAAACTCGCTCACCGGCCAGTATCTAAGCGGCAAGCGCAGCATCGAAGTACCGAAAAAACGCCATGCGCCCGATCCCAAGCGCATGCTCCAGTTGACGGGCGCCAGCGGCCACAACCTGAAGGGCACCACTCTCGACTTGCCGGTCGGGCTGTTTGTGTGCGTCACCGGCGTATCCGGTTCGGGCAAATCCACCCTGATCAACGACACCTTGTACCGCGCCGTGGCGCGCCATCTATATGGCTCTTCGGCGGAACCTTCGCCACACGAAGAGCTGCACGGACTGGAATTCTACGACAAGGTGATCGACGTCGATCAGAGTCCGATCGGGCGCACGCCGCGCTCCAACCCGGCCACCTACACCGGCCTGTTCACGCCGATCCGCGACCTGTTCGCCGGGGTGCCGCAATCGCGCGAACGCGGCTATGGGCCGGGCCGGTTCTCGTTCAACGTCAAGGGCGGGCGCTGCGAAGCCTGCGAAGGCGATGGCGTAATCAAGGTGGAGATGCACTTTTTGCCCGACATTTACGTGTCTTGCGATGTCTGCCACGGCAAACGCTACAACCGTGAAACCCTGGAAATCCAGTACAAAGGCAAGAACATCCACGAGATTCTGGATATGACGGTGGAGCAGGCTCACGAGTTTTTCAGCGCGGTGCCGGTCGTCGCCCGCAAACTCGCCACCTTGCTCGACGTTGGCCTCGGCTACATCACGCTCGGTCAGTCAGCGACCACTCTGTCCGGCGGTGAAGCACAGCGCGTCAAGCTGTCGCTGGAACTATCCAAGCGCGACACCGGACGGACGCTGTATATCCTCGACGAACCGACCACCGGCCTGCACTACCACGACATCGAATTGCTGCTCACCGTGCTGCACCGCCTGCGCGACAGCGGCAACACCGTGGTGGTGATCGAGCATAACCTGGACGTGATCAAAACCGCCGACTGGGTCATTGACCTTGGCCCGGAAGGCGGCGATGGCGGTGGGCAGATCATTGCTGCGGGAACGCCGGAACTAGTGGCAAAAACGCCGGCGAGTTTCACCGGCAAGTACCTGGCGGAGATGCTGCACAATAAGAAATAAATAGCCCGTAGCCCGGAAGAAGCGTAGCGCAATCCGGGCTACGTTCCTCAAATCCCCCTCAGTTTGCAATTTTATATAAATACTTATATATTGCAAACATGAAACCCCTCAAGTTTATCGGCTCCAGCGAGGACGATCTGGCCGCATTTCCAAACGAAGCCAAAGGCGCTGCCGGCCACGAGCTTTGGCAAATGCAGCTTGGTTTGATGCCCTCCGACTGGAAGCCGGTGATGAATATTGGCGCAGGCGCTTATGAGATTCGTGTTCACGTGTTGGGCGAGTGGCGGGTCATTTATGTCGCGAAATTTGCCGATGCGATTTATGTGCTGCATGCCTTCCAGAAGAAAACACAGCAGACGAGCAAGGAAGACATCGCACTGGCAAGCGCTCGTTACAAGCAACTCAAGGAGAGCAGCAAATGAAAAAAGAGAAGATCACAGAATCCTGCGGCAACGTATTTCTGGACATCGGCTTTTCGCCGGAAGAGGCCACCATCCTTGCGATGCGCGCCCAGTTGATGGGTGAACTGCGCATCAAAATCCGCGACGAAAAATGGCCCCAGGCTGAAGCCGCAAAAGTACTGGGCATCTCGCAATCGCGCGTATCCGACTTGATCCGCGGAAAATGGGACAAATTCAGCCTGGACATGCTGATTACCCTAGCGACACGAGCGGGAAAGAAAGTGGAATTGAAACTGGCGGCATAATCGTTTGAGGTTACGCCGGCTGCACATGCTTTGGTATTCATGCAAAGACCTTCCCAAGCCAGATTCAACGCGCATAAAAAAAGCCGGGCAAGCCCTAGCCGTTCACTTAAGGTGTTGGCTTTTAGTTAAAACGGTGTAAAATCCCCTTATATCCATCGATGTAAGGGGATTTTTTTATGGCCATGAAATTTACCGCGATCAAACCGGCGCGCGTTCCTCCTGCAGCCGATGGAATTCAGGTCAATTATTGCAAGAACCCTGCCTGCCTGAATTACGGTGTTCCCGCATTAGAAAAGCTATCTGGCCAGAAGCGTGTAAGCGCTGGGCACGACAGCTACATTGCATCTGGTGGTGGAACAAGCATGCCTGTCCTGAAGTGCAAGCTCTGCAACGAGTTTCCTTCCATCAAAAGCAATGTTGCCATTGCTGAAGAATTGAACCGGATGCTGGCCGATTTGCGTCTGGAACCAGAACCGTCATGTCCCGATACGCAATGTGCAAACCATAGCGTTCCCGTGACCACTGGCAAGGGGCACTACCAATCTTACGGAAAGACCCACTCAGGCTCCAAGCGATATTTATGCAATGTATGCAAACGAACTTTCACAGTTTCCTTCAAGTCCACTATCCGGCAGCGGCATGAAGATAAGAACCAGCTGATTTTCTCGCTGCTTATGAATAAATCTCCGATGCGGCGAATCTGCGAAGTAGCGGACATAAACCCCAAAACCCTATACCAGCGCATCAACTTCTTTTATGAGCAGTGCAAAACGTTTGTTGCTGACAGGGAACAGCAATTGCTCGAAGGCAAGGTATTCCCACGGTTATACATAGCAGTGGATCGGCAGGATTACACCGTGAACTGGTCTAACCAGGACGACAAACGAAATGTCGTCATGCATGCCGTGGGCAGTGCCGACCATGGAACAGGTTACGTTTTCGGAATGCACCTTGATTTCGACCCGTCGCTGGACCCTGCGCAAATAGAACAGGATGCCGCAGCTCTGAATGATCAATCCATCAGCTACCCATTTCGCCGCTACGCAAGACTATGGCTTAAATCCGACTACACCGATTACATCCGGCAACGCAGGCGATTAGTGAAACGTGTTGGGTATGCCCGAGATGTAACCAATGATGTTGCGGATACTTATGGCGAACTTGCCGACCGGTTGGACATAGAGGCTCCACTATCTCAGTCATTCGATACGACTTTGCCAAAAAAGGGAATGCAGGTTCATTCTGAATATACGTTATATGGGCATTTCTTCTACCTCAAGCACTTATTCGGAGGGGTTGAGAAGATGCGATTTTTTCTCGATCAAGAATCTGGCATCCGTGCCGCTTGCCTATCTGCGTTTAGCGAGGAAATAAAAGCGCGTAAGGCGGATGCTTTCTATGTGCGAATCAATAAGGATCTGACGGTCAATGAACGGCGACAGGCATTAGCTATCAGCCGTGCAGAATTTGAAAAGGCAAAGAACAACTATCCATCTCTCAAGGGGAGTGAGGTTGAGCTACTTCTTATTCAGGATCGTTTGCAGCACATGTCCACCATCGGCAAGTGGAGCGACCGTTGGCTGCTCCACCCATTTCCCAGCATGAGTGAACCTGAGAAGGCGATCTGCTACATGACAAATTATGGCGATTACGCGGCGGATCATCTTGCGCGGCTATATTCAAAAGCTAGCCTGCACTCCATTGATCGCTTCTTTATGCAATTACGGCGGCGATTGTCGCTCTTCGAGCGTCCAATAGTCACGTCGAGTGCACAAGGTCGATCATGGTTCGGATACAGTCCCTACAACCCAGAAGTGGCGATGAAGATGCTGATGATATTTCGGGTGTTCTACAACTATGTGGCAGTGGGCGAGGATAAAAAAACGCCGGCAATGCGGCTTGGATTGGCGAAGGGTAAGGTCGGCTTGGATGACATTATTAATTTTAGCCCCAAAAATATGGCGTGATGGATACCTAGATATACACGCTGAGCCAGAGATGGCGAATCGCTATATCGCCCGGCTCTCCCAGAGAATCAGCATCATAGCTCCAATCTCTGGAGTGAGTCGTCTGATAAACGTTAGGTAATGGATTCGGTGGGGCAACCCTCACAGCAGAACTCTTTACGGCAAATCGCTTATATCGACTTGAAGGTTTCAAGTATTCTTGAATTGCTGCGCCGGCATCCAGATCAACACCGCGGACGTAGGCGAGCATCAATCCTTGTCTCATAGCCCATGCGTAACGTCCGTCGATAAAACGTATAACGCCATCCCTGAAATATTCACCCACCTTCTGATGGGATTTTTCGCTGATGACTTTTGCTTCAATGAAAACAGCATAATATTGAGCGTCAATTCCGGCATGCGGGGCAATACGTGGCTTGAATACTAAATCTGGCTGCTGTATCTCTTCATTTTTGTAGTTTCTAAACCCCGCGCCAACATAAGCATGATCGAAGTGCTTGACCAACGTTAGAAAAGGGTCTTTCTGTTTATTATTCCGCAAAAAGTTGATCGCACGAACCAACGGTTCAGAGATTAGATGCTCGTCGTCATTATCGATGTCGACTTGGTATCTAGACTGATTTTTTACCAATTCTTTCCAGGCTTCACGAAGCCCAAGTTCTATCGCCCCAAGCCATAAAGAAGAAATGGCGTCGAATGGCAGAATCGCACGCGAATCTCGCGCGATAGCGACTAGTGATCGTCGTCCTGTCATTGCATACCGCCCATCAGATGATCTCCGAAACGGTTCATCAAATCAAACGCCAAGAGCCTAGCTCTACTGTGTGTCCAGTAGCGCCGCTGAGCAAGAATTCCCACTCGGATGTGTCCACTTTCAGAATTGATGAAGATGCGTGTTGCTCCCTGACTATCAGCTAGTGCGGACACCAAGTTGGAAACGTACTGCGCATTCGACGTTGACAGACTCCCGCCCTCGACGAATACATCGAAGAATACCCATGGTGGATACTGTGCCGGTGCAATCTGACAATGAATAACGGCATCAGCCATTGCGAAGAGAGGCTTCATTTCGTTTTCTACAACCAGCAAGAAAGATTCTGTGTCTTCCTTCGAGGGGGGCGTCGTGGCATTCTTCCGTACCGTGGTGTATGGAAGCCTAGTCGCCAGCGTATCGGCAACCACCTGCTGGTCGTCGGCGTTCAAACCATATAGGTTGAAGACCCACGTCTCGATATCGGCCCAATCCTGTTCAGATGGCTCTCCGGCCAACGCGGCAGAAAGACGGCACACGTCCGCAATTTCCTGGGGAGTTAGAGATTCGAATGGAAGAAACGGGAAGTCCAGAATATCCTCTTCCAACAATGCACGGCGCTCGGTTCCGAATTTAGCACTGGTTATCAAAGCGTAAAAAACGAATAAGCTGGAATTAAAAAGTACAAAAGCATAACGTGCAATTTGTTCGTTTTTCGGGTGTTCGTGGGAACTTAATCCGTAAAACGATTCGTTATAGGCGACCGGTATTTCGTCGAGAATCAACCTCGCACGCACATCGTCACGAGAAGAGCCCGGCGCTTCACTTACAAGCACCAATGGGGGCCGATAGATATCTGCGCGCCGCGGCGACTCCAAGGTTTCATGACTAAAGGGCGGGAGCTTTTCTTGTTCAACCAGAAAACCTGGGCAGCAACTGACTGCTATCTTCTTACTGAGATGCCGAGCGCCCATGTCGACAATAAACTTCGCGCTTCTTTGCTTTTGTTTTGCAGCGACCCGGAAGCCTTGGCCGTATTGCAGTTTTGCTTCTGGCTGCCAGTAATCACC
Source organism: Sulfuricella sp. (assembly GCA_028713975.1). Lineage (GTDB taxonomy): Bacteria > Pseudomonadota > Gammaproteobacteria > Burkholderiales > Sulfuricellaceae > Sulfuricella. The sequence continues at coordinate 25,488 of JAQTNE010000010.1, forward strand.
AAATCGCAGAAATGCACGCTCAGTTCCTTCCTGTCCCGCTTCATTTGCGCTCAAGAGACGACCAAGACGGCGTGAAATATCCGCGTCCAGTGCTGTACCCACTGCCAGCGTCTTCAAGAGTGTTGGATTCTGCCTCACTACGGATAGCTGAACGGGTTCGGCTGTCTGATAGTCGAGGCGGAAGCGACCATGAGGAATCAGGTTCGTATCCGGATCCGGAGTCAGGAACAGAAAGGTATCTGTGTCCTGCGGGGGCGAATTCTGTGCAAAAAGCAAACAGAATGGCTGATTAACCCCAGGCCAGAAGCCATCGGCATGCTCTGAGCCATTCAGAATAGCCAGCACACGCAGGGCTGAAAATAGAGCGTCCCGCGCTTCCCTACCTTTTCCCGCCCGCTTGAAAAGCAGGCGGCCGTGCAGTGCAAAAACAATCATTCCGCCCGGTTTTACCCAACGCATGGCACGCCAGACAAATGGCAAATCCGGGACGTTATCGGGGTTGGTATAGTCCTTGGTTGCCTTGACTAGAGTTTCGTTATTGCCGGATTGCTGAGCAATTTCCCGAGCCATAGCACTAACATACGCGTTCAACCGATTACCCTCTTTACCGGACTTCCACGCGGTCCATGGAGGGTTGCCGATGACTATGTCATATTTTCCGTCATGTTCGTCGGGTGCGCCTGGACCAAGACTGCCAAGCACAACGCTCTTTGGATATTCCTCTCCCTTGGCTCGTGTAACAAAAAGGTTGTTATCGAGAAGTTTATGGAACTTCAGCTTACTTGGTGGAAACGGATTGGGGTCGAGTTCAAGAGCGGTGAGATACAAGCTTAGAGACGTCAACCTCAAGGCGGATGCATTGATGTCGAATCCGAAGATTTTGTCTTTCAGTATCCGGCGAATCGTCCGGTAGTCTGGCCGTGTATTCGTTGCACTCCAAGTCTCTGCAACGAGGCGTCGAAACGCCAGTACAAGAAAAATACCGGCACCTACTGCAGGATCGAGCACCCTCGCCGAAAATCTGGCCTGCTCGTCCAAACCATTGAACGCCTCATTGATCATGTACTCCGCAACGAAGCGTGGCGTGTAATAGATGCTTTCCTCTCGTGCTCCTTTGGAGAACAAGCGGTGAGCATAGTGCTCATAGACCTGACTGAGGAGCCCAACCGGGACATGGGCGAAATTGACCGTATTCCAATACAGTTCGAAAGATAGTTGCCCCCCAGGGGCGCGATGGAGAATATTTGACAGATGCTCAAGCGCCTTGGGATCGGTACTGTTCAGTTTGCTGAAATAGTCTTGATAGTTGGTATCAGCGAGCGGAAGCATATCGCCATTGAATTTGTCGTGCAGCCAGTCACACACAAGGGCGGCAAACTGCGGCGTGTCGAAGCAACGCTCAGGGCCGCCGCCTACGAAAATCTCGGGGAATGTCTCACTGTTGATGATTCCTCTGTCGATGAGAAATCTGGCAAACAACGCTCTGCCGATCAAAGAAATCACGTCGTCAAAGTGGTCCGCTAGCGCAGGACTTGACGTCAGCGCATCACTGACCTCAGTGAGCACATCAAACAGCACATTATGCACAGCCTGCTGCAGTACATCCTTCTGGCGATCGAAGGTGCCGTTGGTGAGTTGTTGTAGAACGAGAGGATTCTCGTCCACGGTAATTGCAGTGCCTCGCGGCATGTCATTGCCCAGTCCAACAGAGAACACTTCGAGTTCTCCTGGCCGCAATACCAGAAGATATTCAGCGTCGCCCCGGCACGCCAAGTCATGGCGAAGATTTATAAGAGCATCGGGATTTATCTTGGCTGCCTTGGCGAGGCTGTCAGCGCGAATAACGTAGGCAATGGCCTGACCGGAACTCTCTACGACCGCATCAACCGGGGCGCTTAAGGGGCGAATAAACTTGAGGTGCGGTTGACTGACGAGATCAAGGTAGTCGATATTTTCGGCGCTAGGCTCAGAAAGCAGACGAACGTCGTGGCCCGGCGCGCCAAAACGTTCAAGCTCCCTCCGAAAATCCAACTTCATCCCATTTCTCTCCGTGTGAAATGTCAAACAGCCCGGCAATGATACACAATCGCCCTTGACATAATGATTATAGTGCATTAATAATGCCTGTCAAGCATATTCTAATGTTAGATGATGAAAAAAGACGAGCGCAATTCAGATGATAATCAGCAATTTAGTGTTCGCGGAATTATCCGTGAAGCGCGTGGCACTAAAACGCAAAAAGAGTACGCCGCAGAGCTAGGCATACGGCAGGATCTTCTTTGTAAATATGAGAAGGGGGCTGTCAATCCGCCCGCGCCGATCGTCGAGCGATGTATGCGTGACGCGCATCGAATCAGTAAGCGTCGAACGCCGAGCGCCGTGACGATAGCCAGAAGGATCCGGTCTGACCTAGGTGAGCCGGAATTGGAGCCGGTCAGGGCGATCATCTCCAACTTGCTTGATGTATTATCGAAAACCCGGAAGGTCGGATCGCTTTCATGAGCCCGCATTTGTTAGGGCGACATCAGCCTGAAGACTCGTAAGGCACGCATGAGAAAAGCGTTAAGTGGGTGGGCTTGTGCATACCGATGCCAGGAAGGCATTTACGATCATTCTAGATTCTTTGTTTTAATGGCTATTTGCAATCTGCGGTTGGAAATTTGAATTTGATGCGTTGAAGCACGGAAACGGCTAAACATCGCCCCGGTTGGAAATGAGGTTGGACAGCAATGCTGCTACGGCGGCCGGATGGCTGCAATGTGTCGAGTAACAGCCGCATATTATTCTGACCGGAAAGTCTGTGTCCGACCCATAGCAGATGTTCGAGGCGATCGCCCTGGGTGTCTGCTTTCGCTACAACAGCGGCCTGCGGTCAGCTATCAATCAGATGGCTTGACCTCGAAACGCAGCTTTCCCTTTTGTGGATAGGGTGACTCGTCGTTCGTGATGACGTAGTCGGCATCGAAACTCTTGATGTCATTCTCCAAGCTGAGCACGAGAGTGAACGAATGGAGCTTCGACGGTAGTGGTGCTGTAGCTTCGAGATCGTAAATTCGATGGATCTGTGATCGTTGGCGATGCGGGAAGGTTTCTCGAGAAGACCCATGTACGGCGACTGGACATATTGTGCTGTCACCATGTTGATGATCCCGCGTGGAGCAAACGGAGGGGGCTTGGTCTCTCAGGCGGCTTGGGTAAGTCGTCGTCTTCATAGACGAGGACACCTGGCGGAAAGTTGAGACACGACCGCACATCGGTTGCGGGTCGCGTTCCTCTATTCACCAAGACAAGCTTCGCGCAGATAACGCGCTGCAGCGTCAGGCTGTGTTCCTTGACTGCGTCGAGGTAAGCTGCATACCGCTCATAATACTGTTCCACTCGCTCGTTGTAACCATCAAGGTCGCCCTGCGTCCACTCTCGAAATGGCTTAATACGCTCGCGGGAGCTCATACCATCTGCTGGCAGCCAATCGATCTTCACGGCGATCGGTCAACTTGTTTTCCTTGGTGCCGCGCTTCAACGAGCGCATCCAAAACGGAAGATTATTCGATATTTGGTCTTGCCTGTTCACCCGCCAAGTAACCGGCGACGTCAATTCTGCGAGGAACTTGGCCTCAATGTGGTTTCGTATGCCGCCGATGGTGTCGCCATCATCTTCGACGGGATCTAAAATAGGCACGAGCGACTTTATTGGGCAGCCTAGAAGATATTGGGGGGGTGATATTGACAATCACAAATAGCATTTATTATTATTGCATAAGTAATTCATGCCATTTGCGAGGCGTCAGATAATGAAAAGAAGTCCGGTAGTGGTAGTGTTCGCAACTATGCTCGGGTATTCCAACTTGTCTTTTCCGTTTGACGCAAAGGCAATGCTCGATTCGCTCCCGGCACAAGCAACTGTCATTCCGGTGCCTTCCTCGCCTAAGACTACCGTAAAACCCTCCGCACCTGAGGTAGTCCCAACTGAAGAGGCGATCCAAATATTCAAAGGTGGCCAGCCAAATAAGGACGAGCTCGGTGCACCAGCCAAGCTCACCACGAAGCATTCTCAGAACCGAGAATGGGCGAAGACCATTCCGAAAGCAACTGTTAGCAAACCAGCGACGGCTGCCAACACCAGTACGGCGGATACAAAGCAGGTTACACCGCCAAATGCCGGCGCTGGGGCAATATCTCCCACACCCGCCCTTGACCCTGCGGTGATAGGCCAACGACGAGGCGACATGACCACCTTGACCAACGTCTATGACACATTGGTCGCGACGTGCAAAGGTCGCTACGGCACATTAGAGAGCCGGCTGAAGCAGCAAACGATTCGCTCGGAGAGCATTGCGATTTACGGCGGCTTGATCGGAACCATTGGTGCCGTCGCGACATGCCCGCATTGCGCGGCGCTGGCCAGCGGCCTCGCAGGCTTAGCCAATCCTATGCAGCAGACATTCAAGGACAACAGCGACACGCCTACAGATACTATTGCCGAACTTAAAGCGCTATCTGATAGCATTAAAAAGGACTTCGATGAATATCGAGCACTACCGCTGCCGCAGGTGTATTCGGGAACCGATGATGACTTTTGGTCGAAGTTTCAGACGCGCAGGGACAAGCTTGCATCAATAATTTTGTCCTGTGAGTTCTATTCTCAAGCCGCTGCAAAGGCGGGGGAAGCCCCTGCACAAGCCAAGGATTCCACGCCAGCGGCCTCGGCCAAACCGGCCGATCCGGTGGCGGCACCGGAAAAGTAGGGTTCGGTATTGGCTTATTTCTCTCCTCAGTTGCTAAGCTAGCCCCCTTGATGATAGCCCCTAAATAAGAAAAGGCCGAACCGGGAGTGGTTCGGCCTTTCTCAGCAATTTAATTGAACGGCTAGGCAAGCCTGCATCCCTTTAAAATACCAACACCATAAGTGGGCTAGGGGCAAGCCCGGCTTTTTTCACGGCTAACACCTGGACTCAGGCGTTGGCAGTTTCTTCGGCAACTTCTGGACGATCCAGCAGTTCGACAATTGCCATCGGCGCATTGTCTCCCTTGCGGAAGCCGCACTTGAGGATGCGCAGGTAGCCGCCGTTGCGAGTCTGGAAGCGTGGGCCCAGTTCGCTGAACAGCTTGCCGACGACATCACGGTCGCGCAGGCGGTCAAATGCCAGCCGACGGTTAGCCAGCGTTGGTTTCTTGCCCAAGGTGATCAGCGGCTCGGCGATGCGGCGCAGTTCTTTAGCCTTTGGCAGCGTGGTGGTGATGACTTCATGGTTCAGCAGCGAGACGGCCATATTGCGCAACATCGCCAAACGGTGGCTGCTGGTGACATTAAGTTTTCTAAGTCCTAAACGGTGACGCATGATCTACCCTTCCATTACATACAATCTTTCATGCACTTTAGTGCATAGAAAGTCGGAGTACCCTTGTGGTGCTTCGTGTTTCACGAACAACTTTTATACGCGCTCGCCAAGGCCGACAGGCGGCCAGTTTTCCAGTTTCATGCCTAACGTGAGGCCCTTGGATGCAAGTACGTCCTTGATTTCGTTGAGCGACTTGCGTCCCAGATTCGGGGTCTTCAGCAATTCGTTCTCGGTGCGCTGAATCAGGTCGCCGATATAGTAAATGTTTTCCGCCTTGAGGCAATTAGCGGAGCGCACTGTGAGTTCCAGATCGTCAACCGGACGCAGCAGGATCGGATCGACCTGGGGAGCGCGCGGCGCTTCGATCTCGGCCGGTGTGCCTTTCAGTTCAGCAAACACGGACAATTGGTCAACCAGAATGCGTGCAGCATAGCGAATCGCTTCTTCTGGATCGACCACGCCGTTGGTTTCGATATCGACAACCAGCTTGTCCAGGTCGGTGCGCTGTTCGACGCGGGCGCTTTCGACGGCATAGCTGACGCGATGCACGGGGCTGAAGGAGGCATCCAACATAATGGCGCCGATGCTGCGCTCTTCTTCTGCGATGCGGCGCGCAGTGACCGGCTGATAGCCGCGTCCCTGCTCGATTTTGATTTCCATATCGAGCTTGCCGCCCTTGGTGATGTGAGCAATCACATGATCAGGGTTGACGATCTCGGCATCATGGCCAGTCTGGATGTCGGCTGCCGTTACCACGCCCTCGCCCTTTTTGGAGAGCATCAGGGTCGCTTCCGAACGGTTGTGCAGCTTCAGGGCAATGCCTTTGAGGTTGAGCAGGATGTCGACCACGTCCTCTTGGACGCCTTCGATGGTCGAATACTCATGCACTACGCCTTCGATCTTGACCTGGGTGATGGCATAGCCCGGCATCGAGGACAGCAGGATGCGGCGCAATGCATTGCCCAGCGTATGGCCATAGCCACGCTCGAACGGTTCCATCGAAACGCGGGCGCGCACGGCGGAGATCGCTTCAACGTCAACAACACGTGGTTTCAGAAGTTCGGTAGCACTGCTTTGCATGCTGGATCCTCTATTTAAATACGGTTCAGTTAAATGCGTGTCAGCGATTATTTCGAGTACAGTTCAACCACGAGATGCTCGTTGATGGTTGAAGGTAACTCGGTGCGCTGCGGCTTGGCCTTGTACACGCCTTTAAGCGCTTTCACGTCCACTTCGATCCATTCCGGGAAGCCGCGCTGCTCGGCAGCGGCAACCGCAGCCTTGATGCGCAACTGGGCCTTGGATTTCTCGGCAACTTCGACGACATCGCCAGGTTTGACCTGGTATGACGGAATGTTGACGCGACGGCCATTGACCAGTATGCCGTTGTGGCGAACGACCTGGCGCGATTCACGGCGGGACACGCCGAAGCCCATGCGGTGGACGACATTGTCGAGACGGCACTCAAGCAGTTGCAGCAGGCTCTCGCCGGTCACGCCCTTGGTGCGGTCGGCAATGGCGTAGTAGCCGCGGAACTGCTTTTCGAGTACGCCGTAAATACGACGCACTTTTTGCTTCTCGCGCAACTGCACGCCGTAGTCGGACAGGCGTACCTGCTTCTGGCCGTGCTGGCCTGGCGCATAAGAACGGCGTTCGATGCCGCACTTGTCGGTAAAGCACTTCTCGCCTTTCAGAAACAGCTTTTCACCTTCACGGCGGCACTGGCGGCATTTGGGATCAAGATTGACAGCCAAAATTTCTCTCCTGCTAAATAATAACGGCGCGGCGGTTTAAATACGGCGCTTTTTGGACGGGCGGCAACCGTTATGTGGAACCGGCGTCACGTCAGCGATGGATGTGATCTTGAAACCGACCGCATTCAATGCCCGCACGGCGGACTCACGGCCTGGGCCAGGACCTTTGATCCTGACTTCAAGATTCTTTACACCACATTCCTGAGCCGCTTTGCCTGCGGCCTCTGCCGCAACCTGCGCGGCAAACGGCGTGCTCTTACGCGAACCGCGGAAGCCGGCGCCGCCCGATGTTGCCCAGCTCAAGGCATTGCCCTGGCGATCGGTAATGGTGATGATGGTGTTATTGAATGACGCATGAACGTGTGCAATGCCTTCTGCCACATTCTTTTTTACCTTCTTGCGTACCCGAACGTTTGTCTTAGCCATGATTTATTCCTCTTGTGGCAGCCAGATTATTTGGTTGCACGAATAGCTTTGCGTGGACCTTTGCGGGTGCGTGCATTGGTTTTGGTGCGCTGACCACGAACCGGCAAACCACGACGATGGCGTACACCGCGGTAGCAGCCAAGATCCATCAATCGCTTGATGTTCATGGAGACCTCACGGCGCAAATCGCCCTCAACCGTAACCTTGCCGACCTCATCGCGCAGCTTTTCCATCTCGCTGTCGCTGAGGTCCTTGATTTTGGTCGAGGTGTTGATGCCTGCCGATACGCAGATTTTCTGCGCACGGGTACGGCCAATGCCGTAAATCGCGGTTAGTGCGATTACAGTGTGCTGATGGTTAGGGATATTTACCCCAGCTATCCGGGCCATGCTTTACTCCCAGCTAATGACTGATTTAGAAAAAGTCGAAGATTTTAACAGTTCCACGAGGGACAATCAACCTTGACGTTGTTTGTGACGCGGATCTGCACAAATGACGCGCAACACGCCATGGCGTTTGACCATTTTGCAGTGGCGGCACAGCCGTTTAATTGAGGCTCTGACTCTCATTTTTTTCTCCTGATAAAACTTTATTACTTGGCGCGGAAAGTAATCCGCGCACGTGATAAATCATAAGGCGTCAATTCGACGGTCACCTTGTCTCCAGGCAGGATGCGAATATAGTGCATCCGCATTTTTCCGGAGATGTGGCCAAGCACCACATGGCCATTTTCCAATTTTACTCGGAAGGTTGCATTGGGGAGGGTTTCCAGAATCTCCCCCTGCATTTCAATCGTTTCTTCCTTCGACATTTCTATCCTGATCTTCTTGTTAAGCTTCTTGCTAGCGGCCGATCATTCCGCCCTTGAAGCTTGCCTTTTTAAGCAAGCTCTCGTATTGATGCGACATCATGTAAGACTGTATCTGCGCCATAAAATCCATCGTCACCACCACGATAATCAACAGTGAGGTGCCGCCGAAGTAAAACGGCACGTTAAACTTCACGATCAAAAACTCGGGCAACAGGCACACCGCGGTAATGTACACCGCGCCGGACAGGGTCAGCCGCGACATGATCCTGTCGATATAACGAGCGGTCTGTTCGCCTGGGCGGATGCCCGGTACAAAGGCGCCACTCTTCTTCAAGTTGTCCGCCGTCTCTTTCGGGTTGAACACCAACGCCGTGTAGAAAAAACAGAAAAATACAATCGCCAGTGCGTAAAACATGACATACAGCGGCTGACCGGGCGACAGTGTCGCGCCGATGTCCTTGAGCCAGGTCATGCCTTCGCTGGAACCGAACCAGCCCGCCAGCGTCGCTGGGAACAGGATGATGCTGGAAGCGAAGATCGGTGGGATCACGCCCGACATGTTCAGCTTGAGCGGCAAATGCGAGCTCTGACCACCGTACATCTTGTTGCCCACCTGACGTTTGGCATAGTTCACCAGTATCTTGCGCTGACCGCGTTCCACGAACACCACAAAAGCGGTTACCGCAAATGAGCCGACAAACAAGGCCAACACCAACGGTATTGAGAACGTGCCGGTTCTAGCCAACTCCAGCGTACCACCGATGGCATGGGGTAATCCTGCCGCAATACCGGCGAAGATGATCAGCGAAATACCATTGCCGATGCCGCGCTCGGTAATTTGCTCACCCAGCCACATCAAAAACATGGTGCCGGAAACCAGTGTTGCCACTGCCGTCACACGAAAAATCAAACCCGGCTCAATCACCAGACCCGCCTGGGATTCCAGCGCAATGGCGATGCCCAAGCCCTGGAACAATGCCAGGAACACCGTACCGTAGCGCGTGTACTGGGTAATCTTCTTGCGCCCGCTCTCGCCTTCTTTCTTCAACTGCTCCAGTTGCGGAGAGACTACCGTCATCAGTTGCATGATGATGGAGGAAGAAATGTACGGCATGATGCCCAGAGCAAACACGGTAAAGCGTGACAATGCGCCGCCCGAGAACATGTTGAACATGCCCAGGATGCCGCCCTGCTGCGACTTGAACAGCGACTCCAGCGCAACCGGATCAATACCCGGCACCGGAATGTGCGCACCGATGCGGTACACAACCAAGGCTGCCAGCACAAACAGTAGACGGTTTTTCAGGTCGCCGTACTTGGCTGTTGCTTTCTGAGTCGGATTACCAAGAGCCAAAATCGTATCCCTATTCCGCGATCTTGCCGCCGGCAGCTTCGATTGCAGCACGAGCGCCTTTGGTTGCAATCAATCCCTGCAAGGTGACTGCACGGGTGATTTCGCCCGACATAAAAACCTTTACGCTAAGCGCGTTGGCGGAAATAACGCCGGCTTGCTTCAATGCCAGCAGGTCGATGGTATCAATCGGCAGCTTGTCGATTTCAGACAACCTGACTTCAGCAGTTTCGCCCCTGACCTTGGCCATGGATTTGAAGCCGCGCTTGGGCAGACGACGTTGAAGGGGCATTTGACCACCTTCGAAACCAACCTTGTGAAAACCGCCGGAACGTGACGATTGACCCTTGTGACCACGACCGCAAGTTTTGCCATTGCCGCAACCGATGCCACGACCGACGCGTTTGCCGGCTTTTTTGCTGCCAGCGGCAGGCTTGATAGTATTAAGTTGCATTTAGCCCTCGCACTTAACCAGATAGTTAACGGTGTTAATCATGCCGCGAACTGATGGCGTATCTTCAACTTCAACCGTGTGGCCGATTCGTTTCAAACCCAATCCGCGCACGCAAGCACGGTGAGCCTCAATGGTGCCGATCAGGCTTTTGACCTGAGTGACCTTTACTTTGGTGGTTTTATTTGCCTTAGCCATCGCTTACCCCAGGATTTCTTCAACAGTTTTGCCGCGCTTGGCTGCGATCTCGGACGGCGTGTTCATTTGCTCCAGGCCGTTGAGGGTAGCGCGCACAATATTGTATGGATTAGTCGAGCCGATGCACTTGGCGAGAACGTTATGCACGCCCATCACCTCGAAAATTGCACGCATCGGGCCGCCGGCGATGATACCGGTACCTTCCGATGCGGGCTGCATGTAAACCTTGGCAGCGCCGTGGCGTCCGATTACAGCGTGGTGCAGAGTACCCTTTTTCAGGTTGACTTTGACCATGTTGCGGCGGGCGGATTCCATCGCCTTGGTAACGGCAACTGGAACTTCACGGGATTTTCCCTTGCCCATGCCGACGCTACCATTACCGTCGCCAACCACGGTCAGCGCTGCAAAGGACATGATCCGACCACCCTTGACCACTTTGGTCACACGGTTTACGCCGATCATTTTTTCCTGCATGCCGTCGCCGCGGTCTTCCTGCTGGTTCTTTTCAAATTTAGCCATCATCAACCCCGCTTAGAATTTCAGACCGTTTTCACGCGCGGCATCAGCCAGCGCCTTGATACGGCCATGATAGTGGAAGCCAGAACGGTCAAAGGCCACGGTTTCAACGCCGGCGACTTTTGCCTTTTCGGCAATTCGCTTGCCAACGAGGGCGGCCGCATCCTTGTTACCGCCTTTCGGCAGATCCTTGCGCACCTCGGCTTCGAGCGTGGATGCGCTGGCTAGAACCTTGCTGCCGCTGGCATCGATAATCTGCGCATAGATATGGCAATTGGTGCGATGAACCGACAAACGCGCAACCTTCATTTCTGCAATTTTGGCACGGGTTTTACGTGACCGGCGCAGACGCGACTCTTTCTTATCCATAATGACTATTGCCCCTATTTCTTCTTGGTCTCTTTCAGGTTAACCACTTCATTGGCATAGCGCACGCCCTTGCCCTTGTAGGGCTCCGGACTGCGGTATGCGCGAATTTCAGCGGCAACCTGACCGACGCGCTGCTTGTCAGCGCCCTTCAAAACGATTTCAGTCTGGGTCGGCGTCTCAACTTTGACGCCTTCAGGCATTTTGTGCTCGACCGGGTGAGAAAAGCCCAACGCCAGTCCCAACACGTCGCCCTTGGCAGTTGCACGGTAACCCACGCCAACCAGGGTCAGCTTGCGCTCAAAACCCTTGGATACACCCAACACCATATTGGCAAGCAAGGCGCGCATGGTTCCGGACATCGCGTTCGACTGCATCGAATCGCTGGCCGCCTTGCACTGCAACAGGCTACCATCCTTAACCACTGTAACATCGCTGCTCTGACGTTGCTTCAGGGTACCCAAAGGGCCCTTGACTGTAATTTCATCGGCACTGAGCGTTACCTCGACACCGGCCGGCACTTCTACCGGGTTTTTAGCTATTCTGGACATCGCTTACCTCACTATGCCACGACGCAAAGCACTTCGCCGCCGATACCGGCTGCGCGCGCACTGCGATCGGTCATAACGCCCCTGGAGGTGGAAACTATCGCCACACCCAGACCGTTCATGACTTTAGGAATTTCGCCGTTGCCCTTGTAAATACGCAACCCAGGACGACTAACCCGGTCGATCTTCTCGATCACGGGACGGCCCGCGTAATATTTCAGGCGGACATCCAGCGAAGGCTTGCCAGCTTCATCGCGAACCGCGAAATCATCAATGTATCCCTCTTCCTTAAGCACTTTGGCAATTGCCAGCTTAAGCTTGGAGGAAGGCATACTGACGCTCACTTTTTCAGCACTTTGACCATTGCGAATACGCGTCAGCATATCGGCGATCGGATCACTCATACTCATAACACTATTCTCCCGCTACCAACTGGCTTTAATTACGCCGGGAATTTCACCGCGCATTGCATATTCGCGCACTTTGGTACGCGCCATGCCGAATTTGCTGAATACGCCACGCGGACGCCCGGTCAGCGCACAACGATTGCGCAGGCGAACCGGACTGGAATCGCGCGGCAACTGCTGCAGCTTGAGGCGAGCCGCATAGCGATCTTCATCGCCAAGCGCCGAATTATTGATTACCGCCACCAGCTCCGCACGCTTCGCAGCGTACTTCTTCACCGTTTCGCGGCGCTTTTTATCTCGATTAATCACAGATAGCTTAGCCATGGCAACCTCAGTTCTTGAACGGGAATTTAAACGCGGCGAGGAGCGCGCGCGCTTCTTCGTCGGTCTTGGCGGTTGTCGTGATCGAGATGTTCATGCCACGCAACGCGTCAATCTTGTCATAATCAATTTCTGGAAAAATGATCTGTTCCTTGACACCCATGTTGTAGTTCCCGCGGCCATCGAAGGCTTTGCCGGAAATACCCCGGAAGTCGCGAATCCGGGGAATCGCCACCGAAACCAGACGATCCAGAAACTCGTACATAAACGAGCGGCGCAGAGTCACCATGCAGCCAACCGGATAGTTGTCGCGAATCTTGAAGCCCGCAATCGATTTACGCGACATGGTAACCACCGGCTTCTGGCCAGAGAGTTTCTTCATATCACCCACGGCGTGCTCCATCACCTTCTTGTCCGCAACCGCTTCGCCCACACCCATATTGAGCGTGATCTTTTCGATGCGAGGCACTTCCATCACGGATTTATAGCCAAACTGTTCCATCATCTGTTTGACCACGGTATCTTTGTAATATTGCTGTAAACGAGCCATGTCTATTCCTTACGCGTCCAGCGCTTCGCCGTTGGATTTGAAAATGCGGACTTTGCGCCCATCCTCCAGCACCTTGATGCCCACCTTGTCCGCCTTTTGCGTGGCGGGGTTGAACAGCGCAATATTGGAAGCATCAAGCGGCATTTCTTTTTCGACGATACCGCCAGCTACGCCCTTGGCAGGGTTAGGCTTCATGTGTTTCTTGACCTTGTTGACCCCTTCGACGAGCACGTGGCCGTCATCCAGCACTCGCAAGACCAGGCCGCGCCTGCCCTTGTCCTTGCCGGTGGTCACAACAACATCGTCACCTTTGCGAATTTTACGCATCTCGATTCTCCTTAAAGGACTTCAGGAGCCAGCGACACGATCTTCATGAAGCGCTCGGTGCGAAGCTCGCGAGTCACCGGCCCGAAGATACGGGTGCCGATGGGTTCCAGTTTATTGTTGAGCAGGACGGCAGCATTGCCGTCGAATTTGATGAGGGAGCCGTCGGGACGGCGTACACCCTTGGCAGTGCGCACCACAACGGCGGTGTAGACATCACCCTTCTTGACGCGGCCACGCGGGGCTGCATCCTTGATGGTTACCTTGATGATGTCGCCGATGGCGGCATAACGACGCTTGGAGCCGCCCAACACCTTGATGCACATTACGGAACGTGCACCGGTGTTATCTGCGACATCCAGCACAGATTGCATTTGTATCATTTAGTTCTCCAACTTAATCCGTCGATTGCCACCTTGCGGCAGCGCCCTGCTTACGGTCAGTTTTGGCATCGCCCCGATTCACCGAGACGTCACGCCCAAAAAGGCGAGATATTAGCGCGTCCCAACGGGATACGCAAGCTTTTTATTACACCAGGCGGCTCTTCTCGACCAGCGTGGTTACACGCCAGGTCTTGGTTTTGGCAAGCGGACGACATTCTTCAATGATTACAAGGTCGCCCTCATGGTATTCATTGCTCTCATCGTGAGCATGGTATTTCTTGGAACGGCTGATCACCTTACCATACAGCGGGTGTTTGACCTTGCGCTCGACCTTGACAGTCACAGTCTTGTCCATCTTGTCGCTGACCACACGACCGGTCAGCGTACGGGTAACTTTTTCTTCGCTCATGCCTGCCTCGCCTTTTCACTGATCAACGTGCGCACGCGTGCGATATCCTTGCGTACCTTGCCCATCTGATCCACCTTGGTGCTCTGCTGCGTGGAAATCTGCATGCGCAGGCCAAACTGGGCGCGCAACAACTCCACCAACTCCTTGTTCAACTCTTCCGTTGACTTGGTTCTTAATTCGCTGGCTTTCATCATTAGCCACCTAACTGTCTGGTTACAAAAGTAGTCTGGATCGGCAGCTTGGCAGCAGCCAGACGAAACGCTTCGCGCGCCAGCGTCTCTTCCACACCGTCCATTTCATAAAGCACTTTGCCCGGCTGAATCTCGGCCACATAGTACTCCGGATTACCCTTACCATTACCCATCCGGACTTCGGCAGGTTTCTGGGAGATTGGCTTGTCCGGGAAAATACGAATCCAGATACGGCCACCGCGCTTGATATGGCGAGTCATGGCACGACGGGCTGCCTCGATCTGGCGTGCCGTCAAACGGCCACGGCCAATCGCCTTCAAACCGAACTCACCGAAACTGACTTTGTTGCCGCGAGTCGCTATGCCGGTATTGCGGCCTTTCTGCTCCTTGCGGTATTTTCTTCTAGCTGGCTGTAGCATGTTTTGCTCCCGACTTTCTTGGTTTGCGTTCCGGCTCAACAGCCGCGACTACCGGCGTTTCACCCTTGGCAGGCGTCTCGCCTTTATAGACCCAGACCTTGATCCCGATAATGCCATAAGTAGTGTTCGCTTCAGCAGTGCCATAATCAATATCGGCACGCAGAGTATGCAGCGGCACACGGCCTTCACGATACCATTCGGTACGGGCAATCTCGGCACCATTGAGGCGGCCGGCACTCATGATCTTAATGCCCTGGGCACCAAGACGCATGGCATTTTGCATCGAGCGTTTCATCGCACGACGGAACATGATGCGCTTCTCAAGCTGCTGGGCAATATTCTCGGCGATCAACTGAGCGTCGATCTCCGGCTTACGGATTTCCTCGATATTCAGATGAACCGGCACGCCCATCAACTTTTGCAGTTGCGATTTCAGTGCTTCGATATCCTCACCTTTTTTTCCGATTACCACGCCTGGACGGGCGCTAAAAATCGAAATGCGGGCATTACGGGCCGGGCGTTCGATAGTGATGCGACCTACCGAAGCGTGTGCCAGCTTTTTCTTCAGGAAATCGCGCACCTTGATGTCATCTGCCAGCATACCGGCAAAGTTTTTGCTATTGGCATACCATTTGGACGTCCAGTTCTTCAGAACGCCAAGTCGAAAACCAATTGGATTAATCTTCTGTCCCATGTTATTTCCTCTTAGTCTTCGACGGTAACCGTGATATGGCAGGTAGGCTTGAGAATTCTCGCACCACGTCCCTTTGCACGGGCACGGAAGCGTTTCATCGTCGAGCCTTCATCAACGCAAATGGTCGCGACCTTGAGCTCGTCAATGTCAGCACCTTCGTTATGCTCTGCGTTGGCAATTGCCGACTCCAGCACCTTCTTGATCAACACGGCGCCCTTCTTCGGGCTGAAGGTCAGGATGTTCAGCGCACGGTCAACCGGCAATCCGCGAATCTGATCGGCTACCAGTCGGCCTTTTTGCGCCGACAGTCTGGTACCGCGTAATACAGCACTAACTCTCATCATCGCTCCTATCTCTTGGCCTTCTTGTCTGCCGCGTGACCCTTGAAGGTGCGCGTCAGTGAAAATTCACCCAGCTTGTGGCCGACCATATTCTCAGAAATATACACAGGCATATGCTGCTTGCCGTTGTGCACCGCAATCGTCAAGCCGACGAAATCAGGCAGCACCGTAGAGCGGCGCGACCAGGTTTTGATCGGGCGCTTGTCGTGAGTTGCATGCGCCGCACTCACCTTGGCAAGCAAGTGTGCATCGACAAATGGGCCTTTTTTAATTGAACGTGCCATATCTGTTACCTCTTATTCGCTGGACGGCGATTCACAATCATGCCGGATGTACGCTTGTTGCTGCGCGTACGGTAGCCCTTGGTCGGCGTGCCCCATGGGCTGACCGGATGACGGCCAGCGGCAGTCTTGCCTTCGCCGCCACCGTGCGGGTGGTCTACCGGGTTCATAACCACGCCGCGAACCGTCGGGCGAACGCCGCGCCAGCGCATTGCACCGGCCTTGCCGATGGAACGCAAATTGTGTTCGGCATTACCGACTTCGCCAATGGTCGCCCTGCAATCAACGTGCACCTTGCGGACTTCGCCTGAACGCAAACGCACCTGGGCGTAAGTACCTTCACGCGCCATCAACTGTACGGAAGCACCGGCGGAACGCGCCATCTGTGCGCCCTTGCCCGGCTGCATTTCGATGCAGTGAATGATGGTACCCACTGGAATGTTGCGCAGTGGCAGGGTATTGCCCGGTTTGATCGGGGAATCCGAGCCGCTGACCACTTGCATGCCGACAGTCATGCCCTTGGCCGCGATGACATAACGGCGCTCGCCATCTGCATAGCACAGCAACGCCACATGCGCGGTGCGGTTCGGGTCGTATTCCAGGCGCTCGATTTTGGCCGGGATACCGTCCTTGTCACGCTTGAAATCGACCATGCGATAGTGCTGCTTGTGACCGCCACCCTGATGACGCACGGTGATGCGGCCATGATGGTTACGACCCGCATTGCGCGACTGGCTCTCCAGCAACGGGGCGTGAGGCTTGCCCTTGTGCAGTTCCGGCGTCACGATTTTGACTACAGCGCGCCGACCAGGTGATGTTGGTTTTACTTTTATAATTGCCATGATTGATCTCCTACTCGCCCGCTGCGAAACTGATTTCTTGGCCAGGCTTCAGGGCGACGAACGCCTTTTTCCAGTCCTTGCGGCGGCCAGTCGTTTTGCCGAACCGCTTGACCTTGCCCTTGACGTTCACCACTTGCACGCTATCCACCTGAACCTTGAACAGCAACTCAACGGCAGCCTTGATTTCCGGCTTGGTGGCATCGGTGGCGACACGGAATGCGACCTGCTCGTGCTTGTCTGCAATCATGGTGCTCTTCTCGGAGACCTGAGGAGCCAGAATGACCTGCAACAGGCGTTCCTGATTAAATGTGGGCGCGTTCATGCGTACATCTCCTCAAATTTTTTCACCGCGCTGCGGGTCATCAGCACATTTGGAAAATGCACCATGCTGACCGGGTCGGCGCGATGCGCTTCCAGCACCAGCACATGCGGCAGGTTGCGGGATGACAGGTACAGGTTCTCGTCCAGATCGTCGGTGATGATCAGCACACTGTCCATCCCCATACTCTTGATCTTCTGTGCCAAGGCCTTGGTCTTCGGCGTATCGACAGAGAAACTCTCGACGACCGACAGACGACCCAAGCGAGCCAGCTCGGAAAGAATCGAACTGATACCAGCGCGGAACATCTTCTTATTGACCTTCTGGCTGAAATTCTCATCCGGGCGATTGGGAAAAGTTTTCCCGCCGCCACGCCAGATCGGGCTGGAAGACATACCGGCACGCGCGCGGCCAGTGCCTTTTTGACGCCAAGGCTTCTTGGTGGTGTGAGCAACTTCGCTGCGATCCTTCTGGGCACGATTGCCGCTACGGGCGTTGGCCATATAAGCGGTCACCAACTGGTGAACCAGCGCCTCATTGAATTCGCGGCCAAACAATTCGTCCGACGCAGACACGCTGGCGGTGGATTGTCCTTGATCATTGATCAGTTTAAGTTCCATCATGCACCTGCCTTTACGCTTGGGCGTACAACCAGATCGCCGCCCTTGGAGCCGGGAATCGCCCCTTTGATCAGGAGCAACTGACGTTCGGTATCGATGCGGACGATTTCAAGGTTTTGCGTGGTGCGCTTGACGGCGCCATAATGGCCCGCCATTTTCTTGCCCGGAAACACGCGACCCGGATCCTGGTTCTGACCGATCGAACCGGCGCTGTTATGAGACACCGAGTTACCGTGGCTGGCACGGTTGGAGCTGAAGTGGTGACGCTTGATCGCTCCGGTGAAACCTTTACCTTGAGTGGTGCCGGTCACATCGACCATTTGACCGACCTGAAACAGGTCAATACCCACAGTGCCGCCCAAAGTCACCTTGGCAACATCTTCGCCAGTAACCGTGAATTCCTTGAGAACGCGACCAGCCTCAACGCCTGCCTTGGCATAATGCCCGGCCAGAGGTTGGGTTACGCGGCTCTTGCGGCGCGTGCCGAAAGCAACCTGAACAGCGGTATAACCATCTGTCGCGGGAGTTTTAATCTGGGTCACGCGATTATTGGACACGTCCACAACGGTCACCGGCACGGAAGTTCCGTCTTCGGTAAACACGCGGGTCATGCCAATCTTGCGACCGACAAGTCCTAAGCTCATCACAATTATCCTTCTCAACAAGGCCGGTTACGATTGACCGGCGGTTTTACATGCCGACGGGCAAATTCCCGTCCTGCACCACTTACTCTTTACAACTTGATTTCTACATCCACGCCTGCCGGTAAATCCAGCTTCATCAGGGCATCCACCGTTTTGTCAGTGGGGTCGATGATGTCCATCAGGCGCAGATGGGTACGAATCTCCAACTGGTCGCGCGAAGTCTTGTTGACGTGCGGCGAACGCAAGATATCGAAACGCTCAATCCGAGTGGGCAAAGGCACGGGGCCCTTGACTACAGCGCCAGTGCGTTTGGCAGTTTCCACGATCTCCAATGCGGATTGGTCGATCAGGCGGTAATCAAACGCCTTCAGGCGGATGCGAATTTTTTGGCTTTGCATATTTTTTCCAAAGAGCGATGCGGCGAACCAAGGTTCGCAGCGTGTTTAATTACTCAATAACCTTAGCCACGACGCCGGCGCCGACGGTACGACCGCCTTCACGAATCGCGAAGCGCAGGCCTTCTTCCATGGCGATCGGCTGGATCAGCGCAACCGTGATGGAGATGTTGTCGCCAGGCATGACCATTTCAGTGCCAGCAGGCAGTTCGATCGCACCGGTTACGTCGGTGGTGCGGAAGTAGAACTGGGGACGGTAGCCCTGGAAGAACGGGGTGTGACGACCACCTTCGTCTTTGCTCAGGACGTAGATCTCGGCGGTGAACTTGGTGTGCGGGGTGATGGAGCCAGGCTTGGCCAACACTTGGCCGCGCTCGACTTCTTCACGCTTGGTACCGCGCAGCAGTACGCCGACGTTGTCGCCTGCCTGTCCCTGGTCGAGCAGTTTGCGAAACATTTCGACGCCGGTGCAGGTGGTTTTGAGGGTGGGCTTGATACCGACGATTTCGACTTCTTCGCCAACCTTGACAATGCCGCGCTCGATACGGCCGGTGACGACGGTGCCGCGACCGGAGATGGAGAATACGTCTTCTACCGGCATCAGGAAGGCGCCGTCGATGGCACGCTCCGGCTGGGGGATGTAGCTGTCGAGGGCGTCGGCCAGTTTGAAGATGGAGGGTTCGCCGATGTCGCTCTGGTCGCCTTCGAGGGCTTTCAGGGCGGAGCCGATGATGATCGGGGTGTCGTCGCCCGGGAAGTCGTATTTGGAGAGGAGCTCGCGCACTTCCATTTCGACCAGTTCGAGCAGTTCGGGGTCGTCCACCATGTCAGCTTTGTTCATGTAGACAATGATGTACGGTACGCCGACCTGACGGGCCAGCAGGATGTGCTCGCGGGTCTGGGGCATGGGGCCGTCTGCTGCGGAGACGACGAGGATGGCGCCGTCCATCTGGGCGGCTCCGGTGATCATGTTTTTGACGTAGTCAGCGTGGCCCGGGCAGTCAACGTGGGCGTAGTGGCGCTTTTCGGTCTCGTATTCCACGTGGGCGGTGTTGATGGTGATGCCGCGCGCCTTTTCTTCTGGGGCGCTGTCGATCTGGTCGTAGCCTTTGGCTTCGCCGCCGAATTTCTTCGACAGGATCGTGGTGATCGCCGCCGTCAGCGTGGTCTTGCCGTGGTCCACGTGGCCAATCGTGCCGACGTTGACGTGCGGCTTGGTACGCTCAAATTTACTCTTTGCCATGATGACTTCCCTCTATCTAAAGAACGATTATTTCTTGTTAATTACCGCTTCGGCGACGTTTTTCGGCGCTTCGGCATAATGTTTGAATTCCATGGTGTAAGTCGCACGGCCCTGAGTCAGGGAACGCAACGTGGTGGAATAACCGAACATCTCGGCCAAAGGCACTTCGGCCTTGATCGACTTGCCACCACCCGCCATGTCATCCATACCCTGGATCATGCCGCGACGGGAAGAAAGGTCGCCCATCACGTCGCCCATTTTCTCTTCCGGCATTTCAACTTCCACGGCCATCATCGGCTCCAGCAGCACCGGGCTGGCCTTGCGCATGCCTTCCTTGAACGCCATCGAAGCCGCCATTTTGAACGCGTTTTCGTTGGAGTCGACGTCATGGTAGGAACCGTCGAACAGGGTCACTTTTACATCCACTACCGGGAAACCGGCGAGTACACCGTTCGGCAGACTTTCACGCAAGCCTTTTTCCACTGCGGGAATGTACTCGCGCGGCACGGTACCGCCCTTAACAGCGTCGATGAACTCAAAGCCCTTACCAGCCTCGTTCGGACCCATCTTGATCCAGACGTGACCATATTGACCACGGCCACCGGACTGCTTGACGAACTTACCTTCGACTTCGACTTCTTTTCTGATTGCTTCGCGGTATGCCACTTGCGGCGCGCCAACGTTGGCCTCAACACCGAACTCGCGGCGCATCCGGTCGACCAGAATTTCCAGATGCAGCTCACCCATACCGGAAATAATGGTTTGGTTGGTTTCTTCGTCGGTGCGTACGCGGAACGACGGATCTTCCTGCGCCAGACGATTGAGTGCCAAGCCCATTTTCTCCTGGTCAACCTTGGTTTTCGGTTCCACCGCGACGTGAATCACCGGCTCCGGGAATATCATGCGCTCAAGTATGATCGTCTTGTTCAGGTCGCACAGCGTGTCGCCAGTAGTCGCTTCCTTCAGGCCCACGGCAGCGGCGATGTCACCGGCGAACACTTCCTTGAGTTCTTCGCGCTGGTTGGCATGCATCTGCAAGATGCGGCCAATACGCTCTTTCTTGCCCTTGATCGGGTTGTAGATCGTGTCGCCAGTTTTCACCATGCCGGAATAGACGCGGAAGAAAATCAACTGGCCGACAAACGGGTCGGTCATGATCTTGAATGCCAGGCCAGCAAACGGCTCGTCGTCGCTCGCCTTGCGGCTGCCGGTCTCGCCGTTTTCCAGCTCGCCCTGCACCGGTTTAATATCCGTCGGCGCCGGCATGTAGTCGATCACAGCATCCAGCATTGCCTGCACACCCTTGTTCTTGAATGCGGAACCACACATCATCGGTACGATTTCGTTTGCAATGGTGCGCTTGCGCAGGCCAACCTTGATTTCCGCTTCCGACAAATCACCCTCTTCGAGGTACTTGTTCATCAACTCTTCGGAGGCTTCAGCCGCACTCTCCACCATCTTCTCGCGCCATTCCTTGGCAGACGCAGCAAGATCGGACGGAATTTCACGCAGGTCGAATTTCATACCCTGGGAAGCCTCGTCCCAGTAAATCGCCTTCATGCGAACCAGGTCGATCACGCCTTCAAACTTGTCTTCAGCCCCGATTGGCACTTGCAACGGCACTGGGTTGGCCTTCAGGCGACTCTTCATCTGGTCGTAGACTTTGAAGAAGTTGGCGCCGGAACGATCCATCTTGTTGACGAAAGCCATGCGCGGCACGCCGTACTTGTTAGCCTGACGCCACACGGTTTCGGACTGGGGCTGAACGCCACCTACCGCACAGTAAACCATACAGGCGCCATCCAGCACGCGCATGGAGCGCTCCACTTCAATCGTGAAATCGACGTGGCCAGGGGTATCGATGATATTGATGCGATGCTCGGGATAGTTACCACCCATCCCCTTCCAGAAACAGGTCGTCGCTGCGGAGGTAATCGTGATTCCGCGCTCTTGCTCCTGCTCCATCCAGTCCATGGTGGCCGCGCCGTCATGGACTTCGCCGATCTTGTGCGAAACGCCAGTATAAAACAGGACGCGCTCGGTCGTAGTGGTTTTGCCCGCATCAATATGCGCGCTAATTCCGATGTTGCGATATCGTTCAATGGGTGTTTTACGTGCCACAGCGACAGCCTTTTATATTGTTCAGTATGAAAATGCTAGAAACGGTAATGCGCAAAAGCCTTGTTGGCTTCGGCCATACGGTGTATTTCCTCGCGCTTCTTCATCGCGGCGCCACGACCTTCAGCCGCATCCAGCAATTCGCCGGCCAGACGGAAACCCATCGACTTCTCGCCGCGCTTGCGGGCAGCATCCTTGATCCAGCGCATTGCCAGAGCTGTACGGCGAATCGGACGCACTTCAACCGGCACCTGATAGTTGGCGCCACCGACACGACGGCTTTTTACCTCGACGGAAGGACGCACGTTACCCAGGGCCAGAGTAAACACCTCCAGTGGGTTCTTGCCGCTTTTCTTCTCGATCTGCTCAAGCGCACCGTAAATAATTCGCTCAGCGACAGCCTTCTTGCCCGCTGTCATCAGCACATTAACGAATTTGGAAATTTCCGCACTGCCGAATTTCGGATCAGGCAGGACTTCGCGCTTGGGAACTTCTCTACGTCTTGGCATAATTTACCTCGGGTCTATCTCTAAGTTTGGGCTCTAAATTTAGCTTAAGCAGCCTTCGGGCGCTTGGTACCGTACTTGGAACGGCTCTGTTTGCGATCTTTCACGCCAGCAGTGTCCAGGCTACCGCGCACCGTGTGGTAACGCACACCAGGCAAATCCTTGACGCGACCGCCACGGATCAACACCACCGAGTGTTCCTGCAGGTTGTGGCCTTCACCACCGATGTAGCTGCTAACCTCGAAACCATTGGTAAGGCGCACACGCGCCACTTTACGCAAAGCCGAGTTCGGCTTTTTCGGGGTTGTGGTATAGACACGAGTGCATACGCCGCGCTTTTGCGGGCCGCCTTCCAGTGCAGGCACCTTGCTTTTGACCGGCTTCGGCTCGCGCGGTTTACGCACTAACTGGTTAATCGTTGGCATTAATTATCCAATCCTAAAAAAATAACGGGGACGGCAACCGTTGCCGTCCCAAAAATTATGCGCCCCGCTCATGGCAGGAAATTTAGCCATTGGCTAAAAAGAGGGAGGATTCTATTTTCTCCACAACCAAATGTCAAGCCCCCATGCGGTTATTTCGCCGCATGGGGGCTCTTCATCAGGCTGAAAGTTCGCTGCCTTCCGGTTCTGCCGGAAACGCTTCGGCCATTTCCGCACCGATTAGCGCATCTTCTCCCAGTCCCAGCTTCTTCCTGCGACGGGCGGTATGGAAAGCCAGTCCGGTGCCGGCAGGGATCAAACGGCCAACGATGACGTTTTCCTTGAGGCCACGCAGCTCGTCCCGCTTGCCCATAATCGCCGCTTCGGTCAGCACGCGGGTGGTTTCCTGGAAGGAAGCCGCGGAAATGAACGAATCAGTGGACAGCGACGCCTTGGTGATACCCAGCAGCATGTAATCGTAAACAGCCGGTTCCTTGCCTTCCGCAACGATCTTCTCGTTCTCGGTCAGCACGTCGGCGCGCTCCACCTGCTCGCCCTGGATGAAGCGGGTGTCGCCGGCATCCATCACTGTTACGCGGCGCAGCATCTGACGTACGATCACCTCGATGTGCTTGTCGTTGATCTTCACGCCCTGAAGCCGGTACACGTCCTGCACTTCATCGGTGATGTAACGCGCCAGCGCCTCGACGCCGCGCAAACGCAAGATATCGTGCGGGTCGGCAGGGCCGTCCACGATGCTTTCGCCCTTGTTCACCACTTGGCCATCATGCGCGGTAACGTGCTTATCCTTGGTAATCAGATACTCGTGAGGCACGCCATCCAGATCGGTAATCACCAGGCGCTGCTTGCCCTTGGTATCCTTGCCGAACGATACGATACCGGTGACTTCGGCCAACAGGCCGGCGTCCTTCGGCGAACGCGCCTCGAACAACTCGGCCACGCGCGGCAGACCGCCGGTAATGTCGCGGGTCTTGGAGGTTTCCTGCGGAATCCGTGCCAACACGTCGCCGACATTGACCGTCTGGCCGTCTTTCACCGTGATGATCGAACCCAGCGGGAAGGTGATGTTGACGTGCATCTCGGTGCCCGCGATCTTGATTTCCTGACCGTTCTCATCCAGCAGCTTGACCTGCGGACGCAAGCCCTTGAACTGGGTCGAGCCGCGACGCTTGGGGTCGATCACCACCAGGGAGGACAAACCGGTCACCTCGTCGATCTGCTTGGCAACGGTGACGCCTTCTTCGACGTTATCGAAGCGCGCCAGACCGGCGTACTCGGTAATGATCGGACGGGTGTGCGGATCCCACATCGCCAGCACCTTGCCGGCCTTGACGGTATCGCCATCCGAGGCCAGCAGGGTCGAGCCATAAGGAACTTTTTGGCGTTCGCGTTCGCGACCATTGTCGTCGGTGATGATTACTTCACCGCTACGCGAAATCACAATCTGTTCGTTCTTGGCGTTGGTCACATAGCGCATGCCGGAAGCAAAGCGCGCCACGCCGCTGGATTTGATCTCGATCTGGCTCGCCGCCGCTGCACGGGATGCCGCGCCGCCGATATGGAACGTACGCATGGTCAACTGCGTGCCGGGCTCGCCGATGGATTGAGCAGCGATCACGCCGACCGCCTCGCCCACGTTCACCTCATAACCGCGGCCAAGATCGCGGCCATAGCACTTGGCGCACAGGCCGTAACGGGTTTCGCAGGTCAGCGGAGTGCGCACCTTGACTTCATCGATGCCCAATTGCTCGATCACCTCCACGGCATCTTCATCCAGCAACGTGCCTGCTTCATAGACGGTTTCGCTAGTTTCAGGGTTGACCACATCGACTGCGGCAACACGGCCAAGGATGCGCTCGCTCAATGGCTCGACCACTTCGCCGCCCTCGACCAGCGCCTTCAACGCCATGCCGTCGCTGGTGCCGCAATCGTTTACGGTCACCACCAGGTCCTGGGTCACATCCACCAGGCGACGGGTGAGATAACCGGAGTTGGCGGTTTTCAGCGCGGTATCGGCCAGACCTTTACGCGCGCCGTGGGTGGAGATGAAATATTGCAGCACGTTCAGCCCCTCGCGGAAATTCGCGGTAATCGGGGTCTCGATGATCGAGCCGTCCGGCTTGGCCATCAGGCCGCGCATGCCGGCCAACTGGCGAATCTGCGCTGCGGAACCGCGGGCGCCCGAATCGGCCATCATGTAAATCGAGTTGAACGATTCCTGCTGGACCGTCTTGCCATTCCGATCCACCACCGGCTCGGTGCCGAGCTGGTTCATCATCGCCTTGGCGACCTGGTCGCCGCAACGGCCCCAGATGTCCACCACCTTGTTGTAGCGCTCGCCCTGAGTAACCAGACCGGAAGTGTACTGCGCCTCGATTTCCTTGACTTCCTTTTCGGAAGCGCCGATCAACTGCTCTTTCTCCTTCGGCACCAGCATATCGTCAACGCAGATCGAAATACCGGCGCGGGCAGCGTAAGCGAAGCCCGTATACATCAGCTTGTCGGCAAAGATTACGGTTTCGCGCAGGCCGCAGCGGCGGAAGCTGGCGTTGATCAGCTTGGAAATTTCTTTCTTCTTGAGTGCCTTGTTGATCAGCATGAACGGCAAGCCGACCGGCAATATTTCGGACAGCAGCGCCCGACCGACAGTCGTCTCGTAACGCGTGATTTTCTCGACCTTGTTGCCGTCTTCGTCAAGCGAATATTCCTTGATGCGCGCCGTTACCTTGGCGTGCAGCTCAACCTGGCGCGACTCATAGGCGCGAGAAATCTCGTTGAGCGTACCGAACAGCATGCCCTCGCCCTTGGCGTTGATTCTTTCGCGGGTCATGTAATACAGACCCAGCACGATATCCTGCGACGGCACGATGATCGGCTCGCCATTGGCGGGCGACAGCACGTTGTTGGAAGCCAGCATCAGGGTGCGCGCTTCGATCTGCGCTTCCAGCGACAACGGTACGTGAACGGCCATCTGGTCGCCGTCGAAGTCGGCGTTGAATGCCGAGCAGACCAGCGGATGCAACTGGATCGCCTTGCCTTCGATCAGCACCGGTTCGAACGCCTGGATACCCAGACGGTGCAGGGTCGGCGCCCGGTTCAGCATGACCGGGTGCTCGCGGATCACGTCCTCAAGGATATCCCACACTTCCGGAATCTCGTCTTCCACCATGCGCTTGGCGGCCTTGATCGTGGTGGCCAGGCCAAGCACTTCGAGCTTATGAAAAATAAACGGTTTGAACAGTTCCAGCGCCATCTTTTTCGGCAGGCCGCACTGGTGTAGCTTCAGTTGCGGGCCGACCACGATCACGGAACGGCCGGAATAGTCGACGCGCTTGCCCAGCAAGTTCTGACGGAAGCGACCGCCTTTACCCTTGATCATGTCGGCGAGCGACTTCAGTGGGCGCTTGTTGGCGCCGGTCATCGCTTTGCCGCGACGGCCGTTGTCCAGCAGAGAGTCCACCGACTCCTGCAGCATGCGCTTTTCGTTGCGCACAATAATCTCGGGTGCTTTCAGTTCCAGCAGGCGCTTCAGGCGGTTGTTGCGGTTGATCACGCGGCGGTACAGGTCATTCAGGTCGGACGTCGCAAAGCGGCCGCCATCCAGCGGCACCAGCGGGCGCAGCTCTGGCGGCAGCACCGGCAGCACTTCCAGAATCATCCACTCCGGCTTGATGCCGGACTTCTGGAATGCCTCCAGCACCTTGAGGCGCTTGGAGAGTTTTTTGATCTTGGTATCGGAACCGGTATCGGTGAGGTCCTTGCGCAGCTTCTCGACCTCAACCTCGAGGTCGAGGGTGCGCAGCAACTCGCGCACGCCTTCAGCACCCATGCTGGCCTGGAATTCGTCGCCATATTCTTCCACCTTGGCCAGATAGTCATCCTCGGTCAGAAGCTGGGCACGGGTCAACGGCGTCATGCCCGGATGGGTCACCACATAGGCTTCGAAATACAGCACGCGCTCGATGT
The DNA here is from genome assembly GCA_028713975.1 of Sulfuricella sp. Taxonomy (GTDB): domain Bacteria; phylum Pseudomonadota; class Gammaproteobacteria; order Burkholderiales; family Sulfuricellaceae; genus Sulfuricella. The sequence goes on from JAQTNE010000010.1 coordinate 52,664, forward strand.
CGCGCAGCGCAACGTCCAGCACCATGCCAAGACGCGAGGGCAAAGACTTGAGAAACCAGATATGCGCCACCGGAGAGGCCAGCTCGATATGGGCCATGCGCTCGCGGCGCACCTTGGACTGGGTCACTTCAACGCCGCACTTCTCGCAGATTACGCCGCGATGCTTGAGGCGCTTGTATTTGCCGCAGAGGCACTCATAGTCCTTGATCGGGCCGAAAATCTTGGCGCAGAACAAACCGTCGCGCTCCGGCTTGAAGGTGCGGTAATTGATGGTCTCCGGCTTTTTGACTTCGCCATAGGACCAGGAGCGGATTTTCTCCGGGGAGGCCAGCGCGATCTTGATCGCGTCGAATTCTTCTTCCTGGGTAACCTGTTTAAATAAATCGAGCAGTGCTTTCATGTTTCCTCCTAGGGACTAGGTGCTAGAGACTAACGAGGCCGGAGGGGCACAGCCCCGAGCCTCTAGTCTCTAGTCTCTTGCTTAGTAGCGTTCCAGATCGATGTCGATCGCCAACGAGCGAATTTCCTTGACCAGCACGTTGAAGGATTCCGGCATGCCGGCGTCGATCTTGTGCTCGCCCTTGACGATGTTTTCGTAAATCTTGGTGCGTCCGCTGACATCGTCCGATTTCACGGTCAGCATTTCCTGCAGGATGTAGGAGGCGCCATAGGCTTCGAGAGCCCACACCTCCATCTCGCCGAAACGCTGGCCGCCGAACTGCGCCTTGCCGCCCAGAGGCTGCTGGGTAACCAGGCTGTAAGGCCCGGTCGAACGCGCGTGCATCTTGTCGTCCACCAAGTGGTGCAGCTTGAGTACGTGCATGTACCCAACCGTGACGGGGCGCTCGAAAGTTTCGCCGGTACGGCCATCGCTCAGCATGATCTGTCCTGAACGGGGCAAACCAGCCAGCTCCAGCATGTCCTTGATTTCATCTTCGGTTGCACCGTCAAATACCGGTGTCGCAAACGGCACGCCGCCTTGCAAGTTCTGCGCCAGGGCCAGCACTTCCTCATCGGTCAGGGAGTTGATGTCCTCTGCCTTGCCACTGCTGTTGTAGATCTTGTCGAGGAACTTGCGCAGATCCTGAATCTTCTGCTGCGCCTTGAGCATTTCGCCGATTTTCAGGCCCAGCCCTTTGGCCGCCCAACCCAGATGGATTTCCAGAATTTGGCCCACGTTCATCCGTGACGGCACGCCCAGCGGGTTAAGCACGATGTCCATCGGCGTGCCGTCTGCCATGTAGGGCATATCCTCGATCGGCACGATTTTGGAGATCACGCCCTTGTTGCCGTGGCGACCGGCCATCTTGTCGCCGGGTTGCAGGCGGCGTTTTACCGCAACGTAAACCTTGACCATCTTCTGCACGCCCGGCGGCAGCTCGTCGCCGCTGGTCAGTTTCTTTTTCTTGTTCTCGAACACCGCGTCGAAATCGACCCGCTTTTGCGCCAGGCTTTCCTTCATCTGCTCCAACTGGCGCGCGGCATCCTCACCGGAAAGACGGATGTCGAACCACGAGTGACGCTCGACGGTGGCAAGATAGGCTTTGGTGATCTTGGTGCCCTTGGCCAGCTTCTTCGGTCCGCCGTTGGCGGTCTTACTGACCAGCAGACGCTCTATTCGGCCAAAAGCGTCGTCTTCGACGATGCGCATCTGGTCGGCAAGATCCTTCTTGAAGCCCTTGAGCTCGTCGTCGATGATCTGCTGTGCGCGCATATCCCTTTCGATGCCTTCGCGGGTGAACACCTGCACATTGATCACCGTACCGGACATGCCGGATGGTACGCGCAGGGAAGTATCCTTCACATCGGAGGCCTTCTCGCCGAAAATGGCGCGCAGCAGTTTTTCCTCCGGCGTCAACTGGGTTTCGCCCTTGGGCGTCACTTTGCCGACCAGCACATCGCCCGCTTCCACTTCGGCGCCAATATAGCAGATGCCCGATTCGTCCAGGCGGCCCAGCATTCTTTCCGACAGGTTGGAAATATCGCGGGTGATTTCTTCCGGCCCGAGCTTGGTGTCGCGTGCCACAACCGTCATTTCCTCGATATGGATCGAGGTATAGCGGTCATCCGCCACCACGCGCTCGGAGATCAGGATCGAGTCTTCGAAGTTGTAGCCGTTCCACGGCATGAACGCCACCAGCATGTTCTGCCCCAGTGCCAGTTCACCCATGTCGGTGGATGCGCCGTCGGCGATCACGTCGCCCGCGGCGATAATGTCGCCCACCTTGACCAGCGGACGCTGGTTGATATTGGTGTTCTGGTTGGATCGGGTGTACTTGATCAGGTTGTAGATATCCACGCCCACTTCACCGGCGAGGGCTTCTTCGTCATGCACACGCACCACGATGCGGCCCGCGTCAACATGGTCGACTATACCGCCACGGCGAGCCTGAACCGTGGTGCCCGAGTCCACCGCCACAGTACGTTCGATACCGGTGCCGACCAGTGCTTTCTCGGCGCGCAGGCAAGGAACCGCCTGGCGCTGCATGTTAGCACCCATCAACGCACGGTTGGCGTCGTCGTGCTCGAGGAACGGAATCAGCGAGGCTGCCACCGAAACGATCTGCCCCGGCGCCACGTCCATGTACTGCACCCGATCCGGCCCGGACAGCTCGAACTCATTATGATGGCGGCAGGACACCAAGTCCTGCTGAAACTTGCCGCTCTTGTCGAGGTCGGCGTTGGCTTGGGCAATGACGTACTTGCCTTCCTCAATGGCGGACAGGTATTCGATCTTGTTGGTTACTTTGCCATTTTCGACACTGCGATAGGGCGTCTCGAGAAAACCGTACTCATTGGTACGGGCATATAACGCCAGGGAGTTGATCAGGCCGATGTTCGGGCCTTCCGGCGTTTCGATCGGGCACACCCGGCCATAGTGGGTGGGATGCACGTCGCGGACTTCAAAGCCGGCGCGCTCGCGCGTCAAGCCGCCCGGCCCAAGTGCCGAAACACGGCGCTTGTGGGTGATTTCCGACAGCGGGTTGGTCTGGTCCATAAACTGCGACAACTGGCTCGAACCGAAGAATTCCTTGATCGCGCCGGATACCGGCTTGGCATTGATCAGGTCGTGCGGCATCAGGTTGTCCGATTCAGCTTGAGACAAACGCTCCTTGACTGCGCGCTCGACGCGCACCAGTCCGGCGCGGAACTGGTTTTCCGCCAGCTCGCCAACCGAACGCACGCGACGATTGCCGAGGTGGTCAATATCGTCGATCTCGCCGCGTCCGTTCTTGAGATCAACCAGAATCTTGATCACCGAGACGATGTCGTCATAATCCAGGATGGCGTTGCCGGTCAACTCATCGCGACCGACACGGCGGTTAAACTTCATGCGACCGACAACCGACAGGTCGTAGCGCTCTTCACTGAAGAACAGGCCGCCGAACAAGGCTTCAACCGAGTCCTCGGTAGGCGGCTCGCCTGGACGCATCATGCGGTAGATCGCGACACGGGCGGCAGCCATATCCTGCGTTTCATCTATGCGCAGGGTCTGGGAAATATAGGGGCCCTGATCGAGATCATTGGTATAAATGGTGTTGATTTTGCTCACACCGGCCGTCTGCAGTTTCTCCAGCAGATCTTCGGTAATCTCGTCGTTGGCATTGGCGATGACCTCGCCGCTTTCTTTGTCAACCACGGCGTGGGCCAGCACCCGGCCCAGCAGGAAATCATCAGGCACGCTGACCTTCTTAAGGCCGGCCTTCTCCATCTCGCGGATGTGCTTGACGGTAATACGCTTGTCCTTCGGTACGATGACAACGCCATCCTTGCCGGCGATGTCGAATTTGGCAACCTCGCCGCGCAATCGCTCGGGTACCACCTCAAACTGCACGCCCTTCTTGGCCAGATGGAAGGTGTCATTGGCGAAGAAAATAGCAAGAATTTCTTCCGGCGTGTAACCCAAAGCCTTGAGCAGGATCGTCACCGGCATCTTGCGGCGGCGGTCAATACGGAAGTAGAGGTAATCCTTGGGGTCGAACTCGAAATCCAGCCACGAGCCGCGGTAGGGAATCACGCGGGCGGAGAACAGCAGCTTGCCGGAGGAATGAGTCTTGCCGCGGTCATGCTCGAAGAATACGCCCGGAGAACGATGCAACTGCGACACGATCACGCGCTCGGTGCCGTTGATCACGAACGAGCCGGAACGGGTCATCAGCGGAATCTCGCCCATGTACACTTCCTGCTCCTTGACCTCCTTCACCGTCGGCTTGGATGCCTCTTTGTCCATGATGGTCAAACGCACCTTGACGCGCAGTGGCGACGCAAAAGTCAGGCCGCGCTGTTGGCATTCCACCACATCAAATGGCGGTTCGCCGAGCCTGAAGCTAACGAAATCCAGGCGGGCATTTTTTGAGTGACTCTCGATCGGGAAAATCGAATTGAACGCGGCCTGCAGGCCTTCATTCTTGCGGCTATCAGGGTTGACATCCGCCTGCAGGAACGCAGCGAAAGAGTCCAATTGAGTAGCCAGCAAAAACGGCACTTCCAGCACGCCGGCGCGCTTGGCAAAGCTTTTGCGGATACGTCTTTTCTCGGTAAAAGAGTAGCTCATAGTATCTCCATGAATGGTTCCGCATCAGAGGACGGAAGATAAAAGACTGTAAAAGTGGCGGTCTGCTATCTGCCGGCTTCTAAAAGCGGGAAAAGGCCGGCGGTTTCCCGCCAGCCTGATCTCGGTGCAACAGGGCTTACTTGACTTCGCAGGTCGCGCCAGCTTCAATCAGCTGTTTGGCAACTGCATCGGCATCAGCCTTGGACACGCCTTCCTTGACGGGCTTCGGCGCGCCGTCGACGAGGTCTTTGGCTTCTTTCAGGCCCAGACCGGTGATGGTACGCACCACTTTGATGGTGTTTACTTTGTTGTCGCCAGCGCCGGTCAGAATAACGTCGAACTCGGTTTTCTCTTCAGCGGCAGCAGCGCCGCCAGCAGCCGGAGCGGCAACAGCAACAGCTGCAGCTGCAGCGGAAACGCCGAATTTTTCTTCCATGTCCTTGATCATTTCGGACAGTTCGAGAACGGTCATGCCGGCGATTGCGTCGAGAATTTCAGCTTTGGAAATAGCCATGATTTAACAACTCCTGAATAAATTTAAGTTGAACTAGGTTTAAGATTTGATTGTGGATGCTCAGGCGGCCTGCTTTGCGTCGCGCACGGCAGCAAGTCCACGAACGAACTTGGTCGGCACTTCGTTAAGCGTACGCACGAACGTTGCGATCGGTGCCTGCATTGTGCCCATAAGCTTGGACAGCAATTCGTCGCGGCTCGGCATAGTGGCCAGGTTTGCGACATCCTTGGGGGACATCACAAAATTCGCCATGGCGCCGGCTTTGATCACGAATTTGTCATTGCTCTTGGCAAATTCGTGCAGCACTTTTGCCGCTGCAACTGGATCGCTGGAAATACCGTATGCCAGCGGACCGACCATCTGGTCAGCCAAGCCCGCGAACGGCGTTTCCGCAACGGCACGGCGCACCAGCGTGTTTTTCAACACACGCAGGTAAATGCCAGCTTCACGTGCCTTGGCACGCAGCTTGGTCATGTCACCCACTTCCATGCCGCGATACTCAGCCATTACGATGGTCTGAGCATTTGCCAGTTGCGCGTTAACCTCTGCCACAACCGCTTTTTTCTCTTCAAGATTCAGACTCAAGGTCTTCCCTCCTTCCGTTAAAATCAGTTCCGGAACCGGGGCGGTTTCCCGTCCCAATTTCAGAACTTACCCACGGCGACCTTCATTCAGGAGAAATTGAAGCCGGCAAATTGATTGGATCAATTACCGGCAACCAGTTCAAAACCTGTCTGGGCGCGCCATCTGCGTTGGGCGTGAGATACGTGAGGCAAAACAACGCACCGTCACTCACTCGCCGATTAAGTCTGTCGCGCAGCGTTCGCACAACAAGCCCCAACGGTCTTTGACGGCCTGCCGGAATTTCTCCCGGCAGACCCAAAGTTCTTTATGCCGCCAGAGTAGTCTGATCCACTCTGACGCCCACCCCCATAGTGCTGGAGATGGCCATTTTTTTCAGGTATATGCCTTTTGACGCAGCCGGCTTAGCCTTGTTCAGCGCATCCACCAGAGCCAACAGGTTTTCCTTGAGGGCATCTTCGCCAAAGGAAGCGCGACCGATAGTGCACTGCACGATGCCACCCTTGTCGGTACGGTACTGCACCTGGCCGGCCTTGGCGTTCTTCACGGCTTCAGCCACATTGGGGCTGACGGTACCGACCTTCGGGTTCGGCATCAGGCCGCGCGGGCCAAGAATTTGACCCAGTTGACCGACGATGCGCATGGCATCGGGAGTGGCGATAACGATGTCGAAGTCCATCTTTCCGGCTTTGATCTCGGCGGCCAGATCTTCGAAACCGACGATGTCGGCACCGGCGTCCTTGGCCTTGGTCGCGTTGTCGCCCTGGGCAAACACGGCGATACGCACGGTCTTGCCGGTGCCACGCGGCAGCACGACGGAGCCGCGCACCAGTTGGTCGGATTTACGTGCATCGACACCGAGATTCACGGCAACATCGATGGATTCGTCGAATTTGGCGGTAGCAGTCTGCTTGACCAGCGTCAGTGCTTCAGCCAGCGGGTAGGACTTGTTGCGGTCAACTTTGGCCTTGATGGCCTTGGTGCGCTTGGAAATATGAGCCATGTTATACGCCCTCCACTTCAATACCCATGCTGCGGGCGCTGCCGGCGATGGTGCGCACTGCTGCATCCATGTCGGCTGCAGTCAGATCCGGCATTTTCGCCTTGGCGATATCTTCAGCCTGGGCGCGCGTCAGTTTGCCCACCTTGTCGGTATGCGGACGCGGGCTGCCTTTTTGCACACCGGATGCTTTTTTGATCAGCACAGTGGCGGGCGGCGTCTTCATGATGAAGGTGAAGCTCTTGTCCGCGAAAGCGGTGATCACCACCGGAATCGGCAGGCCGACTTCCAGACCTTGGGTCTGGGCGTTGAACGCCTTGCAGAATTCCATGATATTCAGGCCGCGCTGACCCAAAGCCGGGCCGATAGGCGGGCTGGGGTTGGCTTTGCCCGCAGGCACCTGCAACTTGATATAACCTATGATTTTCTTTGCCACTTTTACAGCTCCTCTAAAACGGGTGCAAACGCTCTGCACAACCTGCCGTGCCAAGCTCCCCAGTTAAAAAATCTATGCTCTACCAATCAGGCCTTTTCGACCTGGCTGAACTCCAGTTCCACAGGCGTGGAACGTCCGAAGATCAACACCGATACACGCAACTTGCTCTTGTCGTAGTTGACATCTTCCACATTGCCATGGAAATCGGTGAACGGGCCTTCCTTGACCCGCACCGCTTCGCCCACCTCGAACAACACCTTGGGCCGTGGTTTCTCCACGCCATCCTGAATCTGCTGCATTAGCGCGGCAACTTCCTTCTCGGTGATTGGCGTGGGTTTCTGCGCAGAGCCGCCGACAAAGCCGGTAACCTTGGACGTGTTTTTTACCAGGTGCCAGGTTTCGTCATCCATCTCCATCTGCACCAGCACATAGCCGGGGAAGAATTTGCGCTCGCTGATGCTCTTCTGGCCGCTTTTCATTTCAACCACTTCTTCGACCGGCACCAGTATCTCGCCAAACTTGTCCTGCATACCAGCGCGCTCGATGCGCTCCTGCAGAGCCCGTTGCACGCTCTTCTCGAAACCGGAATAAGCGTGCACCACGTACCATCGCATTGCCATTAGTCCCCCTGGCCCATCAACAATTTGACCGCCCACATCAGGCCGGCATCCACAATCCACAGGAAAATCGCAATCACCACCACCAGTAAAAATACCACACCGGTAGTCTGAAGAGTTTCCTTGCGGGTTGGCCATACGACTTTCTTGGTTTCTGCCCATGAATCCTTGCCGAAGGCAAAGAACTGCCTGCCGGGTGCGGTGAACCAAGCCACGGAAGTTGCCATAATCACGCCAGCCAGCACTGTCAGCACGCGCAACACCAAAGCGTGCTCGGCTAGCATATAAAAGCCGACTATCCCTGCCACAAGCAGCAAAACGGCAAACCCCAACTTGATTTTATCTGTCATAAATATCTTTTCTTGTGCCCTCTGGGTGTCGGAAACGCAAACAGCGACCGGCATATAGCGCCGGTCGCCCGATCAATTCATACTACCAACCCATTCGTTCGCTTTTCCGTACCGCATTACATCTGGCAGGCCAGGAGGGCCTCGAACCCCCAACCCTCGGTTTTGGAGACCGATACTCTGCCAATTGAGCTACTGGCCTATTCTTTCTAGGAGCTAGAGACTTAGAGGCTAGGGGCTAGAAAATTTCCTAGCCTCTAGCCCCTAGCCTCTAGTCTCTATAATTTGTTACTCGATAACCTTAGCCACGACGCCGGCGCCGACGGTACGACCGCCTTCACGAATCGCGAAGCGCAGGCCTTCTTCCATGGCGATCGGCTGGATCAGCGCAACCGTGATGGAGATGTTGTCGCCAGGCATGACCATTTCAGTGCCAGCAGGCAGTTCGATCGCACCGGTTACGTCGGTGGTGCGGAAGTAGAACTGGGGACGGTAGCCCTGGAAGAACGGGGTGTGACGACCACCTTCGTCTTTGCTCAGGACGTAGATCTCGGCGGTGAACTTGGTGTGCGGGGTGATGGAGCCAGGCTTGGCCAACACTTGGCCGCGCTCGACTTCTTCACGCTTGGTACCGCGCAGCAGTACGCCGACGTTGTCGCCTGCCTGTCCCTGGTCGAGCAGTTTGCGAAACATTTCGACGCCGGTGCAGGTGGTTTTGAGGGTGGGCTTGATACCGACGATTTCGACTTCTTCGCCAACCTTGACAATGCCGCGCTCGATACGGCCGGTGACGACGGTGCCGCGACCGGAGATGGAGAATACGTCTTCTACCGGCATCAGGAAGGCGCCGTCGATGGCACGCTCCGGCTGGGGGATGTAGCTGTCGAGGGCGTCGGCCAGTTTGAAGATGGAGGGTTCGCCGATGTCGCTCTGGTCGCCTTCGAGGGCTTTCAGGGCGGAGCCGATGATGATCGGGGTGTCGTCGCCCGGGAAGTCGTATTTGGAGAGGAGCTCGCGCACTTCCATTTCGACCAGTTCGAGCAGTTCGGGGTCGTCCACCATGTCAGCTTTGTTCATGTAGACAATGATGTACGGTACGCCGACCTGACGGGCCAGCAGGATGTGCTCGCGGGTCTGGGGCATGGGGCCGTCTGCTGCGGAGACGACGAGGATGGCGCCGTCCATCTGGGCGGCTCCGGTGATCATGTTTTTGACGTAGTCAGCGTGGCCCGGGCAGTCAACGTGGGCGTAGTGGCGCTTTTCGGTCTCGTATTCCACGTGGGCGGTGTTGATGGTGATGCCGCGCGCCTTTTCTTCTGGGGCGCTGTCGATCTGGTCGTAGCCTTTGGCTTCGCCGCCGAATTTCTTCGACAGGATCGTGGTGATCGCCGCCGTCAGCGTGGTCTTGCCGTGATCCACGTGGCCAATCGTGCCGACGTTGACGTGCGGCTTGGTACGCTCAAATTTACTCTTTGCCATGATGACTTCCTTTTTAGCACTCTATCCAAAATCGTAAATTATGGAGCCCATGATCGGAATTGAACCGATGACCTCACCCTTACCAAGGGTGTGCTCTACCCCTGAGCTACATGGGCATTAAACCTGTGCCACCAACACTACAATGGAGCGGGTGAAGGGAATCGAACCCTCGTCGTAAGTTTGGAAAACTTCTGCTCTACCATTGAGCTACACCCGCAATCCGGGAACAAAAGCTAGAGACAGGACGATCCCATCTAAAATTAACCCAAAAACCCAAAAAACAAAATCAAAAATCTGGTGGAGGGGGAAGGATTCGAACCTTCGAAGGCAGAGCCGTCAGATTTACAGTCTGATCCCTTTGACCGCTCGGGAACCCCTCCGAACGTAACCGCTAATTATGCTGTCGTCTCGACGTTTTGTCAAACACATTTACCGTAAACAGGCGGTTACCCCTGTCACAGCGCCCCGAATACCGCTGGTGCCGGCACCAAGAATCGAACTCGGGACCTCCTGATTACAAGTCAGGCGCACTACCAACTGTGCTATACCGGCGTTACACAAGGGCGGCATTATAGGGTGTTAGCGCGCACACGGCAAATACGATTTGTGTTTTGCACATCAGGGGCGGAGGAGAGTCGGAGCGAGTCTAGCAGATTGGCCGTGTTCTGAGAAGGAGCTTTAATCAGTGGCGTCAACAGCAAACGCCTTGTCCGCAGCCATCCAAAACCCGCAAAATTTACAACTGGCAAAGGGCTATTTAACGACTTTCAACTGCGGCTTGCCGCGCGGAGCCGGCGGTTCGCCATCCGGGGGCAACGCTGCTTCGGCGGCACTGAACGCCGCCGCCCCCCCCTCGTCATGAACGATTTCTTCGTCTGCGTCTTCGGCAAAGGAAAGCCCTTGGGCATTTTCGCGAGCGTAGATACTGATTACAGAACCAACAGGCACCTCTATGTCGCGCGACACGCCGCCAAACCGGGCAGAAAACTGAATGAAGTCATTGCTCATGATCAGGTTGCGCGTGGATGACGGGCTGATGTTCAGAACAATCTGCCCGTCCTTCACGAACTCCATTGGCACACGCGTATGTTTGCCCACTTTGACAGTGAGGTAGGGGGTCAAGCCGCTGTCCGTGCACCACCCATAAATAGCGCGAATGAAATAAGGCTTGGTGGACAGTTCGCTCACTTGCGCATGGCTTTTTCGGACGGAGTCAGCGCCTCGATGAAAGCCGGGCGGCTGAACAGGCGCTCGCCATACTTCAGCAAGGCCGCAGCCTGCTTCGGCATCACAATCCCGTAATAATCCAGGCGCCATAGCATCGGCGCTATTGCCACGTCGAGCATGGAAAACTCCTCGCCCAGCATGAATTTTTGCTTGGCAAACAACGGCGCCAACTGCGTCAGGCTGTCACGCACCGTAGCGCGCGCTTTTTCCGCTGCTTTCTGGCTGCCATGCTCAAGGGCGTCAACATGGCTGAACAACTCCTGTTCGAAGCGGTACAGAAACAGCCTCGCCCTGCCGCGCATCACCGGATCGGCCGGCATCAACTGCGGATGCGGAAAACGCTCATCGATGTACTCATTGATGATGTTTGCCTCATGCAGGATCAAATCGCGCTCCACCAGGACGGGAACCTGATTGTAGGGGTTCATCACCGCCAGGTCTTCAGGCTTGTTATGGAGATCCACATCAATAATCTGGAAATCCATCCCTTTTTCATACAGCACAATCCGACAACGCTGACTGAATGGGCATGTTGTGCCGGAGTAAAGTGTCATCATAAGTTTTCTGCCGCCGCCAAAAAATAGTCATCATTAATATTGCAAATCCGCCCATCCAGCGTCGAATATCCGGCGCCAGAAACTAGCGGTTTATCTGGGAGAAAGCGCTCCTGCGCGCTCCAGCCAATTGATTCATACTAACATTTTATCGAGTCGATTTGCTAGAGCCAAATGCGAAAACGGGCCACCATGGCCCGTTTCCGCGCACCCCAGAGGGGCAAATCAATCCGCCGAAAGGCAGTAGGCTAGTGAATATCTTTCCAGAATTCTTTCTTCAGCATGTAAGCCACGACGAAGAAAATACCCAAGAACAGCAAAACCACGATACCCAGTTTCATGCGCATGGCTTTCATCGGCTCACCCATGAACACCAGGTAATTCACCAGATCACCCACCATGCCGTCGTACTCGACCGCGGTCAGCTTGCCCGGCTTGGTCAGCACCAGCTTCTGGGTTTCATGCTCGCCATGTTTCTCGACGTGCAATTCCTGCTCGCCTTGCAGTTCGTACAACACGTGCGGCATGCCGACTTTATCGAATGCGATGTTGTTCCAGCCGGTTGGCCGGGTTTCATCGCGATAGAAGCCGCGCAGATAAGTATAGAGCCAATCCGCGCCGCGTGAACGCGAAATCACCGACAGGTCGGGAGGCGCTGCGCCGAACCATTGCTGCGCCTCATCCTTGTTCATGCTGTTGGTCATGGTGTCGCCAACCTTGACGCCGGTAAAGATCAGGTTGTCCTTGATCTGCTGCTCAGTCAACCCGATCTCCAGCAGCCGGTTGTAACGCATGGCTTGAGCACTATGACAAGGCAGGCAATAGTTCACGAAGGTTTTCGCACCGCGCTGCAACGACGCATTGTCGCTTAGCTTGACGGGCGCCGTATCCAGATGGATGCCGCTGTTAGCGGCTGCCATCGTCGAAGCCAGCAGGCTTATCAGAAAAAATATCTTCTTCATTATCCTGTCACCCTTTCCGGTTCCGGTTTGCACTTATCAATTTTGGTATACCACGGCATCAACAGGAAGAAGCCGAGGTAGACCGTCGTCAGTATCTGCGAAAGCAGCGTGAACAGCGGAGTGACCGGCAACATACCCAACCAGCCCAGACCGAAAAAGCTGATCACGAACAATGCCAGCGCGGTCTTGTAGATCGTGCCGCGATAACGGATCGACTTGACCGGCGAACGGTCGAGCCAGGGCAGGAAGCAGATGATCATGACCGCCACGCCCATCGCGATCACACCAGGGAACTGCGAACCGAACATCGGCGGCACGGCGCGCAGCACCGCGTAGAACGGCGTGAAGTACCAGACCGGCGCAATGTGCGGCGGCGTCTTCAGCGGGTCGGCCGGGAAGAAGTTGTTATCCTCGATGAAATAACCACCCAAGTCCGGCGAAAAGAACACGATCGCCGAAAACACCATCAGGAACACCACCACGCCGACAATATCCTTCACCGTGTAGTACGGATGGAAGGGAATGCCGTCCAGCGGGATGTGGGTGACCGGATCCTTGTTTTTCTTGATCTCGACGCCATCCGGGTTGTTCGAGCCGACTTCATGCAGCGCGATGATGTGCGCCACCACCAAGCCGACCAACACCAGAGGAATGGCAGCCACGTGGAACGCGAAGAAGCGGTTCAGCGTCGCATCGGAAATCACGTAATCGCCGCGAATCCACAGCGACAGGTCAGGACCGACAAACGGCACGGCGGAGAACAGGTTGACGATCACCTGCGCACCCCAGTAGGACATCTGACCCCAGGGAAGCAGGTAGCCCATGAAGGCTTCCGCCATCAGGGCGAGGTAGATGCACATGCCGAAAATCCAGATCAGTTCGCGCGGCTTGCGGTAGGAACCGTACATCAACCCGCGGAACATGTGCAGGTAGACCACCACGAAGAACATCGATGCGCCGGTGGAATGGATATAGCGTATCAGCCAGCCCCACGGCACATCGCGCATGATGTATTCAACCGAATAGAAGGCAAGCTTCGCGTCCGGTTTATAGTGCATGGTCAGAAAAATACCGGAGACGATCTGGATCACCAACACTAGCAACGCCAGGGAGCCGAAGAAATACCAGAAGTTGAAGTTCTTCGGTGCGTAATATTCGGAAAGATGCTCTTTCCACAGCTTGGTCAGGGGGAAGCGCGCATCCACCCAACCCAACAGATTTGTCAGACTATTCATTTATCAAGCTCCCTTGCTGTCGTCGCCAACCAGAATGCGGCTGTCGCTCAAATACTTGTAGGGCGGAATTTCCAGATTGATCGGGGCAGGCGAGCCCTTGAACACGCGCCCGGACAGATCAAAACGGGAGCCATGGCAGGGGCAGAAAAAGCCGCCAGCCCAGTCATCACCCATGCCGCCTTCGGCACCAGCCTTCAATTTTTCAGAAGGGGAACAGCCCAGATGGGTACAGATACCGACTGCCACCAGAATGTTTTCGTGTTCCTTGCGGGAACGCGCAGCACTCTTGCAGTATTCCGGCTGCTGCGGCACCTCGCACTTCGGATCGGACAGCTTGTCATCATGCTTGACCAGCAAATCCATCATTTCCTTGGTACGGTTCACTACCCACACCGGCTTGCCGCGCCATCCCACATTCAGGATCATGCCCGGCTCAATCTTGCTAATATCGACCTCCACCGGCGCGCCTGCTGCCTTGGCGCGCTGACTCGGCAACCAACTTGCAAGAAACGGAACAGCCACCCCGGCCGCCGCAACCCCACCGACCGCAGTCGTAGCAGCAATCAGAAACCGCCGTTTGCTGCGATCCACTTCATTTTGGCTCATACACTGACCCCATCTTGGAAATTTCAATGGCACGCCCGATATTGATGACAACTCTTCAATACTGGCGACGCCCAGCTAAAAAATAATTTGCCACGAACCTTTCCGGATAACCGCATCCGAAATACTTCATTGGAACATAAACCCGCCGATTATAACCAAATCTACCGGGGAAATTAATCATTTTTTACATGCTGCCCCCTTCGGAACATAGGTAACGTATTATTTAATAATCGAATTAATAAAAAATGTGCGACTATACCGGGTTGTCGATATCGATAAATTGATGAATGATGCCAAATTTTGCCGCCAGATGTTCACCCAGCGCCTGCACGCCATAGCGCTCGGTGGCATGATGGCCGGCGGCAATGAAAGCAACCCCGGTTTCGCGCGCCAGGTGAACGCTCTGCTCCGATATTTCCCCGGTGAGAAAGGCATCCACGCCAAGACGGATCGCCTCCTCGAAATATCCCTGTGCACCGCCGCTACACCAGGCAACGCGCCGTATTGGCCGACTCTCTTCGCCAATGATCAGCGGCTGGCGACCCAGCGCAGTAGCCACTCGCGCACCAAGTTGCAAAAGGCGCGGCGTATCCGCCAGCGTTCCATGGCAAGCCGTATTTTGCTCGCCGAACCATCCTGCCACCGTAAAATCCAGCTTGCGTGCGAGCTGCGCGTTGTTTCCCAATTCGGGATGCGCATCAAGCGGAAGATGGTAAGCCAGAAGGCTTACATTATGGCGCAGCAAAAGTTCAATTCGGGCGCGCTTCACCCCAACAATACGGGCATCCTCGTTTTTCCAGAAATAGCCGTGATGCACCAGAATCGCGTCCGCGCCGGCATCAATCGCCGCTTTGAGCAAATCCAGACTGGCGGTCACCCCCGTCACCAGGCGGGAAATTTCGGGTCGCCCTTCCACCTGTAACCCATTTGGACAATAATCACGGAACCGGATCGTATCCAATAGCTGCCCGGTATAGTCTTCCAGCTTGAATAGTTCCACAAACACCCCCAGTTTAAGAAAACCCAATATTTATTTAGTCGGCTTCGAGAGAACACACCATGCGCAGACTCTGGCTCATTTTTGCACAAACCGCCACCATCAGTCTTGCTGCGCTATTCGTGATTACCACGCTGAAACCCGAGCTCATGCCATGGCGCGGCAACTCAGTGGTCACGCTGCAACAGGCACCGACAGGCAACGCCGCACAAGATTCCAGCTCGTACCGTGCCGCCGCAAAAAAAGCCATGCCTTCGGTGGTCAACATCTACACCAGCAAGGAAATTCCCACACCGCGCAACCCGTTCAAGGACGACCCGCTGTTCCGTCGCTATTTCGGCGACCGTTTCGATGGCGAGCCGCAACGCGCCTCCAGCCTGGGCTCCGGCGTAATCGTCAGCCCCCAGGGTTACATTTTGACCAACCAGCATGTGGTCGAAGCCGCCGACGAGATCGAAGTGGCGCTGGCCGATGGCCGCAAAAGCGCGGCCAGAATCGTCGGCGCCGACCCCGACACCGATCTCGCGGTATTGAAAATCGAACTGCAAAACTTGCCCGCCATCACCTTCGGCCACGCCGAGCAAGCGCAAGTCGGCGATGTGGCGCTAGCCATCGGCAACCCCTTCGGCGTCGGCCAAACTGTGACCATGGGCATCGTCAGCGCCTTGGGCCGCAGCCATCTCGGCATCAACACCTTCGAAAATTTTATCCAGACCGACGCCGCGATCAACCCCGGCAATTCCGGCGGTGCGCTGGTAGATGCGAACGGCAACCTGATCGGCATCAACAGTGCAATCTACTCCCGTAACGGCGGCTCGATGGGAATCGGCTTTGCCATTCCCGCCAGCCTCGCCAAGCAGGTGATGGAACAAATTATCCGCTACGGTAGCGTAGTGCGCGGCTGGATCGGGGTGGAGATACAGGACATTACGCCGGAGCTGGCAGAAACCTTCAAATTGCGCAAAACCACAGGCGTCCTGATTGCCGGCGTGCTGCGCGGCGGCCCGGCTGATAGAGGCGGCATCAAGCCGGGGGATATCCTGCTGGAAATCAATAGCAAACCAGTCACCGATGGAACCGACATGCTCAACCAGATTTCAGGCCTGACACCGAGCAAATCCGCCACGATCAAAATCCAGCGCAACCAAACCGAGGCACTGTTGCACATCAGTATCGGTAAAAGGCCAAAACCAAAGCAGAGCAACTAATTCAGGCGCCGACCGGCTGGCATGCCCAACACCTTGTTTTAAATATATTTTATAGACCGTTACGCACTCTCCCGACAAGCGCTTACCGAAACAAAAATCCCGCGCTATAATCCGTGGGCACCCCTCAATACTGGCGGGGCGCATTCCACCACACCCAATAAGGAGTCATTGTGAAAAACCTGTTAATCGCATTGTGCCTGGCAGCCGGTTTTGTTTCACCCGCATTTGCCGCAGAGGGGAAAGCGCCGACCACACAGCAAAACAAGATGGGCGCTTGCAACAAGGAAGCCGGTGAAAAAGCGCTGAAAGGCGACGAGCGCAAGAAATTCATGAGCGACTGCCTGAAAGCCAAAGCACCCGAATCCGCAAAAGAGGCTGCCGCACCCAAGGCAGAAGGCGCCCCGAAAGAAAAATCCAGTCCCATGTCCGCCTGCAACAAAGCAGCCGGTGAAAAGGCCATCAAAGGCGATGAGCGCAAGAAGTTCATGAGTGACTGCCTGAAAGCCAAAGGCCCGGAAAACATGAAGTAAACACGCTTCACATCCCGTAGTATGGCAAGCTCGCCGAGCGGCGGGCTTGCCATTTCAGCCACAGATATTCCGAACAAAGCGCCGAAAAAAAGTTTGATTGAATGTCACAAGGCAATATCAACATTCTCGATTTGCCGAGTCGGGCAAAAGCCTTTCTTTCGGAAAAGAATGGAACCCTCTGCGTGCAGGCGGACAATCCGGTCAGTGCCCTGCAAGCCGTCGCCCGACAAGCGGGCATCAAAATTTTGCTATCACCTGCCGATGTGGCGCGCTTTACCGGAGCGGGGAAAATCGACATTGTTCTGAGCTACGCCAATAACGCAGCCGCAGCCATGAGAGCCGCAAAAGAAATTGACGATATGGCAACGGCAGCCTTTGCCGCCGTCAACCGGAAAAATCAGAACCCCTCCTTCTGGCGAATGGTGGGCTGGCTGGCGCTCGCAACAGGAATAATCGCGGTCGGATTCGCCATTGCCTTCGCCATGCTGGATGCGGTCTCTAACACCCATACCTTGCATGATTTCTTGAGATGGTTCTAAGGAACGTCTCTATTGATGGCGAGCAAAAATTCCGTCCTGAACTGCTCGCTGTCATGGAAGCAACCGGCGAATGCCTGGGTATAAACCCGCTCGTCACCGCGCCTGTCCTCGCCCAGCAATAAACAAAGCTGCTCCGCCTCGATGACACAGGCCGCACCCTTGGCTTTGCCGTGCGCCACCAGTGCTTCCGCAATATCCCGCGTCATCCATTCCTGATAGGTAAAGCGGTGGCCGATGGCATCGACCAGCCGTGCAATGCGCCCGAAGCCGTGCAGCCGTCCGCCGGGGATGTAGGCGACATGGGCGATGCCGCGAAACGGCACGAGATGGTGCGGGCAAACACCGTGTACCGCGATGCCACGGATCACCACCATGTCTTCACGCGAATCGGGGAAGCCTTCCCCCAGCACCTCGGCAGGGTCCATGTCGTAACCGCCAAGCAAACGCTTCTCCCACAATTCGCGCACGCGTTTTGCCGTTTTGCCGGTATGGATACTGTCCGGCGACACGCCGCAGGCGCGCAGCAAATCGGTGATTGCCTGCTCGAAGGCAGCGACATCAAACTGGCCGATGCGCGGAATCCCCGGGCCGCCCGGCGGAGGGGAAGGCTGATCGTGGTCGCAGCAGTCGTCCATGCGAATCTCCCGAATGCGGTTTCAGCAAACAGCCGGACGCGGCGTCCAGCCATCCAGCAGGGTAGTGATCACCATGTCCGCCTGTTCGGACAGGACAAAACGGCCATTGGACAGTATCCAGCGGAACGACAGCCCCTGCACGGCTGAGATTAGCAGGCAGGCGCCCTGTTCCGGGTTGATATCGGAGCGGATATCGCCTGCGGCTTGGGCGGCTTTGATCTGGCCGGCGAGAAATTGCAGGAATGACATTACCATTTGGTTCATGCGCTCGCGAAATACCGGGTCGCCCGATTGCAGTTCCTCGGAGAACAGCAGCCGCGGGATGCCCGGCTGGCTCTGGATGAACTTGAGATGAAACCGGACGACTGCCTGTAGCCGCTCGACCGGGCTCATTTTTTCCAGCCCGAGTTCAGCGATGCCCTGTTGCAGTCTATTCTGGATTGCATCCACCAGCGCCACGAGGACGTGGCTCTTGTTGCCGAAATGCAGAAACAGTGTGGGCTGGGCAATGCCGACCGCGCTGGAGAGCGTCCGCGTCGTCAGCTTCGCCACCCCTTCGTGGCGAATGATCTCCATGGCGGCCTCGATAATATCGTTGCGCCGGAATTCCGCAGACTTGCGTTTGTGTTTGCTGTCAGCCATTGCCTTCTTCAATCAGGTCGAACATGCCAAAGAAACCATTATAGCGCTGTAATCTTCTCGACATCGATTTTGGAGAGCGTGCGAGGGCTTTCAAAAAAGCGGCCCGAAGGCCGCCGAAAGCACACGCGAGGGTTGCGTGTTATTTAGAACAGCAATCGCCTTCCTGCACACCGGCTTTCTTTAGCATGAAGGACAATGGACAGAAGCCAGTCAACCCGCTTTGCGCCAGATTCACGCCAACGAAAACGGTCAGCCAAACCCAGGTGGGATCAACGAAATGCGTCATGGCGGTACTGAGCAGAATCATGAAGCCGGCCATCAGGTGAACGATTTTATCTACGGTCATGGTTATTTCCTTTTCTAGAATTTGTAGCTGATTTGTGCATTGATGATATTTTGTTCAAGCTCGATCTTGGTGGTGCCGTCGGTTGACGTCACATCGTTGTGAAAGGCGCGCACATAGCTCAGAGAGCCGGATGCTTTCTCGCTGAGTTGACGGGTCAGGCCGAAAGACAGGTGCTTCTCGGTGACGGCCAGGGAGCCGATGTTACTTTTCACGTCCTCGGCACCAATCGGTGATTTGCCGTAGTTGAAGCCCATCCGCAACGTGGTTTTCGAGTCGATTTCCTTCTGCACGCCGATGGCATAGACGGTCTGGTCATCCCAACCAAAATTGAAACTGGCCGGGATCGGTCCGGCATAACCGGTCGGCCGCCTGACCGGAACTGAATCAAGGACGTCACTGAATTCGATACGCTTGATGTCGGCCTCGACCAGCCAGCCAGCCGCCGGCTTGAATGCCACGCCAAAAGCGAACTGCTGCGGCGCATCCATGGTCATCGCGATTTCACCGGCAGCGATATTCCATTTGAACTCGTTCATGTTCTGCTTGCTGACCCATGATGCGCCCAATTGTAGTTTGTCGCTCACCTTGTAGATCAGGCCAGCGGTCATCCCGTAGCCATAAACCTGATTCTGCGGCAGGGAATATGCCGCGTTGGACATGGCCAGGCTCTGGTAATCGATATTCAGCGCGGCACCGACCGAAAGTTTGTCGCTGACCTTATAGCCGAAGCCGGGGGCGATCTTGTAGAACTGCTTGGTAGTCACCACCGGCTGGTTTCCGGATGTCGATGCGGTATCCGGAAAATCTACCCCCATACCGGACAACCCCGCCATGCCCATACCGAGATAGAGCCTGTCGTTTATGTTGAATGCC
Organism: Sulfuricella sp.; assembly: GCA_028713975.1. GTDB lineage: Bacteria > Pseudomonadota > Gammaproteobacteria > Burkholderiales > Sulfuricellaceae > Sulfuricella. The sequence continues at coordinate 72,548 of JAQTNE010000010.1, forward strand.
ACCGCGCCGGACGGGATCAGGTAATAATCCGATCCGCTTTCGTTGCCGTTTGCCTTGCGTGGCGGATTGAGCGAGCCGAAGCCCATGTCGAAACGCACCTCCTTCATGCCTAGCTCCGCCAGGCCGGCCGGGTTGGTCATTACAGTGCCTGCATCCTGGGGCGCGGCCACCACCGCTCCCGCCATGCCCCACTGCGTTGCGGTCACGCCCAGCATCTGGTCGCCGTTGGTGGCCAGAGCGCCCTGTGAAAAACCGATCAAAGTCGCGCTTACCGCGCTGGCTGCAAGTTGCTTCTTATAGGTCTTCTTCATGTTGGCTTCCTCCTGGTGTTATTTTTTAGCGGTTTTTTCCGGCAATCGGGGACATCAGATGATCGCTGACTCCTGGGATGCCGCGGAATTTTTGATGGCAGGCGACGCAGCCACTCATGATGTCGCTCAAATGCGTCGCCGCTTTGGCCATGTCACCCTTGTCTGCCGCTTCGGCGAGCCTGATCGCGCTGCCCTCGACCGCTTCGTTCATGGCCGGCAGCACGCTCATGTCCTGGTTGTTCATCTTGTCCAGCGGGAAATAAGGCAGCAGGCCACCCTTGGGAATGCGGTGGTTGGCCAGCCGGCGTGCGCTGTCCGCCGCCTGCTCAGCGTTATCGACCGCCACAGCCGCAGCGATGCTCTGATATTCTGAAAGAATTTCCTGCATCACCTGGCGCAAGGTCAGCTCTTTGCTTTTGCGGGTGTGTTGGGCGTGCACCTGGTTCATGGTGGCCCGAATGTCAGGGGAAAGCCCCATCACCTTCTGCCGCAGCTCAGGGGTATAGCTCATGATTTGCTGTTTCATCTCAGGTGACATTTTGGCCATCTGTGCCCGCATCTCCGGGGATATATTGTTGCCCGGTGCCTGCTCGGCCAAAGCTGAAGCAGAAAGTGCCGCGCAAGCCGCGAGCAGCAGCCCAGCTTTCAAATTTACGAATTTTTGTTGTTTCATTTATATCTCCTAAGTATCCAGCCAACAAATTATCGACAACCCGTTTTAGGGTTTTCGTGGTCGCATGATCACGTGATCAATAGATCATATGATCATATGATCACTGGATTATAAACTGATATTTTTTACCGATGCAACAATTTTGTTTAAACAAGCGGGCCGGCAATTTGCACCGAGCAAGGTTTTCGGCGCATTCCATTTATTAATAAAAATTAAGGGTTTCCCCGATATTCAAATTTTCATGGCAGGCATACAATGCGCCGCAATCATGCCGCTGTTCGCACAGGCTGACACAGGAAACACCAAAATGAGCAAACTCGAGTGGCAAGAAAGATATAGCGTCGGGGTCGACGAAATCGATGCCGACCACCATGAAATGGTGTCGATAATCAATAAACTGGATGACCTCATGTCATGCGGGAAAACTCGCGACGGACTGCCTTCAATCATGGGCCGGCTGGTTGACTATACTCACGGCCATTTCCAGCGGGAAGAAGCGCTGATGGCGCAATACCGCTATCCTGGAATTGATCTGCATCGGCAAGCCCATGAGGAATTTATCGCCAAATTCAGCGACATCCAAACCGCGCTGCTCCAGGGAAATTACGCCGTCAGCATTACCTTGTTCTCCCTGCTTCAAAATTGGCTGATCGACCATATCATGGTGGCCGATCGCAATTTGGGAAAACACATCAATCATTGCAAAACAGCATCGCTTGGTTCGCCTGCATAATCGGATCAAGGCAGTCCCGCCTTCAATAACCCCCTTTCCCGCACCCCATCAACACGGATTGTCGTGTCCGCGAATTCTGCAGCCGAGGTGGCGTGGATACGCCGCTCGCCCAGACCAAGGCAAAAATTTTGGCGCTATAATGCGCTTTTAAACATTGCATGCGCATTTTGAAGACCCGCCCATGAAAAACCTGTGGAATGATGATGAAGCCCGCCAATATCCCGATGACCTCGGCCTGCGCGTTTACACCTCGCGCCTGCTCGGACGCGACAAGTCGCTGGTGCTGCATGGCGGCGGCAACACCTCGGTAAAAATCCGGCAGAAGAACCTACTCGGCGAAGAACAGGACATCCTCTACGTCAAGGGCAGCGGCTGGGATCTGGAAACCATTGAAGAAGGCGGTTTCGCGCCCGTGCGCATGGCGCACCTGCTAAAACTGGCCGAGCTGGATTCCCTGCCCGACCCGCAGATGGTCAACGAACTGCTCACCCACATGACGCGCGCCTCGGCGCCCGCGCCGTCGGTCGAGACCATCCTGCACGCCACCCTGCCTTACAAATTCGTCGACCATACCCATGCCGACGCCGTCGTGACCATCACCAATACCGCCGACGGCGAAGCGCGCATCCGCGAAATTTACGGCAACGCGGTGGTCATCATTCCCTACGTCATGCCGGGCTTCGACCTGGCGCGCCTGTGCGCGCAGAAATTCGCCGCCGAAGCCACCGCCGACACCATCGGCATGGTGCTGCTGAACCACGGCATTTTCTCGTTTGGCGACAATGCCAAGCTTTCCTACGACCGCATGATCGAACTGGTTTCAAAAGCCGAACGCTACCTCACACAACAGGGCGCTTGGGACATCCCTCCGGCCACCGTCGACGCGCCGACACAGGCGCTGCGCGGAGAGATCGCGGCATTGCGGCACGAAGTTTCCGCTGCCGCCGGCTTCCCGGTGATCGTCTCGTCGCAGCGTGACGCCAAGAGCCTGGCCTTTGCCCGCCGCGCCGACATTGCGGTGATTTCGCAGCAAGGCCCGGCCACGCCAGATCACGTCATCCGCACCAAGCGCCTGCCGCTGCTCGGGCGCGACGTGGCCGGCTACGTCGCCAGCTATCGCAGCTATTTCGAATCGCACGCGCCCCACGCAAAAACGCCGCTGTCCATTCTCGACCCGGCACCGCGACTGATCCTCGACCCGGAGCTGGGGCTGTGTTCGGTGGGCCGCAGCGTCAAGGATGCGGCGATCATCAGCGAAATCTACGACCACACCATCGACATCATCAGCCGCGCCACCACGCTGGGCGGTTTCCGTGCCCTGCCGGCCAAGGACATTTTCGACGTGGAGTATTGGGATCTGGAACAGGCCAAGCTGCGCAAGGGCGGCAAGGCACCTGCCTTCGCCGGCGAGGTCGCGCTGGTTACCGGTGCGGCTTCCGGCATCGGCAAGGCCTGCGTCGATTCCCTGCTGGCGCGCGGCGCAGCGGTGATCGGGCTGGACATCGACCCGCAGATCGCAACGCTTTACCCGCGTCCCGATTTCCTCGGCATATGCTGCGACATCACCGACGAGCAGGCCATCGTCGCCGCGCTGGAAGCCGGCGTGAGCGCCTTCGGCGGTCTCGACATGCTGATCCTGAACGCCGGCATCTTCCCCGGCGGCTGCCGTATCGAAGCCCTGGCATCGGACGAATGGCGCAAGGTGATGGCGGTGAATCTCGACGCCAATCTGGTACTGATGCGCGAGTGTCACCCTCTGCTCAAGACGGCGCCCAACAGCGGCCGCGTCGTCATCATCGGCTCCAAGAACGTGCCCGCCCCCGGCCCCGGCGCGGCGTCCTATTCCGCCTCCAAGGCCGCTCTCAACCAGTTGGCTCGGGTCGCCGCACTGGAATGGGGCAGCGACGGCATCCGCATCAACTCGCTGCACCCCAATGCGGTGTTCGATACCGCGATCTGGACCGAGGAGGTGCTCGCTTCCCGTGCCAAGCACTACGGCCTGACCGTCGAAGAATACAAGACCAACAACGTCCTCAAGGTCGAAGTCCGCAGCCGCGATGTCGCGGAGCTCGCCGCTGAAATGTGTGGGCCGCTGTTCGCCAAAACCACGGCATCGCAAGTGCCGGTCGATGGCGGCAACGAACGCGTGATTTAAAACTTTTACCGCCGATTAACGCAGATAAACGCCGATATTCCATGAGACAAACTGGATCGCGGGAGTCAAGCGATTTGTTTTATCTGCGTTAATCGGTGTTCATCGGCGGTTAACCGTTTTTCAAGGATCAATTCCATGCCCACTCAGTCCTCTTCAAACGTGACCACCATGCGCTGGAGTAACGGCGCGCTCGAAATGATCGACCAGCGTGTGTTGCCGGCGCGCTTCGAATACCTCGCTTACGATTCAGCCGCCGCGATGGCGGAAGGCATCCGCAGCATGGTGGTGCGCGGTGCACCCGCCATCGGCTGCGCCGCAGCTTATGGCGTGGCGCTGGAGGCGCTGCGGCTGGAAAAATCCTCTCCCGAAGCCTTCCGCAGCGGCATGGAAAAAGGCTTTGAAATTTTGGCCGGCAGCCGCCCCACGGCGATCAACCTGTTCTGGGCTCTGGCCCGCATGCGAAGGATATGGGACGCCGCCGGCAATGCCGCCAACGCTGTCGTGTCGGCGCGCCTGCTGGAAGAAGCGCATGAAATCCTCGCCGAAGACATCCGCATCAACCGCGCCATGGGCGCCGCCGGTGCGGCACTACTGGCCGACGGCGCGCGCGTGCTGACGCACTGCAATGCCGGCGCATTGGCGACGGCGGGCTGGGGCACCGCGCTGGGCGTGATCCGCTCGGCAGTGGAAGCCGGCAAGAAAATCTCGGTGATCGCCGACGAGACCCGCCCATTTCTGCAAGGGGCGCGCCTCACTGCTTGGGAGATGGTGCAGGAGAACATCCCGGTCACCCTGATTACCGACAACATGGCGGGCCACCTGATGGCGCACGGCGAAGTGAATGCCGTCGTGGTCGGCACCGACCGGGTCGCCGCCAACGGCGACGTCGCCAACAAGATCGGCACCTACATGGTGGCGGTGCTGGCGCGGCGCCACAACATCCCGTTCTACGTGGCCTGCCCGCTCTCCACCATTGACCGGAACATTGCCAGCGGCGCGGACATCCCGATCGAAGAACGGGCAGCGGAGGAGGTCATGGGCTTCCGCGAAACCCAGTGGGCGGCGCAGGGCGTCAACATCCGCAATCCGGCGTTCGACGTCACGCCCGCCGAGCTGGTGACGGGCTTGATTACGGAAAAAGGCGTGGTGTTGGCGCCCGACAGAGAGAAGGTTGCCGCGCTGTTCGATTAACCATTTGCGTCACAGCGCCCTGTGGATGCGCAGGGTGCCGACGCGAATCTCTTTTACTCCGGCACCGTCCATACCACTCGCGTTTCGCCGCTCTTCTCCGCACCCAGTGCAACCAGCAATTCCGGCAACAAATCGCGCAACTGCTGTTCCAGCTTCCAGGGCGGATTGACGATCGTCATGCCGCTGCCGTTGAGCTTGAAATTGACCAGCGGCTCGAGCTGGATTTCCGCGGTGAGTATCGGCTTGATGCCGCTGGCGACCAGTTGGCGATGAAAATGGCGCACCGGTTCCGGGCTCTTGATCGGATACCAGATCGCATAAGTGCCGGTGGGGAAACGCTTGTGCGCCTCCTTCAGGCTCGCCAGCAGGCGGCGGAATTCGTCCGGCACTTCGAATGGCGGATCGAGCAGCACCAGCGCGCGCCGGCTTGGCGGCGGCAGCTGCGATTTCAGCGCCTGTTCGGCGTCCAGCGGCTGGATATGCACCTGGCGGTCGTCGCGGAATAACCTGGCCAACGAGTCCAGCGCATCCGGATGGATGTCGGACAGCAGCAGCGTATCCTGCGGCCGCAACAGCGCGCGCGCCAGGCGCGGCGAGCCGGGATAGCAGGTCAGCCTGCCCTCGGCATCCGGCAAGCCGAGACGGCGCACCAGCTTGAAAAAATCGGCCAGTGCCGGCGACGGCTTGGCCATTTCCAGTGCACGCAAAATACCGGCCTCGGCCTCGCCGGTCTTGGTCGCCAGCTCGCCGTGCAGGCTGTAAGTACCGTCGCCGGCATGCGCGTCGAGTACGGCAAAGCCCTTCTCCTTCTGCTTGAAGTGCTCGATCATCAGCATCAGGATGGAGTGCTTGAATACGTCGCAAAAATTGCCGGCATGGTAGCCGTGGCGATAGTTCATGGCTTGATCGTCCTCATCAGGGCAAGAATAACTGCAACAGGTCATTAAGGAAACGCCGCCCCAGCAGGGTCGGGCGGATATGCGACTCATCGCGCTCGATCAGCCCGCGCCGCTCGGCTTCTTTCAGCGCGGCCAGTGTAGCGTCAGAGGACATGCCGATGCGGGCGGCCAGTAGTGCGGAGGGGAAACCCCCGGTCAGGCGCAGGGCGTTCATCATGAACTCGAACGGCAGTTCCTGCGGCGCAACTTCATGTTCTTCTTCCACCGCATTGCCGGCCAGGGCGCGCTCCATATAAGCCTTGGGCTGACGGCTGCGAACCTGGCGCAGGATGCGGTCGTGGCTGGTGAGCTTGCCGTGGGCTGCCGCGCCGATGCCGAGGTAATCGCCGAACAACCAGTAGTTGAGATTGTGACGACAGCGCCGGTTCTTGCGGGCGAAGGCAGAAGTTTCGTAGTGCTCGTAGCCGGCGGCCGCCAGTTCCGTTTCGATACCTTCCTGCATCGCCGCCGCGATGTCGTCGTCCGGCAGCGGCGGCGGCCTGCTGTAAAACACCGTGTTCGGTTCCAGCGTGAGATGGTAGGCAGAAATGTGTTGGGGATCGAAGGCGATGGCGGCGCGGATATCGGCCAGCGCCTCGTCCACGCTCTGCCCCGGCAGGCCGTACATCAGGTCGAGATTGACGTTGTCGAAATGGTGCAGCGCCAGCTCCACTGCGGCGCGCGCTTCACGGTCGTCATGGATACGGCCCAGCGCCTGCAAGTGGCGCGGATTGAAACTCTGGATGCCGAGCGACAACCGGTTCACCCCGGCGACGCGAAAACCGACAAACTTCTGCGCCTCCGCCGTACCGGGATTAGCCTCCAGCGTGATTTCGGCATGGGCTTCGACCGGCAGCAGAGTGCGCACCTGGGTCAGCAGCCGGTCGATCTCTCGTGCCGAAAATAGGCTGGGCGTGCCGCCGCCGATGAAAATACTGACAATCTTGCGCCCCCATACTTGGGGCAGCGCGGCTTCCAGGTCTTTCAGCAAGGCGGTGACGTATTCCTGCTCCGGCACACCCTCACGCGACTCGAACGAACTGAAATCGCAGTAAGGACATTTCCTGACGCACCAGGGGAGGTGGATGTAGAGAGAAAGCGGCGGCGGATCGGTGAGGCGTGAAACATGAGGCGTGAGGCTGGAGCCAGGCTTTAACCCCTCACCCCTCACCCCTCTCCCCTCACGTTCTTCAGCTTCGCCACCAGCTCGGCCAGCGCCTTGCCGCGATGGCTAATCTTGTTTTTCTGCTCGAGCGGGATTTCCGCGCCGGTCAGGCCCAGTTCGGGAATCAGGAAATAGGGATCGTAGCCGAAGCCGCCGCTGCCACGCGGTGTGTCGATAATTTCGCCGTACATCGCGCCTTCGGCGATGATTGGCTGCGGATCATCCGGCCAGCGCACCAGCACGATCACACAGTAGTAGTGCGCCTTGCGGTTGGTATGGCCTTGCAGCGACTCGATCAGTTTCTGGTTGTTGCGCTCATCCGATTTCGGCTCGCCGGCGAAACGGGCGGAATACACGCCGGGCGCGCCGTTCAGCGCATCGACGCAGATCCCGGAGTCGTCCGCCAGCGCCGGCAGGCCGGAATGCGCCGAGGCGTGGCGCGCCTTGGTCAGGCAGTTTTCGATGAAAGTGCAGTAGGGTTCTTCCGCTTCGGGAATGTTGAAAGCGGATTGCGGGAACACCTCGAAGTCGAGCGGCGCCAGAATGGCGCCGATCTCACGCAGCTTGCCGGGGTTGTTGGAGGCGATAACTATTTTCTTCATGACTGACCTCAATTCTTTTCAGGCCCGAATTATCCGTCTTCACCGCAGCCAGCGCAATCTGCACCCGGCCATTTGACTCCAGGAAGAAGCACTCTATAGTTAGATAGATATGGTGAGTACAGCCACACAGACCAATAATAACAACCACCATGGTTCGCCTGCCGCGCCTCGGCTCCATCAGCCCTCCAGGAGCGGCTATACGCGCAAGCCATGCAATGGCGTGACGGGGCAAATACGATCTGGCGGAACAACTCCGGGTCGGGCTTTAAGCCCAATTTTCGCATAAGCGAACCAACGGCAAGCATTGGGGGAGGAATCGATGAGCGATTTTGATTTTGATGCCAGAACACGGAATTATTCCAGGATTAATGCCTATTGGTTGGGGAAAGCGGCGCAAATTGCTTATGAGCCTTTCGATGCGGCCCGGCAGGACATGGAAAAATGGGGATTCACCGAATTCCGGCACTTTGAAAGCAAAGATACCGAAACCCAGTCGTTTGTCGCCGGGAACGATGCCATGCTCATGCTCGCCTTCCGTGGCACGGAAAAGGAACTGAAGGATTGGCTTACCGACTTCGACGCTGCCTTTGTCAATGGCCCGAGAGGAATGGTGCATGAGGGTTTTATGGTTGCCTTGAACAGTGTCTGGCGCGACATCTGGCAATACCTTGCCGCGCAGCGTCGCGGTCGTGCACTTTGGGTGACCGGGCATAGCCTGGGAGCTGCGCTGGCAACCCTGACCGTGGCCAAGCTGCGCTTCGAGCGTGACGAGCCGGTCAACGGGCTCTACACGTTCGGCCAGCCGCGCACCGGCAACCGCGATTTCGCCGGCAATTTCGACGCGGATTTTGGCAGTCAGACCTTTCGCTACGTCAACAACAATGACATCGTCGCAAGAGTCCCGCCCCGTTCTTCCGGCTATAGTCATGTCGGCTCGTTCAGGTATTTCGACAAGAATGGCAATCAGGACGACCAGATGGACTGGTGGGACAAGGTGGTCGACCGGATGAAAGGCGACATCGAGGAAATCCTCAACTCCAAACCGGGGTTGGACGGCATCAAGGATCATGCCATGACTAATTACGTCAGATGCCTTGAACTGGCCAAAAAATCCTAGTCCTCCGATAACCCCAGCGATGGAGAAAAACGTGACGCCAGACCAAACGCAAACCGGGCGATGCACGGAAGCCTTCGATACCGTGCTTGAATTAGAATTAAATGAACGCATCATCGCGAGGCGCAGACAGGCCTATCCCGAAACTCCCGAACTGCATGATGGCCGCGATGCAGTCGGCCTGGGGCTATCCGGCGGCGGGGTTCGTTCCGCCACGTTCAACCTCGGCTTGCTCCAGGCATTCCAGCGTTTTCAATTCCTCAAACACGTGGATTATTTATCCACGGTTTCCGGCGGCGGCTATATCGGCTCATCGCTGACCTGGTTCATGTCGAGGCTGAAACTTGCCTTCCCGTTCGGAGCGCAGCGCAAAGACTATTGCCGGACAAGCAACGTGCTGCACTGGCTACGCGTGCATGGCAACTATCTGACGCCCGGCGGCGGACTGACCATCTGGAACCTGATTGCCGCCATCCTGTCCGGCATCGTGATCAACCTGCTGGTTCTGGCACCGGTTTTTCTGGTGGTGCTGACCCTGCTTTCCCGCCAAATCAACTGGTGCGGCGGCAGCGGTTTCGACTGCCTGCTCTACCTTGGCGGCATTCTGCTGGCTACGTTCCTGCTGTACTCGGTAATTTCTGCGCTGACCAGCGGACTACCCAGTGTGCGCGGCTATCGGGCGCAACGCGAGAAGAGCGAATTGACCGGGAAGCTCCTGATGCTGGGTGTGGCTCTGGTCGTGGCAGGAAGCATCCCGCATGTTTCCGGCTATCTTCACGCCAGCCTGCTGCCCTGGCTGGACAAGACGGTGCGGCCGGCCATTTCCCTGGCCGGGCTTGCCGCTTTGATTGGTGCCTGGCGCAGCCGCAAGGACGGCAACGAGACCCAGGGAATACGTTCGGTCTTCCTGTCACTGGGCTTGGGCCTGTTGATCTATGGCCTGACCCTGTGGGGATATCACGCGGTCTCCGGATGCGGCAGCATGCCCACGTGGCTTTACTGGAGCCTGGCGTTATCGCTGGTGCTCGCTATATTCGCCAACGTCAACCATGTCTCGATGCATCGCTATTACCGTGACCGGCTGATGGAAACCTACCTGCCCTACAATCTGGAAAGTCTTGGCCTGGGCAAGGATTTGAGCGTAAGCGCTGCTGATAGCTGCGACCTCGGCAGCATCGAACAGACCATAGCGCCGTACCACATCATCAATGCCAATGCCAACATGGTTGGATCGAAGAACCCCAAGCTCAAGGGAAGGGGCGGCGACAATTTCATTCTGTCGCCGCTGTTCTGCGGCGCCTCCAGCACCGGCTACCAGCGCACCGCCGACTATGCCGGCGGACGGATGAACCTGTCCACCGCCTTTGCCATTTCCGGCGCCGCCGTCGACCCCAACACCTATGCCACCCGTTCCAGGCCACTCACCTTCCTCATGACGCTGTTCAATGTCCGCCTGGGATATTGGGCGCGCAACCCGAAACGACCGCCCGGCAGGTTGGGCTACCTGTTTCGTCCCTCCTGGTACTGGTACATGTTCACCGAAATGCTGGGGAACGGCATGAACGAGAACCACAAATACATCCATCTTTCCGATGGCGGGCATTTTGAAAACCTGGGGTTATACGAACTGATCAGGCGGCGCTGCCGCTATATCGTCATTGCCGATGCCAGCGCCGATCCTGACTGGAATTTCGATGACCTGGCCCGTGTGATCCGCCTGGTACGGGTGGATTTTGGTGCGGCCATTGATCTGGATATATCGCCGCTATTGCCCCAAGACGAGGGCAGGCGCTCGCCTTGCGCCTTTGTGCGCGGCAAGGTCACTTATGCCGACGGCAGCCAGGCCGAACTGATTTACGTAACCACCCTGGTCGTGGACGGACTGCCCGAGGATATTTACGGCTATCGCTGCGCTCATCCGGAATTTCCGGATGAGCCGACCGCCGACCAGTTTTTCGATGAAGCGCAATTCGAAGCCTATCGGGAACTGGGCTACCGGATCGGCAGCCTCGTGTGCGGACAGGTACCGTGCGAATCCAGGGAGGCGTTTGCCCTACGCTTCCGGGCAGCACCGACGAATGGGGCAACAGGATCAGCCAAGACCATCGACAAGTGAATCGGGGAGCTACGATGTTGAGCAGAGCCGGCAGAGGAATGTTGATCGCCGTGGCAGCAGGCGTCATCCTGGCGCTGCTGTTCGGTGCCCTGATCCACACCGAAATCAACCCGCCTTATCTGCTGATCGCGCTGGTGGCGGTGGGCATCGCCTGGGTGGCGGACTACGGGCTGGAACGCGGGAAAAGCAAGGAGGGGGAAAAATGAAAGCGCACCGCTTCATCATCCTGGCCTTGCTGGCCGGCACCTTGACCAACCTTCCCGCCAGCGGCGGATACCTGATCGATTCGAGTGGCGCAGTGGTGCGCAACAGCTATGGCGAATGCTGGCGCACCGGCTCGTGGACGCCGGCCCAGGCAATCGCCGAATGCGACCCCGATCTGGTCAGGAAAGAAGCGCCCGCCGCTTTTTTTGTTCCCAGCCCCAAGGCCGCGCCACGCATGGAAGCGCTCAAGCCGGCGCCCGCCACGCTGCCAAGCAAAAAGACCAAGAGCATCAAGAAAAAGGCGGCGAAAAATGGCGGGGGCGGAATCGCCGCATTATTGGGCAACGGCGCGACCGGGACGGCTGAGACGGCCGCGCCCGCGATGGCCATGCTCAAGATTGTCAGCATCAGCGAACACCATTGGGCGCCGATCCTGCAGAAAGGGGACGAAGCCCGGCGCTTCGCCGGCTTCGGCATGTACACCTACGTGCTGTTCGGCCACAACCCGACCGACCCGGATTTGAACAGTGCCATTCGCTCCCGTTATGATGCCACGCTCGCCGCCATTCGGCAGTTCCTGCTGGAATCGGGGCAGGGCACCACCGCCGCTGCCAGCCGGGGCGCCACCAACCTGTTCTGCATCCCGGCGAACCAGCCGACGCTCGACCGGCAAAGCTATGATTTCTCCCTGGCCCAACAATACTTGGCGGAGTTCCGTTTCCTGCTTGCTGGCGACAAGGACATCCAGCCGCGCCTGGTGAGCGATGCCGGGCCGTTCCTGATCGCCACCCTGCGGCCACTGGACAGCATCGTCAGAACCGAAGGTGAAATCATGAAAATCGCCGACGCCAAGGCGCCGATCCTGTTCATCGACCTGACCCACACCCACACTCAGGTGATTGCTGAGATGGTAGATGCCTTCAAGCGCGAGGTGATCAACGCCAAAATGGAGCGCAAAAAACGCTTCAACCCGCTGCGCGTTGCGCTGATTGATTTACTGAAGAAAGCAGACGACCAAGTCACCCCGATCAAGGAGGCCGTCGCCGGCTTCATGCCGAAGGAGGAGAAGAAGCGAAAGCCGCCGCCAAAGCCCGTCAGCCGCTGAACATCAATCGACAGCATTTGGATGCGGTTTCCAGCCAGCAGTGGGTCACTTGTCGGGATTGAAATCGCCGAGGTCGGTTGGCGTCGAAGGCGACAGGGGATTATCCAGGGCGATGCCGCCTTTCTGAATAATGTAATTTCTGTGGGTCTTATCAAAAGACATTGGCATGATCTCCTCCAATGGCGTCAGCTTGAGGCTGACCTTGTGCAACCGGGATGTCTTGGCTTCACCGCTGAGATCGACGAAAAACATCAACTTGCCCTCCGCCTTGGCGGAAGCATCCACGCCAAACGACACCTCCAGGTTTACCTCGGAAAGCTGGAACATCGGCTCCTTGCTCGTTTCCTGGGCTTGCCGCAGTTCTTTTTTCACTTGCTCGATGAACTCGCCCAGACTGATGCCACCTTTCATATGGCGCCTCCATATTTAAAAACAGCGAATCAATTCACTCCCAGCGCCGCTTTCTGCTTGGCGATGAGCTGGGCGATGCCGCTCTCGGCGAGATTGAGCATAGCTTCCATTTCGGTGCGGCTGAAAGGCGCGCCTTCGGCCGTGCCCTGCACCTCGACAAAGCCGCCGCTGCCGGTCATCACCACGTTCATGTCGGTATCGCAGCCGGAGTCCTCGACATAATCCAGATCCAGCACCGGCACGCCCTGATAGACGCCGACCGAGACCGCGGCGACGAAGTCGCGCAGCGGAGATTCCTTGATTTTGCCTTCCTGCAACAGGAAGGAAACGGCATCGTGCAGCGCGACGTAGGCGCCGGTGATGCTGGCGGTGCGGGTGCCGCCGTCGGCCTGGATCACATCGCAGTCGATCTGGATGGTGCGCTCGCCGAGCGCCTTGAGGTCCACCACGGAACGCAACGAGCGCCCGATCAGCCGCTGGATTTCCTGGGTGCGACCGGTTTGCTTGCCGCGCGCCGCCTCGCGGTCAATGCGCGAGCCGGTGGAGCGCGGCAGCATGCCGTATTCGGCGGTAGTCCAGCCCTGCGCCTTGCCGCGCAGGAAGGGCGGCACTTTTTCATCAATACTGGCGGTGCAGATCACCTTGGTGTCGCCGCACTCTATCAGCACCGAGCCTTCGGCGTGCTTGGTGTAGTTGCGGGTGATAGTGATATTACGGAGCTGGTCCGGATTGCGTTTGCTGGGGCGCATGAAATGCCTCTGGTTCGACGAAAGAGCGCCATTATAGCGCCAATTCTATTTTGAATATTTCCGGATCGCCGCCTGGATTTCAGCAATCGTTTTCTCGATATCCGCCTCGGTTACATCCGGCTCGCCCTCCCCCCGTTCCACACTGAGCGTATTGAGCTGCACCGTGTGGCTGTCCAGCGGCATGGTGGCGGAAGAGATGGAACGCGGGTCGTGCAGGCGGCCTTCGTCGCCCCATTTCATGCCAATCGCGCTGAGATTATCCCCCTCCTCGCCGCCGCGTAATTCGGCATGATCGAGCAACTCGGGAACTGCCGTGGCAATCGGATACGCATCGAGAATCGAGGCAATTTCTTCTGTCGAAAGCAGACCCCACAGGCCGTCGGAGCAAAGCAGCAGCGTATCCTCCTCATGCAGCAGCGTCTTGCGCGACAACTCGATATCGGGAGGGATGGGGCCGCCCAGGCAACTGTAGACCTTGTTGCGCTCGGGATGCGTGGTCATCTGCGCCTCGGTAATCTTGCCCTGCTCGAACAGTTGCTGCACCAGGGAATGATCGCGGGTGCGCGACGCCAGCTTGCCGTCATGAAAATAATACAGCCGCGTGTCCCCGACATGAGCCCAGTAGGCATGGCCGCCCTGCACCACGCAGGCGACGCAGGTGGTGCGGGGATGCTCGCTCAGGCCGTGCGCCCGGACATAATCGCCGATGGCCTCATGAGCATGGTTGATGGCATTAACAAGGAAACGAACCGGATCTTTCAATGCGGGTTTTGCCTGTTTCTGAAAATTTTCCACCAGAAATTGCACCGCGATCTGGGATGCGATCTCGCCGTGAAAATGGCCGCCCATGCCATCAGCCACCACCATCAGCAACGCGTCGCGGCTGTAGGAATAGGCCAGTCTATCCTGGTTGTATCTGCGTCCGCCTTGACGGCTGGACTGGAAGATCGAAAATTTCATCACCCACCCGCCTTCTTTAATTTATTGCGGAGGCGATGCAACAACGAGCGTTTTTTCTGTATTTCAGGCACCTTGTCTTTCTCCAGCAACGCCTTTTGCACCACAAACACACTCTGCGGCCGTTCCAGCGGGTCCAGTTTCAGGCACCAGTCGATGAGCTCGAGCAGATGATCGGAGTAATGGCCGCCCCACAACTTTTTCGCCGACTCCTGCCTGTCCCCCTCCACGCGCATATTGGCGGCCTGTGGAGCAAACCCGGAAAGACAGGCGAACATGCTGGCGCCAACACCGTAAATATCGGCCCAGGGGCCGAGCTTGTCGCGATCATGGCCGTATTGTTCCGGCGCGGCGAAGCCCGGCGTGTACATCGGGTTGAGGCTGGTCTTCTCCAGAGTCAGGGTCTGCCGCGCCGCGCCAAAATCGAGCAACAGCGGCGAGCCGTCGAGGCGGATGTAAATATTGGAAGGCTTGAGATCAAGATGCAGAATCTTGTGGGCATGCACCTCGCGCAGGCCGCCGAGCAGCTCGGCAAAAATACGCCGGATGAAATTTTCCTTGATCTCATTCTTGCGATGCAGGATATAGTCCTGGAGCGTACGACCGCGCTCATATTGCATCACCATATAGACGGTTTCGTTGGCGCGGAAAAAATTGGTCACCCGCACTACGTTGGGGTGAGCAATCTTGGCGAGTGCCAGGCCCTCCTCAAAAAAACACCTCATGCCATAACGGAAGATATTGAGATTTTCCGCCGAGGTGGCCTGCACCATGGCACCTTCTTCGCGCAGCGCCAAAGCGCTGGGCAGATATTCCTTGATCGCGACCGGTTTGCCGTTTTCGTCATGCGCCAGGTAAACCAGGCTGAAACCGCCAGCGCTGATCTGCTTTTCAATGCGGTAGTTAAGCAGTTGATAGCCACCGAGGAGCGCCTGATTAGGTTGTGGGGCCATTGCACCATCTGTATGATTAATGATTCCAGCCATTATTCTGATTTGGCCTGGCAAAGTAAAGGGTTCTAAAGCCCAGGAAAGAGCAGGTTCCCCATGATTAACAGCATGACCGGCTTTGCCGCAGTAACACAGGAAGTAACGCAAGGCGCCCTGAGCCTGGAGCTGCGCTCGATCAATTCGCGCTACCTGGAAATCCACTTCCGCCTGGATGAACCATTCAGGGCATTGGAACCCGCCCTGCGCGAGCAAATCGGCGCGACTTTAAACCGCGGCAAGGTGGAGTGCCGGCTGAATTTCACCGCACGCAACGCGGGGCAAACCCCGCTGCGGCTCAACACCGCACTGGCCGAGCAGATTGCATATATGGCTCGTTCATTGAAGGAACTGACGCCCGATAGCCCGCCTCTCGGCGTGGCGGATTTGCTGCGCTGGCCCGGCGTAATTGAAAGCGAAAACGTCAACACTGAAAACCTGCGGGAAGTCTGCCTGGCCCTGTTGCGCCAAGGCCTTGATGAACTGTCCGCCTCGCGCCAGCGCGAGGGCGAAAAACTGAAAGATTTTTTGCTGCAACGGGTCGACCAGATGGAAACTCGGGTAACGGATGTGCAACCGCATATCCCCCGGCTGGTTGCCGCCTACCAGGAAAAACTCACAGCCCGACTCAAGGAAGTCATGGTAACAGGTGAAGATGACCGCATCCGCCAGGAAATCGCGCTGTTCGCCCAGAAGATCGACGTGGACGAAGAGCTGTCACGCCTGCAAACCCACCTCACTGAAATGAGGCGCATCCTCGAAAAGGGGGGCGCTGCCGGCAAACGGCTGGATTTCCTGATGCAGGAACTCAACCGCGAAGCCAATACCCTGGGATCAAAATCGGCGGCGTCCGAAATATCGCAGACTGCGATGGAACTCAAGGTTCTGATCGAACAGATGCGGGAACAGATACAGAATATCGAATAGCGCTCCGTCCCGGCTCGCAAAGCCTCACGAACCACAAAAAAGCCGCATGGTCAGCGGCTTTTTTGCTCTCGACGGAACCAACCTAAAATAGGCTTAGGGAAATACATAGCCCCGGCCATTTCGAGCCTGTTGTTTCTTCATTTCCTTGATCGCATCATCGATCCGGGTAATTTTTGAGTCGAGCTTGCGGGATTCCGCTTGAATATCCGCCAGACGCGAATCAATTTTATCCAGTTTTGAATTAGCTTTGTTCATCAGCTTAACATCGACACCGGCAGGCTTCGAATCCGAATGGGCCGGTTTCGCATCAATTTCATTCAGCTTTATGTCCAGTTGCCCCAGTTTCGAGTCGATTTTATTTAACGAGGT
This sequence comes from Sulfuricella sp., assembly GCA_028713975.1. GTDB lineage: Bacteria > Pseudomonadota > Gammaproteobacteria > Burkholderiales > Sulfuricellaceae > Sulfuricella. The sequence goes on from JAQTNE010000010.1 coordinate 89,254, forward strand.
ATCCAACAAGTTGATTCGCGGCCCAAGATCATCGGGTTTGTTGATCGCTCCCGCCCCTATCGCCTTCATCTGTGCAGTAGCATCGTGAATGCTGGACATCGTCTTATTTTGATTTATCAAAATAAAGCCGATCAGAGCCAGTGCAACCAGATTCAGGAGCAACGAAAAAACAGCCAGCAGGTTTTCATGTATCCAATTCATGACGGACGCTTCCAGTTAAGGATAAGAGTAAGGTTGCCAGGATCGGGTTATGTCTCCCGATATCTTGTCGTTGTTCTGGATAACAGGAGCCATTATGACAGGCGCAGGACGGATCGGCGCCACAACCTTCCGCCTACTCTTGGGCGAGCGTTTATATGGGCTGTATTTCGGCCTGACAAGCTTCACCGTGGGAGTCGGCTCGATTTCCACCTCCGCCGCACTGCAAGTTGCGCCCACCAGCAAGAAGATGCCGGAAAACATAGCCACTAAAATTGTTTTCATTGTTCCGCCCTTTTAGCGTTAATTACTGCAAATAAGATTTATCCCGCCTTATTTGGCGACTACGCTATCCGTTTTTTGGCTCACACTTTTCGCATTAACGAAGTCCCCCACCCGGAGATCTATTTTTTTAGCATCAACGGATAACTCCCCAATCGAAAACAGGGGAAACACTTGTTTGATCACCAGGGATGCGACCGGAACGGTAGGATACCCCAATATTTTATTGGATGCGGCCTCTGACTGCGGGCGATTCCCCGAATGATAAACCATGAATTTATCGCCCGGCTCCACATGAGAAACGGCGCCCGCGTCTACATACACTTTTCTGTTGTCGATATCCGTAATATTCGCCATGAAAGGCAGGCTGCGGAGATCTTTCCGGGTATCCTCAACCAGCGATTTCATGAAGACATTGAACCGCTGCCCAAAGGGTGTACTGAAAAACCGGGCACTGCCAAAGAGTGATCCGGTTTCAATTTCACCCGCTCCGCTGATAGCCATGCCGTGGCGTCTTTGTGCAATGAGTATCCCGGTAAGCCCGTCATACACATCTATTTCAACCTCTATCCACCGGCCAAAATCGGCGCGCCCGACGCCGGCATCAATGACGCCTGACAGCACAAACTGACTGCCCGTTTTAAACGCTATTTCACGCGCATCATCCGTGCTTGAAAGTGCGTCCGGATTAGCCTTCAATGGCGGATATCCAGTTCCTACCGATGGGTTGCTTGCTAAAAACTCATCACTCGCCTCGAGCCTTCGCAACAATTCTTCCGGGAAGCCGGACCGGACATTCGGAATCAGGTCGACCGGACGAAAGTTAATCTTGAATTTTGATGCCGTTATTTTTCTTCTGAGCCGTGTTTTTTCTTCGTCCTGGGCGGCATCCCGGCTGGCTTCAGATGGCTTCACATCCAGCCTGACGTGGAATAACCCACCCTCTGTCCACTCCCGCAATACCGTGTAATTTTTCACGCTACCGGCTGGGCTGAGATAAATTTCCCGCTCCAGCTCGCCCCGGCGGTTCAGACCTTCTTTTGCATCGACAAACGCGCCTGAATTTAACGCAGCCTGGTATAGCGCATCTTTCACGGCCAAAAGGCGCGCCTTGTCGATGCCACCATTCTCATAGACAGCGAAACCCTCAACCTCTGCTGCACCAGAACTTGCCAGGCAAGACAGATTGAGGATGGCACATATAAGCCATTTTTTCATGTGGCGAGCGCTGGCCGAAGCTTTATTCCGAGTAGTAAAAATTGGTTCCGTAATAACTGCCGGGGCCGACGCTCCCTCTAACCGCCGCCGGGGAAGTTGAATTCCCCGCAGATGCCGGGGCCGCAGAAGCCTCCGCGCCCGCACGGAAATAATCATAAAAACTCTGGCTCACATCAATCTCCAGCTCGGTTTCATAATTGCCGTCTGCCATCGGCGTCACGCTGATCACCCTCGACCCGCGCACGAATGCATTCACGTAAACCCGGTAACCATCATTCTGCGAAACCAAAGCGGAGACGGTGCTATTACCAACCACTCTCACCCCGTAAATCTGTTCGGCCAATGCGCGATAAGCGTCCAGTTTTGACGCCCGCATTGCCATCAGGCGCCGCTGGCCCGGCGTGTAGCCATCGAAGGAGCTGGATGCGCCGTAACCCACTGCAGTCAACCTGATAGTAGGTTGCGGCTTGACTTCTACCGACTGAACAGCTGGCTTATCTAGCTTATCTGACTGATTGATTGCGCAGCCTGCTAAAAACAGCGCGCCCATCAAGACAACTAAGGCAAGTTTTTTCATTATTTTTCACTCCCGTTGAATTTGGCTGGATTATTTGAGTTTATCCTTTTATTCTATCGGCACATCCGGAATAAACTTGAATTTAATTTATTCCGAAATAATTTCATATATAGCACCATAACGAGCAAATTATGAGCCAGGGAAACCTTTTCATCGTCACCGCTCCGTCCGGCGCGGGCAAAACCAGCCTGGTACGGGCACTGCTGGAGAACGACAGCAAAGTGAAGCTGTCCATATCCTACACTACCCGCCCGCCTCGGCCCGGCGAAACGGACGGCGAGGACTACCATTTCGTCACGGAGCAGAAATTCCTGGAAATGCTGGGGCGCGGCGATTTCCTCGAAAGCGCCCAGGTCTACGGCAACCGTTACGGTACTTCGCAACCCTGGATCGAAAATGCTACGCGCTCCGGCACCGACATCCTGCTGGAAATTGACTGGCAAGGCGCAGCCCAGGTCAGGAAAATCTTTCCCCAGGCCGCCGGGATTTTTATTTTGCCGCCCTCGCTGGAAGCCCTGCTTGCGCGGCTTAAGGGGCGAGGGCAAGACTCCGACGAAGTGATCGCGCGCCGCCTCGCTGCCGCACGCGAAGACATCAGCCATGTGGAAGAGTTTGATTATGTTATTATTAACGATGTATTCGAAGCGGCGTTGCAGGATCTGATCGCCGTCATCCGCGCACAGAGGCTGACAGCCCACCGGCAGATCGACGCTTACGCCGAAATGATCGGCAAAATGAAGTAACCCGGAACCATTACAGAGGAAAAGCCATGGCTCGCATTACCGTAGATGACTGCATGAAACATGTTTCCAACCGCTTTGAGCTGGCACTGGTCGCCACCATTCGCTCCCGCCAGATTGCCCAGGGCGGCACCCCGATGGTGGATCCAAACCGCGACAAACCAACGGTCATCGCCCTGCGCGAAATCGCCCAGGGTAAGGTCGGCCTGGAAATCCTGGCCCGCGGTCTGGCCTAACCAGGTTCCGCGTGCTGAATCAGGCTGCTGGCTTAGCACTGAGCAAATGCCCGACATCTCGGAGCTCACATCCCATCTCGATTACCTTAAACCGGAAGATATCGCCTCGATTGAGGCGGCCTACCGTTTAAGCAAGTCCGCCCACGCCGGCCAGTTCCGGGTGAGCGGCGACCCCTACATTTCACACCCCCTGGCAGTCACCAGTATTCTGGTGGAGTGGCATCTCGACGCCCAGGCGCTGATGGCCGCCCTGCTGCACGACGTGATGGAAGACACCGCCATCACCAAGGAAGAAATCGGCGAAAAATTCGGCAAGGCGGTCGCCGAACTGGTGGACGGCGTTTCCAAGCTCGACAAGATCGAATTCCAGACCGAAGCTCACGCCCAGGCCGAGAATTTCCGTAAAATGCTGCTGGCAATGGCGCGCGATGTACGCGTCATCCTGATCAAGATTGCCGACCGCCTGCACAACATGCGCACCCTCGGCGCAATGGCGCCGGAAAAACGCCAGCGCATCGCGCGTGAAACCATGGAAATTTACGCCCCGATCGCCAACCGGTTGGGGCTGAACAGCGTTTACGACGAACTTGAAGACCTGAGTTTTTACCATCTCTATCCCAACCGCTATGAGGTGCTGGCAAAAGCGGTCAGGGCTGCACGCGGCAACCGCCGCGAACTGGTCGGGAAAGTGCTGGAGGCCATCAAGGGGCGATTAAAAAGCTGCGACATTGACGCGACGATCAGCGGCAGGGAAAAACATCTTTACAGTATTTACAAGAAAATGCAGGATAAATCCCTGACATTTTCCGAAGTTTTCGATATCTACGGGTTTCGCGTCATCGTCAAGGATGTCTCCACCTGCTACCTTGCATTAGGTGCCCTGCACCAGCTCTACAAGCCAATACCGGGCAAGTTCAAGGATTACATCGCCATCCCCAAGGCCAACGGCTACCAGTCCCTGCACACCACCCTGTTCGGGCCTTTCGGCACGCCGGTCGAGGTGCAGATTCGCAGCCAGGACATGCACAAGATCGCCGAAGCCGGCGTGGCCTCACACTGGCTGTACAAAAGCAGCGACGCCACCATCAATGAAATGCAGCAGAAGACCCATCAGTGGCTGCAAAGCCTGCTTGAAATCCAGTCTGAAAGCGGGGATGCCACCGAGTTTCTGGAACACATCAAAGTCGACCTGTTTCCCGACGAAGTCTACGTCTTCACCCCCAAGGGCAAGATCATGGCCATGCCGCGCGGCGCTACTCCGGTGGATTTTGCCTATGCCGTACATACCGACGTCGGCAACCGCTGCGTGGCGGTAAAAATCAACCACGAACTGAGGCCACTCCGCACCGAACTGAAGAACGGGGATCAGGTCGAGATCGTCACCGCCCCCCTCGCCAAACCCAACCCGGCATGGCTTCATTACGTCATCACCGGCAAGGCGCGCTCGCACATCCGGCACTTCCTCAAAACCATGCAGTACGACGAATCCGCCATTCTGGGCGAACGCATGCTCAACCAGGCACTACGGGCGCTGGGTGCCAACCCGTCAGAGATCGGTGAAGCCCAATGGGACAAGCTGCTAAACGAATGCACCGGCAAAAACAGGCAGGAAATTCTCGCCGAAATCGGACTGGGAAAACGCCTCAACGTCGTGGTCGCGCGCCAACTCCTCGCCGTCACCGAGAGCGCGGAAGAGCGCAAAGCCGCCATGATGACCCCCATCACCATCCGTGGCACCGAAGGCATGGCCGTCCAGTTCGCCTCATGCTGCCAGCCGATTCCCGGCGACCCGATCATCGCCTTCATCAAAAAAGGCCAAGGGCTGGTCATCCACACCCATGACTGCTCGGTTTTTACCAAAAGCCGCGCCGACTCCGAAAAATGGCTGGATGTGGAATGGGATCCCAACGCACCGCGCAAGCCTTACGACGTCAGCATCAAACTGGTGGTAGCCAACCAGCGCGGCGTACTCGCCAAAGTCGCCGCCGCCATCGCCGACGCCGGCTCGAACATCGACAACGTCAGCATGGAAGAGGTCGATGGCAGCGCCTACACCACCATGATGTTTACCCTGCAAGTGGAAAACCGCGTGCATCTCGCCAACGTCATGCGGGTGCTGCGCAAGATCGAGGAAGTGGTGAGGATTGCACGGGTGAAAGGGTAGCCGGGGGAATTCCGCCTGCTTTTGTGCCATAATGATTTTGTTATCAACGAGGTTTGTCATGAACACCGCCGAAATCATTTACGAGCGCGCAAAGAACCTGCCCGAGCCGCTGGCGCGGGAGGTGCTGGACTTCGTCAACTTCATCACCCTCAAAAGAGAACATGCCGAGACCGAAAGCCTGATGCTCGCACAGCAATCCAGTCTTGCGGGTATATGGGACAACGCCGAAGATGAGGTGTGGGATCATGCCGGCAACGGGTGACATCGTTCTCCTCCCGTTTCCTTTCTCAGACCTGTCCAGTCAGAAAAAACGCCCCGCTTTGGTATTGACCCCGCCCGACGCAACGGGCGATTTCATCGCGTTGGCGATCACTTCCCGGCCCAGCCCCTTTCCTGCTGTTGCCATTTCCAACGACGACTTGCTGGCTGGACACCTGCCCAAACCCAGTTGGATTCGCACCGACAAGGTTTTTACGTTCAGCCAATCCCTTGTGTTAACCAATATCGCTACACTTAAACCCGCCATTCTGCAACGGGCGCTGCATGCGCTTTGCGGCAAGGTCGGTTTGTTGCGTTGAGTCATCCCTAGTTTGGCTACTATGTTAAGGCTCAAATGCGTCAGCCCGTCAGCCAAACCTCTTGGCTACTTATTTAAAAACAACAATGGCTGATAAAGAACCATATAAAGTAATTGACGTTTTCGCTGGCCCAGGAGGGCTTGGAGAGGGCTTTGCTGCCTTAGGCTATGGCACGGGAAAATCATTGTTCAGGCTTGCCCTTTCAATTGAAAAAACCCCATCCGCGCACAGCACATTGATGCTGCGTAGTTTTTACCGCCAGTTTGATCCGGAAAAAATACCGCAGGAATACTGGTCTTATGCCAAGGGTGAGATTACCAAGGCGGAGTTATTTGAATTTTATCCTCGGCAGGCCAAGGCAGCAGCAGAAGAGGCACAGTGCATCGAACTTGGTAAGACCCCGCAGCATGAGGTGAAAAACCTCATCAGTCAGAGACTGAATGGCAGTGAAAAATGGGTGCTGGTCGGTGGGCCACCCTGTCAAGCATATTCACTTGTCGGACGTGCGCGCATGCGGAGTACCAATCCTGATTTTGAGGACGACGAACGCCATTTTCTTTACAAGGAATATCTGCGCATCATCGCGGATCACCGGCCTCCGGTGTTCGTGATGGAGAATGTGAAGGGAATACTTTCTGCGCAGCATTCCGGCAAAAAAATTATCGGGAGTATATTGAGCGATCTGCGGAAGCCGGAAGTAGCTGTCAGCGGTCGGAGTTCTGGCCTAGGCTACAAGCTATTTTCTCTGGTGGATAACAGGCTTCCTGAGCATTGTGAGCCGGAAGATTTCCTGGTGAAAGCAGAAAAATATGGCATCCCGCAGGCTCGGCACCGTATGCTCATACTGGGTATTCGGGATGATATTCATATCACGCCTGAAACACTTCATAAATCGGAAGCGACGTCTGTTGCACAGGCAATCGGTGATCTCCCGAAGATACGCAGCACTGTATCCCGCGAACCTGACACACTTGAAATCTGGCGTGAGATTCTTGGCTCAATAACCTCAGAGGCTTGGTATCGCAAAGGGAGAAACAATGGCCTGTTGCAAACAGTCGAAAAAATTGACGGGGCCTTGGTGGACATACAGAAACGCGAGTTGATGGCGGGTGCCGAAACTTTGAATTATAACGGTCGCCCCAAGATATATCCGGACTGGTACCGGCATGGCTGCGACGGGGTGGTGACCAACCATGCGGGCAGAAGCCACATGAGGAGTGATCTGCATCGCTATCTTTTTGTGTCCGCCTACGCGGCAGCCAATGGAAAATCCGTCCATCTCAGCGACTTTCCTCCTGCGCTTCTACCAGCACACCGTAACGTGCAGGAGGGCGTGCATAATGATCACTTTGCGGATCGTTTCAGGGTGCAAGTCGGGGGGCGTCCCTCCACTACAATCACTTCCCATATTTCTAAAGATGGGCATTATTTCATTCATTATGACCCGTCCCAGTGCCGCAGCCTGACAGTCAGGGAAGCGGCGCGGCTGCAAACATTCCCCGATAGTTACAAATTTGAAGGGGGCCGAACGTCACAGTATCACCAGGTCGGTAATGCCGTGCCTCCGCTGCTGTCCATGCAGGTTGCAGAAATAGTCCATGACATTTTAAAGCGTCTGAAGGTTTAGCATGGATACACTGACCCCTGAAAAACGCAGTTGGAATATGTCGCGTATCCGGGGAAAGAATACAAAGATTGAGCTTGCTGTTCGTTCGATGCTGCATCGTATGGGGTACAGATTTAGAATTTCCGATAAAAAACTTCCAGGAAAACCTGATATTGTTCTTCCTAAATACAGGACAGTAATCTTTGTCCATGGCTGCTTCTGGCATCGGCATCCGGGGTGCAAATATACTTATATGCCGAAATCCCGTCTGGATTTCTGGAGCCGGAAATTTGAGGAGAATGTTATGCGGGATGAAAACAACCTTTCTCTTCTCAAGAAAGCAGGCTGGCTCCCCATTGTCGTATGGGAGTGCGAAATCAAACACAATGCTGACGCTGTGCTTGGCAGAGTATCTGGAATTCTGCAGCGACGCCTGAAAAAGCTGGTGGCCTTCTGATGGAGAAATATACCCTGCCGCCAAGAGCATCTTCTCTTTCCGAATCCATGCGGGATATCGGTTATTCCTTGGAAACGGCCATTGCGGACATTATTGACAACAGCATTGCCGCCAATGCCTCTCGCGTTGATATATGGATTGATTTCAATACTGGACATCCTCGGCTCGGCGTCACAGATAATGGACGCGGGCTTAATCGTGAAGAACTTATAGAAGCTATGCGTCATGGCTCCACGCATCCCAAGAGCAAAAGAACCAGCGATGATCTCGGGCGATTCGGGTTGGGATTGAAAACCGCCTCATTCTCGCAATGCCGCCAGTTGACGGTCATCAGCAGGAAGAACGGCGAGACTGTCGGCGCCGTGTGGGATCTAGATGTAGTATCAGAGCATGATGAATGGGTGCTGGGCATTCTTAACACGGAAGAAATCCAAGCCAGCCCATACATGGACAAACTGGGCGATCATGGAACGCTAGTGTTATGGCAGAAGCTGGACAGGCTGTGTGAAGGAGAATCGACAGCCGTGCAGCAGGATATGCTTTACGAAAAGATGGAAGCCACGGAAAAACATCTTGCCCTTGTCTTCCATCGCTATCTTTCTGGTGAAGTCAGAAATCGGAAGCTGGAAATATATATCAACGGACATCCGGTGGAGCCTTTCGACCCTTTCTGCCTTAACAACAAAGCTACGCAGTTGCTACCTGAAGAAATTGTCAGGATATCTGGTGAGGAAGTCAGGATTCAGCCCTATATCCTGCCCCATCACAGCAAGCTGACACCGAAGGAACACGATTATTATCAAAGCCGCAGCGAGTTTGTCAGCAACCAAGGAGTATATGTCTACCGTAACTGCCGACTGATGGCATGGGGGAACTGGTTCCGGCTGGTTTCAAAAAGCGAAGCCACCAAGCTCGCTCGCGTCAGGATAGATTTTCCCAATGCGCTGGATGAACATTGGACAATTGACATCAAGAAATCCAGAGCCCATCCGCCATACCAAGTGAAAGAAAAACTCCGGCAGATTATCAACCGGATCGTGGAACAAAGTACCCGTGTTCATTCGGGAAGGGGCGGGCATCTTTTCGATGAGGCCTCTGATCCATTCTGGCTGAAATATGCGGGACATGGGGGCATCAGATATTCCCTGAACAGGGATCACCCACTGCTGAATGCCTTCAAGCAAATACTGGAAGGCGATGAACAGCGGCTGTTTCAGGAGGTGCTGTCCGTCATTGAGGATTCCATTCCCGTAGAAGCCATTTACTCTGACTATTCGATTGCTCCCAAGAGCTTCGACGAAGCGCGGCAGATTGAGCCAGAGGAAGTCCGACGACGCCTGCTTATGCTGTATCAGATTCTCTCTGCCGAACAACAGCTGGATGAAAATACTTTCCGGGAAACAGTTAGCAAGCTAAAACCATTTAATAATTACCCGCATGAAATTGAACAAGTAATCAGGGAGAAAATTTTATGCATAACCTGAATGATTTTGAAACGGCAATAGTGTTGGCGCTCAGAAATACATCGCCCCTTACAGCAGCTGACATTGAGCAAAAGGCAAAGATGATGGCACCGGTGTTCGGACTGGATGATTATCCTATCGAGCAGATTATCAAGAGCGTAGAAACTAAGCTCGTCACTACCATGAGTGAAGGCATATCACTCGTGGATCAGCGTACTGAACATGATGACGCATGGTATGAAAAGAAAGAAATCAGTTGGGATTACTGGGGTGATTATGAAAGCCACCTGAAATCAGAAGGCTGGGGGCCGCATGTTGTAAATACCATGGGTGATGTAACGGGCAAAATTCTTGGGTTGTTAAGAAATCCCGAGGATACGGGAGATTGGAAACGCCGTGGCTTGGTGATAGGTCATGTGCAGTCCGGTAAGACTGCCAACTACATCGGGCTGATTTCAAAGGCGGCAGACGCCGGATACAAATTTATCATCGTCATTGCCGGTATACATAATAACCTGCGTACCCAAACACAGCAGCGGGTGGATGAAGGATTTATCGGCAAGAACAGTGATCCAAACAGGCGGGGAAAGCTGATCGGTGTCGGACTCGATCATCCCAACCGGCGCTTCCCTGTCACCCTTACTACTACGGACAAGGATTTCGACAAACGAATCGCCAACCAGCTGGGCGCCGACCTACAGGTATATAAGCAGCCCGTCGTAGTGGTGATCAAGAAGAACGTATCCACACTGAAAAGCCTTTATGCCTGGTTAAAGGAATGGAACACGCGGGAATCAGCCGACAAAATCGATAACATTCCCATGCTGATGATCGATGATGAGGCGGATAACGCGTCCATCAACACAAATAGAGAAGACCTCGATCCAACTGCAACTAATAAACAAATAAGAAATATCCTGAGCCTGTTCAGGAAAAGCTGCTATGTCGGGTATACCGCCACACCATTCGCCAACATATTTATCAATCCAGAGACAGATGATGAGATGTTGGATGACCTTGACCTCTTCCCACGCGATTTTATTTATTGCTTGGACGCCCCGACCAATTATTTCGGTCCGCAGAAGGTTTTCGTTGATGAGGTAACCAGTGAGAACATTCTGGAAACCATCGATGATGCGGAAGACATTATCCCTCTCAAGCACAAGAAAAATCATCCTGTCAGCGAGTTGCCGCTTTCGCTAAAAAAAGCTATCCATGCATTCATTGTCGGAAAGGCCATCCGCATCGTCAGGGAGCACCGCAATAAACATGCCTCCATGATGGTGAACGCATCGCGGTTTGTGGATGTGCAGCGCCAGATCAGGGAGCATATTTCCCTGTACCTGAAAGATATGAAGAACGCCGTGATGTTCAATTACGCGCTTCCCGAAGCTAAAGCGCTCAAAGATGCTCATATGCAGGCGCTGCGGGAAATATACGATGAAGAGTTTTCTGATAGAAATAAATCATGGCAGGACATTCAGAAAGTTCTTTATGAAGCCGTCGATGCCATAAAAATATTCGTGGTAAACAGCAAGTCGGATGAGGTGCTGGATTACCGCTGGGCAGAAGAAAACGGCGAATCTCTTACAGCACTTGCTATCGGGGGGTTGAGCCTGTCGCGCGGACTCACTCTCGAAGGGCTGATGATCAGCTACATGTACCGGAATACAAAGATGTATGACACGCTCATGCAGATGGGCCGCTGGTTCGGTTACCGCGCTGGCTACGAAGATTTATGCCGTGTCTGGTTGCCATCAGAATCACAGGGATGGTATTCGCACATTGCGGAAGCCACCGAAGAATTGAGGCAACAGATTAAACAGATGCGCCGAGATCGGCTGAGTCCAATAGATTTCGGGCTGTATGTACGTGCTCATCCCGATTCTCTGACTGTTACTGCGCTTAACAAAATGCGCGATGCGGAACGCAGGCCGTTCAAAATCAACCTCAGTGGTAAGTTGACGGAGACGTTTATCGTTCCATCTGATGCCGGTATTATCCGCGAGAACCAAGAGCTGATGAAGAAGCTCTTTGCCGAACTACAGCAGCAACACTCCCATAAGCGGATACCCAGTGGAAATTCTTATTTCTGGGAGGCAGTTGGTTGGGAGCAGGCTGAGAAATTCCTTATGGAATTCAGATTCCATCGCCAGATTCAGGACAAGAAAACTGCCGCTCTCGACTATCTGCGGAAAGTTTCGGATAAATATCCGACCGTAGATATCGCTTTCATTTCGCTTGAAAAGCCGAAGCCAAACACCACTGAGTTTCAGATTTCAGACACGGATATTATTTACTGCCAGGAACGTGCGGTTGGCGCATCGGCCAATGGAGGCATCCGTGAGCCACTTGAGGAAAAAGGTTATTACATCACTAACAAGCAGCGTGTCGCCAGCCGCGAGGCGGAATTTTTAGGGCTGGATACTGCAATGCGAGAACAAGCGACCACCGCTGCTGAGTACTATCGACTAATGCCACGGCCACTACTAATGCTACATACGGTAAAACTGGTGCACAAAATAAAAGAGGAAAACCGTGAGGAGTTACTGCTGGATCGGGTTCCGGCAATTGGCATCTGCTTTCCCGGCAGCAAAGATTTGATCACGGTCGATTATGTGGTGAACAAAGTCTGGCTGAGACAGTTGCAGGAAGAATCATTCGATAATCCAGACGATGAGGATGATGATTATGACAACTGATCGTCTGCCATGGGAGGAAATCCATACACCCGCCAGTGAAATCAACCGGCTCAGGGTAGACCGCAGCCACCCCCATGATTTTTTCTGGGGTAAAGATGTGTCCGGCCATTATCTCCTGGTACTCAGATTTGATGCGGCACTGCTGGACGACATCAAAATCAGAAAAATTGCCCTTACCGGCATCACGACAGACGTCCGAGTGATTCCCGATACGGCGGATGGCGTATTCCTCATCACATTGCAGAATGCCGAAAACGCGGACATTTTCTATACCCTGTGCGATGCTCTGGTGAAGAAAACCAGGAGCGTTCCAGATGTTCACGCGGCCATCGACGTAATCTATGCTCAATTGGAACGCTGGCGGACGTTACTGAGTAGAGCAAACCGTAATCGCCTGTCTGCACAGGAAGTTCAGGGACTTTTCGGAGAGCTCCTGTTCCTTGAGGAGTGCATCGACGGACAGCATGTCAGCGTTCAGGCCGCCGTCGAAGGTTGGCAGGGGCCGATGGGAGCGCCGCACGATTTTATATTCGGGCAGTCCGCCGTGGAAATCAAATCCATCGGCGGTTCATACGCGGATTCGGTAAAAATCTCTACCGAATCCCAACTGACAACACATCTCGAAACACTGCACCTGCGAGTCATATTCCTAGCGGTAAATACGGACTGTAATACCGGCCTCTCGCTGAATGATTTCATATTCCGGCTGAAGGAGAAAATCGCCGACAGTGACCTGATTCTGATATTTGAAAAAAGGCTTGCCGAGGTTGGTTATATCGACATTCCAGAATATGATTTTCCCTGCTTCTCCATGGTTCAAACACGAACCTATGAGGTCAGAGAAGGCTTTCCACGTATTACGCCAGAGACACTAGCTCCCGGTATAAGCGGTGTTTCCTACTGCGTCGCCTTCAGCAGCATTGCCGGATATATCTGCGACTCATTTATTCTCGGAGGTCGGAAATGAGCATGGACATAGAAGAATTCTTCCATGACTTCAGGCAGGATTTGCTTTCAGGCGCTGAAGCCAGAGAGGATTTTCTGGAGGCGGAATTCGCTCTCAGCGCGACAAGGGAACTTGAGGAGTCCGGAGCCATTGAGGGATTTGAGCCATGCCATTACAAAGCCCCGCGAGGAATGCGGGTGGATGGGTACTGGCTTAATGATGACGGAATTTCCATTGACCTCTTTATCGTGGATTTTGCCAATAGAGAGGAACTTGAATCTCTGACGCGTAGCGAGGTGGATGCTCTGTTTAAACGTATCGAGAACTTTTTTACCGCATGCTCCGAAAAAGGACTCTACAGCGAACTTGAGGAAACGTCTCTCGGATATGGTTTGGCGAGAGATATATCAAGCCGTGCAAACACCTTTGCCAAGGTGAATTTCTACCTGCTCTCGGAGCGTCTTCTCAGCGAAAAACTACAGGCTATCGAGGACAAGCCCTGCCAGGGAAGGACTTTTACTTACAACATCTGGGATGTTTCGCGCCTGCACAGAATCAGAACCTCCCGTGGTGCCAAGGAGGAAGTGGTTATTGATTTTGAGTCCATGTTCGGACAAAGCATTCCATGTCTGCCCGCACACATCAAATCAGCTGACTACGAATCCTACCTGATGGTCATGCCTGCAACGATCCTGGGCGATCTATATGGCAAATATGGTGACAGGCTGCTGGAGCAGAATGTCCGCTGTTTTCTACAGGCGCGAGGCAAGGTTAATAAGGGAATTCGATCTACCATTCTCACTGATCCGGAAATGTTCTTTGCCTACAACAACGGGATTACAGCAACAGCCCGTGAGGTAATTACCGAACCCAGAGCAGATGCTATCTATATCAAGGAAATAAAAGACCTTCAGATTGTAAATGGTGGGCAAACCACCGCTTCGCTGTTTCATACCAGCAGGAAGGACAAAGCCTCCCTCGAAAAAATATTCGTCCAAATGAAACTCTCTGTGGTGGACAGTGAGAAAGGTGAAGAGGTTATTCCAAGAATCTCGGAATATGCCAATACACAAAACAAAGTTAATGCAGCGGATTTCTTCTCCAACCACCCCTTCCATATAAGGATGGAGGAGTTTTCTCGACGCCTTTGGGCGCCACCTCAGCCTGGCGCGTTGCGTGAAAGCAAATGGTTTTATGAGCGTGCCAGGGGGCAGTATTCCGATGCACAGGCAAAAATTTCAAAAACCGAGAAAAAGAAGTTTCTAGCTGAATTCCCGCCTTCTCAGATGATTGCCAAGACTGACTTGGCAAAATTTGAGAATGTTTGGGACGACAAGCCGACCTATGTAAATCTTGGTGCACAAAAAAACTTTGCACAATATGCAAAAAGAATTGGCCAGGAGTGGGCAAAGAACTCCGATAATTTCAATGAACTCTATTACAAGCGGGCTATAGCGAGAGCGATCCTGTTCAGGAAAACGGAAAGAATTGTGTCCGTACAGTCGTGGTACAGCGGTGGCTACAGAGCAAATATTGTGGCTTATACTTTGGCGCTGCTTTCCAAGCTTTGCGCTAACAAGGGTAAATCATTCGATTTCAGGAAGGTTTGGGAAACGCAGGACATTACAGACGTGATGAGAGGCGCAATTGAAATAACCGCTAAGGTCGTGTTTGACAGCATCATGACCCCAATGGCTGGAATTTCAAATATTTCGGAGTGGTGCAAGAAAGAAGCCTGCTGGGATCGCCTTCAACTGAAGTCCCACGAGTTAGAAACTTTACTATCCGAGCGGTTTTTAAACAGCCTTATTGGTAAAGAAGATGTTGTCGATGAGGCAAAATCAGCCTCAAAAATTCAGAAGATTGACAACGGGATTGAAGCGCAGAAAAAAGTGATGAGCATTCCTGCCACAAAATGGCGACAGATTATGGCCGATGGAAATAAGAAGAATCTTTTCTCTCCAATGGAAACGGGAATTCTTCAGATTGCCTCACAGATACCCACCAAAATCCCATCTGAGAAGCAGTCGGTCATATTGATTGCCATACTGGCAAAGGCGGCCCTTGAAGGGATTAATTGAGACATGTTCGTTCGAAAGCACACAAAACCAAAGAGATCAACCTAGAGAAAGGAAAACCATGCCCAAACAAATCCTCTCCACGCCCAATGCCCCCGCCGCCATCGGCACCTATTCCCAGGGCGTCAAGGTCGGCGACACCGTTTACCTGTCCGGCCAGATCGGGCTGGATGCGCAAACCATGATGATGGTCGAGGGCATCGAGGCGCAGATTCACCAGGTGTTTCTCAATCTGGGTGCGGTCGCCAACGCCGCCGGCTGCGGCCTCAACCATACCGTTAAGCTCAATGTCTACCTCACCGATCTGGGTAATTTTGCCAAGGTTAATGAGACCATGGCGCATTATTTCGACCAGCCTTACCCGGCGCGGGCTGCGGTTGGCGTGAAGGAGCTGCCGCGCGGCGCGCTGGTGGAAATGGACGCGGTTCTGTTCGCCGGGGAATGACCGCAGCACCGCCTATCGCCGGCGTTTCCAAGGCGGTGCAGGGCAAGCTCGACAAGCTCGGCCTGTACGCTGCCGCCGACCTGCTGCTGCACCTGCCGCTGCGCTATCAGGACGAGACCCATATCTATCCGATCGGCCATGCACCGCTGGGGCAGGCGGTGCTGGTCGAAGGCGAGATCATCGACACCAATGTGCAGTATCGCCCGCGCCGCACCCTGGTGTGCCGGGTGGAGGATGGCAGCGGCGAAATGACGTTGCGGCTCCTGAATTTTTATCCCAGCCAGATCAAGCAACTCTCGCCGGGCAAGCGCGTGCGCCTGTTCGGTGAAATGCGCCACGGCTTTCTCGGCATGGAAATGGTGCACCCGCAATACCGCATGGTGCGCGAGGACGATCCGGTAGCCGAAGCGCTGACGCCGATCTATCCGACTACAGCGGGACTGTCGCAAGCGGTGCTGCGCAAGCTGGTGCTGGCCGCGCTCTCCGGCTGCGACCTGACCGACACGCTGCCCGACGATGTACTTCAGCCGCTCAATCTGCCCAACTTTGCCGAGAGCATCGCCTACCTGCACCAGCCGCCGCCGGATGCGCCGCAGGCGCTGCTGGCCGAGCGCACCCACCCGGCTTGGCAGCGCCTCAAGTTCGACGAGCTGCTGGCGCAACAGCTTTCCATGTCGCTGCATTACCAGCGGCGGCGAGCGCAGTCCGCCGCCGCCATGCCGGCACGGCACAAGCTGACCAAAGCCTTGCTGGAATCCCTGCCGTTTCCGCTTACTCGCGCCCAGCAGCGGGTGACCGGGGAACTCGCTGGCGACCTGGCCCACCCCCACCCGATGCAGCGCCTGCTGCAAGGCGACGTGGGTAGCGGCAAGACGGTGGTGGCGGCGCTGGCTGCCTTGCAAGCGATAGAAAACGGCTATCAGGCGGCCATCATGGCACCCACCGAAATCCTGGCTGAACAGCATTTTCTGAAACTTTCCGGCTGGCTGGCGCCGCTCGGTCTGCGGGTCGTGTGGCTGGCGGCTGGCCTGCCGAAAAAAGAAAAGCTGGCGGCGCTGGAAGCCATCGCGGCGGGCGCGGCACAACTCGCAGTCGGCACCCATGCCCTGTTTCAGGATCAGGTCGAATTCAAAAAACTCGGCCTCGCCATCATCGACGAGCAGCACCGCTTCGGCGTCCACCAGCGTCTGGCTCTGCGGCAAAAGGGCGCCCAGCCGCACCAGTTGATGATGAGCGCCACGCCCATCCCGCGCACCCTGTCGATGAGCTACTACGCCGACCTCGACGTTTCGGTGATCGACGAATTGCCGCCGGGACGTACGCCGGTCGTCACCAAGCTGGTTGGCGATAGCCGCCGCGACGAGGTGGTCGCACGGGTGCGCGACGCCTGCCTCAAAGGCCGGCAGATTTACTGGGTATGCCCGCTGATCGAGGAATCGGAGACACTCCAGCTCAAGACCGCGACGGAAACTTATGAAACCCTCGCCACCACCTTTCCCGAACTGAAGGTGGGACTGGTGCATGGCCGCCTGAATGCGCGCGACAAGGCGGCGGCGATGGATGCTTTCAAAACTGGCGAAATCCAGTTGCTGGTCGCCACCACGGTGATCGAGGTCGGGGTGGACGTGCCCAATGCCTCGCTGATGGTGATCGAACACGCCGAGCGCTTCGGGCTGTCGCAGCTCCACCAGTTGCGTGGACGGGTCGGGCGCGGCGTGGCGCAAAGCGCGTGCATTCTGCTTTACCAGACGCCGCTTTCGGAAACGGCACGGGCGCGATTGAAGATCATCTACGAAAACAGCGACGGCTTCGAAATCGCGCGCCACGACTTGCTGCTGCGCGGCCCCGGCGAATTCCTCGGAGCGCGCCAGAGCGGCGTGCCGCTACTAAAAATCGCCGACATCGAACAGGATTTCGACTTGCTGGAAGCGGCACGGCACGCCGCTGAAAAATTGATCGTCGAACGACCTGACGTGGCAGAACGACATTTGCAACGCTGGCTGGCGGGCGCAGAACAATATCTGAAGGTATGATTGCAAATACTGCCGGTACCAAAATGACGAAATGCTATTATCAAAATAATTAATTTTCGTGAATCCTGACCCACATGAATCTCCAGCCCATAGCGATTGAAGAAATACCCATCGGCAAACCGCTGCCCTGGCAGCTTTATGACCGCGACGGATACACCTTGTTTTCCCGGGGAGAAAAGATCGCCGACCGGGAGCAACTGGAAACCCTGGCTGCCGACGGCCTGCTGCGGGATGTGGATGCGCTGCCGCAGAACGAAAAGATGGCAATCTGGAACGAAAAAATGGCGGTCTGGGAAGAACATGAAGGCGCCCCACCAGGTACACCGTTCCCGCCACCGGGCATCAAGCCGCAGATGGGGGAGCGGGTACAGTTGCGCATACTCGGTCGCGACATTCAAGCCTTCTACTATGCCCAGTTGATCGGATACATCAAGGATCAGAGCATTCTGGTAACGGTTCCGCTCGATGGCAGCCAGCGGGTCATCATGACGGATGGGGAGCGGGTGGAAGTCAGGATGCTGACCGGCAACAACATTCACATCTTCCAATCCATGATCCTGCGGGTATGCATCAGCCCCTTCCATTACATGCACCTGGAATATCCGGCCGCCGCCCGGACGCAACCCCTGCGCAAATCGCCCTGGGTCAGGGTGGCACTAGCCGCTTCCGTTACCAACACGCAGGGTAGCCAGGAATCCGCCCACGTCATCAACCTCAGCTCGGACGGCGCACAAATCCACACCCCCCGTTCCGTAGGCAAAAAAAATGACCGCTTGCGCCTCACTTTACCGATCGACGTAGATGAACTGAAAACCACCCTGACCCTGGATGCACTGATCGAGCACGTGCACCCGGCCAAGCCAGACATGCTGGAATACGGCCTCTCATTCAACACCCCCTCCGCCGAAGACACGCTTTGGCTAAAATGCCTGATCTATCAGCGCATCGCCGAGGGCTATCTGATCTAGGAACCGGCGGCAAATCCGCTGGCCGGTTTTCCATTTTTCCGGTTACGGGCATAATCCGTCATTTGCCGATCAACCTGATGAAGTCCGATTCCCAAACCACGTGCTGGCCGCTGCGGCTGACCGAGCCCCAAGGTCGCTACCGCCCCTGGCTGCTCGACCGCGGCTCGCTCACCCGGCGTATCCAGATGCGCTGCGCCGCCTTCAGCGTGCGCCATGTGCGCCAGCGCAACGGCATGGCGATGCCGTCGGAACGGCGCATGGCCGCGCTGAAACACCACTCGCACGCCTTGCTGCGAGACGTATTCCTGTATTGCGGAGAAACGCCGATGATTTTCGCCCACAGCGTGCTGCCCGCCGCCAGTTTGCACGGCTCCTGGCAAGCCCTCGGCAGACTGGGCGACAAACCCCTGGGCGCGGTGCTGTTTGCCAACCCCAAAGTGCGGCGCACGCCGCTGCGCTTCAAAAAACTCTATCCCCGCGACACGCTCTACCGGCTGGCCAGCGCCGTCCTGCTCAATCCGCCAGCCTGCCTGTGGGCACGATGCTCGGTGTTTACCCTGCAAGAAAAACCGATCCTGGTCACCGAAGTATTCCTGCCGGGCATCCTGGAGCTGAAACAGTGACCCTGGCCGAGCGGTTGACCCAATATGAAAAGCTGATGCGGCTCGACAAGCCGATCGGCATCCTGCTTCTGCTGTGGCCGACGCTGTGGGCATTGTGGATTTCCTCGAACGGGCATCCCAACTGGATCATCGTCTGGATATTCATCCTCGGCACCGTGCTGATGCGCTCCGCCGGCTGCGTCATCAACGATTTCGCCGACCGCAATTTCGACCCGCATGTAGAGCGCACCAAAAATCGGCCACTCGCCGCCGGGCTGGTGAGCAAGAAGGAAGCACTGGCACTGTTCGCGGTTTTGACACTCGCCTCTTTCCTGCTGATCCTGCGCCTCAACACCTTGACCCTTCAGCTTTCGATCGCAGCGCTGTTCCTCGCCGCCAGCTACCCTTTCACCAAACGCTTTTTTGCCATCCCACAGGCCTACCTCGGCATCGCGTTCGGCTTCGGCATCCCGATGGGCTTCGCCGCCCAAACCGGCAGCGTGCCTGCGGTAGCTTGGGCCATGCTCGCCGCCAACATTTTCTGGGCAGTTGCCTACGACACCGAATACGCCATGGTGGATCGCGAGGACGACCTCAGGATCGGCATCAGGACGTCCGCCATCACCTTCGGCAAATACGACATTCTGGCGATCATGCTTTGCTACGCGGCGACACTGTGCATCCTTGCCGCAATCGGCATCAAACTCGGGCTGGGCTGGACTTATTACGGCGGCCTGCTCATTGCCGCAGGTATCGCCGCCTACCATTACACCCTGATAAAAAATCGCGGCCGTGCCCGCTGTTTCAAGGCATTCCTGCACAACAACTGGCTGGGCGCAGCGGTGTTTGGCGGGCTGGTACTGAATTATTTGACCGTCTGAGTACCGGCTATACCGCAACCCAGAGTCGAATTACCCAAGACGCATTTTCCGATTTCTGCCACCAACATCGCATCCGAAAACGCTTTTTTTAAAAGCCCTTTTGCCCGTTCCGCCCCGGAAGCCTGCGCGCCATTTCACACGACCGTGCCATTCAACACGGCCCACACATAGCCTTCCACACAACAACAAACTGTTTTATCGAGCATATCCAGTCCGGCATATTAGTTGCTTACTCCAAGTGCTTGGCGCCAACCTGTGTGACCCTAAAAACCGCAATTGGCCCAAGACGGGTTCATGGATGCTTTTTTGTGACCCGGTGCATGACTATAACCCAGCAATTTTTAAGCTCTCGATGCCACAAAAGAAGAACAACAACAAGAACAATCTGCACGTCCTTTTCGAAAACCATGCCCACGAATTGGGTGTTTTCGCGCAACGGCGTGTCGATAGCGAAGCCGCCGCGGATATCGTCCAGGATACCTACCTGCGCGTCCTCCAGTATGCCGATCAAGGCGCGCTTGAAAATCCGCGCGCCTATCTGTACCGCGTCGCCGCCAATGTGGCGGCGGATCGCGGTGCCGCGCTGAAAGCATACAATGACAGGCTCGAACTCGACGTCGATCTGGACTCGCTTGGTTCAACAGCTCCCGGCCCCGAAGCTGTCGTCGATGCCCGCAAGCAATTGCAGCGCTGCCTCGCCGCCCTCGACGAGCTGCCCGCCGCCTATCGCCACGTCTTTCTGCTGCACCGAATCGACGGCCTCTCCCATGGCGAAATCGCGGGCGCCCTGGACATTCCCAAACGCACGGTCGAGCGCTATGTCGCCAAGGCACTGGAACACTGCCTCAAGAGCCTCGACCGATAGAAAATCTGGAAAATAGTGGCGGTTTTGGCCATTTGAAACGGTCTCAATATATAATGAAATTTTTGTTCTTCAACCGCTTCGCACCCGAGTTTTCGCCGACCGTGCCTCACACCTCCCTGCCAGAAACCACCAACGACGATCCCCAGGCCCAAGCCGCCCGTTGGGTCGCACGGCGGCACGGCGGCGAGCACTCGAGCGAGGATCAACAGGCGTTCCTGCGCTGGCTGAACACGAACGAGGCCAATCGCAAGGCCTTTGAGGAAGCCGAAGCCCTCTGGCAGCAACTGGGCGGGCTGGACGCCGTCACCGACCGGCAACTGGCGGAAGCCCGCGCCTACCTCCTCCAAGCGCGGCGTCGGCCCGTACCCCGCCGGGCACTCGCCTTCACCGTAGCCGCATCCCTGATGGCGGCGCTCGTCTGGAGCGCCGACTGGCTGAGCTACTTGGACGACCAGATTTACCGCACCGCCCAAGGCGAGCGCAAAACCGTTACCCTGGCCGATGGCTCCCGCCTCGATCTCAACACCAACACCGAACTTGCCGTCCATCTCTCGCGGCGCGGTCGTGAGCTAAAACTGCTGCGCGGCGAGGCGGTGTTCACCGTCGCGCACGGCGATACCCGGCCTTTTGAGGTATTCGCCGGCAACGGGCGGGTACGCGACATTGGCACCCAGTTCGACGTGCGCACGCACACCGACCGGATTTCAGTAGCCGTACTGGAAGGCACTGTTGAAGTTTCCGGCCGCGATAGCGGGATTGCCCAGACGCTCCGGCAAGGCCAACAACTCAGCTACAGTTTGGCGGGTGACGCCACGCCCGTCACGCTCATCGATACCGCCGCGGCCGCAGCCTGGCGCGAAGGCAGACTAGCCTTCAACAGCCAGCCGCTGGCCGAGATTCTTGCCGAACTCGGCCGCTACCATAGCGCCACCGTGATCGTGACTTCATCGCAGATACTCAATACCAAGGTCAGTGGCTCCATCCCCATCGACGATTTCGGCCTTGCCCTGCGCACCCTTGCCGCCACCCTGCCGGCCAGACTGACCCAGACCGGCCCGCAAAGCTGGCGCATCGACGGCTAACGTTCCGGCTATTTGGCCGGCAGGTACTCCGACGGCCTATTCCATGCCGCCAAAATTCCAAAAATAATTTTAAAAAAAGTGGCGGCATTTTCACTGTTGCCCGGTCTTACCGAGGGATACATATAAAAATCACTCAGGAGCCGAAAAAATGCAGTTTCTCAATAAACCGGCCGCGGCCATCTGCCTGACCGTTGCCGCCGCCGTGGCGCATGCCGAAGACACCGCCTACGACTTCAACATCCCACCCCAGCCGGTCAGCCAAGTGCTCGACGCGCTGGGCAAACAAACCGGCCTGCAACCCGTTTATGCCGACAAGAGTATCCAAGGCATCAATAGCCCCGGCGTGAAAGGGCGCCATTCCCTGCGCGAAGCCGTCGCCAAGGCGCTGGCTGGAACAGGGCTGACGTTCCAGTTTACTGCGGAAAAAGTGGTGGCTATCAAGGTGACGTCGAAAGAGGGAGTAGTGCGGCTAGCGCCAGTTGAGGTAAAAGCGTCTGCAATGATGGGGGAGACTGATGGCTATTCGGTGATGCAGGCAACCACGGCCACCAAGACCAATACGCTACTACTTGACACACCAATGGCAGTGCAGGCTATCCCGCGCGAAATATTGGATGACCGTCAGATTGTCTCCATTCAGGAGGCAGTTAAGAACGTGAGCGGAGTACAAACGCCCCCTGGCGTGTACTACGACGTTTTTCAGGTTCGCGGCTTTTCAACCAACAATGATACTTTCCGCAATGGCTTAAAACTGAACAGTGTAATTGGCGCTGAAGACATAGCCTTTGTCGATCATGTCGAAATAGCCAAAGGGCCGACGGGTATGCTCTATGGACGCATTCAGCCTGGCGGCCTCGTTAATATCGTCACTAAAAAGCCACAAGCTGATTTCGCTGCAAGTGTGCAACAACAGATCGGAAGTTGGGGGCAGTTTCGTACGGTCGCAGATGTTACGGGGGCCGCGAATGAAGACAAGAGCTGGCTCTATCGGGTTATAGGCGTATATGACAAAGGAGATAGCTGGGTGGACTTCCAGCACCATGAGAACAAAGCTCTAGCTACCTATTTGAATTGGCGTCCATCTGCTCGATTCGAGGCAAATTTTCAATTCGAGTACTATGATCAAAAGACCTCTAATCCCGGCTACACATCACAACAAATTCCGGTCGTCGGTAACCGACCGGCAAATGTGCCGCGTAACTGGACGCAAAATGATCCAGCGATGTGGTCCAACTGGCCCAACACCGTGGAACGTACGACCTTGGCCTTTGACTGGAGTTATTCCTTCAACGATGCATGGAAGCTGACGCATCGGTTTCACTACTACACCGCGAATGAAGTGCAAACCTATATGCTCTACCAAAACTTCAATTCGGCCACGAACCTGCTTAACAGAAGAATTTCCTACAATCCCGTCAAGCGGGATCAATACTCGACCAACATAGACTTGGCAGGGGAGTTCAAGACAGGCGATATCACACACAAAATTTTGTTTGGTCTGGACTACTTCGACTACCGCGATAATTTTGGCGGATATAACGAATCTGGTGCAACGCTTAATAGGGTTCCAGCGATTGATATATTCAATCCGGTCTACGGAAATATCAATGTACCCGGAATGCAAGCATTTATTAACGGATCGTCAGGAAATACTCTGTGGAAGTCCACCATGAAAGACACGGGTCTGTATTTACAGGATCAAATTGCTTTCAATGAACGTTGGGAACTCCTGCTTGGAGGCCGCTATGACATCGCCAAGGATGCGAGCTCAACTGTCTATGGATCAGTA
>JAQTNE010000011.1 GCA_028713975.1 Sulfuricella sp.
CGCCACTCGACCCTCGGCAGCAAATCGCCGATTCAGTTTCTGCAAGACTGGATCAGCGCTCAACATGATGAAAAACGGGTAGCATGAAACACACTCGTTGGAAGACTAAAAACAGAGGGAAGCTCAGACTACAGAAAAACCAGCACCTAACAATAGCGAATAACGCCCCGCACGTATGTTATTTTTTACATCATCAAGGTGGTTATTTGGGATCATGGTTTTTCTCTCAATTATGAAATCTGAAATCTTGGGGTCAGGTCTAGAACAATCGGGGACAGACCACGTCTGTTTTGCTCGGTCATCATCAAGCCGCCATTTGCTCAAAGCGATGTATCTGCGCCAGCACACCAGACAGTTCCTTGGCCGCTTCTTCGGTATCGTAATCGGCCTGCAAGCCAAGCCAGAAGCCGCTCGTTGTGCCGAAGAACGCCGCCAGGCGCAAGGCCGTATCCGCAGTGATCGCGCGCTTGGCGCAGCAGATCGCGGAGATGCGCGCTTCGGTGACGCCAATCTCTTTTGCCAGCCGGTATTGCGAGATGCCGAGCGGGATCAGGAATTCTTCGCGCAGCACTTCGCCGGGATGGATGTTGTGTAATTTCTGTTTGCTTGCTTTAGTCATTGCCCTTGCTCCTCAGTGGTAGTCGCAAATTTCGACGCGACCGGCATGTCCGTCATTCCACGTAAAGCACACGCGCCACTGGTCGTTGATGCGGATGCTCCACTGCCCGGCACGGCTGCCTTTCAATGCCTCAAGCCGATTATTCGGCGGGATTCGCAAATCCTCAATTTGTTGCGCGTTGTGAAGCATTCGTAGTTTGCGGCGCGCCACTTGCTGAATCTGGCTCGGCAGGCGGCGCGAAAACTCGCCCAGCCAGACCTTGCGGGTTTCGTCGTCGTGGAAATCGGTAATCATCCTGAATAATACTGTCGCATTGCGATAGTATTGTCAAGAGGAATGTGCGAAGCCCCTCACCCCAACCCTCTCCCCGAAGGGGTGAGGGAGTACTGCGGCCTACCGGCTAATCGGTTTATACCGAATCCGCTTCGGCTTCGCACCTTCCTCGCCCAGCCGCTTCTTCTTGTCCGCCTCGTATTCCTGATAGTTGCCGTCGAAGAACGTCCACCTGGAATCGCCTTCCGCTGCCAGGATGTGAGTGGCGATGCGGTCAAGGAACCAGCGGTCGTGGGAGATCACCAGCACGCAGCCGGCGAATTCCAGCAGCGCATCTTCGAGGGCGCGCAGGGTTTCGACGTCGAGGTCGTTGGAGGGTTCGTCGAGCAGCAGCACGTTGCCGCCGGCGATCAGGGTCTGCGCCAGATGCAGCCTGCCGCGTTCGCCGCCGGAGAGCTGGCCGACGAGTTTGGCCTGGTCGCCGCCCTTGAAGTTGAAGCGGCCGATGTAGGCGCGCGAAGGGGTCTCGTATTTGCCTACGGTGAGGATGTCGTTGCCGCCGGAGATCGCGTCGAACACGGTCTTGTCGTTTTGCAGCGTGTCGCGCGCCTGGTCAACGTGGGCGATCTTGACGGTGGAGCCGATCTTCACCGTGCCGGAATCCGGCTGCTCCTTGCCGGTGATCAGCTTGAACAGTGTGGATTTGCCCGCGCCGTTCGGCCCGATGATGCCGACGATGGCGCCGGGCGGTACCTTGAAGCTGAGGTTGTCGATCAGCAGGCGGTCGCCGTAAGCCTTGGACACGCCGTCGAACTCGATGACTTCGTTGCCGAGACGCTCGCCCACGGGGATGAAGATTTCCTGCGTCTCGTTGCGTTGCTGGTGTTCCATCGAGTTGAGCTCTTCAAAACGGGCGATACGCGCCTTGCTCTTGGCCTGGCGCGCTTTGGGGTTTTGCCGCACCCATTCCAGTTCCTGCTTCATCGCTTTCATGTGCGCGTCGATCTGTTTATTCTCGGTGGCCAGGCGCTCGCCTTTCTGTTCCAGCCAGCTCGAATAGTTGCCCTTCCACGGGATGCCGTGGCCACGGTCGAGTTCGAGTATCCACTCGGCGGCGTTGTCGAGGAAGTAGCGGTCGTGGGTCACAGCCACCACGGTGCCGGGGAAGCGCACCAGGAATTGCTCCAGCCAGTCCACCGATTCGGCGTCGAGGTGGTTGGTGGGTTCGTCCAGCAGCAGCATGTCGGGTTTTTCCAGCAGCAGCTTGCATAGCGCCACGCGGCGCTTTTCGCCGCCGGACAGGTTCTTGACTACCGCATCCCAAGGCGGCAGGCGCAGGGCGTCGGCGGCAATTTCGAGTTGCTGGTCCGGGCTGCCGCCGTCGCTGGTGGCGAGGATCGCTTCCAGCCGCGCCTGCTCGGCGGCCAGCGCGTCGAAGTCGGCGTCCGGCTCGGCATAGGCGGCGTACACCGCGTCCAGCTTGGCTTGCGCCTCGAACACTTCGCCCAGCCCTTGCTGCACCGCCTCGCGCACGGTCTTGTCCGGGTCAAGCTGCGGCTCTTGCGGCAGGTAGCCGATGGAGATATTGGGCAGGTGCTGCACCTCGCCGTCGAATTCCTTGTCCACGCCCGCCATGATGCGCAGCACGGTGGATTTGCCCGAGCCGTTCAGGCCGAGCAGGCCGATCTTGGCGCCGGGGAAGAAAGAGAGCGAAATATCCTTGATGATTTGACGCTTGGGAGGGACGACTTTGCTCACGCGGAGCATGGACATTACATATTGGGCCATGGCGATAATTCTGTGCAGGAAGAAAAACGCAAGCTTAACCCATGCAGGCGGGATTGGGGAGTCAGAAAATCACCGATTCTCCCAGGTTCGGCACGGTGACTTCCCAGTCCATTTCCCTGATTTTGTCGGCCAGCGCCTGTGCCGCATGCGTTTCGCCGTGAATCACGAAGGTGTGCATGGGAGGATGCCTGAACTGCTTGAGCCAGCCCAGCAGGGCGGGCTGGTCGGCATGGGCGGAGAACCCGCCGATGGTGTAAATTTGCGCGCGCACGGGGATGTCCTTGCCGTAGATGCGCGCTGTTTTTGCGCCATCCACCAGCCGCCTGCCCAGTGTGTTCTCGGCCTGGAAGCCGGTGATCAGGATGGTGTTCTGGCTTTTCCCCAGATTGTTGATCAGGTGGAACTTGATGCGCCCGGCATCGCACATGCCGCTGGCGGAAATGATGATCGCGCCGGAATGGATGCTATTGAGCGCGATGGATTCATCGGCGCTGCCGGTAAAGGTCAGGTCGAGCGGAACGTGATTATGCGCCTGCCAGGCAGTGAGCTTCTTCGCTTCCTCGTCGAACATTTCCATGTGCCGGAATGTGATGTCCGTGGCTTTGGTGGCCATGGGCGAGTCCACATAAACCTTGAGGTCCTTGAATCGCCCCTGGCGCGTCAGGTCGTAAAGAAAATAGAGTATCTCCTGAGTCCGGCCCACGGCGAAGGAGGGGATGATGACGTTGCCTTTTTTGCGGAGCAGGGTGTCGTTGATGGCATGCACGAATTCTTCGAGGGTCGCGGATAAATCCTTGTGCTGGCGGTTGCCATAGGTGGATTCGACCAGCAGGATATCCGCTTCCTCGATTGCGGTGGGGTCGCGCAGGATCGGACGATCCGGCTGGCCCAGGTCGCCCGAGAAAACCAGTTTGGTCTCCTTGTTTTTGCCCTTGAGCCAGACCTCGACGATGGCCGATCCCAGAATATGGCCGGCATCCCGGAAGCGGCATTTGACCGTCGGGTGCGGATCGAGCTGGGTATCGTAGCTGATCGGCACCAGTTTGCGCAGGCTGGCAACGGCATCCGCCATGGAATACAGCGGAACCGCCTTCTCGCTGTGTTTGTGCTTTTTTCCCGGTTTGTCCTCGCGGCGGCGGTTTTCCCGCTCGGCTTCGATTTCCTGGATATGCGCGGAATCCGGCAGCATCACCTGGAGCAGGTCGGCGGTGGCGGTGGTGGTGTAGGTCGGGCCGTCGAACCCGGCTGCCACCAGCTTGGGCAGCAGGCCGCTATGGTCGATGTGGGCGTGGGTCAGCAGGACGAAGGCAATGTCCTTCGGCACAAAGCGGAACGGTTCTGCATTGTGCCTGTCGGCCTGCGTGCCGCCCTGGAACATGCCGCAATCCACCAGAAATTTAACTTCGCCGGTTTCGATCAGATAGCAGGAACCGGTAACCTGCTGGGCGGCGCCAAGGAAGGTAATTTTCATTCTGGCGAGACCGGGTAGGGCAGGGGAAGGATGCTCAACATCGGGCCATCCGGCGTTTTGTAGTGGATCGTACCTGCATCCACCGCCCCGGTCGGGATCACCGCCAGCAGGTCGAAGCCGCCGCCGGGCGCTGGCTGGGCATTGACCACCGTGCCGCTGGTTTCTGCCGCGCCGAACACCTCGTCGCCCGGCTGCGGCGCATTGTCCGCATCGACATGCGCCAGATACAGGCGGCGCTTGACCTTGCCGAGGTATTGCGTGCGCGCCACGATTTCCTGGCCGGTATAGCAGCCCTTGTTGAAGCTGACGCCACTCAGCACCTCGAAATTCGCCATTTGCGGCGTGAACTGTTCCTGGGTTTGCGGCAGGATGATGGGGATGGCCGCATGGATTTCCAGCCATTCCCAGCAGGCGCTGCCGACTGGGGTGGCGCTCTTGTTTAATTCGGCCCACAGTGCTGGCCCCTGCTGCGGGGGTGCAAGCACTTCAAAGCGTGTCGGCCCGAGCCGAATCACGCTTCCTCGCTCGTTCCTGGTGATGCTCAGCGCATCCGTCGGCAGCTCGCCGAATATTCCCTGCAACAAGTGCCCGGCATCGGCACCGGCCACGCCGAAGCGGACGGATTCCTCGCTGGCATCGCGCAGCTTGACCTTGGCGCGCAGCACGTACATCGTTAGCCGCTTCTGGATGGCGGCCTGAAGCTCGACGGGCAATTGCAGGGCATAGCCGTCGTCAGTTCGCCACAGCAGGAAGTTCGCCAGCATCCGCCCCTTGGGAGTACACAGGCTGTTGTGTTGTGCTTGTCCGGCGGCCAGCCGCACATCGTTGGTGGTCTGGCCCTGCAAAAAGGTCTGGCTGTCCTCGCCGCTGATGCCGATGATGCCGCGGTGCGAGAGGTCGGCGAGAATGGTGCCGGACTGTGCGGCCTGAAGTTCCTTTTCGGGGCTGCCGAAATGAATGGCGCGATCATTTTCGATGGCGGCACCCGCTTGGGTCAGATGGTCTTTCCAGGTGGGGTTCATGTTTTTTTCTGGCGTGTAAGATGATGGAGATTAAAATAAGGCCATTCGGCCATTTTTACAAGGGTAGCATGTGGAGACGCTGACAGTTGCAGTCGGAGCATCGCGGTGGCTGGCCGGCTTGCTTGCCGGAATGCACGGCTTTGCCGCGGTGATGTGCTGGCTGGTGCCGCTGCCGCTATGGTTCGCCGTGTTGCTGACGGTGTTGCTTGCCGGCAGCGCCTGGCACGTTTTGCGGCGCGATGGTTTTCGTACGCTACCGAACTCGTTGGTCGCGGTGCGCCTTCATGCCGATGGCCGCTGCGCGTTCAAGATTCGCGGTGAAACCTGGCATCAAGCCACGCTGCTTGGCAGCAGCTTCGTTTCGCCTTATCTGACCGTACTGAATTTACAACCGGAGGGCAAGCGGTTTGCCCGGCATCTGGTGATCTTGCCGGATGCGGTGAATGCAGCGGATTTCAGGCGGCTGCGGGTGTGGTTGAAATGGCGAAATTAATTCGAGTAGCGCTTAACGCGCCAGGAATACTGCCCGGGAAAATAGGGGGAGGTCAATGAAGACGGTAGACCATCACCTGTGGCAGCGATTCTGGGACATCGCGGTGCTTTACTGGCGCCAGGAAGAGAAATGGAAGGCCTGGGGCCTGCTGGCACTGTTGGTGCTCTTGCTGCTGGGGCAGACGAGATTCGCGGTGCTGTTCAATGAACAGACGGGGGAATTTACCTCTGCCCTTGCGGCTCACGACGAAACGCGTTTCTGGGACTCCATCAAGGTGTGCCTGGGTCTGCTCGTCGTGGCCGTGCCGATTTATGCCTTCTATTACTACGTGCGGGACAGGCTCGGTAACTATTGGCGGCGGTGGCTGACGAATCGTTTCCTGGATCGCTATTTCAGCAAGCGGCATTTTTACGAACTGAATTCCAACACGGAAATCGACAACCCCGATCAGCGCATCGCCGAGGACATCAACACTTTTACCCAGCGGTCGCTTTATTTTCTGCTGATATTCCTCGGGTCGATTTTGCAACTGGTCGCTTTCAGCAGCGTGCTCTGGTCGATTTCCAGAGAGCTTGTCTATTTTCTTGTTTTTTACGCGGTCTTCGGGACGCTGATCACGGTGTTTATCTTTGGCAAGAAGCTGATCGGTCTTAACTTCCTCCAGCTCAGGCGCGAGGCGGATTTCCGCTTCAGCCTGGTGCGAGTCCGCGAGAATGCCGAATCGATTGCTTTTTACCGGGGAGAAGCGCAGGAATCGTTGCAGGTCAAGCGGCGCTTTACCGAGGCGTTCAACAATTTCAACCGGCTCGTCAAACGTCAGTTTTTGCTGAATTTGTTTCAGTATGCCTACGGTATGCTGACCATTGTTCTGCCCAGCGCCATCATTGCATCACAAGTGCTGTCGGGCGAGCTTGAGGTCGGCAGCGCCGTCCAGGCTGCGGGCGCCTTTGCGGCGGTACTCAGCGCCATTTCGATAATCGTGGAGAACTTCGAGGGCCTGAGCCGTTTTGCGGCGGGGATTGATCGCCTGAATGCTTTTTCGAATGTCATGGTCGGCCAGCCGGCAGGCCGGGCGCCAGCCGGAGACGTTATCGAGTTGGTGGAGGATTCGCACCTGGCGCTGGAGCACGTTACCTTGCAGACGCCGAATTACGAACGAATCCTGGTCAGAAATCTCTCGCTTACCATCAATCCGGGAGAAGGGCTGATGATCGTCGGGGAAAGCGGCAGCGGAAAGAGTTCGCTGCTGCGTGCCATTGCCGGCCTGTGGCACTCCGGTAGTGGCAGAATCATCCGACCCTGGCCAGAGGAAATCCTGTTTCTGCCGCAGCAGCCCTACATGTTATTGGGTACGCTACGCAGTCAGTTGCTGTATCCGAACAAGGACAGGCAGATCCCGGATGCCGAGCTCCTGCGGCTGCTGGAAAGGGTGAACCTGCCCGATCTCGCCGAAAGATCCGGTGGGCTGGATGTCGAAATGGACTGGGAGAAGGTTCTCTCCATCGGCGAGCAGCAGCGCCTTGCCTTCGCTCGTGTGCTGCTGACCAAACCCCGCTACGCCATGCTGGATGAAGCCACCAGCGCGCTGGATGTCGCCAATGAGGAAAGGCTTTACCGGCAACTGGCGGCAACCGACACGACGCTGGTCAGCATCGGGCACCGCTCTACTATCGTGAAATATCACAAGCAGGTACTGGAACTCAACGGAGACGGCGAGTGGCAGTTACATCCGGTAGAAGGCTATCGCTTCAATCATCAGTAGTTTGGTCATGCAGTGGCTTATTGAGATTTTGCGACATCCAATCCGTCCGGCGTCAATACCGTATTTTTCGCCTCTGGCAGTAGTTCCGGGTAATCCCGGCTGTAATGCAGCCCTCGGCTTTCGTGGCGCAGCATGGCGCATTGCACGATCAGGTCGGCGGTGAGCACCAGGTTGCGCAGCTCGATCAGGTCGTTGCTGACGCGGAAGTTCTGGTAGTACTCGTTGATTTCTTCGGTGAGCAAACGGATGCGGTGTTGCGCCCGTTCCAGGCGCTTGTTGGTGCGCACGATGCCGACATAGTCCCACATGAAGCGGCGCAGTTCGTCCCAGTTGTGGGAAATGACGATCTCTTCATCGGCGTCGGTGACGCGGCTTTCGTCCCATTCCAGCAAGGTGGCGAGAGGTTTGTCGGGATGACCAAGTATATCCTGTGCGGCAGCCTTGGCGTAGACCAGGCATTCCAGCAGCGAGTTGCTGGCTAGCCGGTTGGCGCCGTGCAGACCGGTGCAGGCCACCTCGCCGATGGCGTAGAGGTTGGGGAGGTCGGTGCGCGCCGAGCGGTCGGTGACGATGCCGCCGCAACTGTAATGTGCCGCCGGCACTACCGGGATCGGCTGGCGCGTGATGTCGATGCCGAGATCCAGACAGCGTTCGTAAATGGTGGGGAAATGTTCTTTGAGAAAGGCGGCGGGCTTGTGCGAAATGTCGAGATAAACGCAGTCCAGCCCGCGCTTTTTCATTTCGAAGTCGATCGCCCGCGCCACCACGTCGCGCGGTGCCAGTTCGGCACGCGGGTCGTGGTCGGGCATGAAGCGGGTGCCGTCGCGTAACACCAGGATGCCGCCTTCGCCGCGCACCGCTTCGGTGATCAGGAATGATTTGGCATGAGGGTGATAGAGGCAGGTGGGGTGGAACTGGACGAATTCCATGTTCGCCACCCGGCACCCCGCGCGCCAGCCCATGGCCACGCCGTCGCCGGTGGCGACGTCGGGGTTGGTGGTGTAGAGATAGACCTTGCCGGCACCGCCGCTGGCCAGCACGACATTCCGGGCGGCAAGGGTTCTGACCTTGCCGCTGTTCTTGTCGAGCACATACGCGCCGTGGCAGGTATTGTCTTCAAGCCCGAGCTTATTGCCGGTGATCAGGTCGATGGCGATATGGTTTTCCAGCAGCGTGATGTTGGCGTGATTTTTGACCTTTTCCGCCAGTGTGGTCTGAACTGCGTGGCCGGTGGCATCGGTGGAGTGGATGATGCGGCGATGGCTGTGCCCGCCCTCGCGCGTCAGATGGTAGCCGGTAATATTGTCGGCGTCCCTGGTGAACGGTACACCTTGCTCGATCAGCCATTCGATGGCGGCTCGGCCGTTTTCCACGACGAAGCGGGTGGCTTCTTCGTCACACAGTCCCGCGCCGGCAATGAGTGTGTCGCGAATATGCGCTTCGACCGAATCGTCGTCCGCCAGCACGGCGGCGATGCCGCCCTGCGCCCAGTCGCTGGCGCCGGCCATCAAGCCCCGCTTGGTGACGATCGCAACCCGCTTGTGGTCGGCCAGGTTCAGCGCCAGCGCCATGCCAGCCAGTCCACTGCCGATGACGATCACGTCGAAATGCCGGGCGGGGTCTTTATTGGAAATTTTCATATTGAGAGAAATAATATCATGCAACAAGGGCGCGGGGGCAGGGCGCGGTGTTGCGGATGGCCGAGGCGACATTAAGGTTCTGTTAATAACCTTATCAGGGTGTGAACTATTCGGCAGGAAGGCGGTCAATGGTTCAAATGCCGGGATTTGCACGTTCCCTGAACATGCTGGAGAGCGCTATACTTGAACTGTTGGCTGGCTTGGGATGAACCCACGCCGACAATGGGGATAAATATAATAACGCTGTTCTTTCAGGGAAGACCCGAATGGGTGATCGTGAAATTGACCAGCAACTGGTCGAACGTGCGCAACATGGCGACAAGCATGCTTTTGAGCTGCTTGTCGCGAAATATCAGCGCAAGCTGGGGCGATTGCTGTCGCGCTTTATTCGCAATCCGACCGAAGTCGAGGATGTTTCCCAGGAGGCGTTTATCAAGGCTTATCGTGCGCTGCCTTCGTTCCGGGGCGAAAGCGCTTTTTACACCTGGCTGTATCGAATCGGCATCAATACCGCCAAGAATTATCTGGTGACCCAGGGCCGGCGCGCACCGACAACGACGGAATTCGACAACGAAGAGGCCGAAGGCTTTGAAGGCGCCGAGCAGCTTCGCACCAGCACGACGCCGGAAAGTGAACTTGCGACCAAGCAGATTGCCGAAACCGTGAACAAGGCGGTGGAAGGGTTGCCTGAGGAATTGAGAACCGCGATCACGCTGCGTGAGATCGAAGGCATGAGTTACGAGGATATTGCGGGCGTGATGGATTGTCCGATTGGTACGGTCAGATCGAGGATTTTTCGCGCCCGCGAAGCCATTGCAGAAAAACTGCGCCCCTTGCTGGGCACGGATAAAGATACGAGGTGGTAAGCATGATGGAGAGTCGGTTATCTGCACTGGCGGATGGGGAACTGGAACAGGAGGAGGCGATGGCGCTACTGACCTCCATCAAGGAACAACAGGGATTACGGGAAGAATGGATGTTGTTGCACCTGATCGGCGACACCTTGCGGCAGACTCACTCGCTTTCATCCGATTTTAATACGCGATTCTCCGCGCAGCTGGCAAAAGAACCGACTGTACTGGCTCCGCGCACAATCTTTCACGAATCCCAGCCCTCCGCTCTCCGGAGTTTTTCCGCGCAACTTTCGCAACGCTCCCGCCCTCTCATCGCACTGTCCGCAGCAGCCTCGGTCGCGGCGATTTCGCTGGTGGCATGGGCGGCGTTTCAATTCAGCCATGAGCCGGGCACGGGACCGACAGCGAATGTCGTTGTTGCAGAAAACAGCCAGAATAATGCCGCGTCTGCGGGCAATTTCAGCGGCTACCTGGCTGCCCATCAGGAATATTCCCACGCAACGCAGGAAAGCAGCGCCTATCAGCGCGCGGCTTTCGAGAAGCCACAGGGCAGAGGCAGATGAGAGCATTATTTCTTGCAGTGGCTGTGCTGACCGGTATTCCCTGCGTGTCACAGGCGGATGGGGTTCAACAGACGGATGCACTGGATTGGCTCAAAAAAGCGGCCACGGCTGCGCACCAGCTCAACTACAGCGGCACCTATATTTATCAGCATGGAGATCATGTCGAAACCAGCCGGATTGCGCATCTCAGGAATGAAAGCGGCGAGCATGAAAAGATCGAGGCAATGGATGGCTCTCCGCGGGAAGTGATCCGCAATAATGATGAAGTGCTGTGCTTCAAGCCGGACAACAACACGTCGGTCGTCGTGGAAAAAAGAAGGGTGGAGCAGTCTTTTCCCGCTCTTTTGCCCAGACAGCTTGGCGGCATAATCGGGAATTACCGGGTTCAGCTTTCCGAGCCGGGCCGCGCAGCCGGTCACGCTTGCCAGGTAGTCATTCTGGAACCCAGGGATCAATACCGTTACCGCCACAAACTCTGGATCGACCGCGCTACGGGTTTGCTGCTGAAGGCCGCTACGCTGAATGAGAAAAACGATGTAATCGGTCAGTTTGCCTTTACCCAGATCGCAATCGGCGGACAGATCGAGCGGGATTCAATCAAGCCAAAAATTTCCGGCAAAAAAGTGATTATTTCCAGCGAACCGGCAATTGCGACGGAATTGCAGCAGAACGATCACACCTGGGTAGTGAAACAGCCGCCTCCGGGCTTTACCCAGGTGACGGTGATGAAACGCATGATGCCGGGCAAGGACGTACCGGTTAAACATCTGGTGTTTTCCGATGGGCTGGCCGCGATTTCGGTTTTCGTCGAACCTGTTGCGGCGGAAATGAATCCAGCGGTGGCAGGAGCGACCCAGCACGGGGCGACCCAGATATACATGCGCACCATCGAAGATCACAAAATCACCGTGCTGGGCGAGGTTCCTGCCATCACCGTGAAGCAGATTGCGAATTCCGTCAGCAGGAATTAGAGGTGCCCAAAGTGCCTGCCATGATCGAAACAGAAGCAATAGTCGTAAGGCTGGAGGACGCTGTGGCCTACGTCCAGGCAGAGCGGAAATCGAGTTGCAGCGGTTGCAGCGAAAGCAGTTGCGGGACTTCCTTGCTGGCCAGTCTTTTCGGGCAGAAAGCGCCGCTTTACCGCGCGCGCAATGAGGCCGGCGCAAAGGTTGGCGACCGGGTGGTGATCGGCATGAATGAATCTGGCTTGCTCAAAGGTACGCTGCTGCTTTACATGCTGCCCTTGCTGCTGCTTTTCGCAGGTGCCGTGGCGGGAAGCATGTTGGCCGCTACCACAGAGGTCAGGGATGGCTACTCTGCGGTGGGCGCCGCTATTGGCCTGATGGCCGGATTCATCGGCTTGAAGCTTTTCTCGGCCAGGCTTGGCCTGGGCAAACAATTCCAGCCTGTCATATTGAGTCGGATCGCCAATGCGCCGATCCGTTTCGTGGAACTTGATGGTGGCATGAAAAAGTGAAATTTTGCATTTTTTTGTGACTAACTTTGTTGAGGTGACGAAACGATGAAGAAATGGCTGTGCGCTTTTTCCCTGATTTCCTTTTCAGTGTTATCCCATGCCAAAGATCTGCCGGATTTCACCGATCTGGTGGAAAAACAAGGCCCCGCAGTAGTGAGCGTCAGCATTACCCAGACTGTCAGCCAGGAGGCGGTGCTCTCTCAAATTCCCAATCTTCAGGAAGGCGACCCGCTCTTCGAATTCTTTCGTCGGTTCCGCCCCCCTAATGGCGGCACTCCGCATGAAAGGAAAATTTCGTGCCCCATCGACGCGGCGACGTGATTGCCGCAATCAATAATCAGGACGTGAAAAACGTGGCACAGTTCAATCAAATATTGTCAGGCTTTAAGGCTGGGCAGAATATCGCGTTGCTGGTGCAGCGCGGCGAACGTGCCCTGTTCATTCCGT
The DNA here is from genome assembly GCA_028713975.1 of Sulfuricella sp. Lineage (GTDB taxonomy): Bacteria > Pseudomonadota > Gammaproteobacteria > Burkholderiales > Sulfuricellaceae > Sulfuricella. The sequence goes on from JAQTNE010000011.1 coordinate 12,410, forward strand.
TCAAGATACGATGAGCGGCAGAGCGGCGCTGACGGTCTACGTCCGTGAATATTGCCACCTGTGCCATGAAATGGTCGCGGCGATCGAAGCGCTGCGACCAGATTATGTTTTCGATCTGGAACTGATCGACGTGGATGACGACGCGGCACTGGAACAGCGCTACGGAAATCTGGTGCCGGTGCTTACTGCCAATGGCGAGGAAATCTGCCATTACCGCCTTGATCCTGCCGCGCTTGATGCTTATTTCGGTAAAATTCAAGCCGTGTAATCCGTTAAACCGATGAGGTGATTTTGGCTGAAAAAGGAAACCGCACAGAAAATAGGGTTCCTTTTCCGCCAGCGCCGGATTGCAGCACAATTTCCGCGCCATGATCTTTTGCAATGTTCCGCACAATAGCGAGTCCCAAACCACTCCCGGCAATTTTGTCGTCAAGACGATAAAAGCGGCTAAATATCAGTTCTCTTTCCGATGCGGCGATTCCCGGGCCGGAATCCTCCACGGATAAAACACTAAGTTCCTCATTCTGAACGCAGCCTATTGTTACCGTACCATTTTGCGGAGAGTAGCGAATAGCATTGTCGATCAGGTTGTCGATCATGTCACGCAACAGGAAGCGGTCACCCATCACTTTGGTCGGGTGTAGATTGAAACCTAAATCAATATTTTTTTTGTCAGCCTCTTCAACAAAATGCTGAATCGAATCTTCAACCAGTTTGTCCAGTTCGACGATCTCAAGTCGGGCTTTCTCGAATTGGCTCGGCTCTGCCCGCGCTAGCGCCAGTAGTTGATTTGTTTGCCGGATCATTCTTTCCGTGGACGACATCATCAACTTGGCAGAATGTGCGGTGTCTTGTTCAGAAGCATATTTTTGCTGTAGCCATTCAAGTTGGGTCTTGAGCCCGGCTAGTGGGGTTCGGAGTTGGTGAGCAACATTGGCCAGAAAATTTTGCCGCGCAGTGGCGCCGGTTCGTGCTTTGTCCAGCAGGCCGTTAATTGCGTTGATTACAGGATGCAATTCCAGCGGGATTCCATCTTCCTTCACCGCAGATAAGTCATCGAAGTTTCGAGACATCAGGTCGGCCTGCATTTTATTAAGAGGGAACAGCCCTTTCGTCACGGCAAACCAGGCGATAGCGACGGAAACAAGAGCCAGCAGGCTTTCCAGCACAAGAAATGTCATAAAAATGGTGGATTGGATATGGATTCGCTTTCGCAATGTCTCCGCTACCCCAATGAACGCGGATTTGGAGCCGATGGTTGTTTCGAGGGAGATAATGCGAATCGGTTCTCCTCGCATTGATCCGTTATAAGCGAGAGGATCGTTTAGTGCATCAGGCTGACGTAGTTCGGGGAAATCCTTGTCGCCGGCGATTGTTTTGCCCTCGGCATTGCGAATGACGAAATAGATGGCATCGAAGTGATCTACACGCAGGACTTGTTCGGCTTGCTGTGGCAAGTCAACCAAAATATCGCCCTGCATCTCGCGCAGGCGCGGAATAAGTACCCATCCCGCATCCGCCAGGCTCTGGTCAAATGCTGTTTGCGCGGGTGCCCATGCGAGCCAGTAAGTCAGCCCAGCGCCTGCCAGGTTTATGAGCAGTAGGGGGGCAATGAGCCATTTCAGTAAATTTATCCGAATGCTATGCACTACTCATCAGCCTTTTCAAGCATATAGCCAAAGCCGCGGATCGTGCGTATCACAACGCCTGCATTTGCGATCTTTAAACGAATTCTGGAAACATAGACTTCAACCGCATTCAACGTCAGGTTTTCTCCCCACGGCAGGATGGCATCAATAATCTGCTGCTTCGATACGACGCGTGATGCTTGTTGTATCAGATATTCGAGAACAGCCCATTCCCGGACAGATAATTCAATGGGTTGATCGTTAATCCGGACGCGTTTGGCAAACATATCCAATGATAGACCGCCAACTTGCAATTCAGCGGGTTTGGCGGTGCTCCGTCGAACCAGGGCCTTTAGGCGGGCAACAAGTTCCGGGGTCGCGAAAGGCTTGACTAAATAATCATCAGCACCAACTTCAAGGCCGTGAACACGGTCTTGAATGGCGTCACGAGCCGTTAGCAGCAGTACCGGCAGCGAACTCCCGCGCGCGCGCAATCGTCGCACCACCTCAAAACCGTCAATGCCCGGGAGTCCGATGTCTAGCACCATGACGGCGATTTCCGAACGGATCAAAACAGAATCCGCATCGTTGCCGTTATTTACAACGTCAACAGCCATGTCTTGCGCCCTGAGGATGCGCGCAATTCCATCAGCAAGAACGGCGTCGTCTTCTACCAGCAGAACATGCATATCAAGTTGAGCGGCGAGTGGGTATGCGTGGCAAGCATATATTTTAGGTAATCCGGGTGGACAGAAAATACATTCTAGCTTGCCAGATTTTATAAGAACAGGCTGCGCAGTGAAAATGGCTAGGATATTCACTATCAAGGCGGTTTTGTCAGGGTTTTGTCAGCATTCTGTCATGTCCGCGACAGGTTCCGCGCTTAAAGTGCCGGAATCGGTATTAATCCTCTTGGGGCGTAATGAATCGCTATATTATTTTTCTTGTTCTGGCCTTTCCGTTGTCCTCATATGCAGGACAGGAGGTCATCCTTCAGAAATTGAGTCTGGAGCAGGCAATGTTGATTGCCGAAGAATATAACCATGATCTTCGATCATCCTCGTTCGCTGTCGATAGTGCGAATGCGGCGACTGAAATTGCCTCTGTAGCCCCCAATCCGTCTCTGACAGTACAAACCTTCAATATTAATCCGGGGGCTGGAATAGGTGCCGGGAACCTGCGCAGCAAGACTGTCGATAGTGCGGTGCGAATCGATCAGTTGATCGAACGTGGCGACAAGCGCGAATTTAGAACACAAAGTGCGTCTAGCCTAGAAGACGCTGCACGCAAAGACCTGAGTGATGCGCGCCGCCTGCTTCGTGTGAACGTAGCTCAGTCGTACTACGACCTGTTGGTTGCGGAAGAAAAGCTTGCCGTTTTGCGCCAGACAACCGGGCTATACGAAAATACCGTCATTGCGGCACAAAAGCGCTTGAAGGCGGGTGATATCGCAAATGCCGACGTCGCACGTTTGCAGGTTGATGCACTACGCGCCAAGAATGATGTGGTGCAGGCCGAGGCTGACTGGGCCAATGCGCGCCAAGCCTTTGCTCTGGTGCTGGGGCAGGCCGCCAATGCCGCGCAAATCACGTTGGCTGACAGTTGGCCGACGGCGCAATTCGATGTTGCCAAACCGATTAAATTATCCATGGAGCAGCGCCCCGATGTTCTGGCGGCGAAGCTCCGTCTGGACGCCGCGCTTGCCGGGCGCCAGCTTGCACGGGCGTTACGCACCAGAGACGTGTCGGTCGGCGTGCAATACGAACATTATCCGAGCAGCGATGCCAATCCGCAGGGGAGCGGAAACAGTTATGGCATCGCGCTTCAGATACCGCTATTTGTACGCCATCAATTCGATGGCGAAATCCGCGCAGCCGAATCTGCTGTCGATGCCGCGCGTGAAAATCTTGAAAAGACACGGGATATGGCGTTTGGCGATTTGATGAATAGCTGGCAAAACGCACGTGCTTCCTTTGATCGTGTCCGCGTTTATAACGATGAATTGCTCGGTGTGGCAAAAAAATCCGCGGATTCTGCCGAGTTCGCATTCAAGCATGGCGCTCTTGGTGTAATGGATGTGCTCGATGCCAGGCGTATTTATCGTGCAACTCAGCTCGATGCACTGGCGGCTCGTGCAGATTATGCAAAATCATTGGCTGCATGGCAGGCGGCTACTTCGGAAAGCGACAAGCCATGACCGTAAAACCTAACATTCTCAAAGTTGCAGTGAGTGTGGCCATCATTGGCGCAGCGATGGTCGGTGTTCATTTTTTTAATGCAGCGCAAAACCGCACGGCAGTTGCCGTCCCCAAGGAAGCTTTGCCGACAGGTAGGGTGAAATTTGCGCCAAATGCACCGCAGCTGTCCTCGCTTAAAATTGTAACGGCAACGGAAGCGCCGCTGCCTGCGTCAGATTCACTCAATGGCCGCATTGCATACGATGAAAATGTGACTGCGCGCGTTACTTCTCCAGTTGCAGGGCGGGTGGTCGCGCTGCACGCAGAAATCGGCGATAAGGTGTCTCGTGGTGCGGTCATGGCAAACATCGACTCACCTGATCTGGCGAGTGCCGAGGCGGACTGGCGCAAGGCGCAAGCCGATGAACTGCGCAAAAAACTAGCGTTCGAGCGTGCCAAAATACTGCTCGATGGCGAAGTTCTTGCACGCAAGGATTACGAGTCGGCAGAGACCGATTACCAACAGGCAAAAGCGGAAACGAAACGAGCGGCTCTGCGCATGAGAAATCTGCATGCAAATGGCAAGGAAGACGGTCAGTTTGGTCTGGCAGCGCCGATCAGCGGCATCGTCGCAGACAAGCAAATCAATCCGGGGCAGGAAGTGCGCCCGGATTTGCCCAATCCGTTATTCATTGTCACCGACTTGACCCGACTTTGGGTTATCGTCGATGTGCCTGAACGCATTGCCATCGACATCCATCCAGGCCAAACCGTTGCGTTTGAAACGGATGCTTATGCCGATCGGCCGTTTTCCGCCACTGTCGACCGGGTCGGCCTCGTGCTTGATCCGGTCACGCGCCGTATCCAGGTGCGCTGCTTGGTCAAGAACATCGACCTTAAGCTGAAACCCGAGATGTTTGCGCGTGTGTCTTTTCTGGCGGGCGATGGCGGCAGGAAAGCGATCCCGTTGCCCAATACCAGTTTCTTCGCGGAAGGAATGTATAGCTATGTGTTCGTCGAAAAACAGGCAGGCATCTTTGAAAAACGGCGTGTGAATATGGCGGTCAGAGGACACGAGCGAAGCTTCGTTGACGCCGGTCTCACCAAAGGCGAACGGGTTGTTACTGAAGGTGCGTTTTTATTGAATGCCGAGGCGGCGGGCGATGCTCAATAAATTGATCGATTTTGTTCTCGCACAACGCGTTTTCGTCCTCATCCTGACGGCGGCATTGGTCGCATTCGGCTATCGGGCACTGACCAGCCTGCCGATCGAGGCATTTCCAGATGTGCAGGATGTTCAGGTGCAGATCGTCACACAGTATCCGGGGCAGGCGCCGGAAGAAGTCGAACGCACCATCACGCTGCCGATTGAACGGGAAATGAGCGGTGTACCGCGTCAAACCCAGTTGCGTTCGGTGTCAATCACCGGATTGTCGATCGTTACCCTGACGTTTGCCGACGGCACGGACGATTATTTCGCGCGCCAGCAAGTGCTGGAAAAACTGCAAAACGTGAACCTACCCAGCGGTATTCAAGCGAGTCTCGCGCCGCTAACAACGGCAGTTGGCGAAGTTTATCGTTATGTCGTCGAAGCGCCACCGGGCATGGATGCCAACGAAATAAGGGCGTTGCAAGATTGGGTGATTCGCCCTAATCTCAGGATTGTCCAGGGTGTTGCCGACGTTGTCAGTTTCGGCGGTACTGTGAAGGAGTATCAGGTTCAGGTCGATCCCAATGCGTTGAAACGCTATGGTGTCACCATAGATCAGGTCAATCTGGCGTTGACCAACAACAGTGCCAATGTCGGTGGTGGCCTGGTAAAACGTGGGGATGAGGCGCTGGTGGTACGCGGCATCGGGATTTTCAACAGTATCGAAGAAATCGGTCGCGTGATCGTCAAGGCCAATAATGGCAAAACGGTACTGGTGTCTGATGTTGCGGATGTCGCAATCGGGCATCGCCCGCGCTCTGGAGTGGTCGCTTTCAACAAGGATGACAGCGTGGTTGAAGGCATCGTGCAGATGAGTAAGGGAAGCAATGCCGCGAAGGTGGTAGCGAGCATCAAAAGCAGCGTTGCCGACATTAATAAGAAACTACCCAAGGGAGTGCGCATCAGGGCAATTTACGACCGCACACAACTAATCGATCATACGGTTCATACGGTTGCTGAAAATTTATTGGTCGGTGCTGCGCTGGTCATTGCCATTTTGATTTTGTTCCTGGGTAACTGGCGCGCGGCGCTGATCGTGGCGACGGTGATCCCTCTATCCCTGCTATTCGCATTCATCATGCTCGATGCGCGGGGTATTCCGGCTAATCTGATTTCTCTTGGAGCGGTCGACTTCGGCATCATCATTGATAGTGCCGTCGTGCTGGTGGAGGCGCTGATTGTGCGGCTTGCCACGCATAATTACGATGCCGCGTCGCAGCTAACACCCTATGCCTGGCGCAAGGCAACACTCAAGCAGACAGTGGTTGAACTCGGTCATCCGATTTTATTTGCCAAGGCTATTATCATCGTCGCCTTTATCCCGATTTATACCTTTCAGCGCGTGGAAGGAAAAATTTTCTCGCCGGTTGCCTTCACCCTCAGTTTTGCCATGCTGGGCGCCATCATCCTGACCATGACGCTGGTGCCGACACTGCTGGCATGGGCCATGAAACGCCATCCGATGGCTGAAAAGCATAGTGCATGGTTGCACCATATTCAGGATATGTACCGAATGATGCTGGTGCGCGCCCAGAAAAAACGCACGCTGGTCATGGCAGGATCGGCTGCGATCCTGGCTATTACGCTGATGCTGGCGCCACTGCTTGGCAGCGAGTTTTTGCCAAAGCTTGATGAAGGCAACATCTGGCTGACCATCAGCCTGCCGACTTCCAGTTCGCTGCAAAAAACCGTGCAAATTGAACATCAGGTGCGTGCCATACTTCAGACTTATCCTGAAGTTGGCAATATCATTTCACATGTTGGCCGTCCGGATGATGGCACCGATCCGAAAGGGCCGAATAACATGGAAATTCTGGCCGACCTGAAACCACGCAGCCAGTGGAAATTTAACGACAAGGAAAGCCTTGTTGCCGATATGTCGGCAAAAATTCGCACGATTCCGGGCATACCGACCAATTTTTCCCAGGTGATTGAGGATAACGTGGAGGAGTCTTTGTCCGGCGTCAAGGGGGAAATTGCCATCAAGGTGTTTGGGCCTGATCTGGATGTGCTTACGCAGAAAAGCGAACAGATCGCATCGATATTGAGAGGCATCTCCGGTTCCTCTGATGTTGATGCAGTAAAAACCGGCGGACAAAGCGAACTGGATATTGTAATTGACCGCAACCGGATTGCCCGGCTCGGCATCAATGTCGCTGACGTCAATGCCGCAATCCAGACCGCCTTGGCCGGAAATGCGGTGAATGCCTATTTCGAAGGTGACCGGCGCTTCGATATTACAGTCCGGCTGAAGGAGGCTTTTCGCGATTCCGTCGATGATATTGCCGCATTGCAGGTCAATCTCCCCGGCGCTTCAGGAACGGTTGCGTTAGGCGATATCGCGCGTGTCGATATCCGCCAGGGTGCGGCACGTATTAGCCGCGAGGCGGGTGTGCGCAATGCTTCGGTAAAAGCCAATCTGCTTGGCCGCGACCAGGGCAGTTTTGTCGCTGAGGCGCAACGAAAGGTTGCGGAGCAGGTGCATTTGCCGCCGGGTTATCAAATTACCTGGGGCGGCCAGTTCGAGAACCAGCAGCGGGCCGTCAAGCGGCTTGAAATTATCGTCCCAATTACGGTGTTTTTAATTTTCTCACTACTGTTCTGGGCGTTCCGCTCGGTACGCAAGGCGCTTCTGGTGCTGTCGATTGTGCCATTTACGCTAATCGGCGGCGTCGTTGGGCTGGCGGTCGTCGGCTTGCATTTTTCCGTGTCCGCCGCTGTTGGATTTATCGCGGTAGCCGGAATATCGGTGCAGAATGGCGTCATCATGGTGGAACAGATTGTCGATATCGCGCGGACAAATCGATCCGTGTTTTCCAGTGCGGTCGAGGGTGCCGTGTCGCGATTGCGGCCTGTTCTCATGACGGCATTAATGGCCGGGTTGGGATTGTTGCCAGCAGCGCTGTCGCATGGCATCGGTTCAGAAACGCAGCGCCCGTTTGCCGTGGTCATTGTCGGCGGCATTGTGTCGGCCACGCTCTTTACGTTGTTGCTTATCCCACTGGCTTTTCCTTATTTTTCCGAAAAACCGGAGAAGGAATGATGTTGATATTCATCTGATCATATTGTTGCATTGGGTTGATAGCGGGTTCAATGAACTTGCGTGCGGTATCACTGGCGACTTGCTTCCGCCCGTTGTTTTATAAGCGCTCCTCGCTGTTCAACCGTTGCGGTATCGCCAGTGTTTTCCGCCGGAAGGTGTGACTTCTAAGGTATAATCCACTCCCGTCTGTGAGACTGACCCGGCCAGGTGCCCGGTTTGGCATCGCGGATGCGAGCATCGCAGCATCGAAAATCCCCTGTGTGGACGTAGACCATTAAAATAGATTGTGATGCATAAAATATATTTGAAACAGTGTATTGAGTTTATTCTGAGACGGCGTGAGACAGTCCAAACCACATGAAGCAGATCCGCAATTTTTCCATTATCGCCCACATTGATCATGGCAAATCCACCCTGGCTGACCGTATGATCCATCTTTGCGGCGGGCTTTCTGACCGCGAAATGGAGGCGCAGGTTCTTGATTCCATGGATATCGAGCGCGAGCGCGGTATCACCATCAAGGCTCAGACCGCTGCGTTGAAATACAAGGCGCGCGACGGGCAGATTTACCAGTTGAACCTGATCGATACGCCCGGCCACGTCGATTTTTCCTACGAGGTATCGCGCTCGCTGGCGGCCTGCGAGGGCGCTTTGCTGGTGGTGGATGCGTCCCAAGGCGTGGAAGCGCAAAGTGTAGCCAATTGCTATACCGCCATCGAGCAAGGCGTCGAAGTGGTGCCGGTGCTCAACAAGATCGACCTGCCCAGCGCCGAACCCGAGCGGGTGATGAAGGAGATCGAGGAAATCATCGGTATTGACGCTTCCGATGCCGTGCTGACCAGCGCCAAGACCGGTGTGGGGATCGAAGATGTGCTGGAGGCGGTGGTCGCACGCATCCCGCCGCCCAAGGGCGATCCTGCGGCGCCTTTGAAAGCGCTGATTATCGATTCCTGGTTCGACAATTATGTCGGCGTGGTGATGTTGGTGCGCGTGTTCGACGGCGCGCTCAAGCCCAAGGATAAAATCAAATTGATGGCGACCGGTGCGACTTTCCTGTGTGAGCAGGTTGGGTCGTTCACGCCCAAGGCCATGCAGCGCCCGCAGCTTTCTGCCGGCGATGTCGGCTTCATCATTGCGGGTATCAAGGAACTCAAGGCCGCCATGGTGGGTGACACCGTGACCTTGCAGGATAAACCGGCCAAGGAGGCGCTTGCCGGTTTCAAGGAAATCCAGCCGCAGGTGTTTGCCGGGCTGTATCCGGTGGAATCCCATGAGTACGATGCGCTGCGCGACGCACTGGAAAAGCTGAAGCTCAATGACGCTTCACTGCGCTATGAACCGGAAGTATCGCAGGCGTTGGGATTCGGTTTCCGTTGCGGATTCCTTGGTTTGTTGCACATGGAAATCGTGCAGGAGCGCCTGGAGCGCGAGTACGACATGGATCTGATTACCACCGCGCCGACGGTGATCTATCAGTTGGTGATGAAAGACGGCGAAGTACTGGAAATCGAGAATCCTTCCAAATTGCCTGATCTCTCCAAGATCGAAGAGATACGCGAGCCGATCATCAATGTGACGATCCTGACGCCGCAGGAATATGTCGGCTCCCTGATTACCATGTGCACGCAAAAGCGCGGCGTTCAGAAAAACATGCAGTACATGGGGCGGCAGGTGATGCTGTCCTACGAGATGCCGATGAACGAAGTGGTGATGGATTTCTTCGATAAGATGAAATCCGTTTCGCGCGGCTATGCTTCGATGGATTACGAGTTCAAGGAATATCGCACGTCAGACCTGGTCAAGGTGGATATCCTGATCAATGGCGAAAAGGTGGATGCCCTGTCGGTGATTGTGCACCGTGCCAACAGCCAGTACCGGGGCCGCGAACTGGCCTCGAAGATGCGCGAATTGATCCCGCGCCAGATGTTCGACGTGGCGATCCAGGCGGCGATCGGCGCGCAAGTCATTTCACGCGAAAACGTCAAGGCGTTGCGCAAGAACGTATTGGCGAAATGCTACGGCGGCGACATCAGCCGCAAGCGCAAGCTGCTGGAAAAGCAGAAGGCGGGCAAGAAACGCATGAAACAAGTAGGTAACGTGGAAATTCCGCAGGAAGCATTTTTGGCGATTTTGCAGGTGGACAATAAATAACGGGGGCTAGGGGGCCAGGGGCCAGGAAAATCGCGAAGCGATAAATTCTGACCCCTAATCTCTGATCCCTCGCAGAGGGTATTAAATGAATTTTCCGTTAATCATGTTGGTCGCACTGGTCGTCACTGGCGTCATCTGGCTATTCGATATCTACGCACTCAAGCCGAAACGCGCCGACAACGCCAAAGAGCCATTACTGGTCGAATATTCCAAGAGTTTTTTTCCGGTCATCCTGGTGGTGTTCACACTGCGTTCCTTCCTGGTCGAGCCGTTCAAGATTCCGTCCGGCTCCATGATGCCGACCCTGCTGGTGGGGGACTTTATCCTGGTGAACAAGTACACCTACGGCATTCGTCTGCCGGTGGTCAACAAAAAAATTCTCGAGATCAGCCAGCCGCACAACGGCGATGTGATGGTGTTCCGTTACCCCGAAGACCCGTCGCTGGATTACATCAAGCGCGTGGTCGGCATGCCGGGAGATAAGGTCAGCTACCGCGACAAGCATCTCACCATTAACGGCCAGCCTTTGAAGATGGAAAGCAAGGGTAACTACAGCTATGTCAAGAGCGGGCTGAATTTTGTAAGTGCCGCTCTTTACAGCGAACAACTGGGGGAACACAACCACCAGACCCTGGTACAGCCCGATGCACCAACCGTGCGCTTGGGCGATGTGAGGCCGTTTTCCAACCATGAAAATTGCGTTTACAATGAAGAGGGCTTTACCTGCACGGTGCCGCAAGGTCACTATTTCATGATGGGCGACAACCGGGATGACAGTAATGATGGCCGTTACTGGGGCTTTGTGCCGGATCGCAACATCGTGGGCAAGGCGTTCATGATCTGGTGGAACTTTGACGATCTCAAGCGTATCGGGAAATCCATTGATTAAGAGAGGGCAACCATGAAAAAACAGCTCGGAGCAACGCTCATTGGCATGCTTTTTATCGCGGGCATGATTGGGGTGGTTGTGGTATTGGCGGCGAAACTGGTGCCCGCCTATGTGGAATTCATGTCGGTAAAGAAGGTGCTCAATGCCATGGATACCGGCGGCGATCTCAAGACCATGTCGCCCAAGGAGATTCAGGCTTCATTTTTCAAGCGCGGCAGTATCGACAATATTCATAGCGTCAAGCCGGAAGACCTTGAAATCGGCCGTGCCGGGGATCAATCGACCATAGCCGTGTCTTATTCCGTCAAGGTGCCGGTCGTGGCCAACGTTAGCGCCTGGCTGGATTTTTCGGCTTCAGCCGGACGCTAGCGGCGCGACTCCTCCTGCATGGGAATTGAAACGCTGCTCCGGCGCATCGGCTACGAATTCAAGGATCAGGCCCTGTTGCGCCGGGCGCTGACCCATCGCAGCTATGGCATGCCGCACAACGAGCGGCTGGAATTCCTCGGCGACAGCGTGCTGAACTGTTCCATCGCCACGCACCTTTTTCATCTCCATACGCGCGTGCAGGAAGGCGACCTGAGCCGGATGCGCGCCCATCTGGTCAAGGAGCAGACGCTTTCCGAAATCGCCGCATCGCTGAATCTGGGCGATCATCTGCTACTCGGTGAAGGCGAGCTGAAAAGTGGCGGCTTCCGCCGTCCGTCGATTCTCGCCGACACGCTGGAAGCGATTATCGGCGCGGTTTACCTCGATGCTGGCTTCATTGCGGCGGAGCAGATGATCGCGCGGCTGTTCGAGCCGCTGATGAAAGGACTCGACCCGAAAACCCTGGGCAAGGACCCGAAAACCTTGCTGCAGGAATATCTTCAGGGCCGCAAGCTGCCGTTGCCGAATTACACCGTGCTGTCGATTAGCGGGGAAGCCCATCAGCAGCATTTTGAAGTCGAATGTGCCATTCCTGCCATGAGCGTGCGCGCCTGTGGCGGGGGAGTGAGCCGCCGCAGCGCAGAGCAGGCCGCCGCCGAAAGCGCCCTGCAAATGCTCAATCAGCAAGGATAAAATGGAATTTCGCACCGGTTACATCGCTATTGTCGGACGCCCGAACGTGGGTAAATCGACGCTGCTTAATCACCTGATCGGGCAGAAAATCAGCATCACCTCGCGCAAGGCGCAAACCACCCGGCACCGCATTGTCGGCATCCGCACCGACGAAGATGCGCAGTATGTATTTGTCGATACGCCGGGCTTCCAGATGCAGCACCAGAACGTGTTGAACCGCGTAATGAACCGCACCGTGACGCAGTCCCTGTCGGATGTGGACGTGGTGTTGTTCGTGATCGAATCGATGCGTTTCGGCGAGCGTGACGAAAAGGTGCTGGCCCTGTTGCCGCGCGATTGTCCGGTGGTTCTGGTGATCAACAAGCTGGATAAGGTGAGCGACAAGACCGATCTGCTGCCATTTATCGAGAAAGTGTCGGTCTTGTTTCCCTTTGCCGCGATCATCCCGGTCAGCGCCAAGCGCGACGCGCAGTTGCCCGAACTGGTGCAGGAAATCCGCCGTCATCTGCATGAAGGCGCGCCGATCTACGGCGAAGAAGAAATTACCAACCGCAGCGAGCGTTTTCTTGCTGCCGAAATCGTGCGCGAAAAGGTATTCCGCCTGCTCGGCGACGAAATACCTTATTCCATCAGCGTCGAGATTGAGAAATTTGAAACCGAAGGAAACCTGCGCCGAGTTTTCGCCGCCATCATTGTGGACAGGGATAGCCAGAAGCCGATCTTGATCGGCAAGAAGGGCGAAAAACTCAAGGAAATCGGCACCCAGGCCCGCAAGGACATGGAAGAACTGTTCAACAAGAAAGTCTATCTCGAGGTCTGGGTCAAGGTGAAAAGCGGCTGGGCCGACGACGAGCGGGCTGTGAAAAGCCTGGGCTACGAATAGGGGCGCTTGTTGTCGCTATTTTGCAGGGTGCTATGTCCCCACCCAGATGAACAGCGTTTTCTCCTGATCTATCGCGTTTCCAGCCAGTTGCGATAGCTCCGCCAGGAAATCCTGAACCGCTTCTGCCGCCCATTCGTCTATTTCGAATTCCTCAGTGACGGCTAATTCTTCGCCGATCCGTTCCAGCGCATCCTCTTCCAGTTCGGCCAGATCTCTGACCGATCCATGCGGAAACCGGATCAGCCACGGGCCTTCGTCGGAGGCGGTAAACAGAGGCCGGAATTCTTCAAAGGCCTCATCAAAGGTCTGGCCCGTCAGAGTGGACTGGAGCATCGCCAGTTTTTCCAGGCTGATGTCGTTCGCTTCCATGCCTTGCCAGTCTTCGAGCGGCGACAGCGATTCCCCGATATCCCTGATTTCGTCCGGTTCCCCGATGACGATATTCGTCATAACTTGCATAAATTCCTTTCTAAACAGAATGCGTAGGGTGCGCCATGCGCACCAATCTACAATAAACGGTGCGCACGGTGCACCCTACAATCATACCCTGCCGGGCGCTTATTTCATTCTGGATGGCAGCTTGATCGTCTCGCCGTCAACCTTGAAAATGCCTTTTCCAAGGTGATGGATTGTCCGCGGGTCTTTCATCGTCGGGTTGATCCATGCCTTGACCACCTCAAGCACAAAGAAGCCGTACTTGTTCACCATCCGGGTATCCACTAGCCGGCATTCCAGGTTGGCATGGCATTCGTCGATGAGCGGCGCCTGCACCAACGAGGCGGCCACCGGCGTGAGGCCGAAGGCAGCGAACTTGTCGATATCCCGCCCAGAGGTGTTGCCGCATTTCACCACTTTTTCCGCCAGCTCCGCTGTCGGAATGTTGATCACGCATTCCCTGGTCGATTTCAAAATGTTGAACGAGTAATTTCGGTTGCTGACCACGCAGCCCACCAGCGGCGGTTCGAATTCGAGCATGGTCTGCCACGACAGGGTCATGATGTTCGGTCGCCCCTTGCGGGCGGTGGACACCATCACCACCGGCCCCGGTTCAAGCAGGCCGTACACCTTGGACAAGGGAAATGATTTTTTTGCCATCGCCGCACCTCATTCTTCAATCGGGGTCAGGTAAGTAGTGCATTATTCGCTGGAAGGAATCTTGACGCACCTTAACGATCTGTTCCATCGGCATCTTCTAAAATGTAGTTCAAAATGTTCTGCAATTTGTTGGTAAGAACAAGCTCCTGTGGCATACGGGCTGAGCCTTCTTTACCGACTCTGCAAATCCTGGACGGCCTTGAGCAGTTGAGTAATATCGTCCGCTTTCTTCTCGCCAACACTTGCGACATATTTTGGCGTGGGGCCAAGTTCGTCCGTCATCCAGCTTGCCGCCGCCGATGCGCCATAAGAAGCGACGGAGGCCAGGACGAAGACCATGATGCTTCGTGTCATGCTTTTATTGATGTCCTGTTTGTCCAGAATGCGATTGATGAAAAAAGCCGCCACAAAAAAAGCGATGGTTGAAATAATCAAGTCCTGCATTGACGAGTTCCCTTCATGCGGCCAGCCGCTGGATGCTGTCCAGTTCGCTTGCTATGATTTCCCGCGCTTCCCGTAAGTCATATTCGTCCTGCAATCCCATCCAGAACTGGACGGAAGTGCCGAGCGCTTTTGCCAGTCGAAGGGCGGTATCCGCCGTGATGGAGCGTTTCCCCAGCACAATCTCGTTGATGCGCCGGGGCGGGACGCCAATTGCGCGTGCTAGCCCATTCTGGCTGATATCCATGGGTTTCAGGAATTCTTCGAGCAAAATTTCGCCGGGAAAAATATTTTTCAGTTTATCCATTTTCGTGCCTCTGTTTATCAGTGGTAATCTACTATTTCGACTCTCGAAGGGCCGTGTTCTGCCCATATGAAGCATATTCGCCATTGATCGTTGATTCTGATGCTGTGTTGCCCTTTGCGGTTGTTTCTGAGTTGTTCCAGGCGATTGGCTGGTGGAATTCGCAGGTCGTCTAGCGTTTGCGCCTTGTCGAGCATGAACAGCTTGCGCAGCGCAACTTGCTGAATCTCACGCGGCAGGCGGCGCGACACTTCGCTTCGCCAGATTTTTTCGGTTTCGGGGCAATGAAAATCAATAATCATACATTTACTATAATGCGTGGCGTTATATAACGTCAAGCGTTATGGTTTCCGGTATTTCGCTTCGAGCATGAGCGGGGTTTATCCGTGCCTTGGGGAATGTGATAAAGTGGCGCTTCAATATTGAACCAGGCAATAACCGGAATACGCAGTCGCCGCATATGGCCAGCCCAGATAAAGTCCGCCACGAGGCGCAAGCCGCTTTCGTTTTACACTCCTACCCTTACCGCGAAACCAGCCTGATCGTCGAGGTGTTCAGCCAGCATCATGGCCGCGTACCGTTGATGGCGCGCGGCGCACGTCGGCCAAAATCGGCGGTGCGTGGCTTGCTGCTGTCTTTTCAACCGCTTTCCATGAGCTGGTTCGGCAAGGGCGAGCTGCGCACCTTGCACAGTGCCGAATGGCAGGGTGGGCAGCCGCTGTTGCAGGGCATGGCGCTGATCTGCGGTTTCTACCTGAACGAGCTGCTGCTCAAGCTGCTGCACCGCGACGATCCCCACGAAAATCTGTTCCTGCATTATCAGGAAACCTTGCAGGAGCTTGCTCGGCGCACCGATTACGCGGCGGTGCTGCGGCGTTTCGAGTTGAACCTGCTGAAGGAGCTGGGCTATGCGCTGACGCTCGACCATGACGCCGATAGCGGCGAGCCGGTCGAGCCGGATGCGCACTACCGATTTGTCATCGAGCGCGGCCCGGTGCGGCTGAAAAACCGTCAAAACGGTGTAGAATTGCGGGGCAAGACGCTGCTAGACATGGCGGCAGACGATTACAGCGATCCGGCGACCTTGCAGCAGAGCAAGGCGCTGATGCGTACGCTGATCAATCACTATCTCGGCGACGAGACTTTGCATACCCGGCAGATTTTAAAGGACTTACAGGAATTATGATTCATCTCGGCGTCAACATCGACCACATCGCCACGCTACGCCAGCAGCGCGGGACGCGCTACCCCAGCCCGCTCCAGGCTGCGCTGATGGCGGAAAGCGCCGGGGCGGATTCGATTACCTTGCATTTGCGCGAGGATCGTCGCCATATCCAGGATCAGGATGTCGAAATCCTGCGTCCCGCTTTGCAGACGCGCATGAACCTGGAAATGGCAGTGACCGACGAGATGATCGGAATCGCGTTGCGCCTGAAGCCGCAGGATGTGTGCCTGGTGCCGGAAAAACGCGAGGAACGCACCACCGAAGGCGGACTCGATGTGGTGTCTCATTTCGAGCGCGTCAAATCGGCTTGTGCGGCACTGGGTGGCGCGGGTATCCGTGTTTCGCTGTTCATCGCACCGGAACAGGCGCAACTCGATGCAGCCAAGGCAGCCGGAGCGCCGGTGGTGGAAATCCACACCGGCCATTTCGCCGATGCCGAGGTCGAAGCGGAGCAGGAAGCGGAGTTTGCCCGCATCCGCGCTGCGGTTGAATACGGCGTTGCTCTTGGCCTTCGCGTCAATGCAGGCCACGGCCTGCATTATCACAATGTGCAGAAAATCGCGGCGATTCCCGGTATTTACGAGCTCAACATCGGCCATGCGATTGTCGCGCAGGCCCTGTTCGTAGGCTGGGAGCGGGCGGTGGCCGAGATGAAGGCGCTGATGGTGGCAGCGGCCAGATGATTTACGGCATCGGCACCGACATTATCGCGGTAGGCCGCATCGAGGCGGCTTTGAGCCGCTTCGGCGACAAGTTTGCGCAGCGTATTCTGGCGCCGGAAGAGTGGGATGATTTTGCCGCTTGCGCGCACCGCGCCCGTTTTCTGGCCAAGCGTTTCGCCGCCAAGGAAGCCTTCTCCAAGGCGATAGGCACGGGCATGCGCCACCCCGTTACCTGGCAAAATATCAACGTGACCCACGACGATCTCGGCCGACCTGGCTTCGGTTTGGCGCCGGAACTGGCCGAAAATCTGCTGCAACGCAAAATTCGTAGCCATCATCTTTCGATCAGCGATGAAACGGAGATGGTGGTGGCATTCTCCATTCTGGAAAAATAAAGAACCCAACATGACTCTTGGCCCGGTAATGCTGGATGTTCTCGGCACCGAACTGACCGACGAGGACAGAAAAAGGCTGCGCCACCCGCTGGTCGGCGGGGTCATCCTGTTCAGCCGCAATTACGCCTCCCAGGCGCAGCTTGCCCGATTGACCGCCGAAATCCATGCGCTACGCAACCCGCATCTGCTGATTGCGGTGGATCATGAAGGCGGTCGGGTGCAGCGTTTCCGCGACGGTTTTACCCGCTTGCCGCCGATGCGCGAATTGGGAGTGATCTGGGATCATCACCCGAACCGCGCCAAGACGCTGGCGCATCAGACCGGCTGGGTGCTGGCAGCGGAGTTGCGTGCCAGCGGCGTGGATTTCAGTTTCACGCCGGTGCTGGATATTGATTTCGGCCAGAGCGGCGTGATCGGTGACCGCGCCTTTCATCGCGAACCACAAGCCATTTCAGAACTGGCGCACAGCCTGATTCTGGGGCTCAAGCAGGGCGGCATGGCGGCGGTGGGCAAGCATTTTCCCGGCCATGGCTTTGTGCGCGCCGATTCCCATCTGGAGATTCCGGTGGATGAGCGTGATTATGACGATATCGAAAGGGAAGACCTGATCCCGTTCCGGCAGATGGTCGAGTACGGCCTGGCTGCAATGATGCCGGCGCATGTGATTTATCCCAAGGTAGACAGCTTGCCGGCAGGGTTCTCGAAAATCTGGCTGAAAGATATTTTGCGCGGTGAATTCAATTTCAACGGTGTGATTTTCAGCGACGACCTTTCGATGGAAGGCGCCAGCGTCGCCGGCAGCGTGGTGCAGCGCGCAGAGGCCGCCCTGCACGCGGGGTGCGACATGGTGCTGGTGTGCAACAAGCCGGAAAGCGCCGACGAGCTGCTGGCCGGCCTGAAGTGGGAGATGCCGGCGACGAGCATGGCGAGGTTGATCCGCATGCACGGCAAGCCGCATCCGGAAAGTTGGGTCAGGCTGCATGAAGACAAGTATTATGTGGCCGCGGTGCATGCCGTCGGCAGCATTGGCGTGAGGAGCGGCGATCTGCTGCTGGCTGGCGAGCTGGGCACCTGCGGAAACAGTGGGAATAGCTGACATGCCGATTATTAGTTTGCCTCCAGCCGAACTCCGCCTGACCATCGATCCGGATTCGCTCGGCTTTTCGGATACCTCCGAACTGCTGCAATATTCCTTACCCTGGATCGGGCAGGAACGCGCTGAAATAGCGGCTCGCTTCGGCCTGGAACTGGATCAGCCGGATTACAACCTGTTCGTACTGGGCGAGGTCGGCAGTGGCCGCTCCTCGCTGCTCCACCAGGCAATGCACGCGGTGGCCGCGACCAGGGCGGCGCCTCCCGACCTGTGTTACCTGCACAACTTCGATACGCCGGAGAGACCTCTGGCGTTACGCTTGCCGGCCGGGCAGGGTCGCTTGCTGCGCCAGCTCATGCAGCAGATGGCGAAATCACTGGTGACGGAAATCCCGCAGCGGCTGGCGGGGCAGGATTTCAAGACCGAAAGCGCGCGTCTCGAAAAAACCTTCAAGGATGAGGAGTCCAAGGCATATGCGGAGCTTTCCGCCTTTGCCGAAGCGCGCAATTTCAGCATGCACCGCGAGTCCGGGCGGATGGTATTCACCCTGCTGGGTGAAACCGGTCAATCGCTGGCCGAGGACGAGGTGCTTTCCCTGCCCAGGGAACGTCGCGTGGCGGTCGAGCAAGCCGAGCAGGAGCTGCGCGCCGAAATCGCCATTTATTTCGAGAAAACCCGACCGCTGGAGCGGGCGATGAACGAGGCGCTGGCGGCGCTGCGCCGCCAAGTAGTGAAGCCGCTGCTGGATCACGCCTTGCAGGAAATTCGCACCGGCCTCAAGAAGCAGATCAAGGATGCAGCCAAACTCAATGCCTGGCTGGGCGAGATCGCCCTGAACGTGCTTGATAACCTGGCGTTGTTCGAGGTTTCGGATGAGGACGAGGAAAGCCGGCGGGAGAACCTGGAAAATGCGCTGTCGCGCTATCGTGTCAACCTGGTGGTGGACAACGGCGGCTTGGGCGCCGCGCCGGTGATCGTCGATGAAAACCCGCTGTTCCGCTCGCTGTTCGGCAGTATCGAATACCAGTCGGAAAACGATGTGCTGATGACGGATTTCTCGCGCATTCGCGCCGGTAGCCTGCTCAAGGCGCACGGCGGCTTTCTCATGCTGCACCTGCGCGACCTGCTGGCCGATGCATTGGTGTGGGAAAAACTGCGGCGCTGCCTGCGCTGTGGCCGGCTGCAGATCGAAGAGCCGGGCACGGCATTTACGCCGATCGCGGCGGTGTCGTTGGAGCCCGAGGCCGTCGATATCACCGTCAAAATCGTGTTGATCGGCTCGCGCGAGCAGTTCTACGAGATGCAGGAAGAAGACCCGGAGTTTGCGCGCCACTTCAGGGTCAAGGTGGATTTCGCAGAAAGCTTCGTACCCAGCACCGAGACCCGCCGCGCATCGTCTATTTTTGTTGCCCACGCTTGCCGCCAGCATGGACTGCCACATTTTTCTGCCGCAGCGGTTGCGCGCCTGCTCGAGAACGGGCACCGCGAGGTGGATGACCAATCGCGCCAAAGCGCGATATTTGCGCGCACCGAGGCGCTGGTGATGGAAAGCGCGGCTTTCTGCCGCGCCCGTGGCGACGGCCTGGTCAATGTGCCTGACGTCGAGGCGGCAATACAGGCGCGCACCAGACGGCACGACTACCCCGACCAGCGCATGCGCGAATCTATCGCCGAAGGCGATCTGCTGATCGCGCTGCATGGCGCGAATGTGGGTCAGATCAATGGCCTGACGCAGGTTGATTTGGGCGATTACCGCTTCGGTTTTCCGGTGCGGCTTACCGCGCGTACTTTCGCCGGCGAAGGCGGTCTGCTCAACATTGAGCGCGAGGTGGAACTGTCCGGCCCGATCCATGACAAGGGCGTGTTCATCCTGCAAAACTATCTGGCGGCGCTGTTCTCCCATAATGCGCCGCTTTCACTCAATGCCTCCATCGCTTTCGAGCAGGAATATCATGGCGTGGAGGGGGATTCAGCTTCTTGTGCCGAGCTTTATGTTTTGCTCTCGTCGCTGTCCGGCCTGCCGATCAGGCAAGGGATCGCTGTGACCGGCGCAGTCAACCAGCACGGGGAAGTGTTGCCGGTGGGCGGGGTCAATGAAAAAATCGAGGGCTATTTCCGCATCTGCGAAACTGCCGGGCTAGACGGCGGCCAGGGCGTGTTGATTCCCCGCCGCAACCGGCGCCACCTGATGCTGGATCGTCAGATTGTCGAAGCCGTGTCGAAGGGGCTATTCCACATTTATGTGGTCGATCTGGCGAGCGAAGGCATCGAGCTTCTTACCGGCACCTCCGCCGGTGTGCCGAACGAGGCGGGTATTTATCCTCATGGCAGCGTGCTGGGGCAGGCACAGAAAACCTTGCTGGCTTTCCATCGTGCCTGTCATGCGGTGGAAAGCGGCAAGGCCGGGCGCAAACTGCGGTATTAGAGTCAGAACAGCTCCACATCGCCAGACACCGGTTTTGCCTTGAGGTTGTCGATGTAGCTGGTCTCTTGCGTGACGATCGTGTTGTTGTGCAGGGAGCGCAGCCGTTTCACCCGCACCCGCCCGGTGGCCGGAAAATACACCACCATGCGCGGGTAGATGTTGCCGACATCTTCCGATATGACCTTGAGCCCTTCGATTTTAAGGTAGTCGCGCACAAAAGCGATGTTGCGTTCACCGACGTCGGTCATGTTTTGCAGGATGCGTCCGCCCCCGAAAATTTTCACTTCCAGATTTTGGCGCTTGCCGCCGTTACGCATGATTTCGTTGATCAGGTGCTCCATTGCATAGTTGCCATAGCGGGTGGCGGAACTCTGGCTGGCCGCTCTCCAGGCATCGGCGGGTGCTGCGTCGGTGATGGGCAGCATGAAGTGGTTCATGCCGCCGATGCCCAGTTCAGCGTCGCGGATGCAGGCGGAAACGCATGAACCCAAGGTGGTGTAGACGCCCTCATCATGTCGGGTGACATAGTATTCACCCGGCAGGATGCGTGCCGCGTAAGACTGGTAATTGTTGTTCCACGAACGTTTTACGTGCTCGAAGCCGGGCAGCGTAGGCGGCGGTGGAGGCGGTTTGATGGCGGGTGAGAGTGCCATGGGTATTTACCTGAATAGGGTGGTGGCTGCTTATGCCGAAAACAGATGCGCGACTGCGGCGATTTCGGCTTGGGCCGCACGTACCGTTGGTTCCGTCGATTCTTCGGTAAGGCCGGTTATTTCCCAGGCGCGCGGGTCGATCTGGGGAACATCGGATGGGTCGAGAGTATCCAGTTCCGCCATTTGCGCGAATATGTTGGCGATGTGGATTAGCGCTGTTTCTCTGGGATAGCGTTTGGCGTTTTCAATGTGGTGATGGTGGGCGATGCATTCTTCAAGCAAAGGAGGAAGCTTCCATTGGCGCGCCAGTTCGCCGCCCACATCGGCATGATCAAAACCCATTACCTGGTATTCGGCCTCATTCACGGGCAGTTCGTCCACATTATCCAGAACCAGTGTCAATGCCTTCTTGGCGAGTCCGGACAATCGGTTGAATATGATCAGTTCGCCGATGTCATGCAGCAGTCCCGCCGTGAACAAGGCATCCGGATCGCATTGGCCGGCCTGCCTCGCCAGAATACGGGCTGACAGGGCACAGAGCAGGCTGTGTTTCCAGAAATTCTCCATCGAAACCAGATCGTTGGGAAGGCCATCGAAGCTCTTGGCGATAGAAATGGACAGCGCCAGGTTGTGGATTTGCGAGGTGCCGATTATCGTTACCGCCCTGGATACTGTGTTGACGGAGGATGGGAAGTTGTATAGCGCGCTGTTGGCGACTTTCAACAGGCGCAACGTGAAAGACGGATCCTGGCTGATGGCTTTGGCGATGTCCTCGGTCGTGCTGCCGGGGTTTTCCACCATGCGGTTGATGCGCAAATAGACATCGGGCAGCGTGACCAAGCCACTAATATCCTGAACCAGATCGCTTGCGCTGATGGCCATATTTACCTCGGGGTTTTAATGGAGCGTTAGTGCGTAAATCCTGATTAAACCGGGTTTTAGTTTAACTTATTTCAAGAGCGGTTGATTAACCGGCTGGATAAAAAATGCTGGGTCTGGCATGGATGCGGCAGGCGATGAGATGAGGGCGTTGATGTGGCTGCGTTGCCGAAAATAAAAAATGGCTAGATTTCTCTAACCATTGAATATTTGGGGTGGCTGATGGGGCTCGAACCCACGACAACCGGAATCACAATCCGGGACTCTACCAACTGAGCTACAGCCACCACTGAACAAACGGGCCAAACTGGCCTGCCCGACAGGAATCGAACCTGTAACCCCCAGCTTAGAAGGCTGGTGCTCTATCCGGTTGAGCTACGGGCAGATTGTCGGACAAATCCTGGTCGGGGTGGAGAGATTCGAACTCCCGACATCCTGGTCCCAAACCAGGCGCGCTACCAGGCTACGCTACACCCCGAAGAGCGCGCATTCTACGTTGATGAAGCGAAAAGGTCAATTGCCATCTTCACCTGGTTTATAGGGTGAGCTGATTTGAGGGCAAATTTTGCGCACTTAGATGATCAAATTCCCCGAGTTAGGCGTCATAGCGGACATGGGCGACGAGGTGAAGATTGCGGTCGCCAATGGCTAAGGCTAGCGCTCCAGTCAATCCGACGCCACCTTCAGGTGCGGTGCATCGAGGGCGGCTTGATCATCCAGCCGACCGCCGCCCATGGCTTGGTACAGCGCCACCGTATCGGCCAGGCGGCGAGCCTGATCCGCGATGACGTCGATGCGAATTTGCTGCGCTTGCTGTTGTGCGACGAGCACTTGCAGATAGCTGGCTGCGCCTAATGCGTACTGCTGCCGCACTAGCTGGAGCGACGCTTGTGCGGCAGTGTCGGCAGCGGTTTGAGCCGCCAGGGTTTGTGCACCGTTGTCGAGCGCGCGCAGTACGTCGGCGACGTTGCGCAGTGCCTGCAACACGGTCTGTCGGTAATTTGCCGCAGCGGCATCGAATCCGGCTTCGGCGGCGCGTGCCTCCGCACGCAGGCCGCCGTTGAACAAGGGTTGCGCCAGTTGACCAGCCAGCCCCCACACCAGCGAACCGCTACCGAAAAGGCTGGCGGTGGTCAGCGCTTGCGAGCCAAGGGCGGCGCTGAGCGTAATTTGCGGGTAGAGCTTGGATACGGCCACGCCGTGTTGGGCGCTGGCCGCGTGGAGCAGGGCTTCGGCAGCCTGGATGTCGGGGCGCTGGCGCGCCAGCTCGGACGGCACGCGCAGCGGAAGTTTTGGCGGCAAGGTGAAATCGTCCAGCTTGAATTGCGGCAGGTCTGACGCGCCCGGCGGTTCGCCGGCCAGTGTTGCCAGCAGATGGCCGGTTTGTTCCAGCCGGTTGCATAGCGGCGGAATCGTGGCGCGGGTTTGTTCCACTCTGGTTTGCTGCGCCAGCACGTCGCTGTCCGAGGCGGCACCAAGGGCAAGGCGCTGGCGCGTCAGGTCGAGCTGTTCCACCTGGAATTTCAGGACGGCCTCGCTGGCCTGAATTTGCGCGGCGAGCTGCGCTTGGGTGATGGCCGTGGTGGCGACGTTGCCGGCCAAGGTCAGGCGCGCACCTTCGAGCTGGAAGCGCTGATAGTCGGCCTGTGCCGCCAGTGCCTCGAGGGCGCGGCGATTGCCGCCCGACAAGTCGAGGTTATAGCTCACGCCGACGCTGGCGTTATACAGGTCGAAAACACGCTCGCCGCCGGGCTGGCCGGCAGCGGCGTTGTTGACGTGCTGGCGCTGCGCGCCAAGGCCGACACTCACCTGAGGATATAAGGTGGAACCGGCACGCGCCTCGTAGTTCAGGCTGGCCTGACGCAGGGTAGCTTGCGCCGCCTCCAGTGTCGGGCTGGCTTGCAGCGCCCGTTCGATCAACATGTTCAGCTTGGCTGAACCCAGTTCTTGCCACCAGCTCGCGGTAACTTCCCCGGCAATAAAGCGCTGGGTGTTGCCCAGCTTTCCGGGAGACGCGGCGGTTTGCGCAGGCAGCGCCGTGGCCGTATAGCGGCTGACCTGTGGCGGCTCAGGCCGATTGAAGTCGGGGCCCACGGCGCAACCGGCCAGCGCAGCGGCACATAAACTCCACCAGATCGGCCTGAGCGATAGGCGGACCGGAGGCATGAAATGATCGACTTTCATTTTGTTCCTTTCTCGCGGCTTCCGCACAAGGCGATCCCTGCGGATCGGGTCAATGCGGTGATGTGAAATATTTTCATGGGTTCTCCCCCAGCAGTAAAAAGAGCTCAGGAAATTGCTCGTCCTTCGCCAGCTTCCTCGTGCGTGCGGCCATCGCGAATGTGGTAAATGCGCTTGAAGGTCGGGATGATTTTTTCGTCATGCGTGACGACAATGATTGCGGTTTCATATTGGCCGGCCATTTGTTCCAGAATGCGGATCACCGCCAAAGCGCGTTCGCTGTCGAGCGGCGCGGTGGGTTCGTCGGCCAGGATTACCGGCGGACGGTTGACTAGAGCCCTGGCGATGGCTACCCGCTGTTGCTCACCGCCGGAAAGCTGCGAGGGCATGGCCTTGGCGCGGTGGGCAACGTCCAGTGCTTCCAGCAGTTCCAGCGCCTGGCGGCGGGACTCGCCGTTGGGGCGACCGGCCAGCATGGGCAGTAGCGCGACGTTATCGGTCACGTCGAGAAACGGGATCAGGTAGGGCGCCTGGAACACGAAACCGATCTTGTCGCGGCGCAAGGCGCGCAGGTCGGGTATCTTCCAGCCCTCGTCATAGATCACTTTTTCGCCTAAGGTCATGCGCCCGGCAGTCGGTTCGATCACCGCGCCCAGGCATTTAAGCAGAGTACTCTTGCCGGAACCGGAGGGGCCGATCAGACCCACCACTTCGCCCGGAGCTACCCGCATGTCCACGCCTTTGAGCGCGTCGACCGCGGTGTCGCCCGTGCCGTAACGCTTTTTCAGGCCCTCGATAAGGATGCCTTGTGCATGTCGTTCAGCCACTGATCGCCTCCGCAGGATCAATTTTGAGCGCGGCGCGGATGGCCAGCACACTGGCCAGCACGCAGATCGCCATTACTACCGCAAAGCCGCGCACCGCATCGCCCGGTTCGAGCAACACATATTTTGGAAAAATCGGCGCCCAGAAAGTGGCCGCCACTTTGCCCACGACGAAGCCGATCACGCCAAGTGCCATCGCTTGCTGCAGGATCATCCCGGCAATGGTGCGGTTGCGGGTGCCGATCAGCTTGAGCACTGCGATTTCGCGGATTTTACCCATGGTCATGGTGTAGATGATGAAGGCGACGATGGCCGCGGTGACGATGGCGAGGATCACCAGAAACATGGCAATCTGCTTGGCCGAGGTGGCGATCAGCTTGCCGATCAGGATCACCTCCATCTGCGCGCGGGTATAGACGGTCAGGCGCTTCCAGCGGCGGATCGGTTCGGCCACCTGGTCCGGATTGCGGCCCGGCTTGATTTGCACCAGGATGGCGTTGACATAGGGGTTGGTGCTTTGCGAGGCGATGACTGCGTCGAGCAGACCCGGCACGCCTGGCCGGTTGAGTGCGGGATTGACGGCGGTGCGGGCGCGCTGTCGCACGATGGCGTCGTTGTCCTTGAGAAACTGCGCTTCCTGCGCGTCCTTCAGCGGGATGAACACCATTGGGTCGCCGCCCGACGACACCATGCGCCGGGTCAGCCCGACCACGGTGTAGCCGTTGCGGCGAATACGGATGCGATCACCCAGCTTGAAGCCGGTGGCGAAATCGGCTACCGCCTCATAATGGCCGCGGGTAATCTGTCGTCCAGCGACGAGATAACCCGGCTGGCCGGGCTCGCCCTGGCCGCCCGGCGTGATGCCGACCACCATCGCGCGCACATCACTGTCGCCCTTGCGCACCTGCATGGTGAGATAGGTGACATTGGCCGCGCGCGCCACGCCATCCATGCCGAGGATGGTGCGATAGGTGTCATCGTAAACGCTGGAAGATTCGGCATAGGGGCCAAGAGTATCCTGCTGCACCACCCACAGGTCAGCGCCGCTATTGTCGAGCAGCACCTTGGCATCATCCACCATGCCGCGATATACCCCGGCCATGGTTAAGGTGACGCCGATCAGCAGCCCCAGGCCCACGCCGGTGAAGACGAACTTGCCCCAGGCGTGCAGGATGTCGCGCCCGGCCAGGCTGATCATGGCGCTACACCCGGCAGGCGATCCACCACCTTGATGCGGCTTCTGGCGTTAAGGGCACGCTGGCTGTGCGTCACCACACGTTCGCCCGCCTTCAATCCGGCGCGAATCTGCACCTGGCCATCGAGGTCGGCCATTCCCAGCGTGACAGGCGCAAAACGCAGCGCACCGTCCTCAACCACCCACACGCCGAGCTGTCCATCCTGCCGCTGCACGCTGGCGTTGGGCACTACGGGTAAGGCCGGCAGCGCAGGCAGCGCTACCGTGACCTCGGCCAATTCGCCGACAGGTGGCAGCGTTTGGGGGCGCGTGTCGAATGCTACCTTGGCCAGAGTTTCCTCGGTCACCGCATCGGCCAGCGGCTCTACCCGCACCACCTGTCCCGTGGCGGCCTGACCGCCGAGGCTGCGCAGCACGATGCGGGCGCTTAATCCGGCGCGCAGGCCGGATGCCCTCGCCTGATCGAAGCGGACATTGATCCACAGGCTGGCGGGGTCAATGACTTCCACCACGGTTTGGCCGGCGATTACGGTGGTACTGGGCTCGGTGTTGCGCGCAGTCACCAGACCCGCAACTGGCGCTGTCAGGCGCAAGTTGGCGCGCTGCTGAGCCAGTCCATCACGCTCGGCGCGGACGCGGGATAATTCCTCGCGTGCCGCACTTAAACTGGCGTCGGCTACCTGCAACTCCTGTCGCTTGGCCTCGACTATCTCTTCGCTGACGGTGCGTGCCTGCAGTAGCTGTTCATAACGGCGCGCCTGGGTTTGTGCGTAGACCAGGCGAGTTTCGGCTTCTCTCAGTTGTGCCGCGGCTCGTTTCAGCGCGGCCTCCTGGGCTTTGATGCGCTCGTCGAGATCGACCGGGTCCATCTCGCCCAGCAGTTGGCCTGCCTTGATCTGATCGCCCACCTGCACTTCCACCCGTTTGACCCGCCCGGCGAAAGTCGGGCCGATTTTGTAGGTGTAGCGCGCCTCAACCGTGCCGATGCCGAACAATGCGGGTGCGATGGCCCGGCTTTCGACCTTGATAATAGCCACCGGCACCGGCGCCAGCGGACCTGAGCGCAGGGCGACATAAACGAGCAGGGCGAGCAGCGGGATCAATACACCGGCCAGCGCCAGCTTGCGACGATGCAACAAAAAAAAGTTTTTCATTTTTCGCTCCTGATGCCACGACGGTAAATGACGAAGACGCCTGGCGCATCCGTGCGCATTCGTTCCACGCCCCCAGCCAGCAGCGATTGCATGACCAGGCCCTGAATCGTGCCGATAAACAGGGTGGATGCGGCAATCGTATCGACCTCCGCCGTCAGTTCGTTCTGCGCCTTGCCTTTCTCGATAAGCGCGTGCAGGCGATCGCCATAGTGATTGATCAGGGTTTGCACCATCTGTTTGGCGGGAGTGTTTCCGGCGCGCTGCAATTCACCAAACAGCATGCGCGGCACGCCGGGGTGTTTGGCGACGAAATCGATATGGGCCATAAACATCGCCTCCAGTGCCGCCAGTGGCGTGCCAGCGGCTCGTGCGGCCTGATCCACTCGAGCCAGCAGACGTTCGGCAACCCATTCCATGACCGCATGCCAAATAGCCTCTTTGTTGGGGAAATGTCGGAACAGCGCGCCTTGCGTCAGATTCATATGCTTGGCAATTGCCGTCGTGGTGATTTCGCCGGGGTTCTGACTGGCGGCCAGTTCAACCACCGCCTCCACGGTGATGGCGCGCCGTTCGTCGGCGGGAAGGTGTTTGGGGCTGGTTTCCATCGGACGCCTTATTAAGTAAGTAATCAATTACTATCTTATATGGATGAAATATTTGTGTCAAGCGCATCTATAATTTGCCTGTTACGGGTACAATTGTGCATGGTAATTTCTTTATTATTTCATTGGTATTGCCAATTTTACGAGGGTATTTTCAGAGTGCTGCACCATGATTGTCCTGCTGGTATGCAGTTGCTATCCTTTATGAACAGGAAAACCGAATAAATGGAAACAATAGAAAAACCGCCCAAGCGCCGCCTGAGCTCCGAAGAGCGACAGGAGGAGATCATTCGGGTGGCGATGGATCTGGCGGCTAAAAACGGCGTGGAATCGGTGACCACGCAGGACATGGCGGATGCGATGGGGCTGACGCAGGGAGCTATTTTTCGCCATTTTCCCACCAAGGACGATATCTGGCTGGCGGCGATCAGTTGGGTGCGGCACAGCCTGATGAGCGTGGTGGGAACCGCGGCGGCGCGCAGCACCAACCCGCTGGATGCGCTGGAGCGGATGTTCCATGCCCATGTCTCGTTTATTGCCAGGCACCCGGCGATCCCGCGCATGGTATTTTCGGATCATTTGCTGCGGCGGGATACCCGACTAAAGCAACTGATCCAGGAAATCGTTACCGGTTATGAGTCCAAAATTTCGGATTTGCTGGCACAGGCAAAAGAAACCGGTCTGGCGCGGCCTGACCTCGATGAAGCCAGCGCAGCCACCCTGTTCATTGGCATGATTCAGGGCTTGGTGCTGCAATCCAATATATTCGACGGGCGGCGTTCTCTAACTGCAGAAGCGAAAAAAGTGTTTCCGGTTTATCTGAATGGAATTCGTACGCGGATTGATTAACGATACAAACAAAGGAGAGGCAACATGATGAAGCAAAGCAAGACGTTTCTTTTGGGAACCGCTGCGGCATTGGCTTTTGCAGCAGCGCCAGCATTGGCACATGAAGATCACTCACACGGTGCGGCGGATCATGCCAAGCTCACGGATGATCGCAAAGCGCTGAAGCTGGAACCGTCCGAGCGGGCGATGCTGCTGATTGAAATGCGCCAGTTTCTGAATGGCATCCAGGTCATGACCGAGTCCTTGTCGCACGATGACCTGAAAGCGGTGGCAAGTGCAGCCAAGCCGCTGGGGCGTGCGGCGATGCATGAAGTGCCGGATGCAATGAAAGCGAAGTTGCCGCTGGAGTTCAAACAGCTTGCGTCCGCCGTTCACGGCGGCTTTGACCAGCTCGCCATGGATGCGGAGAGTCTGGGCGACGCCAAACATACGCAGAAACAACTGGCCGGGATTCTGAAAAATTGCGTGTCCTGCCATAACGCATTTCAAATTCCGGCTTTGCCCGAAAAGAAATAGTAAAGCGAGAGTGAATATGAAAACCGGTTTCTGGTGTCGCCTTGCGCCTGCTGCCCTTGCAGCTTTGACGCTTGGGTCAATGGCACAGGCGGGGGAGCTGGGCGACTTGCTGCGGGCCGCATTGCAACACCCGCAGGTGCGAGCTGCAGCAAGCCAGACCGGGGCCGCGCAGGCGCAGAAGGAAGCCGCAACCGGGCGCTATTTAGGCAATGCCGTGTTGTCGGCAGGATCGCATCAATATGAAGGCCAGCACGTGGTGGGCGTTTTTGCCCCTGGTGCGCCTGGCGCGCCGCTTATCTCGGACAGGATTACCCAGACCGGGCTGACCTACAGCTTGCCGGTGGATATTTTCGGCGTCATTGCCGCCAACCGGGAACGGGCGCAGCACGATCTGGCTGCGGCAGAACTGCTGTACCGCCAGCAAACCCTGCTCAAGTTGCATCAAACCACCAGTGCCTATCTCACCCTGCAGGCACTGCTCAAACAGCGCGAAGCACTGGTTATTTATCGCCAGAGAATCGAGGCCACCCACCAGCGCATCAGGAAGGAAGTGGAGCTGGGCCGGGCGGCAGGCGTCGATGCCCGCTATGCCGAGAGCGAGCTGGCGCGGCTGGTTGCCGACGAAGCCCAGCTTAACGGCGCGCTGATTCAGGCGCAGGCCGACCTTGCGGAAGCCAGCAGCCGCGAAAAATTCCTGCCGACACGCGCCGAAATCCATGTTCCTGCCTGGGAAAGCGTCACGGCCGATGCAACATTACCCAGCCAGATTGCCCAAGCCCGCCGCGAAGCCGCGCGCGCCCAAGCCGAGGAAAACCGCCAAGCACTGCTGCCTTCGCTGAGCCTGGATACCAATTATTTCCGCAACTCCGGCGGCGGCGATCATCGTGACACCTGGGCAGTGGGTGGTGTGGTGAGTCTGCCGCTGGGCGTGTCCCAATACCGGCAGGCCGAGGCACAGCGGCTGGTTGCGCGGGCTGCCGCCGAACAGAGCGAGGCCGCTGAACGCGACAGCGCCAGGCAGATGGCAAGCCTGCACGCGGCTTACGACGCGGCCACTGCGGATGGGCTGGCGATGGAAAGGGAAGCCGTTTACCGTGAACAGGTCGCGGCAGTGCAGCGCGAAATGCAGCGTCTGGGCAGCCAGACTCTGGAAAATCTGTTCCGCCATGAGCATGACCTGCTGGATGCCCGCTATCGCCTGGCTCAAGCCAAGGCGCGCGCGGGGTCAGCCTGGTCCGCGGCCCAAGTGCTGAGCGGGTTGCCGATCGAAGACTATATTGCCCGGATGGATGCAAAATGAAGAAAAAAATTATCGCAGTATTGATCATCGTTGCCGTGGTCGGAGCCGGCGCTGCGCTCGTCATGAAAAAACGCCGGATGCTTGCTCAGGAGACAACGCCGCAGACCTTGCCTGTTATCGTGGCGGCGCAGAGCCTGCAACTCGGGCCGGTGACGCTGACATTACGCACTACCGCCGATGTGCAGGCCGTGCGCGAGAGCGTGGTGGCAAGCCGCCTTACCGCCTATGTGACCGCGCTGCCGCTGTTCGAGGGCGACCATTTCAAGCGCGGCAACCTGCTGGCCAAGCTGGATATGAGTCCATCATCCCAAGGGCAGGGCAGTTCCCTTGATGCCGATCTGGCCGCCGCCGAAAGCAGCCTCAAGGCCGAGCAGGAACGCCTGCGCCGCACTCAGGCGTTGTACCAGATCCAGGGTGTTTCGCTGGAGCAGTTGCAGGCGACCGAAGCCGCCTTTGCGGCAGCGCGCGCCCGTCATGCGGCGGCCAGCGAAAACCGGCGCAACGCCACGATCAGCGCGCCCTTTGCCGGCGTGGTCAGCCAGCGTTTCGTGCAGTCGGGCGACCTCGCCACGCCCGGCAAACCGCTGCTGAAAATTGTCGACAGCAGTGCCGGCAACCGCCTCCTGATCAGCGTGCCGGACGCCGTGCGACCGACGGCGCTGCGCATCGGAGATCAATTGCTGCCGTTGCTGCCGTGGCCGGAGGCCAATCAGCAGGGCCTGCGCCGCTATGAAGC
This sequence comes from Sulfuricella sp., assembly GCA_028713975.1. Taxonomy (GTDB): domain Bacteria; phylum Pseudomonadota; class Gammaproteobacteria; order Burkholderiales; family Sulfuricellaceae; genus Sulfuricella. The sequence goes on from JAQTNE010000011.1 coordinate 43,982, forward strand.
GCGCACCCCGGCTGGCAGTGCATTCATTCCCGGTGAGCGCATCGAGGTGCGGACGGTGCTGTTCAAATCCGATCAGGCAGTTTTTTTGCCGCGCACCTGCCTGTTCAATGACGACGGCAAATCCGCCACGGTGCTGCGGTTGCCGGATGACAAAAAAGTCGAGCCGTTGCGCATCGCGCTTGCAGCAGCGGGCGAGGAGGGCGCTGCCACCCTGGATGACCGTCTTGCCGGCCAGCGCGTGGCCTGCGCCAGTCCGGACATTCTGACCCGTCTTGCTGCCGGCGTGTCGTTCAAGGTTCAGGGCGAAAAGTAGTACAGATAAAAACCCTTCACCACAGAGACACAGAGGCACAGAGAAAACTTGAAACCTTCAACGCAAAGGCGCGAAGAACGCAAAGAAAAACAGTGATTGCCGTCTTGGCGGCCTTTGCGTAAAAACCGTTTTTGAATTTCTCTGTGTCTCTGTGTCTCTGTGGTATTGCATTGCTTTTTTTAAGGTTAAATCATGCTTTTTCGATATTTCCACGGCCGCCCATTGCTGCTCATGATGGTGCTGGCCATCACCTCGCTGCTGGGCGTGATCGGCTACCTGAAAATGCCGCGCAACATGTATCCCGATGTGGAGCGGCCGCAGGTCACGGTGATTACCCAATTGCCGGGCGCTTCTGCCTTGACCGTGACGCAAAAACTGTCGCGTCCGATTGAGCAGGAAATGTATGCCCTGAGCAACATTCGCGACGTGCAGAGCACCAACAAAAACGAGGTTTCCATCGTTCGCGCCGAGTTCAATTATGAGAAGGGGCTGGATGCGGCGCTGCTGGACGTGAACAACGCGCTGTCGCGAGTGCGCGGCAAGCTACCGCCCGAAGTGCCGTCTTCCAGCGTTTACGCGGTGGGTGGATTCACCCAGCCGGTGCTGGTGCTGGCGCTGTCGCCCAAAGCAGGGAGTAATCTGGCTTTGGCGCAGATACGCCTGTTGGCGGAAAACGATGTGCGCACTGCGCTGGTGACTCAGCCGAATGTTTCCAACGTGGAAATATTCGGCGGCTATGAGCCAGCGGTGAAGGTCGAATTCGACCCTCTCAAGCTGGCGCGCTACCGCATTTCCCAGGCGCAGTTGCAAGAGCTGCTCAACAAGCTCAACCGCGACTGGCCGTCGGGTACCGTGCAGGGCAAGGATAGCAGCCTGACCCTGACGATCTACGGCGAGCGCGTCGATATCGAAGCGTTGCGCCAGTTGCCGCTGATTCGCGGGGTGATGCTGAAAGACGTGGCAGCGCTGCGTCTCGATCACGCCGAGCGCTTTTCCGCCTACCACGGCAATGGCAAAGCGGCCATCGCCGTGGCCGTGATGCGCTCACCCGGTGGTGCGGTGCAGGCGGTGATCGACAGCGTTGAAACGCAGTTGCCCAAGCTTAAGGCGCGTTATCCCAACATCGAATTTGCCATCGCCGATACCCAGGGAGAACTGATCCGGGATTCCAATGCCAACATGATTGAGGCGTTGCGCGATGCCATTATCTTTACCAGTTTCGTGATCCTGTTCTTCCTCGGCAACTGGCGTGCGGTGGTGACGGCGCTGGTGTCGATCCCGCTGGTGTTTCTTTCTACACTCGCCATCCTGTGGCTGACCGGCAAAGAGCTGAACATTTTGGTGATGACCGGGATCATCCTGGCGCTGGGCATGCTGGTAGACGATGCGGTGGTGGTGTTGGAAAACATCGAGCGCCACCTTGGCGAATTGCATGAAGACGTGCAGACCGCCATCCGGCGCGGCACCGAGGAAGTCCTGTTTCCGGTATTCGTCGGCACGCTGGCCACGGCGGTGGTGATTACGCCGCTGATGTTCGTCGGCGACTTCTCCCAGCAGATTTTCAAGCACCTGATCATGGCGGTGGTGATCGCGGTCTTTACTTCCTATTTTGTTGCCGTGACCTTCATTCCGCGCTTATCCGCTTTCTGGTACCGCAATGGCTTGCCAAAGAAAAACCGGCTCGAAATTTTCATGGAAAAGATTTACCAGCGCAGCTTCGGACACGGTTCAAGCCTTTATTCCGGTGTGCTGCGCTTCGCCTTCAACGGTGGGTTTCCCCGGCGCCTGATCCTGGTGCTTCCCGCCTTCGCGCTGCTGATCTTCAGCTTCAAGACCATCATTCCGCTGATCGGTCGCGATGCCCTGCCGCCGATGGATACCGGCATCGTCCGGGTGCATGCGAAGTTCAGCGCCAACGAGCCGGTTAATGTGGCAGAAGCCCGGCTCAAGGATTTTGAGGTACGCCTGATGCAGGACAAACGCGTGCAGCGGGTCAGCGCCACCTTCGGCTCCGAGGCCGGCGTGATTTCGCTGGGCTCCGGCCAGTTGCCGGCGGAAGCGACGCTCAACATCGCCTATGTCAATCGTCTTGAACGCGAAGATTCAAGCTGGAAAATCGAGGCGGAACTGCGCCGTCAGCTAGCCGCCTTGCCCGGCGTGACCGTTGCCGACGCCTTCGATTCCGGCGCTACCGCACTTTCCACCATCAAGGCGCCGGTCGATATTCGTCTCATTGCCGAAGACTGGCGACTGCTGCCCGATGCCGCCGAGCGCGTCAAGGCTGCTTTGCTCAAGGTGCAGGGGTTGTCCTCGGTGTCGGTGAGCTGGGATGCCAACACTTCCGAGGCCAGCCTGGTGCTGAACGAGGACAAGATGCGCGCCCTCGGTCTCTCGCCCGATGTCGTACTCGCCCAGTTGCCGCTGAAAGGCGCGGCCGTCTCCAGCATGAGCAAATTGCCGACGGTCGGCGCTATTCCGGTGCGCAGTTACTTCGCCGAACCCTGGCGTTCCGACCCGGCATCGCTGAGCTTGCTGCCGATCCCTCTGCCTGATGGCGGCGCTACCACGCTCGGTGAAATCAGCCACATCGTCCAGCAGCCGGGGCTGTCGCTACTCACCACCAATGCCAATCGCTACAGCCTGGATGTGCTGGCCTACCGCAATACCGCGCCGATCAGCGTGATCAGCGAGGCTTCCCTGGCGGCTGCGTTGAAAGTGCTGCCGCCGGGCGTGGAAGCCGCCGACCAGGGCGATGGCGCCGCCGGAGCGGAATCCAGCAAACGCATGCTGACTGGTCTCGGAATGGGCGTGTTGCTGCTGTTCGGCGTGCTGGTGCCGGCCTACGGCAGCGTCAGTCTGGCGCTGCTGTCCATCATTATCCTGCCGTTGTCGGCCATCGGCGCGGTGTGGGGGCTGCTGGCCTTCAACAAGGCGCTGGCCCTGCCCGCCATCCTCGGCATCGTCCTGCTGTTTTCCATCATCATTAAAAATTCCATCCTGATGGTGGATTTCATCCAGGAACGCCGCCGCGAAGGCAGCAGCGTGTTCGACGCCGCGATGGAATCGATCCGCTTACGCTACCGTCCGATTCTGATGACCGCCTTCGGCACCATCGCCGGCATGATCCCCATTGCCATGCAGCGCGCGGTCGGGCTGGAGCGGCTTTCGCCGCTGGCCGATGCCGCCATCGGCGGGTTGTTGGTGGGCACAGTGCTTTCGCTGTTCTACCTGCCGATGTTTTATGTATGGGTGTCTGGAAAACAACGCTGATTTCAGCGCTGAGTTATTGTTTTTCATCCGTGCCGCGGGCGATGTCTAGCTTGCGCATTTTTTCCCACAGATTCTTGCGGCTGATGCCGAGGCTTTCCGCGGTGCGTCCGAGGTGACCGTCGTTGCGCGCCAGCGCATCGCGGATGTGACGCTCTTCGCACCTTTGCAGGTAACTGCCGAGTTTCCTATTGTCCGGCGGCGCCGGCTGTTCTCCTTCCTCGAACAGCATTTCCGGCTCCAGCAGCAGTCCGGGGGTGAGAATCGAGGCACGCTCGATGGCATGGTGAAGTTCCCGCACGTTGCCGGGCCAGGGATGGGCGAGCAGCGCTTCTTCGCCGGCGCGGGAAAGCTGCTTGCGTTCCCCCTTGGCGGCTTGCTCCTCCAGGAAGCGGTGGGCGAACCACAAGATGTCCTCGCGCCGCTCCCGCAGTGGCGGCACCTTGATTTGAATGACGTGGATACGGTAGAAAAGGTCTTCGCGGAAACCGCCTTCTTCCACCATCTTGCGCAGATCGCGGTGGGTGGCGCAGATCAGCCGCAGGTTGACGGCAATTTCAGCGTTGCCCCCGACGCGGACGATTTTCCGGTCCTGAACGGTGCGTAGCAGCTTGGCCTGCATGGACAGCGGCATATCGCCGATTTCATCGAGAAACAACGTGCCGCCGTCGGCCCGCTCGAACATGCCTTCGCGCGCGCGGGCCGCCCCGGTGAACGCGCCTTTTTCGTGGCCGAACAGTTCCGCTTCGAGCAGCGATTCGGTTACCGCAGCGCAATTGACGGCGACGAAAGGCCGGTCTTGGGTTTTCGGGTCGAGGTGATGGATTTCACGCGCTATCACCTCCTTGCCCACGCCGGACTCCCCGGTGATAAGGATGGTGGGCGCGTGCTGGGCGAGGCGGGGCAGCGTCTGCGCGATTTGGCGCATGGCGGGCGAGATGCCCAGGCGGCAGTTGTCTTCCTCGCAGGGGGAGACGCGGTTGCCGCACAGAGCGCCCACTTTTTCTACCAACTGGTCGAGGTCGAAGGGTTTGGTGATGTAGTCTGCGGCCCCCAGCTTGAGCAGCGCCACGGCACGGTCGATCGAGCCGTGGCCGGTGATGAAGAGAAACGGCGGCAGGCTGATGCCCCGTTCCAGCAGGCGGATGAACACTTCCTCGCCGCTGCCGTCGGGCAGGCGGATGTCGCTTACCACCGCCGCATAATCCTTGCTCCCGACAGCGGCCAGGGCCGACTGGGCGGTACGGTGCCAGTCCGCCGCGTAGCCTTCCAGCTCGAACCGGTCGAAAAGGGATTCGCCCATGATTTCGTCGTCCTCGATCAGGCACAGGGAGGGTTTTGTCGGGTTGCTCATGATTCTTCCTGCAAGGGTAAGGTGACGGCGAAATGGGTTTCGCCGGGTTCGCTTTCCACCACGATGCCGCCGTTCAACTGGCGCGCGATCTGGTAGGTGACCCACAGGCCCAGGCCGTGGCCGTTACGACTGAGGCGTGAAAATGGTTCAAACAGGTAGGGCATGTCTTCGTCTGCAATGTGGCCGCCATCGTTTTTTACCGCCAGGGTGAAACTGCGGCTGTCGCGGTAAACCCGGCACTCGACCCGCACGTTTGCGGCGCGGATGGCGTTGAGCAGCAGATTGAGAAGTATCTGGCGCACCAGAGTGGAGGGCAGGGGCAGGTCTGCGGTTATGTCGTTTTCCCAAACCAGCTCAACGCCTTTCCCGGCGGCTTCCGCAGCCACCAGGGTGCGCGTGTCCTCGATGTCGCGGCGCGACAGGGAGTGGCTTTCCACCTTGGCTTCCACCAGCAGGGCGGCGACGGTGTCCTTGATCTGGGTGAGGCCGCGTTCCAGCAGCGACAGGGTTTTCAGGGCGCGGGGATCGTCCGAGCCATGCCGCTTGTAGGTACTGATGGTGTTGAGCATCCCGCCCAGGGGATTGTTGATCTCGTGGGCGATCCCGGCGGATAGGCGGCCTACCGCCGCCAGCCGCTCGGTAACCATCATTTCCTGCTCCAGCCGTTCCTTGTCCCTGAGTTCTTTCAACATGCGCTTGAAGGAGGCACCGGCGCGACCGATCTCGTCATGCGATTCGAACAGGTCGCAGTGAAGGTTTTCCGGCACGCTGGGCCCGATCTGATCCATGCAGGCGGCCAGCCGCACCAGCGGCCCGGCCATGCGGTTACCCCAGTACCAGGCGATGGGCAACAGCACCGCCAGCGCCAGCAGGGTCATCAGGGCGGCGCGTTGGGCAATGCCGACAAAGCGGGGCATGAACAGACTCTTGGAATAACCCATGACCAGGGTGCCCAGGCGCGCCCCTTCTGATGTGACCGGAATGGCAACAAACAGCCTGCCCGAATTTGGGGGGTCGATGACGGTCGGCTTGGCGTCGTTTTGCGCTGCCGCCATTTCGCTGATCGCGGCATATTCGGGATCAAGCCGTCCCGGATCGGCCAGCATGGGGTACTGGGCCGGCCGGGTGGACACATAAATCTGGCCCTTGGTGTCCAGTACCAGGATGGTTTCCGCAATCTGGGCCTGATCCCGGTTGCTGCCCTGGAAGGGCGAATTGATGATCTCGAAGGCGCGCCAGACGTCATCGTGGGTCATGGGGCCGACCAGGGTGTTGGCCAACACCCGCCCCATACTTTCGGCGTGGTGCAGCAGGTCGTTTCTGGTTTCGTCATACACCCGGAACAGGATGGAAGCCGTCACCAGCAATGCGGTGGCGCTGGCGAGCAGGAGCACCCGCAAGGGGATCTTGTAGCGCAGGCTGAGGTCGCGCACGAAATGCTTCATGGCTGGCTCGCCACTTTCTCCGCCATGCGCGCGATGTCGTCATAAAGCTTGCGCTCGCCCGGCGTAAAACCGTTCAGATTGAGCTGGGCCAGCAATCGTTGCCCTTCCGGATCAGTGCGCATGGCGATCAGTACCTGCCGCAGAGCCGCAAAATCAGCCTCGGCGAGGGAAGCACGGGCGGCAATGGGCGGAAAGCCGAACTCGGGAGACTGTTCCACCACCCGTGTTTTTGCCGTGAGTTCGGGATGGGAACGGCGCAGGGTTTCCCACACATAACCGTCCACCGCACCGCCCTGGGCAAGTTCCACGGCGACGGCCTCCACCACCTTGTGATGCGCCCAGGTAAAGAAGGTGCGGGCAAAGAACACATCCGATCGTTCCTTGATCTGTGCCAGGGCATACTGGGTGTAGAGATAGCCGGAATTGGAATCCGGATCGGAGTAGGCAAACACCTCGCCGCGCAGGTCGAGCAGTGACTTGGTCTGGGCATCGTCGGCAGGAACAATGAGATAGGAGCGATACAGGGGCTTGCCCTGGAACAGCGGCACGGCCAGAAGCCTGAGGCGCCGTTCGTGGTGCACGAAGGGGAAACCGCACAGCCAGGCGGCGTCAAGCTTGTTTTGGTCCAGCAGTTCCATGATTTCGCGATAGCTGCCACGTTGCACGAAAACCACCGGGCGTTGCAACCGTGCCGCCAGATAAGCGCGCCACGCCTCCAGAAAAAGAGACTGGTTGTCGAGAAACACGGGGGTAAGCCCGATGCGCAGCATGGCCCGTCCGGCAGGCGCTGCGGCAGCGAATATCTTGGGTGCCAGCCCGCACAGGGCCAGTGTTGCGCAAAAACGCCTCCTCGACACGTTTCACCCCCCAAGTAAATCTGGTTTATACCACGCGATGTTTACCGAATGGTAACACTGTGATTTTGTGTTTGTAACCATAAGGTAATGCTATTTTATTTGATGCGCGACAATATCATTAATAAACAGCGTATTGAATATTGGCATGAATGGTGCATATGGTTAAGCGACCAGGATGACAAGGGTTATGGTTGCCCGCCAGGGGTAGGTGAGGCATCAAGGCGGGTCGGGTTATCAATCAGGAGGAGAGCAACAACCATGAGCGAACTGCGAACTTCATCAATCGAAACAAGAGGAAAACCAGGCCTGAAGCGGTACGCCATGGTGATTGACCTGCGCCGCTGCATCGGCTGTGATGCCTGCATGGTCGCCTGCAAGGCTGAATTCGATGTCCCACTCGGGGTTTTCAGGACCTGGGTGCCATACAAGGTGGTGGGCGTCTATCCCGTTGTGAGAAAACATTTCATGCCGCGCCTGTGCAACCACTGCGATGATCCGCCCTGTGTGCGTTCCTGTCCGGTGGGAGCCACCTACAAGGTGGAGGACGGCGGCTTTGTGCTCCAGCACTATGACCGTTGTATCGGCTGCAAGGCCTGCATGGCGTCCTGTCCCTACAACGCTCGTTTCATGTTGCCCAAGAGCCGCACCTACACCGACATCACCAGCGTGGTGGACAAATGCACCTTCTGTCACCATCGAGTAACGCAGGGGTTGGCACCCGCCTGCGTGCAGACCTGCATCGGCCGGGCGCGCATTTTCGGCGATATCAACGACCCCAACAGCGAAGTGTCGAAACTGGTGTCCAGCCTGCCGACCCAGGTGCTGCGCCCCGAGGAAGGCACCAAGCCGCACGTATTTTACATCGGCCTGGACCGCAATAATTCCGAGTTTGGCCGCGCGGTTTACAACCCGCTCGACGTGCTGGAACAGGATCGTCAGGCGTTCAACAAAAACCACCAGGGATAGGAGTAAATCATGGGTGACTTCAATATTTTTCATCACATGCCGTGGTCGAGCACGTACTCGATCTATTTCTTCACCATCGGCATTTCCGCAGCGCTGTTTTTCTTTTCCGCTCTGTCCTGGTTCTGGGAGGAATTCAGGTCTTTGCGCCACAGCGCTTTCTACGTCTCCTTCGTGCTGCTGGCGATCAGCGGCGCGCTGCTGATCGGCGACCTGTCGCAGCCGCTGCGCTTCCTCAACATCATGAACCCGGCCTATCTCAATTTCACCTCGCCGCTGGCCTGGGGTGGGCTGAACCTGATGTCGTTCGGCGCGGTATCGGTGGCTTATTTTTTCATGATGCGCAAGAACGATGAGGCGATAAGCCGCAAGCTGGCGGTGGTGGGGTCGCTGCTGGCCTTGGGCCTGCCGATTTACACCGGATTCGACCTCACGGTGCACCAGAATCGTCCAGTGTGGAACACGCCGCTGATGCCGGTGTTGTTCGTCGCCTTGTCCCTGGTGTCCGGCGCGGCGGTGGCCTCCTTCCTGGCTGGCGGCACGGAGAAGCTGCAAGTCATGCTGCGCCGTTTCATGTTGTGGACGGCGGGTGCGGTGGGCGCGATGCTGGTGTCCCTGCTCGGCACCACCGCTTACGGCGGAGTGGGACCGGAACTCACCTTTATGTTCATGACCAGCGGCACACTCGGCACGATCTTCATCGGCATCGGCATCCTGCTCGGTACGGCGGCGCCGATTGCGCTGCTGCTCGCGCCTTTTGGAAAACAGCAGCAGGGCATGATGATCGCCGCAGCGCTGCTATTGGTAGGCGGAATGGCATTGCGCTACTCGATTCTGGTCGGCGGCCAGATCGTGCAGATTTATTTCTAAAGATCAGGGAGACTAGATCATGTTGAATTTTAAAATTTCTCGCCGCGCCTTCCTCCAGGCCAGTGCCGCGACCACAGCCGCTGCAGCGGCTTCGCCCAAGCTGCTCAAGGCGATGGAAGTCGAGCTGGGCGGCAAGGACTTTAATCCGAATAGCTACATCGAGCGCAAATCTATTCCTTTGACCTGCCATGTCTGTAACATCCAGGACGGCGCGATCGCCTTTGTGGAGAACGGCCGTATCGTCAAGCTCGAAGGCAACCCGGAACACGTGTCCACCCGCGGCAGATTGTGCGCCAAGGGCAATTCCGGCATGTGGTACACCTACAACCCGGATCGCATCATGTATCCGCTAAAACGAGTCGGCGCGCGCGGCGAAGGCAAGTGGAAGCGCATCACCTGGGATGAGGCACTGGCCGAAGTAGCGCAAAAACTGGATGCGGCACTCAAGGAAGACCCAAATACAATTTCGTTTAAATATGGCCGCGACCGCACCGGTGGCGTCATCGGGCGCTTCATGAACACTTTGGGTTCTGGATCGCTCATCAATCACACCTCGGTGTGCGAATCGTCGAAGAAAATCGGCATGCAGGCCACCTGGGGTCCGGACATTGAAACGCCGGATTTTGCCAATGCCAAGTACATTCTCAACTTCGGTTCCAATATCATGGAGGCGGCCTACTTCCATAACCCTTATGCCCAGCGCCTTGCCGACGGTATGGCGGATAACAAGGCCAAGCTGGTCACCTTTGACGTGCGCCTGTCCAACACCGCAGGCCGTTCCGACGAGTGGGTTCCGGTATTTCCCGGTACAGACGGCGCGGTTGCACTGGCACTCGGTCACGTGATTCTGCGTGACAACCTGCAGGATAGCGATTTCATCGAGACCTGGACCAATGTCACCGTTGACGAATTAAAAGACCACTACAAGCAGTTCACGCCTGAGTGGGCATCCAAGCTTTCCGGCGTGCCGACGGAAACCATCGAACGCATCGCGAAGGAATTTGCTACGGCCAAACCGGCGACGACATACACCTACCGCGGTCCGGCCAAGCACCTGTACGGTTCCTATAACGAGAAGTCGTGCATGATGTTGTCCATCATGACCGGCAATATCGAAGTACGTGGCGGCTACTGCCTGCCGCGCGGCATGGGTTGGCCACAACCGCAACCGGCACCGCCCAAAGCGCCCAAGCCTTCCTATACGGCCGCACATCCAGATTATCCGCTGGCCGAACATGGTGTTGCTCACGTACTTCCTTTTCATATTGCAGAAGGCAGGCAGAAGGTCAATATTCATTTCACCTACATGGATAACCCGGTTTATACCAATCCGGGGTCTGATGCGGTGTGGGGCAAGCTGTACCGTGACGAGAAACTGATACCCTACTTTGTCTCGTGGAGCACGGTCATGGGCGAGGAAACGGCGTTGGCAGATCTTATTCTGCCGGATTGCATGTACCTGGAACGCTGGGAGCCGGAATCCATGCCAAACTCGTTGTGGCCATGGCTGGGGATCCGCCAACCGGTGATCAAGCCCTTGGGCGAAACCCGTGAAACCCGCATCATTGCGCGCGACATCATCCGTAAGCTGGACCCGGACGGAAAGCGTGGCATGAAGAAATACTGGAATTTCAAGGATGGCGAGGACTACATGCGCCAGCACTTCGACAATATTCCGGGGCTCAAGGAAGCGGGTGGCCTGGACTTCCTCAAGAAGCATGGTGTCTGGCCGATCTACGGTAAGCTCAATCCCGAAACCGGCAAGATTTCGGACAAAACCGGCCGTGAAATTGTCGCCGAGTTTGGCCTGCACAAGAAGGAATTGTCGGCGTCCGATATGGCCGGCGCCGTGGCGGATAAAAGCGGCACCATCATGAAAAACGGCAAGGCCATCGGTGTCCAGCGCAAGGGCAAGAACTATGCTGGCTTCCCGACCGGCAATCGCCTGATCAATGTTCGTGTGGACGAATGGGCGGAGCATGGCTTCAACCCGATGCCGACCTTCAAGCGCATTCCCTGGCATGAGACCATGAAGGACGACGAGATGATCCTCTCGACCTACAAGTACAACGTTCACGTGCAGTCGCGTACCGCTTCGGTGAAGTGGCTGGCGGAAATTGTGCACAGCAATCCGGCATGGATGAACGCCGAAACGGCTGCCAAGATCGGCGTGAAAACTGGCGATCTGGTGCGGGTGGAAAGCAAGGTAGGCCACCTGGTTACCAAGGCTTATGTGAACGAAGCCATTCATCCCAAGGTAATCGCGATTTCCACCGGTGTCGGTCACTGGGGTTATGGGCGGCTGGCGCAACTCAAGCTCAAGACCGAGAAGGGCGGTGCCTGGGGGGCACAGGATGATCCCGATCTGAACAACGTGTGGTGGGAGGACAAGGGGGTGCATCCCAACCAGATCATCCCGGTGGTGGTTGATCCCATCGGCGGTTCCCAGGGATGGTACGACACTATCGTCAAGGTGACCAAGGCCGGGCCGAATGACAAGTATGGCGATGTCCAGGCCTCGTGGGAGAAACACGTGGAAGCCTACAAGGAAACCGTGCGTTACGCCTACAACGGCGACCTGCACCGCAAGATGCACCCGGAAATGGCCGCTTGGACCGGGCCGGAGAGCGTCAAGCACAAGGAAGGCGGAGGCCATTGATTAATCCCTGAGCAGGCGGAGTGCCCCCAGTCGTGAGGATATTCCCTTCTTCATGACTGGGTTTTTTGAGAGGATTACGATGCAAAAACAGAATGCAGCACCAGCCGAAATTACGAAAGATTCCTCGTTTCCACAGGAATTGCGTGCCCGCGCCGGTTTTTATCAACTGCTGGCAGGTGCCTTCGTCGAAGAGCCGGGGCGCGACTATCTGGCCGCGTTGCGCGTGCCGGAAGCGCTGGCTTCGCTGGCCGAGCTGGGCTTGCAGTTCGATGCCGACTTTACCGATGTCCCATTGAGCGAGCTCCAGGATGCTCTGGCTTGCGAATATGCCACGCTCTTTACCTGCCCCGGCGGCTGTCCGCCGATGGAATCAACGCGCCTCGCCGGGCGTTTCCAGCAGGAATCGTATCATGAGGTGAAAGCCATCTACCGGTGCGCCGGATTCGAGCTGCAACAGGGCAGGTTCGCCGTGTTCGAGGACCAGCTCGGAATTGAGCTGTCCTTCGTGGCGGTACTGCTGGAACGTTGGGCCATGATGCTGGAAAGCGGCGACATGGCTGCTGCCGGCAAGCTGGAAAAGGAAATCAAGCGCTTCTGGGTACTCCACCTGGGGCGCTGGGTACGCGGCTACGCAACGCTGCTGGCGCGGGCGGCGGAACATTCCTTCTACCGTGAAATCGCTCGCCTGTTGCAGAGCTTTGCCGAGGAAGAGATGGCCCTGCTCGGGGTGCGGGTTGACGATGTGGACGGCGGGCGCGAGAAGGTGCCGAAAAGCGAGGTCTCGGTGCTTTTCAATCCCGATGAGTCCGTATGCGATGGCTGCGAGCGCGGCAAAGAGCCAAACAGGTCTTTTGCATGAGCCACGAATTTGCCTGGGACGAACTTGAACTGCAGTGGAATGGCAATAATTTCGGTGCCGTCCACGACTGGCTGGGCGAGCGCTGGAATCACCTGATCCAGACCCGACCGGAGGGCCACGACGACCCGGACGCGCAATTTATGCAAGGCTTGGCGTTCGCAGCGCTGGCCTTCCACTTCACTCAGAACCATAACCAGGACGGCGCGGCACTGCTCGCCGAAGACGCAGTGTCCAAGCTGACTGGGTTCCTGCCTGCTTACTGCGGGGTGGAGGTGGCGCCCGTCCTGGAGACACTGAACATCCTCCTGCCATTGTTGGTGGGACTGGAGCACGAGGCCGATTGCCCCATGCAGCCCTTCATTTTCAACAAACTTGCGTATCAGGTGATGAATTGATGAACGAACCCGTATCGGAAATTACGCTTCGCCGCTGGGCCAGTCCCGAGGATGGCCCCTTCGCGGAACCGGTTTTCATCTTCGACGGCGATAGTCTGCCCGAGGATATGGCCCACGTCTCGGTGGTGTTGAGAACCGCCGGACGGGAACGTGCCCGCGAGTTCATCGCACGGGGCGCGGAGCGGGTGCTGCTGGGCGAGGCGGCGCTGCTGGATAGCGGCTTGATCGAAACTCTGAGCAAGGAGCTTGGCACCGAAAAAGTGGGAGTATGGGTTCCCGCACGGCGCATGGAGGTCAGTTGGGCGCTGGACCTCCATTCCAACGCCGATTTCAGATGCGTCACGCCTTCTCTTCTCAAACCTGCGTGGGAAGCGCTGAAAAATGACGGCAGCCGTAGCGGCACCGATGCCGGTTGGTGGCTCGGGCAAATGCTGGAGCGCGGCGCGTCCCTGGCGCTACTCGGGGCGGACATCGCCGACGACACCGACCTCAACCTTTGCGCTGAACTGGTGGAGCAGTTCGGCTCCCGGCTCTGGTTGACCCCCTTGGCAAATCCGGAGGCGGATTTGCACCCATGGATACAGTTTGGCCAGGCAAGAAACCTGGCCATTCCTGATAGCGAGCATTACGACGAGGCGGCGATGCTGGCCCTGCGCCAGGCATTGTGGCCCGCAGCAGAGGTGGCGGCGGCATGAGCATTTTTGGAAAATGGGCAATTATATTTGCATGGGCCTTGTCGGCACCGGCGTGGGCCGCTACGGCATCACTGCTGGATAGCGCAGGGCTTGCGGAAGTGCTGAAAAAAGGCCCGCCCTGCTGCGTGATTGACGCCCGCGAGGAAGGCAGGCGCAAGCAAAGGCCCATTCCCTTCGCCGTGATTTACAACGAAAGCATCAAGCCCAAACCGGGGGGCTTTGCGCTGGTTGTGGGCGACAACGACGCGCAGGCCCTGGAGGCTGCACGGACAATCTTCAAACGGAGCGGGCTGGATGTTTATGCCGTGAAAGGTGGCTATGCCACCTGGCAACAGATACAGAAAGGCGGCAAGAAGTCGTCCGCCGGGCCGGAATTCGTTATGCCGCAACGCTTTACTATTCCCAGCAATACCTGCGAACCGCCGAAGGCGTTGCACGAATATAAATAATCCGGTGAGGAGAGAGGAGAAAAAATTTTGCCGCGCCGCTATTGGCTTCTATGCCTCTCAAAAAGCACCAATGCAATTCATTGATCACGTAAGGTGTTTCTTCGGCGCGATTTGCGGCATCGGGCCGGTTACTGTGCTAATTCCTCACGACTTACAGGTCTTATCGGATAATCCATGCTGACCCAGCCCGAATATCGCGCTACCCGCTGCACCCGTTACCGCTACCGCTACAGTGAATGCAGCCGCTGCGCCGGCGCCTGTCCTCACGAGGCGGTGGCTCTGTCCGACGAAGGCATCACAATCAATCCGTCCGTGTGCCGGAACTGCGCCCTGTGCGCCGCAGCATGCCCTACGGAAGCCATCCTGCCAGACAACCTGCCTCGCATCGAAATTTTGAAGCGCGCCGTCAAGCTGCCTGAAGTCACTTTCGCCTGCGCGCCTTCCGGGATCAAGGGCGATGAAATCGTGCCCTGCCTGGGTGGGCTGGATGCGGCGATGCTGGCCTATCTCGCCGGCCGTGGCGTTGCCGTTACGCTTGCCGGTGCGCATCATTGCACCGAGTGCCCTCATGGCGCACAGGGAGAGGCACGGCTGGGGTTCTCCCTGAATGCGGTCGAAGTGCTACGGGGTATTGTCGGCAACGACAAGTGGGCTGAAATCAGTGTGCCTGAAGGAAGCGAAACAGAAGCGGGCAAGGCCGGACATAATTCCTCACGCCGCCATTTGTTCCGCCGCTTCGTCGGGCGGGGAGCGGATCAGATGATGCGCCCGATTTCCGCCACCGAGCAACAGCCCGTTCCGCTCAAGGCGATCCGCTTCGACGCGCCGTTTTCTACCGCCGGACGGGAATTGCTGCAAATCCTGTTTGAAGCCAAACAGGAAGAGCGCCTCCCGTTACCCGCCCATCCGGCGCTTTTCGTCGCCCGGGTCGATATCCGGCCCGGCTGCACAGCCTGCGAAGCTTGCGCCCGCGCTTGTCCCACTGGCGCGATGCAAATCAGGGAAAGCGCCACGGCCTGGGAATTGGGGTTCCAGTTTTCCCGCTGCGTCAGTTGCGGAGTGTGCGTCGAAGTCTGTCAGCCGCGCGTTCTGCATTTTCAGGATGAAATGAAAAATCTTGCCAAGGCATCTTCTCCTGTGACTTTGCATGCTCTCGGCAAACAACGCTGCGCCCGCTGCGACCGCTTCTTCATTTCGCCCGCCCCGGCGGAAACCTGCCCGATCTGCGAGGGCGATGACGCGGATTTTGCATCCCTTTTCGGTTAATGGAGAAGCCGATGTCATTTGACAGCTACGGACGCCGCATCGAATACCTGCGGCTGTCCGTCACCGACCGCTGCGATCTGCGTTGCAGCTACTGCATGCCGGAAGGTTTCAAGGGCTACGAGGAACCCGCCAACTGGCTGACGTTCGACGAAATCGAGCGGGTGGTGGGGGCCTTTGCCCATCTTGGCGTGCAGAAAATCCGCCTCACCGGCGGCGAGCCCTTGCTGCGACGGAACCTTCCAGATCTGGCTACACGTATTTCCGCCCTTCCCGGCATCACCGACCTGTCCCTTTCCAGTAACGGCACTCAACTGGGAAAACATGCGCAGGCGCTACGCGCCGCCGGCATTACCCGGCTCAATATCAGTCTCGACACCCTCGACCCGGCCCGCTTTGCCGAAATTACCAGGCGGGATGCGCTGGGAGATGTGCTTTATGGCCTGAGTGCAGCACGGGAAGAAGGGTTCGGCCCGATCAAGATCAACATGGTCGTCATGGCAGGCGTCAATGACGATGAGATCGACGCCATGGCCGCCTATTGCATCGGGCACCGCTTCGTGCTGCGCCTGATCGAAGCCATGCCAGTGGGTGAGACCGGGCAAAAGACCGCTTTTCTCGCGCTCGGCCCAATCCGCGACCGGCTGCGCCAGCGTTTTGGCCTGATCGACGGTGTAGTCCCCGGCGCTGGCCCGGCACGCTACCTGGTCTCGCCCGATGGAAGCTACCGGATTGGCTTCATCACGCCGATGTCGCAACACTTCTGCGACACCTGCAACCGCCTGCGGCTTTCCGTGGACGGTACGCTTTACCTCTGTCTCGGTCAGGACGACAAGGTGGAACTACGGCCTCTGCTGCGAAGTGGGTGTAGCGATGAACAACTCGAACAGGCGCTGCTTGATGGTATCCGGCGCAAACCGTTCAAGCATGAATTTCGCGAACAACCCGGACAGATCGTGCGCTTCATGTCATTTACCGGCGGTTAATCAGGAGAATCAACATGGAATGGGAGTTTAGCGCGGAGGATGTGGTTCAGGGTAATGCTGACTATGGCTTGGCGGATTTCCGCCGCGACCTTGCGCAAGAAACTCGACTCAACCTGCCACAAGGCGCTGATCAGGTCGAGAGCGAAAAGCTGTTCGAGCTGGTCTACGACCTGTGTTACTGGCTCGCCACCGGACGGGATCTGGTGGACTTCGAGCGCGAGGTCGGCGCCGACCCCTATCTCGCCGCATTCCTGCGCATGGTACACCGCCACAGCGGGCCCAATGTGGCGATGCTGGGGGCGATCCTGCAACGTGCCATCATGGATGGCGTGGAGGCCGGGATGCCTCTGGAGGCGGCCCTGGAAGCCGCAGCGGCAAGACATGCGCAGGTGGTGGGTGACGCTGTGATGGTGTTGAATTAGCCGTTTTGACCGGTCTGTATGGCCGAAAATCTGCTGCCCTCGGATCACCTCGAACTGTGCCCGGACTGCTGCGATGTCAGCATGGGATGGCAAGGCGTGAATGCGAGCCGGTCAGGCACTGAGTCGGCTCAGACGCGGGGAAGTGGTCATGCTTCACGACAGCCATGGCCGTCGCATTGAATACCTGCGTAGCACGTCTCTGCCAATAGGCTAATAAATTGTTGACTATATGCGCACTGGCGAATATAGTTGCCGCATGATAGACAGCAACGACTTCTTCGACTCCCTTTCCGACGAAACCCGTCGCCGCCTTCTGGCCTTGCTGGTGAGCGAGGACGAGTTGTGTGTGTGTGAACTATGCCATGCCCTCGATCTGCTCCAGCCCAAGGTGTCGCGCCATCTCGCAGTGATGCGGGAGGATGGGGTGCTGACGGTGCGCAGGGAGGGTCTGTGGGTGTATTACCGCATCCACCCGCTGTTGCCGGCATGGGCTTACCGGATTCTCGACCAGATGGTGCAGGGTTGTGGTGGGTTGGAATTGTTCCTGGTGGATCGCAAGCGTCTGGACGAGATGCCCAATCGCCCGGCACGTTGCTGCGCATAATTTTTTTTTGCTGTTTCATATCCGTTTTTTCGTATATTAAAAATAACGCATGACCCTAGAAAAAGCGGTTAGCTACAGAGAACACAGAGTTCACAGAGATACTCAGAGGGCAAAAAAACAATCGGTTGCTGATGTTCTTGTTCCCACCCGTCAGGTGAGTGGGCAAATAGGCAGAAACCCGCTTTATCTCTGTGTCCTCTGTGATCTCTGTGGCTTGAACTGAGGCTTTTAAGATAATTTAAAGTCGCCTTCAGTCGCCTTTATGGCGACATAAGCGGCTTGAGCAGTAATACGAAGCCCTCGCCTAAAGGCGAGGGTTGTTCACAGGAGACTACAAATGCAATTTCTCAAGGTGGCAAGACTGTTTCGCTGGACGCTGGGCATGTTGCTGGCGGTGTTCTGGCTGAATGCCTCGGCGGCGGGCCGGGATTTTCTGGTAGACGCGGACTGGTTGGCGAAGAACCTCAATGATCCCAAGGTGGTGGTGCTGGAAGTGCGCTACCACCCGCACCGTTACTTCACCATCGGCCACATTCCCGGCGCGGTACAGGTGCAGCGCTTCAAGGACTTGGGCGACAACCACGCTATCCCCACCATGCGTTTTCCTTCTCGTGAAGCCTTTCAGGCAACCCTGCGCGGCTGGGGCGTGAACAATGATTCCACCGTGGTGGTCTACGATGATTCTGTCACCGCGCTGGCGTCCCGGGTCTATTTCCTGCTTGATCTCTATGGCTTTGACATGAAACGGGTCAAGGTGCTCAACGGCGGCACGGTGGAATGGAGCGCCTTCAACGAGCTTTCCAAGGACAAGGTGGCAAAAAAACCGGGCAAGGTCACCCTCAAGCTGGCGAAAAAAAATCTCTTGGTCGAATGGACCGATGTTTACAGCGATGTCGTTTCCCGCCGCGACCCGAATGTGATCCTGCTCGATGCCCGCCCGGCGGACATGTATAGCGGCAAGGTGATAGCGCATTCGGTGCGCGGCGGCCATATTCCCGGCGCGGTCAGTATCGTCAGCCTGAATGGTGCCGACGGGCAGAGCCAGACCTGGATATCCGCCGAGGGTCTCGCCGGGCTTTACGCCTCTTTGCCCAAGGACAAGACCATCTATGCCTATTGCCATGACGGCTTTCGTTCCAGCCTGGCTTACATGCAGCTCAAGTCACTGGGTTATAAAGACGTGCGAATGTACAACGGTGGCTGGGGCGACTGGGGCAACAATTTGACACTGCCGGTAGTGGAAGGTGAGGAGCCCTACGACGAGGCGTTCAAGCTGTAACTGGGGGCCGATCGTGAGCGCACAATGCGAAGTCGCCGCCAAGACCGCTGCCGGGGCGCAGATGAGTTTTTTCGAGCGCTGGCTGACGCTGTGGGTGTTCTTTTGCATCGCGGTCGGCATCGCCCTCGGGCAATGGCTGCCGGGCGTATTCCATGCCCTCGGCACGTGGGAAGCGGCCAAGGTGAACCTGCCGGTAGGCATTCTTATCTGGGTGATGATCATTCCGATGCTGATGAAAATCGATTTCGGCGCCCTGCACCAAGTCAAGGAGCATTGGCGCGGCATCGGCGTGACGCTGTTCGTCAATTGGGCGGTCAAGCCCTTTTCCATGGCCCTGCTGGGGTGGATTTTCGTGCGCCAGGTGTTCGCGCCTTACCTGCCTACCGACCAGCTCGACAGCTACGTGGCCGGGCTGGTCCTGCTCGCTGCCGCGCCTTGTACCGCGATGGTGTTCGTGTGGAGCCAACTGACCAAGGGCGACCCGCTGTTCACCCTGAGCCAGGTAGCGTTGAACGACATCATCATGATCTTCGCCTTCGCGCCGCTGGTGGCCCTGTTGTTGGGTCTGTCGGCGATTACCGTGCCGTGGGATACGCTGTTTCTCTCGGTGCTGATGTACATCGTCATTCCGGTGATGATCGCCCAACTGTGGCGACGCAGCCTGCTGACGAAAGAACAAGGGAGTTTCGATCGCGTCCTAAAGCGCCTGCATCCCTCGGGACTGTCGGCGCTGCTGGCGACACTGGTGCTGCTGTTTGCCTTTCAGGGCGAGGCGATCCTGAAGCAGCCATGGGTGATCCTGATGCTGGCGGTGCCGATCCTGATCCAGGTTTTTTTTAACTCCAGCCTGGCCTACCTGCTCAACCGCCGCCTCGGCGTCGCCCACTGCGTGGCGGGGCCTTCGGCGCTGATCGGCGCCAGTAATTTCTTCGAGCTGGCGGTGGCCGCCGCCATCAGCCTGTTCGGCTTCGAATCCGGCGCGGCGCTGGCGACGGTGGTGGGCGTGCTGATCGAGGTGCCGGTGATGCTGGCGGTCGTGAAGGTGGTCAATAACAGCAAGGACTGGTATGAAGCGGGAAGGGAGCAATCTCATGTTTGAAGCGCTGGCTGACTGGCTGGTCTACGGCCTTGCCGGGCTGAAAGGCACGCCCTTCGGCGACGCCGCCCATTTTTTCGTCATGGACGTCACCAAGATACTGTTCCTGCTGACGCTGGTGATCTACCTGATGGGGCTGCTGCGCGCCTTGCTCAAGCCGGAAAAGGTGCGCGAGTTCATCCGCAACCGCGGCAATATCTCCAGCCGCTTCATGGCGGTGGGACTGGGGGCGGTGACGCCGTTCTGCTCCTGTTCTTCGGTGCCGCTATTCATCGGTTTCGTCGAGGCCGGCATTCCGCTGGGGGTGACATTGTCCTTCCTGATCGCCAGCCCGATGGTGAATGAGGTGGCGGTGGTGGTGCTGGCCTCGGTGATCGGCTGGAAAATGACTGCGATCTACGTCACCACCGGCCTGACCGTTGCCTTTATCGGCGGCTTCGTGCTGGAGCGCTTCAAGCCCGAACGATGGGTGGAGGAGTATGTCTGGAAAATCCACATGGGGCAGGTGCAACAGATAGAGGAAAATGGTTCCCTGCGCGCCCGCCATGAGTACGCCATGGGGCAGGTCAGGGAGATCGTGGGCCGCATCTGGAAGTTCGTGCTGATCGGTGTGGGCATCGGCTCCTTCATGCATGGCTATGTGCCGAAAGACTTGATCGTCGGCATTGCCGGGGATGGTGGCCTGCTGTCGGTCATCGGCGCGGTGCTGGTGGGCGTGCCGCTGTATTCCGATGCAGTGGGCATCATTCCTATCGCCGAGGTGCTGCTCGCCAAGGGCGTGCCGCTGGGCACGGTGCTGGCTTTCATGATGGCAGTGGTGGCGCTGTCCCTGCCAGAGACGCTGATCCTGCGCAAGGTAGTGAAATGGCCGTTATTGGCGCTTTTTGCCGGCTATCTCGCGGTCGCGTTCGTGTGTGTCGGCATGTTGTTCAATCAGTTAGGAGTCTTGTGATGAGTATGGAATTGCATCCTTCCATCGTGGCGCTGGTGTCGCTTGCCGCCAATATCGCCACCAACCATCCGAAACAGGGCCTGTGCCAGTTGGACAAGCTCAAGCAATATGGCGTGGCGCAGGAGCAGATCGACACCGTGATCGAGATCGCCCGCCATATCCGCGACGAGGCGGCGCAATCGCTGGACGCCAGCTTCGATCTGGCACGCAGCAAGGCAGCGGCGAACGCCTTGTTGGGCACTATCGGCGCAGCCGAAGACGTTTGCTGCACGCCGACACCGGGCGGCAAATCCTGCTGCTGAAACTTTTATCAAGGAGCACGTTATGCAAGATGTGAAACATGATGAAATTCGCCAGGCAGTGCGCCAGACCTATGGCCAGATCGCCCAGTCCGAAGCGGCTTGCGGCTGCGGGCCGAGTTGCTGCGACAGCGGAACACCGCCAGGCAGCGCCAAGGCGGCTTCAGTCGGCCTCGGTTATTCGCAGCAGGATGTCGATGCCGTGCCCGACGGCGCCAACATGGGCCTGGGGTGCGGCAACCCGCAAGCCATCGCTGCATTGAAGTCCGGCGAAGTGGTGCTGGATCTGGGCAGCGGCGGCGGCTTCGACTGCTTTCTGGCGGCGCGCCAGGTCGGTGAGCCCGGCCATGTGATCGGTGTGGACATGACCCCGGATATGTTGAGCAAGGCGCGCGGCAACGCCCGGAAGGGTGGTTATAATAACGTCGAGTTTCGTCTGGGAGAGATCGAACATTTGCCAGTTGCCGATGGCACGGTGGACGTGATCATTTCCAACTGCGTCATCAACTTGTCGCCGGATAAACAGCAGGTTTTCCGCGATGCCTTCCGCGCTTTGAAACCGGGCGGGCGGCTGGCAATTTCCGACATCGTCGCGACCGCCGTTTTGCCCGAAGAAGCACGGCGCGACTTGGCGCTCTACACCGGCTGCATGGCGGGGGCGTCGCTGATCGGCGAACTGGAGGCGATGATGCGGAGCGCCGGGTTCGAGCAAGTAAGCGTCACACCGAAAGATGCGAGCCGCGCTTTTATCCGTGATTGGGCGCCGGGCAGGAAGATCGAGGATTTTGTGGTGTCCGCCCATATCGAGGCGATAAAACCATTAGGAAAGTAAGTCATTTAATTTAACGGAGAAAAAAGCATGATGAATATTAAAGTGTTGGGCAGCGGCTGCTCGAAGTGCGAAGTGACTGCCAATCTGATCGAAAAAGCAGCTCAAGCCAAAGGCGTGCAAATCAGCCTGGAAAAAGTCACCGACATGGCTGCGATTCTGGGCTTTGGCGTGATGTCTACGCCGGGTGTGGTGATCGACGGCAAGGTGGTGCATTCCGGCAGCGTGCCGAGCTCGGCTGCGGTCGATCTGTGGCTCTCCGCGCCGACCGAGTGCTGCGGCTGCTGCGGCGGCAAGGGCTGAGCGTGACGAAAACCGTATTGATCCTGTGCACCGGCAACGCCTGCCGCAGCCAGATGGCGGAAGTGCTGGTTAATCACGATCTCGGCCCGGAGGTGCGGGCGATTTCCGCTGGCACCCGGCCCCAGCCCAAAGTGGCGGACGGCGCCATCGAGGCATTGAAGCAGGGTGGATTTTCCACCGAGGGGCTCTATCCCAAGGATGTGGATGCGGTGGCGAACGAGGCGATCGACCTGGTGGTGACGGTGTGCGACAACGCCAAGGAAAGCTGTCCCATATTCCCCAGGCCGATTCCAGCCATTCACATGCCGTTCCACGACCCGCATGGCGAGCCGCTGGAAAGCTTCATCAAGGTGCGGGACGAGATGCGGGCCAGGCTGGTCGCCGAATTGCGCCAGCGTTTCAGCGTTGGTAAAACAAAGAGATGTCCCCCCTTTGAAAAGGGGGGGTAGGGGGGATTTGAAAGTGTGGCGAATTAGCTGCTACCGTTAAATCCCCCTCAATCCCCCTTTTGCAAAGGGGGAGGTAGCAGGCGCGTGACGTATTCGCCCGTTTTGCTATGACTGACTATTAGCCGTGCGATGAAGGTCGTCATTCCTCATTTATTTTGAGCGGCGGCAATGGCGCTGAATCGGCGCGCTCGGGTGAGAAAAAACATGAAATACAGCGAGCACGGAACTAACCACAATCACGCTCACGATCATGGTCATGGACATGTTCATCACCATGGCGTCCAGTCGCGCAATACGCTGCTCATTGCGCTGGTTCTGACCCTGGGCTTTTCCCTGGTGGAGGCCGTGACCGGCTGGTGGTCGGGCTCGCTGGCTTTGCTCGGCGATGCCGGCCACATGGTGACCGATGCTACCGCGCTGGGCATGGCAGCGCTTGCCGCATGGTTTGCCAAACGACCTCCTTCCGAGCGTCACTCCTACGGTTTTGCCCGTGCGGAGGTAATGGCGGCGCTGCTCAACGCCCTGATCATGGTGGCCGTGGTGGCGGCGATTGCCGTGGCCGCGGTGCAGCGTTTCTCGGCGGCACAACCGATCAACGGCGAGGCGGTGGCGATTGTCGCGGCCTTGGGGCTGGCGATTAATATTGCCGTAGCGCTGATTCTGAGCCGTGGAGAAAAAACGCTCAACTCGCGTGCGGCGCTGCTACACGTCATGGGCGACCTGCTCGGCTCGGTCGCCGCACTGATTTCCGGGGTGGTGGTCAGCTATACCGGCTGGACGCCGATTGACCCGATTCTTTCGCTGTTTATCTGTGCGCTGATTTTGCATTCCAGCCTGGGTTTGCTGCGCGAAGCGCTACATACCTTGATGGAAGGCGTGCCGCTAGGAATTTCCTTGCCCGAAGTGGGGCGCGCCATGTCCGGCGTCGAGGGCGTCAATTCCGTGCATGATCTGCATATCTGGAGCCTGAGCGGGGATCGCGCGGCGCTGTCGGCTCATGTGCTGATCGCCGATATGGGTCAGTGGGAAAAAGTGCTATCCCGCTTGCGAGAAATGTTGGGCCGATGTCATGGCATCCAACACATAACGCTGCAACCAGAGCCGGTGAGCAAAATCATCCATTTCACATCGCATATCATGCCACCCGGGCAATGAGGCAAGAACGTGTTGTTAAATCTGGCGTGGCACTCGGGAGTCCATTGAAATGCTGAAAACCCTATTTGCACTTCCTTCAACCGTCTGGCTGCTCGGATTGGTGAGTTTTTTCAACGATTCGGCCAGCGAGCTGGTTTATCCGCTGATGCCGCTTTTTCTCGCTTCGGTGCTGATGGCGGGGCCGAAGGCGTTGGGCATCATCGAAGGTATTGCGGAAGCGACCGGCAGCCTGCTCAAGTTGTTTGCGGGCGTGCTGGCGGACAAGATGAGTTCTACCAAGCATTGGGTGGTGGGCGGTTATAGTCTGGCTGCGCTGGGTCGTCCGCTGCTCGCCCTGGCCGGTTCCTGGCCGGTGGTGCTGGGGCTGCGCTTTGCCGACCGGGTCGGCAAGGGGCTGCGCTCTTCTCCGCGCGACGCCATGCTGGCATTGAGCGTACCGGCAGACCGGCGCGGGCTGGCATTCGGCCTGCATCGCGCCATGGACAATGCCGGTGCGGTGGTTGGCCCGCTGCTCGCCGCCTGGCTGCTGTCGCGGGGGATGCCGATCCGCGACATTCTGTTGTGGACGTTGATACCCGGTGTGATCACGGTCGGTCTGGCGTTGAGCATTCGCGAGCCGCACCGCGAAATGTCGCAACACAAGCCGGCTTTCAGTTGGACGCTGCAAGGCTTCCCACCGGTATTCAAACGTTACTTGCTGGTGCTGGCGCTGTTCACGCTGGGCAACTCGTCGAATATGTTCCTGCTGTTGCGTGCCAGGGATATGGGCTTGCCGGAATATCAGGTGCCGCTGCTGTGGGCGCTGGTTTCGGCCACGGCGATGCTGTTTTCCACGCCGTTGTCGGCGCTGTCCGACCGTTTCGGCAGAACCCGCCTGATCGTTGTTGGCTGGGCGGTTTACGGCTTGTTTTATTTGCTGCTCGGCCTGAACGGCCACAACCTGTGGCTGCTGTGGCCCTTGTTCGCCTTTTACGGCCTGTTCATGGCCGCCACCGAAGGCGCGGAAAAGGCGCTGGTGGCCGATCTCGCGCCCAGGGAATTGCTCGGCACTGCCTATGGCTGGTTCAACCTCACTGCGGGCGCAATGCTGTTACCGGCATCGCTGCTGTTCGGCTGGTTGTGGCAGTCATTCAGTCCGGAAATTGCGTTCGGTTTTGCCGCAGCTTGCGCGATTTCAGCAGCGGTTTTACTGAAATTATGGGTGCCGACGCAAAATTGTCATGCTAATAGCCCACACTGAAACTTTTACTTCACTCTGAAAAAGGATAGCACCATGTTTCCACGTATCGACGCCATTCACGCCATGGAAATTCTCGACTCACGCGGCAACCCGACAATTCGGGTGAATGTCAGCCTGGATAACGGCATCATCGGCACCGCATCGGTGCCTTCCGGTGCGTCTACCGGAGAAAACGAGGCGGTGGAGTTGCGTGACGGCGACAAAAAGCGTTACGGCGGCAAGGGCGTGCTCAAGGCGGTGGACAACGTCAACAAGCTGATTGCACCCGTTCTGATCGGTCTCGACCCGCGTCAGCAAGCGCAAATCGACCTCGCCATGATCGAACTGGACGGCACGCCGAACAAGGCCAAGCTGGGCGCTAACGCTATCCTCGGCGTATCCCAGGCGGTCGCCCGCGCCGCTGCCGAATACTGCGACCTGCCGCTCTACGCCTATCTAGGCGGGGCGGGCGCAGTGCATATCCCGATCCCGATGATGAATGTGTTGAACGGTGGCAAGCACGCCGATTCCGGCATGGACTTCCAGGAATTCATGATTTACCCAATCGGCGCGCCGAATTTCGCCGAAGCGCTGCGTTACGGCGCCGAGACCTTTCACGCCTTGAAGAAAATTCTCGGCGCCAAGGGCTACGCCACCAGCGTCGGCGACGAAGGCGGTTTTGCGCCGCAAGTGAAAAGTAACGACGAGGCCTGCGAGCTGATCGTCGAGGCCATCGCCGCCGCCGGTTACAAGCCCGGCAAGGACATCGCCATCGCCCTCGACCTCGCGGCAAGCTCCTTCTACGAAAATGGCAAATACCGCCTCACCCGCAGCGGGCAGGGCGACAAGACCGCCACGGAAATGACCGCCTTGCTCAAGCAATGGGTGGAAAAATACCCCATCGTCTCCATCGAGGACGGCCTGGCGGAAAACGACTGGGAAGGCTTCCGCGAACAGACTGCCGTGCTGGGCAGCAAAGTTCAGATCGTCGGCGATGACCTACTGGTGACCAACACCCTGTTCATCGAACGCGCCGTTACGGAAAAATACTGCAATGCCGCCCTGATCAAGCTCAACCAGATCGGCACCGTCACCGAAACCATCGCCGCCATCCACCTGTGCCGCAAGGCGGGCTGGGGCTTCGTGATCTCCCATCGTTCCGGCGAAACCGAAGACACCTTCATGGCCGACTTCGCCGTGGCGATGGGCGGCGGCCAGCTCAAGACCGGCTCTGCATGCCGCTCCGAGCGCATTGCCAAGTACAACCGGTTGCTGGAAATCGAACAGGAACTGGGCAAGGCGGCGGTGTTTGGAAGGTAAATATAGCGATAAATCGGGGGGAGTTGCTCCCCCTGAAATACAATAAGCCACCCGGAAGGGTGGCTTTAGTTTGGTTTGCCGCTTTCATCACAATCTCAACCAGAAAGGCTTCACATGAAAAAAATAGGCGCGATAGTCGCTTCCATGACGCTGTTAGTGACTTTAGGTGCTCATGCCGTAGGGCCAGCAACGGCTGCGGTTGCGACCAAGGAAGTAAAGACCGCTTCCGGCATCGGCATAACCACCTTGAAGGAGGGAACGGGAGATAGCCCGAAAGCAACGGATATGGTCAAGGTGCATTACCGGGGAACCTTGCTTGACGGCAAGGAATTCGATAGTTCCTACAAAAGAGGTCAACCAGCCAGTTTTCCGCTGAACGGGGTTATTCCCTGCTGGACTGAAGGTGTTCAAACCATGAAGACCGGTGGCAAGGTCAAGCTGGTTTGCCCCGGCAATTTGGCTTACGGCTCGCGCGGCATCCCTGGAACCATCCCTCCCGATGCCACGCTGGTTTTTGAGGTGGAGCTGCTGGAAATTGTGAAGTAGTCCGGATAGGGCTCCGCCGAAGGGTGCTGCACCCTGCATGAACTGGTCTGAACGATGTTGATTGCCGTCCTGATTTTTATCGCCACCCTGGCGCTGGTGATCTGGCAGCCGAAGGGCCTGGGCATCGGCTGGAGCGCACTGCTCGGGGCTTTCGCCGCCTTGACCGCCGGTGTGGTGACGCTGGCGGATGTGCCGGTGGTGTGGGGCATCGTGTGGGATGCCACCTTTACTTTTATTGCCCTGATCCTGATTTCGCTGGTGCTCGACGCCGCCGGATTTTTTGAATGGGCGGCGCTGCATGTGGCGCGTTGGGGTCGTGGTTACGGTCACATCCTGTTCCTGCTGATCATTCTGCTCGGTGCGGCAGTGGCGGCCTTGTTTGCTAACGACGGCGGGGTGCTGATCCTGACGCCGCTGGTGTTCGAGATGATGCGGGCGCTGCGCTTCAAGCCGGACGCGACGCTCGCTTTCATCATGGCAACCGGCTTCGTATCGGATACGACCAGTCTGCCGTTGATGATCTCCAACCTGGTCAATATTGTTACCGCCAATTATTTTCATATTCCCTTTGCCCAATATGCCGCAGTGATGGTGCCAGTCAACCTGGTTTCTCTCGCGGCCACTTTGCTGGCCTTGTGGTTGTATTTCCGCCGCGACCTGCCGCCCCGGTTCGAGGCCGCCTCGTTGGCGGAACCGAAAGTGGCTATTCGTGACCCCGTTGTGTTCTACGCCGGCTGGCTCGTTCTGGCGCTGCTTCTGATCGGCTATTTCGCGGCGCATCCGCTCGGCTTGCCGGTTTCGCTGGTGGCCGGTTGCGCTGCGCTGGTGCTGATGCTGACGGCGCTGCGCGAGCACTGGCTGCCACGGCAGCCGAAGGCGGTGATCCCGGTTATGACGCTGCTGCGCGAGGCACCGTGGCAGGTGGTGTTGTTCTCGCTGGGGATGTACCTGGTGGTGTTCGGGCTGCGCAATCAGGGGCTGACCTTGGAACTCGCACGCGCCTTGGAGTGGCTGCAAGGCACCGGATATTGGCCGGCCACGCTGGGCGCCGGATTCCTCTTCGCGGGCTTGTCGTCGGTGATGAACAACATGCCGACCGTGATGATTGGTAGCCTCGCCATCCATGACGCCCAGCTCGAACCACTGATCCGGGAGGCGATGATCTACGCTAACGTGATTGGCTGCGACCTGGGGCCGAAGATTACGCCGCTGGGCAGCCTTGCCACCTTGCTGTGGCTGCACGTGCTGGAAAATCGCGGGATGAAAATCGGTTGGGGACAGTATTTCCGGATCGGCATTGTGCTGACCTTGCCGGTATTGTTTTTGACCTTGTTGGGGCTGGCTGGTTGGCTGGTGCTGCTAAGATGAATCCGGAAGTGGTTAAGAGCCTGATTATTTCCTAAGCGTTGTTTGCATCATCAACGAATGAATTTTTTATTCTCAGGATACTATCCCAGTCCTGAAAGAAGGCTTTCACACAGGCCGGGTCGAAATGCGAACCATCGCCTTTTTTAATGATTTCCATCGCCGTTTCGTTATCGAAAGCCTTTTTGTAAGGCCGCTCCGTGGTTAAGGCATCGAACACATCGGCAACCGCTGTAATGCGCCCATAGAGAGGAATTTCTTCCCCTTTCAAACCGGATGGGTAACCTGTTCCGTCGAATTTTTCATGATGGGTGAGTGCAATCGTCGCTCCTGCCTGCATCATTCCGGATGGGCTGTTTTTCAGGATGTCATGGCCGATTTCAGGATGCTTCTTGATCTGCTCGAATTCGCCCGGATCAAGTTTTCCCGGTTTCAGCAGTATTTGATCGGGTATCCCCACCTTGCCGATGTCGTGCATGGGCGCTGCTCCCACGATCAGCGCCTGCTCCTCTTCGGAAAGCCCGAGATTTTTGGCGATATGCCCGGAATAATGCGCCATGCGCAGGATGTGCGCGCCTGTTTCAGGGTCGCGGTATTCTGCCAGTTTTGACAGGCGGAATATGGTTTCCCGTTCCTGTTTGTGCAAGTTGCAAGTCGCCTTGCGAACCTCTTCATGTAACAGTGCCGCCCGGTCGGCCAACATTTTCTGGGCATGGCGCAGGGCGAGCATGTTCTTGACCCGAGGCTGGAACTCGGACTTGTTGATGGGCTTGGTCAGGAAGTCATTGGAACCGCTTTCGAGCGCTTGGTAGCGCACGTCCATATTGGTGTCGGCGGTCACCATCAAAATGGGGATGTCGGACTTGCCCTCCAGTTGCCGGAAACGGCGAATGAATTCAATTCCATCCATTCCAGGCATCATGTAATCGACGATTACCAGGTCCGGCACTTCCGAGCGGCACCATTCGAATGCTTCAAGAGGTATCTGGAACAGGGTGGACGTGCAATCGGGATGTTTCAGCAGTAAATGCTGAATCAGCATCAGATTCGCGCGATTGTCGTCAATGACAAGGACGTTGAAGGGCATTTTCTAGAAACCTAACAAGCAGGCGGAAACAAAAACGGCTTTGAGAGTAACATTGACAGCGCTGAAATTCAATTTCACCGGCGTTGATTCCAAGGTTAATAAACAAGTAGAATTGCAGTCTGGCAGAGCCGAAACGGTTTTGTTTCATAATGCCCTGGGCCATCTGCACAAGCAACATTTCATTGAGAATCTCCCCAAATGGAAATATTCCTTAGACCGGGTATTGCCCTTCTTCGCCGGTTGACCTACACCAGAAAATTTCTTCTTGGCGCAGCCCTGTTCGGCCTTACCTTGATGCTGGGTCTTTCCTTTGTTTTGCCACAGCTCAGCCATAATATTCTGATTGCCAAGCGTGAACTGAAGGGCGTGGAAATAAACCTGTCCCTGATCAGGCTGCTTCAGGACGTTCAGCAGCATCGGGGCATGAGCGCCATTCTCCTTGGTGGGGACTCTAGCGTTAACGCCCAATTGAATCTCAAGGAAGAGGAAATTGACAAGAAACTCGCCGCGGTCGGAATTTCCAGCGTAGCCGCGCAAGATGAACAAGTCGAAACCAAATGGAAGGACGTGAAGCAACACTGGCATGTGCTTCTGGCCGCCATGCGTCAATCGACTGTTGCTTCTTCTTTCGAATCACACACGAAAATCATCGCCGAAATACAGGATCTCATGGCTTCGGTGGCAGACCAATACAACCTGTCCCGGGATGCCGACATCGGCAGCTATTATCTTGCACGCGCCATTTCCTACGATATTCCCTTTGTACTGGAAGGCATGGGGAAGATCCGGGCGCATGGTAGCGGCATAACGGCCGAGCAGAAAATTTCCACCTCGGAAAGGGAGGAGCTGATTTCTCTCCTTGGCATCATGAAATCAGCCCATGGTGCGGTGGTTACGGATATGAACCGGGCCTGGAATGCGAACAATGAAATCCGGTCTGGCCTCGAGAAGGATCTGAACCAGGCAGATATCGCCGTTTATGCCATAGAGCAGATTACCAATCGTAGAATTCTTTTTCCGGAGTCGATTACCATTCGTCCGACAGCTTTTTTTACTGTCGCTACCCGGGCTATTGATGTTTATTATGCGCTCTACGACAGTACAGCGCAGATACTCCATCAGGAACTCAACGACAGGGTGGATGAACTCTCGATGCGGGAGCGCAGGATTTATCTCTTTATTTTTGCGACGCTCCTGATCTTTACCTATCTAACGCTCGCCATCTATTTTTCCCTTCATGGATCCATTGCAAGCATTCGCACCACTGCGCAAAAATTTGCCGATGGTGACCTGTCTGCGCGTATTGATCTCGCCAGCCGGGACGAAATGGCGCAAATCGCCGACAGTTTTAACGCCATGGCGGGAAATCTGGCCCGGTCGATCGACCGGGTGACTGCATCGGAACAGTCGCTCATCAAGGCCAACGACGAGTTGGAGGCCCGTGTCGAAGAACGCACCCGCGATTTGGCAAAAGCCAAGGAAGAAGCCGAGGCGGCCAGTCATGCCAAAAGCGAATTTCTGGCGACCATGAGCCATGAAATCCGTACCCCCATGAATGGCATCATCGGCATGACGGAACTGGCCATGGATACGGAGCTTACCCCTGTCCAGCGGGAGTATCTGGATATCGTCAAATCATCGTCGGAGAGCCTGCTCGCCATCATCAACGACATCCTGGATTTCTCCAAGATCGAGGCAGGTAAATTCGAGCTGGAAATAGCCGCGTTCGACCTGCGGGATATGATGGGCGAAACATTGAGGTCACTGGCATTTCGCGCCCAACAGAAAAACCTCGATTTAACCTATGGAGCAGATAGTGATGTGCCGGATTTTGTAACGGGCGATCCGGTCAGGCTGCGCCAGATTATCGTGAACCTTGTCGGCAATGCGCTCAAATTTACCCATCAAGGAGAGGTTTCCCTTCATGTTTACCTGGAGGAGAAACGTCCTGGCGGATATTTCTTGCATTTCGAGGTGAGCGATACCGGGATCGGCATCCCGAAAGAAAAGCAGGCGCTGATCTTTGAATCTTTTTCACAGGCTGACAGTTCCACCACGCGCCAGTACGGAGGTACCGGACTCGGCTTGACCATATCCGCCCGGCTGGTTGCCATGATGGATGGAAATCTCTGGGTGGAAAGCGAAGTCGGACGTGGAAGCCGCTTCCACTTCACCGCACTGCTGGGCGAGAGCGGGAAGCTGGAAGTTGCCAGGAAGTCTATCCCTTCGTTGGAGGGGATATCTGCCCTGATCGTGGATGACAATGAGACCAATCGCCGCTTTTTGCATGATCGTCTAAGCTACTGGGGCATGCTGCCAGAAATGGCGGAAAGCGGTGAGAAGGCGCTGGAAATCCTTGATCGTGCAAACCGGGAAAGGCATCCGTTCAAGCTGGTGCTGCTGGATATCATGATGCCGGAAATGGACGGTTTTGCGGTGCTGGATCGCATCCGGCGTGACCCCGATCATGGCCAGATAAAGGTGCTGCCGCTTTCCTCGATGGATATCGGGGCTGAACGCGAACGGCTGACACAACTGGGTGTGACGATTGTGTTGACCAAGCCCGTCATCCAGTCCGAGCTGCTGGATGCTATCGTCGATCTGGTGGGCACCGATCTGCTCAGGGCGGCGGAGCAACCGGCAGAAAAAACATGCAGTGCCGCTCCTTCGAGCATCCTGCTGGTGGAGGATAATGCCGTCAATCGCAAACTGGCCACCTCCATTCTGACAAAATGGGCGCATACCGTCACCTCTGCGGAAAACGGACGGGTGGCGCTGGAGATGCTGGAGGCGCGGGATTTTGACCTGGTTTTAATGGATGTCCAGATGCCGGTTATGGGCGGTCTTGAGGCAACCGCGCGAATCCGCGAACGGGAAGCCCGTACCGGACAACATGTGCCGATCGTCGCCATGACAGCCAATGCCGTGAGCGGCGACCGTGAGCGTTGCCTGGAAGCGGGTATGGACGACTACATTTCCAAGCCGATCAAGGTCGATGAGTTGTTTGCGGTTCTTGAGCGGGTCCTGGCCGGTGGCGTCATTCCAGAAACGCTTGAAGCCGCCGCATCATCCGGATATTCCATAAGGGTATTCGGATATTCCGATGCATTTGCAGCAGCAGACCAGGAAGTGGTCGGCATCATCGGCGATCTTGTTCTGGAGGATTGTCCCCGGTTGCTGGGTGACATCATCAAGGGAGTGACGGAAAACGATCATGAATTGCTGAAGCGTTCGGCCCATACCCTGAAGGGGCTGCTGGGGAATTTCGGTGAAACGCCTGCGCTGGAAATGGCGCAAAAAGTAGACACGCTGACCGCTACCGGTCGTTTCTCGGTGGTGTATTCCCTCATTCCGGAAGTTGAAGCCGAAGTTGCCAAATTCATGGATGCCCTATCGGAATATCTCCATCCCGTTTAATTATGCCTGCGGCAAGAACGATTGATAGCGTCATGGTGCCAGAAACGTGTCCAGCGTTTGGAAACGGCAGGATGCGGGGCTGAAAAATAAAGGCGCTGGCGATCCGCATCGAAGAGCAAAAAATTGTTGTTCCAAGGATAGGGGCGGCTTAAGCGATGAATTGATCGACGTTTTCCTGGCAAACGGCCCGTGCTTCGGACACGTAGGCGAAAAAATCGTCCGCCGGGATGGGGCGGGCGAAATGGTAGCCCTGCGCTTCGTCGCAATGGTTGAGGCGCAAGAAATCCAACGTTTGCTTGTCTTCGACTCCTTCGGCAATCGTCTTGAGATTCAGGCTTTTCGCCATCTGAATGATGGCGCGGATGATGGCGGCATCGCTCGGATCATTGACCATGTCGCGGACGAAAGACTGGTCGATCTTCAGCTTGTCCACATTGAAGCGTTTCAAATAGGACAGGCTGGAATAGCCGGTACCGAAATCGTCAATCGACAGTTTCACGCCGAGTGTCTTGAGCCGCTGCACGGTACCCAGCACTTGCTCGGTATTCTGGATCAGGATCGATTCGGTCAACTCGAGTTCAAGCAGGGCAGGGTCAAGGCCGGAATCGTCCAGCGCCTGGGCTACGCTGCGCATCAGGTCGCCACGCTTGAACTGCACCGCCGACAGGTTGACGGCAATCACCAGTTCCGGCAGTCCGGCCTTGCACCAAGCCGCCGCTTGGCGGCAGGCTTCCAGCAGCACCCATTTCCCGATCGGCTCAATCAATCCGCTCTCTTCCGCGATCCGGATAAAGCGCCCCGGTGGCACCAGGCCGAGCTCGGGGTGATGCCAGCGGATCAGCGCTTCGGCGCCAATGACCGCGCCGCTGGCGAGGCTGACCTGCGGCTGGTAGTGGAGAACGAATTCGCCTTTTTCCAAAGCCTGGCACAGGCCATTACGAATGCGTAAATACTCGACGGCATCGGCGTTCATCTGCTCGGTGTGGAAGCGGTAGCTGTTGCGGCCTGCTTCCTTGGCCTGATACATGGCGGTGTCGGCCTTCTTGAGCAGGGTTTCGAAATCCCGTCCGTCATCGGGATAGACAGCCAGGCCGACTGACAAGGAAATCGAAAGTTCGTGGCTGCCGAGATGGAAGGACGCAGCCATGCGGGTAAGTATCTTCTCTGCCACACCGGCAATGGCATCGCTGTCGCTCACGTCCGGCAGCACGATCAGGAATTCGTCGCCGCCTTGGCGACTGAGTGTGTCGGTATCGCGCAGACACTCGCGCAGACGTGCCGCAACTGCCTTGAGCAGGGTGTCGCCGACAGCGTGGCCGAGGGAGTCGTTGATGGTCTTGAAATTGTCAATATCGAGAAACAGTAGTGTCGCCTTGGAGTTGGCCCGGTCGGCGGAGGACATCGCCAGCTCCATGTGATCCCGCGCCAGCAGGCGGTTCGGCAGTTCGGTCAGTGGATCGTGGTAGGCGAGGAACTCGATTTTAGCCTCGCTCTTTTTGATTTCGCTGATGTCAGAGAAAATCCCGACATAGTGGGTGACCCGATTGTCGACATCCCTTACTACCGAAACGCCGAGCCATTCCGGATAAGCTTCCCCATTCTTGCGGCGGTTCCAAATTTCGCCGCTCCAGTAGTCCTGCTGCGAAATGTCGTGCCACATATCGCGGAAGAACCCCTCATTCTGGCGACCGGAATTCAGGATGGCCGGGGTTTGCCCGATGGCTTCTTCAGCGCTGTAGCCGGTTACTCCAGTGAAGGCATGGTTGACCGACATGATGCGCGACGCGGCATCGGTGATAATGATGCCTTCACCGCTGTTTTCGAACACCTTGGCAGACAGTCGCAGCCTCTCTTCCATCCGGCGGTGTTCGGTAATGTCGCGCGTCACTCCGACCAGAGCGATAATCTCCTCCTGCGCATTGCGCATGGGGGTCGCGTGGGTTTCCAGCCAGCGTGGAGTGCCTTGTTTTCCTTTAATCGGGAAGGCCATGATGCCGGATTCCCCACTTAAAACCCGCCGGCTGAACTGGACGAAGGCATTGCGGTATTCGCGCTGGACAAAATTGAGCAAGCCCTGTTCTACCGCCTCTTCCAGCGTATCGACCTCAAGCATGGCCAGTCCGGCCCGGTTTATTTGCAACAGGCTGCCGTCGGCGGATATCACTTTGACGCATTCGGGTCCGCTTTCCAGAATCGCATTCAAAAATTCTTTCTGCTCGAACAAGGTGTTTTCCGCCGTCCGGCTGATTTGATTGAATTTTCCCTTGCTGCCCTGCAAAGCGATGGTGATCTCGAGGTCGCGAGGGCATGCGCGCGCGCATCGACAGATGGCCCCAATCCCGATAAATCCGATCAGCCAGATGGAAACGTAGCCGACGACCAGATCGTGCGCGGCAGACTGTTCTGCAGCCAGCCATGGCGCAATCGAACTGATGGAACCCGCTCCGCCGCTAACCGCCACCGCGTGACGGGTGAATTCACTGCTTTGCTCGCGTGCATTGGCCAGCTCCCAAGTCAGGGAGCCGGCGATAATCAGCGTCCATGCCAGTGCTGCCAGAAATGCTGCCAGGATGGAATTGCGGCTGATCGGGGTAATTGCCTTTCCAGCCATGTGCGCTTAATTGTCCTTAAACTATACTGAAGTAAATTACTCGGGTTTTGCAACCAAGTGAAATCTGAACTTTGTCTTAGCTGACGACGGTTCAAAAATTTACACCCCGTACCGGACTACAGAGTCAAGTTGCTAAAAATCAGTGTTACTGCAATCACTTGACATCGTTCCATGGTACGGAGTTTAGGCTTCGCCACCTTAATAAAAATAGCTTAAGGATGTGTGAAACCAAGCAAGATTGAGAGGGGCGCCATGACAAGAAAGGCTGGGCTGACCATCGGTAAGCTGGCCCGCGAAGCAGGCGTGAGCGTCGAGACCATCCGCTACTATCAACGGCGGGGCCTGCTGATCCAACCCAGCAAACCGAAAATTGGAGGCTACCGCACCTACGGCGAGAGCGACGCGGGGCGGGTACACTTTATCAAACACGCCCAGCAGATGGGGTTCAGCCTGGCTGAGATCGCCGAGTTGACCACGCATGTGGACAACACCAACTGCCATGCAACCAAGATATTGGCGAAAAAGAGGCTGAAGACGATCGAAACCCAGCTCGAAGCGCTGGAGAAGATTCGCGAAACCCTGAAAACCCTGGTAATCGAATGCCATCGGGACTGCCCGCATAACTGCCAGGTTATCCGCCGCTTCAAAACACTCAGCAAAGCGCCTGCCGACAGCGAAGAATAAATTTCAATGGCACTCACCCGAGGCTATTTCGCTAGGAAAACCCAAAAATAAACCTGAATTAGTGTCAATTTTCAGCCGGTTTTAGCGCTTATGGTTAAAAGGAGAGTAGTAATGGCGTCATACTTGTCCAATCGTTCGATCAAGACCAAGTTGGCCTTGATGTTACTGCTACCGGTCGCCGGGCTGCTTTATTTTGCCGGTGCCACGGTATGGGAAAAATCCCAATACGTGGACAACCTCCATAGCTTGCAGTCGCTGATCCATCTCGCCCGCAATGTGGAACAAATCGCCCAGATGGCCGAGGAAAACAGCCTTGCAGTGGATTCGGTGTCGGGTGCGGCGCTGAATCTGCAAAACCTCGCCGTGGCACTGCAGGAGAAAATCGGGAAGTTTCACTACTAAAATCGACAAAATCTGCCCTTACGGCTTGTCGGCCAAGCCTTCTTTGCTTGGATTTTTAAATCTGACAGGCCCCGCAAGTTGCGTTTTCCATCTGTTTTCCGCAAATCCGGTTGCGCCCATTGTCTTTCGCCTGATACAGCATTTCGTCGGCCACTCCCAGCAGGATATAGGGAAGCTGGTCTCTGGCAGGGATCAGGCTCGCATAGCCTACGCTGATCGTCACGTAGTCGGACACTCCGGATTTGGCATGGGGCATTTGCATGGCTTCGATGACTGAGCGCCAGTATTCCGCAAGGGTGGCGGCCCCATTCAGATCGGTTCCCGGGAGAATCGCGACAAATTCTTCGCCGCCATAGCGCGCCACCATGTCGGAAGATCGGTGCATCAAGGATGACAACGCCAATGCCACCGAATATAGGCACTGGTCGCCACCGGCGTGCCCATAGTGATCGTTGTACTCCTTGAAATAATCAATGTCCGCGATAATGAGGGAAAGCGGGCTTTCGTTTCGTAATGCCCGGCTCCATTCGATTTCCAGCATTTCATCGAAGCGCCGCCGGTTGGGAATGTTGGTCAACCCATCAATATGGGCGATTTCTTCCAGCAGGTCGGTTTTTGTTTTGAGGTTAATGTGATTGCGGACACGTGCCTTGACGACGGGGATATGGAATGGTTTGGTAATGTAATCCACGGCGCCAAGATCGAAGCCATACGTTTCATCCGCCGCGGTGGTCTTTGCCGTTACAAAAATAATCGGGATGTTTTTGGTGGCTTCGTTGTCCTTGAGACGGCGGCAGACTTCATACCCATCCATTCCCGGCATCATGATGTCGAGTAGGATCAGGTCGGGTCGTTCGCGTGCGACCAGATCCAGCGCCATCTCTCCGCTGGTCGCGCTCAGCACGTTATAGTCCTTGCTGAGTGGTGTGGCCAAAAGGACAACATTGGTGGGGGTGTCGTCCACAATGAGGATTTTAGGCTGTGTTGCTGTGTTTTTCATGCAAAGGATATTTGGTTGCAGCGAAACATGAGACCCGTTTCCATGGGTATTGTTCCGCGCAGGAAATCGAAAAAAACCAGAATGGGCGCTACCGTTTCTATCGTGATATATTCGCCAATTATCTTCCTTTTAACCCTGTTTGTCATTGTCCATGCCCGGAGTGGCAAGGCTTGACCAACTTTCAAAGGATTGCGATGAGTTTTTATGGTTTGCTTGCCGTCGGGGCGGGTGCGGCGGTAGGCGCGTGGTTGCGCTGGTGGTTCGGGATAATGTGGAACCCGGCGCTTCCCGCATTGCCGCTGGGGACCTTGGCAGCCAATCTGGTGGGCGGCTACCTGATGGGACTGGCGATGGCGATTTTTGCCGACCACCCGGGACTGCCGCCGGAGGCGCGGCTGCTTCTCGCCACCGGTTTTCTCGGCGGCCTGACTACTTTTTCCACCTTCTCGGCAGAAACTGTGACATTGTTGCTGCGTGCCCAGTACGCATGGGGGGC
This sequence comes from Sulfuricella sp., assembly GCA_028713975.1. Taxonomy (GTDB): domain Bacteria; phylum Pseudomonadota; class Gammaproteobacteria; order Burkholderiales; family Sulfuricellaceae; genus Sulfuricella. The sequence continues at coordinate 81,892 of JAQTNE010000011.1, forward strand.
GGCGATCATCATGGCGCATGTTGCCGGTTCGCTGGCAATGACGGTGTTTGGCATCTGGACTGTGAAACTTGTTAGGGGATAAGCATATGCAAGGCGTTTGCTTGAAATTCTATGTTGGCGAGATTCAGCGGCACAATGGCGACCTGCTCTACGAATGGCTGCTGGAACGGGCAAAGGGTATGGGCATCGCAGGCGGCACGGCGATTCGCGCCATTGCCGGTTTCGGGCGGCGCGGCAGGCTGCATGAGGAGGCATTTTACGAGCTGGCTGGCGATTTGCCGGTTGAGATCGAATTCCTGCTCAGCGAGCCGCAGGCGGAACAGTTGCTGGCGTTGATCGGGCTGGAGAAGTTGCAATTGTTCTATGTCAGGATGCCGGCTGAGTTTGGCGCGACCGAATAGACGGGGATGGCCGATATAGCCACTGATTGATGAGTGCCCTGGCTGCCTCAATGATTTCCACTGCGGTCAAGCCAACCGGCCCGATTCCTTGCGCTACCCGTTCATCGGCGGCTGCGCCATGCAGGTAAACCGCCAGTAGCAACGCCTGCTGCGGCGTCAGCCGCTGTGCGACCAGCGCGGCGATCATGCCGGAAAGCACATCGCCCATGCCCGCGCTGCTCAAGCCTGGGTTGCCGGTGGGATTGATGAACCAGCTTTCGTCCGGCAGCGCGCAGATGCTGCCGGCGCCCTTCAGCACCACCAGACTGTTGAAACGCTTTGCCAGCATGCTGGCCGAGACCACACGTTCCTGCTGGATGTCATGGGTGGAACCGCCGGTCAGGCGCGCCGCTTCCGCCGGATGGGGGGTGAGAATGGTGCCGCCTTTGCGGTCTTTTACCTGCGTTTGCAGTTCGCTATCGGCCCCGATCAGGTTGAGTGCATCGGCGTCCAGCACCAGCGGCAGTTCCGTTTCCAGCGCCTGTTTCAGCATTTGCACGGCCTGCGTAGATTGCCCCAGGCCGGGGCCAACCACCAGACAGTTCAGGTTATCGAGTTCGAACAGGCGCTGCGGTGAACACAGCATCAGTTCGGGCTGTGCCATATCAACGGCGGGCGCATCGTCGGCCAGCAGCGCGACATAAACCCGACCCGCGCCCAGCTTCAATGCGGCTCGCCCTGCAAGCAGCGCCGCCCCGCACATCGAATTTGCACCGCCGAGAATGCCGACACTGCCGAGCAGGCCCTTGTGGCTGTTGCGCGGGCGGGGCTTGAGCGCCGCAGCCAGCGCACCCTGTTCCAGCAACCAGCCGGCAGGCTTGAGCAGGGCGGGGGCATCAAGTCCCAGCGTATCGACATGGATCTGGCCGCAGTAATCCGGCCCGTAGGCGGTGAGCAGGCCGGGTTTCAGGGCAATGAAGGTGAGCGTGTGGGTGGCGCGGATCGCAGCCCGGAAGGTCTGGCCGGCATCGGCATCCAGCCCGCTTGGCACGTCCAGCGCCAGCACCGGCCGATTCATGGCGTTGACCTGCCTGGTCAGTTCAAGATAGCGGCCTTCCAGGTTGCGCGCCAAGCCGATGCCGAACAGGCCGTCGATCACCAGGCCCCAGTTGCCGCTCTCGGGGATGGCGTCGAGCAGTTCGCCCCCGGCTGTGCACCAAGCTGCCAGCGCATTGGCGGCATCCGGGGGGAGCCGGTCTGCCTGGCCGGTGAAAACCAGCGTAACCTTGTGCCACCAGGCCTTGAGGTGGCGCGCAGCCACCAGCGCATCGCCGCCGTTGTTGCCGGGGCCGGCGATGACCAGCACCGAGGTTTTGTCGCCGAGCAGTTCGTGCGCCAGTTCTGCGGTCGCCAGTCCGGCCCGCTCCATCAGGTCGGTGGCTCCGCTGTCACGCGCTTTTTGCTCGAGCTGGCGTAGTTCGTGGGAAAAATAAATCGGCGTGGTGTGTGGGTTCATGATGCCTTTTATCTTCAGGAACAAGTTCAATAATGGGGCGAATTCGACTGTCAATCAAGTTTTCTGTGACGGGTGCCGTGTTATCTGCGGGATGCGGTATTTTTTGGGCTGTGCAATACTAATGGGCATCTGGCGCAATGGGCGTGCAGGCACATGAAATTTCCTGCCGGATGATGACAGGCGGAATTTATTGTTTTTCCTGAATTAATTGGCGTTGACTGAATATGGCAAACCCAAAGGATTATCCGGTTCTGGTCGTTGATGACGATACCCTGATGAGGGAGATGCTGAAAGCCATCTTGTGCGGCGAGGAATATCCTGTGGTTGGTGTGGCTTCCAACGGCGAAGATGCAATTGCCCTATGCGCAAGACTCAAGCCCAGGGTGGTACTGCTTGACATCAACATGCCCAAAGTGGATGGTTTGCAGGCATTGGAGGCGATCCGACTGGCGCAGCCGACGGTCAAGGTGATCATGGTGAGCGCCAGCCCGACGATGGACAAGGTCAGCGAGGCGGTCAAGCGAGGCGCTGCGGGTTTCGTGGTCAAGCCGTTTAATGCGGCGCGCGTGCTGGATAGAATCCGCGAATGTATTGATCGCGATATTAAAAACGGCGGATAAGCCGGCCCGGATCGCGTGCGCGGGAATGCCCTGTTCCGCGCTTCCTTCGCCGCAAAAGTCCTAAATCTGCCGCAATGGGGCCAGAGCCTTCCTTGCCATTTTAAGGTAGAATTTACCCTTCTTCGATGTTAGCGATTCAGGGTCTTCATGCTTAAACTGCGCGGCGGCAACGCTCTCTCTTCTTTCCGTCTCGAAAAACTGGTTCAGGCTCTGAGCAGCACTGCACCGGCAATCTCCCATATTCACGCGGAATACCAACACTTCACTGCCAGCCGCCGTGCGCTCGAAGCGCCGGAACTGGCGGTGCTGGAGAAAATTCTCACCTACGGCCCCGCATCGCCGGTTGAAGAGCCGCAGGGCGAACTGTTTCTGGTGGTGCCGCGTCTGGGCACGATCTCGCCCTGGTCATCCAAAGCATCTGATATCGCCAGCCATTGCGGTCTCGAAGCGATCGAGCGGATTGAGCGCGGTGTGGCGTTTTATGTGCAGAAGCGCGATGGCTCGGCGCTGACCGGGCAGGAACGGCAGGCATTGCTGCCGCTGATTCATGACCGCATGACTGAAACCGTGCTGGCCGATTTCGAGGCGGCAGAAAAACTGTTCCGCCATTTCGAGCCGGCGCCGTTCAGTAGCGTGGATATACTGGGGCAGGGGAGAGGCGCGCTGGAACTGGCCAATCGGGAGATGGGCCTGGCGCTATCGCCCGATGAGATCGATTACCTGATGGAAAATTTCATCCGTATCGGCCGCAATCCGTCCGATGTCGAGCTGATGATGTTCGCCCAAGCCAACTCCGAGCATTGCCGCCACAAGATTTTCAACGCGGACTGGGTGATCGACGGCAAAAAGCAGGAAAAATCGCTATTCGGCATGATCCGCAACACCCATGAAATGAACCCACGCGGTACGGTGGTGGCGTATTCCGATAACTCCTCGGTTATCGAAGGTTACAAGGTGAAGCGCTTTTATCCGGGAGCTGGCCACGGCTATGGCTATGTCGAGGATGACGCGCATATCCTGATGAAAGTGGAAACCCATAACCACCCCACCGCGATTGCGCCTTTTCCCGGTGCGGCTACCGGCTCGGGCGGCGAGATTCGCGACGAGGGCGCGACTGGACGGGGTTCCAAGCCAAAGGCTGGGTTAAGCGGTTTTTCCGTTTCTAATCTGAATATCCCCGGGCTTATTCAGCCTTGGGAATATTACGTTCCTGACACTGCCCCTCTCCCCAACCCTCTCCCGCAGGCGGGAGAGGGGGCAAACGAGGCCATCCCTGAAGGAATGGAGATTGTTCGATTTGGCAAACCCGGACGCATCGTTTCCGCGCTCCAGGTCATGCTTGATGGGCCGATTGGCAGTGCGGCATTCAATAATGAATTCGGTCGTCCCAATCTGGCCGGCTATTTCCGCACCTATGAAGAACAGGTGGCGGGCGAGATGCGTGGCTATCACAAGCCGATCATGCTCGCCGGTGGCGTCGGCAACATCTCCGCCCGTCATTCTGAAAAACACCGGATCACGCCGGGCGCGTTGATTATCCAGTTGGGTGGCCCTGCGATGTTGATCGGTTTGGGTGGCGGTGCGGCTTCCAGCATGGATACCGGTGCCAATGCCGAGAACCTGGATTTCGATTCGGTACAGCGTGGCAACCCGGAAATGCAGCGGCGTGCCCAGGAGGTGATCGACCGCTGCTGGCAGTTGGGCGATGGAAACCCCATTATTTCGATCCACGACATCGGCGCGGGCGGGCTTTCCAATGCCTTGCCGGAACTGGTGAACGACGCCAAGCGCGGCGGGCGTTTCCATCTGCGCGCCATTCGCAACGAAGAGCCGGGCATGTCGCCGATGCAGATATGGAGCAACGAGGCGCAGGAGCGCTACGTGCTTGCCGTCAAGCCGGAGGACTTTCCGCAGTTCGAGGCCATTTGCCAACGCGAGCGTTGCCTCTATGCGGTGGTCGGTGAGGCCACGGTCGAAACCCGTTTGCTGCTCGAAGACAGCTATTTCAACAACAAGCCGATTGATATGGATTTGTCGGTGTTGCTCGGCAAACCGCCGAAAATGACGCGCAATGTCGCGCACCTTGCGCGGGAATTGCCGCCGTTCGACCCGGCCACGCTGGATTTGCGCGAAGCGGCAATGCGCGTGCTGAAGCTACCGGCAGTGGCGGACAAAACTTTCCTGATTTCCATCGGCGACCGTACCGTTGGCGGCTTGACCGCACGCGACCAGTTCGTCGGGCCGTGGCAGGTGCCGGTGGCGGATGTCGCCGTGACTCTGGCGGGTTTTGAGGAATATCGCGGCGAGGCTTTTGCTCTGGGCGAACGTACGCCGCTGGCGCTGATCAACCCGGCTGCTTCAGGCCGCATGGCAATCGGCGAAGCAATTACCAACATCGCTGCCGCGCGCATTGCCGAAATCGGCGATATCAAGCTGTCCGCCAACTGGATGGCGGCAGCCGGCCATCCCGGCGAGGACGCCGCGCTTTACGATACGGTGCGTGCGGTAGGCATGGAGTTATGCCCGGCGCTAGGCATCAGCATCCCGGTGGGCAAAGATTCCATGTCGATGAAGACGGTGTGGGAAGAGAATGGACAGAAAAAAGAGGTCACCGCGCCGTTGTCGCTGATCGTTTCTGCCTTCGCGCCTTGCGTGGATGCGCGTGGCACGCTGACTCCCCAATTGCGTACCGATGCCGGCGATACTGACTTGATCCTGATCGACCTTGGCCAGGGCAAAAACCGCTTGGGCGGCTCAGCGCTGGCGCAGGTTTACAAACAAATCGGGAATGAGACGCCCGACGTGATTGACGCTACCCGGCTCAAGGCTTTTTTCGATACGATACAGCGGCTCAATGCCGATGGGCGGATTCTTGCCTACCATGACCGCTCCGACGGCGGCTTGTTCGCCACGCTGTGCGAAATGATGTTTGCCGGCCATTGCGGCGTGACGGTCAATCTGGACGGGCTGTGTTCCAACCTTGCCGGTTCCCACATGGGCGCGTTGTTCAGCGAGGAGCTGGGCGCAGTGCTTCAGGTCAAGCGTAGCGATACTCCGTCGGTGAGGGAGGCGTTTCTCGCCGCGGGCATGAGCGCAGAGCTTCATGTGATCGGCACGCTGAATAATGATGCCAGGCTTTCCGTGCTGCATGGCGGCAATGAAATTTTTGGTGCAGCGCGCGTCGAGTTGCACCGTGCCTGGTCGGAAACCACCAGCCGGATGCAATCCCTGCGCGATAACCCGCAATGCGCCGGGCAAGAGTACGACCGGATTCTGGATGCCGGCGATCCCGGCTTGCAGGCCGTGTTGAGCTTCGATCTGAACGATAACGTCGCTGCGCCTTACATTGCCACCGGCAAACGACCACGCATGGCGATTTTGCGCGAGCAGGGCGTCAACGGTCAGGTGGAGATGGCAGCGGCCTTCGACCGTGCCGGCTTTGCCGCAGTGGACGTGCATATGAGTGACGTTATCGAAGGCCGTGTTTCGCTCAAGGATTTTCAAGGGCTTGCCGCTTGCGGCGGTTTCTCCTTTGGCGATGTGCTGGGCGCAGGGGAGGGTTGGGCCAAGTCGATCCTGTTCAATGCCCGCGCGCGCAACGAGTTCGAAAACTTCTTTCAGCGCGGCGATAGCTTTGCGCTGGGGGTCTGCAACGGTTGCCAGATGATGAGCAACCTCCACGCCATTATCCCCGGTGCGGAAAACTGGCCGCATTTCGTGCGCAACAAGTCGGAGCAGTTTGAAGCGCGTTTCGTCATGGTGGAAGTGCAGCAAAGCCCCTCGTTGTTTTTCGACGGCATGGCCGGCAGCCGCATGCCGATTGTCGTGTCGCACGGCGAAGGTTATGCCGAGTTCGGCAATAGCCGGCAGATGGGGGCCGCCGAGGTGGCATTGCGCTACGTGGATAATCGCGGGCAGCCGACCGAAGCTTACCCCGGCAACCCCAACAGCTCACCGCAAGGCATCACCGGTTTGACCACGCCAGACGGCCGCTTCACCATCATGATGCCGCATCCGGAACGGGTCTTCCGTGCCGTGCAGCACTCCTGGCATCCTGCCGGATGGGGCGAAGACGGGCCGTGGATGAGAATGTTCAGAAATGCGCGGAAATCGGTAGGGTAGTTCCAATTGGATGAAACAGGAATCCGGAATGAAAAAAGATAATAAAACCATCTCCTTGCCGGCACTTGAATCGGCCTTGAGAAATAACCGGTTGGTCTACTATTATCAGCCCAAGATCTCGCTGGTGACGGGCAAGATCAGCGGAGTGGAAGCGCTGCTGCGATGGATAGAGCCGGATGGCACGGTAATTCCGCCATTGAGGTTTATCCCCCTTGCCGAGGAAACCGGGTTTGTCACCGAAATCGCCTGTGCGATGTTTCCCAAGCTGATTGCCGACTTACTCCTTATTCACGACATCAATGACTCGCTGGTCGCCTCATTTAACCTTACGGCGCAGGATTTTAAATCGCCGGAGATGACGGATTTGATCCATGGCGCTATTCTCAGCCGCCAGATTGACCCTGAACAGTTACAGATAGAATTGACCGAAGCCTCAATTATCGACAGCGGCGAGCCTATCGTGCGGGATCGTCTGCAGGGTCTGGTTGGTTTGGGCGTGACATTGGCCATGGACGATTTTGGCACAGGCTATTCTTCCATTGATACATTAAGCCAGTGGCCTTTCAAGGTGATCAAGCTTGACCAGGGCATGATTCGGCGCATGAATAATTGCCCGAAATCCACGGCGATTGTTCAGTCCAGCATCAGGATGGCGCATTCGCTGGGCATAAGCATTGTCGCCGAGGGAGTTGAAACAGCCGAAATATACGATTTCCTGATGCAGGAGGGATGCACGGAAGCGCAGGGATTCTGGATGTCGAAGCCGTTGCCGATGGCGGAACTATTGGCTTTCATCAAGAAAGATCAGCGCTGGTCCGGGCTGCCTGTCGGTTTGATCCACATCGCGCAGCTCGATCACATTCATTGGCGGAAAACGATTATTGACCAGGTCATTAATCGCTCGTTTGGTGACTCTAGTGCCGGCAAGGTGCAGAGATTCACGGCGGAAATGGATCATTCGAAATGCCGGCTGGGACAGTGGATTTTCGGGCATGGGCAGGAATTCATGGGGCACAAGGCGTTTGACATGCTGGAAGAACCGCACCGTCGTTTGCATGCGATAGGGAAGGAACTGGTTGAGGCGGCAGAGCGCAATGCTTCGCATGACGAAATGGCGGCTCTGCTGCGGGAATTGACGCAAAAATCCAGCCTGCTTTTGGGGCTGTTGCAGGAGATGGAGAATCAGGCCGCTTTTTGATGAACCTGAATCCTAAAATGAACAAGGGCGCCATAGGCGCCCTTGTTCATTACTGCGTGTGCCGCATTATTTCTTTTCGGTTGCCGCAGTTTCTACAATTTTTGCCTTGGCGCGCAAGTCAGCGATCATCTTGTCGATTTGCTGCTGTTGCATGCGTTGCTGCAGATTCTGTTTGATTTCTTCAAACGACGGCGCCTGCAGGGTGCGCGAGTCTTCCAGCTTGATAACATGCCAGCCGAACTGGCTCTTCACCGGTTCGGTGGTGAAGTGGCCTTTTTGCAGCTTGGTCATGGCAGCGCTGAATTCCGGCACGAAATTGGCAGGAGCGGCCCATCCCAGGTCGCCGCCTTTTACCTTGGAGCCGGGGTCTTTGGATTTCTCGCTGGCCAGTTTCTCAAATTTCTTCGGGTCTTTCTTCAACTGGGCGATGATCGCCTTTGCATCGACTTCGTTCTCAACCAGGATGTGGCGGGCATGGTATTCCTTGTCGCCCATCTGGGATTTGATTTTTTCGTATTCGGCTTTCAGTGCATCATCGCTGACGGCGTTATGTTTGACGTAGTCCTGCAGGTAGGCGCGAATCAGTACGGACTGCCGTGCCAGATCAATCTGGGTGAGTACGTCGGCGGACTTGTCCAGGCCATTCCTGATAGCTTCCTGGGCAACGACTTCTTCGATGATCAGCTTGTCCTGTATGTTTTTTCTGAGTTCAGGCGTGTCCGGTTGGCCTTGCTGCCGGGTTTGCTTGAGCAGGAAATCGAGGCGCGCCTGACTGATGGGGGTGCCGTTTACCGTGGCAACTACCCCGCCGGTTGCGGCGGCGGGCTTGCTGGCATCCTGTGCACTGCACGAAGCCAAGGTGAGCATGGTGCCGATGGAGATTGCGAGAATCTTTGATTTGTATGAAAACATCAATAGCATCCTTAATTAAAGAAGTAGTTGAAAAATAGGCTCAAGCATCAATCGACGCTCTAATTTTCGTCGGGAGTGTACGCCTTTATGCTTATTGCGTGAATCTCTTTCTGCATCATCTCTCCCAGCAGCTCGTTGATCATGCGGTGACGGGCAATCGGTGGTTTTCCGGCGAATTGAGCCGAAACGATGGTCAGCCGGTAATGTCCGCCGCCGCCCTTGGCGCCTTCGTGGCCTGCGTGCCGGGCGCTTTCATCCTCGATTTCCAGGCGTTCTGGCGAAAGCGGAGCGAGCCTGCCACGAATCTTTTCCATAATACTCATTACGGCAGCACCTTTTTGAATGGTTTGACGACAACCCGTTCGTAAACCCCGGCAGCGGCATAGGGATCAGCATCAGCCCAGGCACGGGCGGTTTCCAGCGACTCGAATTCGGCTACGATCAGGCTGCCGGAAAATCCGGATGGCCCGGGGTCGGGGCTGTCGATCGAGGGAAATGGCCCGGCCAGTACCAGTCGCCCATCCTGCTGCAAGGCCTGTAACCGTGCGAGGTGAGCGGGGCGGGCAGCCAAGCGTTTTTCCAGGCTGTTGGTCGCGTCTTCACCGGTGATCGCATACAGCATTATTCCGGATCCTTGTCTTCGACGTATTTCGCCAGCAGCACGCCCTGGCCAAGAACGAACACCAGCATCAACCCGAGAATACCGAACAGCTTGAAGTTGACCCAGGTATTTTCGGAATAGTTGAAGGCTACATACAGGTTGACGAAACCCACCACGGCAAAAAAAGCAGCCCAGCCGATATTCAGCCTGAACCAGACATTTTCCGGCAGGGACATCTGCTTCCCCATCATTGCCTTGATCAGGTTTTTCCTGAAACCGAACTGGCCGATCGTCAGCACCGTAGCAAACAGCCAGTAGAGCACGGTGGGTTTCCATTTGATGAAGGTGGCGTCATGCAACAGCAAAGTGGCGCCGCCGAATACCGTGATGATCGCCAGGCTGATCCACAGCATGGTGTCGACCTTGCGGTGGCGGAACCAAACCCAGCCGATTTGCGCGAAGGTGGCCCCCATTGCGACAGCGGTGGCGGTAAAAATGCCGAAAAATTTATAAGCGGCAAAGAACAGGATAATGGGAAAAAGGTCGAACAGGAATTTCATCGGGGCTTGGCAACTGATCCATCATTTCATCGAGACCGGTATTTTGCTATGATTCGGGTTGTTTTAACAAGCCCGCTATTAATGTCTTATCCTATTGACCTGCATAGTCACTCAACCATTTCCGATGGTTTGCTTACCCCCACCGAACTGGTAGGACGCGCCGCAGCCCAAGGCGTCAATGTGCTGGCTTTGACCGACCACGACGATGTCGCCGGCCTGGACGAAGCTCGCGCAGCCGCGCAAGCGGTGGGCATTACGCTGATCAATGGCGTTGAAATTTCGGTGACATGGAACAATCGCAGCGTGCATATTGTCGGCCTGCGCATCGACCCCACTTACGGGCCATTGTGCGACGGGCTGGCAGCAATCCGCACCGGGCGCGGTGAGCGCGCCAAGCTGATCGCCGCCGAACTGGACAAGGCCGGCATTGCCGGCAGCCTGGAAGGTGCCTATGCTTATGCTGCCAATCCCGGCATCATCAGCCGCACCCATTTCGCCCGCTTTCTGGTGGAAAAAGGCGTAGCCAAGGATCCTCGCACCGTATTCAAAAAATACCTGGTCAAAGGCAAACCGGGTTATGTGACGCACCGCTGGGCCGATCTTGCCGATGCAGTCGGCTGGATTCTGGCCAGCGGCGGGATTGCGGTGCTGGCGCATCCGGGGCGCTATGATTTGGGCAGGACCAATCTGCATAATTTGATCGCCGACTTCAAGGAGGCCGGCGGCGAGGCGCTCGAGGTGGTGACGGGCAGCCACACCGCCGACCAGTTTGCGCAGTTTGCCCGATATGCAGAGGAATTCGATCTGCTGGCCTCCTGCGGCTCAGATTTCCATGGACAGAGCGAAAGCTACATGGATTTTGGCCGTCTGCCGGAATTGCCAACAGGCTGCAAGCCGGTGTGGCATGGCTGGGCGGAAGTAAACTACCCTGAGTTGAAAGTACCGGATACTGAGCCGAAGGAAGATTTTGCTCGGCACACGGCGCTTTGCGCCCAGCACGGGGGTTAATCATGGCCCAATTTTTTGTCATCCACCCCGAAAATCCCCAGCCGCGCCTGATTCATCAGGCGGCGGAAATCATCCGCAACGGCGGAGTGATCGCCTATCCAACCGATTCCTGCTATGCGCTGGGCTGCGGCTTGGGCGACAAGGCCGCGCAGGATCGCATCCGCGCCATTCGCGGCATGAGCGAAGATCACCCGCTGACACTGGTTTGCCGCGATCTGGCGGAAATCTCCGTTTACGCCAAGGTGGATAACCGGCAATTCCGGCTGCTCAAGGCGAATACGCCCGGTATCTACACGTTCATTCTCGAAGCGACGCGGGAGGTACCGAAGCGTTTGCAGCATCCGAAGCGCAAGACGGTCGGCTTGCGCGTGCCGGGTCACCCGATTGCCCAAGCGCTGCTGGCCGATCTCGACGCGCCGCTGCTGAGTACCACCCTGCAACTGCCGATGGACGATCAACCGCTCAACGACCCCTATGAAATACGCGATCTGCTGGAGCATCAGGTGGATCTGGTGATGGATGGCGGCTATGGCGACGTGGATACCACCACGATTATCGACTTGAGCGGAGAAGTGCCGGGACTGGTAAGGCGTGGCAAGGGCGATATCAAGCCGTTCGGATTGCAGGAAGAAGATTAATGGGGGCAAAGAAATGGAACTGAATGTTGTGCAGCAGATCGCCATCTATGCTCTGCCGGTGGTATTTGCTATTACCCTACACGAGGCGATGCATGGCTATGTCGCCAAGTATTTCGGCGACACCACCGCTTATATGCTGGGGCGGGTAAGCTTGAACCCGCTGCGCCATATCGACCCGATCGGCACTATCCTTATTCCGCTTCTGACCCTGTTTTTCGGCGGAATACTGTTCGGCTGGGCCAAGCCGGTGCCGGTGAATTTCAGCCAGTTGCGCAATCCCAAAAAAGACATGCTGTGGGTGGCGCTGGCCGGGCCTGCATCAAACCTGGCCATGGCCCTCTGCTGGGCACTGGTGATGAAGATTGCCAGCATCATGCCGGACAGCGCGCTGTCCCTGCCGATGGCGCTGATGGGGCGGGCCGGCATTACCATCAATGCGGTGCTGATGGTGCTCAACCTGCTGCCGTTGCCGCCGCTGGATGGCGGACGGATCGCCGTCAGCCTGTTGCCAAACCGTCTGGCTTATCGCTATGCCATGATGGAGCCCTATGGCATGATTTTGTTGGTCGTATTGCTGTTCAGCGGCGTGCTGGGCGCAATCATGTGGCCGTTGATTGATGGCACCATGACATTGATTTCACTGCTTTTCGGTATTTAGGGGAATAACAGGAACATGTTTACTGAACGCGTTTTGTCCGGCATGCGCCCAACCGGCAGCCTGCACCTTGGCCACTATCACGGCGTGCTGAAAAACTGGGTCAGGCTGCAGCATGAGTACGAATGCCTGTTTTTTGTCGCTGACTGGCATGCGCTGACCACCCATTACGATACGCCGGAGATAATCGAGCAGAGCGTATGGGACATGGTGATCGACTGGCTTGCCGCCGGCATTGATCCATCACGTGCGACACTGTTCATCCAGTCGCGCGTGCCGGAGCACGCCGAGCTGCATCTGCTACTGTCGATGATGACGCCGCTGGGCTGGCTTGAGCGGGTGCCGACCTACAAGGATCAGATCGAAAAGCTGTCGCACAAGGATCTGACCACTTACGGGTTCCTTGGCTACCCACTGCTGATGTCAGCCGATATCCTGGTGTACCGCGCCAATCAGGTGCCGGTGGGCGAGGATCAGGTACCGCACCTCGAGTTTACGCGGGAACTGGCGCGGCGCTTCAATCATTTATATGGCCGGGAGCCGGGCTTTGAGGAAAAAGCCGAGGCCGCGGTCAAGAAGCTCGGCGGCAAGCGCGCCAAGCTTTACGAGGAGCTGCGCACCCGCTTCCAGCAGGAAGGCGACGACGAGGCATTGGAATCGGCGCGCGCCCTGCTCAACGACCAGCAGAACCTCAGTTTGGGCGACCGCGAGCGGCTGTTCGGCTATCTCGAAGGCGGCGGAAAGATGATCCTGGCCGAGCCGCAGGCGCTGCTCACGGCGGCGTCGAAGATGCCGGGGCTGGACGGCCAGAAAATGTCGAAATCCTACAACAACACGATTTCGCTGCGTGAGGATGAGGACAGCGTGGTGAAGAAAATCCGCACCATGCCGACCGATCCGGCGCGGGTGCGGCGCACCGATCCGGGCACGCCGGAAAAATGTCCGGTATGGCAGTTTCATTTGGTCTATTCTGATAAGAGCCGCCAGCAATGGGTGCAGCAGGGCTGTACCACTGCCGGGATCGGTTGCCTGGAGTGCAAGCAGCCGGTGATCGACGCCGTGCTGGAAGAACAGAAACCGATGCGCGAGCGGGCGCAGATGTATATGGACGACTCCACCCTGGTGCGCAACATCATTTCGGATGGCTGCGAAAAGGCGCGCGAGCTGGCTGGCGAGACCATGCGCGACGTGCGCGAAGCGATGGGGTTGAATTACGGCTAATCGAACTCCATGTTAGGAGCATCATGCCGAGAAAAAAGAAAACCAAAAATGAACGGGAGCCGCTAGAAGGCGAAGTGCTGCATTCCGGAGAAACCGGGGAGGAAGCGCCGCCGCCCGCACTGGCAGGCATTTATCCTCCCACGCTTTATCTGCTGCCATTGTCGGAACGCCCGTTTTTCCCGGCACAGACCTTGCCGCTGCTGATGAACGAAGGGCCGTGGCTGGACACGGTGAAAAAGATCGGCGAAACACCCCACCAGATGGCGGGGCTTGTTCTGGTCAACCGGCCCCATGTAGAAGATGCACGGCCCGGAGATTTCTATTCCATCGGCACGCTGGTAAACGTGCACCACCCGTTGCGTTCCGAAGGCAAGATCCAGTTTATTGCCGAGGGCCAGAGCCGTTTTCGCATCGTGAAATGGCTCTCGGACAAGCCGCCTTATCTGGTTCAAGTCGAATACCCCCTCGAAATCGCGCGCAATGAGGATGAGCTCAAGGCCTATGCGATGGCCATCATCAATACCATCAAGGAGCTGATTCCGCTCAACCCGCTGTATAGCGAAGAGCTGAAGTTCTTTCTCAACCGCTTCAGCCCGAACGAACCATCGCTACTGGCCGATTTTGCCGCTTCCCTGACTACCGCTTCGAAAGAGGAGCTGCAATCGGTGATGGATGCCCTCAATTTGCGCCGCCGCATGGAAAAGGTGCTGGTGCTGATCAAGAAGGAACTCGAGGTCGCCAAGCTGCAATCGCAGATTCGCGAGCAAGTCGAGCAGAAAATGACCAAGCAGCAGCGCGAATTTTTCCTGCGCGAGCAGCTCAAGGAGATTCAGAAAGAGCTTGGCCTGGCCAAGGACGACAAGACCGCCGACATCGAGCGTTTCAGGGAGCGTCTCGCCAGGCTGAAGCTTGCCGAATCGGCGCAAAAGCGCATCGACGAGGAAATGCAGAAACTCTCCGTGCTCGAATCCGGCTCGCCGGAATACGCGGTGACGCGCAACTACCTCGACTGGCTGAGCCAGTTACCATGGGGAAAATTCTCCAAAGACAAGCTCAATCTCAAGCGCGCGCGCAAGATACTTGACCGTGACCACGATGGCTTGGATGACGTCAAGGAACGCATCATCGAATTTCTCGCGGTGGGCGCGCTCAAGGGCGAGATCGCTGGCTCCATTCTGTTGTTGGTGGGGCCGCCCGGCGTCGGCAAGACTTCCATCGGCCACTCGATAGCCAATGCCCTGGGGCGAAAATTTTACCGTTTCTCGCTGGGCGGAATGCGCGACGAGGCCGAGATCAAGGGCCACCGCCGCACTTATATCGGTGCCATGCCGGGCAAGTTCATCCAGGCGATCAAGGAATGCGGCGTCGCCAACCCGGTGATCATGCTGGATGAGATAGACAAAATCGGCGCCTCCTATCAGGGCGATCCTGCCTCGGCTCTGCTGGAAGTGCTCGATCCCGAGCAGAACGTGGATTTTCTCGATCACTATCTGGACGTGCGCTTCGATTTGTCCAAGGTGTTGTTCATCTGCACCGCCAACCAGCTCGATACCATCCCGGCACCGTTGCTCGATCGGATGGAAACGCTCCGGCTTTCCGGCTATATCACTGCCGAGAAGGTGCAGATCGCCAGGCACCACCTGTGGCCGAAACAGTTGGAGAAGGCCGGGGTGGAGCGCAGCGATCTGACCATTACCGAAGCTGCGCTCAAACGCATTATCGAGGGTTACGCCCGCGAGGCCGGGGTGCGCAACCTGGAGAAGCAGCTTGGCAGAATGGTGCGCAAGGCCGTGGTGAAAATTGCGGGCGGGGCAAACAAGCCGATTCATCTGGGGGTCGGCGAGGTCGAGGCGTATCTGGGCAAGCCGGTATTCATGCCGGAAAAGCCGATTGCCGGCGTCGGCGTGGTGACGGGACTGGCCTGGACCGCGATGGGTGGCGCCACCCTTTCGATCGAGGTGACCCGGGTACATACCAAGGCTCGCGGCCTGAAGCTGACCGGCAAGCTCGGCGAGGTGATGCGCGAGTCTGCGGAAATCGCCTACAGCTACATTTCCTCGCACCTCCAGGCATTCAAGGGCAAGCCGGAGTTTTTCGATGACGCCTTCATCCATCTGCACGTGCCGGAAGGCGCGACACCCAAGGATGGCCCCAGTGCCGGCATTACCATCGCCACATCGCTGCTGTCGCTGGCACGCAATGAGAAAATTTCCCGCCCGCTGGCGATGACCGGTGAACTGACGTTGACCGGCGAAGTGCTGCCGATTGGCGGCCTGCGCGAAAAAGTGATCGCGGCAAGGCGCATCCGCATCATGGAACTGATCTTCCCGGAAGCCAACCGGCGCGATTTCGACGAACTGCCGGACTACATAAAGGAAGGCGTGACAGCGCATTTCGTGAGACAATTCAAGGAAGTGGTGAAAATCGTTTTTGCCTAGGGCGGTGAAATCGCCCCCTAAAAACTTTGCCGCAGAGAAGAAATGTCCGAAGTCGCCGAAATACCCGTTGCCCGCATCCACGGCGAACCGCTCGCCGCGTTGCCGCATGATCTTTACATCCCGCCGGATGCGCTCGAGGTTTTTCTCGAAACCTTTGAAGGCCCACTTGATCTTCTGCTTTACCTGATCCGCCGCCAAAGCCTTGATGTATTGAATATCCCGATGGCGGAGCTGACCCGGCAGTACATGGGCTATGTCGAGATGATGCATGCCAGCCAACTGGAACTGGCTGCGGAATACCTCCTGATGGCGGCATTGCTGATCGAGATCAAGTCGCGCATGTTGCTGCCGCGCCGCAATGAGTCGATTGAGGATGAAGCCGACCCGCGCGCCGAACTGGTAAGAAGGCTGCTGGAATACGAGCAGATGAAACTGGCGGCGCAACGCCTTGATGAATTGCCTGTCGCCGGACGCGATTTCGCGCTGGTTCAGGTGTGGCTGGAGCAGGCTGCGGCAAAGCGCCTGCCGGAAGTCAGTCTGGACGACTTGAAACAGGCTTGGCTGGGCGTTCTGGCGAGAATCAAGGTCAATCGCCATCACAAGGTCAGCCGCGAGGAGTTGTCGGTGCGCGAGCACATGAGCCGGATATTGCGCCGCCTGAAGGACGAGCGTTACGCCGAATTTGCGGCACTGTTCGATCCGGCTCGCGGCGTGTCGGAACTGGTGGTGACGTTTCTGGCCTTGCTTGAGTTAACCAGGGAGTGCCTGGTGACGTTTACTCAGCAGGAACCGTTCGCATTGATTTATGTGAAATTGCGCCATGCAGATGCCTGACCCAGGAGAAATCAAATTGGTGCTGGAGGCCGCGTTATTGGCGAGCGATGAGCCGTTACCGTTGCTGGAGTTGAAAAGACTGTTCGAGTTCGATTTGAGCTCAGAAATCCTGCGTAAACTGCTGGATGAGCTTCGCCAGGACTGGGCGGGGCGAGGGGTCGAATTGACCAGTGTGGCGAGCGGCTGGCGTTTCCAGGTGCGCGCCGAATACCAGAAATACCTTGATCGCCTCAACCCGGAAAAACCACCGCGTTATTCGCGTGCGGTGATGGAAACCTTGTCGATCATCGCCTACAAGCAGCCGGTAACGCGCGGTGATATTGAGAATATTCGCGGCGTCGCAGTCGGCAGCCAGATATTGAAATCGCTGGAAGGCCGCGGCTGGATCGACGTAGTTGGCCACCGCGATGTACCGGGAAGGCCGGAACTGTTTGCAACCACGAAGAAATTGCTCGACGATCTTGGCTTGCTCTCGCTGGAAGAATTGCCTCCGATTGAGCAACAATCGGATGTCGATCTTCTCGTCGCGCCCAGCGTGTGATTTTTTAAAAAATAGCCGCCGTTACTGCGTAAACAAAGAGATACCCCACTTTGAAAAAGGGGGGCTAGGGGGGATTTAAAAATGTGGCAAATAGCCGCTACCGCTAAATCCCCCTCCCTCCCCCTTTTGCAAAGGGGGAGGCAGGCTAGCTCAATGTTGGCTGGTTACCAGAAAATCAGTATTCATCGCCGTTTACAAAATAGGAAAGCAGCACGATATGGCAGAAAACAGGAAATCAACCGGTAATCGCTCCGATTTACCGTCCAAAACCAAGCCGAAAACCAAAGCGGTAAACCAGGAAAAGCGGGGTGGGAAAAACACGCCGTTTCGTCGCCCACTGAATGCGCGCACTGAGGCCAAGCCAGCCCGGAGCGAAGTAGCTCCTGCTTTTCCTGCTCATGAAGAGTTGGAGCATGAAGATGATGAGGTGATCGAACAAGCCGATCAAGCCGGCAAGACCGCTTCGCCAAGCCGCCGCCGCGGCCCTCCCACCCAGAAATTGCAGAAAATCCTGGCCCAGGCCGGGCTGGGTTCACGCCGTGATATGGAAGAGCTGATCAAGAATGGTCGGGTGACGGTCAATGGCCAGGTAGCCGAACTGGGCGCGCGCATCGCCGATGACGACTGGGTGCGGCTGGATGGCAAAAACGTCCGCGTCCGTCCGGCTGACCGGATGCCGCGCATCATGCTTTATCACAAGCCGGAAGGCGAAATTGTCAGCCGTGACGACCCGGATGGCCGTCCCACGGTGTTCGACCGCCTGCCGCAGATGAGAACCTCGAAATGGATCGCCATCGGGCGGCTCGATTTCAACACCAGCGGACTGCTGATTTTCACCACATCCGGCGAACTGGCTAACCACCTGATGCATCCGCGCTTTGAAGTGGAGCGTGAATATGCAGTGCGCACCATGGGGATGCTTACGCCAGAGCAGATCAAGCAACTTACGACCGGGATCGAACTGGAAGACGGCACGGCGCAGTTCGACCAGGTCAGCGATCAAGGCGGTGAGGGCACCAATCACTGGTATCGCGTGGTGCTACGCGAAGGCCGCAACCGCGAAGTGCGGCGCATGTTTGAAGCAAGTGGCCTGATGGTCAGCCGCCTGATGCGGGTGCGCTTCGGCGTGATCAATTTGCCATCGCGTCTGAAGCGGGGACAGACCCTTGAGCTTGAAGCGGCGGAAGTAGCCAAAGTGTTGAAATGGGCGGGGATTGAGGCACCCAGGGTGACTGTCGCGCAGCGGCAAACTGACGAGGTAAGAAGAACGACAAGAATCAAGTCGCATCACCCCGCAGCACCGGAAAAACCGGCTCGGCGTCCGCGCAAAGTACCGCAGTCCAAAGCATGAAAATAGAGATTCCGGTGTTCGCCATCTGTTTGGCGTTATCACTGGCTGTAAGCGCAGCCGTCGCTCAAGAACCCCGCACCCAGGAAAAGGCGTCTGCAAAGCAATCTGGTGAGAATGTCGCCCATTTCACATTCACCTCTGCCGAGATTGCGAAACAATTTCAGGACAACCATTTGGCCTTCCACCAGCATTTCAAGGGGAAGGTGCTGCGAGTCAGTGGGTCAGTATGGACCTTTTACAAAAGGCAGGAAAACCCTCCTGGCACAGACGTAATACTCGCCGGCATAGCAAGAGAGAACCGGGATGATGACCAGGATTCGGACAATGTCCGTTGTGAAACCACAGATCCGAAAGCGGTTGCCTCTGCGGGCGATCTCGAGCTAGGTAAAAATATAGTCGTAATGGGGCTCTATGATCCAGATATACGGTCAAATGGCCCTGAGTCTCAGATCATTCTTCATGACTGCCATCTGCGGTAAGTTTGGGTAGGGGCGCGGTTTCTCTAGCTTTCCAGCGGTGCCACTAATTTTCGATGTGCCAGCCACGCGGCGACGCCGCAAAATGCCATGACGCTGACCAATGGCCGGGCCGTGCCATCGTGCAGCAAGCCGACCAGTGTCCCGGCCAAAGTCGCCAAACTGAACTGTATTGATCCCATCAGTGCGGATGCGGTGCCCGCTTGCTGCCCATGGGTAGCAAGCGCGGCTGCGGACGAGTTGGGGTTGATATACCCCAGGCTGGCGACGAACATGAAAAATCCCGCCATCAACAGCGGCAGCGGCAGCCAGCCCACCAGCCCCAGCACCACCAAACTTGTCCCGGCCAAGGCCGGCGTCCACAAGGCTCGCCGCAGCAGCAAGGTGGGCGGACAGTTTTTCAAATTGCGCGCGTTGAATTGGCTGGCCGCGATCAAGCCGAAGGCATTAACACCAAAAATCCAGCCATAATGGCGTGCCGGAATGCCATAGAGCTCCATCAGCACGAAGGGTGAACCGGCGATGTAGGCGAACATCCCCGACATCGCCAATCCGCCGGACAGCGTGTAGCCGAGGAAGGCACGATTGGCGAACAGGTGGCGAAAATCGCTGAGTATCCCGGCTAGCCGGAGCGGTGTGGCATGGCTAATATCGTGGGTCTCTTGCAGGCCAAACTGCACTGCGGCAAGGCAAAGCAGGGAAAACACGGCAAGCAAGGCAAACACCGCGCGCCAGTCGAGGGCACCCACAACCCAGCCGCCCAGCGTAGGCGCAAGTATCGGTGCCAGCCCCATCACCAACATCAACATGGAAAAAGCGCGTGCTGCTTCGCGAGTGGCGCAACGGTCACGCACTATCGCGCGCGTAATGACCATTCCGGCACAGCCGCCAAAGGCCTGAAAAAAACGCCAGATTGCCAATGCTGGAATGCTGTCGGCTTGGCTACAGCCGACTGAAGCGATGAGATACAAGACAAGACCGGCCAACAATGGCTTCCTGCGCCCGAAGCGATCACTCAGCGGGCCATAGAACAGCTGTCCCAGCGCCAACCCGATGAAAAAACTGGCCAGAGTGAATTCCGCTGTTCCCGTGTGGCCACCCAGACTTTTTTCGATCAGCGGGAAACCGGGCAAATACATGTCGATAGACAGCGGCCCGATTGCGATCAGGGCACCGAGCAGAAACAGCCAGCGGGTTGGAATTGAGGTCAAATCAGGTCTTCGCGGTTGAGCAGGAACACATGCTCGTCGCCAGCGCTGATTTCCAGCCAGGTGAAGGGCAAGCCGGGGAAGGCTTGTTCCAGCGCGTCACGGTTGTGGCCGATTTCCACGATCAGCAGGCCGCCTTTGTTCAGATGCTTGGGCGCTTCGCGCAGGATCACGCGCACATGCTCCAGGCCATCCTCGCCGCTGGCGAGGGCAGCGACCGGCTCGTGCCGGTATTCTTCGGGCAGCTCTTGCATCGAAGGCGCGTTGACATAAGGCGGGTTGCTCACGATCAGGTTGTAACTGCGACCTTTCAGGGCAGAGAACAGGTCGGACTGGATCAGGCTGACTTGCTCGTTCAGGCCGTAGTCGGCAACATTGCGCTTCGCCACTTCCAGCGCGTCGGGCGACAGGTCTACGGCGTCGATCATGGCATTAGGGAAGGCGTGCGCCATCAGGATGGCGAGGCAGCCGGAGCCTGTGCACATGTCCAGTCCGCTGGTGATCTCTTCCGGCTCTTCCACCCAGGGTGCCAATTGTTCCCGCAGCAGTTCGGCGATGAAAGAGCGTGGCACGATAACTCGTTCGTCCACATAAAATCGGAATTCACCAAGCCATGCTTCATGGGTGAGGTAGGGTGCGGGCAGGCGTTCCTCGACGCGACGTTGCAGGATTTTCAGTACGCTTTCGATTTCATCCGGCATCAGGCGTGCGTCGAGAAACGGCTCCAGCCGGTCAATCGGCAGATGCAGGGTGTGCAGGATCAGGTAGGCCGCTTCGTCATAGGCGTTGGTGGTGCCGTGGCCGAAAAACAGCTCAGCCTGGTTGAAACGGCTGACCGCGAAGCGCAACAGGTCGCGCACAGTCACAAGATGGTTTTTTGCCTGATTTGTCATGTTTAACCGCCGATTAACGCCGATTAACGCAGATAAATGCCGATGAAATATTGGCGATTGTCTGAGTTGATCGGCGGTTGTCTACATTTTTAAAGGGGAAACGCCGATCAAAATTGATTGGCGATCCGTTTTATTTCTGCTTTCGGCTTGCCGAAATTGACCAGTAGGCAGATGGTAAATCCAGTGGCCTTGAGATAGTTCAGGCACTGGGCATAATGGTTTTCATCGAGTCCCTTAGCTACCTTGAGTTCGATAATGACACTATCTCCCACAACCAGGTCGGCGAAAAATTCACCGACAGAAATGTTCTCATAATAAACCTGAATTTTACGCTGCTGCTCAATATCGAGACCCGCTTTACGGAGTTCAATCGCAAGCGCATTTTCATAGACTTTTTCCAAAAACCCGCTGCCGAGCGAATTGCTTACCGTGTAAACGCAGCCGATAATTTGCCGTGTCAGTTCATCAAGTTCTAATCGGCGTTTATCGGTGTTCATCGGCGGTTTATTTCAACAGGTTTTCCAGCGTACGCCGGTAGATTTCCTTGAGCGGTTCGATGTCGGTCACGGCCACGCACTCGTCAATTTTGTGGATGGTCGCGTTGAGCGGGCCGATTTCGAGCACCTGCGGGCAGATGTCTGCGAGGAAGCGCCCGTCCGAGGTGCCGCCGCTGGTGGAAAGTTCGGCATCCAGCCCGGTGGTGTCCTTAATCGCTTGAGCTACTGCATCCACCAGATTACCTTTGGGCGTGAGGTAGGGTTTGGCGGAGAGCGCCCACTTCAAATCGTAGTCCAGGCAGTGCCGGTCGAGAATGGCGTGAACCCAGGTTTTTAAGTCATCGACCGTACTGGCGGTGGAGAAACGGAAATTGAACAGGATTTCCACCGTGCCGGGCACCACGTTGGTGGCGCCGGTGCCACCGTGGATATTGGAAATCTGCCAGGTGGTGGCGGGGAAGTATTCGTTGCCCGTGTCCCAGATCGTGTTCGCCAGTTCGGTGATGGCGGGCGTGGCGAGGTGGATCGGGTTCTTGCCGAGATGCGGGTAGGCGATGTGGCACTGGACGCCCTTCACTGTCAACGTGCCGGACAGTGAGCCGCGCCGGCCATTCTTGAGGGTGTCGCCGAGTTTGTTTGCGCAGGTGGGCTCACCAACGATGCAGTAGTCGATCAGCTCATTTCGCGCTTGCAGCGCTTGCACGACTTTTTCGGTGCCATCAATCGCGACGTCTTCCTCGTCGGACGTGACCAGCACCGCAATCGAGCCGGGGTGGGCGGGGTGCGTCGCGACGAATTCCTCGATGGCGGTGACGAAGGCGGCGAGCGAGGTTTTCATGTCAGCGGCGCCACGCCCGTACAACATGCCATCACGGATTGTCGGTGTGAAGGGCTCGCTGCCCCATTTTTCCGCCGGGCCGGTCGGCACCACATCGGTGTGGCCGGCGAAACAGATCAGCGGCTGGCTGGTGCCACGCCGCGCCCAGAAATTGTCCACCACGCCGAAGCGCATGCGCTCGATTTTGAAGCCGATTTTTTCCAGCCGTTCGATCAGAATTTCCTGGCAGCCGGCATCATCCGGCGTGAGCGAGCGGCGGGCGATCAGCGCCTTGGCCAATTCCAGCGTGCGGTTGTCCATGCGTTACTTTCCAAATAGCGATTGATAATGGGCTTCGTCGAAGCCAACATGAATTTTACCGTTTTTTTCCAGCACCGGGCGCTTGATCACGCTGGGTTTTTCCAGCATCAGCCGGATTGCGCCGGTTTCATCCCGAACGGCAACCTTGGCCTCATCCGGCAGTTGGCGCCAAGTGGTGCCTTGGCGGTTGACCAGTTTTTCCCAACCGATTTGCTTCAGCCAGGATTCGAGCAGTTCTTCATTCACGCCCTGTTTTTTGAAGTCATGGAAAGGAATTTCGATATTGTGCTCGGAAAGCCAACTGCGGGCTTTCTTGACCGTGTTGCAGTTGGGGATGCCGTAAAGTTTCATGATGATTCGATTTTATTAGTGTTTGGGCAGGTCTACATTGAGTTGTAGCCATAACTCCAGCAGCGCCAGGTGCCATAGTTTGCTGCCCTGGATACGGGTGAAATGGGCTTCCGGTTCGGCCAGCAGCTTTTCTACATAGGGCCTTTGGTAGAGCCCGCGTTTCAAACAGGCATCCGAATCGAGGATGCCGCGCATAAATTCCAGAAACTCCCCACGCACATATTTTAGCGCCGGCACCGGGAAGTAGCCCTTGGGGCGGTCGATCACCGCATCCGGCACCAGCCCGCGCGCAATCGCCTTGAGCGGAAATTTCCCGCCTTCCTTGAGCTTAAGTTCCGGCGGCATTCTGGCTGCCAGTTCTACCAGTTCGTGATCCAGAAACGGCACTCTCGCCTCCAGTCCCCACGCCATGGTCATGTTGTCTACCCGCTTGACCGGGTCGTCCACGACCAGGGTCGTGACGTCGAAGCGCAGCACTTCATCGAGAAAAGTATCAGCCTTGGGTTTGGTGAGTTCCCGTTCCACCAGCTCGGCGGTGACATCCGGCAGATGGTAGGCGGGCGTAACCGTCTCCAGATACTCGGCATGGTCGCGGTCGAAATAGTGGTTGCGGAAGCGGTCGAGGGGCGAGCCGGACGCAGCGTCCATCTGCGGGTACCAGAAATAGCCGCCGAATACCTCGTCTGCACCTTGTCCGGAAAGCACTACTTTCACTTCGTCGGCCACCCGTTCGCCGAGCAGATAGAAGGCCACGGCATCCTGTCCCACCATCGGCTCAGCCATGTTGGTGATTGCTTCCGGCAGGCGTTTCAATACCTCGGAATTGGGGATGAGATATTTGTGGTGTTTGGTCTTGAATCGTTCCACCACCTGGTCGGAATACTCGAATTCGTCGGCTTTTTCCGCGCCGTCGCCGATGTCTTCAAAGCCCACCGAGAAAGTCAGCAAATTATCGACGTGGTCGGCCAGCAGCGCGACCAGCAGGCTCGAGTCCAGTCCCCCGGAAAGCAGTACGCCGACCGGCACGTCGGAAGCCAGGCGATGGCGCTCCACGGCACGGTTCAGCACGGCACGAGTGGCATTGAGCCAGTCCTGCTCGGACAGGGCGTGCGCCGGGCGCGTGGCGTCCAGGCTCCAGTAAGTGTGTTGGGTGACTTGACCAGCAGCGCTCAGCGTCATGGTGGTGGCCGGCGGCAGTTTTTTAACACCGTTCAAAATGGTGCGCGGCGCGGGTACCACGGCATGCAGGGTGAAGTAATGGTGCAGCGCGACCGGGTCGATGCTGGAATCCACGCCACCCGCCGCAAGTAGCGCTTGGATGCTGGAGGCGAAGCGCAGGCTGGCGCCGTCCAGCGAATAATATAACGGCTTGATACCGAAACGGTCGCGGGCGAGGAACAGGGTGGTGTGGCGCATGTCCCACACGGCGAAGGCAAACATGCCGTAAAAGCGCTCCACGCACTTCGTGCCCCAGGCGTGGTAGGCCTTGAGAATGACTTCGCTATCGCCCTCGGAGAAGAAGGTGTAGCCCATCTCCACGAGTTCGTTGCGTAGTTCCTTGTAGTTGTAGATGGTGCCGTTGAAAACCAGGGCGAGGCGTAGTTCCTTATCCACCATCGGCTGGTCGGCGCTCGGGGTGAGGTCGATGATGGCGAGCCGCCGATGACCGAAGGCCAGCGGGCCATCGCTGATTAACCCTGCGTTATCGGGACCGCGTCGCGCGAGCTTGTCCGACATCCGCTGGGTGACGGAGGTGTCGGGTAGAGAGCCGTCAAAGCGCAGTTCACCGCAGATGCCGCACATTATCGGTTTCCGTGAAAATACTCCCTCCCTTTCAAGGGGAGGGCTGGGGTGGGGATGGGTTTGATGGGCATGTGTTTCAAACCTATCCCCACCCCCATCCTAGCCTTCCCCCTGAGAGGGAAGAAATGGGTCGGACTATCCGTTTAAATCCCGCGCAACAGTTCGTTGATGCCGACCTTGGAGCGGGTTTTTGCATCCACCTGCTTGACGATCACGGCGCAGTAAAGGCTGTAGGCGCCATCCTTGGAGGGCAGGTTGCCGGATACCACCACCGAGCCGGAAGGAATCCTGCCGTAGCTGACTTCGCCGGTTTCGCGGTTGTAAATCTTGGTGCTCTGACCGATGTAGACGCCCATCGAGATCACGCAGTTGTCTTCGACGATGACACCTTCCACCACTTCGGAGCGGGCGCCGATGAAGCAGTTGTCGCCGATGATGGTGGGGCCGGCCTGCACTGGTTCGAGCACGCCGCCGATGCCGACGCCGCCGGAGAGATGCACGTTCTTGCCGATCTGGGCGCAGGAACCGACCGTGGCCCAGGTGTCGACCATGGTGCCTTCATCAATATAGGCGCCGATGTTGACATAGGACGGCATCAGCACGACGTTTTTGGCGATATAGGCACCTTTGCGGGCGGTGGCCGGCGGCACCACGCGGAAGCCGCCGTCGCGGAAATCCTTGGAGTTGTAGTCGGCGAATTTGGAGGGCACCTTGTCGAAATAGTTGGTGAAGCCGCCTTTCATGAAGACGTTGTCTTCCAGCCGGAACGACAGCAGCACCGCCTTCTTCAGCCATTGGTGAGTGACCCAGTCGCCATCGATTTTTTCCGCTACGCGCAACTGCCCGTTATCCAGCATGTCCAGCACTTGCGAAATGCTGTCCTTGAGCTTGGCATCGGCGTTGCGCGGGGTGATGTCGGCACGGCGTTCAAAGGCTTCTTCGATGATGCTTTGCTGTTCGTTCATGGTTTTTCCTGATTACAAGGTTTTGACTAGATTCTGAATTCTTTCGGCGGCTTCAACGCACTGTTCCAGCGGAGCAACCAGGGCAATGCGCACGAAATTCGCACCGGGATTGCTGCCGTGGGCTTCGCGCGCGAGGAAACTGCCCGGTAAAACCGTCACATTATAGTCACGATACAGCGCTTTCGCGAATTCGGTGTCGGATATGGGTGTTTGCGCCCATAAATAAAAAGAGGCTTGAGGTTCCTCGACCTTGAGCACTTGTTGCAGCAGCGGCGTGACAGCAGCAAATTTTTCGCGGTAGAGCCGGCGGTTTTCGGTCACATGAGCTTCGTCATTCCAGGCCGCGGCACTCGCTGCCTGAATCGACGGGTTCATGGCGCAGCCTTGATAGGTGCGGTAGAGCAGGAATTTTTCCAGGATGGACTCGCAGCCGGCAACGAAGCCGGAGCGCATGCCGGGCACGTTGGATCGCTTCGACAGGCTGTTGAACACCACCAGACGGCCATAATCCTCGCCGCCCAGCTGGTGAGCCACTTGCAGTGCGCCCAGCGGCGGCACGTGCTCCTCGGGATAAAGCTCGGAATAGCACTCGTCGGAAGCGATGACAAAACCGTAGCGGTCTGACAGCTCGAACAGGTGCGACCATTCCTCGATATCCATCACCTTGCCGGTGGGGTTGGCGGGCGAGCAGGCGAAGACCAGCTGGGTGTCGCGCCAGACTTCCTCCGGCACGCTGGAGAAATCCATGGCATAACCGTTTTCCGGCGTGGTGTTGAGAAAGTAAGGCTTGGCGCCGGCCAGCAGCGTCGCGCCCTCGTAAATCTGATAAAACGGGTTGGGGCAGATCACCACCGGATTCGGCCTGGACGGGTCGATTACCGCCTGAACGAAGGCGAACAGCGCTTCGCGGCTGCCGTTCACCGGCAGAATCTGGGTGTTCGGGTTGAGCGGCGGAATGCCATAGCGGCGCTCTATCCAAGCGCCAATCGACTGGCGCAATGCATCACTGCCCTGGGTTGTGGGATAATTGGACAGGCCGTCCAGATTGTCTGCCAGCGCACGACGGATGAATTCTGGCGTGGGGTGCTTGGGTTCGCCGATGGAAAGATTGATCGGGCTGAAGGCCGGATCGGGCGTCACTCCCCGGAACAGGTCGCGCAGCTTCTGGAAAGGATAAGGGTGGAGCAGATCGAGATTTGGGTTCACGGTCGTCTGAACGGGATATTATCTGGAAGCACAACATTATAAGGGCTCGCCGCGTGGCATCCAAAGAAAAACTTCTGGCCGTTTCCGGTCTGCTGTCCGGTGCGGTCATCTGGGGAGTGATCTGGTACCCCTATCGCCTGCTTGAGCAGATGGGCGTTTCCGGCGCGCTTTCCAGTTTCGCCACCTACCTGATCCCATTGCTGCTGGGCTTTACCCTGTATTCGGAACGCGTGCGGCTGCGGCATTTTCCGCCGATTCTGCTGCTGATCGGGCTGACTTCGGGCTGGACCAATCTCGCCTATGTGCTGGCGGTGATCCATGGCGAGGTGATGCGGGTGCTGCTGCTGTTCTATCTGTCGCCGCTGTGGACGGTGCTGCTGGCGCGCCTGATCCTGCACGAACGCCTTCGCTTCCATGGCTATCTGGTGATGGCGTTGTCTTTTTCCGGCGCGGTCGTGATGTTGTGGCGTCCCGGCATGGGCTTGCCCCTGCCGCAAAACGCGGCGGAGTGGATGGGGCTGTCCGCCGGGATGATGTTTGCCACGACCAACGTGCTGTCGCGCTATGCCGTGGCGTCGGATATTTGGCTGAAATCGCTGAGTGTGTGGATCGGTGTGAGCGTATTGTCGTTGCTGGTATTGATCTGGCAGCCGGCTGCACTGGCGGTACTGCCGGCACTGCCAATTTCCGGCTGGATGTGGCTGCTGCTGATCAGTATCCTGATATTCGGCGTGACGCTTACCGTGCAATACGGTCTGGCGCGCACTCCGGCCAGCCAGGCAATTGTGATTTTCCTGTTTGAGCTGATCGTTGCGGCGGTCACCAGCTATTTGCTCGCCGGTGAAGTCATGTCGGTGCAGGAATGGGTGGGCGGTGCAATGATCGTGGCGTCCGGCCTGTTTTCAGGTAAGCTGGAGGCGGGACATGACACAGAATCCAGAGGGTTGGCTGCGGATACCTTAAAGTCTGGCTAGCCCGGATTCAATGAATTCCTTGATTGCAACGGCATTGTTATGTTCTTGATCCTTTGCCGCATATACAAGGGTAACCGCTTCGGTTTTGAGCTTCTCAAGAAGTTGCGCAACAGGTTCGGGATGTTCCTCAAGCTCCAGAAAATAGCGATGCCTGAATTCGTCCCATAGCGCTGCGTCATGACCAAACCACTTCCGCAGGTTGCTGCTCGGTGAAATCTCCTTGAGCCACAAGTCGATGCGGACTTGTTCCTTCGATACACCGCGCGGCCAGAGCCGATCCACCAGGACGCGAAATCCGTCACCCGCACCGGGTTGTTCATAGGCACGTTTTAGTCTGATTTCATTAGACAATCGCCCGGACCTGCGGCTATTAGCGGTGGTGTGTGTGGATGGCACGGCGATGGTAGCGGAAAACCGTGCGAGAAAGCCAGTCCCGCATTTCTTCGTTGAGGTGGGTGAAGGTGGCGTAAATGCGGGTGCCGTCCTGTTCCTTCCGTACTTCGGCAACCCTGGCCGGCAGAACCAGCGGCTGGGGCAGCTTCGGGCTGATGAAGGTCGAGATGAGGATGTCCTCGCCTTGTGCGGGCGCAGGTTCACCGCAAATCCATTCCATGCCGTCAGCGCTCAGAAAGAGAGGGTGGGCCGGAGGCAGGACGATGCTCTGGGCGAGCAGCCTTGCGATCAGGTTAAGAGTCAGGTCAATTTTGAATTCGAGGCGCTGCAGCGTTTTTCCGGGGCCTGTTGCCGAGTCACCGTCATTCTCCGGCTGGAATGCTTCTATCGTGGCTAAAGCGCGTAACAGGGTGAAGTTGTCGTACATCCATATGGCGATATCGTCATCGGAAGGCTCGGATTTGGCGCGCCAGATCATGGGAAGGGTGGCGTGGAAGGAAACGCCGTCCAAGGCGAAGATTTTTTCCATTCAAGCAGCTCCAGAAGTTTATTTGAAGCAGCATAACAAATTTTTCCCCTTTGCGGCCAGTAATGCGGTGCCATAGGCGGCTTCGGTATAGTGTGCCGCTTCAACCGGCACGGCCAGATGCCGGGTGCGGATGGAGGTCCAGGCGGGATTGCCTGCGCCGCCGCCGGCCGTCAGCACCGATTCAAGCGGGGTTGCGCCCAAGTCCTGCAACAGGCGGTAGCCGTGCGCTTCGATCCGTGCCATCCCCTCCAGCAGTCCGTGCAGGAACCGGGTATCGTTCTCGGGGCGCGGAGACATGCGCGGGGCAAGATCGGGATCATTGAACGGAAAACGTTCGCCCGGCTTGGTCAGCGGGTAGTAGTCGAGGCCGCTGTTCGTTTCCGGGTCGATGCCACTGCTCAGTATTTCAATCTGCTCGTTCGTGAAAAAGCTGCGCAGTACCGCGCCGCCGCTGCTGGACGCGCCGCCTGCCAGCCATAAGTCGCCGAGGCGGTGGCTGTAGATGCCGTAGCGGGATTCATCCACCCGCGTGCGGCTCAACAGCTTCAAAACCAGGGTAGAGCCGAGCGAAGTGACCGCCTCGCCGGGTTGGCCGGCGCCGCTGGCGAGGAAGGCGGCGATGCTGTCGGTGGTGCCGGCGCGAACCATGCAATCGCGAGGAAGGGCGAAGCGTTCGGCGATGTCGGGGGTGACGCAGCCGATGTTGGCGCCGGGTGCCAGAACTTGCGGCAGCAACGGGGCAACAGGCAAAGCCAGCAGCCAGTTCGGGTAGGCCATCGACGCCGGATTGTAGCCGAGCTTGAGGCAGTTGTGATAATCGCTGATGCCCGGCCTGCCATGCAGCAAAGCGGCCAGCCAGTCGGCCTGGTGCTGAAAGAAGCGGGCGCGGGGAAACTCGGGCAGGTTCTGCAGCCAGAGCAATTTCGCCAAGCTGGAACTGGCGCTCAACACCGGGTGGCCGGGCGGTGCGATCTGTTCCAGACTCTTTGCCTCGGCTCGCGCACGGTCATCATGGTAAAGCAGCGGCGGGCAAAGCGGCTGGTTGTCGGCGTCGCACAGCAGCACCGAGGCCGAGGTGCCGTCGATGGCGATGGCGCCAAGTCTGCGCCGGATATCTGGCGGAATCTGTTCGATCAGGCTGAACAGCGCGGCGTGCCAGGATTCGGCGGATTGTTCGGCAAGCGCTATCTGCGCTTCGGCGAGGACGGCGCCGTCGCCGTCAATCGCGATGGCACGGGCGCCGCTGGTGCCGAAATCGAGACCTAAGAAAGCGTGAGGGGTGAGGGGGGAGGGGTGAGGCGTGAAAACCTTCGCGTGGCTATCTTGCATGGTGAGTTAACCGGCCTGTCATTGGTATGTAAGGCAGTGTTTGATGCTTTGCCATGTTTCGTTGAGATAGCTATGCGGTGAGTTCGTATCTGGCTACAAATCGCTGCGGTGATGATTCAGACATTCATTATTGGCGGATGAGCTTCCCTCTGTTTTTAGTCTTCCAACGAGTGTGTTTCATGCTACCCGTTTTTCATCATGTTGAGCGCTGATCCAGTCTTGCAGAAACTGAATCGGCGATTTGCTGCCGAGGGTCGAGTGGCG
>JAQTNE010000012.1 GCA_028713975.1 Sulfuricella sp.
GCCATCACGCAGATGGACGAGGTGACGCAGCAGAACGCGGCTCTCGTCGAGGAAGCCGCCGCCGCCGCCGAATCGCTGGAGGAGCAGGCGCAGAATCTGTCCGGATCGGTTAGCGTGTTCAAGCTGGATAGCAGCGGCATGGGCAGCCGTGCAGCCGCAACCCGGCAAATCGCCGCACCGGCCAAAACCGCCGTGGCTCAGAGCCGCCCTGCCGCCAAATCCAAACCCGTAGCCAAGCCTTCATCCAGGCCGGTCAAGGCACCGGCTGGCGATGACGAGTGGCAGGAGTTCTAAACCAAAGACGGCCCCCGAGAAAAACATTGATTAACACCCTCTCCTCTTCGGGGGAGGGCGGAAATGATGGGCTGCTGCCCCCTCCCCTTCAAGGGGAAGGAACCCGTTCCGCGCATATGCAGGGTTTTGAGCTTAACCGGGTGCCATGAGCGTCGGGGTCCTGATTTTCTTCTTTAAGGGAGGCAAGATGAATCTGAAAACAAGAACGAAGCTGGTTGTCATGGCAGCCATCCCGACACTTGCCCTGCTTTATTTTTCGGCAAACGGTGTCTTTGAAAAATCCCAGGTCGCAGCGAGCATGGGAAGGCTCGAATCGCTGGTCGATGTTTCCGTCAAAATTGGCGCAATGGCCCACGAACTGCAAAAAGAACGGGGAATGAGCGCCGGCTTCATCAGCAGCAAGGGCGCCAAATTTGCAGATGAGTTGCCGGCCCAGCGGAAAAATTCAGACAAAAAAATCGGGGAATTGCGCGATACCCTGAAAGATTTCGACCCTGCGCTCTACGACAACAAACTCAAAACCGCGATCGACAATGCGCTGGGCAGTCTGGCTGAAATCGGCGCGAAAAGAACGGCGACCAGCGCACTCGCCATACCCGCGCCCGAGTCGGCGGGCTACTACACCAAGACCATCGGCCTTTTTCTTGATGTCCCAACGATGGTTTCCACTCTCAGCACCCAGAGCGAGATTTCCCGTCTGGCCACGACCTATGCCACCCTGCTGGAATCCAAGGAGCGGGCAGGCCAGGAACGCGCCATATTGTCGTCGGTATTTGCCAGCGACAAATTTACGCCGGAATCATTGAATAAATTCCTGTCTAATTCTGCTGCGCAGGACGTTTATGCCAGCATTTTCTTCGACTTTGCACTGGATAGCCAGAAAGCATTTTTCCAGAACAAAATGACGGGGCAGGCCGTCGATGAAGTTGCACGGATGAAAAAATCCGCCATGAACAAGGCCAGTGAAACCAGCCTTGGCATAGAACCGACT
Source organism: Sulfuricella sp. (assembly GCA_028713975.1). Taxonomy (GTDB): domain Bacteria; phylum Pseudomonadota; class Gammaproteobacteria; order Burkholderiales; family Sulfuricellaceae; genus Sulfuricella. The sequence continues at coordinate 1,286 of JAQTNE010000012.1, forward strand.
TACTGGTTCAAAATATCAACCGAGAGAATCAACCTTCTCAAGGAAGTCGAAGACCGGCTATCCGGCGACCTGCTGAGCACGGCCGATAAACTCAGGAGCGACGCCAAACGCATGGTGGCGTTCTTCATTGCGCTTTCTGTACTGTCCATCCTGGCCACGCTCATCTTTGCCGCCTTCCTCATCCGCAACATCATGCGGCAACTGGGCGGAGAGCCGGATTATGCCGCCGAAGCGGCGCGCCGCATTGCCAACGGCGACCTGTCGATGAATCTGGAGGTCAAAGCGGGCGACACCGTCAGCATGATTTATGCCATGAGGAACATGCAGGACAGCCTGCGCAAGATCGTGGCGGAAATCCAGGGCATTGTCGAAGCTGCGGTACAGGGCGACTTCAACAAGAAAATGGATATGAGCGACAAGGCCGGCTACACCAAGACCTTGAGCGAACTGCTCAACCAGCTTTCCGATACCGTCGATTCCGCTTTCAAAGACACCGTGCACGTGACCCAGGCCTTGGCTCAGGGCGATCTCAGCCAGAAAATCACCAAGGAATATTCCGGCGCATATAATCAGGTAAAAGAAAGCGTCAACACCACGGTGGATGCGCTCACCCGGGTCGTTACCGAAATCCAGGCAATCGTCGAAGCCGCCGCCAACCGGGGCGAATTCAGCGTCAAGATGGATATGGCCGGCAAACAAGGCTACACCAAGACCCTGGCGGAGCTGCTCAACCAGCTTTCCGACGTGACCGACACCGGCCTGCGGGACATCATGCACGTCGCCAATGCGCTGGCCAAGGGCGACCTGACCCAAACCATCACCAAGGATTATCCCGGCCTGTTCGGCCAGACCAGGGACGGCGTCAACGCCACGGTGGAGAACCTGAAAAAACTGGTGGCGGAAATCAAGGAGGCCGTCGATTCGATCACTACCGCCGCCAGGGAAATATCAATGGGCAATCAGGATCTTTCCCAGCGCACCGAGGAGCAGGCCTCCAGCCTGGAAGAAACCGCCTCCAGCATGGAAGAGCTCACCTCCACCGTCAAAGCCAACGCCGAGAACGCCAGGCAAGCCAACCAGCTTGCCATCAACTCATCCGATGTGGCCGGCAAGGGCGGAGCGGTGGTCAGCCAGGTGGTGGACACCATGACTTCGATCAACGAATCGTCACGCAAGATCGTCGATATTATTTCGGTGATCGACGGCATCGCCTTCCAGACCAATATCCTCGCGCTCAACGCTGCGGTGGAAGCGGCGCGGGCCGGCGAGCAAGGCCGCGGCTTCGCCGTGGTGGCCGCCGAGGTGCGCAACCTGGCACAGCGCTCGGCTGCCGCCGCCAAGGAGATCAAGACGCTGATCGGCGATTCGGTGGAGAAGGTCGAGAGCGGCTCGAAGCTGGTCACTCAGGCCGGACAGACCATGGAAGAAATCGTCACTTCGATTAAACACGTCACCGACATCATGGCCGAAATTTCCGCCGCTTCAAGCGAGCAGAGTGCCGGCATCGAGCAGGTCAATCAGGCCATCACGCAGATGGACGAGGTGACCCAACAGAACGCCGCCCTCGTCGAGGAAGCCGCTGCCGCCGCCGAATCACTGGAGGAGCAGGCGCAGAACCTGTCCGGATCGGTTGGCGTGTTCAAGCTGGATAGTCGCAGCATGGGCAGCCGCGCAGCCGCAACCCGGCAAACCGCCGTGGCTCAGAGCCGCCCTGCCGCCAAATCCAAGCCCGCAGCCAAGCCTTCATCCAGGCCGGTCAAGACGTCGGTTGGCAATGAGGACGAGTGGCAGGAGTTCTAAACCTGAAAGCAGCCCTGGTGGTTTGAACCAAACTCAACGCTCAAAATACAGAACACAGGATATTAACCATGGCTGAATCCGACAATATTGCCGGTAACCGCGAATTTCATTTTTCCACGAAAGATTTCGAACATGTCCGCAAACTGATCTATGAGCGGGCGGGCATTTCCCTGTCTCCCGCCAAGCAAGATATGGTATACAGCCGCCTGGCGCGACGCCTGCGGGCAACAAATATATCCAGTTTCAGCGAGTACCTGGCACGCCTGGAGAGCGGTGACGATGAGGAAATGGTGCTTTTCACCAACTCCCTGACCACCAACCTCACCTCTTTTTTCCGCGAGGCACACCATTTTCCGCTCCTGGCTGAACACATCAGAAAGGTCGGCAGGCACCATCCGATCTCACTCTGGTGCTCTGCCGCATCCACCGGCGAGGAGCCTTATTCCATGGCCATGACCATGGTGGAACTGTTCGACAGTTTCACTCCGCCGGTACACATTCTGGCCACCGATCTGGACACCCACGTTCTGCAAAAAGCGCAGGAAGGCATGTACCCATTGGAACGTCTTGAAAAAATGTCGGAAGACAAAATTAAGCGCTTTTTCCTCAAGGGTACCGGCAAGCATGAGGGCTTTGCCAAGGTGCGCAAGGAATTGTGCGACATGATCACCTTCCGCCAGATCAACCTGCTAGATGCATCCTGGCCGATGCGCGGGCCATTCGATGCGATTTTCTGCCGCAACGTAATGATTTATTTCGACAAGAAGACCCAATATGATGTGCTGAAAAAATTCGTTCCGCTGCTGCGCCCGGATGGCTTGCTGTTTGCCGGACACTCGGAGAGCTTTTACCATGCCGCCGACTTGTTCAGGTCGACAGGCAAAACCGTTTACGAAGTGGCGCCCGAAGCCAGGATCCACACTTCCCATGGATAATCGAAACAAGCGATTATGACCTCTGAAGGTTACCAGGAAGTACTTGCCCCGAACGTCTATTACGACCGCCAGTTTGAGATGGAAGCGGCCAAGATACTGCCGGGCGAATACTATGCCACGGCACGCGACATGGTGGTCGTCACCGTGCTCGGCTCATGCGTTGCCGCCTGCCTGCGCGACAGGGTAAACGGCGTCGGCGGCATGAACCATTTCATGCTGCCCCACAGCGACAACGACCCGCAAAATCCGCTCAGCACCTCGGCGCGCTATGGCACCTATGCAATGGAAATGCTGATCAACCACATCACCAAACTCGGCGCCAGGCGCAGCAACCTTGAGGCCAAGATATTCGGTGGCGGCAATGTTCTGCGCGGCTTTACCGTGACCAACGTAGGCCAGATGAACGCCAATTTTGTGCTGGACTTTCTACACACCGAAAAGATCAATATTGTTGCCCAGGACCTGCTCGATATCTATCCGCGCAAGGTATACTATTTCCCGAAGACTGGCCGGGCGCTGGTGAAAACGCTGAAGAGCGTCCACAACAATACGGTCGTGGAGCGCGAGAAAGAATATGAGTCGCGCCTGGATCGCGCCCCGGTTGAAGGCGATATCGAGTTGTTCTAACGGCAGGGGCTAGCATTCAGTCGCCCTGAAACAGGGAGAGACGCAGGAGCGGCGCCCCGCCGCGATAAGCATTTTTCGCGGCGGGGCGCCGCTCCCACAACAAGCGTGTCATGTTGGCTGACTACCAGGGGATAGCCCCTAAAAAAAGGTTTTGTATGCCCATCAAGGTTCTGATTGTGGATGACTCGGCGCTCATCCGAAGCGTGCTCAAGGAGATCATCGAAAGCCACAAGGATTTGAAGGTGGTCGGCGCGGCGCCGGATCCTCTCGTTGCGCGGGAGATGATCAAGGCGCTCAACCCCGACGTCATCACGCTTGACGTGGAAATGCCGCGCATGGACGGCATCGGCTTTCTGGAAAAGCTGATGCGGCTGCGTCCGATGCCGGTGGTGATGATTTCCTCGCTCACCGAGAAAGGCTCGGACATCACCCTGCGCGCCCTTGAGCTGGGCGCAGTGGACTTCATCGCCAAGCCCAAGCTGGACATCAGCCGCGGCCTGAAGGAATACAGCCAGGAAATCGCCGAAAAAATCCGTGCCGCAGCCAAGGCGCACCTGAAGAAACCGGCGCTCCAGATTCAGCCCAGCCTGACTGCCGATGCCGTGCTGCCGTCCCTGTCCAACCGCATCGCTTCGACCGAAAAGCTGATTATCGTCGGTGCCTCTACCGGTGGCACCGAGGCCATCAAGGATTTTCTGATCAAACTGCCGCCGGATTGCCCCGGCATTGCCATCACCCAGCACATGCCGGAAGCTTTCACCAAATCGTTCGCCCAGCGGCTCGACAGCCTGTGTAAAATATCGGTGAAGGAAGCGGAAAATGGCGATCGTATCCTGCCTGGCCACGCCTTCATCGCGCCGGGGCATTCCCATTTACTGGTAAAACGCAGCGGCGCCAACTATGTTTGCGAATTATCCGACGGCCCCCTCGTCAATCGCCACCGCCCCTCGGTGGATGTGCTATTCCGCTCCGCTGCGAACCACGTGGGGAAAAATGCGATTGGCGTCATTCTTACCGGGATGGGCAAGGACGGAGCCGTAGGCATGCTGGAAATGAAACAGGCCGGCGCCCATAATTTCGCCCAGGACGAAGCCAGTTGCGTGGTCTTCGGCATGCCCAAAGAGGCCATTGCCACCGGCGGCGTGGATGAAATAGTCCCCCTCCAGGATATGGCGACGCGCGTCATGGCATATTTGATGACTATGGGTGCTCGCGCCTTCAGGGTATAAACTGTCTGACAAAATTAAATAATTTCCCCGAATTTCCAAGAAAGGTTGAACCATGATGAAAATTGCCGTAGAAAAAAAAGAAGAAACCGCCAGGCTCACCCTGAATGGCCGTTTCGATTTCAGTTCTCATCGCGATTTCCGCCACGCCAGCGATGAAGCATTGCAGACGCCGGGTATCAAGGAAATCGCAGTGGATTTCACAAATGTGGATTACCTCGACAGCTCCGCCCTGGGCATGTTGCTGCTGCTGCGCGAGAGGGCGCATAACACCCATATTCAGGTAACGCTCAGAAACTGCACGGGCATCGTCCAGCAGGTTCTCGACGTGGCCAATTTCCAGAGACTGTTTACCATTAGCTGAAGAGGCTAAAGACCAGAAAGCCCTGCCGCATCGCGGCACAAAACCCCTAGCCCCTAAATGGACAAACCGCTTAACATCCTGGTCGTTGACGACACTGAACCGAACCTGGCGCTGATCAGCGCATTCATCTCAAAACTCGGCCACACGGCGATTCTGGCAAGGAATGGCCAGGAAGCGGTCGATCTGTTCCGGGAAACATCGCCGGACATGATCCTGATGGATGTCATGATGCCGGTGATGGACGGCTACCAGGCCACCACAGAAATCAAAAAATTGGCCGGCAGCAAATGGGTGCCGGTGATTTTTCTCAGCGCAGCAGTCCAGGACAGCGATCAGGTACGGGGCCTGCAAGCCGGCGGGGACGATTACCTTACCAAGCCCATCAACCTGACGATCCTGCATGCCAAGATCAAGGCGATGCAACGCATCGCCGACATGCAGCGCGTGATCGTGCAAAATGCCGAACAGCAGTTGCGCGACCATGAGGAAAACGAACGCGAGCAACGTCTCGCCAAGCATCTGCTGGAAAGAATCATTCATTCAGACAACGAACTCGATGCACAATTGGTCGAGCGCCTCAACCTTCCGGCAACCCGCTTTAGCGGCGACGTCATCGTCACCGAATTCACACCCAGCAACACACTGCACGTCATTCTGGCCGACAGCGCCGGCCATGGCCTGTCCGCCACGCTGAACGTCCTGCCGGTGGTCGAGGTATTTTACGGCATGACGAGAAAGGGCTATGGCATTCCAACCATCGCTCGCGAACTCAATAACAAGATCAAGCACCTCATGCCGACGGAGCGTTTTGTCGCCGCGGCACTAGCCGAAATCAACTTTTCGGAGCGCACCATCGAACTCTGGAACGGCGGCATGCCAACGGCCTATTTTGCGACGCACGACGGCAAAATCACCCGAAAATGGCAGGCCACGCAACCTCCTCTTGGCATTATGGATGATGCTGATTTTGTTTCAAAAACGGAGACTTATCACTGGACCAATCCTGGAAGCCTGATCCTTTACTCGGATGGCCTGATCGAAGCAGAAAACGAAAGCGGCGAGCAGTTTGGCAAAGATCGTCTGCTGCGGGCGCTGGGTGAAAAATGCGACGAGGGACAATTCTGGTACCTGATCGCTGCGGCGAACAAATTCATGGGTCTGGAGAACACGGCAGATGACATTTCCCTTGCATCCGTCCGCTGCCCTATGCATCTCCCCAGCCAGGATAGCGCCCCGTCCATTTTTGCGCCCTCTGCCCTGGCCATCGAACCCAGTGAGTCGAAACTGACGATCAAGCTCGGCCCTGCGGAACTCAAATCCTTTGATGTATTGCCTTGGCTGATCAATTGGCTGGCGCAGTTGAAACATAGCCAGAAGCACTGCCAGGAAATGTTCCTGATCCTTTCCGAACTGTACAACAATGCCTTGGATCATGGCGTGCTGGCGCTGGATTCCAGGTTGAAATTTCAGGAAGATGGCTTTGGCCACTATCTCGACCTGCGCGAGGAACAGCTAAATAACCTGCAATACGGGAGTGTCGAGATCGACCTGGAACGGGTAATGGAAAATCAGGTTCCGTACCTGAAGCTGACTATCAGAGACAGCGGCAAGGGATTCGCCTTCGATTCCGTCCTGAATACGGACATTAGCGCCAGCGCCAAACCCGCCGGACGCGGGATCGCGCTGGTTAAGAGCCTGTGTGCGGAAGTGGAATACCAGGATCGCGGCAATCAGGTGATGGCGCTGTACCAGCTCCGATAGACCGAAAAACGGCTCACCCTATATCGTAGAGGCTCAGTAAAATCAGAGAGTGTCTTCGCGCGAGATGCCCTTGCGCTTCAGGAAGCGGCGCAAAAGGCCCAAAGCCTCCACTTGGATCTGGCGCACCCGCTCCCGGGTGATATCGAGGGTATTGGCTACTTCCTCCAGGGTGTGAACAGAGTAGCCGTTCAGGCCAAAGCGCCGTTCAATAACGCAACGCTGTTTACCCCCCAATTCGCCCAGCCATTCCCGCACGAATGTTTCAAGCTCGGCATGCTGTAGCAGCAACTCGGGCGGCAGGCTGTTCTCATCGGAAATCGCATCGCCCAAAGAAAGGGTCGGGTCAATGTCCAGCGGCGTATCCAGGGATGCCATGCGATCGTTCAGGCTCAACACATGGCGCACATCTTCCACGGGCTTGCCCAGCAGGTGCGCCACTTCTTCGACGCTGGGTTCGCCGCCCTTGTGGGCCTCAAGATGGCGAAACGCCTTGAGGCAAATGTTCATTTCCAGAATGACGTGCACCGGGATGCGGATGGTGCGCGACTGGTTCATGATGGCGCGCTCGATATTCTGCCTTATCCACCAAGTGGCATAGGTGGAGAAGCGGAAACCCCGCTCCGGGTCGAATTTTTCCAGCGCATGGATCAATCCCAGGTTGCCTTCCTCGATCAGATCCAGCAATGCCACACCGCGATTCGTATAATGCTTGGCAATACTAACCACCAGCCGGAGATTGCATTCGATCATGCGCTGGCGCGCCTCGAAATCTCCCTGCGTCACCCGGCACGTCAGGGTGTATTCCTCAGTGGCCGTCAGCAATGCGTTCTGGCCGATTTCATTCAGGTAGGCCAGCGTGGGGTCGGATTGATGATCGCCATGCGTTTTTTCCAGGCCCGGCACCGCATCGGCTTCATGTTTTTCAGGAAGCGATTCTCCGTCAATAGGGAATTCGTCCTCTTCACCAAACGTAGGGGTGCTCATGAAGGCCGGTCATTCCCTATTTGCGGCAGGTATTTCGCCGGATCGACCGGCTTGCCGAGGCGTCTAATCTCGAAGTGCAGCTTGACCTGATCGGCATCGGAATCGCCCATTTCCGCGATCTTCTGGCCTTTGACCACGTTCTGACCCTCTTTTATCAAAATCTGGCGGTTATGCGCGTAGGCGCTCAAATAAGTCTTGTTGTGCTTGATGATCACCAGTTTGCCATAGCCACGCAGCCCGCTGCCGCTATACACCACTTTGCCCGGCGCGGCGGCCAGAACTGGCTGGCCGTTTTTGCCGCTGATGTCCAGGCCCTTGCCCGAGCTGGATGATTCATTAAACCCGGTAAGCACTTTGCCCGCAGTGGGCCAGTTCCATTCGATCCGCTCATCATCCTCAGCCTGGATCCCGTCTTTTTCCTCGGCAGGCGCCGGTTTGGCCGGAGCTTCAGCCCTTGCGACGGGCGGAACCGGCTTTTCCGCCCGCTCTGCATACGATTCCGCACGGGCTTTAGCCCCGGAGTCTCCTTGTGAGGAATAGGGCTGTCTGAGCGCCTTGGGCTGGGTTTTCAGCAGTCCGTCCTCACCGGCTTGCCGGGCTTCAACCGCTGATGCGGTTTTTAACGGCACAACCACTGCCGCCGGGCTGGAGGTGGTCAGTTTCAGTTGCTGGCCGACGCGGATGGTATAGGGCGACGCAATGCTGTTCCACTCCGCCACTTCCTTGTAGTCAAAGCCATACTCCAGCGCAATGCCGTACAAGGTGTCGCCCTTCTGTACGGTATAGACTTGGGGACGCCAATCCACCTCCCTGCCCTTGGCTTTGGCTGGCGCTTTCCTGGCTACCGATGCGCGCTCGATCACCGGCGCCGAGGTGTGCATTGACGTGCAGCCGCCCAGCAGCAAGGCGAGTACGGAAACCATCAGACTCAAGCACGCGGTCACACGGTCATATCCCGCCATCACGCCAGCCCCGGCAACAAAGGCACGAACTTCACCGCTTCCAGCGTGGTCTGGCGATATTCCTGGGCTGTATGCTCAATCAGGCAAAGACGCTGCTCGCCGGTACCAATCGGGAATACCATGCGCCCACCCTGCGCCAGTTGCGCCAGCAGCGCCTCCGGCACGTGAGTGGCGGCAGCGGTCATGATGATGCCGTCGAACGGCCCCAGTTCCGCCAGCCCCATCGAGCCGTCGGCATGTTTAACCCTGACGTTGGCGGCGCGAATCTCGCGCAGATGCCCACGCGCCTTGGTCAGCAACGGCGCGATCCGTTCGACGGAATACACTTCCTGCGCCAGGCGCGATAGCACGGCGGTCTGGTAGCCGCAGCCGGTGCCGATTTCAAGCACCCGGCCAAGGGTTTTTCCGCCGCGCAGCAATTCGGTCATGCGCGCGACGGTGTGGGGATTGGAAATGGTCTGGTTGAAACCGATCGGCAGGGAGCAGTCGTCATAAGCGCGGCTGGCCAGCGCCTCGTCGACGAAAATATGGCGGGGTATCGACCCCATCGCTTCGAGCACCACTTCATCCTTGACGCCTTGGCTGCGCAGTCGCTCCACAAAGCGTGCGCGAGTACGCTGCGAAGTCATGCCGATGCCGCTGAGTTTGCTCATGGCATCGACCTGAACGCGGCTTTGCAGTTAAACATTTTTTTCAAGGTTCAACCATCCCTGGATGGATTCCATTTGGCCGTAATGCGTCAAGTCGATCTGCAACGGCGTTACCGAAACCTTGCCGCGCGCCACGGCACCGAAATCCGTGCCGGCTCCGGCGTCCTGTGCTGCACCGGCAGCGCCCACCCAATATACGGTTTCACCGCGCGGAGTTTGTGATTTTACCACCGGCTCCGCCTTGTGGCGCCTGCCCAGCCGCGTGATTTCATGACCCAGCAATTTTTCGTAAGGTAAATCGGGTACATTGACATTCAACAGCACCGGATGAGTGAATGGCTGCGCCTGACAATGCCGGACGATATCGGCGACCACCCGCGCAGCGCTGGCATAGTTGCCGGCACCCTTGCTCGCCAGCGACACCGCGATGGAGGGAACGCCCAGCAAGTAGCCTTCGGTTGCCGCCGCCACCGTGCCGGAGTAAATGGTATCGTCACCCATGTTGGCGCCGTGGTTGATGCCCGAAATCACCATGTCCGGCAGATGATCCAGCATGCCGGTCACGGCCAGATGGACGCAGTCGGTGGGGGTGCCATTAACATAGAAATAACCGCTGTGGGCGCGACGCAACGAAAGCGGTCGGTCGAGGGTAAGCGAATTGCTGGCGCCGCTGCGATCCCGCTCGGGAGCGACTACGGTGATATCGGCCAGGGATGAAAGGGTTTCGGCGAGGCAAGCCAGGCCAGGGGCAAAATAACCGTCATCATTACTCAACAAAATCCGCATCGTTGACATTCACGGTTGATACACAGAGATCCGAAGTAGGGCACATGCGCCAACTTCACATAAAATCGGTCGGAGCGAAAGGTCTGACCTCCTGCTACCGGCAGCCGTGTTTCAAAAAACACAATCAAAAAAAACGGCAACATCTTGTTCGATAGCGCGCTGCAATGTTGCAACGCTGGCATTATAACGTCCTTTTACCCGCCGAAGCCACAAAATGGCTATGGCGGCTATTCCCGGACGAGACCGGAGCCAGCCTTCCCTCAGGATCAGCCGATTCTGGCGCAGAACCGCACAGTAAGGTAACATGCTGCATAATGACAAGATGTTAATATTAACGACAATCAAGTGCAGCCCGTATAAGGATTCCCCCTCATGGACAATCAAGAAACTCCGCCGGACATTACGGCATTTTTCGCTTCCGCGATACACGACATGAAGAATTCGCTTTGCGTCCTCATCAACTTTCTGGAAGGCTATCACACAGGATTGGACGAAAACCTCAAGAGTGAGGTCGCCCCGATGCTATACGAGGTCAAACGCGTCAATAACAACCTGGTACAGATGTTGGCCATTTACAAGGTCGGCAACGAATTTTATCCCTTCGAAATGACGGAGAACGCCATCGACGAATTCGTCAGCGAGATCGTCATGCAGAACCAGACCTTGCTCGACAATCTCGGCATCACCCTGGAACTGGATTATGACAAGGATCTGACCTGGTATTTCGACCGCGAACTGGTTTCCGGCGTAATCTCCCACGCCCTTAACAATGCCATGCGCTATACGCATGACAAACTGAGGCTGCTCATAACAAACGAGGACGATTATCTGGTCATCCGGGTTGAGGACAATGGTACCGGCTACTCCGCCGGCATGCTGGAGACGGGCAATGCCGTCAGCAAGGGCGTGGATTTCGCTTCCGGCAGCACCGGGCTCGGGCTGTTCTTCACGTCCATGGTCGCCAAACTCCACAAGCACCGAGGGAAAACCGGCTCCATGACCCTGGAGAACGGCGGAAAATTCGGTGGCGGCTGCTTCGTGCTGCGCCTTCCATAACTGCATTATCAAAGATCAAGACCATGTTTACATCAGATTCAATATTCGAAAACCGGCGCTTCCTGATTGTCGACGATTTCCAGGGGATGCGCGCGATGCTGCGGGAAATGTTGAAAGCATTCGGATCAAGGACGATCAGTGTAGCCGCCAACGCAAAAGAGGCCATTGCCTACCTTGAGCAAAGCGACAAATACGATGCGGTGCTGTGCGACTACAACATCGGGCCCGGAAAGAATGGCCAGCAAGTCCTTGAGGAGGCAAAATATCGCCACCTGATCGGCCCCGCCACCGCCTGGGTCATCGTTACCGCCGAAAAAACCTCGGACATGGTGATCGGAGCCGCGGAGTACATGCCCGACGATTACATCATCAAACCGATTAATGAAGCTGCCTTAAGAAGCCGCCTGGAAAAGGTGATCACCAAGAAAGCCGAACTCTACGATATTCAAAAGGCCATCTTCGCCAAAAATTTCAACGCTGCGCTGTCCCTTTGCGACAAGGCGATGGGCCCAGGCAAAGCCAATAATGAAATATTGCGCATCAAAAGCAACCTGCTGCTCGATATAGGCCGCTACGACAAGGCCAAGGAATTATTCGAAAAAATTCTTTCCGTGCGCGATGTTCCCTGGGCAAAAACCGGGCTGGCCAAGGTGGCATTCCATATGGGTGAAATGGAAACGGCGCAGCGGCTACTCAAGGAAGTCATCAACGAAAGCCGTAGTTACATGGAGGCCCACGACTGGCTCGCCAAAACTTATCACCAGCGGGGAGATCTGGAGGAGGCACAGCGCATTCTGGTACGCTGCACGGAAACTTCCCCCAATTCGATGAACCGGCAAAAAACGCTGGGCGAGATCGCGCATAAACGTGGCGATCTGGATGTCGCCGAGAAAGCCTTCCGGAAAACCATAAAGCTCGGCGAGAATTCCATTCTGAACACGCCTGTCGCACACCTCGGCCTGGCTAAAATCTGCACGGAAAAAGACAACCCCAGCGAGGCACTGCAACTCCTGAAAAGCGTCCACAAGGAGTTCGATGACAAAGCGGCCAGCCTGCACGCCAAGGTAATGGAAGGCGTGGTCTACCAAAAGACCGGCGATCACGTCAACGCCCGCAAGGCGGCCGAGGAATTGGCCGCCATCATTCAGGAAGACCCCAACCTGGCTTCCACGGACGTTGCACTCGAAGCCGCGGGGTTCCTCTTCAAGGCAGGCGACAAGGAAGCCGCTCAAAGCATGCTGGAAACAGTGGTGAAAAACAATCACGACGACGACGCGCTGATCGACCAGGTAAAGGAAATATTCGACCAGGCCGGCATGGAGAATGAATCCCGGCAGATGATCGATACTTCGCGGCGTGAAGTTGTCGAGACCAACAACAAGGGGGTCACCCTCGCCAAGGAAGGACAACTGGATGAAGCCATCCAGTGGCTACGCAACGCCAAGGCGATGTTGCCAAATAACAAGCAGATTCTGCTCAACTTTACCCATGCCGCGATCCTCGCCATGCAAAAAAACGGGAGGAACGACAATCTGATGAGCGAGGCCAAGGAATGTCTGAACAGAGTCGGCGCGCTGGATCCTCTGGAGAAACGGCGTATCCAGTATCTGGGCATGCTTGAGGCAATCCCCAGCCGGTAAACCGGGTTCGCTCGGCTACAGTGGAAGGGCTCCGGCGACGGAGTTCCTTTTCATTATTCGGTGCTTCCGGAAAACATGACGCGGCAAGAAGAACGATGGCCAACCCGTCAATCCGCGAGACGCTCCCTGATCTTCAGCACTTCGTCCCAACCCATGAAAAACGCATCCAGGCTGTCCGGGCAGAATTGTTGCTCACGATTGCTCTTCATGTGTTCCGCCACCTGCTCTATACTCCACGCGCCCTTGTATGACCGCTTCGAACAGAGCGCGTCGAATACGTCTGCCACCGCCACAATACGTCCATACAGCGAAATCCCCTTTCCCTTGAGTGCGTGGGGGTAGCCACTACCATCGTATTTTTCATGGTGGGCCAGAGCGATATCTGCGGACGCCTGCAATACAGCAGAACTGCTGTTGGCAAGGATTTCATAACCCAGTACGGTGTGTTGTTTCATGATGTCGAATTCTTCGGCAGTCAGCTTGGCCGGTTTTAGCAGAATACTGTCCGGGATGCCGATCTTACCGATGTCATGCATCGGCGAAGCGCGGGTAATAATATCCTGCTCCTCCTCCGATAACCCCAGATGTTTTGCGATCAGCGCCGAGTAGTGGGAAATGCGCTTAACATGGGCACCGGTTTCCTTATCCTTGCATTCCGCAGCTTTCCACAGCCGCATCACGGTTTCCTGCTCCCGCTGGAGAATCATTCCAGTCGCTTTCCTGACTTCCTCCTCCAGCCACGCTGACCGGTTTATCCGCTCCTTTTGGCTTTTCCGGATGGCCAGCATGTTGCGCGTACGCACCATAAATTCGAATTCGTCCACGGGTTTGGCAAGAAAGTCGTTGGCCCCGAGATCAAGCGCGGCATAACGCACCATCTGGTCTTGACTGCCTGTCACCATCACCAGGGGGATTTCGTTCTTGCCAGGTAGCGCGCGAAATTCCCGGATGAAGGCGTCGCCGTTCATTTGAGGCATGATATAGTCCACGACCACAAGGTCGGGGTCGTTATCCCGGCTCCAAACGAGGGCGTCTTCCGGATTGAGAAATGCGGTTGCAGTGCAGTCTTCCATCTTGGCGACCATCTGTCGGTACCAAGTAAGGGCAACCTTGCTGTCATCAACGACAAGAATATTCATTGCCGTACCAAGTCAGGTAAGCCGGTGCAGGATGGAACAAGGCATGGGCATAACATCGTAACGGCCCTGATGATGGCAGGACGGGGCAATCCGACAGCGTACACAATGTTTGCGAATTTCATCCGGATTTTTAGTGGGGGCGGAACTCAGCCTTGAATGACAAGCCTAATTCTAAGCTTCGTCCGAATTATTTGAAAGAAAATTCTGCGAACCATTATAGGCTGAGACATAGATAAAAAATGAGTAGATGAGGCCAAACAGATTTCCGTGCGAAGCCGATGTGAGAATCGGGCTGCTGCAGCAACAGCTTTACGGAAAATGAAAAACGCGGATTCCAGAAAACTCTGAAATCCGCGTGGATACTGGTCGGGGCGAGAGGATTTGAACCTCCGACCACTTGCACCCCATGCAAGTACGCTACCAGGCTGCGCTACGCCCCGAGAGACGGGATTATAGCCGAAACATCAGGAATCGGCTAGGTGTGAAGCAGTTCCAGCACGTCCTTTATTTCCCGTCGCAGCAGGGCCAAATCCATACCGTGGCTTGGCGGCACCGGGAGTATGGGTTCCACTGTTGCCGACATTTCACGCCCGTCGCCTCCTTCTTCCAAGCGGTGGCGTGCGCCGCTAATGGTGAAGCCCTGTTCGTACAGCAGATCACGGATGCGGCGCACCAGCAGCACTTCGTGGTGCTGGTAATAGCGGCGGTTGCCGCGCCGTTTCACCGGCTTGAGCTGGGTGAATTCCTGCTCCCAGTAGCGCAGCACGTGCGGTTTAACCCCGCACAGCTCGCTCACCTCGCCGATGGTGAAATAGCGCTTCGCCGGAATCGGCGGTAAATCAGGCTTGTTTGCGAGTTCCACCATTTACGGTCCCTAAACGATAGGATTCCTCCACCAGCGCTTTCAGCTTCTGGCTGGCATGAAAAGTCACTACGCGCCGCGCGGTGATAGGGATTTCCTCGCCGGTTTTAGGGTTGCGACCGGGACGCTCGGGCTTGTCGCGCAATTCGAAATTACCGAAACCGGACAGCTTCACTCCATCGCCTTTTTCCAGCGACATGCGAATCTCTTCGAAGAAGGATTCCACCATGTCTTTAGCTTCCCGTTTATTCAATCCCACTTTTTCGAACAGCATGTCAGCAAGTTCGGCTTTTGTTAATGTCATGCTTACACCTCAATTACGTAATTTCGCGTCGAAGCGGACTATCAAAACTTCGGTGAGTTGCGAGGTCACTGCGTCCACTTCTTCGTCAGTCAAAGTCTGTTGAGTATCTTGCATCAGCACCCGGAATGCAAGACTTTTTTTACCAGAATCAATGCCTTTGCCTCTATATACATCAAACAACGCGAGCCCGGTGACCCGCTTCGGCAAGTGCTCACTCATGCCGTCAAGCAAGGTCTGTACATTGACACCCTCATCCACCACCACCGCAATATCACGGCGCACCACAGGGAATCTGGATATTTCGGAAAAGGCGGGAACCCGACTGCGCAACAATGTTGCCAGATCCAGCTCAAATAATACCGGCGCGGTCGGCAGCTCGTATTTCTGCCGCCATTTTGGGTGCAGCGCGCCAATCCAGCCAAGGAACTCGTTTTCCAGCCACACCTTGGCGCTCTGACCGGGATGCAAAGCAGGATGAGAAGCGACCTCGAAACGGGCAGACGCAGGCCACAACAAGGCTTCTATATCCGCCTTGACATCGTAGAAATCCACTACGCGCGCAGGCTCGCCCCACTGCTCGGGCTGCGCGCTGCCGTAGCACAAGCCAGCCAGCTTTTCCGGTTGGGTAAAAATATCCTGAGCAGAAGGGAAGCAGCGTCCCGTTTCAAATAAGCGCACTCGCTCCTGTTTACGGTTAAGGTTAAAGCGCAGATTGTCGATCAGGCCACCAAATAACGTCGAGCGCATCACCCCCATCTGGCTGGCAATCGGGTTTTTCAGCGGCAGCGGATTGTCGTTGCCGGCCAGGTCGCGCTCCCACGTTTCATCGACGAAACTGTAGTTGATCACTTCCTGGTAATCGCGTGCAACCAGCAGCGCCAACAACGCGGCACGGCTCCGCGCCGTCTCGGTTTGGGGCAGCATATTCAGGCTGCTACCCGGCGGTATTGCAGGAATGTTGTCATAGCCGTGAAGACGCGCCATCTCTTCGATCAAATCGACTTCAATCGCCAGATCAAAACGATAGCTGGGCGGCGTCACCAGGAATGCATCGTCTTGCCCGGAAAATACAAATTTCAGACGAGTGAGTAATGCCGCGATCCGGGTCGAACCCAAATCGATGCCGAGTACCTGGTTGACCCGCGAAGTTCGCAACTGGATTGGCGTACGTTCGGGCAATCCGGCGACAACCTCGGTAATTTCTCCGGCTGCACCGCCACAAATTTCCATCAGCAATTGCGTCGCCCGCTCAATGGCGGTGCGCGTCCCGGCGAAATCGACGCCGCGCTCGAAACGGTAGGAAGAATCGGTGGATAGGTTCAGGCGACGCGCCTTGCCGGCGATGGTGTCGGGGTTGAAGAACGCACTTTCAAAGAAAATATCGACAGTAGCATCGGATACCGAACTCGCCTGACCGCCCATGATGCCGGCCAGTGCCAGCGGCCTTGTTTGATCCGCGATCACCAGCATGTCGGGTTCGAGCGTAACGACCTGCTGATTGAGCAACTCCAGTTGTTCACCGGAGCAGGCGTAGCGCACCGTGATAGCGCCTTGAATTTTTGCCAGGTCGAAGGCGTGCAGCGGCTGGCCGAGTTCGAGCAGGATGTAATTGGTTATGTCGACAATGGCACTGACCGGGCGCAATCCGCTTCTTTGCAACCGACGTGCCATCCAGTCCGGCGTCGGCGCAGCCGGATTGACGCCGCGCACGATACGTCCGCAGTAGCGCGGGCAGGCGACGGGTTCGTTCACCGTCACTGCCAACTGGTCGGGCGTTCCAGGAACAACCGCTGCCACTTGGGGCAGGTTCAACGCCGCGTCTGTCAGTGCAGCCACTTCACGGGCGATACCGGCGACGCTCAAGCAATCGCTGCGATTCGGCGTGAGTTTCAGCTCGAACAACTGGTCATCGAGATCGAAATACTCGCGGATATCCTGGCCGACCGGTGCGGAATCGGGCAATTCAAGAATGCCGTCGCTCTCGGCAGCCAAACCCAGTTCCTTTTCGGAGCACATCATGCCGAAGGACTCCACGCCGCGCACCTTGGCGCGCTTGATGGCGAATCCCGGCAACTCCGCACCCACCAATGCGCAGATCGACTTCAACCCGACCCGCGCGTTGGCCGCACCGCAAACGATTTGCAGCGGCTCGGCCTGCCCGACATCCACGCGCAAGACTTGCAGGCGGTCGGCGTCGGGATGTTTTTCGGCGCTCAGAATCTGCGCGATGACAACCTGGTTGAAAGGCGGAACCACCGCTTCCTGCGATTCGACCTCAAGGCCCGCCATGGTCAGCAGGTGCCCCAGTGCCGCGCTATCCATAGCGGGGTTAACGAATTGGCGCAGCCAGTTTTCTGAAAACTTCATAGTCAGGTCAGGAAAATTGTTTCAGGAATCGCAGATCGTTCTCGAAGAACAATCTCAGGTCGTTTACGCCATAACGCAGCATGGCCAGGCGTTCCACGCCCAAGCCGAAGGCGAAACCGCGGTATTGCTCGACATCGATTTCCACATGCTTCAGCACATTGGGATGCACCATGCCGCAGCCGCCGATTTCCAGCCACTTCTCGCCCCAGCTCATATCCATCTCGGCAGACGGTTCGGTAAAGGGGAAGAACGACGGACGGAAGCGTACCCGCAAATCGTCGCGCTCGAAGAAGCGCTGCAGAAAATCCTGTACCACGCCCTTGAGATTGGCAAAACTCACCTGTTCGTCAACCCACAACCCTTCGACCTGATGAAACATGGGCGAATGCGTGGCATCGGAATCCACCCGGTAGACGCGCCCCGGCGCAATAATGCGGAGCGGCGGCTTGTTGTTCTGCATGTAGCGCACCTGCACCGGAGAAGTATGGGTGCGCAGCACGTGCTTGTCGTCCACGTAGAAAGTATCGTGCATGGCACGGGCAGGATGGTTCTCGGGAATATTAAGCGCGGTGAAATTGTAGAAATCGCTTTCGATTTCCGGCCCTTCGGCAACGTCGAAACCGATGGAACGGAACAACTCCTCAATGCGCCTGAGAGTGCGCGTCACCGGATGCAGGCCGCCGACTCCCATACCTCGACCTGGCAAGGTGACATCCAGCGCTTCCTGCGCCAGCTGCTGTTGCAAGAGTGATTCCTGAATCGCTTCGCGACGCTGTTTCAGCGCCAGCTCGATCTGATCCTTGACTTGATTGATGCGGGCGCCGGCTTCGCGGCGCTCGTCCGGCGGCATTTTACCGAGCTGCTTGAGCCGCTCGGTAAGCGCCCCGCTCTTGCCCAGATAGCGCGCCTTGATCTGCTCCAGTTCAGCAGGGTTATCAGTGTCGGCAAAAGCGGCTTGCGCTTCTTTCAGTATTTCGTCTGGATTTTGCATGCGTTTTCGTTTGATGCGCCGTACGCGCCCTGCAATGAAAGCACTTCAAATAAAAAAGGAGGCCTCTCAGCCTCCTTTTTCTTTGCCACTTTGTTACGCAGCGAGGCGGGCTTTTACCTGATCGACAATGTGCGCAAAAGCGGGCTTATCGAATACCGCCAGATCGGCCAGAACCTTGCGGTCAATCTCGATGGCGGCTTTCTTGATGCCGTTCATGAACACGCTGTAGGTCAGGCCGAGTTCGCGGGCTGCCGCATTGATACGGACGATCCACAGCGCGCGGAACTGGCGCTTCTTCTGGCGACGGTCACGGTAGGCGTACTGTCCGGCCTTCATCACCGCCTGTTTGGCGATACGGTATACATTCTTGCGGCGGCCACGGAAACCCTTGGCCTGTACCAGAACCTTCTTGTGGCGCGCGCGCGCCGTTACACCCCGTTTAACTCTCGACATTTTTCAGGCTCCTTTATGCGTAAGGCATCATGGCACGAACAGACTTGATGTCGTTCGCGCAAACCATTGAAGTACCACGCAGTTGACGTTTGCGCTTGGTGGTCTTTTTGGTCAGGATGTGACGCAGGTGAGAATGGGTGCGCTTGATACCGCCGCCACCCAGAGCCTTGAAGCGCTTTTTGGCGCCGCTCTTGGTTTTCATCTTAGGCATAAATTACTCCACTATTTTAGCTTGACGCCGGGCGCTCCCCTGCGGGGAAACTTGGTAGCCCGGACACCACTTGTTTTGCACTACTTTTTGCTGCCTTTACAACGCTTACTTCTTCTTCGGCGACAACACCATCACCATCTGACGGCCTTCCATTTTCGGAAACTGCTCAACCGTGCCATGCTCCAGCAGGTCAGCCTCAATGCGCTTGAGAAGCCGCAAGCCGATCTCCTGATGCGCCATCTCACGACCGCGGAACCGCAGCGTGATCTTGCATTTGTCGCCCTCTTCCAGGAAACGGATCAGATTGCGCAGCTTGATCAGATAGTCGCCTTCGTCCGTTCCCGGGCGAAACTTCACTTCCTTGACCTTGATCTGTATCTGTTTCAGCTTGGCTTCGTGCTGCTTCTTGCTTTCGCGGTATTTGAACTTGCCGTAATCCATCAAACGGCACACCGGTGGCTGAGCCTGCGGAGCGATTTCAACCAGGTCGATCTCGGCCTCTTCCGCCATATTCATGGCCACGGCCAAGCTAACAATGCCCAGCGGTTCACCTTCTATACCAACCAAACGAACCTCGGGTGCAGATATCTCACCGTTGATTCGTGATTCCTTTTCCTGAGCGATAGCAAAACCTCCAAGTCAAAAAAATTAAGCCGCGACTACCCTCTCGGCAACCTCGCCCTTGAGCCGCTCAATCAATGCTGCCAGCGGCATCTGGCCCAGGTCTTCGCCTTTGCGAGTACGCACGGCAACCTGTTTTGAAGCCACCTCTTTGTCCCCCACAATCAGGAGATAAGGCAGCCTTTGTAAACTATGTTCCCGTATTTTATAGGTTATTTTCTCATTTCTCAAGTCCGATTCGGCACGCAGACCGTTTTTCCTGAGTTCAGCCACCACCTCACGCGCATAATCCGCCTGCGCATCGGTGATGTTCATCACCACCATCTGCAAGGGTGACAGCCACATCGGGAAGGCGCCGGCATGGTGCTCAATCAGGATACCGATAAAGCGTTCCAGCGACCCGAGAATGGCACGGTGCAGCATCACCGGCGTTTGCCTGGAATTGTCTTCGGCGATATAAGTCGCATCCAGACGGCCTGGCATGGAGAAATCCACTTGAATGGTGCCGCACTGCCAGACGCGGTTGAGGCAATCGCGCAGCGAGAATTCAATCTTCGGCCCGTAAAACGCGCCCTCGCCCGGTTGCAAATCGAATTCCAGGCCCTTGCGCTTCAACGCAATTTCCAGCGCAGCCTCGGCCTTGTCCCACACCTCGTCCGAGCCGACGCGCTGCTCCGGGCGAGTAGAAAGTTTGACCACGATGTCGGTGAAACCGAATTCGACGTAAACCTTCTGCAGCAGATCAATGAAGCTTGCCACTTCATCCTGGATCTGCGCTTCGGTGCAGAAAATATGGGCATCATCCTGGGTAAAATTGCGCACCCGCATGATGCCGGCCAGCGTGCCGGACGGCTCGTTGCGATGACATGAACCGAATTCAGCCAGGCGCAGCGGCAGATCGCGGTAGCTTTTCAAGCCCTGGTTGAATACCTGGATATGGCACGGGCAGTTCATCGGCTTGACCGCGTAATCACGATTTTCCGAGTGAGTAGTGAACATCATCGCCTGAAACTTGTCCCAGTGGCCCGAGCGCTCCCACAGCGAGCGATCCACCACCTGCGGCGTGCGGATTTCCTGGTAACCGTTGTCGCGGAACACGCCGCGCATGTACTGCTCGACGATCTGGTACAGCGTCCAACCGTTGGGGTGCCAGAACACCATGCCCGGCGCTTCTTCCTGGGTATGAAACAGATCCAGCAGCTTGCCGATCTTGCGATGGTCGCGCTTCTCGGCTTCTTCCAGGCGGTGCAGATAGGCTTCCTGATCCTCTTTCTTCGCCCAGGCGGTACCGTAGATGCGCGTCAGCATCTCGTTCTTCGAATCGCCGCGCCAGTAAGCACCGGCCACTTTCATCAATTTGAAGACTTTAAGTTTGCCGGTTGATGGCGCATGCGGGCCGCGGCACAGATCGGTGAATTCACCCTGGGTATACAGCGAGACATCTTCATCGCTGGGAATGGATTCGATGATCTGGGCTTTGTAGTGCTCGCCCAGCCCCTTGAAGAAACTGATCGCGTCGGGGCGCGGCAATACCTTGCGCTCGATCTTGTAATCCGCCTTGACGAGTTCCGCCATCTTTTTCTCGATGGCCAGCAGGTCTTCAGGCGTGAAAGGGCGTTTGTAGGAGAAATCGTAGAAAAAGCCGTCTTCGATTACCGGGCCGATGGTGACCTGGGCTTCCGGAAACAGCTGTTTGACAGCCTGCGCCAGCAAGTGGGCGGTGGAATGGCGGATCACTTCCAGCCCTTCCGCATCCCGGTCGGTGATGATAGCCAGATCGGCATCAGATTCGATGCGATGCGAAGTATCCACCAGCCGGCCATCGACCTTGCCAGCCAGCGCGGCACGAGCGAGGCCTGCACCAATGCTGGCGGCCACTTCGGCTACCGTCACCGGCTGATCGAACTTGCGCTCGGAACCATCGGGTAAGCGAATAACAGGCATAACAACCCTACCAAAAACAAAAGTGCGGCATGGCCGCACTTTGTAAAGAATCTGGTAGGCGCGATTGGACTCGAACCAACGACCCCCACCATGTCAAGGTGGTGCTCTAACCAGCTGAGCTACGCGCCTAAAGAAGACGGATTATACCCAATTCTCCCAACAATTCAAATGGCGCCTGTCGCATCGCCGAATCCCGGCAGCAAAACTCGATGCACTGCCGACACATCACGGGGTTTTCGGATTCCAAGATCGAAAATACAGGGCACGCCTTGCCGGGCTTGGTTCGGGAGCGCATATTGCCATAAAAATGGCTACCAGAGCCAATCTCAGTTAAGCGCCAAGCCCTGCTTCACTTTAAACGAGGTGTTTAAAATTACCTTGAAAACGCCAAATTACCCTCTAGACTTGAAAAATAAGTATGAGAATATTTTGTTTCTGGGCTTGTTTCCGGTCAATCTGAAACACCGTTATGGAGGGACACAAAATGCAACATTTGTTCATTCAAACAGAAGCGATGCTGTATGCGTTCCGCAAGCGCATACCGATGGACTGCAAGACTGCAAAATCCATAGACCGTAACGACCCTTGGGACAGGGTTGCCATGTTTGCCAAGGATGACGGCTTTATTGATCTAGCCGAACAACTTGAGCAATCGAAACATCAACTGCTCGAGGAAATGCACTGAGAATAGCCCGGAATGGGCGCAGCGCAATGGAATTAATAATTCCGGCGCTGCGCCCAAGCGACGCCGGGTACTTCCTGGATCAACGCAAGGATATGCCTTAGTTGATTGAGGTCGGTGATCTGCACGGTAAAACGCATCCCGGCCTGAAGGCCGCGGCTCAGGGTGCTGGCTGCGACGACGTTGACTTTTTCGCGGGTCATCACCTCGGAAATATCGCGTAGTAACCCCTGGCGGTCGTTTGCCTCAATCTCGATATCCACCTCGTAATAACCGCTACTCGTCCCCCAACTGGCAACTAGCAGCCGGTCATTTCGACTCTCGTCCAGATGCAGGATGTTCGGGCAATCCTGACGATGAATCGCCACGCCCCTGCCACGCGTGACAAAACCGACGATCGCATCCGGCGGCACCGGCTTGCAGCATTTGGCGATCATCGTGAGCAACCCGCCCTCGCCGTAGACCAGCACCCCGGATGAAGAAGGCGCCAAGCCGGTGCGCGATGCCGGCAGATGCCACTCTTCTTCGCCTTCCTTCAGACCGGTCTGCTCCTGCGCTGCGGCAACCACATGGCGGGCGGTGATGTCGCCCCGCCCGATGGCTGCAAGCAAATCCTCAGGCCCGGCGAAGCGATTTTTCTGTGCCAGTGTTTCCAGGTTGGGCAGAGGCAAACCAAGGCGGTGCGCCTCCTTTTCCATCGCATCCCGGCCCTGCGCGACATTCTCCTCATAATGCTGGTGCTTGAACCAGTGGCGGATTTTTGCCTTGGCGCGCGAAGTCTTGACGTAGCCCAGACTGGGGCTAAGCCAATCGCGCGAAGGGCCGCCCTGCTTTACGGTGATGATCTCGACGCGCTGCCCGTTCTGCAATGGGTAGGTGAGCGGCACGATGCTGCCGTCCACCTTGGCACCACGGCAGCGGTCGCCCAGGTCAGTATGCACATGATAGGCAAAATCCACCGGCGTAGCGCCCTTGGCCAGCGCCACCACCTTGCCCTGCGGGGTGAGGATGTAAACCGTATCCTGGAACAATCCGGTCTTGAACTGCTCCATCAGTTCGCCGGCATCGTGGACTTCATCCTTCCATTCCATGATCTGGCGCAGCCAGGCGATTTTCTCCTCGAACCCGGCGTCCTGCTTGCCTCCCTCTTTGTAGCGCCAGTGCGCGGCCACCCCCAGCTCGGCGTGGTTGTGCATGTCGCGGGTGCGGATCTGCACTTCCAGCGCCTTGCCCTCCGGCCCAATCACGGCAGTATGCAAAGAGCGGTAATCGTTGCCCTTGGGGTGCGAGATATAATCGTCGAACTCGCCGGAGATCGGCTGCCACAGGCTGTGCACCACGCCCAGCGTGGTATAGCAATCCTTCAAATCGTCCACCAGAACCCGCACCGCGCGCACATCATAAAGCTCACTGAAATCCACCCCCTTGCGCTTCATCTTCTTGTAGATGCTGTAGATATGCTTGGGGCGACCGGACACCTCAGCGGCAACGCCGTTTTTCTGCAACTCCAGCCGCAACTGCTCGCGCACATCGGCAATGTACTGTTCGCGACCGGCGCGCTTTTCGTCCAGCAATTTGGCGATTTTTTTATATAGTTCCGGTTCCAGGTAGCGAAACGACAAATCCTCCAGTTCCCACTTCACTTGCCACACCCCAAGCCGGTTCGCCAGCGGCGCGAAAATATCCTGTACCTCCCGCGCCACGCGACGCCGGATTTCCCCGTCATCACTGCGAGCCAGCTCGCGCATCGCCTGGGTGCGTTCGGCCAGCTTGATCAGCACCACCCGGATGTCTTCCACCATCGCCAGCAGCATCTTGCGCAGCGATTCGATATGGGCGCCCTGCTCGCGTTTTCCCCCGCCTTCAGGCGCCGTATATTCGCGGATCTGGCTCATCCGGGAGACGCCATCCACCAGGCGGGCGACGCCCTCGCCGAAAGCTTCCATTATGCTGGCAGCGCCATCGGCGTCGTGTTCCGTCACCCCGCCAAGAATCGCGGCAACAATGCTTTCATGATCCATGTTCTGGTGCGCCAGAATGGCTGCCGTGCCCAGCGCATGGCGCATGGCATCCGGCTCGCCGGCATAAAACGACTGGGCGAATTCGCAGGCGCGCAGAATGGCCGCCTGCTCCTGCGGGCTAAAATCCACCGGCAGTGAACCCAGCCAGAAACGAAAATCGGTTTGGCCGCTGCCGGTCGGCAGCGTGTGTGATGTGTTGACGGAAACCATGGAATAATATGAAAGCTGTCTTCAGGATCAAGCCGCAATGAACGGCACATCCATCCCCAACACCCGCGCCGCCTTGTTGAGCCGCGTATCGAAACAGGCGAAGCTCACCGGCAGGCGGGATACCTGTTTCGCCTGATAGGCCGCCGCCAGTTGGACGCTGTCGTAACCACGCAAGGCAAAGGTATCGGCAAACTCCCCCGCTTGTTCGACGACCGCCTGGCTTACTTCGACGATCAGGTAACGGGGCCAATCCATAGCCAGCACCTGCCTGGCCTGCCCGATGGGCGACGTATCCGCAGGCACCTCGCGGGCGCGGCGGAAAAGGGCGGCATAGGCTTCGGCCCAAGCAATGCGGCACACCGCAACCGCCTCCGCCTCGGCGGTCAGCACCTTGACCGCGTCACTTTCCGCCTCCGCCAGATACAGCTTGACCAAGGCAGACGTGTCGCAGAACAGGATCATCCGCGATCTTCCAGCACCATTGCCGACACGCTGTGCCCGACCGGGGATAGCAGGATCGCCGCCCCAACCGGCTTGCCGCCGCCCCACTGGGCCGCCCCATCGGCCACGAGCCGCGCCACACCCTCGCTCTCGGCAGAAGGAACCCCGACGATGCGCGCCACCACCTTGCGATGGCAGGTCACATCAACTGACTGCCCCTGCTGCGCCTGAGACAGATAGCGGGATAAGTGCGCTTTGAATTCACGGACAGAAATCTGCATTTGAGGTCTCAATTAATATTTAATCTTTTAATTGTGTCCACAAATATGAAACCCGTCAAGCAAATACTGGCAGGCAGGATTGATTGGCACTGCGAACGGCGGTGAGGATTTTTTTACGCATCAGGGATAGTCGAAGGTGCCGTTGAAAGTGACGCCGTTGGGGCCAACGTTGAAAGTGGCAGAACTGGCGCTGGGTTGACCCAGATCGGGGAGAGTTTCTTGATTATTGGTGTTTTTTACTTGAGCGCGCGGGGGCTGCGTGGCGGTGGAGGGAACGGTTTGTTCGCAAAAAACGCGCCATTTTTGTTATTTCAACATGATTTTTATGACAATTTATAGGGCAATCCTGATGGGGTGTCACCTTTTTTGAATGCTTGCGGCATTCGTTAATGGATCGCACCCGACTGAGCCGACCTACCGTTGCTGCCAGTAACGCTGACGCTCCTGCCGCCAGGTTTGGAGCGCAGGCTCCTCATTTTTCCCGAAACACAACAGCACCGCGCCGTCCCGATCCGAACGGTAGAGCTGGCTACCCAGTGTCCGGTAACGCTCCACCACTTCCGGCTTGGGATGGCCGAAGTGGTTGCGGTAGCCGGATGTGAAAATCACGATGGACGGATTAACCTGGCGAATGAACGCCTCGGTGGATGAAGTCTTGCTGCCGTGGTGCGGCGCGACCAGCAATGTGGCCGGCAAGGCAGCGGGTGTGCGCGCGAGAATTTCCGCTTCCGATTCGCGCTCGATGTCGGCAGGCAGCAGCACGCTGCCGTAGGGCGAAGTGATTTTCAGCGTGCAGCCGCGTGCATTTTTCTTGAGATGTTCGTCGGAGTAACTCTCCCAGGCCGGATGCAGCATATCAAACCGCACGCCGTCCCATTGCCAGGACTGGCCGGCAAAACAAGGCAGCGATTTTTTGGCATGGGGCAGAATCGGGCTATCGACAGGCAATGAAGAGGCCAGCCAGTTGATCGGCACCGCATCCAGCACCGAGGCTGCCCCGCCACTGTGGTCGCTGTCATCGTGCGTCACAATCAGCCCGTCGAGCCGCTTGATGCCGGCGGCACGCAAATAGGGCACGACAATACGGCTACCGCTGTCTGCGTCGGCGGTAAAACGTGGGCCGGTATCGTAGAGCAAGGCATGGTTCTGCGTCTGCACCACCACCGATAGGCCCTGGCCCACGTCCAGCACGGTAATCCACAAGGCCCCCGGCTCGGGCTGCGGCGGCAGTACCATAAACATCGGCACGAGCCCGGCCACCCCCAGCCAGCGAGCCGGAAAGCCGCGCGGCAACAGCAGCCACAAGATACCCAGCGCCGCCGCCAGCACCGTCCACACCGGCGGCGCGTGCTGCTGCCAAACTGCATCCGGCATCCGGCTCAACCACTCCAGCGCGGCCATGCACCACGCCATCACCTGATGCGCCAGCAACAGCAAAAAATCCAGCGGCAGGATGGCGCCCGCCAAGGTCAACGGCACCACCACCAGACTGATGACAGGAATGGCAAACGCATTGGCCAGCGGCGAAACGATGGACACCTGCTGGAACATCAACAGCAACGCCGGCACCAAGCCCAGCGTCACCGCCCACTGCACGTTAGCCCACTCGCGCAGCCAGTGCGGACGCCCGATGCGACCGACGGCGACGTAAAGAATCACCGCCACCGCACCGAACGACAGCCAGAAACCCGGCGCGAACACCGCCCATGGGTCAAGCAGCACCACCGCCAGCAGAGCCAGTGCCAGCACCGTCGAAGCCGAGCCGGCACGCCCCAGCCATAATGCAATCGCCACCACCGACAACATGTAAAGCGTGCGCTGGGTCGGCACGCCAAAGCCGGACAGCAACGCGTACAACAACGCCGTCAACGCACCCGCTACTGCTGCCGCCTTGCGCGCCGGCAGACGCAGCGTAAGAAACGGGCTGCGCCGCCACAGGCCATACATCAAGGCAAACACCAGGCTGGAGATCATGGTGACATGCACCCCTGATATGCTCATCAGGTGGTTTACGCCAGTGCGCAGGAACACTTTCCATTGCTCCGGCGAAATCGCGCTCTGCTCGCCCACTGCCAACGCTTTCAGCACTCCGCTATAGGGCCGCTCACCGAGCACTACCTGAAATCTTTTTGCCACCCGCTCGCGCAGCATTTCGACGACGTATCCGGGGCGGTAGACCTGCTCCGCAAGCCGACGATTACCTTCATCCTGCCGGATATAACCGGTCGCACGGATATTGCGTTCCAGCAGCCACGCCTCGTAGTCGAAACCGTTCGGATTGGCGTTGCCGTGCGGGCGTTTGAGGCGCACCGTCAACTGCCAGCGCTCGCCAGCATGAAAATTCGGCGAGGCGGCTCCTGCTGCTTCCTTGCCGAAGCCATCGCTGTAAGCTGCCAGCTGAATGTGACGAGGCACGATTGCCTCGGGCGTTTTTACCCGTTCGACATCAAACTCGAAGCGCATGCCGCGCTCGTTCGTCGCCGGCAAAGCAGCAACTACGCCAACAATCTGGATATCGCGTCCTTCCCAATGAGCCGGCAAGGCATCGGCGAGGCGCGACTGCGCCATAAAGGCGGCCCAGAAAAAACCGAAGCCGAATAAAACCAGCTTGAGGAGAAGAGATCGAAAATAAGGGAGCCGACCGGGAAGAAACTTGAGCGCCAGCCACAATAATGGCAGCAGGCCGCCCCAGGCAAGGCTGGACGGCAACGCCGCCTGCTGTTGCAACAGCCAGACGCCCGCGACAAAAGCGAGGATATTGCCGCGCATGGTCAGTGCGGTGAAACCATCGCAGCGTCAGAACCTGCCATGAAAATACGCCCAAAAAAAGTAGACCGCGGCGTCCCTAAAACGAAGGGGAAACTCACAATTAACGCCTACATCCTTCCAATGGATTTCATCTCCCGGCACTCACGACGCGGGGCTCAGCACTCCATCCACTAATTTGAGCACGCGCTGCGCCCGCGCTGCCAGCCCCAAGTCATGAGTGACGATAACAAAGCTGGTGCCCAGATCCCGGTTCAACTCCAGCATCAGGTCGAACACGCCTTCTGCAGTATGGCGATCCAGGTTGCCAGTCGGCTCGTCCGCCAGCACGCAAGCCGGGCGCGTCACCAAAGCACGTGCCACGGCGGCACGCTGGCGCTCGCCGCCAGACAATTCACCCGGGGTGTGGCCAAGGCGATGCCCCAAGCCGACCCGTTTCAGCATCGCCGCCGCCTCAGCATAAGCTTGATCCGGTTTCATGCGCCGGATCAGCAGCGGCATGGCGACATTTTCCAGCGCGGAAAATTCCATTAACAGATGATGAAACTGATAGACGAAACCGAGCGCCTGGTTGCGCAACCGGCTACGTTCAGCCTCACCCAGATCATTGACGTTCCGCCCCATGATGCTGACCTCGCCCGAGGTAATCTCATCCAGTCCGCCCAACAAGTGCAACAAGGTGCTTTTGCCGGAACCCGACGAACCGACGATCGCCACCCGCTCGCCCTGCGCAACTTCAAAATTGACGCCAAGCAGTACCGGCACCTCGACCTTGCCTTGATGGAACACCTTGTGCAGATTGGCGCAGGAAAGCACGCTATTCATATCGCAATGCCTCCGCCGGGTTGGTCTTGGAGGCCCTCCAACTGGGATAGAGCGTCGCCAGCAGGGTGAGCACGAAGGAAACCGAAGCGATCACTCCGACATCGCGGCTTTGCAGGTCGGAAGGCAGCTCGCTGATGTAATACACGTCCTTGGCCAGAAAGTGCACGCCAAACAGGTGCTCGATGGCCGGCACCACCACATCAATATTCAGTGCCAGCATGACACCCACAACCACCCCGATCAGCGTGCCGATCACCCCGATCAGGGTGCCCTGGACAATGAAAATCTTCATGATGCTCGCGGGTGAAGCGCCGAGCGTGCGCAGGATGGCGATGTCGGCCTGTTTGTCGGTCACCGCCATCACCAGGGTGGACACGATATTGAACGCCGCCACCGCCACGATCAGCAGCAGGATGATGAACATCACGTTCTTTTCGATCTGGATGGCGCGGAAGAAATTGGCATGCTGCCGCGTCCAGTCGCTGATATAAACATTGTCGCCGAACAAGGCCGAAAGCTCGCGCGCCACCTGCGGCGCACGGTACATGTCTTTAAGTTTAAGCCGCACCCCGGAAACACGGCTGCCCATGCTGTACAGCTTGGCGGCATCCTCCATGTGAATCAGCGCCAGCCCGGCATCGTACTCGTACATGCCGGCCTCGAAAATACCCGCCACGGTGAACTGCTTGACCCGCGGCATGATGCCTGCCGGAGTGACACGCCCCTGTGGCGCGATCAGCACCACCTTGTCACCCAGCGACACCGACAGTGTCCGCGCCAGTTCGACACCCAACACGATATTGAAATCCCCGGCGCGCAAATTTTCCAGCCGCCCGACCTTCATCTTGTCACCCAGGTCGGACACTCGTGTTTCACGCTCCGGCAGAATGCCGCGCACCACCGATCCTTGCACCGTCTGATCATAGGAAAGCAACCCCTGCGCCATGATGTAAGGTGCCGAACCGATCACTTCGGGGTGCTTCACCGCCACCGCATCGACACTTTGCCAGTCGGCCAGCGTGTTGTTTGCGCCACTAATCTGGGCATGTGCTGCCACGCCTAAAATACGGGTGCGTAGCTCCTTCTGGAAACCGTTCATCACGGAAAGCACCACGATCAGCGCGGCCACGCCCAATGCGATGCCCAGCATGGAAACCAGGGAGATGAACGAAATGAAATGGTTGCGCCGTTTGGCGCGGGTATAGCGAAGACCGACAAAAAGCTCGAATGGGCGCACGGAGGAAGGGAGTAAAATAGCCGGGAAAGCCGTTAGTTTGCCACTTAATCGCCAGGAACTCAAAGTTAGTCCATGAATTGTCATTTACTCATCCCCGGCCTGTTGCCGCCGCCACAATGGATCGGCGCCGGACTCTTGCGAGGGATGCGCCTGCCCGCTTTGGAAACACTGTTCGGCCGCGGCCAAAAAAGCCTGCTTCCGGCTGACGGCAAAGAGGCGTGGCTGTGCCGAGCCTTCGGCGTTTCACACCCGCCCCTCAGTCCTCTCCCGCAAGCGGGAGAGGAGGCTAACGTGAAGGGTGCTGATTTTGATTGCGACTGGCCGGTGGCGTCATTTTCCCTGCTGGCGGAAGGCGGCAATCCGGGCAACGATTTCTGGCTGATGGCCGAACCCGTCCACCTGCAACTGCAACGCAACCGGATGGTGCTGGTGGATGCGGGCAACCTGAAAATCTCAGATGAAGAAGCCACCAGCCTCACGGCAGCCCTCAATAGCCATTTTGCCGATGACGGGCTGGCTTTCTTTCCCACCCGCCCCGACCGCTGGCATCTACGCCTGACCCACCCGGCCCGGCTGGAAACGCACCCGCTGGATACGGTGATCGGCAGGGACGTCAGGAACTTCCTGCCCGGCGGGGCAGACGGCGGGCATTGGCACGGCATCCTCAATGAAATCCAGATGCTGCTTCACAGCCACCCGGTTAACGAAAAACGTGAGCAGCGCGGCGCCCTGCCGGTGAACAGCATCTGGCCCTGGGGCGCGGGAAGCCTGCCGAAGAAGCTGAATCCATCCTATACACGGGTTTGGGCAGACGATGCTTTGGCGCGCGGGCTGGCGACCGCCGCTGGCATACCGGCAGGCGACGCCCCGACAAGCATCGCAGAATGGCTGCAACAAGCTACGCCCGGCACCCATCTGGTGGTGCTGGACGAGTTGCGCAGTGCCGCTCTTTACGATGATTTCCCGCACTGGCGCGAAGGCTTGATACGGCTTGAAAAAAACTGGTTCCATCCGCTGCTGCGGGCGCTGGCGCGGGGAAATATTTCCGGATTGGCGCTACCCGTTTTCGGCACCAGTCAGGCGCAAATTCTTATTACCCACCGCGCTGACCTGTGGAAAATCTGGCGGCGCAGCCAACCATTAAATAATTTTCTCAAGGAATACACATCATGATGAACACCCCTGGTTTTTACAACGACGCGCCCAAAATCACCCTCCACGACCCGCTGGCCGAATTTCTCGGCGCGGCAGAAGCAGGTTTTATCGAGTACACCTACCTCGACGCCGTCAAGCTCGCCGGCCACTCATGCCCGACGGTGGCCGGCGCTTACCTGGCAACACGCAAGGCGCTGGCGGAACTTTACGATAATGAATTACCGGTGCGCGGCACGATCAAGCTGGAATTCCGGGACGGACAGGCCGACGGCGTGACCGGGGTCATCGCCAATGTGATCGGCCTGCTCACCGGGGCCGCCCAATCCGGTGGCTTCAAGGGCATTGGCGGAAAATTCGACCGGCGCAACCTGCTGCATTTCAATGCCGGAATCAGCAGTGACATCCGCTTCACCCGAACCGACACCGGGGTCAGCGTGGAAACAACCTACCATCCTGAATTGGTTCCCCCTTCACCCGGCATGATGGAACTGATGCAGAAAACCATGGCCGGGATCGCCAATGCCGAAGAGCAGCGGGAATTCGGGCGGCTCTGGCAGGATCGCGTAAAGCGCATCCTGATCGACAACGCCGGCAATGCCGATCTGGTCACGACGATCAAAGGCTGAACCCATGTCCGAGCAAACTGGCGAAATCACCTTGTTACTCGACCCGGATAATGTCGAGGCTCAGTGCCTGGAAACCATCAAGCAGGCACGCAATGCCGGCCATGCCCTGGCCGCGCTGATTGCCCTGCAATCCTTCATTGCCGCCACCACCCACCCAAGCCACCGCTTTACCCCGGCTTACGAGACGGTCAAGGCGGTGGTTGAAAAACATACGGCGGGAATCCGGATGCGGGTTCTTGCCGATAATGCAGAAGCGCTGGCCGAAGCAATGCGGCAAAAAAACCGGCAGGAGATCGCCCATATCCATGCCGCCCTGTCTCGCAACGGCTTCTGGCAGGCGGCGCAACAGGCCATCAGCCGGCTCAAGACGGATGATTTCAGCAACGCCTCTGCATGGGCGAAGGCGTGGTGCTGCGAAGCAAAAGAACTTGCCCAAGCCGCCAGCGGCTTCCCGGACGCGCTGGACTTCAAAAAAGCCGGGATTGCCGCAACCGAATACGCCGCCATGATGGAAATCGGCAATTATTTTGCCGATGCGGTTCGCCAAACAACAAAATAGGGGGAACCCGTATTGACATTTAAACCTTCCACATTATCTGTTGATAAGTCTGTGTATAAGTTGTTTTGACAAACGATAAGTCCACTGCACACAAGGAATAATAACAATTTGACTAAATTCCGACCATGTTGCAATAATATTTATATTCAATGACTTAAAAATAAGGCCTTGGTTTATCATGATGTTATGGACGCCAATTTCAGCTTCTGCGCCAAATTGTGGATGAGTCAGGCATTCCATGCCATGTCAAGTGACAACTTTTAAATAAAAACACCCTTCCCGGCCCCAGCCGAGCCAGACGTGGCTGCTGGTCATGCGCCATAAAAAAGGGCTGCACCCGCAGCCCTGAGTTCACATCGAATTTTTATTCTAAAAATTACGCCGCCACCCCGAGAAACAATCGTTCAATCTCGGCATAGCCCTTTTCCCTGAGTTGCTCCGCTTCTGACTTCATGATGCCATTGAATCGAACCCGGTCAATCAATCCCAGCCGTAGATCAAATGAGAAATCCATCTCGATTTCACGCATCAAATCCTGAATCATCCGTTCTTTGTCCATGATGTCCTCCATTTGCGCCGTGTTCAATTCACGTCTTGCTTAAGTACATTATCGGATCGGCATGACAGAACTTGAGATACGGCCAGGTCTGCCAGTCGAAAACAAACACGGCAGAGGTGAGGGCGAATTGCTTTTTCGCCTCCCCCTCACCCCTATTTGTATTTTCTGACCAGGCCAACTACCACGCCGAAAATCTCCAGCGACCCGCTCGGGCGGATGACTGGATAGGCGGGGTTAGCCGGGCGCAGGATGAACTGGCTTTTTTCGCGTTCCAGGTATTTGAGGGTGAATTCATTGTCGACAATAGCAACGACGATATCGCCGATATTGGCGGAGGGCTTCTTTTCCACCGCCACGATGTCACCGGGGTGGATGCCGGCATCAATCATGGAATCGCCCTTGACGGTCACCAGCACGGTTTGCGAAGGGCGTTCGACCAGATACTCGTCGATGGTCAGCATGTCATGCCGGGTATCGTTGGCCGGACTGGGAAAGCCGGCACGCACGCTATCCGCCAGCAACCGTTCAAAAAACCTGCCGCCCGGCCTGAGACGCTTGTCCGGAGCCGCTTCGATAAACCCCTGCAATTTCAGGCGTGCCACCAGCGCTGCCACTGTGGATTTCGATTTGAGACCGAGCAGGCCAGCCATCGTGGCATAGGAAGGTAATACCCGGTGGCGGGCATAATAATCCTGGAGCTGATCGAGATAAGTACGGTCGTTCGACATGGTCTGAAGTGTAAAGAACGACCGTTCGCAGGTCAAGTCCGGATTCACTTTATTCCGCACGTCCGTTCGCAAGAAATAAGGAAATTCCTTACGACAAAATGCAAACTCTGCTTAGGACGCTTTCTGTTAGACTCAATCTACATGTTGCAACGGATTAACGGAATATTTCATCAAGGGAGGGAATCATGCTTGAGCTACCCCTGAACAAAATAGGTTCAATGGATCCGGAAGAATGCAGCATCCTGGAAGAAAACCTCGCCCTGCTGCCGGAGGAGGACACTGAATCCCCCAAAAAAGAAATGCACAAAATCGAATTCCAGGGCGATCCCACGCTCAGCTACCTTAATGAAATCGGCCGTAACCAGTTGTTGACCGCAAAGGAGGAGCGGGCACTTACCACGCTGGTCAAAAAGGGCGATTTCAATGCCCGACAACGGATGATCGAATGCAATCTCCGGCTGGTGGTCAGTATCGCCAAGCATTATACGAATCGCGGACTCGACCTGCTGGATCTGATCGAGGATGGCAACCTGGGGTTGATCCATGCGCTGGAAAAATTCGACCCGGAGCGGGGTTTCCGCTTCTCCACCTATGCCACCTGGTGGATAAGGCAGAATATCGAGCGCGCCATCATGAACCAGTCGCGCACCATCCGCATTCCGGTGCATGTCATCCGCGAGATGAACGCTTGCCTGAAGGCATTCCGCCACCTTGAAGCCCACAAGGGCTGCGAGCCCAGTGCCGAAGAAGTGGCGCACCTGCTGGGCAAGCCAGTGGAAGACGTGCGCCATGTGTTGGGCCTGAACGACCGCATGGCATCCCTGGATACGCCGCTGGACATCGACCCGACCCTCTCCCTGGGCGATGCGATTCCCGATGACAGCAACCTGCTACCCGAGTTGAAACTGCAACACAGCCAGCTCGAAACGCTCACGCGAGGATGGCTGAGCGAACTGGGAGACAAGCAGCGCAGCGTCACCGAGCGGCGCTTTGGCCTGAACGGCCACGCGATTCACACCCTGGAAGAAGTGGCCGATACCCTCGACATCACCCGTGAACGGGTGCGCCAGATACAGCTTGAAGCGCTGCAATCCCTGCGCCGCTCCCTCGCACAGAAGGGCGTTTCCAAAGAAGCGCTGTTTTAAACAGTCAACCGCAGATAGACGCAGATTAAAGTTGCCACCACTTTACGTTGATTTGCCTTGCCGGCGACTGAAGCTTGAGGACGCCATGGGATATCGGCGTTAGTCGGCAGTTAAATCCAAGTTAAGGCAAGATCGTGTCAATAACGATGCTCAGGCCCTGTTGCCCGGGCTTTACCACGCCGGTTTTTCCCTGCAAATCGCCGCTATGCGGCATGGCCTCGCCCGTCTTCGATATACGGGCACTAACAATGACTTCGGGATGACTAGACAAGTTATCGTTAGACGTCATCGCCATGGAATCGTCCAGGGTAAAGCGATAAGGAAGCTGCCCGGCGCCGATTTTCAAACTGGCCAGGGGCATTTTCGGGCCTTGCGGCAATTGCGCAAAGATAAATACCGTATCGGTCGAGCTTACCTTGGCGGCAATGTCCTTGGCCACGGTCACGGTGCCGGAGATGGATGCGGCGCTTCCCTTCCGGGGTTGCCCGTTTTTTGCCGCTCCGCCATTTTTCCCGCTCGATCGGGCCAGATTATCCGAACCGGAAGACCCGCCTGCCGCCTTCTCGGCCTGATCGGCTTCCGCCCTGATTTCCCCGGCGTAATCGGCATCTGCTGGAATTAACTTTAACAAGCGCCGCCAGTATGCGGCTGCACGGGCAAAATCCTTGGCTTGGTAGGCGGCTGCTCCGGCAAGATTCAGCGCCAACTCATCCTTATCGTTCAGCTTCAGCGCCTTGTTGATCAGCTCCTGCGGCTTGCCTTGCAGATTTCCCCCTTGCGTCATGGCGAACACGTCCGCATAGGCCGCCAGGATGCTGGAATCATCCGGAACCAGTTGAATCAGCTTGTCAAAAACGCGCGCCGCATCGTCATACCGCCCGAGCGAACTGTAACTGCGCGCCAGCATATACCACCCTGCCGCATCGTCCGGTTGCTTCTTCAGCCTGGCCTCAAGGGCGGCGATCATGGGGGCCGCATCATGTTGACCTTCTGCCTCGACGCGTGACGCAACCAGTGCATCGGGATTGCCCAGCACCATATAAATTGCCACTGCCAACACCGGAATCGCCCCGGCCAGCACATACCCCGGCCAGCGCCCAGGGGTGGCCGCAGCAGGAACGGACTCCACAGGCACATCTTCGCTCAGACGTTTTTCAATCTCCCGTTTGGCATCCTCGTATTGGGCCGTATCCAGTTCGCCGCTATCGAGATCGGCCTTCAACTCGGCCAACTGGTCGTGATAAATAGCGATATTGGCTTCTTTGCGATCTACCTGTCCGGATTTAGTCCCGCGCCGCAGCAGCGGCGGCAGGACGAATGCCAGCGCGACCCCGATGAAAAGAAGGAAGAGCGCCCAAAACAGCGAGGTGATCCAGAAATTGGTCATAATTCATTTCCGTAAGAGTGAGTATCGCGGAGCGATGCATCGTCCCTCTCGCCCCAACCCCACCCCCATCCCATCCTTCCCCTTGAAGGGGAAGGTGTCGTTGGCCCCCTCCCCTTCAAGGGGAGGGTTGGGGTGGGGATGGGTTCGAGAGCGTTAGGAGAGAGGGAATGGACGCCATAAAAAGCGAATTTCATCATTCTGGATTGCGTCCATTGCCGAGAAGAGTCGCCACACGTTTTTTCTCTTCTTCGGATAAAGATTCGTCGGCGGGGCGGTTACCGCGCCGCTTGATGTAGGCAATGAGACCGCCAGCCGCCCCAATCAGCAGCGCGAATGGGCCGAACCACAGCAGCCAGGTGAGCGGCTTGACCGGCGGCTTGTACAGAACGAAATCGCCATAGCGCTGGGTGAGATAATCGACGACCTGCTCGTCGCTCTTGCCGGCACGCATCTGTTCGCGGATTTCCTGGCGCAGATCCTGCGCCAGCTCGGCGTGCGACCCTGCCAGCGACTCGTTCTGGCACACCAGGCAACGCAAATCTTCGGACAGGTTGATCATGCGCTGCTCAAGCACAGGGTCTTCAGCCACCGGCTTGGCCTCGCCCGCCACGGCGGCAAGAGGAAAGCAGAGCGCCAGCACGATCATCCATGATTTCATTTCTGCAACTCCTTCACCAAGGGAAGAATTTTCTTGTCCAGACTTTCGCGTGACACCGGGCCGGTTTGTTTGTAACGGATGACGCCATTTTTGTCGATGAGGTAAGTCTCGGGGACGCCGTACACACCGAAATTGATGCCCGCCCGGCCATCGAGATCGACCACGGTTTCCACATAGGGATTGCCGAAGCGGTCAAGCACGGCCTGCGCGTCCGCAGGCTGATCCTTGTAGTCCATGCCATAAATCGGCACGATGCCTTGCTTTGAAAGTTCCAGCAACGTTTCGTGCTCCTGCCGGCAGGATCCACACCACGATGCCCACACGTTAAGCAGCCAGACCTTGCCGCGCAAATCAGTCAGGCTCAAGCGCTTGGCCGGATCGGACAGCAGCGCAAGCTGAAAATCGGGTGCGGGCTTGCCAACCAGCGGCGAAGGCACTTCATGCGGGTCAAGCTTGAGTCCGATGCCGAGGAATCCGACCAGCACCAGAAAAATAGCCAGGGGAATCAGAAAACGCTTCATGCTTCAGCACCTTTCTTGCGCGACGCGTTACGGTAACGCCGGTCGCTAATTGCCAGCAGGCCGCCCAGCGCCATCAGCACCGCGCCGATCCATATCCACACCACAAACGGCTTGTGGAACAGCCGCACGCTCCAGGCGCCGCCGTCCAACGGCTCGCCTAATGCGACATAGAGATCGCGGGTAATGCCATAATCAATCGCCGACTCAGTGAAGGGCATGCCAGACGCGGCATAAGTGCGTTTTTCCGGATACAGCACGGCAACAGGTTTGCCGCCACGGCTCACTTCCAGGGTGCCGCGCGCCGCCTTGTAATTGGGGCCATCCAGGTCTTTCGTTCCCTTGAACAGGAAGGTGTAGCCCTGCAAGGTAGCCGTGTCGCCCACGTTCATGCGCACATTGCGCTCGCTCTCGTAGGCCGACACCATGGTGATGCCGATGACGGTAACGGCCACGCCGAAGTGTGCAAAATGCATACCGTAAAAGTTCGCCGACCAGCCTGCACCGGTGCGCAAACGGCCCTGCACGCCGATCGCCACGGTAATGACGATCCACAGCGCCAGCAGGTAGCCCAGCGAGACCATCGGTTTCCACGCGCCCAAGGTCAACGGCAGCAACAGCGCCACTACCACGCTGGCGGCAAAGCCCCATTTCAGGCGGCGCGCCAATTCAGGCACATCCGCTTGCTTCCAGCGCGCCAGCGGGCCGATGCCGATCAGGAACAGCAAGGGCGTAACGAGAGGCACGAACACCGCATTGAAATAGGGTGCGCCGACCGAAATCTTGCCCAGGCCGAGCGCATCAAGAAACAACGGATAGAGCGTGCCCAGCAGCACCGAAGCAGTCGCCGTTAGCAGCAGGATGTTGTTGGCCATCAGGAAGGATTCACGCGACACCAGCGCAAAGCGCCCGCCCAGCCCGACTTGGGAGGCACGGAAGGCGAACAGCAGCAGCGAGCCGCCGATCACCACGGCGAGAAAGCCGAGAATGAACAATCCGCGCGCCGGGTCGGTGGCGAAGGAATGCACCGACGACAGCACGCCGGAACGCACCAGGAAGGTACCGAGCAGGCTCAGGGAAAATGCCGCGATGGCAAGAAACACCGTCCACGCCTTGAAGCTGCCGCGCTTCTCCGTCACGGCCAGGGAATGGATCAGCGCCGTGCCCACCAGCCAAGGCATCAGCGAGGCATTCTCGGTGGGATCCCAGAACCACCAGCCGCCCCAGCCCAGTTCGTAATAGGCCCACCAGCTACCCATCATGATACCCAGCGTCATGAACACCCACGCCGCCGTTGTCCAGGGGCGCGACCAGCGCGCCCAACTGGCGTCCAGCTTGCCGGAAATCAGTGCGGCGATGGCAAAGGCGAAAGCAATCGAGAAGCCGACATAGCCCATATACAGAATCGGTGGGTGCACCACCATGCCCGGATCCTGCAGCATCGGATTGAGGTCGGAGCCGTCCAGGGCAGCGGGTAGCAGCCGCAGGAAAGGATTGGACGTGGTCAGCATGAACAACAGGAAACCGCAGCTGACCAGCCCCATCACGCCGATCACCCGCGCCACCATGTCGTCGGGCAGATGGCGGCTGAACAGGGTTACCGCAAAAGTCCACAAGGCAAGAATCAGCGTCCATAGCAGCAACGAGCCTTCATGCGAGCCCCAGGTAGCGGTAAAGCGATAGACCGGTGGCAGCTTTGAAAAGGAATGCTGTGCAACATTCAGCACCGAAAAATCGTTGACCAGAAACGAATAAGCCAGACAGCCGAAGGCGGTGGCGACGAACAGAAACTGGGCTTGCGCCGCAGGCCTGGCGACAGCCATCCACGACGGGGCGTTGCGTGCGGCACCCGCCAGCGGCAGGATGGATTGCGTAAGCGCCAGCAGCAGCGCCAGAATGAGTGCGAAATGGCCGAGTTCCGGGATCATTATTTTCCTTGGGGCAACACTAACGTCTTCTTGGCTTTTTCCGCCTGTTCCAGCGCACCAGCCGCTTCAGGCGGCATATAGTTTTCGTCGTGCTTGGCCAACACCTGTTCTGCGATGAATACGCCGCTGCCGTCAAGCCGGCCTTCCGCCACCACGCCTTTGCCTTCCTTGAACAGGTCGGGCAGGACGCCTTTGTAAGTCACTGCAAGGGTCTGCGCCGTATCGGTGACGCGGAAGTGCGCCGTTATGCCATCCTGTTCGCGTCGCAGGCTACCGCTCTCGACCAGCCCGCCAACGCGAAAGACACGGTCGCGCGGCGCTTCGCCCTTGGCTACTTGGGTTGGGCTGAAGAAGAAAACCAGGTTGCTGCGAAACGCGTTGAGCACCAGCGCTGCCACGGCTCCCAGCGCCATCACCACAACGGCAATCAATATCAGTTTTTTATGTCGTGCTTTCATCTTCTTTCACCCTGCCGTATTTCACTGTGAGTCGCGCCAGCGTCAACGCTTTTTGCCGATGCGATCTCAATAGCCATATTTCGCCGGCGATCAGGACAGCGGTCACGCCGAACGAGCCCCATACATAGAGGGCATAGCCCCCCATATGGAGAAATTCCTGCCAGCTATTCCAGTTCATACCTCGGTCTCCAGCAGTTGCGCTACCCACTGAGTGTTTCGCTCACGCTCCAGAATGATGCTGCGCACCCGCGACAGCGACGCCGCGATGGCATACATCCAAACGGCCAATGCCATGACCATCATGCCCTCGAGCATGATGGTCGCCATGCTCGGCGCCTTGGTCATGCTCACCGAAGCACCCTGATGCAGCGTGTTCCACCACCTGACTGAAAAGTAAATGATCGGCACATTGACCACGCCCACCAGCGCAATCAAGGCGCCAGCGCGGTCGGCACGGCGCGGATCGTCGATCGCCGCCTGCAATGCCATGAAACCCAGATACAGAAAGAACAGGATCAACTCGGAAGTCAGGCGCGCATCCCACACCCACCATGCACCCCAGGTCGGCTTACCCCACAGCGCGCCGGTCCACAACGAAACGAAAGTCAGCATGGCGCCGGTCGGCGCGAGTGCGCTCGCCATCATGAACGACAGGCGGGTATTGAAAGCCAGGCCAAACGC
This sequence comes from Sulfuricella sp., assembly GCA_028713975.1. Taxonomy (GTDB): domain Bacteria; phylum Pseudomonadota; class Gammaproteobacteria; order Burkholderiales; family Sulfuricellaceae; genus Sulfuricella. The sequence goes on from JAQTNE010000012.1 coordinate 41,834, forward strand.
CGCCCAGCCCGCCATCACGACATAGATGAACATCGACATCCAGGAGGCGGGCACGTGAATGAAAATGATGCGGTAAGCCTCGCTCTGCTGGAAATCGGTGGGCGCCAGGAAAAACGAGATATACAGTCCCACCGCGCCGAGTAAGGCCGCCGCACCGTAGAACCACGGAATCATCTTTCCGGCCAGGGCATAAAAAGTGGCCGGAGAGGAATATTTATACAGGTTAAATCTGCTTGTCATTCAATCGAAATCCGCAACGCCGCCGACACCGCCCACGGCGTCAGCATGAAGGCCAAAATTAAAATACCGCCCAGCAGCGACAGGTGCGCCTCGGAACCCAGTTCCGACATCGCGCCATCCACCGCGCCAGCGCCGAAAATCAGCACCGGGATGTAGAGCGGCAGCACCAGCAGCGACACCAGCACCCCGCCGCCGCGCAGCCCCAAGGTCAAGGCCGCGCCAATCGCGCCGATCAACGAAAGCACCGGCGTGCCGAGCAACAGCGAAAACACCAGCACTGCCAGCGCATCGCCCGACAGGCCGAACTGCACACCCAGCACGGGTGCCATGAGGATCAGCGGCACCCCGCTCACCAGCCAGTGCGCCAGAATCTTACCGGTTATCCAGACCACCGGCGGGGTCGGCGTCAAAACAAGCTGTTCCAGAGTGCCGTCGGCGTAATCGCCGGCAAACATCCGTCCGAGGGAAAGCATTGCCGCCAGCAGGGCGGCCACCCATACCACTCCGCCCCCCATCAGGCGCAGCAGCTTGGGATCGGGTCCGACACCGAGCGGAAACAGGCTGGCGACGATGACGAAAAAAAACAGCACGGTAAGCACGTCCCCGCGCCGCCTCATCGCCAGCATCAACTCGCGCCGCAGCAGGATGAAAACAGTCTGCGCGGCATTCATGCCGACAAATCCAGAATCTTGGGCGTTATGCCCGGAATCATGACCGGCTGGTGCGTGGTCAGCAATGCCATGCCGCCCCGGCGCAAATGTTCGCCGATCAGCGACTGCACCAGTTGCAGCGCAGCCTGGTCGAGCGCAGTCAGCGGTTCGTCGAGTATCCACAGCCTGGCCTTGACCAGCAGCAGGCGCGAAAGCGCAACGCGCCGCCGCTGCCCTTGTGACAGCGATTTGGCCGGCAGGTTCAGGCAGTGGCCCAACCCAAGATGCCCGAGCGCCCCTTTCACTTCTTCATGATCTACCGGAATTCCCGCCAGACGGCAGGAAAAATCAAGGTTCTCGAAAGCGCTCAGATCTTCCTTGACCGCTGGAGCATGGCCGAAATAAGCCATTCCAGCATGGTAGCTTTCGCGCACTGCGGCGATCTTCTCGCCCTGCCACAGGATTTCGCCAAATTCTGGCGCCAGCAGGCCGCACACCATGCGCAGCAGGCTGGTCTTGCCGCTGCCATTGGCACCCTGCACCAGCAACAGTTCGCCCCCGTGCAGCGTGAAATTCAGGTGGCTGAACAGCGCACGCTCGCCCCGTACGCAAGCAAGGTCTTTCCCTTCAAGCATTAATAATTAATCCAGAATTTCAGAAACGATTATTTTTGGTGCATCCAACCTGCCAAGAAAGGAATTGTACTGGAAAAACCCGGAAACAATGACCACGGGAACCATGGGGTGATCCAAAATGGCCGGGAAACGCCCGCCTGCCAACCGAGAGAAGTACCCGCCGATACCCGTCAGATCATCCCTGAATCTCATAAATTTCAAGCCCGCCGATGGAACCACCGGGGTAATATCTCTCGAATTATGTTATATTTTTGCTCAATATTCTTCTCGGAAAATCCGAACTTGCGAGTTTAAAAACTGCCTAAATGAAGAGTGTGCCAAATTGGGAACGGGCAGTACATAATTCTGACGACGCCTCCTGCACCAGCAGCCGGTCAGAATGACCTGCCGAAATCGGCCCGGATAAGCTTTGCGACTGGAAGGCCGGATCATTTATGACAAAATCCAAGAAACAATTTAACGTGGAATCACACTCAACCAGCCCCAATGCCATTGGTCAGACCGACATACTGAAAGCCGATGATGATTACGGCAAGTATGAAGTTCGCCAACCCAATGAGATTATTCACATACTTCGCTCCCTCATGGAGAGTGGCGACTTGATGAGCGCCAGCTTCGACCAGGGGAAACATTTCATGTTGACCGCCATTACCGGTATCGACCCGCAGCAGGAGATGATCTTTTTGGATTTTGGTTCCATTGAGAAGCAAAACCAGAAAATTCTCGATAAGGAAAAAATTATTTTCGTCGCCTCTCACGACAACGTAAAAATTCAATTTACCGCCAACAAAATTGAGAAAACGATATTCGAAGGCCGCGACGCATTCAGAATCAAGTTGCCCGATTCATTAGTCAGGCTGCAGCGGCGGGAATATTACCGCCCTCTTTTGCCGGTCTTCATCCCGTTGAAATGCACCATCCTGATGGAAGACGGTTACCCGATTGAACTGGTGGTTGTGGACATCAGTATCGGCGGCATCAACATAACGCTTCCGCCAACGGAAACAGGATTTGAGCCGGGAACGATATTCCATGGATGCACGATGGAATTGCCCAATGTCGGAACCATCAACACCGACATGAAAGTCGTCAGTGTGTTCGAAGTAACCCTCAAGAACGGGGCAAAGAGCAAGCGTGCGGGCTGTAGTTTTATCGATTTGCCGCAGAAAATGCAGGCCATGATTCAACGCTTCGTCATCAAGGTGGAGCGGAAGCGGATATTGATGCAGCCGGACAAAAAGTAGTTATTTGTCTGATCTGAATAGCCCGCCCGGAAGCAGTACATTTCTGACTAGCGAAAAAATAAAGGGGTTAGACCTTTCAGTCTACCCCCTTTATTTAGGCTATGTCTGCATTACCTGTTGAAAACGGCTTTCCCATCCCACCGCCTGTCAAGCAGTGTCCAATAATTTTCACTACAGTGCCACAAATAAAAAGGGCCTACATTTCTGCAGACCCCTTTGTTTACTGGTGCGCCGGAAGGGATTCGAACCCCTGACCCCTTGGTTCGTAGCCAAGTACTCTATCCAGCTGAGCTACCGGCGCGTTGTGAAGGCGGCATTGTAAACAAAACACCGCTATCGTGCAATGGCGGAGAGAGAGGGATTCGAACCCTCGGTAAGGCAATAAACCCTACGCTCCCTTAGCAGGGGAGTACCTTCGACCACTCGGCCATCTCTCCGAAGTGCGCAAGGATACCGTTTTGGCCCTGAAAGGTCAAACCGCTCAGGCTCCCTGCTCCAGGCCAAACGCCTTGTGCAGCACGCGAACGGCCAGTTCCATGTATTTCTCGTCGATTACCACCGAGATTTTGATCTCGGAGGTGGAGATCATCTGAATATTGATCCCCTCTTCCGCCAATGTCCTGAACATGGTGCTGGCGATTCCCGCATGGGAGCGCATGCCGACACCGATCACGGAAACTTTGGCAATGCGGTCGTCGCCGGAAATTTCGCGGGCGCCGATGTGGGACTGCACCCCTTTCAACACTTCCAGCGCTTTCTTGAACTCGTTGCGGTGGACGGTGAAAGTGAAATCCGTGGTGCCGTCTGCGCCGACGTTCTGGATTATCATGTCCACGTCGATATTGGCCTCGCCAACCGGCCCGAGGATCTGGTAGGCGATACCGGGGCGATCCGGCACACCCAGCACGGTGATTTTGGCTTCATCGCGGTTGAACGCGATACCCGAAATAATTGCTTGTTCCATGTTGTCTTCTTCCTCAAAGGTAATCAGGGTGCCTTCGCCTTCGTCATCGAAGCTGGAAAGCACGCGCAGTTTGACTTTGTATTTGCCGGCGAACTCCACCGAACGGATTTGCAGGACTTTGGAGCCCAGGCTCGCCATTTCAAGCATTTCTTCGAAGGTGATGGTCTTGAGCCGACGCGCTTCCGGCACGACGCGCGGGTCGGTCGTATAAACGCCGTCCACGTCGGTATAGATCTGGCACTCGTCGGCCTTCAGCGCCGCTGCCAGCGCCACGCCGGTGGTATCGGAGCCGCCACGGCCAAGCGTGGTGATGTTGCCCTTCTCATCCACGCCCTGGAAGCCCGCCACCACGACCACATAACCCGCATCCAGGTCGGCGCGTATGTTTTGTTCCTCGATGTCGAGGATGCGCGCCTTGGTATGGGCGTTGTCGGTGACGATCTTGACCTGCGAACCGGTATAGCTCCTGGCTTTCAACCCCAGTTCCATCAGCGCCATGGACAGCAGGGCAATCGTCACTTGCTCGCCGGTGGAAAGGAGCACGTCCATTTCACGCGAATCAGGGTTGGGCTGCACTTCCTTCGCCAGGGCAACCAGGCGGTTGGTCTCGCCACTCATGGCGGAAACCACGACGACAACCTGATGGCCAAGCATCTTGAATTTAGCTACACGCTGGGCGACATTCGCGATTCGCTCGGGGGTTCCGACCGACGTGCCGCCATATTTCTGAACAATCAGTGCCATTGCACACCTGCAAAAAATTAATGATTTTAATGCAATTACGGGAAGATGACGAGCCCATGACAATTTCCACCCTGTTTCCAGAATACCCGGCAGAAAATAACTGGAACTTTATAAAGAATCAAATGTCATTAAATTTGTGTAATTTTAAATATAATCATGGTAGAATTTCACGCGTGCAGTAGGGGATTCCCCTAGGAACCAATAAGGGATTCAGGTAGGGCTTAACGATTAGGGTAAATCAATAATGAACGCCAACGCAATGAAATTATTCGACAAAATATCAAACCCACGGGAAATTCGGCGCAAGCTCGGGCTGAATCAACAAGAGTTTTGGACTCAGATCGGCGTTACGCAAAGCGGCGGTTCCCGCTATGAAAGCGGTCGCAACATGCCGAAGCCGGTGCGGGAACTGTTGCGCCTGGTGCATGTGGAGCAAATCGACCTGGCGCGGGTCAAGAAAGAAGATTTTGAAGTCATCAGCTTGATGAAGGCCGAGCATTCGGATTTGTACAAAAACCTGAAAAAAGAAGTTCGCGCCAAGAATAAAAAAGCTGCCTGAGTCGAAGTTCGGCCTAACCGTTCAGCTTGACGGTAAGGCCCTTCGCCTCGATCTCCGCGGCGAAACTCAGCATCCATTCTTTCGGCAACGGCGACAGGCGCGCCGCCCCGGGTTGCATTGAGGGGCGTGCCAGGCCGTATAACAGCACACCCTGCAACGGCACGCCTTCGGCCCGCAATTTTCCGATGAAATTCAGATAAGCATCGCGTTCCGCCTCTGCGGGAGGCTGCCCATCGAAGGCAAAAACGCAGGTTTGCAGCCAGGTCGGGCACAACCGCGCTGCTACGCCCAAATTTTCCTGTATTTTCTGTACCGTCTGGCGGCTGCCGTTGATCACGTGCAGGCCATCCACCGTGGCACTGTCCAACTTGAACCACACTTCCCCGCCAAGCTGCGCCATTTCCCGCAGTCCCGCCTTGACCTTAGGTCGCTGAATCAAGCTGCCGTTGGTAATCAGCACCAGCTTGATCTTCCCGATCAGGTCGAATTCCGTCATGATCTCGCCGATCAAGCCGATGACCCGATCAAATTCACCGGCGCTGGTCGGCTCGCCGTTGCCGGACAGGGCGATATCGTTGAGCCGCCGCGCCTCGACCGGCACCCGTTGCTGCATGAAATCGCCATGCAGCAATTCCCGCAGAAAACCGCGCAGTTCGCCCGCCAGCTTTTCCAGATCGACCGCCGGCGCGCTGCCGCGCTTGAGACCGGGAACCTGGCAATAGACGCAGCGCCAGTTGCAGGCATTGTTGGTATTGAGGTTGATGCCCACGGAAACGCCGCCGGCGCGGCGCGAGACCACCGGGTAAACATAGGTCAGGCCCGCACTGTCGCGGTCATGATCGTGAACATTCAGCACATTGGACATGTGCCGGATTTTAAGGCCTAGCCATCCGGGGCGCCAACACAATTCAACGCAATGGTATAATCCGCCCTGAATTGACCACTGCCCCAGGCACCCCAAACATGCTCGTCACGCGCAGACTCGAATTCGATGCAGGCCACCGCATCCCGCACCATAAAAGCCAGTGCCGCCATCTGCATGGCCATCGCTACGCCATCGAAATCAGCCTTTCCGGCAGCGTCATCAATACGCCCGGCGCATCGGAACAAGGCATGGTGATGGACTATTCCGACATCAAGGCCATCGCGCAGAAACACCTGATCGAGCCTTGGGATCACGCCTTTCTGGTGTATGCCGGCGACACTGTCGTCGTTGATTTCCTGGGGTCGCTCGAAGGCCACAAAACCGTCGTACTCGACTGCGTGCCTACCGCTGAAAACCTCGCTGCACTGGCATTCCGGATTCTCGAACCGGCCTATCGCGACACCTACGGCAACAATCTGCGCCTGGAACAGGTGCGCATCTACGAAACCCCCAACAACTGGGCGGACGCGGTTAGAGGCCAGATTTAGAGCCTATTTCGATACAGTAGCGCCCGCAGCTCAACTGTGCATTGAACAGGAGATAACCGGATGTAAAGGTCTGCCTTGATAAACCACGGGTTAAGGTTATGATGAAATTGCGGCTGTATGTATATGAGTGATACGCCCATGGGTCTGTCAGGCAACCATTTATCCACCCGCATCGCCCTTGCCGGACTGGTTTTGATATTGGGTATGGCGCTGCTGCTGGTCACCTTGGTGGATCGCCACCAGCGGGAGAATTTGCTGGTCGAAAGCAGGGCGGAACTGGACGACAGCCTCCGGCTGTATGACACAAGGATGCGCCAGACCATCGAGACCCTGCGCCAGGATGTCTTGTTTCTCTCCCGAACGCCCCCCATTTCCGGCATCCGCCGTGCCAGCCAGAATGGCGGCATCGACCCGCTGGACACCAATACCACCGAAAAATGGAAAGTGCGGCTACAGGAAATTTTCACTGCATTCTCCGATGCGCATCCCAATTATTTCAAGATTCGTTACATCGGGGTGGCTGACGGCGGCAGGGAAATCGTCCGGATCGACCGCAAAAACGATCATGTCAGCGTGATGCCGGAAAACCGGCTCCAGCGCAAAGCCGACCGCGACTTCTTCAAGGCCGCCATAAAACTGCCCGAGAAAGGAATAGTTCTTTCCGAGATAAATTTCAACCAGGAATACGGGCGTATCGAAGAACCCCACATCCGCACCCTGCGCGCCCTCACGCCGGTTTACGCGCCGGATGGCAGCATCTTCGGCATGGTGGCCATCAATATGGATATGGGGGATTTGCTCGACACCGTCCCCATTACCCACCCATCTTCGATAAAAAGTTATTTGACGAACGGGGAAGGTGATTACCTGGTTCATCCCGATCCAGGCCGGAGCTTCGGTTTCGAGCTCGGCAAAAAACGCCTGATCCAGCAGGATATTCCTGAACTGGCCGCGCTATTCAAAGGCAACACGCCCGATCACTGGTCGTTGCGCCCCATTCAGACCTCAGCCGGTCTCGTACATGTTGCGGCTCAGCGCATACATTACGACCTGCGCCAGCCTGGGCATTTCATCGCGCTCGTCCACGTCATGCCGGACAGCGCCGTGAAAAAACAGATCGCGCCGGAGCGCCGTCAGGTCATTTTGATCGTCTTGATTTCAACCCTGTTGATAATTGGCCTGGGGTTTTTCATCATCAAGCGGTTGTTCCTGCCACTGCGCAATTTTACCGAGGCCGCCAACACCATAGCGGCGGGAAGCTATGACACCAGGCTACCCAAGGTGTCGGGCAGTGAAATCGGCGCCCTCGCAACCGCTTTCAGCGTCATGCAGGATCGCGTCAGCAAGCGCGAGCAGGACTACCAGCAGCTTACGGACACCCTGGAACAACGGGTAGAAGAACGCGCCACCGAGCTCGAAGCAAAACAAGCCGATCTGAGCCTTGCTGCCAGCGTGTTCCATAACACCATGGAAGGCATCCTGATTGCCAACGCGGACAGCATCATTATCTCGGTCAACCCGGCTTTTACCGAAATTACCGGTTATAGCGCCGAGGAAGTGTTCGGTCATAAGCCCAGCATTATCCGTTCCAACCGCCATGGCCCGGAGTTTTATCGCGCGCTGTGGGATACCTTGTTGCGCGAGGGACACTGGCAAGGTGAAATCTGGAACCGGCGCAAGAATGGTGAGGCATTTCTGGCGCGACTGGTGATCAATCAAATTCTCGGCCCGGACGGCAAGCCGGCACGTTATGTCTCCGTATTCAACGACATTACCGAAATGCATCAAAAGAACGAACACATCCGCCATCAGGCCTTTCATGATGCGCTCACCGGCCTGCCCAACCGCGCACTCCTGCTCGACCGGATGAAACACAGCCTTGAAATCGCGCGGCGCGAAAATTACCACATCGGCCTGCTGTTCATTGACCTGGATCGTTTCAAGCCCGTCAATGACACGCTCGGCCACAATATCGGCGATGCCTTGTTGCAGGAAGTGTCGCGCCGCCTGACGGGTTGCCTGCGCAGCGCAGACACCGTTGCCCGCATGGGCGGCGACGAATTTGTCATCATGATGGAGCGAACAGAGGACGTGGAAGACTGCGCGACCCTTGCGAAAAAAGTCATTGCCACCCTATCTGAAACCATGACTGTCTGCGGCCACGATATCCAGATCGGCGCCTCTATCGGCATCGCCAGCTTCCCGAATGACGGCACGGATGCGGCGACCCTGATACAACACGCGGATGCCGCAATGTATAGCGCTAAATCTGCGGGACGAGGAATGTTCCGCTTTTTCCAACCGCCTCCCACATAACAGGCAGCGCCACGGCGCGGGTGCGCTGTTCCGATCCGCCCGCAGCGGCGCACGCAACACGCATTCATTCAGGCCGCCGCTTGTAGACCGTCGAAAGCGGCATGCAAATCCGCTGGGGTCATATCGAGGCGCTGGGTGCTCTGCTCATCCATAAACTGAATTATTCAGACGCCGCGATTGAACTTTAAATGACGGGAGTTCATGCAACCGAATGGCGCATGGAATACGCATTTCTGCACAGATGGAAAGCAAAACAGGATAGTGGGACTGGCGGAAGGTGTGAGATTCGAACTCACGGATCCTTTCAGATCGGCAGTTTTCAAGACTGCTGCCTTAAACCACTCGGCCAACCTTCCGATGGCCGCCATGATACCGTTTGGCGGCACTATTGACCAGCGGTTGCAACTTTTATACAAGTTGCGTAGTCTTACCCATGTCTTTTTTGTAACGAGGAGTTAACTGATGCAACCTGAACTGCAAATGCAGGCACAAACAACCGAACTGGCGCTTTCGGCCAACAAGGTTCTGCGCAACACTTACATGCTGCTTGGCTTGAGCATGGTTCCAACCGTGATCGGCGCAATGCTCGGCACCAGCATGAATTTCTCGTTCATGGCGCAAAGCCCGATTATGGGTTTCATCGTCATGATGGCGGTGATGTTCGGCCTATTCTGGGGTATCAGCAAGAACCGTGACAACGGCTTGGGTGTAGTTCTGCTGCTGGGTCTGACGTTTTTCATGGGCCTGATGTTGGGGCCGATTCTGCAAGTTGCACTGCATTTGAGGAACGGCGCCCAACTGATTGGCATCGCAGCCGGCGGTACCGGCGTAATCTTCTTCTCTCTGGCGACGATCGCTACGGTGACCAAGAAGGATTTCAGCTTCATGGGCAAATTCCTGTTCATCGGGCTGATTCTGCTGATCGTCGCTTCGCTGGCCAATCTATTCTTCCAGATTCCGGTGATGCAACTGACCATTTCCGCAATCGCCGTGCTGATTTTTTCCGGCTTCATCCTGTTTGACGTGAGTCGCGTTGTGACCGGCGGGGAAACCAACTACATCATGGCGACCCTGGCAATTTACCTGGACATCTACAACCTGTTCGTCAACCTGTTGCAGTTGTTGATGGCGCTTTCCGGCGAACGCGATTGATCACCTCGCCTGACTGGGAATCAGCGAATAACTGACAAGCCAATCAGGAAATGTTTCGATAAGAGCCTGTATTCCCTAGAGGATTACAGGCTTTTTTATTTATATTTTGGTGCGCAGTTTCAGGATCAGCGCGACTGCGGAATGCTGCCCAGGACGTCACTGAACCGTGACGGCAGCGTACCCGCATCTTTTAGCCCGTGCATAACGTCCAGTATGTGAACCGCCTCCCACCTGGCCGGAAAGCCGCCCATTGCCTGAGCGATACCAATGACTTCGAGTACTTCTTCCGGCATAACATCGCTTCTGGTCAGCAGTTCGAAGGAGTGGAACCGTACAAGACGGCGCTTTCTAACCACCATGCTCATGAGCAACGCAATGAGGTTGTAGAATTTCAGACTGGATTGTTTGCCGCTTGCACCCAGATGCGGCCATTCTTCGAACCGGGTCCAATGTTGCCCATAAGCATCGAATAGCAGGTACGTATCGTCGTCTGCCTGAGCGCGGATATATAACGCAATGGCATGAATAGTGTTCACAACCGCTTCCGGTGCCAGCGCTTTTCGTGCGCTGTCGATATGGGTCAGCGCGCAAACTTCGCATCCATCGACCACCGCAGCACTATAAATGAGCAATTCGCTCAAATACCGCTCCGTGGAAAACGCGCCGCGTGAGGTCAGTATGCGCGCCGAATCCAGCAACGCGTCGCCAAGTTCGACCCCTTTTTTTACCAGCTTGGCTGCGTTTTCATCTTTGGACATGGTTTCTTCAGCATATTCTTGCAGCGCCATCAGCAGCGAATTGGAACCGCCCGCTATTGCATGGGCATCATGAAGGTCGAGACGACCGTAGCTATGTTCAGATCCGTTCATGTCATATTCATCCGTGTAATTGATTGTAGCGGCGCAACTGCATTGCTTTATCGTTTCTCGAACAGCGCAATGGATTCGACGTGCGCCGTATGCGGGAACATGTTGACCACGCCGGCGGCTTTCAGCGCATAGCCCTTGTCATGCACCAGCGTCCCGGCATCGCGCGCCAGCGTGGCCGGGCTGCATGACACGTAGACGATGCGCCGTGGTCCGTCCTCCGCCAATGCACCGATCACCTCGGCCGCGCCATCGCGCGGCGGATCGATCAGCATCTTGTCGAAACGCCCCAACTGCTTCAAGCCGGCGGCATCCGCCTCGAACAGGTTCGCCACGACGAACTGCGCGCGCGCCGACAGCCCGTTGTAATCCGCATTGGCCTGCGCGCGCCGCACCAGTGCGGCACTGCCTTCCACCCCCACCACATCGGCGCCGCGCCGGGCGATCGGCAGGCTGAAATTGCCCAACCCGCAGAACAGGTCGGCAACGCGTTCGCCCGGCTTCGGGTCGAGCAGGTTTATCGCGCGCCGCACCAGCACGCGGTTGATGTCCGGGTTAACCTGGGTGAATTCGGTAGGCTGGAACGGCATGACGATACCGAAATCCGGCAGGGTATAGTTGAGTTCCGGCGCGTCCAGCGGATAAAAGGGATAAACCGTTTCTGGCCCTTTGGGTTGCAGGAAAAACTGAACCCGGTGCTGGTCGGCGAAATTTCTCAGCAAGTCTTCATCCTGCTCGTCCAGCGGATCGAGAATACGCAACACCAGCGCGTCGACATCCTGGCCCAAGGCGAACTCGATTTGCGGCATCCGCTCACGGATCGAAAGCTGCTCGACCAGTGCGCGCAGCGGCATAAGCAGCGCGGAAATGCGCGGCGGCAAGACCTGACAGCGCTCCATGTCGGCGATGAAGCTGCTGCGTTTCTCGTGAAAACCCACCAGCACACGCTCTTTCTTGCGCACATACTTGACCGAGATCCTCGCCCGATGGCGGTAGCCCCAAGTCGGCCCGTAGATCGGGGGAAGAATCGCTTCCGCCTTCACCTTGCCGATGTGCCACAGATTGTCCTCCAGCACACGCTGTTTGGCGGCAACTTGAGCCGAGGCTTCCAGATGCTGCATGCTGCACCCGCCACACAGGCCGAAATATTCGCAGCCGGGGGTCACACGCATAAAGCTCGGCTTGAGGATCTTTATCGCCGTCGCCTGCTCATAGCTCGGCTTTTTCTTGAAAGTAGAATATTCCACCGTTTCGCCGGGCAGCGCGCCTTCGATGAAGATAGTCTTGCCTTCAACGTGGGCAACACCGCGCCCTTCGTGGTCGAGAGATTCAATAATGGTCATGGGATTCAATTTAATTGGGCCGCTCAAAAAATAAACGAGCAAAGCCTGACACCTAAAGTTTTTTTGGGGAGATGAACATCAATCGTCTCGGAGATCAGGTAAAAGCGATGCCTGCATTTGCTGCTATTTTTCCCGCGAGCTTTTGAAAATCCATATAGCAACTTCTGACTGCTTCAATATGAGCGCCAATTGCGCCGTCAGCTGATTTAAGGAAAAAAATCGGCTTGCGTGCCTCCATTGCCATTGGCATTAAACTCCGATAGTGCTTGAGCAAAGAAAGGCAATATGGGTCTTCCGCTACAGCGGGCGAGGACTGAATTTCCTCATTCAGCACTGCATCGCGATAAACACTGGGGATGCGATCCATCCACCGTTTATATGCCTTAACAGGGCGGCTATCGAGGATGCCATGCTGCATGACGATGTAGCCAATGGGTTGCATCGTACCTTTTGGCATCGGCAAATCAATCGGCGCCTTAATGAGAAGGTCGGCCCAAACGGTTCGCCATTCGCGCAAGGTTGGCCCCAAGTTCTTGAGACCTTGCAGAGAAAAGAGGTCTGGCGCTAGCGGCAGGCAAACCTGATCTGAGGCAATCAGCGCCGAGCGGTTGATGGCACCCAAGTTGGGGCCGACATCGATCAATACCAGTTCGGCACCATTATCTGCACCGTGTTGAACAAGGCGATGAAACGCAGTCATGGTGCGAAAGGCGGATTCATCACTTAGCTGACAGCTCGGCCAAGCAGCCGAAAGCTTGTCTTCAAAGCGCGATAGGCCCAGGTCGCCGGGAATGAGGCCGAGCTTTGCTGTGATCTGCTCCACGTGGGGTCGGGCAATATCGCCAGTACCCCGTAAAATGGGGCGGATCGATCCGTACACCGTGTCAGGGTGTTCATCATCCGGCCACAAGCTTTCCAAGCGCTCCTCATTCAGAAACATGGCGGTGAGGTTGGCCTGCGGATCAAGATCGACGGCTAGCGTTTTGATCCCGTGGTCTGCGAACATCCACGCGAGGTGATACACAAGCGAAGTCTTGCCCACCCCGCCCTTGTTGTTAAAGAACGCAACGGTTTTCATGTGGGCCTCCGGTATATCTTGACCAACACGGTGTGCTCGTCAAACTCAAATTCGGCGGGAGGGTTGCCGTTCTGTGCCAGCAGCGTCTGTGCGCGCTGAACACCATAACCAAACCGATTTACAAAGCCGAGGGATTTCATCGCTTCGGCAATCACGGGGTTGCGGTAGCTGTTACGTGTAGGAAAGTTTTCCGGCGTAGCCTCGCCATACAGGCCACCTGGACTCTGAATTTCAATGTGATCACTAAAGGCATAAAAACGAATGGGCGTGTTGCTATCATAGTTACGGTGCATAACAGCGTTCATCAACAATTCGCGTAGCGCCCACTCCGGATAGTCAGGCACCAACTTTTCCTCCAGTATGCTGACAGGTCGCATGGCTGTCTGAATGAGCAGCCTGAGCCGCCCCTCCAACTCACGTAGCACTGAGTGTAGATCGCCGGAGATTTCGGCCTGATCTTCTGGCCGATCAGTCAATTCGACGCCGGGTAGCTTGAGGTATTGAATGTAGGCACCGGGCAGGAAAAATCCGGGATTTTTGCCGAACAGCAAAATACCTGCATGGGTTGGGCAGGCGCGTTCTGGATCATACAACCGCAAAGATGCCAGTTGCTGTTCGACCGGCCTGTGGTTGGCTGCAATAGTTTCAGGATCAACTGCCTCACGGCGATAGGCGTCGAACTGGCCCAAGGCCAAATCATCCAATGTTGCTTCAGAGCAGGGTCGTGCGTCAAAAGAACGCGCCAACGCTACCCGGCGTTCGGAAAGAACACGCTCCTCCTGCTCGTTGGCAATCGCCTTACGTGGCCCCACTCGAATATGAACACTTCCTTTATAACGCACCGGAGGAAGATCAGATGGAAACACTTCCACAACAGCTACATCGCCGCCGTCGAGAGAAAATTTTGCCACATTCATGAGCGGTTGGGGCAAAACATTACCGTCAGAACGAATGGCTCCCAAATTTTGCAGCAGTTGGTCCGTTACCACCAAACCAGCCAATGCACCATCGTCTTTGACACCGATAAGCAAATAGCCGGGATGACGATGGGCCGGTAGATCGTTGGCAAAAGCGCATATCGCCATACCAAACTTGTCCGTGTTATTAATGGACACCGTGCGCTCAATATGGTCTGCCTCCAAGTCGGAGAGCAATCCCTTCAATTGATCCTCGGTTAACATAACGCCTCCGACTCCTTCAATAATTCATTTGCAGTGTTAATTCGTGGCAAAAATATAGTTTTCACTTCCACAAAGCCAGAAACTCCTGCCAGTGCGGCGCATCGGATTTAGACAGGGTGCTGCGCACCAGATCACACTCGGATTGATACGCCTCGCGCGTCAAGGTGCCGCGCATCAACTGGAAGCGCAGATAAACCAAATAAGTATTGGCGACATCGGTCTCGCAGTAATTGCGGATGCCGTCGATTTCGCCGTTCTGGAACGCGTCCCACACCTTGGAGCCGTCCATGCCGAGCTTGCCGGGAAAACCCAGCAGTTGCGCGATCTGGTCGAGCGGCGCGTTGGCTCGGGGCTGATAGAGCGCGAGCAGATCCATCAGGTCGAGATGGCGGGTATGGTAGCGGCTGATATAGTTATTCCACTTGAATTCGCGGTCATCCTCGCCCATGTCCCAGTAGCGTGGAGCCTGGATGCCGTGAACCAGCGCGCGGTAATGCAGCACCGGCAGGTCGAAACCGCCACCGTTCCAGGACACGATCTGCGGAGTGTATTTTTCGATGCCTTCGAAAAAGCGGCGGATGATTTCGCCTTCGTCGTCCTCGGGGCTGCCCAGCGACCAAATACGGAAACTGTCGCGCTCACGCAGAGCGCAGGAGATCGCCACCACGCGCTGCACATGCAGTTGCAGGAAGTCGTTGCCACTGGTCTGGCGCCGCTGATGGAAAGCCAGCTCGGCGACCTGTGCCGGAGAGACCTCGTCGCCCAGCCCGTTCAGCCTGCGCAGCCCCTCGACGTCAGGGACTGTCTCAATATCAAATACCAGTACCGGAGTCACTATTTTTGCACCCAGGCTCCGTCTGAATTCTGGTACCACCATCCCGACGGCGCTTTCCGCGCCCAGCGCTCGGCGAAGGTGGACTGGATTTCCTCCTCCCATTCGGGATGACCATTAGCAAGCGCCAGCTCCCGGTATAGTGTCTTGCGATCCTGATTTTCCGCCGTCACCATGCTGTTCGCCGCCTGCCGTTGCGCCAGCGGCACCAGGGATGCATCACGCAGAGCCACCAAACCATCGCGCGTAAGGCCGATCGCGCCGCTGGCGAAATAACCGGTCATCTGTCCATGGCGTTCATGCATCGCCTTTTTCAGGCTGCTGATAGCCGGTGTTTGAATTTTCAGGTCGGCTGCGGCGGATGCCAGCAAGGGCAGCCATAGCAGCATGGCAACCAGCCACAAACGAATATTCTTGCTGTGCATTGTGACCTCCTATTTCTGTTCGTTCGGCTTGGCGGGTGCCGGCACATCGCCCTGCTGCTGCGGCTGCCAGACCTCGTCGATGATCTTGTCGGCTGCCTTTTCGGCTGCCGCTGCGGGAAAATAAATATTGATGGTGACGCACGCCGAAACGGCACCCGCCAGCAAGACTGCTGCAACCATGGATAATGTTCTCATGCGCCTCCTTTTTAGTGCAAACGCCACGCAATTAACCGCGGTTTCCTGGATAAAGGTTACTGAATAATCGGCTTGACGTTCTTTTGCGTGATCCGTTTCAACCGCTCCAGCAACTCGTCCCAGCTCACCTGGCGATTGTAACCGATTACGCTGATCGCCGGTATGCCGCCTCCCTTCACGATGACATATCCATGTGGCGCCGTTTCGACGCCATCCATCTGACACACGCCGTTGCGCAGGGCGCAGGAAAGACCGATTTGGTCATAGCCGAACTGCTCGAAAAAACTCAGAAAACTGCGCTGAATCGCGGCAGCCGCTCCGGCTCCACCCAAGGCGGAAATATTTTGCACCGCTTTTTGGCTGATCTTCTTCGGGTAGCTGCCGGGGCTGCTCGCTACGGTAGCGTCGAACCTGACCGGGCGCCAGTCGGATAGTTCCAGTCCGGCCACTCCAACGTCGATACGGCCCTGCATGTTGCCGAATGAAAAGGTGCGGGTCAGCAGGTCGAGATCGAGATTGCGCATATCGAGATTGGCCGACAGGTGCGGCACCAGACCGAAAGGCTCATACAGCGAGAGATCCTTGACCACTACCGTGCCATCGAAAATCTTGAACAGCAATGCACCATCTATCTTGAGTTTTCCACCAACATAACTGACTGCGGGAATAATGCCGGCCAGCGTGCCATGCATGGGCGGCAGATCCAACGCAGTACTGAAGCGTTCCATCGAAACGGGCGTCAGTCCGCCGCTGAAACCCCATTGCCAGGCACCCTCATTGCGGCTGGCGGAAAAACCGTCGAGACTGAGCCTGCCATCGAGCAGCGGTATCGAAAAGCTCGGCGCACTGAAGCGCCAGCCTTGCATCGTCAATGGTACCTGCGTTTCACCCAGCGCCAAATGCAACACCTCACCGCTTTTGAAGCCAATTTCGGCCTGACGCTGCGCCACCTTCGACCACGGAATTCGGGCATCAAGACCATGCAGGGCAAAGCGCTGCTCTTCGTCAACCAGTTCCGCGTCGCGCAGGTTCAAATCGAAATCGGCGGTTACGCCATCGCGGTAGCGCCAAGCCAGATCGGCACGGCCCTTGGTTTGCAGTTTGGCTAAAGCGGTCTTTTCCAGGAAAGGCTTGAGTAACACCCGATACAGCCCGTCCACATCCAACCCGGCGGCTTCCAGTTCAAAATCGGTCGGGCTCTTGGCTGTCATATCCCAACTGCCGGAAAGCTGCATCTCGCCCACGCCAGCCAAACGCAAATTACCCTGGCTGACACGCAGCCTGTCCGCCTCCAGACTGCCCTGCCCAGCGAAACGACCACCTTGGGAAATATATAACGGCTGCCAAAACACTTCGCCGGATTGCCAGCCCATCTCGCCGCGCCATTGCCAGCCAGCCTTGCCGCGCGTCAGATCGAGCTTCGCCGTAGCGCCGATTTTCTCACCGGCATGCAGGCCGCTGGCATCGGTGAAGGCCAACGCCTTGAGCGTCACATCGGCAATGACACTTGCCACGCCCGCCTGTCCGCCTGCCAAGCCGATGCTGCCATTCCAGGTTCCCGCTGTGAGCCTGACAGAGCCCTGCGGCAGAAAACCGGCCAGCCGTTTGATCTGGCCATTGTCTGCCTCGACCCGAACGTTCCAGCCGGACGCGCTCCACTCGGCTCGAACTCGCCAGATTTCGGCATGGGAAAAATTCACCGACAAATCCAGCGTCTTAGCCTGTGGCTGATAAACAAAGCGCACCGGCAGCTTTTCCGACAAGGCCAGTTCGCCCTGGTCGCAGCGAATTTCTCCCTTATCGAATCGGGTTCTGCTGCATGACAATCGCACATTGCGCCAGGTTTGGTCGCGCAGAAAAAGCTCGCCGATGCGGGCTTCGAAGTTGGAAAAATCCGACCCGTCCAGCTTGGCGCTGATGGCCTTGGCATGAAATGCCGGCGCAACGATGTCGTCGATACTCAGGGTGATTTGCCCGGCTTGAGCAAACGCAGCAAGCAGACAAAGAACGAAAAAGAGATAACCGCGCAGCGCCCGACACCCTATCAAAAATGTCAGGCCGGAAACACGGGTAAAGAAAAACAAACCGGTGGAGGACGGAACCATAAATGGCTACTGGCTAATTATTTTGAAGCCTTTCGGCTGACGCACAGATGAGGTGTACTCCAACAAAACGCGCCGTTATGCCGCCTTAACCTCATCCAGCAGATCGGGGTGGCGGTCAAGCACTTTGAGTAGCTTCACCAGTGCCAAAGAGGGCTTGGTCTTGCCGTTCTCATAGCGCGAGAAGGCGTTGACCCCGCCGCCGAAAATTTCGGCGGCTTCACTCTGGTCAAGCGCGAGCTTCTTACGCACTCTGGCGATAAACTCGGGGTCAACAATCGACGCATTCACCTGCTTGTTGAATTCCAGCATTGCCGCGCCGGTGCGCGTCGATTCAGGCATATCGAGGACAGCTTCACCACAGGCAGGACAGAAATCGCCGGTTACTGCCGGAATGATGGTCGATTCGCCTTTATAGGTGTACGGCATGTCGCGGGTGTCATGCACCAGTTCCGCCGCCTCGCAAGTTGGACATTTCATTTTCATAGCTCCTTGAAGGATACGATGAGCACGTCATCAATGACCGTGAGTTTCAGGTAGACCTCTCCAACTGGCGTAGCGCTCCTTTGCGACATCGGTGCCCCGCCTGGATGTAGCGTGGGCCTTCTTCTGGAAGGCGTGAAGCGCATATACGGCATCAGCAATGCGGGCAGCGTAAACGACTAGGAAACCATGGATTTCCCTCAGGCGGGTTGGCGCTACACCGTAGCCCGCAACTCAATCTCATCAGCAGCCGGCTCAATGAAGTTCATGACGCCGTGCCCCGGATTCTTAACCTTCCTGACCTTCAATATTCCGAATTTTGTTAGCTGGCGAATATCGCGTGCAACAGCGGTTTCGTGGCGACCGACTTTTTTTGCAATTACGCCTACGGCGGCAGGTTTTGCACGAACTGCTCGAATAATTTTAAGTTTGTGGGCCGTTATAACGGCCGCCAGTGCGCTGGGGTCTTCGAAGCCGATAAGGTGGCTCGGTGGAATTGGTTGGCCAGCATCCGCAAGCTTTGCAACTTCTTTCCCACGTTTAAAAAACTCTGCCACGTCGCCGGTTTTTACAGTAACTGTAGTCATGTTTTGCTCCAAAGCTTGTAGCACTCTTGTTCAAACTGCTGTTCGATGTCCTCGAACCGTGTGAGGCTGATAGCTTCCACTGTTCCCATATAGTGGCGATGGTGGAGGCCGTGGGCATTGTCGTATCCCAGAACCCGACCATTATCGCCGCCATGTATTTCGTGGCTGATATAAGCTAGGTTGTACTGGATCACCTTGCCATTATCGTCAGTCCACACCTCGCGCCGAAGCTTACCCCCGCCTCGCTTGCGCGAGACGTGCCACTCATCGTCAGCGACTTTCGTTAGCTTCTTGGTAGATTTCTTATTAGGCATCAGCTAGAACAAATTATATTCCACCTGCGTTGTTTTATCAACCTGCCTTCCTCGCCATGCCCTCAGCCCTCGGATTGGGACGCACGCAAATAAACGAGGCAACTGACGTCTTATTTCTTGCCATAGTGAGGGCGGAGAATTCCTGGTGGTGTTGCCCGGGCGCAGGTACGAAGATGGCGTCTACCATTGCGGAACGCATCCGCTGTAGAATAAGCGAACAAATCACATCGTCCAGACAGGTGACCATAAGCGGTGGTATTGCATGGTTTGTGCAGGGGGAGAACATGGCCGAGACCATTAAACGGGCCGATGAGTCACTATATGCCGCCAAAGACCAAGGCAGAAACCGGATACTCACCGCCGATCAGGAAAATATTGGCAGGCAAGAACCGTCCGCATGCCCAACAGAAGCGGAATAACGACATGCCAACAGATCAAGATACCGTTGACGCCTATAACGCGGCAGCCGCAGAATGGGCAGAAAGACTCCGCAACGGCAATAACCCCGCCCATCGCTTCCTGGAAAAACCGGCAATGTACGGAAAGTTGCCAGATCTTACGGGCAAGCGCGTGTTGTGCGTGGGGTGCGGCACCGGGGAGGAATGTGTTCATCTGGCTTCATTGGGGGCCTCATCCGTAACCGGAATCGATATCAGCAAGGGGCTGATCGACGCGGCTAGGGAGACCGTTCCAAACATGGATTTTCGTGTCATGGACATGGAGAACATAACTTTTGAAGCCAACAGCTTCGATTATGCCTATTCCAGTCTCACCCTCCACTACGTCGAAAGCTGGGGACGAACCCTGTCCGAGATCCGGCGCGTTCTAGCGCCAGGCGGAACCCTTCTGGCCTCGACGCACCACCCTGTTAAATGGGGAAGCCAGGTCACTCGAGGGAAAGAAAGCGATTCGTTCCTGATGGGGTACGATCGTCTGGTATCTGGCGTGCCATCCGTGTACGGCGATTACCAGACCACCAGAAAAGTACAGGACACATGGTTTGGTACCCTCAAAGTCACTTATTTTCACCGCCCCTTTTCGGCCATAATGCGAGACATCCTGGACTCTGGAATGGCATTGATGGACATCATCGAACCCATGCCCATAGAGGAAGCCGCGGCAGAAAATCCTTCCTTCTGGGAAATCCACAGAAAAATCCCGTTATTCATGATCATTGAGCTGAGAAAAGCCTAGGGAAGTGCTGATTTATTCGATTCCGTCGTTCCCGCGAAGGCGGGAACCCAGTAAAATCAAACTACTGGATCCCCGCCTTCGCGGGGATGACGAATAAATCAGCACTTCCCTAGCAATGGAGCGCACTTGATTCGGCTGGGCCTGTTGCGCGCGTCCCCGCCGCGATCAAAAATCAACTCAACATGATCAAAGGGGATGTGCGATATACGCGCAACAATCGTGGTGCCATTGTGGTGGACATCCCGGCCGGACAAGTGGCAAGCACAATTTTCGCTTTCAGCGGCACAGCCCCTCTCGTATGGGGTCGCTACAATCAAAGCGGAGCGATAGGGCATATCCAGATCACCAAGATTCTGAAAATGCCGACAGGACGGCTCAATGTGTATATCGCTGACTACACGCCTGCTGAGGGGAAGAAATGGGCTAAAAACGATCCGCCGTACTATGGCGGGGCAGACCCCTTCGCGCCTTTTAGCGGCGGAGACAACCTGTGGCGCAACCTCTCCATCAACGCATTTCTCGCCGTCGTAGGACATGCAATGGCAAGCAATCGTGCACATACATCCTATGTCGCCTACCCGAATGTTCGGCAAGACATACAGGTCACCACCAGCGGCGGATGGTTCAGAAAAACCACAACCACGACGGCCAGATATTATGTGTCGCCTCACTGGTATGTCGGCACCTCGGTCGAGAACGGCGCCTCCGCCAGCGTGCTCAAGGCGCGTTATAAGGTTCAAGGCTGCAATCCCGCCAACGACCCGCGCGATCAGTGCGTCGCCGACGCCGGGGTGAACTTTATCAACTTCGACGGCGGCAATATGCCGAATTCGGAGTACCTGGCCTATCAGCACTCGGAATCACAGAGCGGACTGACGTTCCTGGCGCAGATCGTTTTTACGGCGATTACGGCCTATATTTCCGGTGGGTTGTTGAGTGATGCGGGTTGGGGGTGGGCGGCGAATGCAGGTTCTGGAGGAGCTGATATGCTTGGCATGACAGGGCTAGGGTCTGGCGAATGGGCAGCAGTACAGGGCGGGCTTTACGCGGGGGGCACCACGGCACTGCGCGGCGGCGGATCGCTGACAGGTGCGCAACCGCAATTTCTTGGGAACGTCGGAGATGGGCAGTTAGCGCCGTCTGGCAACGGTGGCGCTTGGGATCCGACGCCCAGCGTAAATAGTGGATTCGTGGCCACGGATGCTCGCAATACTCCTGGGGCGGCTGGAGCCTTCTTCGCCCAGGAGCGCAGCACAACAGGCTCTTATACGGAAACCAATAACGTGCTATTAATGAAGGAGAATAAGCCGGTGCAGAACGGGGCCATAAATGGCTACTGATGACTGACTACAATCAGAAACGATACGTCAGCCAATATGGCATGCGGACGGGCTGCAAAACAAATCTACGAAGTAAACCGACTTATTTCTTTACGGGGTACTTGAACCAGACCTGCCCCCGTTTTTCCCAACCCCCTTTTTCGAAGAAGTCGCACTCAACGGTTTGGCTTGTCAGAATAAAGCCTGTCCATCGGCATACCCCTTCGCCCATGTCACCGTTCTTGCGGGCGATACGAATGACAGTATTCGGCTTTCCACCATTGTATTCCGATGCAACAACCTCAACGATATCTCCCATTTCAATTGTTCCACGCAGTGGCAGTGGCACATAAGCAAAGAATTTTCCTTTTTCTGGGAATATGTCTCGGAATGGTGTTACTCCAACGTAACTACCTTCGGATATTTCGCCGGCTGGATAGCCGGCATTGAGTGCCATCTGGTAAAGATGTCCATTATTGGTTGATTTAATTTCATCCGCCGTTGCAATCTTCCCGACACCAGCCATTAGCCGGGTTCCAGTCGGCAGAGGCGACCCGCACCCCCCCATAATCACAACAACCCCGACAATCAAAGCAAACGATCTAAACAATTTGAACATGACATTCCCTTTTTTATTGTATGAGGAGATTTTAACAGGGCGTCGTATTGGGGCAATGTTCTCCAACCATGCTTCTGTGATGACCCTGCCGCATGCACTTTTCAGGTTCATTGCCGCAAAATCAGGCCGGAAACACGCCGGTAGACAGATAGCGGTCGCCACGGTCGCACACGATGGATACGATCACCGCATTCTCGACCTCGGCGGAAAGTCTGAGTGCAGCCGCCAATGCGCCGCCTGAAGAGATGCCGGCGAAGACACCTTCTTCCGCTGCCAGCCGCCGCGTCATTTCCTCGGCCTCTTGCTGACTGACTTCGATCACCCGGTCAATCTGTTTGAAATCGCAGATTTTCGGCAGGTAAGCCGCCGGCCACTTGCGGATGCCGGGTATCTGCGAGCCATCGCTGGGCTGCACGCCGACAATCTGGATCGCGGGGTTTTGTTCCTTGAGATAGCACGAGCAGCCCATGATGGTGCCGGTGGTACCCATGCTACTGACAAAATGGGTGATTTTTCCCTGCGTGTCGCGCCAGATTTCCGGGCCGGTGCCTTCATAGTGCGCAAGAGGATTGTCTGGACTGGAAAACTGGTCGAGGATCACGCCCCGGCCCTCGTCGCGCATCCGGTTGGCGGCGTCAATCGCCGCTTCCATGCTGCCTGCCTTCGGCGTCAGCACGATTTCTGCGCCGAATGCGCGCATCACCTGGCGCCGTTCCACGCTCATGTGCTCCGGCATCACCAACACCATTTTGTAACCGCGCATCGCCGCCGCCATCGCCAGCGCAATGCCGGTATTGCCGCTGGTCGCCTCGATCAGGGTATCGCCCGGCTTGATCTCGCCGCGCGCTTCCGCCCGCGCTATCATCGAAAGCGCCGCCCGATCCTTGACCGAACCAGCCGGATTGTTGCCTTCCAGCTTCACCAGCACGATATTGCCGGTCTTGCCCGGCAGGTGTTTCAGCCTGACCAGCGGCGTGTTGCCGACGAATTCTTCGATAGTTTTAAACATTTTCGTTCATTTCCTCTTGTGGCGCAGACTGGTAAAGCTGGTCGCATTCGCCGATCACGCCGGCCATGGTGACGCAGTTTCTGCCGCTTTTCTTTGAATGTGCGGCCGCCCTCCCCGCACGGGCAAACAGCTCCTGGCTGCTTTCTCCCTGCATCAGCATAGCCACGCCGAAGCTGGCGGTAAGCGGCCTTACCATGGGCAAAATGATCTGGTTTTCCAGTTCCATACGCAACCGCTCGGCCACAATCAGCGCGCCCATTTCATTGGTTTCCGGCAGTAGCACGGCAAACTCCAGGCCGCCATAGCGCACCGCCAGGTCGGTGGTGCGCACCGAACGAGTGATGATCGTCGCCACATGCTGTAGCAACTCATCGCCCACTTCGCGGCCATAGGTTTCGTTCACCCCGCCGAAATCATCCATCTCCATCAGCATCAGCCCAAGCGGGCGGCGATAGCGCTCCCAACGGGCGATTTCCTCGCTGATTCGGTCATCCAGGCTCCTGCGGTTGGCCAAGCCAGTCAGGGTATCCTGGCGCTTGAGTGCCTCGACCGCCTCCAGCGCCTTTTGCAGCGCCTGGTTGCGCCGCGTCAGCGCGCGTTCGGCCTCTTCCAGCTCCCGGCCTAGCCGCTCGATCGTGCCATTCAACTGCCGGTATGCCGACACGCCCACCTCGGCAGCGACCAGCCAGCCTGCTCCGGCACGATAAATATTGCCGGACAAGACATGTTCGCCATTCTGCGAATCGGTGAAAACAACCGGGCCGGAATACATTCTGCCGTCCGGCCCAGCGACTGCTTGTGCGAGCTCCGCCATATTAGGCCGGGTCAGATGCGCTCCGCTTCCTGCCGCATCCGGCTCTGTCACTGCATCAAAAAAACCCTGATTGGATTCGGCGACCCGACCCGACTCATCCAGCAGCGCCACGGCTACCGCATGCAGTTCCATCGCCCAGGCTGGTGCCCGCGAAACCTTCGTGTCAGACAACTCGCACCCGCTTTCCAGATCAACTATCCAGCAATCAATTTATCGCATTTATCCTAAACACTCAAATAGCAACAGCCCCGCGAGCGGGGCTGTTCAGGACGGGGCAAGTGAAAGCGCTTACTTCGCTGCGGCGCCTTTTTTGTCATCCTCTTTCTTGCCGGACTTGCTGTCTTTCTTGGCCGGTGCAGCCTCTTTCTTGGCCTTGCTTTCCATTTTGGCAGGTGCGGCGCCGCCGTTCACCGTCAAGTCGGCGCGCAGTTTATCCACCGTTTTCTTGCCGAATCCGGACACCTTCTCGAGATCATCCACCGACTTGAATGGGCCATTCTTGGTGCGGTAATCAATAATGGCCTTGGCCTTGACCGGGCCGACGCCATTCAGTGTGTCGAGCTCCGCCTGGCTGGCGGTGTTCAGGTTGACGGTAGCGGCAAATGCGGCACTGGCAAAAGCGAAACAGGCGATCAGGACAAGCAACAGTTTTTTCATGGCATTCCCCTTTGTGTTAATCACGTAATAAAGATTACCCAACCTAAATAACGCCAGCGCATCAACCGCGTTGACGCAGATGTTCCACATAACGCTCCACGCCCTGCTCCACGGTCAGCAGCGAATCGTTGTAACCGGCAGCGCGCAGCGCTGAAATGCCGGCCTGGGTGAAGCTCTGGTACTTGCCCTTGAGCGCTTCCGGGAAAGCCACGTATTCGACCAGTCCCTGTGCCTGCATCTCGGCCAAGCCAAGAACTGCCTCGCCCTTGGCCTTGCGGCAGGAATTCACTGCGGCCACCGCCACGTCGTTGAAAGTCTGGCTGTTGCCGGTGCCGAGGTTGAAGATACCGGATTGTTCGGGATGATCGAGGAACCACAGGTTGATCTTGACTACGTCCTCCACCGAAACGAAATCGCGCCGCTGTTCGCCGTTGGCGTAGCCGTCGCAGCCTTCGAACAGCTTGACCTTGCCTTCGGCCTGGTACTGGTTGAAGAAATGGAAGGCGACCGAAGCCATGCGCCCCTTGTGCTGCTCGCGCGGGCCATAGACGTTGAAGTAGCGGAAGCCGACGATCTGCGCGGTCTTGTTTTGCCACATACGGCGCACATACTGGTCGAACAGGAACTTGGAATAGCCGTAGACGTTGAGCGGCGCTTCATGTTCGCGCGATTCGCTGAACACCGTGCCGCCGCCGTAAACGCTGGCGGAAGAGGCATACAGCAAGGGCACGCCCTCATTCTGGCAATAGTCCAGCAGCGATACGGTGTAGCGGTAATTGTTCTCCATCATGTAACGGCCATCGGTTTCCATGGTGTCGGAGCAAGCGCCCTCGTGGAAGATGGCGGCGACTTCGCCTTCGAAAGCGCCGTCCAGGATCAGGTCGAGAAAATCTTCCTTGTCCAGGTAGTCGGCGATTTCGCAGTCCACCAGGTTCTTGAACTTGTCGGCCTTCTTCATGTTGTCGACCGCGATGATGTCGGTGATGCCGCGGTCATTCAGACCCTTGACGATGTTGGCGCCGATGAAGCCGGCCGCGCCGGTAACGATGTAATGCATGGTTTTATCCTTTTATTTGTTCAATTCAGCCATCAATTCTTCACGGTTCGCCACCGCCGTTCCCAGCTTGCCGACCACGATGCCGGCGGCAAGATTGGCGATGTGCACCGCTTCCGGCAAATCTGATCCGGCCGCCAGCATCACGCCCAGGGTGGCGATGACGGTATCTCCTGCACCGCTGACGTCGTACACCTCGCGCGCCAAGGCCGGCTCGTGCGTCGCCCCCTGCTCGCGGAACAGCGTCATGCCTTCTTCGCTGCGGGTCACCAGTAGTGCTCGCAAATCCAGCTCATGCCGCAACTGCTGCGCCTTGCGCGTCAATTCTTCCTCGCTTTTCCAGCTTCCCGCCACTTCGCGGAACTCGCTGCGGTTGGGCGTCAGCAAAGTAGCGCCGCTGTAGCGCCCGTAATCGTCGCCCTTGGGATCGACCAGCACCGGCTTGTGCATGGCATTGGCCAGCGCGATCATTTGCCGAATATGCGTCAGCCCGCCCTTGCCGTAATCCGACAAGATCACCACATCGGCGTCCGCCAGCATTTTCTCGAAATCGGCCAGCTTGCTGAGCAACACTTCATGGCTCGGCGAGGTTTCAAAATCGATGCGCAGCAACTGCTGCTGGCGCCCGATCACGCGCAGCTTGATGGTGGTATCCAGGCCCTCATCGCGATGCAGCACCACCTTGACGTTTTCGCTGTGCAGCAGGCGCGCCAGGCTGTCGCCCGCCTCGTCCCTGCCGGCCACCGACAGCAGGGAAACCTTTGCCCCCAGCGCCGCCGCATTGCGCGCCACGTTGGCGGCGCCCCCCGGTCGCTCTTCGGTGCGACCGACGTGCACCACCGGCACCGGCGCCTCGGGTGAAATACGGCTCACCTCGCCGAACCAGTAACGATCCAGCATGATGTCGCCAACGACTAATACACGGGCATTTTCGAAGTTAGGTAGCATAATCTTCAAATAAAAAAAGCATTCTCACCGCTGAGGACGCAGAGGAAAGTCAATATCAAAACCTCTGCGTCCTCAGCGTCCTCAGCGTCCTCTGCGGTTATCCAGATTTTACAAACGACCAATCGCGAAATACTCGATCCCCGCAGCCCGCACGTCTTTCGGCTCATACAGGTTGCGGCCATCGAAAATTACCGGCGTTTTCAAACTGGATTTTACGCTGGCGAAATTCGGCACGCGGAATACCTGCCATTCGGTCACGATGACCAGGGCATCGGCACCTTCCAGCGCGGACATCGGCGCATCCACCAGTTTCAGGCGGGGATCGTCACCAAAAATCCGCCTGGTTTCATGCATGGCCACCGGGTCGTAGGCTGTCACGGTCGCGCCGCGTGCCCACAGTCCCTTGATCAGCACGCGGCTGGGCGCATCACGCATGTCGTCGGTGTTGGGCTTGAATGCCAGGCCCCACAGGGCGAAGTTCTTGCCGGACAGGTCGTTGCCGAAGCGGGCGGTGATCTTGTCCAGCAGCACTTCTTTCTGGCGCTCGTTGGCGGTTTCGACGGCATTGAGTATTCTCAGGTCGCTGCCATATTCCTTGGCGGTGCGCTGCAGGGCCTGCACGTCCTTGGGGAAGCAGGAGCCGCCGTAGCCGCAGCCGGCATAGAGAAAATGATAGCCAATGCGTGGGTCGGAGCCGATGCCATGACGCACGTTCTCGATGTCCGCGCCCATTTTTTCGGCCAGCAGCGCGAGTTCGTTCATGAACGAAATGCGCGTGGCGAGCATGGCGTTGGCGGCATATTTGGTCAGCTCGGCGGACTTGATGTCCATCATGATCAGGCGCTCGTGATTGCGCTGGAATGGCGCATACAGCGAGCGCATCAATTCCACGGCACGGGAGTCGTCAGTGCCGACCACGATGCGATCGGGACGCATGAAGTCATCCACTGCCGCGCCTTCCTTGAGGAACTCGGGATTCGAGGCGATGCTGAATTCAATCTTGGCGCCGCGTTTGGCAAGCTCTTCCTGCACTGCCGCGCGCACCTTGTCGGCAGTCCCGACCGGCACCGTGGATTTGTCCACGATCACCGTATATTCCTGCATGCTCTGGCCGATGGCGCGCGCCGCCGCCACCACATACTGCAAGTCGGCGGAGCCATCCTCGTCCGGCGGGGTGCCGACGGCGATGAACTGGATCGCCCCATGTTTGGCGCTTTCAGTCGGGTCGGTGGTGAATCGCAAACGACCGGCAGCCACGTTGCGTTTGACCATATCTTCCAGACCCGGCTCGTAAATCGGGATGCCGCCGTTGTTGAGAATATTGATCTTGTTCACGTCCACGTCCAGGCACAGTACGTCGTTACCCACTTCCGCCAGGCAGGTGCCTGTCACCAGGCCGACGTAGCCGGTGCCGATTACGCTTACTTTCATAGTCCCACTCCATTAATTTCAAGATTGATATTCTGTAGCGCCAGCAGGGGATCGGCTGCCTTGGTAACAGGCCGGCCAATCACCAGATAATGCGAGCCGAGGCGGATGGCTTCCGCCGGCGTGACGATGCGGGTCTGGTCGTCCTGCGCGGCATTGGCCGGGCGGATACCGGGCGTCACCAGGCAAAAATCCGTTCCCAGTTCCTGTCGCAACAATGAGGCTTCCTGCGCCGAGCACACCACGCCGTCGAGACCGCTTGCCTGCGCCAACCCGGCCAACCGCAGCACGGTTTCGCGCGGCTCGCCGGCAATGCCAAGCTCGTTCAAATCTTCCCGACCCATGCTGGTCAGCACCGTCACCGCAATCAGCCTGGGGCGTTTGGCGGTGCCCTCCAGCGCTTCACGCGCCGCCTCCATCATGCGCCTGCCGCCCAGGGCATGCACGTTCAGCATCCAGACCCCGAGCCGAGCCGCGGCCTTGCAGGCAGAAGCGACGGTGTTCGGGATGTCGTGGAATTTCAGGTCGAGAAACACTTCGAAGCCAAGCGCACTGAGATTTTCCACCAAAGCCGGCCCAGCGGCGGTAAACAGCTCCTTGCCGACCTTGAGCCGGCATGCGGCGGGGTCGAGCCTTTCCGCCAGCGCCAGCGCATCCTGGCGGGTAGAAAAATCAAGGGCGACGATGATTTTCGGGTCGTTCATATTCACATCAAATCTTCAAGCCGGACTTCTTGCCCGGCACTTCGTTTTCTTCGCTGCGACGCGGCGGATAAGTCTCCCACTTGCCACAGGCGGGGCAATGCCAGAAATACTGGCGCGCCCTGAACCCGCAATGATCGCAGCGGTACAGCGCCAGCCCGGCGGAGTGCTGGTGGATCAGGTTATGCACCAGTTGCAGATCCTGCCTGCGCTCAGCCGGCGCCTCCAGCAACTGCGCCTCCAGCAGCCGATCCAGACCGCGCATGCTGGGATTGCGCCGCAATTCGTCGCGCGCCAACCGGTAAGCGACCTGCGGCCCATCGGTTTCCAGCACGGCCTGGAAAATCACATTCAGCATATCCAGTGAGCCATAGCGCGCCAGGTAGCCGCGCAGCAGATCCATGCCTTCGGTGAAGCGGTCGAGTGCGCGATGGCTCACCAGCAAGCGTTCTGCCACCAAGGCCAAGTGCGCGGGATTCTGTGTTTCAACCCGCTTCCACCACTGTATCGCCGCCTCGTGCCGGCCTTCGGCGATCTCAATATCGCCCAGCAGGATATTGGCGCGCACACTGTCGCGGTTCACCCCCAGCGCCTCTTCCAGATGCCGCCGTGCCGCAGCATGATCGGAATGAGCAATTTCGCTGGCTGCCAGCTCGCAATAAAAATGGGCGATCTCGATCTGGTAGGAACGATTGGAAATCTCGCCCAGCCGGCGGGCCGCGTCAACCGCCTTGAGCCAGTCTTTTTCCAGCACGTAGATTTCCAGCAGGAATTTCAAGGCCGGACTGGAAGAACGTGTTTTTTGTAGTTCGCTGAAGACCTGTTCGGCGCGATCCAGCAGGCCGGCTTTCAGGTAGTCCTGACCCAGTTCGTTCATCGCGGTCAGCTTCTTTTCCTCGCTCAAGTCGTTATGCTCCAGCAGGCTCTGGTGCATGCGAATGGCGCGCTCGACTTCGCCGCGTCGGCGAAACAGGCTACCGAGGGCAAACTGCAATTCGACCGTTTCGGTGTCGGCCTTGGCAATTTCGATAAATGCCTCGATCGCCTTGTCGGTCTGTTCGTTAAGAAGGAAATTCAGCCCCTGGAAATAGGAGGCGGGCAGCCGGCGCGATTCCGACAGGACATGATTGATATCGATGCGCGCTGCCATCCAACCCAGGCTGAAGAACAACGGAATAAACAGGAGCCACCAGTATTCGAATTCCATAACAAAGCCGGCTAGCCGCCGTCCTTCACATCATGCGCCTGCACCTTGGCCCGCATTTCCCGTTTAAGGGACAGAATTTCGCGCCTCTGCCGGAACAGGAAGCCCAGGCTGGCCGCGATGCCCACGGCAACGCCTGCACAGAAAAATACCAGTATCACCAGAGCCAGCGGCGCCTGCCACTGGTACCCCTGGTAATAGTGAACTGCAATTATATCGCTGTTCTTGACCGCAAAGCCCAAGGCCAGCAGAAACAGAACAAGACCAGACAACCAGGACAAGTAGCGCATTATGCCTCGATTATTACGACGATTAACCGCCGATGAACACCGATTAACGCAGATAAAACAGATTATTATTGAGTTGCTGCAATTCAGCCACCTCTTCAAAAATCGGCGTTTATCTGCGTCAATCGGCGGTTAGCTATTTTTTTTAGCTTATAAAACAAGAAAAAAGGCGGCATGATCTTTCGATTATGCCGCCGTGTCTTCCGGTTAGTCAGTAACCCAACTTGCCCGATTAGCTGGCGTCAACACGCTCACGCAATTCCTTGCCGGCCTTGAAGTGTGGCACGTACTTTTCCGGTACGTTCACCTTGCCGCCGGTTTTCGGATTGCGCCCGACCCGGGGTGGCCGGTAGTTAAGGCTGAAACTGCCGAAACCGCGAATCTCGATCCTCTCGCCCTGGGACAGGCTTGCTCCCATTGCATCGAGGATCGTCTTCACTGCCAGTTCCGCATCCTTGGTGACCAGCTGCGAGTAACGCATCGCCAGCCGGGATATGAGCTCCGATTTTGTCATTGGCGAACCTTCCGAAGGTTGATTGTTATTGGCCGGTTTGCTTCGTGTCCATCTTGGCCTTCAACAACGCTCCAAGGTTGGTAGTTCCACTGGAAGCCGCGGCATCGCTGGATGACGCCATCTTCTGCATCACATCGGCCTCATCCGCCATATCCTTGGCCTTGATGGACAGATTGATGTTGCGGTTCTTGCGATCGATATTGATGATCTTGGCTTCGATTTCGTCGCCTTCCTTGAGATGGGTGCGAATGTCTTCGACACGGTCGCGCGACACTTCGGAAGCACGCAGGTAGCCTTCCACCTCGCCGTCGAGCGTGATGACCGCTCCCTTGGCGTCAGCGGATTTGACGATACCCTTGACGATGCTGTTCTTGTCGTTGACAGAAACGTAGTTGTTGAACGGGTCGCCTTCCATCTGCTTGATGCCCAGGGAGATGCGCTCACGCTCGGCGTCGATCGCCAGCACCATCGCCTCGACCTCATCGCCCTTCTTGTAATTGCGCACCGCCTCTTCGCCCGGCATGTTCCAGGACAGATCGGACAGATGAACCAGACCGTCGATGCCGCCAGGCAGACCGATGAATACGCCGAAGTCGGTGATGGACTTGATCTGGCCGGAAACCTTGTCGCCCTTCTTGTGGGTGACGGCAAAGTCGTCCCATGGGTTGGATTTGCACTGCTTCATGCCGAGGGAGATGCGGCGGCGCTCTTCGTCGATTTCCAGAATCATGACTTCGACTTCGTCGCCAAGCTGCACCACTTTGCCCGGATGAACGTTCTTGTTGGTCCAGTCCATTTCGGAAACGTGAACCAGGCCTTCGATGCCCTGCTCGATCTCGACGAACGCACCGTAGTCGGTCAGGTTGGTGACCTTGCCGAATAAACGGGTGCTCTGTGGATAGCGGCGCGACAGGTTGACCCAAGGATCGTCGCCCAGTTGCTTGACGCCCAGGGAAACGCGGTTCTTCTCCTGATCGAACTTGAGCACCACGGCTTCGACTTCGTCGCCCACAGCCAGCACCTCGGAAGGATGCTTGACGCGACGCCATGCCAGGTCGGTGATGTGCAGCAGGCCATCGACGCCGCCCAGATCGACAAAAGCGCCGTAGTCGGTAATATTCTTGACGATACCCTTGACGACCATGCCTTCTTTCAGCGTGCCCAGCAAGCTCTGGCGATCGGCGCCCAGGCTCTGCTCCAGCACGGCCTTGCGCGAAACGACAACGTTGTTGCGCTTGCGATCCAGCTTGATAACCTTGAACTCCATTTCCTTGTTTTCGTAAGGTGTGGTGTCCTTAACCGGACGCACATCCACCAACGAACCCGGCAGGAAGGCGCGAATACCATTGACCATCACGGTCAAGCCGCCCTTGACCTTGCCATTGACCATACCGCTAACCAGCGTGCCCTGCTCCATGGCCGTTTCCAGATCCTGCCAGGCGGCGACGCGCTTGGCTTTTTCGCGCGACAGCTTGGTCGAACCATAGCCGTCTTCCAGCATTTCGATCGCAACCTTGACGAAATCGCCCGGTTTGACCTCAATTTCACCCTTGTCATTTTTGAATTCGTTGGCATCGATGACGCTTTCGGACTTGAGTCCGGCGTTGACCACCACGCTGTCGTTATCGACACGCACGACTTCGGCGGTAATCACCTCGCCAGCGCGCATTTCCTGGTGTGACAAGCTCTCGGCAAACAGAGCGGCAAAACTTTCGGAGGATTCTGAAACAGGGGAAGAGGAAGCAGTAGTCATTGTTTAAAAACCTGAAAAAAAGCCCGTCAATCAACGGGGTTAGTTAACACCCGCCAGAAGTTTCTAACAGTTCGGGGAAACATGCCGCAAGGCACAAGAAATGTTTCGACCAATAAAACCGTTTGGAGCTTGAGGCGCCTATCGGACACAAACCTGCCTGAATCGGGCCAGAACCTCGTCCACCGCTTCGACGATGGTCATGGAACTGGTATCCAGCAGACTGGCATCCGCACACATTTGCAACGGGGCTACGCTACGTGCGCTATCGCGCTCATCGCGTTGCCTTATATCATGCAAAATCTGTTCAATATTAGCACGCATTCCTTTTTCCATCAACTGTTTATACCGGCGTTCCGCGCGCACTTCGGCGCTGGCGGTCAGAAATATCTTGAGCGCCGCATCGGGGAACACCACCGAGCCCATATCGCGTCCGTCCGCGACCAGACCCGGCGCCTTGCGGAAGGCGCGCTGCAAGTCGAGCAACGCAGCCCGCACCGCCGGATAGGCCGCGACGCGGGAAGCCCCGTTGCCGCATTCCTCGGTACGGATCGCATCGTCCACCGATTCGCCGTCCAGCCAGATGAACCCCTGCTCGAAGCGGATATCCATCCCGCTCGCCAGCTTCGCTAGACCGGCCTCGTCGTCCAGCGACACCTGCTGGCGCATGGCCGCCAGCGCCAGCAAGCGGTACAGCGCGCCGCTGTCGAGATAGTGGAAACCGAGTTTTTCGGCGACCCGCTGGGTCACCGTGCCCTTGCCCGAAGCCGACGGGCCGTCGATGGCAATTACGGAAATACCTTTGAAAGTCAAATTCGCCTCCGGCAAGAATTAAAAAGCCCCTCGCTTGCGCGAGAGGCTCAGTGGTTTACCCCGTGGGGCTATCCTGCGAAGCTTTCACTTCTTATTATGAAAAGCAAGGCGGGCATCGGTCAGTTACAATACGTCTAAAGTATAACCGTACAATGTATTTTTACAAAGGGAAAAATTCATGGGCGGCACGACACTCGGACTGGACTTGGGCACCAATTCAATTGGCTGGGCGTTGATCGAATATGACGACAACCAGCAACCGAAAAAGCTGATCGCCTGCGGATCTCGGATTTTCCAGGAAGCCGTTGAAGCCAAAACAGGCACGCCCAAGAATCACGCACGGCGGTCTGCCCGTGCCGCACGCAAGCTGGTGGCAAGACGCAAACGACGGCGCGACAAGCTGCTCAACCTGCTGCTACGCAACAACCTTTTGCCAAAAGACGCTGCGGAACGCAACGCCCTCTTACTCGACAATCAAGGCAACAATCCTTACCAACTACGCAAGCGCGGGCTAGACGAGAAGCTAGACCCTTATCAATTCGGGCGTGCGCTTTATCACTTGGCACAACGGCGTGGTTTTCAAAGCAACCGCAAAGCGGCATCCGAGGAGGATGGCAAAGTAAAAAGCGCGATTAGCTCCTTGCGTACCGCCATACGGAGTGCCGATTGCCGCACACTCGGTGAATATCTCGCCAGCCAGGATACCCAGCGTTGCCGCTACACTGACCGCGCCATGTATGCGGAAGAGTTTGAGGCGTTGTGGCAGGCTCAACAAGCGCATTACCCGAATACCCTGCATCCCGCACTGAAGGTGGCGATACACAACACCATCTTTTTCCAGCGCCCGCTGAAATCGCAAAAGCACCTGGTTGGCAAATGTACCTTTGAACCCACACGCAAGCGCGGCGCCAAAGCCACCTTGCTGGCACAGCGCGTGCGTATCTTGCAGGACATCAACCACCTCACAGTTAAGAATCCAGAAACGCGTGAATATCGACCACTCAATCAAAATGAACGGGAAAAACTGGGCGCTTTATTGGAAAAGCAAAAAACCTTGAGTTGGGGCAAGGCGCGCAGTACGCTTGGTTTGCACGAGGGCGAATTGTTTAATCTGGAGGAGGGAAAGAAAAAAGGGCTGCTGGGCAACAGCACGGCTTATGCTCTGCGCGATGCCCTCGGCAACAAATGGGATGCGCTTCCTCTTCAACTATGCGACGATCTCATCATCGACCTGCTCACCATAGACAACGAGCAAGGCTTCCTCAACCGGATGCAAACGCATTGGGGCTTCGATGCCGCAACCGCCGAAACGCTTGCCAAGATCGAGTTAGAGCCTGGATACGCGCGCCTCTCACAGAAGGCCATGAGAAATATCCTGCCACATTTGGAACAAGGCATGATTTACAGCGATGCCTGTAATGTGGCAGGTTATGACCACAGCAACCCGAACCCTCAAACCGTTACAGACAAACTCGGCTTGCCGCCCAATGTGCGCAATCCAGTAGTGCAAAAGGCACTCTACGAAACGCGCAAAGTAGTGAACGCCATCCTCCGGCAATATGGCAAACCGAGCATCACCCGCGTGGAAATGGCGCGCGACATGAAGCTGTCCAAGCGCCAGAAACAAGAAGTGCAGAAGGAACAAAACACCCGCGAAAAAGCGAATGACCTTGCCGCCAAAATCCTGCGCGAAGAGTTCGGCATTCAGCACCCCACTCGCGCCGACATCCAGAAATATCAGATGTGGAGAGAGTGCGAAATGATCTGCCCCTATACCGGCACGGTCATCTCGCGTGAAATGCTGTTCTCACCGGAAGTGGATGTCGAACACATCCTGCCTTACAGCCGTTCGCTCGATGACTCCTATATGAACAAGACGCTGTGCATGGCAGCTTTCAATCGCCAAGTGAAACTCAATAACACGCCGTTTGAAATCGGCAAAGGCGATCCGCTGGATTATGCACAGATGCTGCAACGCATCAAGCCACTGCCCTTCCCCAAGCGTCGCCGCTTCGAGCAAAAGGAAATCAACGTGGACGAGTTTGTCTCTCGCCAGTTAAATGACACGCGCTACATTTGCGTGGAAGTCAGGAGCTATCTGCAACAATTAGGGATGCCTGTCGAAATCAGTAAGGGTGAGGCCACAGCCGCACTGCGCCACCGCTGGCGGCTCAGCACCCTGCTCTCGGCTGATGGCGGCAATGAGAAAAACCGTGCCGATCATCGCCACCACGCGATTGATGCGATTGTGATTGCGCTGACCAACCGCAGCCTGTTCCATAAACTCTCGCGCCTTTCCGCGCAGGGAGGCGGCAGCCTTTCGACACGCGGCTTTGCGCTGGATGCGCCGTGGGAAGGGTTCTACGACGACATCTACGAAAAGATAGACAAGGTGATTGTCTCCCACGCGCCTGCGCGCAAGATCAGTGGGGCGTTGCATGAGGACACTGCATATGGACATTTCAAAGAAGAGGTCGCCGACGCCAAAACAGGAAAGATCAGCGTCGAGGATCGCTTTGTCTATCGCAAGCCACTGGCAACGCTCACCGCCAATGAGGTCAGCAAAATCCGCGACGGCAAAGTGCGGGAACTGGTTGAAGCGAGGCTTGCGGCTTATCAGGGTAACGCCAAGCAGGCGTTTGGCGAAAGCAACCCGCTCTATCATCTGGATGGCGAAACACCCATCAAAACGGTTCGGCTGGTGACCAACTTCAACAAGGCCACCACCCATGCGATTCGCAAAGGGCAAGACCGCGACTATAAGTTTTTCAAGTACGGCAACAACCATCACGTCGAAATTATCGAGCATATCGAGACTAAAAAACGCAAAGGTATCTTTGTCACCGCGATGGAAGCGGCACGGCGGGCGCGTGGCGCAAGCAATACCGAAATAACCGACATCGTGCAACGCGAGCATGGCAAGGAATGGAGATTTGTTATGTCGCTGGCAGTCAATGACATGGTGCAAACAGATGACACACAAACAATCTATCGAGTACAAAAGCTAGATGGTTCAAATAACCGCTTCACCTTGCGATTACATAGCGCCGCAACTTTGGATGACAAACGAACTGGGTTTGATAAAACTCCCAATCTGTTCGAGGGAAAGAAAATTCTCATTGACCCTTTAGGCAACCTCACCTCATGCAATGATTAAGCGCATCGTCGAAATCAGCAACCCATCCTATCTTCATCTGCGCAACCGGCAGATGGTGATTGAGCGCGAGGGAGCTGAACTCGGCAGTGTGCCGGTGGAAGATTTGGGGGTACTAATTCTCGACCATCCAGCCATCAGCCACACGCAAGGCTTGCTTACCGCCTGCTTTGAAAATAATGTCGTGGTACTGATATGCGACAGCAAACATTTGCCTAGCGCCATCCTGCTGCCGCTGGATGGTCATACGCTGCACAGCAAAACCCTAGGACAACAGGTTGCGGCCACAGAACCCGCCTGCAAGAGAGCATGGCAACGCATCGTGCAAGCCAAGATACGCGAACAAGCCAAGGTACTGCATTCCGCCACGGGGGATGACAAGCCGCTGCACGCTTACGCCGCCAAGGTAAAAAGCGGCGATCCGGAAAATATCGAGGCGCAGGCCGCGCGTATATATTGGCAGCGCCTTTTCGGCCCGGAGTTCCGTCGCAATCCTGACATACCCGGCATCAACGCCATGCTCAACTATGGCTATGCTGTAATGCGCGGCGCGGTGGCGCGCGCAGTGGTGGGTGCTGGACTGCATCCGGCGCTGGGCGTGCATCACCGCAATCAGTACAACAGCTTCGCTCTGGCGGATGATTTGATGGAGCCGCTACGCCCGCTGGTGGACATCAAGGTTTATGAAGTGTGCGAGTTGCTGCCGGATACGCCCGAACTCACGCCGCAGAACAAACGCGCATTATTGGAAATTCTCGATTGGAGTTGCACCATCGGCGAACGCAAATTCCCCTTGATGGTAGCACTGCATCACTATGCTGCCAGCGTGCGCAAGGTGCTGGCGGGTGAAGAAAAGGATGTGGAGATTCCCGTGTTATGAGCTTTGGAGGATTTCGCAGTATGTGGATTATTGCCATGTTCGACCTGCCCACGGATACCAAGGCGGCACGGCGCGCCTACCACGATTTCCGCAAAGCGCTATTGAACGATGGCTTCACCATGATGCAGTTTTCCGTGTATGGGCGGCACTGCCCAAGCGAAGAAAACGCCGATGTGCATGAGAACCGCATCAAATCTTTTTTGCCGGGTGATGGAGAGGTGCGGCTGATTACGGTTACCGACAAACAATTCGAGCGCATGCGCGTTTTCTATGGCAAAGTACGCAAGGCCACCGAACAGGCTCCTGAACAAATCAGCTTCTTCTGACCATGAAATTTGCGAAGATCATAAAATTAAAGCACAAAAATCCAGCGAAAAAGCCCGCTGGATTTTTGTGCTTTTCTTTGCCCGCTCAACGTGTTGCGGCTGACGTATTGTAACTGACCGATGCCCGCCCGCAATTCACAACTGGTGGGATGTGAATATCCCGGCGCCGGGATTGTAACTGACCGATGCCCGCCCGCAATTCACAACTCCACGGCCACGGGCGCCCAGGGCGCCAAGATTGTAACTGACCGATGCCCGCCCGCAATTCACAACAAGCAGCTTCCGGGGCATTCCAGTTCAGGATTGTAACTGACCGATGCCCGCCCGCAATTCACAACCGTACCGTCGGTGTCCTTAAACGCGCAGTATTGTAACTGACCGATGCCCGCCCGCAATTCACAACTGCCTGGTCGCTGAGTCCGTCAAGCTCGAGATTGTAACTGACCGATGCCCGCCCGCAATTCACAACAGAAATGATTT
>JAQTNE010000013.1 GCA_028713975.1 Sulfuricella sp.
CGCCGGATCGCTCTGGCTGCGACGTATTCGACCCAAAAACTCGCTGGTGTTTCTCCGTCAGCAGGCTCGGCAGGCTTGCCATGGAATTTGAATTTGAGGGGAAACCTCAGGGATTGAGGGGGATTTACGGTAACGGCTATTTGCCGCGCTTTTAAATCCCCCCTAGCCCCCCCTTTTTCAAAGGGGGGAACGATGTAGTGCGGTAGCCCTGAGAGCCTGGCTCAACCTACATTTTTTTCAGTTTGACTCTAGGATTTCGATCACTTCGACTTCAAACCGCAGTGGGTAGTCGCACAGCGGATGATTGAAATCCACCAGCGCATCGGTTTCGGTCTTGTCGAGGATCAGTCCCATCACGCCATCGCCGCTGGGCAGGTTGAATTCGATCAGGCTGTCGACCTCGACCAGGATGTCATCCGGGAACATATCCAGCTCGATCCGCTGCACCAGTTCCGGGTCGCTCAGGCCGAACGCCTGCTCGGGTTCGAGATTGAAGGTGCGCTCATCGCCCTGCTCCAGACCGTACAGGCATTTTTCCAGATTTTCCGCGATTTCCCCCGCGCCCAGTTCAAGGGCGACCGGCTCATCATCATGGGTATCCAGAATAACGTCGCCATCCGGAACGGAAATGCGGTAATGCACGATAATTTTGTCGCCTGCGACGGTTTGCCTGCCCATATCGTTCTCCTGCCTGCTCTATAATTTTTCGGTTTAAAACTATCTTGCCGGTTTTTTCAGACTATCCCAGATCAACAGCCCGGCACCACCGGTAATCGCCATGTCGGCCACATTGAATGCCGGCCAGTGCCAGGCCTGCACGTAAAAATCGAGAAAATCGATGACGTGGCCCAACAGAATACGGTCGATCAGGTTGCCGAGCGCGCCGCCCAGAATCAACACCAACGCCAGGCTGAACCTCTTTTCCATGTAGTGCTTGCGCAGCAGGTGAACGATCACGACCGCCGCAACCAGCGCAATCGCGGTGAAGAACCCACGCTGCCAGCCGCCTGCTCCGGCGAGGAAGCTGAACGCCGCGCCGGCATTGTGCGCCAGCACCAGGTTGAAATACGGCGTCACCTGAATGACATCCTGCAACCCCAGTGATTGTGACACCCACTGCTTGGTGATCTGGTCGAGCACGATCACCACTGCACTAATGATGAGCCATTGCCACCAGCTACGCATATTGGCGCGCCTCACCTTCGCCATACAGGTTGGACACGCAACGCCCGCACAACGCCGGATGATCGGCATCCGCGCCGACATCCTCGCGGTAATGCCAGCAGCGCTCGCATTTCTGCTGCGAACTCGGGCTCACCCGAATGCCGACCCCCGATTCGCCGGTCGCCGCATCGGGATGACTGCCTTGATGCAAACGCGTCTGCGAAGTGATGAAGACAAAACGCAGGTCGTCGCCGAAGGAATCGAGCAGGTCGAAAATCTCACCGATGGCGTAGACATCCACCTCAGCGGCCAGCGACGAACCGATCTGCCCGTCCGCGCGTACCTCTTCCAGCCGCTTCTGCACATCGGCCCGCACCATTCGCAACTCCACCCAGCGCTGTTTGAGCGCGTCCTCCGCCGGTTGGGGCGGAAGCACTTCATTCCAGGTGTGCAGGAACACACTATCGCCTGCATCCGTACCAGCCAGTACCTGCCACACTTCCTCGGCGGTGAAGGAGAGAATCGGCGCCATCAACCGCACCATGCTGTGGGTGATGTGGTGCAGCGCATTTTGCGCCGAACGGCGGGCACGGGAATCGGCTCCGGCGGTATACAGGCGATCCTTCAGGATATCGAGGTAGAACCCGCCCATGTCTTCCGAGCAGAAAGCCTGCAATTTCTGCACGACATAATGGAACTCGTATTTCTCGTAATGCACTTTGCATTCGTTTTCGAAATCCCGTGTCATGGCCAGTGCATAGCGGTCGATCTCAAGCCAATCCTCTGCCGGCAGGGCATGCTTTACCGGATCAAAATCGGCGATATTCGCCAGCAGAAAACGCAGGGTATTGCGGATGCGACGATAGCTTTCCGTCACCCGCTTGAGTATCTCGTCGGAGATGGTCAGCTCGCCGGAATAGTCGGTGGAGGCCACCCACAGGCGCAGGATGTCGGCGCCGAGGGTGTCCACCACCTTCTGCGGCGCGATCACGTTGCCCTTGGATTTGCTCATCTTGTGGCCGTTGCCGTCAACCACGAAACCGTGGGTGAGCAACGCCTTGTAAGGCGCATGGCCATCGGTAGCGCAACTGGTCAGCAGCGAAGACTGGAACCAGCCGCGATGCTGGTCAGAGCCTTCCAGATACAGGTCTGCCGGATAGGCCAGGGTATCGCGCTCCTTCAGCACGCAGGCATGAGTCGAACCGGAATCGAACCAGACATCGAGGGTATCGCTCACCTTCTTGTAAGTCGCCGCCTCGTCGCCAAGCAGTTCCGCCGCCTCCAGGCTGAACCACGCCTCGATGCCCCACTTCTCCACGCGCAGCGCCACTTGCTCCAGCAGTTCCGCGGTGCGCGGGTGCAGTTCACCGCTTTCCTTGTGGACGAACAGCGGCATCGGTACGCCCCAGTTACGCTGGCGCGATACGCACCAGTCCGGGCGGTTGCGGATCATCGCTTCGAGACGCGCGCGGCCCCAAGCGGGGAAGAACTCGGTGCTTTCCACCGCCTTGAGCGCGGCGCTGCGCAGGCTGCGATGCGAGCCGGAAGCTTCCATGCCGATGAACCACTGGTGGGTGGCGCGAAAAATGATCGGCGTCTTGTGGCGCCAGCAATGCGGATAGCTGTGCTTGAGTTTTTCTTCGAGCAACAGCGCGCCGTTCTGCGCCATGGTCTCGACCACCGTCTTGTTCGCTGCCCAGATCGACTGGCCACCGACCAGCGGCACGCCGGCGTAAAACTTGCCGTCGTCGCCCACCGGGCATTCCACCGGCAGGTTGTATTTCAAGCCGACAGCGTAGTCTTCCAGGCCGTGCGCCGGAGCGGTGTGAACCAGGCCGGTACCGGCATCCAGCGTGACATGGTCGCCGCAGATCACCGGCACGGTACGGTCGTAGAACGGGTGCTGCAATTGCAGGTGTTCCAGCGCCGAGCCTTTCACCGTCGCCACCACTTCCACCGCATCGAAACCGTAGCGCGTGATGCAGGCTTCGGCCAGATCGCGCGCCAGGATCAGGATGCCTTTCGGCGTCTGGATCAGGTCGTAAGTGAAATCGGGATGGACGCACACCGCCTGGTTGGCGGGCAAGGTCCACGGCGTGGTAGTCCAGATCACCGCGTAGACCGGCTGGCTAAAATAAAACTCGCGAAGTGAGGCCTCGTCCCTCTCTCCCTCAGGGAGAGAGTTAGGAGAGAGGGTGGTGGGCTGCTTCATGCCCATTGCCCTGGCCAGCGCGGCGACGTCTTTCACCGCGAAAGCCACGTCGATCGCCGGCGAAGCCTTGTCCTCGTATTCCACCTCGGCCTCGGCCAGCGCCGAGCCGCAATCGACGCACCAGTGCACCGGTTTCTGCCCCTGCTGGAGATAGCCGTTGGCGTGGATGCGGCCAAGGGTGCGCATGATGTCGGCCTCGAACTTGAAATCCATGGTGAGGTAGGGATTGTCCCACTCGCCCAGCACGCCGAGCCTGATGAAATCGGCCTTTTGGCGCTCGATCTGGGTCTTGGCATAGTCGCGGCACAGCTCGCGGAATTGCGCCGCCGGGATGGTCTTGCCGTGCTGCTTTTCCACCTGCAACTCAATCGGCAACCCGTGGCAGTCCCAGCCCGGCACATAGGGCGCATCGAAGCCGGACAGCGTCTTGCTCTTGACGATGATGTCCTTGAGCACCTTGTTGACCGCGTGGCCAATGTGGATGTCGCCGTTGGCGTAAGGCGGGCCGTCGTGCAGGATGAATTTGGGCCGGCCTTTAGCCGTTTGCCGTATCTTCTGATAGCGCTTCTGCTCCTGCCAGGACTTGAGCCAGGCCGGCTCGCGCTTGGCGAGGTCGCCGCGCATCGGGAACGGGGTATCGGGTAGGTTCAGGGTGTCTTTGTAATCAGCCATAATTTTTCACCGCAGAGGACGCGGAGGACGCGGAGGAAAAACAAAGTACACCTCAGCGAAACCTCAGCGTCCTCCGCGTCCTCAGCGGTTCAAAAAGTAATTTTTAGCGTTTGCCACATCCGCAGCGATCTGCGCCGTCAGCGCTTCCAGGCTGGGAAATTTCATTTCGTCGCGCAGCTTGAGCAAAAAATCCACGCGCAGATGCTTGTTGTAAATATCGCCGTCGAAGTCGAATAAAAACGCTTCCAGCGTTGCCTTGCCCTTGTCGTTGATGGTCGGGCGCACGCCCAGGCTGGCCGCGCCTTGCAGCGGCTTGTCGCCGAGGCCGTGAACCTCGACCGCAAAAATCCCCGACAGCGGTGGCTTGTTATGTTTCATCTGGATGTTGGCGGTGGGAAAGCCGATCCTGCGCCCGAGGCTTTCGCCATGTACCACCTTGCCGCTGATGCTGTAGTGGCGGCCAAGATAGCGCTCGGCAAGAGCAAGCTCGCCATTCGCCAGCGCCTCGCGCACAATGGTGCTGGATACGCGCCGTCCTTCGACGGTCACGCTGTGCATCGCCTCGACCTCAAAATTGTGGCTTTT
Source organism: Sulfuricella sp. (assembly GCA_028713975.1). Taxonomy (GTDB): domain Bacteria; phylum Pseudomonadota; class Gammaproteobacteria; order Burkholderiales; family Sulfuricellaceae; genus Sulfuricella. The sequence goes on from JAQTNE010000013.1 coordinate 4,634, forward strand.
CCCCGCTTCCTGCAACATGGCGAAATCGCCCGCACGCTTGGCGCCGAAGCGAAAATCGTCCCCCACCAACACCCAGCGGGCTTGCAGGCCGTAATGCAGGATGCGCTCGATAAAATCCTGCGGGCTGATATGAGCGAAGCGCTGGTTGAAACGCAGAATAAATACCCGCTCCACACCGGACGCTTCAAACAGCTCCAGCTTTTCGCGCAGGTTGGAAAGGCGCGCCGGTGCTTGCTCTGGGGTAAAAACCTCGCGCGGATGCGGCTCGAAGGTCATCACACAAGGCGCAAGGCCGCGCTCGCGCGCAGCCGCAGTCAGGCGCGTGAGCATCGCCTGATGGCCGAGATGTACGCCATCGAAGTTACCGATAGTGAGCGCAATCGGAGAAAGTGGCTGGGCGGGCGTCCCGCGATAAATCAACATAGCCGAGTGTAAAAAAAGAAAAGATTATAACTCAAAAGCGACATTTCACCGCAGAGGACGCAAAGGACGCGGAGGAAAAACAAGGGCTTAAGACCTGCTCCGGTGAGGGCATTATGGCCCGCAATCAATCATGCGAAAACGGGGGAGAGTTGTAGGAGCGGTCTCCAGGCCGCGATAAACACTATCGCGGCCTGGAGACCGCTCCTACAACCAGCATTTCATATTGCCAGTCCGGTCACTTCTTGCCGTGACGAATGAAATCCCTGAGCCTCACGCCGGACAATGTCAGCGCGACAAAATACGCTCCCGCCCCAGCAACAACACACCAGCCCAGATGGATCACGCGTGAAAAAATACCGCCCTTGAGCCATGCTTCCTCCGCGCCCATGGCGAACCACAGCACCGCGCCCATCGCTGCAAGGGCAACGGCCACTTGCAGGAAAAATTTTCGCCAGCCCGGTTGGGGCTGATAAATTCCGTGCTTGCGCAGATGGTAAAACAGCAGACTGGCATTGACGCACGCGCCCAGCCCGATGGAGAGCGCCAGCCCGGCATGTCTGAGCTGCCAGATAAAAGCCAGGTTCATCAGTTGCGTCATGAACAAGGTAAACAGCGCGATCTTGACCGGCGTGCGGATGTTCTGCCGCGCATAGAAACCCGGCGCCAGCACCTTCACCATGATCAGCCCAACCAGGCCGAGACTGTAGGCCAGTAGCGCCTCGCGCGTCATCCATAGGTCGTTGAGGGTGAACTGGCCATAATAGAACAGCGTGGAAATCAGCGGCACCGCCAAAAGTGCCAGAGCCAGCGCGGCGGGCAGCGCCAGCAGCAAGGTCAGGCGCAGGCCCCAGTCGAGCAGGCGGGAATATTCATCGGTGGATTCGTCCGCATAATGCCGGGCCAGACTGGGCAGCAGGATGGTGCCCAGCGCCACGCCGAGGATGCCGGTGGGAAACTCCATAAGGCGGTCGGCATAATACAGCCAGGAAACGCTGCCGGTGATCAGGAACGAGGCGAAGATGGTGTTGATCAGCAGGCTGATCTGGCTGATCGACACGCCGAACACCGCCGGCCCCATCTGTCTCAAAATGCGCCATACCCCCTCATCTTTCAGATTAAGCCGGAAGCGAGGCAGCAAGCCGACCCTGGCCAGATGGGGAAGCTGAAAACCCAACTGGAGCAAGCCGCCGAGCAGCACCGCCACCCCCAGCGCCAGCACCGGCGGGTTGAAGTACGGCGCCAGCCACAACGCGCAGCCGATGAAGGACAGATTGAGCAGCACCGGCGTGAACGCCGGGATCGAAAACTTGCTGTAGGTGTTGAGAATGCCGCCGGCCAGAGACACCAGCGAAATAAAGAAAATATAGGGGAAGGTCAGACGCAGCAGTTGCACCGTCAGGTCGAACTTGCTCGGCACCGCCGAAAAGCCGGGGGCGCTGACATAGATCAGCAGCGGCGCGGCGAGCACGCCGATCACGGTAACCGCCAGCAGGATCAAGGCCAGCAGGGTTGCAACGTGATCCACCAGATCGCGCGTCGCATCATGACCTTTCCGGGTCTTGTATTCCGCCAAAATCGGCACAAACGCCTGGGAAAACGCTCCTTCCGCAAACAGCCTGCGCAACAGATTGGGAATCTTGAAAGCGACGAAGAACGCGTCGGAATAAAGCCCCGCGCCGAACACCCGGGCGATGATGGTATCGCGTACAAAACCCAGAATTCGCGAGATCAGGGTCATGCTGCCGACAGCGGCCAGGGCCTTCAATAAATTCATGGGCGGGGAAGAAAGCTTTAAATGCGGCTATGTTATAGGGTTTGCGGAAGGCTTTCCAGACAAGCAAATTGGTCTATATTGTTAATCTAGCGCTGAACAATTCCCTCTCCCCTTGCGGGAGAGGGTTAGGGAGAGGGGTAATCGGTTGATTTTTCACCCTCTCCCCAGCCCTCCCCCATCAAGGGGGAGGGGGCGTTGGAATAATCAGTATTTTCTAAATCTGAACTTGCCATCATTGGCAAATACCACTAAAATTAAACCGAGTCTAAATCTACGACTTGCTACAAACCAAAATAAAATGGAGTAAAAAATGGAACATAAACTGCCCGACCTGCCTTATGCCATGGACGCCCTGCAACCCCACATGTCCAAGGAAACATTCGAATACCACTACGCCAAACACCATCAGGCCTACGTCACCAACCTGAACAACCTGATCAAGGGCACCGAATATGAAAACCTGGAACTGGAAGCCATCATCAAAAAGGCGCCAGCCGGCGGTATCTACAACAACTCCGCCCAGGTGTGGAACCACACTTTCTTCTGGAACTGCATGAAGCCGAACGGCGGCGGCGAACCCAGCGGCGCGCTGGCTGACGCAATCAAGGCCAAATGGGGTTCGTTCGACGAATTCAAGAAAGCCTTCCAGACCTCAGCCGTCGGCAACTTCGGTTCCGGCTGGACCTGGCTGGTGAAAAAAGCCGACGGCAGCGTCGACATCGTCAACATGGGCGCCGCCGGCACCCCGCTGACCACTGGCGACCGCGCCCTGCTCTGTGTCGACGTGTGGGAACACGCCTACTACATCGACTACCGCAACCTGCGCCCCAAGTTCGTCGAGACCTACCTCAACAACCTGGTTAACTGGGATTTTGTGGCGAAAAATTTCGCCGCCTGATTCTATTGTTTCATTAGATTTTTCTTTTAAAGTCACGAAAAAATTAATGCAGGAATAAAACAAATAAGGGGCGCAGAATGCGCCCCTTATTTGTTGAATTTTGTGTACATATTTAATCAAGAATATATTCTTGACATAAACTACCGAACAAGCTTTTAGACACTCACCTAGTCCTCGATTAGCTTGCTTCCGATTTTCAACTAAAAGCAGTGTGCCATGAGCAATTATTTGAACTTCTGCTCAAGAACCATTTGCAGATATTCTACCTCATAGGAAAATATTGGCGCATTTCATATTGAATGAGGCTCGAACTGGCCTCTAATGTATATATCTGCTAGCATAAAAAACCCTAGAAGATTCTGCCCGCATTAGGTCTATTGCGTTGGATGGCAACGCGTTTGTTATTTAGTTTTAACCATAAGGTATTTTTTTGTGAAACATAGTTCTGATATAGAAATTCGGAAAGCCCTACACACAAAAAAACTTAAGGAATATCACAACTGCCTGAATACAATTGTGATAGATGAACTTGGTCTTATTCACGGAAAAAATCGCATCGATATTGCTGTTTTTAATGGATGTCTCCATGGCTATGAAATAAAAAGCTCTAGGGATAACCTTGATCGATTTCCCGATCAGTTGTTAATCTACAGGGAGTGCTTAGAAAAATTAACTTTAGTTGTTGCACCCAACCATTTGGATGGGGTATTTTCCATTTCGCCTCAGTGGTGTGGCATTTTATTAGCCGATAAAGGGCCTCGTGGGGGCATAAATTTCTCGACTATCCGACGTGCGCAAAAGAATCCAGAAATTAATGCAATATCCTTGGCTCACTTGCTATGGAGAAACGAGGCAATAGCATTGCTTGATAGGCTTGGTATAGAACGCAATAAGCAAAAACCATCAAGAACTGAACTTTACAACCAACTGTCTCAATTGGTTTCTATTAGTGAATTATCAGCCTGGATTAAAGAGCAATTCATGAAGCGTGAAACATGGAGAGCTGTTCCGCAACTTTTACAAGGTGGTGACTTACACCCACTTGCTTCCAAGTAGATAAGCTTCCAGAGGCCTTGATGATCCCCAATGATGTATCGCTGATTATTTTATCCCCATACGAATAATCACTTTTACACCAATGGACTGAACCTGCAATTGATTTGCAGTGATCATTCATTTGAGACTCATTACCCCTAAATACCGGGCCCTTGGAAACAAGCCAAACGTCATTGCCAGTGTACACAATTTTCCCGGATGGCTTCATTAGACGCATGTCCTGATTAGAAAATTCTGGGGTCTCGATTGTATAGTCACCGAAAGAAGGGATTCTTATCTTCTCTAAATCAGTAACAAGCTGTTTATATAGCTGCCACTCATGCCTTATTACTTCGCCTCCAGGCCTCCGAATGGTTGCGAGCTGCAATGAGGTAGCCACTATCGTAAGAGATCTATATTGTTCGATGCTTGCGATTTTCTTTATGGCATTCACCAATGCCTTGGAAAATGCTGGATATGGTTCGAATGTATCGGGCTTTCCTAAATCAATTACCAAATCAACTTGGGAGTAATCTAAATCAAGATATTGAATTAACGCTTGCAGTCTTGAACTTAAATCAATGCCCATCAGCTCTGACAACTTAATCCTAGTGCAAACGCCTCTTTTATCCTTTATAACAACTTGCTTTATATCCTTAATGAATTCCTCTGTTCTAGACAAATTAACCACCGGAATTGCAGTGCAACTAGCCTTTCTGAGCTCGTCAAATATAAAGTGAATTATCTTAGCTCCACTATCCATAACCGCATTCTCTAGGCTATTGTGAAAATCGATCAAAGCTTTTTCCTGGCCCCATTTTTTGCAAAAGCGTTTTGGAAAGGGTTCTATATGTTCATGTACTGTTTTCTTCAGGCGCTTTTCCTCAAAATCATACTCAATAGGTGGAATAACCAATAAGGGAACTATAGCGTTTTTATCTTGATCATCTAACCGTGACAAGGCTTGGTATTCACCTTGTCGCCATTTCAAAATAGGTACGTATTGACTCTTGGCAATTAACATTATTCACCTCCCAAAGTATTGCGAACTTCACCTTGCCCTATCATTTCATGAAGAATAGTGTATTTATTTTGCTCTTTTCTTATGCGGCCAGCGACAATGCTGGGATGAATTCCAAGATTATGGGCATCGGCTTCTACAGACTCTTTAGAAATTGAAAACCGGGATAAACATAATTCCCAAGCGTCTGGAGAGATAAGATGATTTAGAGCGAATTGGTCAGCATCTTTCTCAATTTCGTCCTCTTGGGAATTATTTTCTTCATCAAAGAAATCCATATTTAGGGAATCAAAGAGATGCAAAAACACATGTCCCAACTCGTGGAGTAGCACAAACCAGAAATTATCTAAGCGGTCATGGCGAAGTGTTAATGCAACTACCGGGTGACCAGACTCAGCCAGCATGGCCGCACCATCAAGATAGGTTCCTTTAAGATGCTCTTCTATAATTAGCAATATTCCCTTCTGTGCAAGAAAATCTCGAACTTTTGCTGGGGCTTCCGGTGCTATTGATAGATGGATTAACTCACTAATCCATCTATCGTTATACTCAAAATCATCCGCAACATGCCCCTTCTTTATTTCCACTTTGGCTTTTTGTAAAACTCGAGCTTGCCATGCCAACAATGAGTATTCATTGGGCAAATTCTCACCATAAAACTTTTTTCTATGTAATGCTGAGGCATATTGTGGGCCAGCGAATTGTTCAAAGAAATTTTTTGCAGCCTGAATCGGAGATACTTGATTGCTTAGATTTAACCACCCTTTAGATATCATTTCCTTCAATGGAAATTTTTCCCAATCAACAGAGCTTGAATCTTTCCAAACAAAAATAGAATTACCTGCACTGCTTTCAGAACCGCCCCAAACACCTCGGATGCTTACACCTAAAATATTCGCAATCTGGATTAATCGGGATAAGCTTGCCCCCATATAATTTGTCGCTTCATAACGTTGAATTTGTTGCGCTGTCATATCAAGCGCTTCAGCCAAATCCTTTTGAGACATTCCTTTAGCTATGCGAGATTGAATAAGCACTCTGGGAAGCATGCTGAGATCAGAGCATTCGGTAAACTTGGTATGCCCTCTTTTCAGCAATTCGAATTCAATAACTTCTGATTCCAAATCAGAAATTTGACTTTGAAGAGCATTAAACTGAGCTTCTACAAGCCAGGAGGGTTCACCAGTCTCTTTTAAAGTTTCAAGAGATTTGCGAAGTTTCCCTATTTGACTAACTGAAACCTTGTACTGTAGTTCATTGAAAATCATGGCTGCACTCCTTTGCTAACTACAAAGGGTTCACATCTAAGATCGATCAATACAATTCCTTTGCGTAAACCTGTAAAACGGTCTGTTTGAAAAAAATCAATAAACGATACCCCTGGAGCGGCTGAGGCCCCAAAAGGGAAAAACTCACCCTTATATTTATTTTTTTGATTTTGCCGTTTATTTGAAAAATCCAGAAAAACGGGATCCAGTAAAGCAGGATCAACACCGGCAGGCTCCCAGCAAGCATCGAAATCGCCCGGTCTAGGTTTGCCGGTCACATAACTGCCATCCAGATACAAAGATTGGCACCCAGCATCTGCAAGATTTTTTGCTGCGGCTACCAGACCTGCAAATAACTCTTTACGGTGCGGCGTTGTAGAAAAAGCAATCTCAACCTCCGCAAGGGATGCGGCGTGAATTCCAGGCGGCAGAACCAGCCAGGGGCTGGAACCAAGGCTATCAAAAGCAGGTATCATGCGACAACAATAATGTTGTATTGAACACAAGTCAAGGAATTTTTTGATTTAATTTAATTAAACAATGCGGTCAGACACGATTACTTATCGTGACTCAACAACATTGAATTCGTATCGCTCTGTGCGCCATTTCAGATTCCTTCCAGCAACCTGCCTGCAATTCCTCTAAAATAAGCGCCCCACAACTTCCACAAAACCCATGCGCCTGATTCTCGCCCCCATGCATGGCCTTGCCGACCATAGCCTGCGCAACATTTTGACGCGCCTGGGCGGCATCGACCTGTGCGTGGCCGAATTCGTGCGGGTCACCAACCATTTGCTCACCGACAAGACGCTTTTGCGCACCGTGCCGGAATTGGCTGAGGGCGGATGCACGCGCGCCGGGGTACCAGTGCGGATGCAACTGCTGGGGAGCGACCCGGTCTGTCTCGCCGAGAACGCTGCATTTATCGCCGGCTTGGGCGCACCGGGTATCGACCTCAACTTCGGCTGCCCTGCCCCCAAGGTGAATTTTCACGGCGGCGGCGCTGTCCTGTTGCAGCACCCGGAGCAAATCCACGCCATCGTGGCCGCCGCTCGCCGCGCCGTGCCGAAACACATTCCCGTTACCGCCAAGATGCGCCTCGGCCTGGAAGATACCTCGCTGACGCTGGATTGCGCCCGCGCCATCGAAGCGGGCGGCGCCGACGAAATCACCGTCCATGCCCGCACCCGAGCCGACCGCTACCGCCCTCCGGCACGCTGGGAATGGCTCGCCCGTATCCGCGAAACGGTGAAGCTGCCGGTGGTGGCGAACGGAGAAGTGTGGACGCCGCAGGACTGGGAAAATATACGCCAGGTCAGCGGCTGCGACGACGTGATGATCGGGCGCGGCGCCATCACCCGCCCGGATCTGATGCGGCGCATCAAAACCGGGAACGAGGCCATGCCCTGGCCGGAACTGCTGCTCTGGGTCGTCGATTTCTACGAGCAGTTATGCGCCAAAATGGATCCGAGACACGCACCGGGACGGCTCAAGCAATGGTTGGGAATGATGTATACCGCCTACCCGGAAGCGGAAACACTGCACCGGGCATTACGCGCCGAACGCGACCCGGTCATGATTGGAAAAATACTGGCTACCGTTCAGGCTTAACAGGATTGCGCCATCCTGGCTGGCCAAATGCCTTAAAATCACCCTTTCCAATAACGAGTACGAAGTGCCCGCATGAATGATAATACCGACCCATACGCCTACATGGCCGAGTTGCAGGACGGTTTAACCGAAACGGAAAAATCCGAATTCGAGCAGCAACTTGCTGAAAAAAAACGGCAACTGGAACGAACTTCAGGCGCCGACACGCTGGAACGCGCCCGGCTGCAACTGGACATCGCCGAGATTCTGGTTCTGCTGGAACGCAAGAAAGAAGCCTGGGACTTGGCGCGCACGGCCTTTGATACTTCGTTGAAAAACGAATCATGGCAGGATGCCGTCGAGGCGTGCAACGTGCTATACCAGACCGAGCAGGCGGCCTCGATCCCCGCGCTGGGCATGGGTGTCTGGCTGGCGGTGACTTTCCCGGTCGCGCCTGAACTCACTTATGCCATGCTCGACCATGTCATTACCGAAACGCCCAATCATTCGGATGGCGCGGCACTCGCCGCCGTCACGATTCGCTATGTGATCGACCTGCGCGCCGACGATGCCAAGCACGAAGACTGGAGCCTGCTGGCCAACAACCTCATCGCCCGTGTTGCGGCACGCCATAGCAATGTGCAGGATCAACAAGCTCTTGATGCGTGGATGGACAAACTGGGCCTGCGCGATCCGCAGGTATTTCTGCCCCGACTGAGCCAGGTGGTGAATGCCATCGTCGGCGACGCATGGTGGTTCGACCGCGACGAGCTCCGCGACAAATTACCCGATTAGCGGGTTGCACCTGCGGCTAGCTCGCCTTATGGACTGGCAGCCACCACTGCGGCTATCCATCGCACGATTTCTTTCTGCGAGGCAGAAGGCGCACCGATATGATTCGAATCGGGTTCATAAAGTTTGCTTAGCGGGTTGGCGGGAAGAGCGTCAAACATCGCCTGCTTGACCTTGTGCAACCCCGGATAGTCATTCGTTGGGGCGATGAACAAGATGGGGATTTGCGGATTCGCGGCCTTTACCGCCATCGTCTCATTCATCGCACCATCGGGGTCGAACCAGCCAAGATAGATGGCCGGAGTTGTGACGATGGGGTATGTGCCCTTGGCGCCTTCGAAATCCAAAAACCTCGCTTTTTCGTCACCCTTGCCTTCGGCGATCAGCTTGCGGGCACTATCCACCGACTCGCCCAGCCTCTCCCGAAAGGTGGAATTGCCGACATTCCCGCCGGGTGCCATCGCGATAACGCCATCGACCTGCAACTTACCGCCAAGGTACAAGGCAAACAGGCCGCCCTGGCTATGCCCTGAAACAAACAGCTTTTGCGCGCCCCTATCGCGTAATGCGGCCAATGCAGACTCAACCTCTTTCTCCGCCGCGTTAACGCTCACATCGTAGTCGCGCCGCCCAGACCAAGGCATTTCCAGGTTGGCGACAAGGTATCCATTTTTTTCGAGCGACGAGGCAAGATCGGAAACATGCCTGGCAGGCGAACCGCCCTTGCCGTGCATGATCACGATGCCGATTTTTGGTGGAGGCGTTTGAGCCGTGGCGGCATAAGGTATGCCTGCGGCGACAATCGCCAGTAAAAGCGAAAAAATCATGCGTATAGCTTGAGTCATGCACGTCTCCTTCCAGCCCATTGGTTTTGCTTTGCCGTCATCGCATCAGCATCAGCTCGGGAATGCCGCCGCCGTCAGCCCAGACAAAAGCATTCTGCCGATATTTTTCGGCCAGCTCCCTTGCCCGCTCCAGATCAAGCCCCAGCACCAGAAAACTGGGTTCCCCCGGCCAATTCTTTGACATATCCCGGCCCACGCCGCCGATAGCCAACAAGTCCTGGCTGTGCAAATCATCAAGCAGCGCTTTCTGCGCCCGGTCGTTTTCAGCGCCTGAACATCGCACGCTGCCGGGGTTGCAGGCCGTCAGAAAAGCCGCACCATCGGCATGGTGCGTTTTAAGCAAGGTGCGCAGCTCCGGCGATGAACGCCCGATCTTGAGGGTAAAGGGCGCATCAACAGTCTCAACCAAGTAATCCGCTTCACGATAAGCGGCGACCAGGTCTGGTGAAATCACCGATGACGGCATGAGACGGCTTTCATTCGATTACCTTCCTCATTGTTCGCAACACATGCTGCAAGCAACCCGCTCTATGAATCAATCAGTAGGACGCTTCGTGTATTTCCGGCATGCCGTCAGCCACCCAACGGGCATAGCCACCGTCAAGATTGAGCACGTTCTTGAAGCCCATCATTTGAAGCACGGCAGCAGCCATGGCGGAGCGGCCACTGGTTGCGCAGTAAACGACGACCTGACGGTCACGGGCGGCAACCAGTTCCGGCAGGTGCTTGGGATAAGCCGAGTCGGCAGCGGCCTCGATAATGCCGCGCGGCACCAGGTGGGCGTTTTTGATGTGGCCGCTCTCATATTCGCCATGCTCGCGCACGTCGATCAGCAGTAAATCTTCCTTGTTGTTGAGCTTGTCGAGCAGCTCTTTAGGGGTGATTTCCTTAATGCAGGACTTGGCAGCACGAACGAAGTCCATCAGGCCCATGGGCTGTTCGGGTTTGAAGGTGTTGTACATCGGTCAATCTCCAATTATTGAAATGGTTAAACTTTGTGAAGGATAAATACTGGCTGCTATTTTAAAGCACCGGCTTGGCACGCTCCATCAAAAATACAATTTTTTTTTCCTCTCCACCCCCGAATAATTGCGCAAATAATGCGATTTGTCGCCATGTCTATACTGAAATCTTCGCGAGGAGAAAAACCATGGACAGGCGCAAATTTATCAAACTAACCACAAAGGGGATGGTCATACTGCTTTTACAGAGATTTTTCATGCAGGAGCAAGCAATGGCTACAGAGCATATCGAAAAAATCAGCCGCACCGATGCGGAATGGAGAAAACTGCTGACGCCGGCGCAGTACGACGTGCTGCGCCAGAAAGGCACCGAACGAGCCTTTACCAGCCCGCTCAACGACGAAAAGCGTAGCGGCATATTCGCCTGTGCCGCCTGCGGGCTGGCGCTGTTCCCCTCTAGGTTCAAGTTCGACAGTGGCACCGGCTGGCCGAGTTTTTACGATGTACTGCCCGGCCATGTCGAAACCAAGACCGACCACTTGCTGCTTCTGCCGCGCACCGAATACCACTGTGCGCGCTGCGGCGGCCATCACGGCCATGTATTCGATGACGGACCAAAGCCCACCGGGCTGAGATATTGCAGCAACGGCGTGGCATTGAAGTTCATCGCGGATTCGTAGATTCATGTTGAAACGGATGAGTACGGCACGGGCTGACGACCTCCCCCTTTATAAAAGGGGGATTGAGGGGGGATTTACGGTAGCGGCTATTTGCCACGCTTTTAAATCCCCCCTAGCCCCCCTTTTGTAAAGTGGGGAATCTCTTGACTGGCTACTGGGTATAAAAACATGGTTATCGACATCGGCTTGGCGTTTCTCGAAGGGCTGGCGCTGATCGTCTCGCCCTGTATCCTGCCGGTGCTGCCGCTGGTGCTGGCGGCATCGGTCGAGGGCGGCAAGCGCCGGCCTTACGGCATCATCATCGGTTTCGTGCTGGCCTTCAGCCTGTTCGCCATCGTGGCGCGCAAGCTGGTTTCTCTGCTGGGCATCGACCTCGATATCATCAAGGACGTTTCGCTGGTGCTGCTCGCCTTGTTCGGCCTGGTGCTGTTGTCGGCCAAGCTGTCGGACAAGTTCAGTGCGATGACGCAGGGCGCAGCCAATTTCGGCAACAATCTTGCCTCCACCGGCGGGGCTGGCCTGTTCAGTGGCGTCATGATCGGCGCACTGATCGGGCTGGTGTGGACGCCATGCGCCGGGCCGATCCTGGCCGCGGTGCTGGTGCAGGTAATCCGCCAGCAGACCGATTTTGCCGGCAACCTGATCATCGTTTCGTTCGCCATCGGCGCGGGCGTGCCGATGTTGATCATTGCCCTGACCGGGAGAAAAATCATGAGCAGGCTGGGTTTCCTGAGCCGCCATGCCGAGGCAGTGCGCAAGGGGTTCGGCGTGCTGATCCTGCTGTCGGTGGCCTACATCGCCTCCGGCGTGGATGTGCAATCCCGGCTGACCAGTACTACCCAGACCCGGGGCAAACAACCGCCCGCCCGCGTACTGACGTTGCAGGAAGGGTTGGACAAGCCTTATGCCGCGCCCGAATTCGCGGGCATCGACGCCTGGCTCAACTCTGGGCCACTGACCATGCAGAGCCTGAAAGGCAAGGTGGTGTTGGTCGATTTCTGGACTTATTCCTGCATCAACTGCGTGCGCACGTTGCCCTACCTCACCGATTGGGACAGGAAATACCGCGACCAGGGGCTGGTGATCGTCGGCGTGCATTCGCCGGAATTCGAGTTCGAGAAAAAATTCGACAACGTCAAGGCGGCGATTGCGCAGCATGGCATCCGCTATCCGGTGGCGCAGGACAACCGGCTTGCCACCTGGGTGAACTTCGATAACCGCTACTGGCCAGCGCATTACCTCATCGACCGCGACGGCAAGGTGGTCTACACCCATTTCGGCGAGGGCGAATACGATGTGACGGAGAACAATATCCGCTACCTGCTCGGCCTGAAAAGCGCGACAGAAGCCGTCAAGGCAGAGACCCCTGAATTTATGCCCGGGCAAACGCCGGAAACCTATCTCGGCTATGCCCGTGCGGAAAACTTCGGCGGCAAGGAACAGGTTGCGCCTAACCAACCGACTGCATTCCGCTTCCCCGCCTCGCTGGCTGAAAACGAATGGGCGCTGAGCGGAAAATGGAAAGTGGAAGCGGAGAAAATCATATCAGCTGAAAAGGGTTCATCGCTGCGCCTCAATTTCAGGGCGCGCAAAGTGTTCCTGGTGCTGGGCACGGCTAGCGGCAAGCCGATGCACGTCAGCATCCGACTTAACGGCAAGGACGTCGGCGGCAATGCGGGCAAGGATGCGCCGGTGGGCATGCTCACCGTCGAACGCAACACGCTCTATGAGCTGATCAACCAGAAAGAGCCGGGAAACGGCCTGATCGAGATACAGTCGGACTCTCCGGGTTTGGAGGCGTATGCGTTCACTTTCGGTTAGGCGATTTCCGCTCGAACACGAAGCAAAAGGAGAATAACCATGCGCTCACTTTTCAACCGCAATTTTCTCAGGCCATTCGACTGGCTGGCCGTTCTGTCCTTTTTTATGTGCGGCCAGGCATTGGCTGAAGGTCAAACTTCCCCTTTGCCGAACCCGGCCATGGATCAACCCGCCGCAAAAATTTCGGTACAGCAATCAGCGGTATTTGCCGGCGGCTGCTTCTGGGGCATGCAGGCAGTATTCCAGCATGTAAAAGGCGTGGTTTCGGCAACTTCCGGCTATGCTGGCGGCTCCGGAGACAGCGCAAAATACGAGCAAGTAAGCAGCGGCACTACCGGCCACGCAGAATCGGTCAAGGTGGTCTACGATCCGTCCAAAGTCAGCTATGGCCAATTGCTGAAAGTCTTTTTTTCCGCCGCCCACAATCCGACCCAGTTGAACCGTCAGGGGCCAGATACCGGCACACAATATCGCTCGGAAATATTCGCGACCAATCCGGAACAAAAGAAAATCGCCGAGACTTATATCAGCCAGCTTTCCGCCGCCAGAATTTATCCGGGTAAAATCGTAACACGGGTTTCGTCGCTACCCGCGTTCTTTCCGGCTGAGGACTACCATCAAAATTACGCGACACTGCATCCCAACAACCCCTACATCGTCATTAACGACCGGCCCAAGGTCGATCATCTGAAGGCCCAGTTCCCGGAGCTTTACCGGCAAGCCGAGTAAGATTTTGGCTGATGCTAAACTATCGGCTTCGAGAGGCAGAAAGAATACGCAACAATGAAAATTTCAGACCCCCTGGCGAATACCTTGTGCGACGAGCGCAATGTCTACGAGAGCGTCCTTCCGCTGGCAGGCGCTCATGTCCTGGAACTGGGATGCGGCAAGGCGGACAAAACACGTGCCATCGCGCAAACCGGCATCGCCTCGATGACGGCGCTTGAGGTGGACAAGATTCAGCATGAGAAGAATCTGCAGATCACCGACTTACTCAAAGTCAGTTTCCGCCTCGGCGGTGCCGAGGACATCCCCGCCGAAGACAATCAGTTCGACATCGTCCTGATGTTCAAATCGCTGCACCACGTCCCGCCCGGCATGATGGACCGGGCGCTGACCGAAATCGGGCGAGTGCTGAAGCCCGGTGGACTGGCCTATCTTTCCGAGCCGGTCTATGCCGGGGATTTCAACGACATCTTGCGTCTATTTCATGACGAAAAAACGGTGCGCGAAGCCGCTTTTGCCGCCGTCGAACGCGCCGTGCAAGGCGGAATGTTCGACCTCGTCGAGCAGAAATTTTTCAGCACGCCGGGGCACTTCGACAGCTTCGAACAATTCGAGCAACACATCCTGAAAGTGACGCACACCGATCACCGGCTTGCGCCCGAGCTTTATCAGGCGGTGAAGGACAAGTTCATGCGCCACATGACCGCGCAAGGCGCGGATTTCATCAACCCGGTGCGCGTCGATCTGCTGCGCAAGAAACAAACCGGCCATTAAGGTTAACCTTCAGGAGGATTCACCATGCCCAAGCTTCATCTGGTCAGCCATGCCATCTGCCCCTATGCGCAGCGTGCGGCAATCACCCTGCTCGAGAAAAATGTGCCGTTCGAGCGCACCAATATCGATTTCGAAGATAAACCAGAATGGTTCGACAAAATTTCGCCGCTCGGCAAGGTGCCGCTATTGCAGGTCGATGACGAGGTGATTTTCGAGTCCGCCGTCATCTGCGAATACCTGGACGAAACCATAGCGCCTCGCCTGCATCCGGACGATCCGCTGGAACGTGCCAAACACCGCGCCTGGATTGAATTCGCCTCGTCCATTCTGGTTAGCCTGTGGGATTTCAACAGCGCGCCCAACGCGGCGGCTCTCGAAGCCAAATGCAAGGAGTTGCAAGCCCGCTTCGAGATGCTGGAAGGCGCATTGAAAGTCGGCCCTTTTTTTGCGGGAGAAAAATTCTCTCTGGTCGATGCCGCCTTCGCACCGATTTTCCGCTATTTCGACGTCTATGACGGCATTGCCGATTTTGGCGTTTTCGCCAACACCCCCAAGGTACGGGCCTGGCGTCAGGCACTGGCGGCGCGCCCTTCGGTCAGAAATGCCGTTGCCGCCGACTACCCGCAACGCCTTGTCAGTTTCATCAAGTCGCGCAACTCGGAGATGTCACGGCGCATTACAGGCAAATAAACAAAAAATAATGTAAAACAAATTGTTACGCTAATTTTTCAGTGGCTACTTTCCCTTCAAAAGTTCAACGCGCTTGCCAAGACAAACAAAGAAAAGTAGTATTGCGCGTTTCGTCTGCCCCGCAGAGTAATATCCAAGGAGTTTCATCTAATGGCAAACACCGCACAAGCCAGAAAGCGTGCAAGACAGTCCGAGAAACAACGCGAGCACAACACCAGCCAGCGTTCCGAGTTCCGCACTGCGGTCAAAAAAGTGATCAAGGCCGTTGAAGCCGGCGACAAGGAAGCCGCCAAAGCGGTTTACCAGGCATCGGTCAGCGTGATTGACAGCATCGCCGACAAGAAGATCGTGCACAAGAACAAGGCATCGCGCCACAAGAGCCGTTTGAGCGCCGCCATCAAGGCGATGGCCTGAAACCTGCGGCAGCAAAACGCTGCCGCGCACCCCGCCTTGACCTTGCCCGGCAGCCTGCGCTAGCCGGGCATTTGTTTTGGACTCACCCCGATACACTCAACGTTTCGAGGCAGGCCGAAAGATCAAATTGTTCTTGCATGTACCCGCTGTTTGACTAAATATAACGCCTTAGGGCGTACCGAACACACGGCGGCGAATGCCGCCGTGTGTATTTATATTTTACCCGCGGCGATTCGCCCCGATTTTTAAAAACAGCGAATAACACAACATACAAAGCTCATTCAATTTATGTCACATTTAATGAACACCTATGCCAGATTGCCTGTTGCCTTTACTCGCGGCGAAGGCGTGTGGCTCTGGGACGAACAAGGCAAGCGTTATCTCGACGCAGTTGCCGGCGTTGCCGTCAACGGTCTGGGACATGCCCACCCGAAGCTGGCCCAGGCGATCTGCGAGCAGGCTAAAACGCTGATCCACACCTCCAATCTGTACCAGATACCCAAGCAGGAGCAGCTAGGCACGAAACTGTGCCAGCTTTCCGGCATGGACAAGGCGTTCTTCTGCAATTCCGGTGCCGAGGCCAACGAAGCCGCGATCAAGCTGGCACGCCTGCACGGCCACAACAAGGGTATCGAGCTTCCTGCCATCATCGTGATGGAGAAGAGCTTTCACGGCCGCACCATGGCGACGCTGACCGCCACCGGCAACCGCAAGGTTCAAGCCGGCTTCGAGCCGCTGGTGAGCGGCTTTGTGCGCGTGCCCTACGACGACATCGCATCCGTCGCGCAAATCGCCGGGCACAACCAGAACATCGTCGCCATCCTGGTCGAGCCGCTGCAAGGCGAAGGCGGCGTTACGGCGCCCCAACCCTCCTACCTGCAGGAACTGCGCAAGATTTGCGATGCCCACGGCTGGCTGCTGATGCTGGACGAGGTGCAAACCGGCATCGCACGGACCGGCAGCCTATTCGCCTTCCAGCAAGCCGGTATCGTGCCCGATGTCATGACCTTGGCCAAGGGGCTCGGTTCCGGCGTGCCGATCGGCGCCTGCCTGGCCAAAGGCGTGGCGGCGGAAGTATTCAAGCCGGGCAACCACGGCTCTACCTTCGGCGGCAACCCGCTCGCCTGTACCGCCGCCCTGGCGACCTTGGCCGCGATTGAGGAGCAGAACCTGTGCGTCCACGCTGCCGAGATCGGCTCATTCATCCGCGACGGACTGAACAAGCAGCTTGCCGGCACTTCAGGTGTCGTCCAGGTGCGCGGCCTCGGGCTGATGATCGGCATCGAACTCGACCGTCCGTGCGGCGATCTGGTCAAGCTGGCGCTGGAGCGCGGCCTGATCATCAACGTGACCGCCGACAGCGTGGTCAGGTTGCTGCCGCCGTTGGTGATGTCGCGTGACGAGGCACAGCAGGTTGTTGACCTGCTCGCGCCGCTAATCAAGGATTTTCTTGCGCAGGACTAAAGCGCTCTGGTGATGCCTATGCAGCTCAAACACTACCTGCAGTTCAACGACTTGACCCGCGACGAATACCAGCACCTGTTCGAGCGGACGCGCCGCATCAAGGAGCAGTTCAAGGCTTACCAGACCTATCACCCGCTGCATGACCGCACTCTGGTGATGATCTTCGAGAAAGCCAGCACCCGCACGCGCCTGTCGTTCGAGGCCGGCATACAACAGCTCGGCGGCAGCGCAATCTATCTCAACACCCGCGACTCGCAACTGGGACGCGGCGAACCGGTGGAAGATGCGGCCCAAGTAATTTCGCGCATGAGCGACATCGTCATGATCCGCACCTTCGAGCAGGAGATCATCGAGCGTTTTGCCGCGAACTCGCGGGTGCCGGTGATCAACGGTCTGACCAACGAGTATCACCCGTGCCAGATCATGGCCGACATCTATACCTATATCGAACAGCGCGGCTGCATCAAGGGCAAGACCATCGCCTGGATCGGCGACTCCAACAATGTCTGCAACACCTGGCTACAGGCGGCGGAAGTGCTGGATTTCAACGTCCACGCCTCGACTCCGCCCGGCTACGAAGTCGAGCCAGAACGTGCCGGGCTCTACGGCACCGACCACTACGAAGAATTCACCGATCCGATGGAAGCCGCGCGCGATGCCGATCTCGTCACCACCGACGTGTGGACCAGCATGGGCTTTGAAGCGGAAAACGAGGAACGCATGCGCGACTTCGAGGACTGGCAGGTGGATGCCGACATGATGCGCGCCGCCAAACCCGACGCCCTGTTCATGCACTGTCTGCCCGCCCATCGCGGTGAAGAGGTCGCTGCCGAAGTGATCGACGGCCCGCACAGCGTAGTATGGGATGAAGCCGAGAACCGGTTACATGTGCAGAAAGCGCTGATGGAATATCTGCTGCTGGGCAAGATCGAAACATAAGCTTTCACTGCGGAGGACGCGGAGGTCGCAGAGGATTTCAACACATTGTTTGATTTTCCTCCGCGTCCTCCGCGTCCTCCGCGGTTAACCAGATTTTATTTTTCCGCGAGTCTAAGTTATGAGCAACATCAACAAAGTCGTCCTCGCCTATTCCGGCGGGTTGGATACCTCGGTCATTCTGAAGTGGCTGCAAGACACTTACCAGTGCGAAATCGTCACCTTCACCGCCGACATCGGCCAGGGTGAGGAACTCGAACCGGCACGCAAGAAGGCGCTGCAATTTGGCATCAAGCCGGAGCAAATTTACATCGACGATTTGCGCGAGGAGTTCGTGCGCGACTTCGTCTTTCCAATGTTCCGCGCCAACACCGTATACGAAGGCGAATACCTGCTCGGCACCTCGATTGCGCGGCCATTGATTGCCAAGCGCCTGATCGAAATTGCAAAAATGACCGGCGCGCATGCCATTTCGCATGGTGCCACCGGCAAGGGCAACGACCAGGTGCGCTTCGAGCTCGGCGCCTATGCGCTGAACCCCGACATCAAGGTCATCGCGCCGTGGCGCGAGTGGGATTTGCTCAGCCGGGAAAAACTGCTGGCCTATGCCGAGAAGCACGGCATCCCGGTCGAAATGAAACACAAGCAGGGCGGCTCGCCCTACTCGATGGACGCCAATCTGCTGCACATCAGCTACGAAGGCCGCCATCTGGAAAACCCGGCGGCCGAGGCCGAGGAAGACATGTGGCGCTGGACGGTATCACCGGAAAAAGCACCCGACCAGGCCGAATACCTCGACATCGAATATGCCAACGGCGACCCGGTGGCACTCAACGGCAAGAAGCTGTCGCCAGCCGAAATGCTGGCCGAACTCAACCGCCTCGGCGGCAAGCACGGCATCGGTCGCCTCGACTTGGTGGAAAACCGCTACGTCGGCATGAAATCGCGCGGCTGCTACGAAACCCCCGGCGGCACCATCATGCTCAAGGCTCACCGCGCCATCGAATCCATCACCCTCGACCGCGAAGTGGCACACCTCAAGGACGACCTGATGCCGCGCTACGCCAGCCTGATCTACAATGGTTACTGGTGGGCACCTGAGCGCAAGGCCCTACAACTGCTGATCGACGATACCCAGAAGCACGTCAACGGCTGGGTGCGGGTCAAGCTGTACAAGGGCAACGTCATCGTGGTCGGCCGCGATTCCAAGACCGACTCGCTGTTCGACCCGACCATCGCCACCTTCGAAGACGATGCCGGTGCTTACAACCAGGCCGACGCGGGCGGATTCATCAAGCTCAACGCACTGCGCTTGCGGATTGCGGCGAAGTTGCAGAATCGTTAAATTTCATAAACCGCAGAGGACGCGGAGGACGCAGAGGAATTACTAAAAACCTCCGCGTCCTCTGCGTCCTCCGCGGTGCAGCTTTTTTTGAAAGGTAAAATCATGTCCCAGTTCGACAATGTCAGCGTCGTCAAGAAAGCCAATCTCTACTTCGACGGCAAGTGCGTCTCTCATACCGTGCTGTTTCCGGACGGCAGCAAGAAGACCCTCGGCGTGATTTTTCCGAGCACCCTCACTTTCAACACCGGCGTAGCCGAGCTGATGGAGATCAATGCCGGCGTGTGCAAGGTCAAACTGCCGGGCAAGAGCGACTGGCAGACCTTCAAGGCCGGCCAAAGCTTCAGCGTGCCGGGCGGCTCCAGCTTCGAGATCGAGACCGTCGAGATGCTGGATTACGTCTGCCACTTTCTCGCCGAATCCACCTGCTGCGCGGGCTGACATCATGCCAACTTTCGACATCGTCTCTGAAGTAGACAAGCAGGAACTGAAAAACGCCGTTGATCAGGCCAACAAGGTCATCGGCGGACGCTTCGATTTCAAGGGTTCCGACTCCCGCGTCGAGCAGGCGGAATACGTGCTGACGGTGTTCGCCGACGACAACTTCAAGCTCGACCAGATCCACGACATCGTGAACCAGACCTTCGGCAAGCGCACCATCGACGTGAGCTGCCTGGACAAGGGCAAGATCGAGAAGATCAGCGGCAACAAGGTCAAGCAGACCGTGACCGTAAAGACCGGGGTAGAGACCGAGCTCGCCAAGAAGATCGTCAAGCTGGTCAAGGATTCCAAGCTCAAGGTGCAGGCCAGTATCCAGGGCGAAGCGGTGCGCATCACCGGCGCCAAGCGCGATGTGCTGCAGGAAACCATCGCGCTGGTCAAAAAATCGATCACCGATTTTCCGTTGCAGTTCCAGAATTTTAGAGACTAAAATCTTTCACCGCAGAGGACGCCGAGGTCGCGGAGTACAGCAAAACCCAAACTGGTTTTCCTCTGCGCCCCTCCGCGTCCTCTGCGGTTAATTTTCCTGGATTTTAATATGGCCAGAGTCCTCATTCCCCTCGCGCAAGGCTGCGAAGAAATCGAAGCGGTCACCATTATCGACCTGTTGCGTCGGGCCGGGATCGAGACGGTCTCTGCCGGTCTTGACGACCAGCCCGTTACTGCCAGCCGGGGCGTGCGATTGATTCCCGACACCACGCTGGACGCCGCGCTGCAGCAGGAATTCGACATGATCGTTTTGCCCGGCGGCATGCCCGGCATGACAAATCTTAAGAACGATCCCCGCATTATCGCCCTGTTGCAAAAAATGGCTGCGGCAGACAAATACATCTGCGCCATCTGCGCCGCACCCGCCGTGCTGGCTGAAGCAGGGCTGTTGGCGGGCAAAACCGCCACCAGCTACCCCGGCTTTATCGACCGGATGAACCTGCCCGACACCCGCTACAGTAATGACCCGGTGGTCAAGGACGGCAAGCTGATCACTTCGCGCGGCCCTGGCACGGCGATGGATTTTTCGCTGGAATTAATCGAAGCCTTGACTGGCAAAGCCAAACGCGATGAAGTCGAAGGCGGGCTGCAGCGGACGGAGAAATACTGACCGCTGCGCTAAAAGATCAGGCGGCGAGGCCACCAATCCACTTGCTGTAAAGCTTCTCTGACACGGCATTCAACGCCGCCACGCGCTGCGCCAGATCAACTTCCGCCATTGCCGCACTTTGCACCGCCGGGCTGCTGCTCGCCGCCGCCACTTCACCCGCACCGACGACATACCATTCTCTCACCATCGCCTCGGTCATTTCCACGTGGCACTGCATGGCCAGATGTTTGCCATCCAGGACGAAAGCCTGATTGACACAATGCGCGCTGGACAACACCCGTTCCGCGCCCGGCGGCAGGCTGAAGGTTTCGCCATGCCAGTGGAAGGCACCGAACTTCCGGGTTTCACCGAACCATACCGCCGCTGCGACCGTGTTTGCCACCGTGACTTCGCCCCAGCCGATTTCCTTGATCGGGTTCCTGCCCACCTCGCCGCCGAGCGCCTTCGCCATCAGCTGGCCGCCAAGACAGTGGCCAAGTACCGGGATGCCCTTCTGTGCCGCCTGCCGGATCAGTTCCAGAGAGCGCGAAACCCAGGGCAGATCATCATTGACGCTCATCGGTCCGCCCATGAAAACCAGACCGCTGTACCGGCCTGGATCGGCGGGAACGACATCGCCGGCATCGACCTTGATCAATTCCCACGGAATATTTTTGTTATCGAGAAATGTGGCAAAATAACCGGGACCCTCGATGGAGAGATGACGAAAAATCGCGACTGGTTTCATGATTTAAGGGATTCCTGATGGGCTTTAAAAAATATCATTCTAACCTGCTTGCGCTACTTCTTCTAGGCACCGTATGCGCCGCTCAAGCCACCGAAGTCAACGTGATCGGGCTATTCAGCGGCAAGGCCATGGTCATGGTCAATGGCGGCAAGCCGCACATGCTGACCAGCGGCGAGACCTCACCCGAAGGCATCCGGCTGATCAGCGCCGACTCCGACGCGGCAGTGCTGGAAATCGACGGCAAGCGCCAGACCTTAAACATGGGAAAATCCGTCAGCATCAAATCGCCGGGCGGAAGCGGCAACCCCACCACCGTGCTGACCGCCGATGCCAGCGGCCACTTCCTCACGGTCGCCAGCATCAACGGTGCCAGCACGCGGGTACTGGTGGACACTGGCGCGACCATGGTGTCGATGAGCAGCATGGAAGCAAAACGGTTAGGGATTTCTTACCTCAAAGGTGAGCGTGGCGCGGTTTCCACGGCCAACGGCGTGGCGCCCGCCTACCGCGTCACGCTCAACACGGTGAAGCTGGGCAACATCACGCTCAATCAGGTCGAGGGACTGGTGCAGGAAAGCAGCATGCCGTTCGTGCTGCTCGGCATGAGTTTCCTGAAAAGGCTGGAAATGAAGCGGGACGGAAGCAGCATGACGCTGGTGAAGAAATATTAAGCCACCGCCTTGTCGCGCTCAATCAACGCATAAGCCGAATGGTTGTGAATCGACTCGAAATTCTCCGCTTCGACCACGTAGGCGTCGATGCGCTTGTCGGCGTTGAGCGCGGCAGCCACGTCGCGCACCATGTCCTCGACGAACTTGGGGTTGTCGTAGGCGCGTTCGGTGACAAACTTCTCATCCGGTCGCTTGAGCAGGCCGTACAGTTCGCACGAGGCCTGATCCTCCACCATCCGCACGATCTCCTCGATCCACACCATTTCGTTGGTGCGCACAGCGACGGTGACATGCGAACGCTGGTTGTGGGCACCATAGTCGGAAATTTTCTTCGAGCACGGGCACAGGCTGGTAACCGGGATGATGATCTTAATGGTGAGCTGGTATTTGCCCTTGACGATCTCGCCGATAAAAGTGACGTCGTAGTCGAGCAGGCTCTGCACACCGGACACCGGCGCCGTCTTGTTGATGAAATAGGGGAAATTCATCTCGACGTGACCGGATTCGGCTTCCAGCCGCTGCACCATCTCGCGTAGCATGGATTCAAACGATTCCACCGAAATTTCGCGCTCGTAGCTGTTCAAAATTTCGACGAAACGCGACATGTGCGTGCCCTTGAAATTGTGCGGCAGGTACACGTTCATATTGAACAGCGCGATGGTATGCTGCACGCCCTCGCTCTTGTCGGCCACCTTGACCGGGTGACGGATGGACTTGATGCCCACCTTGTCGATGGCGATCTGGCGCGAATCGGCATAATTCTGCACATCGGCGATGGTATCCTTCTCGCAGGCCGGTGCGGCTACATCACAGGGAACGTTACAGTCACTCATTTTGAATCCTTGAATTGATTTAGACCAAGTATAACACTAAGTAGTTTAGTA
This sequence comes from Sulfuricella sp., assembly GCA_028713975.1. Taxonomy (GTDB): domain Bacteria; phylum Pseudomonadota; class Gammaproteobacteria; order Burkholderiales; family Sulfuricellaceae; genus Sulfuricella. The sequence continues at coordinate 27,971 of JAQTNE010000013.1, forward strand.
AACTACTCGGTTAATCTGACCTGGCTATTCAGTTTAGCGGTTACAGCGCGCACGATGCCGTCCTTATCCAGACCACAAGCAGCCAACAGCAAGGCATGGTCGCCATGTTCGACGAAGCGGTCGGGCAGGCCAAGTTGCAGCACCGGCACGTTCAGCCCGTGACGCTCCAGCACCTCGACCACGGCACTGCCCGCTCCGCCCATCACGGCATTTTCCTCAATCGTAACCAGCAGAGAGTGGGCGCCGGCCAACTGTGCCACCAGCTCCTCATCCAGTGGCTTGACGAAGCGCATATTGGCGACCGTGGCATCAAGCGCCTCCGCCGCTGCCAGCGCAGGTGTCAGCATGCTGCCGAAAGCCAGAATCGCGATTTCTTCGCCCTGGCGGCGCACCTCGCCGCGCCCCATCGGCAGCGCCTGCATTTCCTCCTGCATCGCGGCGCCGCTTCCACCGCCGCGCGGATAGCGCACTGCGGTCGGGCCATCATGCATGAATGCGGTGTAAAGCATCTGGCGGCACTCGTTTTCATCCGCCGGCGCCATCACCACCATGTTGGGGATGCAGCGCAAATAGCTCAGGTCGAAACTGCCGGCATGGGTCGGCCCGTCCGCTCCCACCAGGCCAGCGCGGTCGATGGCCAGCACCACCGGCAAATCTTGCAAGGCGATGTCATGGATCAGTTGGTCGTAGGCACGCTGGAGGAATGTCGAGTAAATCGCCACAACCGGTTTCAAACCTTCGCAGGCCAGGCCGGCAGCAAAAGTCAGCGCATGCTGTTCGGCAATGCCGACATCGAAATAGCGTTGCGGGAACTGCTCGGCAAAGCGCACCATGCCGGAGCCCTCGCACATCGCCGGGGTGATTCCGATCAGGCGCGTATCCTTTGCCGCCATGTCGCACAGCCAGTCGCCGAACACCTTGGTATAGGTCAGCTTGCCGACGCCCTCATCGACACCGTTTTCCGGATTGAATTTAGCCACGCCGTGGTAAAGACAGGGATCGTCTTCGGCCAGCTTGAAACCCTTGCCTTTCTGCGTTGCCACATGCAGCAACTGCGGCCCCTTGAGGTGCTTCAGGTTGTTCATCGTGGTAATCAGCACATCGAGGTCGTGGCCGTCAATCGGGCCGATGTAGTTGAAACCGAATTCCTCGAACAGGGTGCCGGGGATGACCATGCCCTTCATGTGTTCCTCGGCGCGCTTGGCCAGCTCCCAGATTGGCGGTGCCACACCGCCCAGCACCTTCTCGCTGCCCTTGCGCATCGCCGCGTAAAACCGCCCCGACATGAGCTTGGCCAGGTAATTGTTAAGCGCGCCGACATTCTCCGAAATCGCCATATCGTTGTCGTTGAGCACCACCAGCAGGTTGGCATCCATCGCACCGGCATTGTTCAGCGCCTCGAACGCCATGCCGCCGGTCATGGCGCCGTCGCCGATGATCGCCACCGCGCGCCGGTCGGAACCTTCCTGCTGCGCCGCCACCGCCATCCCCAAAGCCGCGCTGATGGAGGTGCTGGAATGGCCTGCGCCGAAGGCATCGTAATCGCTCTCGGCCCGCTTGGGAAAACCGGAAATGCCGCCGTAGGTGCGCAGATGCGCCATGGCTTCGCGTCGACCGGTAAGAATCTTGTGCGGATAGGTCTGGTGGCCGACATCCCAGACCAGCCTGTCGTCCGGCGTGTTGAACACGTAATGCAGGGCGATGGTGAGTTCCACCGCGCCCAGATTGGACGCCAGGTGACCGCCGGTCTTGCTCACGCTTTCAACCAGAAAGGCGCGCAATTCCTCGGCGAGCAACGGCAACTGCCTGCGCTCGAGGGCGCGCAACTCGGCGGGGTCATTGATGGTTTCGAGTAGAGGAAACATACTTGGCACAAAAACCCTTCAACCGCGGAGGACGCGGAGGACGCGGAGAAGAAAGCTTTCACGCCTTTCCTCTGCGTCCTCCGCGTCCTCCGCGGTAAATAACTTAAATCCTATTCAAAATTGCCGCTTGACGATAAAGTCTGCGATCTGGCGTAACCGTTCGGCGCGTTCGCCGAACTGCTCAAGCGAATGCATGGCATCCTGATGCAGTTCGGCGGCAAAGTCGCGCGCCTTGTTCGCCCCCAGAATAGTGACGTAGGTCGGCTTGTTGGCTTCGGCATCCTTGCCGGCGGTCTTGCCCAGCGTGGCGGTCGTCGATTCGGCGTCGAGAATGTCGTCCACCACCTGGAATGCCAGGCCGATGCATTTGGCAAAATGCAGCAGCCGTTCCATCCCGGCACCGTCAAGCGCCTGCCCGCACAAGGCGCCAAGCTGAACCGAAGCTCGAATCAGCGCGCCGGTCTTGTGGATGTGCATGAATTCCAGCTCGGGCAGGGACAGCGACTTGCCGACGCTCTCGCCATCGATCGCCTGGCCGCCGACCATGCCGCGCGAACCGGAAGCTGCCGCCAGCAGCCCGATCATTTCAATCTGCACCGCGCTGTCGTCGGTCAACGGCTTCGCGGCCAGCGTCTGGAACGCCAGGGCTTGCAAGCCGTCACCCACCAGCAGCGCGGTCGCCTCGTCGTATTCGACATGACAGGTCGGCTTGCCGCGGCGCAGGCTGTCATCATCCATGCACGGCAGGTCATCATGCGTCAGCGAATAGGCGTGGATCAGCTCGACCGCGGCGGCGACGGCATCGACACGCTGCGGATCGGCATCGGTCAGTTCACCTGCGGCATAAGCCAGCAGCGGACGAACGCGCTTGCCACCGCCCAGGGCAACATAACGCATCGCCTGATGCAAACGCTGCGGCGCAACTGCGGGCTGCGGCAGCACTTGGGAAAGCACGCCTTCGATGCGCTGCTGTAGCGTAGCGGCCCAAGCCTGAAAATCAGTCATCGTCTGCCCCGGTTTTACCTGCGACCGATTGGACACCGGTATCGACGGAGAAATTCAACAGATTTCCCGCTTCGAGAATCCGCACCTGCTGCTGGGCATCCTGCAAGGCTTGCTGACAGAACTGGAGCAGTTCGGCGCCGCGTTTGTAGGCCGACAGCAACTGTTCCAGCGGCAATTGGCCTGCTTCCATGGAGGCGACGATGCTTTCCAGCTCGGCGAGCGCGCTTTCAAAGGTGGGGGATTTGGCCTGCTTACTCATTCGGTCGATGCGCGAAAAAAGGATTAAAATACCGTTTGTAACGGCTCCGGTCAATCTCCACGTGGCTTTCAGCCACGTACCGCCACTTGTGACGCCGCCCGGAAAACCCGGAGTAAACTACCGCACCATGAATCGCCACGACACGCCGCCATGCCCCGATTACCGCAACTGAAATCCCTGTGGATGGTGGTGGCCGGCTTTCTGTTCGGCTGCATGGGCGTGTTCGTCAAGCTTGGCGCAGAATATTTCTCCAGCGCCGAACTGGTATTCTACCGCTCCCTGTTCGGCCTGCTGGTCATCGCCCTGATCATCAGGAGCCAACGCCTGTCCGCCGCAACTCCCTACTGGAAAGCCCATCTGTGGCGCGGCCTGTCGGGTTTTGTCGCACTGATGCTGTTCTTTTACGCAATCGGCCAGTTACCGCTCGCCACCGCAGTCACGCTCAATTATACCGCACCGCTGTTTCTGGCTTTTCTCAGTACGATAATCCTGAAAGATCCGCCGCGCCTGCCGCTCCTGCTGGCAATCCTGATCGGCTTTGCCGGCGTGGTGGCATTGCTGCAACCGGCCTTGCACCATGACCAGTTGACCGCCGGCCTGATGGGGCTCGTTTCCGGCTTTCTCGCCGCCATTGCCTACCTCAACGTCAAGCAACTGGGCCAGCTCGGCGAGCCGTCCTATCGCGTCGTGTTCTATTTCACCCTGACCTGCACCATCGGCGGCGGCATCTGGATGGCTGCCCACACCTTCCACGCCATCACCCCGGCCAATCTTCTGCTCCTGCTCGGCCTCGGCACCACCGCTACCCTGGCGCAACTCGCCATGACGCACGCTTATCGCGAGGGCAGCATGCTGGTGGTCGGCAGTCTGGCCTACAGCACGGTCGTTTTCGCCAGCCTGTGGGGCATTCTGCTGTGGCATGAAGTGCTGTCCCTGACCAGTTGGCTGGGAATCGCCCTGATCATCCTGAGCGGAATTATCGCCTCCCGCGTAACGCAGCGCCTTCCCGCCATATAGCCAGCCTGAATATCGCGATAAATTCTGCCTCGCCGCCACATCTGACAGGGGCCTTTATCATTTAATTGGCATAACATTGAATAAAGTGTGAGAATGCATCAGTTAAGAGGTATATTCTGCCTGAATCAGCGCACATAATGCTGGTAAAACCGGTTCGAGGCGATGGCAAATCCGCAGGCAGAAGCAAGGCAACTCAACAGAAGAAGACTGCGCATAACGGCATGAAAAAAACAACCGGAATGATGGGCGCTGCCAGGGGATACCTGATGAATGCCGTGGGCCGCATCCTCGACGACATGTCCACGAACGAACTGCGTTGCCTTTTCATGCCCGGCAAACACCCACCCATGCTGACCACCCGGCGCATGAGCCTGATTTCCTCCCGGGTGCGCATGGTAGCCGCCTTGTTCGCCATCCTGACGCCGCTCTGGACCGTCATCGACCTGCTGGTATTCTCCTGGCCGATCTGGCCGCAACTTGCCATGATGCGGGTCACGGCGAGCGTGGCATTCGCAATACTCGCGCTCTCCGGCGGAGATAAAACCAAGGCCTCGAACGCTTACCGGGAACTGGGCGTGCTGTTCGCCATCCCCATCATCTTCTTCGTCACCTCCCACTCCGTGCTCGCCCATTACCAGATGCAAGGGGCGGCGGACGCCATTGCCACCGGCTATGCCTTCCTGCCTTTTGTCATGGTGGCCGGCCTGAGCGTATTCCCGCTCACCGCCCTGGAAGGGTTCATTTATTCACTTCCCATTCTGGCGGTCGAAATCGGCGTGGCGGTGATCGGTGCCGACGGGCTCGACTGGAGTTCCCACCTTGGCGCGGTCTGGCTGCTGCTGCTGATCGCCGCTGTCTCCACCATGGCGGGCATGAGCCAACTGGGCTTCATGATGGCCCTGGTGCGCCAGGCCTCGCGCGACGCCCTCACCGGCAGCTTCACCCGGGCCAGTGGCGAGGAATTGCTGGATATCCAGTTCAACATCGCCCTGCGCAATGACACCCCTCTCGCCCTCGTCTTCGTGGATCTGGACAATTTCAAGGCGGTGAATGACGTTCACGGCCACGAAGCGGGCGATGGGGTGCTGGCCAATGCCGCGCAATCCATGCGTAACGCGCTGCGCGGCAGCGATATCCTGGCCCGCTGGGGCGGAGAAGAATTCATCCTGATCCTGCCCCACACCAAACGGCACGAAGCCATTGTCGTCGTCGAACGAATGCGCGCCGGCGGCTTGGGGCTGCGCCCGGACGGCAAACCGGTAACCGCCAGCTTCGGCATCGCCGAAAGCCTTGCCGACCAGACCACAAACTGGCCCGATCTGGTGGAAATCGCCGACAAACGCATGTACGCCGCCAAACAATCCGGCAAAGACCGTTTGGTGGCTGGCGCGCCCGAAGTCCTCACCGCGGACATTGCCCCGCAGCAAACCGACTAAGAGCCTCACCGTAGTCATTCAAACTGCAATTTGAGAAACCCTGATATTGCCCACCCTGAATTGACCATATATTTGAGTTTTTGAGCCTGCTCGTCACCACAATAAACGATGCCTCCTTTCTCCCGCCTCATTCCGTTTGCCGCAGCACTCATCACGATTGCGACCGTACTCGCCGGGGTATTCACGGTCAATCACCTGAACCAGGAGCGCCTGGCGCAACGGAGCCGCTCGCAAACGCTGGATCAATTGAGCATCGTCAGGGGCAGGATAGAAAGCGCCCTTAACGCCCGGATATTTCTTGGCCGCGGCCTGGTTGCCTATGCGTCCACCCACCCTAATATTGCCGTCCCCGAATTCCAGCTTTTTGTCGCCGCCCTGATCAGACAACAATCCGGCATACGCAGCATCCAGCTTGCCAAAGGCAGCACCGTCAGCCATATCTACCCTCTAAAGGGAAATGAGGCTGCATTGGGGCTCAAACTGCTGGACATCCCGGAACAGCGCGATGCGGTGCAACAGGCTATTGCATCCAGAAATACCATTGTCGCCGGCCCGGTTGACCTGGTTCAAGGTGGCAGGGCCTTCATTAGCCGCACTCCGATTTTTCTCTCGCCTCCTGGTGGCGAACCGGGCAGCGGCGCTTACTGGGGGCTGGCAACCATCATCATCGACATGGCTCCGCTGTTCGAGGAAGCCGGCCTGAGCCAGGATTTCTTTACCCACCGCTACGCCCTGCGCGGGAAAGACGGCAAGGGTGCCGGCGGAGAGGCTTTCTGGGGCGACCCTGAACTCTTCAGGGAGGATTCCGTGCGCCTGGATATAACCCTGCCCAACGGCTCCTGGCAAATCGCCGCCATGCCCGTAAAAAAATCAGCGGCAGATGACTCCGCGTGGCTGTGGCAAAGCGGAATTTTGCTGGCACTGGTGGCGGGAATGCTGGCCTGGTTTCTGGCGCGCAATCCCGCCAGATTGCACCGGCTGGTGCAACAGACCACCCGCGAACTGCGGGAAGCCCATGCCGATCTGGAAATCAGGGTTGCCGAGCGCACCACCGAGCTGCGCTTGTCCAACGACAAGCTCAAATCCGAGATCACCGAGCGGAGACGCGCCAAAGACAGCCTGCATAACCAGTTGCTGTTCACCCAGGCACTGTTTGAAGCCATTCCCAGCCCGGTATTTTTCAAGAATAAAAAAGGAGAGTATCTGGGCTGCAACCAGGAGTTTGAAACGGCATTTGGCCTGTCCCGGCAGGAAATCAAGGGTAAAACGGTTTATGACATTATGCCGAAGGATCTTGCGGATATTTATTATGCAATGGACGAAGCGTTGTTCCGGGAGCCGGGCCGGCAGGTTTATGAAAGCCAGGTGGGGCTTGCCGACGGCACGCGGCGCAACGTCATCTTCAACAAGGCCACGTTCACGGATGCAAACGGCGAGTTGAGCGGCCTGGTCGGAGTCATACTCGACATCACCGAGCGCAAGCAGATGGAAGAGGCACTGCGCCGCGCCCACAATGAACTTGAAGAGCGCGTGCGGGAGCGCACTACCGAGCTGGCCAGAATCAACCATGAGCTCATTGCTGAAATCACTGAACGCAAGCGCCTGGAGCAGCAGATCATCGAAATCAGCGAAGCGGAGCAGAAGCGCATCGGACAGGAGTTGCACGACGGTCTCGGCCAGCACCTTACCGGCGTGGCATTTTTGAGCAAGGCACTGGAACAGAAACTGGCCGCCAGGGCTTTGCCGGAAACCACGGATGCAACCGAGATCGTGCGCTTCCTGAACCAGGCGGTATCCCAGACCCGCACCCTGGCGCGCGGGCTTTTCCCGGTGGAACTGGAAAACAATGGCCTGATGTCGGCGCTGGAACACCTGGCCGCCGGTATCGAGAAAGTATTCGGCATTGCCTGTATTTTCCGCTGTAAAAAGCCCGTACTGGTGCATGACCGGATCACCGCGATCAACCTGTACCGGATCGCCCAGGAAGCCCTCGCCAACGCTGCCAGGCACGGCAAGGCGAGCAATATACTGCTCGAATTGACTACCGATGGCGACAGGATCCATCTCGCGATTACCGACGATGGAACCGGGCTAGACCCCCACGGCGAACATCAGGGAATGGGACTGCATATCATGCGCTATCGGGCAAACATGCTCGGCGCCTCGCTCAACATCCAGAGCACTGTCGGCGGCGGCACCGAAGTGCGCGTATCCCTGAACCAATAACCCCTTAACGAGAAGAATGCCCATGCGACCCGAAAACCCGCCTGGCGAACCCTCCATGCTGAAAAATACCGGCAAATCCAGAGTTCTGATCGTTGACGACCATCCGCTCGTGCGGCGTGGCATGGCCCAGTTAATCAACCAGGAAGCGGATCTGCACATCTGCTGCGAGGCGGGAAACGCGGAAGAAGCCATGGCAGCCATCCGCAACTGCACCCATGACCTGGCCATTGTGGATATTTCCATGGAGGGCATTTCCGGCATCGAACTCGTCAAGGCTTTCAAGGCAAGAAATGGAAATTTACCGGTGCTGGTCATGTCCATGCACGATGAGTCGCTCTATGCCGAACGCGCATTACGGGCCGGCGCCAAGGGCTACGTCATGAAACAGGAAGCACCCGAAACGATCCTCGCGGCAATCCGGCAGATACTGCGGGGGAATATCCATGTCAGCGACAAAATCCGCGCCAGAATGCTGCGGCAGATAACCGATGGGCACACCCAGAATGATGCTTCTTCCTTGAACAAACTGGGTGACCGGGAACTGGAAATATTGCAATTTATCGGCCAGGGTTTCACGACCATTGAAATCGCCGAAAAAATAAACCGCAGCATCAAGACCATCGAAGCCCATCGGGCCAACCTCAAGAAAAAGCTTGGCCTGAAAGATGGCGCGAAGCTGGTCCACTTCGCGGTTCAATGGGTTGCAAGGTCGGGAATAGCCAACCCGGATGGCCCTGGAGAATAACAAAAAACGAATTTCCTCCATGGCTCCCGTGCCCTCCGCACCACTGTGGTGAACCGCTTTTTATAGGGTAAAATACGTTATTTCTCAAATCACATCACGGCCCTGCTCATGAATCTTTCCACGCTTACCGCTCTATCTCCCCTGGATGGCCGCTACCATAGCAAGGTCGCCGATCTGCGCGCCTATTTCAGCGAATTCGCGCTGATCCGCTACCGCGTCAAGGTGGAAATAGAATGGCTCAAGGCACTCTCCCGCGAGACCGCCATCGCCGAAGTACCACTTTTCTCTGCCGCGACCCTGGCGCAACTGAACGAACTGGCTGGCAATTTTTCCGAAGCCGACGCACAGGCAGTCAAGGACATCGAGAAGACCACCAACCACGACGTGAAAGCAGTGGAATACTGGATGAAACAGCGCCTCGCCGACAATGCCGAGGTGATGAAGGTCAGCGAGTTCATCCACTTCGCCTGCACCTCCGAGGACATCAATAACCTGTCCCATGGCCTGATGCTGAAGGGCGCGCGCGAAGCGGCGATGCTGCCCGGCCTCGCCAAGGTCGTCACCCGGCTCACCGAGCTCGCCCACGAACTGGCGGAAATGCCGATGCTGGCTCACACTCACGGCCAGCCCGCCACGCCGACCACCGTCGGCAAGGAGATGGCCAACGTTGCCTACCGCCTGCAACGCGCGGAAAAACGCCTGGCGGCAGTTGCCATCCTGGGCAAGATCAATGGCGCGGTGGGCAACTACAACGCCCATCTGTCGGCCTATCCTGATTTCGACTGGGAGCGCTTCGCGCGACACTTCGTCGAGGGGCTGGGGTTGGAATTCAATCCCTACACCACCCAGATCGAACCGCACGACTGCATGGCCGAACTGTTCGATGCCTATGCCCGCGCCAACACCATCCTGATCGACCTTGACCGCGACGTGTGGGGCTATATCTCGATGGGCTATTTCAAGCAGAAAGTAAAAGCAGGCGAAGTCGGCTCCTCCACCATGCCGCACAAGGTCAACCCGATCGACTTCGAAAACTCGGAAGGCAACCTCGGCCTGGCTAACGCGATACTGCGCCACCTCTCCGAGAAGCTGCCGATTTCCCGCTGGCAGCGTGATCTCACCGATTCCACCGTGCTGCGCAACATGGGCGTGAGCCTGGGCTACACCCTGCTCGGCTACGATTCCTGCCTGCGCGGGTTGGGCAAGCTCGAAGCCAACCCGCAACGCCTGGCCGAGTACCTGGACAACAACTGGGAAGTGCTGGCCGAACCAATCCAGACCGTGATGCGCCGCTATGGCGTGGAAAACCCCTACGAGCAGCTCAAGGAACTGACCCGCGGCAAGGGCGGCATCACACGAGAAACGCTGCATGCCTTCATCAAGAATCTGGCGATCCCCGAAGAGGCGAAGCAGCGGCTATTGCAGCTCACCCCGCACAACTACACCGGCAAGGCGGCGGAACTGGCCGGTCGCATCTAGTTAATCAATCGGCTTCAAGCTGACCGGCTACTGGCGGCGGTCTGGTGCATCACTCTCGATGGCACGGTAGAACGCCTCCATTTTCTGCGCCGCCAGATGCTTGCGATAAGCCCGCCACGCGCCACGCAACAGCCAGGCAGTGTAGATGAAGGCCGCGACGAAGGCGAAGGACAAACCCCAGGCCAAACCGGTTCCGAGAGAAAGCCTCAGCATCTCGCCGCGCGGGGCATTGAACACGAACAACCCGAGCAACGGCCCGCCAATCACTGATATTGCCGCGATCACGGCGAGGTGAATCACGATATTACGGGTCGGCGGAAGAAAGCTTCTTACCGTGGCGTCGTCGAGATCAGGTTCCATTCCTGCACTCTATTTTGCGGCGCGGTGACGCAGATAGCCGATGATGCCCGGCAGAATCGATAGCGCGATAATGCCGAAAATCACCAGGGTAAGATTCTGCTTGATAAAGGAAATGTTGCCGAAGAAATAACCGGCCAGCACCAGCGAACCGACCCAGGCAATGCCGCCGACCAGGCTGAGGGGCAGAAAGCGGTGGTAATCCATGCTCCCGACACCGGCAACAAACGGAGCGAAAGTGCGGATAATCGGGAAGAAGCGCGCCAGGATAATCGCCTTGCCGCCATGCCTTTCATAGAAACGATGGGTTTGTTCCAGGTGCACGGGGTTGAGCAAGCGCGAGGTCTCGCTACGGAACACCCTGGGCCCGGCATAGCGACCGATCCAGTAGTTGGTGTTATCGCCCAGGAACGAGGCGGCGATCAGCAAGCCCGCCAGCATCTGGATTTCCAGCGCCCCGGTGGCAGTCATGGCGCCGGCGACGAATAGCAGGGAATCGCCGGGCAGGAACGGCGCCACCACCAGCCCGGTCTCGCAAAAAATAATCAGGAACAGGATCAGGTAGATCCAGGAACCGTAATCCTGGGTCAGGCCCAGAAGGTGCTTGTCGAGGTGCAGGATGATATCGGCGAAGGAAAGAAGAAGTTCCATGATTCACAGGCCGCCGATGATCGGTGAACAGGCCACCGGAATTCCTGCTGGTGTTGACCGGCGGCTCAAACCGTCCCCGCTTCTGTTTCCGCCTCTTCGCCTTCCTTCTTCTCGGGCTTGATAAAGTCCTCGCGCGACACGCCCAGCCACATCACGATCGGGCTGGCCACCAGTACCGAGGAGTAGATGCCGAACACAATGCCGATGGTCAGCGCCAAAGCGAAATAATGCAGCGCCTCGCCACCGAAAAAAAACATCGACAACACCATCAGTTCGGTCATGGTATGGGTGATGATGGTGCGCGACATGGTGCGGGTAATGGCGTTGTCGATCACCTCGGGCACCGACGCCTTACGCATCTTGCGGAAATTCTCGCGCACCCGGTCGAACACCACCACCGATTCGTTCACCGAATAGCCCAGCACCGCCAGCACGCCGGCCAGCACGGTGAGGGAAAACTCCCACTGGAAGAAGGCAAAGAAGCCGAGAATGATCACCACGTCGTGCATATTGGCGATGATCGCCGCCACCGAGAAACGCCATTCGAAGCGCATGGCCAGGTAGGCCATGATGCCGAGGCACACCACCAGCAGCGCAAGCGCGCCGTTTTCATAAAGCTCCTTGCCGACCTGCGGCCCGACGAATTCGACTCGGCGCAGACTAACCGTGCTATCGGCATTTTTCAGCGCCTGGAACACCTGTTCGGAAAGCTTGGCGGTACTGACACCGGGCTTGAGCGGCAAGCGGATCATCACATCGCGCGAAGTGCCGAAATTCTGCACCGCCGCATCATGCAGGCCGATCCCGGTCAAGGTACCGCGGATTTTATGAACATCCGCCACCTGGCTATAGCTCACCTCCATCACGGTGCCGCCGGTGAAATCCACCCCCAGGTTCAGGCCCTTGAAACCCAGCGCCGCCACCGCAGCAATGAATGTCACCAGCGAGATGAAGGTCGTCACCCGCGCATAGCTCATGAACGGGATGTCGCGTTTGATATGGAAGAACTCCAGCATGATTTTTTCCTGTCCGGGTTACTTTTTAGATGGAAACCTTGTCCAGCCTCGCCTTGCGGCCATAGGTCAGGTTGACGATACCGCGCGACACCACCACGGCGCTGAACATCGAGGTCAGGATACCGAGGCACAGTACCACGGCGAAGCCGCGCACCGGGCCGGAGCCCAGCCAGAACAGCGCAATGCCGGCGACCAGGGAGGTGACATTGGAATCGAGAATGGTCGCGAACGCCCTGTCATATCCGGCGTGAATTGCCGTCTGGGCCGACAAGCCGTTTCTCAGCTCTTCCCGGATGCGCTCGTTTATCAACACGTTGGCGTCGATCGCCATGCCGACGGTCAGGGCGATGCCCGCCATGCCGGGCAAGGTCAGGGTGGCCTGCAGCAGCGACAGGATCGCCACCAGCAACAGCACATTGACGGCCAGCGCCGCAGTCGAAATCAGCCCGAAGATGCGGTAGTAAAAAATCATGAAAACCGAGATGGCAATGAAGCCGTAGATATTCGAATTGAAACCCTTGGCAATGTTTTCCGCGCCCATGCTCGGGCCGACGGTGCGCTCCTCGACGATGTCCATCGGTGCCGCCAGCGCGCCGGCGCGCAGCAGCAGTGCCACGTCACTGGCTTCCGTGGTGGTCATGCGGCCCGATATCTGCACCCGACCGCCGCCGATTTCCTCGCGGATCACCGGTGCGGTGATGACTTCGCCCTTGCCTTTTTCAATCAGCAAAATCGCCATGCGCTTGCCCACGTTTTCACGCGTCACCTGCTTGAAAATGCGCGCGCCGCGCCCGTCCAGGGTAATGTGCACAGCCGGTTCGCCGCTCTGGCCTTCAAAGCCGGGCTGGGCATCGCTGATGTAATCGCCGGTCAGCACCACGCCTTTTTTCACCAGCAGGGGCAAACCCTTGCGCTCAGTGTAGAGTTCGCTGCCGAAAGGAGGCTGACCGGACTGCACTGCGGCCATCACATCGTGCTCCTCATCCACCATGCGAATTTCCAGCGTGGCGGTACGGCCGAGGATGTCTTTCGCCTTGGCGGTATCCTGCACGCCCGGCAATTGCACCACCACGCGGTCGGCGCCCTGCTGCTGGATAATCGGCTCGGCCACGCCGAGCTCGTTGATGCGGTTACGCAGGGTGGTGATATTCTGTTGCAGGGCGAACTCCTGAATGCGCTTCTGCGCTCCCAGCTTGAGCGTGGCCAGCAACTTGAATTCGCCGCCCTCTTCGGCTTCCTTCAACAGCAAATCGGGAGAGGTCTTCTGCAGTTCTGCCAGCGCCTTGCCGCGCGATTCGGCATCGCGGAATTTGACCTCCACTGCCTCGCCCTGGCGTGAAATGCCACTATAGGCGATCTTCTTCTCGCGCAAGCCGGTGCGGATGTCGCCGGTATAGCGCTCGAGTGCCTTGGTGATCGCACCCTTCATGTCCACCTGTAGCAGGAAGTGCACCCCGCCGCGCAGATCCAGGCCGAGATACATCGGCTGCGAACCCAGGCTGGAAAGCCACTTGGGCGAACTGGACACCAGATTGAGCGCCACCACGAAGTTTTCGCCCAACTGCGACTGAAGCAGATCCTTGGCCTTGATCTGGGTTTCGGCATCCGCGAAACGTACCTTCACGCCGGCAGTGTCGAATGCGATGCCCTGAACGGCGATACCGCTTTTCTTCAGCACCTCGTCGACCTGCTTCAGCAACCCCTGATCCACCTTGGTCATGCCGCGCAGCGGTGAAACCTGCACCGCGGGCGATTCGCCGTAAAAATTGGGCAGGGTATAGATCAGGCCGAACAGCAACGCAACGGCGATGAGGATGTACTTCCACAGGGGATAACGGTTCATGGGTTAATTCCGTGAGGGGTTAGGCGTGAGGAGTGAGGCGTAAAACGAGGCGCAAAGGGGTTTCCCCCTCACGCCTCACCACTTACTTGATTTCCTTGATCGTGCCTTTGGGCAACAGGGTCGTGATGGCCGACTTCTGGACGTGGATCACCACGTTCTCGGCGATTTCCAGACCAACATAGAATTCATTCACTTTCGCCACCTTGCCCAGCTCGCCGCCGGCGGTGATCACCTCGTCGCCTTTTTGCAGTGACTCCAGCATGTTTTTCTGCTCTTTGGCTTTCTTCATCTGCGGACGGATCATCATGAAATAAAACAGTGCAAAAATCACGATCAGCGGCAGGAACTGCATAATCGGGTCTGTCGCGCTTGCACCATCGGCTGCATAAGCCATATTAATCAGCATGTTATTTCTCCAATACTAAAAAAATCAACAAGGATTTTATCACGATGCCGCCGTGCGCGCTTGCCTAAACGCCCGCACGAATTCGGCAAAACGCCCTTCCTCGATGGCGCGGCGGATGCCCTGCATCAGCTCCTGGTAGTAGTGCAGGTTATGAATGGTGTTGAGGCGCGCGCCGAGGATTTCTCCGATGCGATGGAGGTGATGCAAATAGGCGCGGCTGAAATTACGACAGGCGTAGCAACTGCACGCTTCGTCCAGCGGACGCGTGTCGAGGCGATATTGCGCGTTCTTGATCTTGACCGTGCCGAAGCGGGTGAACAGCCAGCCGTTGCGCGCATTGCGCGTCGGCATCACGCAATCGAACATGTCCACGCCGCGCTCCACCGCATCCACCAAGTCTTCCGGCGTGCCGACGCCCATCAGGTAGCGCGGCTTGTCCGCCGGCATCCGATGCGCCACGTGGTCAAGAATGCGCAGCATATCCTCCTTCGGCTCGCCTACCGACAATCCGCCGATCGCATAACCGTCGAAGCCGATCTCGACCAGCCCGGCCAGCGATTCGTCGCGCAGGCTTTCGTGCATGCCGCCCTGCACGATGCCGAACAAGGCGTTCGGATTGCCTTCATGCGCCCGCTTTGAGCGCTCCGCCCAGCGCAGCGACAGGCGCATCGAATCGCCGGCCTGCTGCAAGTCGGCCGGATGGGGCGTGCACTCATCGAAGATCATCACGATGTCGGAATTCAGCACGCGCTGGATGCGCATCGACTCCTCGGGCGTAAGAAAGCAACGGTCGCCGTTCACCGGCGACTGGAACTTCACCCCCTCTTCCGTGATCTTGCGCAACTCTCCCAGGCTGAACACCTGGAACCCGCCGGAATCGGTCAGGATCGGCCCGTCCCAGCCCATGAAGCGGTGCAGCCCGCCGTGCGCCTCGATCACCTCGAGGCCGGGGCGCAGCCACAGATGAAAAGTGTTGCCGAGCACGATATGCGCGCCGATTTCCCTGAGCTCTAGCGGCGACATCGCCTTGACCGTGCCGTAGGTGCCAACCGGCATGAAGGCCGGGGTTTCAACCTGGCCGTGAGCCAGGGTCAGAGTGCCGCGGCGGGCGAGACGGTCGGTGGAATGAAGCTCGAATTTCATTGCGGCCTTTCTATTAGCATCGCATCGCCATAACTGAAAAACCGGTAGCGCTGCGCCACCGCATGGCGGTAGGCGCGGCGGATATTATCCATGCCGCCGAAAGCCGACACCAGCATCAGCAACGTGGATTTCGGCAAATGAAAATTGGTAAGCAGCCGTTCGACTACTTTGAAACGGTAGCCGGGAAAAATAAAAATATTGGTTTCGCCGGAACCCGCTTCGAGTTCGCCGCCGGCTGCGGCAGATTCAAGCGCGCGCAGCGAGGTGGTGCCCACTGAGATCACCCGCCCGCCACTTGCCTTGGTTTGGCGAATAATATCCACGGTCTGCTGCGGCACGGTGTACCACTCGCTGTGCATTTTGTGATCGGCGATCTCATCCACCCGCACCGGCTGGAAAGTGCCCGCGCCGACATGGAGCGTGACATAGGCGATTTTCGCGCCCAACTTTTCCAATTGGGCCAGCATCGCCGGATCGAAATGCAGCCCAGCCGTGGGCGCCGCCACCGCACCGGGTTCGCGCGCATAGACCGTCTGGTAGCGGGTCTCGTCGAATTCGTCCGGCGCGTGGGTGATGTAGGGCGGCAGCGGCAGGCTGCCATGCTGCTCCAGCAGATCCAACACCGAAGCCTCCCCGGCAAAATGCAGGCGGTAGAGTTCGCCCTGCCGCTCCGCCACCGTTGCCGCGATGGCGCCCGCCAGCAGCAGGCCGGAGCCGGGCTTGGGCGCATGGCTGGCGCGGATGTGGGCGAGCACATGATGCTCATCCAACACCCGCTCCACCAGCACTTCCAGCTTGCCGCCACTCTCTTTCACGCCGAACAGCCGGGCCTTGATCACGCGCGTGTCATTGAACACCAGCAGGTCGCCGGCCTTGAGAAATTGCGGCAGATCGCCGAACTGCCGGTCTTCCAGCGCGCCGCTGGCGCCGTCGAGATGGAGCAGGCGGCTCTGGCCGCGCTCCGGCGCGGGGAGCTGGGCGATCAGATCGGGGGGCAATTCAAAATCGAAATCACTGGTTTTCATCTATGGAAGCTTGCCGGAAAAGGTTTTTTAGTCGATAATTCGCGACTTCCAGTAGCCGGGATGGCGGAACTGGTAGACGCACGGGACTCAAAATCCCGCGCTAGCAATAGCGTGCCGGTTCGATTCCGGCTCCCGGCACCAGCAACAACAAGGATTTCAAGCCAAATAAGGTATAAGTGATTATACCGGCCTCTCCCGAATTTCCCCACAAAAAATTGACCAGATTTGATCAAACATGGGTCAAAATGGCCATTGCCATATCCGCATGGTCGGCATAATTCGGTATAACGTTTTTTTGACTCTTGCAGCCGTTTGGCACAGCCTATGTTCCATCAAGCAAGTGGCGCTGGGTGGTCGTGGGCTAGGAAAGCACGATTCGGGATAAGGTGGGTAACCCAACGAGCGGAGCGTGTGATTTAGCGATAGCGCGAGACCAGGACCACAAGCTGTGCGAAATAACGAACCGCGCCTCGTGATGTAGTACTTAGTTAAGTTGGCAATGCTACTGGGCAGAATGTGAGACCCCACCCCCGGTTCGGCGCGATCGGCAGGTTGTGCTTCGAGTCGATCGTGATCTTGAAGCGGCGTTTGTGCTTGGCCTTGATGCCGTTCTCCTGCACCAGCCTTTCCACCCGTTCCTTGCTTGCCGGATAGCCCCGTGCCCTCAGTTCCCTGACCATGCGCGGACTGCCATAGGCACCCTTGAATTCGGCATGGATGGCTTGAATCAGCGTCATCATCTGCGCATCCGTCAGACGCTTCCGGTAGGGCTTGCCGCCATGCTTCCATGCTCGGTGGCCGCTCTCGCTAACATCAAGTACCTGGCACAACGCATCCAGGCCATAATCCTTTTGCTGCGCGTCAATCCAGGCGTACTTCACTGCACATCTCTCGCGAAGTACGCCGTCGCTTTTTTTAGGGTTTCACACTCGCGCTTCAGCCGGATGTTCTCAGCTCGCAATCGGGACAGTTCCATCTGCTCGGGTGTCACGACTTTGCTACCCGCACCATTGAGTTTCCCGGCATCCGCCGCCTTGACCCAGTTGCGCAGCGTTTGTTCGATCAACCCCAAATCCTTTGCCACCGCACCTGCCGTCTGACCTGACTTCACTCGCTTTACCGCCTGTTGCTTGAACTCGGCGGTGTATTCCTGCTTCGGCATCTTCATCTTCTCCCTTTCCAATGTGATCGTGATTTTACGTCACCATTGGAAGACGAATTTTCGGGGGAAGGTCAAGATTGAGCTAAACAAGTGTTTTGCGACATGGCAGGCTTGCAGGTCAGATTGGCCTAGATTATACTTGGATATAACATTATTTGTGGGGGTACATCATGCACACAACCAATTTGCGCAAGGTCGGCGGCTCGGTCATGTTGGCCGTCCCGCCGGCATTCCTTGACCAACTGCACTTGCAAGCCGGCGCAACGGTCGGGTTGGCCGTCGATCATGGCCGTCTAGTAGTGGAACCCAAGCCTCGACCGCGCTACACGCTCGCGGAGTTGCTAGCCGCCTCGGACTACTCGCAACCGCAACCGGTCGAAGAACGCGAATGGGTCGATGCGCCCGCCGTAGGCGGCGAGCTGCTATGAGGCGGGGCGACATTTACCTGGTGTCGCTCGATCCGACCGCAGGGCATGAGCAAAGCGGCAGCCGCCCCGTTCTCATCGTGTCGCCGGCTGAGTTCAATGAAGCGACCAAACTGCCGGTGATTCTCCCGATCACCAATGGCGGCGAATTCGCCCGCCGCCTGGGCTTCGCTGTGCCCGTCACTGGCATCAAGGTCACCGGCGTCGTTCGTTGCGATCAGCCGCGCGTGATCGACTTGGCCGCGCGCCACGCCCGCAAGGTGGATACCCTGCCAGAACCCATCATGGACGAAGTGCTGGCGAAAGTCGCCACGCTCTTCGAGTAGCAGGCATGATATAAGGCACCGGAGTTTTCTTTTTCGCTTTCATTTTATACCTTTTCAAGTATAATTAGCTCATGGCGAGTCAACAAGAAAAACCGCTCGAATGGGTAGGGAGCAGCCACAAAGACTTGGTGGCGTTGCCGGTCGACGTGCGGCGACGCTTCGGTTACGCGCTGTCTCTTGCTCAAGCCGGCGATCAGCACGGCGCGGCGAAGGTGCTCAAGGGCTTCGGGCGGTGCCGGTGTGCTTGAGGTGGTCGAAGACGATGCAGGCGGCACGTATCGCGCCGTCTACACCGTAAAGTTCAAGGAAACCGTGTTCGTCCTGCACTGCTTCCAGAAGAAGAGCAAGCGCGGGATCGCCACACCGAAAGAGGACATGGACATCATTCGCGTCAGGCTCAAAGCGGCTGAGGCGCTTGCGAAGGAGTTACGAAATGAAAAAACGAGTCATTGACGGTATTGAAGTTCAGCGCAGCTCGGGCAATGTATATGCCGATCTGGGCTTGCCCGACGCGGAAAAGCTCAAGATCAAGACCGGCCTGGTGATCGAGATCAGGAAGGCCATGCGTCGCCTTGATCTGACTCAACAAGCGGCATCGAAACGCATGGGGATTGCCCAACCGAAGGTGTCCGGCATGATGCGCGGTGACTTCTCTAACCTGTCCGAGCGCAAACTGATGGACTGCTTGAATCGGCTTGGCTACGACATAGAGATCAAGGTTAAACCAGCAGCCGAGCCGGTCGGGCATCTGATGTTGGCTGTTGCGTGATTTTTATGAAACGAACAATTACGCTGTCCAACTCATCGAGACAAACGCGCACAAACATCAGGCCGCAATTAAGCGGCCTTTTTCATTTTGCCATCCCGACACCGGGTTAAGTGAGGTTGCCCGGAATTTCTGATACCGAGGCCATTGATCTGGCGGAACTCACCGCGCGAAGCGATGAAGAGGGTTTAGGCAGGCCAGAGCACGGTTATTACCCAGGCACAGAGGGATATTTCAGGCATTCTGCAATTTTTGCCTGGCGAAACTGGCCAATGATCGTCGCCAGCGCCTCTTTTTCTACCGGCTTGTTCAGTGCACCCCACATGTTCATGCCATAACTCTGGATCATTTTTCCGAACGCCGTCAACAATGCGGCATTGGTTCCGGAAATCAGGATAACACCGCCATCATAACGCTGCTCGGCCAGGCAGCGCAGGAAATCAATGCCGTCCATCATGCCCGGCAAACTGAGGTCGCATAGCAACAAATCCGGCCTGGGTTCATGCGTGTTGAAAATAGCGAGCCCATCCTCGCCGTTTGCCGCCATCAAGACCTCTTCCATGCCCAGTTCCTGCAACATATCGCCGAGGAATTCGAGCAGGAATTCGTCGTCATCTACCAGCAGTGCACGCATAGGTCACCTCGGTCTTAATTGTTGCGATGATATTGCCCACGTTTATTTTATGGCCCCTTCAATAACAGGCTGGATGCATTTATACAGTTACGACCACATGCTCCTTTATTTTCACCAGTAGTCGCCGCAAGCCGACGACGATCTCCCGCGCCTGACCCACGCTGCCACCCTCCTTGACCTGTTCAAGCGTCTGGCACAGGTCGGCAAAACCCATCGCCCCCACCGTTCGGGCCGACGACTTGATACGGTGTCCCAGTGCAGCCAACGCCGCCAGATCCTGGCGCTCCAGCGCCGCTTCGATCTCTGCCATGCCGCGCTGGGCCGATTCCAGAAACTTGAAGGCAAATTTGCGAACCTTCGCCGGATTATTGTTCACCATTCTGGCCAGAACCGACAGGTCGATAATTTCCGGATCACCGGCTAATCCTGTCCCCATGTCAGAAGCATCGGCGGCTGGCGATGAGGGTGCGGCACCAAGCGGAGCGGCAATTTCAGGATAGCGGCCCGGCAGCCATTTTGCCAGCGTAGCATAAAGCAAGGCAGGCAGAACCGGTTTGGCGATGAAGTCATTCATGCCGACTTCAAAACATTGCGCCCGATCTTCACTTGTGGCGTTGGCCGTCATGGCGATCACCGGCTTGCCTGACAGTGCGGCGTCAGCCCGAATCAGTCTTGTCGCTTCGAAGCCGTCCATCTCAGGCATCTGCAAATCCATCAACACGCAGTCGAAAGGCTCCTGGCGCAACAAATCGAGCGCCTCTATCCCATTGTTGGCAATAACAACCAATGCCCCGACATCTTCCAGCAGCTCCTGGGTCACCTGCTGGTTGAACGGGTTGTCCTCGACCAGCAGGATATGTGCGCCTTGAATCGCCTCCAGCACATCCGCCGGCCCGTTCCCCTCCCCCTCATCTGCTGCAATCAATTTTTCGCCAAACCCTAACCGCACTGTGAACCAGAAGGTGCAGCCTTTGCCCGGAGCGCCTTCCACGCCTGTCTCGCCGCCCATCATTTCCACCAGCCGTTTGCTGATGGCAAGCCCCAAACCCGTGCCACCGTACTTGCGGGTGATGGAGCTATCGGACTGCTGGAACGGCTGGAACAACCTGGCCATTTCTTCCGCGTTCAAGCCTATGCCGGTATCCTGCACCTCGAACCGCAGCAGGCACCCGGTTTCGCTTTCTTCCCGCTTTCTGGCGCGGATGACGATCTCGCCTTGCCCGGTGAACTTGATGGCATTGTTGGCATAATTGATCAGCACCTGGCTCAGCCGTGTCGGATCGCCTCGCAGTGAGGGCGAAAGACCTGGATCGAGATCGAAAACCAGTTTGAGCCCCTTGTCCGCCGCTTTCTCGGCAACCAGGTTGCGCAGGTTCTCCATGATGTCATCAAGCCTGAAATCAGCCATTTCAAAATCGAGCTTGCCTGCCTCGATTTTGGAAAAATCCAGAATATCGTTGATAACGCCGAGAAGATGCAGGCCGGAAGCGTAGATTTTCTGAAGATAGCCACGTTGCCTGGAGTCAGGCTCGGCCTTGAGTGCCAAATGCGTCATACCGATAACGCTATTCATCGGCGTGCGAATCTCGTGGCTCATGTTGGCAAGGAATTCGCTCTTGGCCTGATTCGCCGCATTCGCCGCCTGACGCGCGGCCTCGACCTCGGCGATACTGGTAAAATTTGCCACGTAGTGAGTAATGGCGCCGGCCTGGTCACGCACGGTGGCGATGGTAAGAATGAAAGGAACCACCTCGCCGCCCTTGGTTCGATCCCAAATCTCGCCCTGCCATAAATTCTCCGCGAGCAGCGTTTCCCACATTTTTTCGTAAAATTCGGGGGCATGCCGATGCGATGACAATATAGCCGGAGATTTTCCGGTGACTTCCGGGGCGGAATACCCCATCTTGTTTTCAAATGCCTTATTGACCGCAACAATCAGATTATCACGGTCGGTGATGATGATGGCTTCGCCGCTATTCTGGAAAACCTGCGACCAGAGCCGCCGTTGCCCCTCTCCCCGTTGACGCTCCTGTTCGCGCAACAAGGAAACATCCGCCATGGTTTCAATCGCCGAGGCTACCGCATGGATCTCGTCTTGCTGGCGGCTCTTGGCATAGTCGATTTTTTCTTGAAGCGATGCATTTTTCTCCTGTTTTTCTGAAAATTCCTGAACCGCATCTCCCAACGCATTAACCCGTCTGGCATTACGCATGAGCCAGGTACCCAGGGCAAACCACAAAATAAGCGCATCGAGAACAGGAATCAGGCTTGTTCCAAAAGCGAGTTCCCGCATGGTGAACAGCCCTTTTCCCGTAATATAAACCAGCAATTGCGCAGAGTCCTGGGGTGAGTCGGCCCAGGCAAGGGCTCTATGCACGATTTTCCCATTGCCTCGAATGTGAATGTTGTCACAAGGGGAAGGCTGGCCGTTCTCCAGACCCGAGGAACTGGCAATCGCCTGATCAGAGTAGCGGGCAGCGAGGCACAGGCCCGGCATGGACAATTGGTTAAGGAGGGCGTTGTCTATGGGGAAATACAGGTAAATCTTCCCTGCCCCCGCTTTCCCGAGCCAGACGGTATCCCCGAAAACCCGGAATAATTGCCCGTCCGCATCGAGTTGCCAACCGGCATCGTCATGATCTCCGATATTGGGTGGGAGTATTTTTTCACTCCCTTTGCCGTAATTGAAAATCTTTTTGCCCTGGGAATCGACAATGATCAGATGTTGATAGCGCCGCCCACTTTCCTGGATAGTCAGGTAAGCCTGAAGATTCTGGAAAGCGGTTGAAGGCGTTTCCAGCATGCGGGTATATTCGATACGAACCCGCACACTTTGCACTTGCAATTCCCAATCACGCTCCAGTTGGGCAAGGCGGGTTTGATAGAAAAATGCAATATCGTCGGCACGTTCCTGTGTCGCCTTGTCGAGCGTTGTCCGATAAATCCAGACCGTGGAAACGCCCAGGATCATGACGAACAGTCCCAGGCTGAAAGCCAGCCTGAAGGCCGCCTGAAAGGCGATGGAGTGTCTGCGGCCTATGGTTTGCGCCCAGCCCATTTGTCGTTGACCATATGCTCAATTTGCAGCACAGACGCTTTAATATCCTGTTTATTGCCCGCGTGAAAAAAGAGATCGGTGTCTTCCAACTGGCTGGTGGAAAACTTCCCGTCCTTGCTGAATGCTGCGGGATACTTTTTCAGCGAAAAGAGCAGCGCATCACGCTCATCGGGATCGGTAATTTCCAGTTTTTCCACCACTTCTTCCGGGCGGTGGCTGGCGATCCATTTCAGCGTTTTATGCAGGATACGCGCCATTTTTTCCACTTTTTGCGGGTGATTTATGATGACGTCACTGCGCGTTTCCAGCGCGGCATGAAGAAAATGGCTACCCTTGATGTTTTTTACTGCTTGAGGCTCTGCGAGGTTAGCCAGGAAAAAGACTTTTCTCTCTTTCAACAGGCGCGACGCAAAGGGTTCATCTCCCATCACGGCATCCGCCGTGCCGGTAATGAGCAGGGCAGATCGCGCTTCCCAGCTTTGCCCGGCGGGGACGATGCGAACCTGGTCGCTGGCAATCCCGCCCGAAAGAAGCAGCAGTTCGGCCAGTTGCTGCGAGGTGGTCTTGCTATTTCTGGTGCTGGTGTTGACGCCGACGACTTTACCTTTGAGGTCGGCGATGCGTTTGACGCTGCCCTTGAGTCCGGCGCGCACCATGAGAACGAACAAGGGGGCGTCATCGACCGGCGCAATTACGACCACATCGCCGCCGTTGGCGCGGAGAGACATGGCGGCGGGAACGCCCGCGACCGCGAAATCGGTGTTGCGGGTGATCAGATTATTAAGGGCAACCGCCCCGCCACCGGTGTGGATAATTCGCAACTGGACGCCTTCCTCGCGGTCGGCGCCTATTTTAGAGATGAGATCAATCGGCAGGTAGGAGATATTTCGCGGCCCGGGGGCGCTGAGGGTGATGTCCTCGAGGTATTCTGCCTGAGCCAAGGGCACCCACAACAGCATAATCAGGAAAAATGTTTTGCCTGAACGCAGCGACATGTCGATTTCCAGTTCACATTAGGTGCAGACACATTTTTTGAAGCACGGCATCCCTACCTGACGCAACGACGAGCAATCATCATGACAATATTCTATTTTCATTGATGCCCCGGATTATGCTCCCAGACGCGCCACGCTCGAGGGGATTGGTTTAGCCGGTTTTGGCTGCGGTTTCTTGCCCTTTGATTCTTTCCGCTTGTCTTTGCTTCCCATGATGCTCTCTCCTTAAAATTGCCAATTACCACTCACGCCCTATTCGCGCGATTGCCACCATCATTGCATGATGTCTACGCCGTTCGCAATCGGTTATTCCCACCGGCACCAAACAAAATAAAGGGCAGCCGAGGCTGCCCTTTGCGATTCTCAATCAGGTTTTAAGCAGCCTGCACCGGAATCTCGTGGCGCTGCCCGACAATCTGGTTGAGTCCGTTCACATAGACCAGATCAGGCTGGAACTTCTGCAACTCCAGTTCATTGTATATGGCGTAGGTGGCGATAATCACCAGGTCGCCGGGATTCGCCTTGTGCGCCGCAGCGCCGTTCACGGAAATGACGCCCGAACCGCGCTCCGCCTTGATAGCGTAGGTGGTAAAACGCTCACCGTTGGTCACATTGTAGATGTCGATCTGCTGGTACTCGCGGATGTCCGCCGCTTCCAGCAGAACCTCGTCAATCGCGCACGAGCCTTCGTAATGAAGCTCGGAGTGGGTAACGGTAACGCGGTGCAATTTGGATTTGAGCATCGTTCTTTGCATGAAGGCTCACTCCACTATCTGGAAAAAAGACAGGCATTATAAACTTCTGCCACTGCTGACACAAACTTCAACATTATCAATCAGGCGGGTGTGCCCCAGCCATCCTGCCGCCAGCACCACCAAACCGGCATCGCCTGCCTTGGCTGGCAACAACGACTCAACGGCACGCACCGAAACATAATCGACCCGCCAACCATGAGCTTCCAGGTCGGCTGCCGCGGCGTGCTCCAGCGCCGCATAATCGCCGCCACCCGCAACAATAGACTCCTTCATGCGCACAAGGTTCCGGTACAAGCGGATCGCCTCGGCGCGTTCTTCCCCGCTCAGGTAGCCATTGCGCGAACTGAGGGCAAGGCCGTCCGCAGCGCGCAGGGTTTCTCCCGCCACGATCTCCACCGGCAGGTTGAGCTGCCGCGCCATAGCGCGGATCACGTGCAATTGCTGGTAATCCTTCTTGCCGAACACCGCCGCCTGCGGCTGGACGATGTTGAACAGCTTCAGCACCACCGTTGCCACACCGCGGAAGTGACCGGGCCGGAACGCCCCGCACAACTCGGCAGCAACCGGCGGCGGCTCGACGAACACCTGCTGCGATTCGGGATAAAGCTCGTCCACCATCGGTGCAAACACCACGTCCGCCAAGCCTTCCAGCTTCGCGCAGTCGGCCTCCAGAGTGCGGGGGTACTGATTGAAATCTTCGCTCGGGCCGAACTGGATCGGGTTGACAAAAATGCTCGCCACCACGCACCGGCCATGCTCGCGCGCCTGCCTGACCAAGGCCACATGGCCCTCATGCAGGTTGCCCATGGTGGGAACGAAAGCGACCGACGGCTCGGATTTGAGCCGGTCGCGCAGTTCAGGAGTGGTTGAAATAATCTGCATGTCGAATACTCAATGTTTTGAATAACCGAACCTGAAAGACACGCTTAAAGACGCCAAACAGGATTGCCAGGTTATTTTAGGGTAAGGCTTTAAGCCAGTCATTTTTTCTTATTCTTCAATTTCTTTTCCCCGATCTTGCCGCGTTGCGTGGCAGGCACAGGTGGATTGATTTCTTTGAGTAGATCATCCGGCGAACTCAGATAATTCTGTCGGCTGACCACCGGCTTGCCCGATTTCTCTTCCAGTTCCTTACGGGCATTGCCGGCGACGACACCGCCTTCCTTGGCTGCCTTGCGGTTGTCGGCTAAACCCTGGGCATCCTTGCGCTTGGCGATTTCGGTAGTGCTGGCTTCGCCCAGCATGGTAAAAATCAGCTCCAGATCGGTCATGTGATCGCGCAGATTGTTGCCGGTCTTCACCTTGTCCAGCCCCTTGATCCGGCTGTGCGCACCCGGCGTCACGCCGAAAGTGGCACGAGCAATCTCGTGCGGTCAGGATGGAGTATTCCCGGCCTTCCCGCACCCCGCGCGCCTTCCACTCGTCTGTCAGCTCGCCGCGAATAGCAATCGAGCGTAGCCGCTTCTCGATCCAAGCCTGCGGATAACCCTTGGCCTGATACAACTCGCGTGCACGGGCGCTGGCAAGCTCCGGATTTTCGATCTCCTTCACCCGCTCGTAGCCTATCTGAGCCAGCCAGCGCTTGAACGGCTCGGCCTTGGGTGAGGGGATGGACTGGATGATACGGAACAAAGTTTCGGTGTTGGCGCAGTCGGTTTCACGCTGCTTGCCGTCGGACGCAACAAGTTTCAACCTTACGATTTTTTCGTAAGGTTGCTCTGAACCTGCTTCCAGAGCCATTTTCCGCTTCAGGTCTGACCAATAGCGATTTGGATTGTTGCTATCTGAAAGGACTCCCACAACATCAATAACAGAAAACCACCACTCGTTGCCATGCCAAGTTCGGCGAATAGCCTGTTCCTGAAAGACGACGATATGGTCAGCCTGCATATCAGAGATTTCGATCTCTTTGCTCATGCGTCTACTCCATTCGAGTTACGCCCCATTTCGAGACTAAGCAGATGAAATTTGCTCCAATAGTTTCTGCAAATACCCATAGAAAAAATCTTCAATATCGCCATGGGTCAACGAGTTAACCGCCTCATCTTCAATCTTGATTACACCGGAAGCAAGATGATTCGTCCGAATCCGCTGCCAACGTTAGAAACAATGCTCCGCAGATGGGAACCCGCCATCCTTCACTGCCCGCACGTATTGCTCGACAGCCGCCTGGATGCTGCCTGCGCCTTGCAGGAAATTCTTGGCGAACTTGGGCGACTTGCCGGGATAGATGCCGAGCAGGTCATACAGCACCAGTACCTGGCCGGAGCAATCAAGCCCCGCGCCGATGCCGATGGTGGGAATCGCCAGTTGCTGCGTCACCTGTTGTCCCAGCGCCGCCGGGATCGCCTCCAGCAACATCATGGAAGCGCCTGCGTCTTGCAAGACAAGGGCATCTTCCAGTAATTTTTTCGCCGCCGCGTCGCCCTTGCCCTGCACCCTGTAGCCGCCGAGCTGATGAACCGATTGGGGCGTCAACCCGATGTGGCCAAAAACCGGAATGCCGCGCTCGACCAGGAAGGCCACGGTCTTCGCCATCACCGCACCGCCTTCCAGCTTGACCATCTGCGCACCTGCCGCCATCAGCTTCGCGGCATTGCGCAACGCCTGGGCCGGGCTTTGCTGGTAGCTGCCGAACGGCATGTCGGCGACGATAAAAGCCCGTTCGGCGCCGCGTGCGACGCAGCGGGTATGGTAAATCATCTCGTCCATACTCACCGGCAGGGTGGTTTCCTCGCCCTGCACCACCATGCCGAGCGAATCGCCCACCAGCAGCACGTCGGTGCCGGCATTTTCCAGCAAGGCGGCAAAGCTCGCGTCGTAGCAGGTCAGCACGGCGATCTTCTCGCCGTCGCGCATCATTTTCTGCAATGTGGTCATGGTGGTTCGCATGGACATTCGATCCCCGTTTTTAATGGCGCATCAGGCAGAGTAGTTGAAATATTCCCGCCCGCCGCGCATCTGGCCGATGCGCTCGATCAGCAGATCCAGAGCCTGCGGTTGTTCGACGAAATTGAGGTGTTCGCTGTTGACGATCAGCAGCGGCGATGCGTCGTAATGGTAGAAGTAGCGGCTGTAGCTTTCGGCCACGCGCGTCAGGTAATCGAGCGAAACGGACGACTCATACTCTACGCCGCGCCCCCTGACGCGATCGGCCAGCACTTCCGGCGCCACCTGCAAATAAATCATCAAATCCGGGGTGGGCGTCTGCGTTTTCAAATGCGTATAAATCTGCTGGTACAGGCGGTACTCCTCGTCGCTCAGATTGAGCTGCGCGAACAACTGATCCTTGTCGAGCATGAAATCGGCCACGGTGGCGCGACCGAACAATTCCATCTGCTTCAGGTCCTGCACCTGCGAAGCGCGCTGAAACAGGAAAAATAGCTGGGTAGACAAGGCATAGCGCGCCGCATCCTGGTAGAACCTTGCCAGGAAGGGGTTGGCATCCGCGTTTTCGAGCATCAGCTCGGCCTGGAAGCGTTCGGCAAGCAAGCGCGCCAGGCTGGTCTTGCCGGCCCCGATCGGCCCCGCAACCACCACATAACGGTATTTATCGAACAGCATCCTTGCCTATCCTTCCACCCGCTCAACCCGTTGGTCGGTGCATTTTTCGAGGCACTCTTCCACCCCGCCATGTCCGCCTATGATGCAGGACGGCGCGATTTCATGCAAAGGCTGGAGCACGAAGGCGCGTTCGTGCATGCGCGGATGCGGCAGGGTCAGGCCATGCTCGTGGCAACTCAGATCGTCGTAAAGCAGGATGTCCAGGTCAAGAATGCGCGGCGCATTGCGAAATTCGCGCACGCGTCCGTGGCGATGCTCCATGTCGAGCAGCGCATCGAGCAACTGGTGGGGCGTCAGGCCGGTTTCGATTTCCGCCACGGCGTTGATAAAATCGGGCTGTTCGGCATAACCCACCGGCGCGCTGCGGTAGAGCGAAGAACTCGACAGCAGCCGGGTTTGCGGCAGCTTGCCGAACTCGGCAAAGGCTTTCAGTATCTGGTTGCCGGGGTCG
The DNA here is from genome assembly GCA_028713975.1 of Sulfuricella sp. Classification (GTDB taxonomy): domain Bacteria; phylum Pseudomonadota; class Gammaproteobacteria; order Burkholderiales; family Sulfuricellaceae; genus Sulfuricella. Next base: position 56,580 of record JAQTNE010000013.1, read on the forward strand.
GACAGGTTGCTGCCGAGACCGATGAAGGCGCGCTTGTAAGGCTGCGACATGAAATCAGTCCTGCGGCCCGGCGGTTGGCTCTCCTCCCGCCGCACCGGAGGGCTTGCGTCGGCGGCGGCGTTTTTTCGGGCCGACTTCGTCCTTGATCAGCATGTCGCCGCGCTTGGCGTCGCCGGCATCCTGAAAAGTATCCCACCAGCGACCGACTTCGGCGTCCACTTCGCCGCTCTCGCAACGCATCACCAGAAAATCGTAGGCGGCGCGAAAACGCGGATGCTCGAGCAGGCGGAACGGGCGCTGGCCGGCGCGCTGCAGGAAGCGCGGCTGCATCGACCAGATTTCCTTCATCACCGCATCGTAGCGGTGCGGGATGGCGAGTTTTTTCTGCTGTGCCGACAGCACTTGATCCATCGCCTGGTGCAGGGCCGGCGCCGGTCTTTCTCCGGCATCCTGAATCTGTTGCCAGGCCGCCAGCACTTCATGCCAGAGCAGGGCGGCGAACAGAAAAGCGGGGGAAACCGGCTTTTCTTCCGCGATGCGCTGGTCGGTCTTGGCCAGAGCTTGCATGATGAAGCGCTCGCCCAGCGGCTGCTCCAGAATCACGTCGAGCATCGGCAGCAAGCCGTGATGCAGGCCCTTCTTGCGCAGCAGCCGGATGCTTTCAACGGCATGACCGGAAAACAGCAGCTTGAGCATTTCGTCGAACAAGCGCGCGGCGGGGACATCCTCCAGCAGCACCGCCAACTGCCTGATCGGCTTGATCGCCGCCGGGTCGAGCTTCAGCCCGAGCTTGGCGGCAAAGCGCACGGCGCGCAGCATCCGCACCGGGTCTTCGCGGTAGCGCTGGGCCGGGTCGCCGATGATGCGCAGCACCCCGGCCTTGAGGTCGGCGACGCCATCGTGATAATCCCAGATTTCCTGGCTGACCGGGTCGTAATACATCGCGTTGACGGTGAAATCGCGGCGCATGGCATCCTCTTCCTGCGAGCCGAACACGTTGTCGCGCAGGATGCGACCGCTTTCCTGGTCGGTCTGGCGGTCGTCGCTGTCGTTATTGGTGGCGACGGCGACGGTGCGGAAGGTGGAAACCTCGATGGTTTCCGGGCCGCACATTACGTGGACGATGCGGAAGCGCCGACCGATGATGCGGGAACGCCGGAACAGATTGCGCACCTCATCCGGGTCGGCGTCGGTAGCCACGTCAAAATCCTTGGGCTCCCGGCCCAGCAGCAGATCGCGCACCGCGCCGCCGACGACGAAAGCCTTGAAACCCGCCTGTTGCAGCGTTTTTACGGTCTTCAGCGCACATGGCGTGAGGTGGTCGGCGGTGATACCGTGGGACTTCAGTTTGAAGATGCGCGGCTCGCCGTTTTTTGGCGATTTCTTTTTAAAAACCCGGTTGATTAGCTTGTGGATCATCGATTGGAGTTCGAGAAAAATACGAAGGTAAATAAGGTGTTCGTCATTCGCCAGCAGTCCCGCGACAACGCTGCCGTATCATACAGCAACGGCGCATGATCGCAAAAACTCGCGCCATGACCGTTAGCGCAAACTGAGCACTGGCCAGCCGTTGTTCTCGGCATGCGCCTTCAACGTGGGGTCGGGGTCCACCGCCACCGGCTTGCTGACCCGCGCCAGCAGCGGCAGGTCGTTAAGGGAATCGCTGTAAAACCAGCTTTCCGTCACGTCGCCCCAATCCACCCCGCGCTGCTTGAGCCAGGCGTCAAGTCGGACGATTTTGCCATCGCGAAAACAGGGCGTGCCTTCAACCTTGCCGGTGAACTCGCCGCCGTTCTGCTCCGGCTCGGTGGCAATCAGGTGCTCTACGCCAAACTCCCGCGCGATCGGCGCGGTGACGAAGCTGTTGGTGGCGGTGATGATCGCCACCAGATCGGCATCTCCCAAAGAGCGGGCAACCAGTTCGCGCGCGCGCTGGTTGATGATCGGCAGGATGCGCTCGTGCATGAACTGCTTGTGCCAGACATCCAGTTGCGTCCGCAGATGGCGGGACAACGGCTTGAGCTGGAAATCGAGGAACTCGTGGATGTCCAGCGTGCCCGCCTTGTACTGGTCGTAGAATTCCTGATTGCGCGCCTCGTAAACTTCACGGTCGAGCACGCCGCGCTCGATCAGAAATTGCGCCCACTCGAAATCGCTGTCACCACAAAGCAACGTGTTGTCCAGATCGAAAAGCACCAGTTTCAAGTTCCATGCTCCGCATTAAATAATCGGGCCAGTATAGCGTAAAATAAATAGATGGATTTACCTGACAACCTTCTGTCCGCCAACTGGTACTGGGCTGGCCAAGGACTCTGCGCGCTGGTGCTACTTTGGGCGGTGCGCACCGCACCCTGGCACAGGCTCAAGAACACCAGCCGGCTCAACCTGTGGCTGGGCGCGTGCGTGCTGCTGATGGCGATCTGGCACATCAAGACCGGCATCAAGCCGGGGCTGAATTTTCATCTGCTCGGCGCCACCGCCATGACGCTGATGTTCGGGCCGCAGCTTGCCCTGCTCGGCCTCGCCATCGTCCTGGCCGCCGTGACCCTGGCAGGCCTGAGCGGCTGGCAGGGATTCGGCTGGAATATGCTCGTCATGGGCGCCCTGCCGGTGGCGGTGAGCTACGCCATCTACTGGCTGGCCGACCACAAGCTGCCCAATCACCTGTTTATCTACATTTTCCTCAATGCTTTCTTCGGCGCAGCGCTGGCCATGGCCGCGGTCGGCTTGGGCGGGACGCTGCTGCTGCACCTGTCCGGCATCTACTTGGCGGCCTACCTCTACCACGACTATCTACCCTACTTCATCCTGCTGGCGTGGTCAGAAGCGGTTTCTACCGGCATGGCGATCACCCTGATGACGGTTTATTGCCCGGAGTGGGTCGACACCTTCGACGACCGCCGCTACCTGCACCACAAATAGCGCACAAAAAAAAGCCGCGCCAAAAAACCGGCGCAGCCCAAGGGGAACTGATTTAACTATCAGGACATTAATTACGCATTGCCGGATTCCTTCTTGGCCGCCCCTTCAGAGCTTTTACCCGAGCCACCCGCCATCTGCTCGTAAAAAGCGAAGCGTTTCTGCAGCTCGTTCTCGTAGAATGTCAGCACCTCGCTGCCATCGGCATCCAGCTCCTTCATCAGCCCGCGGAAGCGCGGCTCGTTCTTGACGAACTCGCGGTAGGATACTGAAGGTTTCTTCGAATCCAGCGACAGCGGATTCTTGCCTTCCTGCTCGCGCCGCGGATCGTAGGTATACAGCGGCCAGTGCCCGGTGCTCACCGCCAGCTCCTGCTGCTGGTGCTGCCTGGACATGTCGTAGCCGTGCTCGACGCAGGGGCTGTAGGCGATGATCAGGGAAGGGCCGTCGAAGGATTCGGCTTCGAGGAAAGTTTTCAGGGTGTGAATGTCCTTGGCGCCGTAGGCGACATGGGCGACGTAAACGTGGCCGTAGCTCATGGCGATCTGGCCCAGATCCTTCTTGCCGGTGTGCTTGCCGCCGGCAGCGAACTTGGCGATGGCGCCGCGCGGGGTAGCCTTGGACATCTGGCCGCCGGTGTTGGAATAGACCTCGGTATCCAGCACCAGGATGTTGACGTTGCGGCCCGAGGCAAGCACGTGGTCGAGGCCGCCGAAGCCGATGTCGTAAGCCCAGCCATCGCCGCCGATAATCCACACGCTCTTCTTCGCCAGGTAGTCGGCCAGACTTTCCAGTTGGCGCGCCTCGGCGGAACCGATGCCGGCGAGAGCCTTGCGCAACGCTTCGATGCGTTCGCGCTGGGCGAAGATGCCCGCTTCGGTGGTCTGGTCGGCATTCAGGATGGACTCGACCAATTCGGCACCGACCTGGTCTTTCAGGTGCCCCAGTAACTCGCCGGCATGTTCGGCATGCTTATCGAGACTGACGCGGAAACCCAGACCGAATTCGGCGTTATCCTCGAACAACGAGTTGGCCCAGGCCGGGCCGCGTCCTTCGGCATTCTGGGCATAGGGCGTGGTCGGCAGGTTGCCGCCGTAAATTGAGGAACAACCGGTGGCGTTGGCGATCACCATGCGATCGCCAAACAACTGGCTGGCGAGACGGATGTAGGGTGTTTCGCCGCAGCCGACGCAGGCGGAGGGGAACTCGAACAAGGGTTCCATCACCATTGCGCCCTTGATGGTGGAGGCGCGCAACTGGGTGCGGTCGAATTCCGGCAGGGTCAGGAAGAACTCGAAGTTCTTCTTCTCCTGCTCGCGTAGCGGCTCCTGTGGGCGCATTTCGAGCGCCTTGTGGCCATCGACCTTGGACACTGCCGGGCAGATATCCGCGCACAGTTTGCAACCGGTACAATCTTCCGGCGCGACCTGGTAGCTGATGTGCATGCCCTGCTCGAATTCCTTGCCCTTGACCTGGATGTGCTTGAAAGTGGGCGGGGCGTTCTTGGCCAAATCAGCCGGAAACACCTTGGAGCGGATGGCGGTGTGCGGACAGACGAACGGACACTTGCCGCAGTAAATGCATAGCTCTTCATCCCATACCGGGATTTCCTGCGCCAGATTGCGCTTTTCCCAGATCGACGTGCCGGTAGGCCAGGTACCGTCGTTGGGTATCGCGCTGACCGGCAGGCGATCGCCGCGACCGGCCATGATTTCTGCGGTGATTTTCTTCACGAACTCGGGCGCGAACGCCGGCACCGGCTCGGGCATCTCGTGGGTGCTGGTCGCTTGCGCCGGCACGGCGACCTTGTGCAGGTTGGCGATAGTCTCGTCGATCGCCTTCCAGTTGGCCTCGACCACTGCACGGCCCTTCTTGCTGTAGGACTTCTCGGCGGCATGCTTGATTTTCTCGATCGCCAGATCGCGCGGCAGCACGCCGGAAATCGCGAAAAAGCAGGTTTGCATGATGGTGTTGATGCGGCTGCCCATACCGGTCGCCTGGGCGATGGGGTAAGCATCAATCACATAGAATTCGATTTTCTTGGTGATGATCTGTTGCTGCATCCGGCGCGTCAGGCTGTTCCACACCTTGTCGGGCGCTTCCGGCGTATTGACCAGGAACACCGCGCCTTCGGCGGCGGAATCCAGCATCTCGTAGCGCTCAAGAAATATCGGTTGATGGCAGCCGATAAAATTGGCTTCGTTGTTGCCGATCAGGTAGGGGGAGTGGATCGGCTTGGGCGAAAAGCGCAGATGGGAAATGGTTGCCGCGCCGGCCTTCTTCGAGTCGTAGACGAAATAGCCCTGGCCGTAAAGCTCGGTTTCCTCGCCCATGATCTTGATGGTGTTCTTGTTGGCGCCCACCGTGCCGTCCGAACCCAGGCCGTAGAACATGCAGCACATCACGCCGTGACCGGCGTCGGTGCGGAAATCCGGATCCCAGTCCAGGCTGGTGTGGGTCACGTCATCGAAAATGCCGACGGTGAAGTGGTTCTTCGGCTGATCCTTGTTCAGCTCGTCGAACACGCCCTTGATCATGCCCGGCGTGAACTCCTTGGAAGACAGCCCGTAGCGCCCGCCCACCACGCGCGGCGTGGCGCGGAAATGACAAGTGCTATGGCCGCAGGATTCGGCAATCGCCGTCACCACGTCCTTGTACAGCGGCTCGCCATCGGCGCCCGGTTCCTTGGTTCGATCCAGCACGGCAATACGTTTGGCCGTGGCGGGAATCGCCTGGATAAATTCGTCCGCCGCGAACGGGCGATACAGACGCACCTTGAGCACGCCGACTTTCTCGCCATGGGCGTTGAGGTGCTCGACGACTTCCTCCACCGCTTCCGCACCGGAACCCATCAGGATAACCACGCGGTCGGCATCGGCGGCACCGACATATTCATACAGCTTGTACTGGCGCCCGGTGAGCTTGGCGAACTTGTCCATCGCCTTTTGCACGATGCCGGGCATGGCGTCGTAGAACGGATTGACCGTCTCGCGCCCCTGGAAATACACGTCGGGATTCTGCGCCGTGCCGCGAATCACCGGATGATCCGGCGACAGTGCGCGGGCACGATTGGCGAACACCAGTTTGTCGTCAATCATCTCGCGCACCACTTCGCGCGACACCTGCTCAACCTTGGCAACTTCGTGGGAAGTGCGGAAACCATCGAAAAAATGCAGGATCGGCAGGCGCGATTCGAGTGTCGCCACCTGGGCGATCAAGGCCATGTCCATCGCCTCCTGCACCGAATTGGAGGCGAGAAAGGCAAAGCCGGTGGAGCGCACCGACATCACGTCGCTGTGGTCGCCGAAAATCGACAGGCCCTGCGCCGCCAGCGAGCGCGCCGCCACGTGCATGACGAAAGGAGTCAGCTCGCCGGCGATCTTGTACATGTTGGGGATCATCAGCAGCAGGCCCTGCGAGGCGGTGAAGGTCGTCGCCAGCGAGCCGGTCTGCAACGCACCGTGCACCGTACCGGCAGCGCCGCCCTCGCTTTGCAGCTCGATCACTTCGGGGACGGTGCCCCACAGATTCTTGACGCCTTGCGCCGTCCAGGTATCGGAATATTCGCCCATCGGCGAGGAAGGGGTGATCGGATAAATCGCGATGACCTCATTGGTCAAGTGAGCGATATAGGCGGCGGCTTCGTTGCCGTCAATCGTAACCATGCGAGCTTGAGACATCAAATACCTCTTGAATAAATGTAATTTGGCGATGGGCTTAATATTCGAAACATAGCAGCTTGCTGTCAAAACTACCATGTCCAAGCATGCCTTGCAATTTTCGACATATTATATATGTGAGATGTCTTATACAAGTATCAATAAAAAACTCCGCGCGCAAAATTCACCTTTCCAGGCCGGGTAATGTTTCGAGTCACCCAGAGTGTATAATTCCGGCACGCCCGCTTAACCTGTCAATCACTGTGCCACAAACGCTCCGAACCCTCGCCGCCGCCATTCCTGCCTGCATGATCGCCGACCGCCACGCTTTCCGGCGGCAACTGGACAAGCTGCGTGCCATGGCCGCTGCCGGCAAGCCGGTGGATGCGCCCCTGCAACAACTGGAGAACGCCATGACGCGCTCAGCGGACCGGCTGAAACAGCGTCTGTCCGGCTTGCCGGTTCCAGACTACCCAGAAGAACTGCCGGTATCCGGCAAGCGCGGTGAAATTGCCGCCGCCATTGCAGCCAACCAGGTGGTAATCGTCTGCGGCGAAACCGGCTCGGGCAAGACCACCCAACTACCGAAAATCTGCCTGGAACTCCGGCGCGGCGCAGCCGGGCTGATCGGCCACACCCAGCCGCGCCGCATCGCCGCCCGCACCGTCGCCTCGCGCATTTCGCAGGAACTGAAGAGCCCGCTCGGCCAAGTGGTCGGCTACAAGGTGCGCTTCACCGACCACACCAGCCCGGACAGTTACGTCAAGCTGATGACCGACGGCATCCTGCTGGCGGAAACCCAGAACGACCGCTTTCTCAGCGCCTACGATACGATCATCATCGACGAGGCGCACGAACGCAGCCTCAACATCGACTTCCTGCTCGGCTACCTGAAACAGATCCTGCCGAAACGGCCCGACCTGAAAGTCATCGTCACCTCGGCCACCATCGACGCCGAACGCTTCTCGAATCACTTCGACAGTGCGCCGGTCATCGAAGTTTCAGGCCGCTTGTACCCGGTGGAAATGCGCTACCGCCCACTGCATTCAATGAAACCGCTGAATAAGGCCCCCTCCCCCTTGACGGGGGAGGGTTGGGGAGAGGGTGAAAATTTTAACGCTTACCCCTCTCCCCAACCCTCTCCCACAAGGGGAGAGGGAGCAATGGAGAAAGGCGCTGATTCTGATTTGGCCGATCTCGAAAGCGCCATCCTCGACGCGGTAGACGAGGTGACGCGCACCGGCTCCGGCGACATCCTGATCTTCCTGCCCGGCGAGCGGGAAATCCGCGACACCGCCGAAGCCTTAAGGAAGCATCACCCTGCCGGCTCGGAAATCCTGCCGCTGTTCGCCCGCCTTTCCGCCGCCGAGCAAGAACGAGTCTTCAAGCCAGGCGGCACGCGCCGCATCGTGCTCGCCACCAACGTGGCGGAAACCTCGCTCACCGTGCCCGGCATCCGCTACGTGATCGACCCCGGCCATGCCCGCTTGCTGCGCTACAGCTACCGCTCCAAGGTGGAACGGTTGCAAGTCGAAAAAATCTCGCAGGCTTCCGCCAACCAGCGCGCCGGTCGCTGCGGCCGGGTGATGAGCGGGGTGTGCGTGCGGCTGTATGCGGAGGACGATTTCAAGTCCCGCCCCGCCTTCACCGATCCGGAAATCCGCCGCAGCAACCTGGCCGCCGTGATCCTGCGGATGAAGGCGCTCGGGCTGGCCGGCATCGAGGATTTCCCCTTCCTCGAACCGCCCGATTCGCGCGCCATCACCGACGGCTTCAAACTGCTCGAAGAACTGGGCGCGGTCGATGCGGATCGCGCCCTGACTGAAACCGGTCGCCAGCTCGCCAAGCTGCCGATCGACCCGCGCATCGGCCGGATGATTTTGGCGGGCAAGGCAGAGAACTGCCTCTCCGAAGTGCTGATCATCGCCTCCGCCCTGTCGGTGCAGGACCCGCGCGAACGCCCGATGGAGCGGCGGCAGGCGGCGGACGACGCGCACCGCCGCTTCCAGGACGACAACTCCGACTTCCTCGCCTACACCAAGCTGTGGGCGTTCTACGACGAGGCGCTGAAGCACAAGAAATCCAACCGCAAGCTGCTCGACCTGTGCCGCGAACATTACCTCTCCGCCACGCGCCTGCGCGAGTGGCGCGAGATCCACGGCCAGCTCCACACCCAGGCCGTCGAGATGGGCCTGCGCCCGAACCAGACTCCGGCCAGTTACGAGGAAATCCACCGCGCCCTGCTCGCCGGCCTGCTCGGCAACCTCGGCGTCAAGGCTGATGCACAGGAATATGCCGGGGCCAGGGAAATCAAGTTCATGCTGTTTCCCGGCTCGGTTATTTTCAAGAAATCGCCGAAGTGGGTGATGGCGGCGGAACTGACCGAGACCACCAAACTCTACGCCCGTTGCGCGGCGAAAATCGAGCCGGAATGGGTGGAGAAAGTCGCCGAGCCGCTGCTGCGCCGCCATTACTTCGACCCCCACTGGGAAAAAACCACCGCCCAGGTCGCCGCCTTCGAGCGCGTCAGCCTCTACGGCCTGACGCTGGTACCGCGCCGCCGCGTCCACTACGGCAACATCAACCCGAAAGAGTCGCGCGAAATCTTCATTCGCGGCGCGCTGATGGCGGGCGAATTCAATACCCGTGCGCCATTTTTCGAGCACAACCGCAACCTCCTCGCCGAGATCGAGGAACTGGAGCACAAATCGCGCCGCCAGGACGTGTTGGTGGACGAAGAGCGCATCTACGCCTTCTACGATGCGCGCATCCCAGAAGGCATCCACAACGGTTCTGATTTCGACAAATGGCGCAGGGGTGCGGAAGCGAAAGACAAGCAACACCTATTCATGAGCCGTGACGACCTGATGCGTCACGGCGCCGAGGCCGTCACCGAAGAACTGTTCCCGGAAAGCCTGATTCTCGGCGACATGCCCTGCCCGCTCAGCTACCGCTTTGAGCCCAGCCACCCGCTCGACGGCGCCACCCTCACCGTACCGCTGCACCTGCTCAACCAGATCGACGCCCGACGCTTCGACTGGCTGGTGCCGGGCATGATCCGCGAAAAACTCACGGCACTGGTCAAGTCCCTGCCCAAGCGACTGCGCTCGGCCTGCGTACCAGTGCCGGAGTTCGTCACCGCCGCGCTCACCGAATTTTCTCCCTCGCCCCTCCGGGGAGAGGGCCGGGGTGAGGGGAAAAACCAAGCGCTCACCGAATCCCTCGCCGCCTTCATCCGCAAGAAAACCGGCCAGGAAATCCCGCCCGACACCTGGAAAGAAACCGACCTGCCGCTTCACCTGCGCATGAACTTCAAGGTGGTGGACGAAGCCGGTGCCGAGATGGCGTCCGGCCGCGACCTCACCGAACTCCGGGAAAAACTCGGCCAGGCCGCGCGGCTCACCTTCGCCCAGGCGCCGCAGCTCGACATCGAGAAAGAAGGGCTGACCAATTGGGACTTCGGCGACCTGCCGGAAAAAATCGCCTTCAGCCACAACGGCCAGTCGCTCACCGGCTACCCGGCGCTGGAAGACGATGGCGATTCGGTCTCGATCCGCCTGTTCGACACCCCCGAAGCGGCGAATGACGCGATGCGCGCCGGCGTCCGCAAACTGCTGCGCCTCGTCCTCAACCCGCAGATCAAGCAACTGGAAAAAAGCCTGCCCGGCTTCACCCAGACCGCCCTGCAACTGCGCGCCATCGCCAACCCCGACGACCTGAAGGAAGACCTGCTCAGCGCCATCGCCGACCGCGCCTTCATCGGCGACGACGAACTGCCGCGCACCGCCAAGGCCTTCGCCACCCAGAAAGATCGCGCCCGCACCCGCCTCGCCGCCGTCTCGGACGGCGCCTGCCGCATCCTCGCCGCCATCGCCGCCGACTACCAGACCGTGCAAGCCAAACTCGCCACCAAGCTGCCCGGCAACATCGCCGCCGACATCCGCGAACAGCTTGGCCACCTGGCCAGCAAGGGCTTCATTGCCGCCACGCCGTGGGAGCAGTTGCAGCATCTGCCGCGCTACCTCAAGGCCATCGTACGGCGGCTGGAAAAATACCCCGGCGCCGCCGAGCGCGACGCCAAATCGACAGTTGCCATTCATGCGTTATGGCAGGATTACTGGAAGCGGCTGGAGAAACACCGCAAAGAAGGAAACGACGACCCGGAACTGGCAAAGTTCCGCTGGATGCTGGAGGAGTTAAGGGTGTCGATGTTCGCGCAGGAGTTGAAGACCCCCTACCCGGTTTCGGTGAAGAGGTTGCAGAAGGTTTGGGAGGGAATTAAGACGTAGGTCGGGCACACGGTGCCAGATGGTTTGGCGGAATGGATGATATCAAGACCCGAGCCGTTGGTTTCCTGCGCCACAGTTATCCTCCGACGGCAAATCGCCTCGAATCACCACTCGGCATCGGATTGAGTTCCTCGCAAGGGCGTGAATGAGCTCAACATACAGATACCCTTTTGCCATCTCTGGAATGTCGTCTGTTTGAAGTCCAGTGCCCGTCCATATCTTGCCCGGCTCTAAAACGTATGGTAATGGCTGATTTGGCAGGTGATCAACAACGATCCAACTCTTAGATGGTCTGCGTCTGACATATGCCCACCAAGACAGATAGAGTTGCATCGTCATATGCGTAATGGTAGTTGCGCGGTTACTCATGTTGGTCGCCCGAAGAACCATCAATTCTTTACCTTCAAGCACCGGGATGTTGTAGCTCTGCATCCCAGTTGCAAGGTGAACATCCAGCTTGGCTTGATGATCTGCATACCACTTAACGCCGTCCCACAGCAGAACAACGGTTGCAACAACAGCACCGTAAATTGCAACTGGATCCATCACTTTCCCCTGAACTTTCTGAGCTTTTCGCCTGGAGCAAGTGACCAAGCTTCACCATGCGTATCCATGCTATGACGCCTGCCATGCAAGCTCAGGGACAGAGCAAAAGTGCCGCTTTGACCTACCTCTCTGAAGAGAAAAATTAGGCAATTAATTGTTCTTACCCAATAGTTCATTAACTTTTCTGTCTATTATTTTTTCTAGGATAGTTTCTTGTTTATTCCAAAGCGTTGGCGCTGAATATCCCATAAGCAATGCAAGCGCCAATACGCGCGCAACGGCTCCTTTATCTTCGTTGATTGCTCCGACAAACAGTAGCCCAACGAGCAATCCGGTTATCGAGCCGACGAAGGAATGGTAGAGATACCATTGAAAATCTCTGTAACTAGTAAAAGCCTCTTTCCAAGTTTTGTTAGGAGCTTCATATTTGCTCAACTGTCCCTCTAGCATATAAGCTCTCACACAACAGCCAAGTAATCCACATAAGATAGACAATTGGATCATTATCGTGTCTCTGTAGTGTGAAGCCAAGTATTTCTAGCATTCCAACTCCTTAATATTGCCTAACGAATGTAAAGGGATTTCCCCGTCCCGAGGCTACGGCGGAAGCCGCGTACTGCAACAAGTGCCATGATGAAGTTTGTTCATTCCATCAACACCACTAAAGTGGAATACCATGAGCATTATGGCCGTTGGAATCGCTCTCGCCAAGAACATATTTACCGTGGAACAAAACATAGTACCAGGCACGACATTCTCTCCATGCCAGCCTGGATTTGTGCGCTTCGCGGATTTTTAGATGCCGGGGCTGCCCGGCGGCAGGTTACTTTTCTTGCTTCGCCAAGAAAAGTTAACCAAAAGAAGGCGAGGGGTATGACTCATACTCATCGGTAACACTTTAGTACAAGGACATGGGTAACAGTAATTACCCTTATAGGGACAACCGAGAGGAGGTTCCTATGCCGTGGAAAGAGACGAAACCGATGGATGAGAAGAT
>JAQTNE010000014.1 GCA_028713975.1 Sulfuricella sp.
GGGCAGCCGAGAGAGACCATACCTATTTTTGGAGGTTTTGACATGATTTACCGTAACAATTGAGAATCCAGGTTTAATTCCGCCCGACACACGGACAGCAGTGCCGCCCAATCATCAGGTGGATTACCGCGATTCAGCATTTTCTGGAATACAGCATAAGGATCGGAATGACTCCCAGCCGAGCGCAATGTGTGCTCGTCATTGACCCAGGCAAAAACAATCACCTTCGCCTTCGAATCGTAACGGAAAAACAGCCGGAACCGTCGTCCAATCTTGGCCCGTCGCCAGTGACGATAGGCCATTCCCATGGTATTGCCCTGCCGATATTCCTCTCGGGATGGATCGCTTGGAATCGCCTCAATAATCAACTGGCTCAAAGCGCGGTACAACTTGACGTTGGCATTGGCCGCAAAACCGGAGGGATCACTCGCCTTAACGTGAAACTCGCGCAGTGAGCCATCGTCCCTCTCTCCCTTTGGGAGAGAGTTAGGAGAGAGGGAACTCTCATGGCGAGTTTCATCATCAGGTGTGACGCGCTCGCCATGAGAGTTAGCCCGATCCGAAGCTGCCCTCAGTTTCTGAAGTTGCTCGATCAGGCAATCGTGGAACAGCAACGACCAACCGTGGCTCTGCATTACAGGGCAACGTCGCCAATGATCTCCTCATCGAGATCGACGGAATGATGAAGATTGGCGAGCATGGCTTGTGCCAGATCATCCGGCAACGAGGCAAGGCCCTTGCCAGACTTGATATCGCGCTCCAGAAAAGACAGGAAAGCGCCAATGGCAGGGTCTTCGTGCTCCTCATTGTCAGCCCGTGTCACAACGACTTCGGAACCGCGAAGGTCGAAAGCCACCTTGCCGCCGACCGCAATCCCCAATGCCTGACGGATAGGCTTGGGCAAAGTGATCTGGCCTTTTGAAGTAACGGTCGCAATTTCGTGAATGTGGGGCATGGCGTACTCCTCGAACGGATGCGCCAAGTGTAAGAATATTTCCTTACAATGTCAACTAGAGTTAAAATTCAACAACCAGTCTTGGGCGCAGCCCCATGGAATTCGACCACATACTGATTGAGCCAAGCCGACCAAACGACTGGTATGGCTATAGGGGGCAGGTAGTGTGAAGCTTAATAAAGGTGTCCAAATTTAATTCATACACCTGTTTTGCTCCATGAGTATGATCAGTAGGATTAGTAAATCGCAACGGTGTTGGGTATATGATTTGAACGTCACTTATAAAGCTTCTGAATATCCCTACCGCTACGGTTTGCATCTTGCTACCAGTTGGCGATAGAACGAGATTGTTAAATTCTGACCACTCGTCATATAGTGAGAGTAGAGCCTTCAAACATTGAGAATAGTCTAAGGTACTTATTTCAATATTCTGGCTTCCTGTATCATCATTAATCTGATTTAGCTTGCAAATTGCATCAGTTCGCCAATGTAGCTTAGAGTCAGGAGGCACCCCATGAATTAATGTTGTCTTCGCGGGCTGAATTATTGATTTCGCGCTCAATAACTGCGTTGGATTAAATGAGGGGAAGGCGATTAAACGAATAGGAGCACGGTTAATATTTACAGATGACAATTCAGGAACAATTGCAAGGTCATACACTCCTGTTGATATAAAGGACAAAATTGCAGCAGAGTCATTGGCATGATTTGAAAGTTTTGCGTGTGCTTCGGACTCGGATGGCGGATAAGATGCTGCCTCGGTATATAAGATTGAAATCAATGGCGTGGCCGCATCAGGCACCATCAACCCCACAATCAATTGTACAATCAACAGTCGCGACATCCCAGATATGTCTATATATAGCCGCTGGACATCAGATGGTAAATTTTCGATGACATTGTCAGCTATTCCAGATGGATTGCATCGGTCATATCCAATTCGAATATGCTTCCAGCCCGCCTCCTCGCAAAGTTCACTAATTTCCGGAAAATGATTGAAGTCAACTGCTGGTGCGTATTCAAAGTCTAGTACAGTAATGCCTGCAACCTTAGAAATGGCTGCGATGTTTAAGACTGTCATTACTCTATCTTCAAATCCCCCGCAAACTAATAGCACATCGCCACTCTGGAATTGGAGATAATCAGCGCTGCGTAATTCTGGCCAATTGGCGGCAAGAAGATATCTATCAATTCGACTAGTGTTCATCATCATTCTGGACGGGAAAATCTAAAGTATGTTGATGCGCTTCGGCCACCTGGTAATTATCGGAAACATCGTGCGTAAGAAGCTTTTTTGATTCGAAAATCTTGGGTGTTAAAATCAATTCCTCAAAATCGTTCACACCTAACAAGAGTGAATCTCTTCCGCTAAACGTAAGATTAAAATGTGGTATGAGAAATCTTCTTAAAAACAAGCGTGGGACAACTTGCCCAGAAAAGCTTTTTCCTCTGGGGTCTTGAATAAATATTGAATATCTTAGGAGGTCATCGTAAAGTTCTTTGGCTTTTCCCGCAAAGACAGGGGCTTCCCGCAACTCGATTCTTGATGCCTGATGTCTTGGCCTGCCGCCTTCATTTTTTGAATGCTTAAATTTAACAAATGAATTTGCAACATTGCCAAAAGAAGTAACAATTTGGCGCAAATGCTCACCATTTGTGCCGCTATCTGCCAAGCTTTTTAGAAAATCTCCTGCATGCGTCTTAATGGCCTTGCTTTGATCGGATGGTTGTATTTTTGGGAGTTTATTAGTTTCTTTTAGCTTGTCTATCCCACCAGAATCGGAAACCATTTTCCGAGCTAAAGTTATTAATTGATGTATATCACCGCTGCACATCGAGCTAAATGTTTCTCTTCCCCACCATTCTGTTTTTATACCGGTTGCAATTCTATTTGCGATTTCATTTTGGGAGAGGTTCTCACCATCGCCAATCAGCTCGGTCAGGCTTGAAACCGGGTATTCTGGTACAGCCTTAAATCGTCTTTTAAAAATGTCGTCAAGAAAATCCAACTTGCGATGTGTGTTCTCGCGTAAGTATGTAAGTCCAAGGTTTAGAACTTCAAATTCTCGTCCCTCAACATAAGACTTGCCGTCGATATCTGATGCAGCATAGGAAACTGGGCTTTCTGTGGCCATCTTAAAGAAACAGAAGCCATTTCTTTGCATCAATAGCCGATTCAGATTCTGTTGAAGTGCCTCTGTAATGTGAGGCATTGAATAGTCATCAATAAAACAAAAGAAAGGCTTCCCATAAATAATTGGGATTTCCTGCTGCAAGAACTCACAAATAAGTAATAACGAATCTGGGCCATGCAGTTGGCGTTTAATTGGTTGTGTAGGGTTGCGATATTTGGTGACTATTTCTTGGCATTCCTTGGCTAGCATTGAGATAAGAGACTCAAAGCTATCCGTGCCTGGTAATGAGGGACGTTTCAGATTTAACCGATCCCATAAGATTCGACTAACCTCGGCCTCTTTTGATGCGGTGATAGCCTCACTTTTTACAAATTGATGCAACACATCAAATATTTCTAAAAGCAATCTAGCGGTCAGATAATGGAGAGGCAAGTCAATTGCCTCTGTGCTGGTTGGCGCCACATATCGAGGGAACTTAAAGTAAAGATCGTTGCAGTGGTAGTAGATTCCTATATATTCCTGCGGAATGTCTTGGTTTGTTGCGCTTTTACCCTGCACTCGTTGATTATAACTAAGGCTTCTAAACACAGTGCTTTTCCCGCATCCACGCGGTCCTGTTACGACTAGATTATTTGCGCTTTCGATTTCGGAAATGCCAAGAAACTTATTTGAATAAAGTGCATGTAACAGTGAATGCTGTTGCCCTATCTGTTCGCAACTTAAATAATCAAAGGGGGTTAGGAGAGAATGACTTTCAGATTGAGATTGTCTGACTGCGTATTCAACGTCAATCTGCTCTAGTCGATCTAACATCTTGCCAGGATTTCTGGCCAACGGATCACGTGTGCAATCCTTTTCAATTAGATGTTTGCCTTTAAAATGATCGTTAAGAATATTGAATACATATTTGTCTTCTGGTGGCAATTTTTGATAGTCTATGCAAATTAATAATTGCGCAAGCACTCGAGCCAATTGCTCGAAATCGTCAGTTAATTTAGAGTCGCTCGTGAGTCCGCCTGTACCGAAATCGGTGACTTTAAATTCTTCAATCGAATTCCTCTGAAATTGCGAGCGTTTTGTCACCAAAATGTTTCCAGCGTGGAAATCCCCATGCTCGATTTGTCGTCCTTGCAATTCATAAAATAGCTCAAGCATGGCGAGCAAAAACGCCTTAACAAATGGTACGGTAACTTGATCTTTGTGGTGTTTTATATAATCAAAAAGGGTGCATCCCTCGACGTAGTCGTACTTTAGGACGATTAGCCCTTTTTCTTTACGCCAATCGAATAGTTGACGGCAATGCACTACAGAAGAATTTTCGAGAGAATTTGCTTTTTGTGGCTCGATTTGCCAACTTTCGCCAGGTGCCAGATTGTCGCTCGGTATAACTTTATACGCAGCGAATTGCTTGAGTGTTTCTGAATACCCCTTAAATACTAACGCGTAACAACCATGGCCAATGTATTTAACAAATCGAAAATCCCCATCTCCCTCTACTAGGGTGCCAATGAATGGTTCGTAAGGTGGTAGCGGTTTACGCATTTTTTTTCTTAAAGATGAGGAAATTTTCTGTTCGAACGCCACGGTGTTCTCGCCTTGCACGACGAATGTCTGGAATGTTGTTCACGATGGTCTGTGATAAATGCAGCTCTGGCGCATGGGTACTAAATGTTTCCTGCACAGCAATAGATAGTGGGTATTTTGCACCTCGCTTGATTTGATCACCAACGATTACGATGCAATAGCCATTGGGAACAAGATTTATTGCTGCTTGCCGAGCAAGTATTGCCATTAATGTTTGAAATCCATCTCGTTGTTGAGATTGCGCATTGTCAATTAGCGCGGCCTTTGCTTTGTCGATAAACCATAGCCGCAATCGATTATCTCTTCCATAGTCCAGAGCATTCATATATGGCGGACTGGTTATTAGACAATCGATACCACTTGGAAAAGAAATACTCTCAGTAGCACCCTCAATAAAGGAGTGGTTTTCGCTAGAAACAATGAAATCTTTGCGTTTATAAGTACGCTCAACTTTTGCAACCAGTCGTGGTGCAAGAGCTCTATATTGATAAAGTTGAGGGAATTCATCCCTTGGGAATTTCTTATCTCTTAAATATGGGGTTAAGTGGCTACTTGGATGAGACAAAAAGCCTGGTCGTTGATGATGCAGTATGCCTAGCATGCAGGCTAGTAAAAAATCATCATCTTGCTCTTGGCATTCTTTGGCAAAATTAATTACCTCACCAAGAGTATCTGGATGAAAAAAATTCCTAACCCATGATGGAATTTTGCGCCTATCAGGAGATGGTCTTGATGCGGCAGCTTCAAGCCGTCTTTTTGCGCGAATTAAAGCCTCATCAAGTGTATTAGGTGCGGATAGCTTTGCTCTGGATAATAACGCAGCATAGGGGCTACTATCCACACCAAAAGCGCGGCGACCCAGCCGCACAGCCTCGAGTAGTACGGTGCCACTCCCCGCGAAGACATCTGCCACCAAGCCTCTAGGTGGTGAATAATTTAAAATCAGGTCATGTGCAATCGAACTTTTTAGCTTCCCAATGTAGGGGGACAGTTGGTGAAGTGTGCTCTCGGTGTTTGTACAAGACTTTTCCCAAGCCGGAACCAAATGAGATAATTTATCTCTCTCTTTAATTGATTTCAGAGGCGCACTCGCCTCATTTTTGCTGCCGACACGAGTGAGCACCTCGCTAACTTCGATGGTTCGGTCTAATAAAGTTGAATTGTTCGATACCATCATGCTGGCTATTTACGATCTTGTTTTCATGGAAAATGAAGTCACCCTGATGCGAACTGTAATATTAACTCACTGTGATGCCATTGGGCATGGTTAGAGCGAAAGATTATCGGCTACGAAAAATTCCAAATGCCTGCCGTTTGCGTATGTAGCCTTAACACATTGAGCAGTCAGTTGAATTTACTGCGTCGAATGTTTGGAATGGCCGATGAGGCCCATGGAAGTTTTTCCAGAAGGTCGCCTGTGTAGCGAGGATCGGACGCTGAGCAATATGACTTTTGCATCCCGCCAGCGACGGCTGTAACACGTACCAGTCAGTTTTGACCATCATCAAACATGAATATCAAGCAATCAAATTACCTGACCACACTCAGCCATGTTTCTGCGTCCTTTGAGGTAGAATCAAACTTTTTTCGTAACGCCCATGTACTTATACATCATCGCAATCGGCTGGGCCTACGTCGTGCTCATGATGGCCGTCACGGAAAAAAGCATTGTCGCCGGCGTGCTGACTTTCGTTTTTTACGGCCTGCTGCCTTTGGGTATCGTGTTCTATATCACGCTGAAACAGCTACGGCGCTCACGCATGGCCGCCAAGGAGCGCCTCGGTCAGCCAGATCGAGCCGATCCCCATACCGATCAGTAGCACCTGCTGTAGCGTGGCTTGCAGTTCCGGGCGCTTGTGCAGGCCCGGAATCAGGTCCGCCACCGCGACGTAGATCATGCTGGCCGCGGCGATAGCGAGGAAGAAGGGTATCCATTCGTGCATCGATTGCAGCATGAAATAGGCGAGCACGCCGCCCACCACGGTCGCCAGACTGGACAACAGGTTGAGCATGAACGCGTGCTTCTTGGTATAGCCGGAATGGAGCAGGATCAGAAAATCACCCACTTCCTGCGGAATTTCGTGGGCGATGATCGCCAGCGCGGTCACCACCCCGATCTGAAAATCCGCCAGGAAGGCCGCTGCGATGATGATGCCGTCGACAAAATTGTGAAAGGTATCGCCCACCATGATCATCATGCCGCTGCGGCCATGATCGTTATCGTGGTTGTGATCATGGCCGGGAACCGGAACATGCGCCTCGCAATGATCGGCGTGGCAGTGCCGCCACAGCACCAGTTTTTCCAGCAAGAAAAACAGCATGATGCCGAACAGGATGGTGGCTGCGGTGTTTTCGATGTTCTTGGTCAGCTCGAAGGCATGCGGCAGGATTTCGAGGAACGCCGCGCCGAGCAGCGCGCCGATAGCATAACTGACCAGCATCGGCACCCACTCGGCACGCGCCGACATGGCGAACGCCGCCGCTACGCTGATGCTGAGAATGCCGCCGAACAGGCTGGCCAGGATGATGCCGGTCAATGTGGACATAGGCGCATCATTATACGGATTATCGCGGATCAAGCCAGATTAGCGAGGCCATGCGCCCGGTGGCGCCGTCACGGCGGTAGGAAAAAAATTTCTCCGCATCGTTGAAGGTGCACAGGCTGCCGCCATAGACCTTGGTCACGCCAAGCAGGCCAAGGCGTTGGCGCGCCAGCAGGTAAATGTCGGCCAGCCATTTGTGCTCCGTGAGATGCGTGCGCGGCACAAAAGCCTTATGTGCTTCCGGATCGTGCGCCAGGAATGCCTGCCTGACCTCCTCGCCCACCTCGAATGCCTGCGGCCCGATTGCCGGGCCGAGCCAGGCCATCAGGGAAGCCGGAGCCACACCCATCGCCGCCACCGCCGCCTCGATCACGCCGCCCGCCAAGCCACGCCAGCCGGCGTGAGCCGCCCCTACCACCGTGCCGGATTCGTCGCACAGCAACAGCGGCAGGCAATCCGCCGTCATCACCGCGCACACGGTATCAGGCTTACGGGCAACTGCGGCATCAGCCTCGGCGATACCGACCGCCCGATCCGCATCCGCCACGATGTTGCCGTGCACCTGCTTCAGCCACAGCGGTTCAGCCGGTAAGGCCGCGCGCAATATTGCCCGATTCCTTGTCACCATAACAGCGTCATCGCCGACATGGTCGCCCAGATTGAGGGAAGCATAAGCGCCTTCGCTGACACCGCCAGTTCGGGTCGTTTGCAGCGCACGCACGTTGACGGGCGCCGGCCAGCCGGGGACGGCCCAGCTCTCACTCATGGCGCAGCACTTTCAACAATGCCGCCATGTCCGCCGGCAACTGCGCATGCCATTCCATCGGTTCGCCGGATGCCGGATGAACCAGCCCGAGCCGTTCTGCGTGCAAGGCCTGACGCCCCAGCGTCTTGATCGCCTCACGCAGGGGCGGCGGCAACTGGATCGGCCTGCCGCTATAAACCGGATCCCCCGCCAGCGGATGGCCGATAGACTGCATGTGCACCCGGATCTGGTGGGTGCGACCGGTTTCCAGGCTGCAACTGATCAGGGTGTGATAATCGAAGCGTTCCAGCACGGCGTAATGCGTGACCGCCGGCTTGCCGTCGTGGACTATCGCCATTTTGACGCGCTGGCTGGGGTGCCGCCCGAGCGGCGCATCCACCTTGCTGTCGCGCAACACGCTGCCCTGCACGATGGCCAGATAATCACGTTTCACGCTGCGAGCCTGCAACTGGCGCACCAGCGCAGTCTGGGTAATCAGGGTTTTCGCCACCACCAGCAGGCCGCTGGTATCTTTGTCGAGACGGTGGACGATGCCGGCACGGGGAATGCCCTCAAGCTGCGGGGCATGATGCAGCAACGCGTTGAGCAAGGTACCTTGCCAGTTGCCGCTGCCGGGGTGGACGACCAGACCCGCCGGCTTGTTGACCACCAGCAATACCTCATCTTCGTACACGATGTCGAGGGCAATATTCTCCGCCGTGTACGGTGTTTCGGAGGGGTGCAATTCCGGTTCGACCCGCACCTGCTCGCCACCCCACACCGCCTGCTTGGTCGTTGCGTATTTGCCGTCGAGCGTGACGCGCTGCTCCTTGATCCAGGTTTGCAGGCGGCTGCGCGAATAGTCCGGCAGCAATTGCTGCAACGCCTGATCGAGCCGCAATCCGGCCATTCCGGACGGAATCGCCAAGTTGATGGACGCGGGATTTGGGTTATAATCGACCGAATTGTCACTTGCGCCCTGTGGGGCATTGGATATAGTCATGAGGCTTAGTTTAGCGTTAATTCTCGCATTGTTGCTAACGGCTTGCGGCCTGTTGCCGGAAGTCCAGGATGAAACCAAGGGCTGGTCGGCCCAGAAACTCTACACCGAAGCCAAATCGGAAGCGGCCGACGGTAATAACGAAAAAGCCATCCAGTATTTTGAGAAGCTGGAGGCGCGTTACCCCTATGGCCGCTATGCCCAGCAATCGCAGATAGAAGTCGCCTACGCCTACTACAAAGCCGGCGAGCCGGCCTCCGCCATCGCCGCCTGCGACCGCTTCATCAAGTTGCATCCCAACCACCCCAGCGTGGATTACGTCTACTACCTGAAAGGCCTGGTTAATTTCAACGACGATCTGGGACTGCTCGGCGCTGTGACGGAAAAAATAGCGCAAACCTCTGAAACCCTCGCGCCCCTCGCCAAGCAGGACATGACAGAGCGCGACCCCAAAGCGGCGCGCGAAGCCTTTGAATCTTTCAAGGAACTGGCGACCCGCTTCCCCGGCAGTAAATACACGCCGGACGCCATCGCCCGCATGAAATATCTGGTCAATACGCTCGCCATGCATGAAGTTCACGTGGCGCGTTATTATTACCGGCGCAACGCTTACGTTGCCGCGCTCAATCGCGCCCAGAACGTGTTGCTCGAGTATCCTCAGGCTCCCGCCATGGAAGAAGCGCTGACGATCATGATCAAGTCCTACAATGCGCTCGGCATGAACGATTTGCGCGACGATACCCTGCGCATCATGCAAAAAAACTTCCCCAACAGCCGCTATTTCGCCATCATGAAGCAGGCGGATACGCCGTGGTGGAAAATCTGGTAACAACCGCCCGAACGAGGCGGCGTTTCTAGATTGCCGCTTCGTCGGTCTCGCCGGTGCGGATGCGCACTACCTGCTCCACACTGGTCACGAAAATCTTGCCGTCGCCGATCTTGCCGGTGCGCGCCACCTTGATGATGGCGTCGATGGCGGCCTCCACCTGATCGGTTGCAATCACCAGCTCAATCTTCACCTTGGGCAGAAAATCCACCACGTATTCGGCGCCGCGATAGAGCTCGGTATGCCCTTTTTGTCGGCCAAAGCCCTTTACCTCGGTCACGGTCAAGCCGGTCACGCCGATATCTGACAAGGCTTCGCGCACTTCGTCGAGTTTGAACGGCTTGATAATCGCTTCGATTTTTTTCATTTCCAACTCCTGGTTATTCAGCCCACGGACGGTACTTCGATGTAATCGGATAACGCCGGTCCTTGCCAAATCCGCGCGGCGTCACCCTCACCCCTATCGGCGCCTGGCGCCGCTTGAATTCATTGCAGTCGATCAGCTTCACCACCTGGCGCACATCCTTCTCGTCATAGCCCTGGGCGGTGATGTCGTGCGGGCACATGTCCAGTTCGACATAGCGCTCCATGATCGCATCCAGGATTTCATAGGGCGGCAATGCATCCTGGTCGGTCTGATTATGGCGCAACTCGGCGGAAGGCGCCCGTGTAATGACGCGTTCCGGAATCGCCTCGCCGAGGCTGTTGCGGTAGCGCGCCAGGCGGTACACCATGGTTTTCGGCACGTCTTTCAGCACCGCAAAGCCGCCGGCCATATCGCCATACAGCGTTGCATAGCCCACCGCCATTTCGCTCTTGTTGCCGGTGGTCAGCACGATGGAACCGTATTTGTTGGACAACGCCATCAGCAATGTCCCCCTGATCCGCGCCTGAATATTCTCTTCGGTGGTATTGAATGGCAAGTCGTCGAACTCTTCAGACAGGGTTCTGAGAAAAGAATCGAACACCAGTTTGATCGGCAACTCACTGTAACGCACCTTCAGACGCTCTGCCATGGCCTGCGCATCCTGCAAACTGATATCGGCGGTAAACTCGGACGGCATCATGACCGCCTGCACCCGCTCCGCGCCTATTGCATCCACTGCAATCGCCAGCGTCAGCGCAGAATCAATCCCGCCGGACAATCCCAGCACTGCGCCCGGAAAGCCGTTTTTTGTCACATAATCCCTCACGCCAAGACATAACGCCTGGTAGATGCTCGCCTCGACCGGCAACTGCGGAACAATCTCGCCCGGCTGCGGCTGGCCGTTTTCCAATTCGACAATGCGCAGCGCTTCCTCGAACGCGGGAAGCTGATGCACCAGAGTACCGGAGCCATCCATGACAAACGACGCGCCGTCGAACACCAGTTCGTCCTGGCCGCCGACCAGGTTGGCATAAAATACCGGCAGGCCACACTCGCCGACACGCTCACGCACGGCCTCGTAGCGCGACAATTGCTTGTTCATGTGATAAGGCGAGGCGTTCAGTACCAGCAGCACGTCGGCATTGGCGTTAAGAGCGCAAGTGGCGGCACCATCTTCCCAGATGTCGGCACAGATATTGATGCCGAATTTAATGCCGTCGACCTCGAACACACACGGCTCGCTGCCGGGGACGAAGTAACGCACTTCATCGAAGACGGAATGGTTGGGCAATTTCTGCTTGTGGTAGGTAGCAACAATTTTGCCGTCGCGCAGCACGGAAGCCGCATTGTAGCGGTTGCCGGCAGACTGGTGGGGATGCCCGACCACCATAACGATGCCCTGCGTCTCACAAGCCATGCGATACAAAACCTTGTCGCAGGTATCGTAAAACCCGTCGCGCAACAGCAAATCTTCCGGCGGATAGCCGGTCAGCGCCAACTCCGGCGTCACCAGAACCTGCGCGCCTTCAGCCTTGGCACGATTGGCATAATCGAGAATTTTCGCAGCATTCCCGGAGAGGTCGCCGACCAGGCAGTTGATTTGGGCTATTGCGATTTTCATTTTTCAATCTACCACAGAGACACAGAGGCACAGAAAAAGACAAATTCCTTTGTGCCAGTCCTTCAGGGTCAACACACGCCGAAAATAATTTCTCACTCGTGAATTTCTCTGTGTCTTTGTGCCTCTGTGGTTCAAGCTTTCTTAGCCATTGCCTCGGCCACCGCCTCACCCAAACCGGCAGGCGATTTCGCCACCACTACGCCAGCCGCTTCCAGCGCGGCGATCTTGTCCACGGCCAAGCCCTTGCCGCCGGCGATGATCGCACCGGCATGGCCCATGCGCTTGCCTTTGGGCGCAGTCTGACCGGCGATGTAGGCCGCCACCGGCTTGGTGACGTGGGCCTTGATATATTCCGCTGCTGCTTCCTCGCGGTTACCGCCGATCTCGCCGACCATGATGATGGCTTCGGTCTGCGGGTCGTCCTGGAACATTTTCAGGCAGTCGATAAAATCCAGCCCTTTGATCGGGTCGCCGCCGATGCCGACGCAGGTTGACTGCCCCAGGCCGAGCTTGGTAGTTTGATAAACAGCTTCATAGGTCAGGGTGCCGGAGCGCGACACCACACCGACCTTGCCTTTCTGGTGGATGAAGCCGGGCATGATGCCGATCTTGCACTCGCCCGGCGTGATGATGCCGGGACAATTTGGGCCGATCAGCACCGCATTGTTGGCACACAGTGCAGCCTTGACGTTAAGCATATCCAGCACCGGGATGCCTTCAGTGATGCAGACGATGACTTTGATGCCAGCGTCCGCCGCCTCCATGATGCCGTCCGCCGCGAATGCCGGCGGCACGTAAATCACCGTGGCCTCGGCACCGGTGGCTTTCACCGCGTCGCGCATGGTGTTGAATACCGGCAGGCCGAGGTGGCTCTGACCGCCCTTACCCGGCGTCACACCGCCGACCATCTGCGTACCGTAGGCAATCGCCTGCTCGGAGTGGAAAGTGCCCTGCTTGCCGGTAAAACCCTGGCACAGGACTTTGGTGTTTTTATTGACGAGTATGCTCATGAAGAAACCCTTAAAAATTCATTCACCGCAAAGGACGCGGAGGGCGCGGAGGAAAAGCATTGCCTGAAACCTCTGCGTCCTCCGCGTCCTCTGCGGTTCAAAAATTATTGCACCGCCGCGACGGCGCGCTTGGCCGCATCGGTCAGGTCGCTGGCGGAGATCACGCCGACACCGCTTTCGGTCAGCATTTTCTGCCCCAGTTCCACATTGGTGCCTTCCAGCCGCACGATCACCGGCACCTTGACGCCAACATCCTTGACTGCCTTGATGATGCCTTCAGCGATGATGTCGCAGCGCATGATGCCACCGAAGATGTTGACCAGAATCGCCTTGACGTTGGCGTCTGACAGGATGATCTTGAATGCCTGGGACACGACTTCCGCCGTGGCGCCGCCGCCGACATCGAGGAAATTGGCCGGTTGACCGCCGTGCAACTGGATCAGGTCCATGGTCGCCATCGCCAGACCGGCGCCATTCACCATGCAGCCGATATTGCCAGACAAGGCGATATAGTTGAGATCGAATTCTTTCGCCGCCACTTCCTTCGGATCAATCTGGGTGGTGTCGCTCAATTCCGCCAGCGTCTTGCGCCGGTAAAGCGCGTTGTCGTCCACGCCGATCTTGCAGTCCAGTGCAACCAGGTTGCCCGGTACGGTGACGACCAGCGGGTTGATTTCGACCATGGCCAGGTCGTTTTCCATGAACAGGCGGTACAGGCCCTTGGCCAGTTTGCCGAACTCGGCGATCTGCTTGCCTTCCAGTTCAAGACCGAAAGCCAGTGCGCGACACTGGAAATCCTGCAAGCCCAGCAGCGGGTCGCAGAATTCCTTGAGGATTTTTTCCGGGGTCGCATGGGCGACTTCCTCGATTTCCATGCCGCCCGCGCTGGACGCCACCAGTGCCACGCGCTCGGATTCGCGATCAACCGTCAAGCTGAGGTAAAGCTCGCGCGCGATCGGCAGCGTTTCCTCGATCAGCAAACGCGACGTCATCTGACCATCGGGCGCATTCTGGTAGGTCACCAGATTTTTGCCGAGCAAGGCATTCACCGCTTCATTCAGCGCCTCGCGCGACCTGACCAGCTTCACTCCGCCCGCCTTGCCGCGGCCACCGGCGTGGATTTGCGCCTTCACCACCCAGGCTTCGCCGCCTAGTTCCGCCATTGCGCCATCTGCCTGGGAAACGCTGTCGATCGCCACGCCACGCGGCGTGACCACACCATATTCGCGCAAAATCTGCTTGGCCTGATATTCATGCAAGTTCATACGGATTCTCTGTCTTGATTTGGGAAAGAAAACGGAGATTATACCAAGTCCTCAACGGACTGGGAGGGAATTGGGATGCTACGGGTGCGTTTGAAAGTGTTGGCCAGTTCCGCGACTGCCCCTCACCCCAACCCCTCTCCCCAAAGGGGCGAGGGGCTTTTCTCCCTTCTCCCCTCCGGGGAGAAGGGCTGGGGATGAGGGGTGGTGGTAATACCTCCGATAAATCAGCTGGCCAACACTTTCAAACGCACCCGGATGCTACTGGTCGAGTTCCTCTGCCCAGACCATCGCCTTGACCTGGGCATTATTGACCTCGTCGGCGCTCAATCCACAGACGGCAGCATATTGAACGATAGCTTCCTGATCCGCCTCTTCGCAAGCAACGGCAAGAGACAGGAAGGGGGCGTAGATACCTTCGCGGCGCACCAGCGCAGCCATCACCGGACCCGGCAATTTCATCTGGCCCAGCGCCTGCTCCATCGGTACATTCAGCAAAGCATCCAGCAGCGAGAAAATTCCGACGATGAACAAGCCTTCCTGCTCGGCAGGAGGCAATTTGTCATGGCCCAGCAGTTCCGTCATGCGGGCACGCACCAGGGCGTTCTGCAACAACGCTCTGCCGCGTGCATCCTGCGTGCCGCTGGTAAACAGCAGCAGCGTCAGCCAGCGGTACAGCTGTTTGTAGCCGAGTATCATCAAAGCATGGGCAATGGAGCGTATCTGCTGCTGCAAGCCATTGACCGGCGCATTAATGTAGCGCAGCAGCTTGTAGGCAAGCACGGCATCATGCCTGAACCCTTCTTCCAGTTGGGAAACCTCAACCTGATTTTTCGCCATGTCGAGCAGTTCCATGACCCTGATGCGGTTGCTGTCGATGCAGGGCGGCAAGGAGGGGCGCAAACGGGTGAAATAATTACCCTCGTAATAATGAAACTGCATCTTGTGGCATGCCGCGAAATCGTCCTCCGTTTCCACGTTCTTCGCCATCAGTTGCGGCATGGGCTTGTCCAGGAAACGGTCTGCCAGCTTGCCGAGTTCAATGGCGTTAAACCGCGAAACATCCACCCTGACAAAGCTCGCCAACGCGAGAAATGGCCCCATCCCTTGTTTCGGTTCAAAATCGTCGAGCGCGATCTGATAGCCCTGGCTCCTGAGTTCGCGGCAGCGCAGCAGGTTGTCCTCCACCCGTTCCATATCCGGGCGCACGACAAGCACCACGCCCTTGCTGGGCAATTTCAGCAACAACCGGCTTTCCAGCACGCCAGGGGAAATGGCGACAAATGCAAGTTTGTCTTCGAGCAAGCGTTCGAGATTGAGGCCCGCCAGGCAGCGGATCAATGCCTCATCCTGCAGCTTCAGCAAGGCTGCGTCGGGTTCTTTTGCCGTGGGCAATATCTTGCTGCGCAACAGCAATTCGTAGCCGACGATGTGCTGGGAGCGATCCAGCACCGGCTGGCGCCCGATGATCTTCTGCCGCAGTTTTTCCGCGCTGGTGCGCTGGCCGTTGGTCTGGATTTTCGGAACGCGGGCAACCACATTATTCGCCGCGAAATGGCCGGTATCGATCAATTCGTTATTCGCTGCGGGGGCAAGGGGTTCGAGCAAGGGTATGGCGCTACCCAGAGAAGAAGGAGGCTGCGGGGCAGACGCCGGCAGCGGCTTTTTGGCGGAGGACGTTCCACCCTTAAAGAATTTTATATATTTTTCCAGCACTTACATATCCCACAAATCCCACCTATGGTGATTTTAGCATGCTATCGCTATGCACAAGTTTCATTACACAAATGTTAAAACCTTGAACTTTTAACAGGTTTGCTATCTAATCGAACAAGTGCTTCCACAAACCGGCACAAAGAAGAAAAAAATGAAGCAACTGCTGCACAAATTCATTCTCGGCTTTTTGCTGTTGTGGCTCCCGCTCCAGGGATTTGCCGCAACCGGCATGTCATTCTGCCGCCACGATCACACCCCGCCGCCTGCGATGCAGGTAGAGATGCACCACGACCATCATGGAAATGACTGCGGTCATGGGCATGATGCGCCCTCCGCTTCACCCCAGACGCAGTGCGACGATTGCGGCTATTGCCACCTGGGTGGTGCGCCCGCGCTGTTACCGACCCTGTTCGGCTTGAATGACGTCGCCGGGTTCTCTTTCAAATTTGCTTTCGCCTCACACCTGTCGCTGTTTTTCCCCGAACAACCGCAACGACCTCCTCTCGCCAGCTTCTCCTGATTTCATCCAAAATTCCATCCAGAACTACAAACTGGATGCGCCGAATATGCAGCATGGCATAGGGTCAAACGGCTTGATTCGCCTGTTGACTGCCATGCGAAAGCACTGTGAAAGGAAATATCATGAGAAAAAAACTGAATATCCTCATCTCCGTTCTTGCCATGCTGGCCGGATCGTCCAACCTGTATGCGGCTGATGCGGCCACGGGACAAGGCACGGTCAACAAGATCGACGCCACCGCGGCCACTGTAAACATCTCGCATGAAGACATCCCAGCCCTGAAATGGCCTGGCATGACCATGGATTTCAAGGTCGCCGACAAAAAGCAGCTGGCGAACATCAAAGCCGGCCAGAAAGTCAGCTTCGGTTTGGTCAAGGAACCGGCAAGCGGTTATGTGATTTCGCATATCGAACCGGCGAAATAATAAACCTGCGGGCGGCGCGGAGCGTAAAACGCCCCGCCCGCCGCTGTCTCACTGCCTTCGACAAGGACCGTGCCAAATGAAACCTTATCGCCAACCCATGCTGCGATCGCTTGCGTTTGCACTTACTGCTCTCGCTTTGATTTTTTCTGCCACGCCGTTACTGGCCGAGTCCGCCCTCCCCGGAGCCAGCCTGGAAAGCCTGCTGGAGCTGGCACGTAACCAGAATCCGGAACTTGCCGCCCGGCGCTACGAGGAAAATGCCGCAGCGGAGCGAATTTACCCTGCTGGCGCCCTGCCCGACCCGACGCTGCGCACCGAATTGGAGAACATCACCAATCAGAGCATTGATGCCAGCCCCAATCTGCTGCCTGGGCGGATCGGTGACACCAAATACACGCTGATTCAGCCCGTTCCGTTCTGGGGCAAACGCGATCTGAAGCGCGAGGTCGCCGAAGCCGAGGCCAATCAGGCCAAAGGCCGCGCCGCAGAAACCTGGGCAGATTTATCGACGCGAGTAAAAACCGCCTACGCCCAGTATTACCTGGTCGTCCATACCGAGTTGCTGACACAGGAAATTCTCGGACTGATGGGCAGCCTGGAGAAAATTTCCCGATCCCGTTATACCAATGGGCTGGCTCCCCAACAGGACGTCATTCGCGCCCAGATTGAACAGACCGGCATCCGTAGCGATCTGGTGGCTATCGAGATGGATCACCACCATGCCCACGTCAAGCTCAACCTGCTGCTGAATCGCCCGGCAACCGCACCCCTGGCTGAACCAGACCGGTTGCGCCCGATCCCGGAACCGGCCAGGTTCGATTACACCGCCTTGGGAGAGCGCCTGCGCGCCCGTAACCCACAACTTTTCACCAACGAAGCCGGTGTTGCCGCCGCCGAGAAAAACCGCGAACTCGTTTACAAAGACCGCTACCCCGATTTCAACCTCGGGCTTGCGCCAACCCAAACCGGCAGCAAAATTAATACCTGGGGACTAATGATCGAATTGAATATCCCGCTGCAACAGGAAAGCCGCCGTTCCAGGGAGCGCGAGGCGCAAGCGCTGCTGGCGGCAGCCGAGTCACGCAAGGAGGCGACCCAGAGCCAGCTTCTCGCCAGCCTCTCCGAAGGCCTCTCTGCACTGGATGCGGCGCGCCGTATCCAGGCCTTGGCGCAAACCAGCCTGGTGCCGCAAGCCGAACTGACTTTCAAGGCGGCGCTGGCCGGCTATGAGACAGGCAAGGTCGATTTCGCCACTCTGCTCGAAGCGCAACGCCAGATCCGCAAGGCCAAACTGGATGAACTCAAGGCACAGACCGATGCGCAGATACGCCTGGCCGAAATCGAACGACTGTTGGGAGAAGACCTATGAACAAGGGCGCGGGAATCGCTTTAACAATCGTCCTGATCGGGGCGCTCGGCACCGGGTATTGGCTGGGCAGCACGGAAAAACTCAGCCGCACCACGCCTGCCATATCGCAAACTGTCGCCGGTAAGGAACCGGCCAGGAAGGAGCGAAAAATCCTGTTTTACCGCAACCCGATGGGGCTGCCGGACACTTCACAAACATCGAAGAAAGACCAGATGGGGATGGACTACATTCCGGTCTACGAAGGTGAGGAGGATGGCTCTCCCGAAGGCAAAAACCGGGTCAGTATCAGCGCCGATAAAATCCAGAAACTTGGGGTTCGCACCGAAATCGCTGCCCTGCGCGACCTGACGCGCAGCATCCACGCCGTCGGCCGGGTCGAAGCAAACGAACGCCTGACCTATACCATCGCGCCAAAATTCGAGGGCTGGATTGAGCGCTTGCATGTCAATACCACCGGCCAGTCCGTGAGCAAGGGGCAACCCCTGCTGGAAGTTTACAGCCCGGAACTGGTGTCGGCACAGCAGGAATATGCCATTGCCCGCCAAGGCCAGCATGATTTGCAAAGCGCCGGAACAGAAGCGCAGGCAGGCATGAAACAGCTCGCCGAAGCCAGCCTGGCGCGCCTTAAAAACTGGGACATTTCCGAGGAACAACTGCAAGCCCTGAGCAAAGGCGAGAAGTCCCGCCACACCCTGACCTTCCGCTCGCCGGCAAACGGCATCGTGATAGAAAAGAAAGCGGTGCAAGGCATGCGTTTTATGCCCGGCGACGTGCTTTACCAGATTGCCGACCTGTCTTCGGTGTGGATTATTGCCGACGTGTTCGAACAGGATCTGGCCCTGGTAAAACCGGGCCAGAGCGCCAAGGTCAAGGTCAATGCCTATCCCGGCAAGGAATTCAGCGCCAAAGTAACCTACGTCTACCCCACCCTCAATGCCCAGACTCGCACCGTGCCGGTGCGGCTCGAGCTTGCCAATCCGGACGGCCAACTGAAACCGGCGATGTACACCGACGTCGAACTGGCCGCGCCGGGCGGCGGGAAAGTGTTGACCGTTCCGCTTTCAGCCGTGATTTTCAGCGGCACCCGACAGACCGTGCTGGTGGAACTGACCGAGGGCCGTTTCGAGCCGCGCCAGGTGAAACTCGGCACGCGCGGAAATGACTATGTCGAAGTGCTGGAAGGGTTGGGTGAAGGTGAAAAGGTCGTGGTCACCGCGAACTTCCTGATCGACTCCGAGAGCAACCTCAAGGCAGCGCTGGGTGGATTCGGGGCTACCGAGCATACAGATGGGAAGAGCCATTGAACCGCAGAGGACGCGGAGGGGCGCAGAGGAAAACTTTTGAATTACTCTGCGTCCTCTGCGGTGGATAATTTTTAAGATTTAAGGACATTAATAAATGCTCAACCGCATTATCGAATGGTCGGCCCGCAACGTCTTCCTGGTGTTGCTGGCGACCCTGCTGCTCATCGGCGCGGGCATTTACGCCATCGTCAAGACACCGCTCGATGCCCTGCCAGACCTCTCCGACGCCCAGGTCATCATCTATACCGAGTATTCGGGCCAGGCGCCGCAAGTGGTGGAAGACCAGGTCACCTACCCGCTCACCACGGCCATGCTGTCGGTACCGAAATCCAAGGTGGTGCGCGGCTTTTCGTTCTTCGGCGCCTCTTTCGTTTATGTGATTTTCGAGGATGGCACCGACATTTACTGGGCGCGATCCCGAGTGCTGGAATACCTGTCCTCGCTTGCCGGGCGCCTGCCGCAAGGCGTCACGCCGCGGCTCGGGCCGGACGCGACCGGCGTGGGTTGGGTCTATCAATATGCGGTGCTGGCCAAAAACAAAAGTCTGGCCGAACTGCGCACCATCCAGGACTGGTATCTGCGCTACCAGTTGACCAAGGCACCGGGAGTAGCGGAAGTCGCCAGCATCGGCGGCTTCGTCCAGCAATACCAAGTGGTGGTCGATCCGCGCCAGCTTCAGGCTTACGGCATCCCGCTGGATCGCATCACCAAGGTAATCCGCGACTCCAACCGCGATGTCGGCGGACGGGTGGTGGAGATGGCGGAAGCCGAATACATGGTGCGCGGCAGGGGTTATCTGCGCGGCAAGAGTGATCTGGAACAGCTTGTGGTCAAGAGCGAAAATGGCGTGCCGGTGCTGTTGCGCGATGTGGCGCGGGTGGAGCTGGGGCCGGACGAGCGGCGCGGGCTGACCGAACTCAACGGCGAAGGCGAAGTGGTGTCGGGTATCGCCATGGCGCGCTACGGGCAAAATGCGCTGGAAGTGATCGGCAACATCAAGAACAAGATCGCCGAAATCGCCAGCGGCCTGCCCGAGGGTGTGACGATTGAGAGCGTGTATGACCGCTCCGGCCTGATCCTGCGCGCCATCAAGAACCTGAAAACCACCCTGCTGGAAGAAAGCGCCATCGTCGCACTGGTGTGCATCGTTTTTCTGCTGCACGTACGCAGCGCCCTGGTCGCCATCATCATGCTGCCGGTGGGCGTGTTGATCGCTTTCATCGCCATGCGGCTGCTCGGCATGAACTCCAACATCATGAGCCTGGGCGGCATCGCCATCGCTATCGGCGCAATGGTGGATGCAGCCATCGTTATGATCGAAAACGCCCACAAGCATCTGGAGCGGATCAGGCCGGGCGAATCGCGCGTCGAAGCCATCATTTCGGCCTGCCAGGAAGTCGGCCCGGCGCTGTTTTTCTCGCTGCTGATTATCACCGTTTCTTTCCTGCCGGTGTTCACGCTGGAAGCCCAGGAAGGCCGCCTGTTCTCCCCGCTCGCCTACACCAAAACTTTCGCCATGGCAGGCGCAGCCTTGCTGTCCGTGACCCTGGTACCGGTGCTGATGATGCTGTTCGTGCGCGGCAAGATCATGGCCGAGGCGAAAAACCCGGTGAACCGCTTCCTGATCTGGCTGTACCGACCCGTCATCGCCTGGGTAATGAGATGGAAAAAGCTGACTATTGCCATTGCGCTGGCGGCCATCGCGGTCAGCCTCTACCCTGCATCCCGGCTCGGCAGCGAGTTCATGCCGACCCTCAACGAGGGCACGCTGTTCTACATGCCGACCGGGCTGCCCGGCATGTCGGTGACCAAGGCGGCGGAATTACTGCAAACCCAGGACAAAATCATCAAGAGTTTTCCCGAAGTGGCCTCGGTCTACGGCAAGGCCGGACGCGCAAATACCGCCACCGACCCGGCACCGCTGGAAATGTTTGAGACCATCATCAACCTCAAGCCGGAAAATGAATGGCGACCCGGCATGACCATCGACAAGCTGACCGCCGAGATGGATCAGGCATTGCAGATTCCCGGTATCGCCAACTCCTGGACCATGCCGATCAAGGCACGCATCGACATGCTATCCACTGGCATCCGCACGCCTATTGGCATCAAGGTGTTCGGCAAAAATCTGGAAGGCATGGAAAAGCTGGCGAAAGAGATCGAGTCCGTGGTCAAGCAAGTGCCGGGCACAACATCCGCTTATGCGGAGCGGCTCACCGGCGGCCTGTATCTCAACATCGAGCCAGACCGCGCCCAGCTTGCCCGTTACGGCATCAGCGTGGGCGAATTACTGGACGTAATCGCCACCGCGCTCGGCGGTGAAATGGTCACCACCATGGTAGAGGGGCGCGAACGTTTCGGCGTCAACGTGCGCTATCCGCGCGAACTGCGCAGCGATCCGCAGAGGATTGCCAGCCAGGTGCTAGTGCCGGTCAGCGGGGCGATGGGTGGGCCGCCAGCGATGGTGCCGCTGGGGCAACTGGCAAACGTCGAAGTGGCCAGGGGCGCGCCCGCCATCCGCACCGAGAACGCGCTGCTGTCAGCCTACATCTTCGTCGACATCCGTGGCCGCGACATCGGCAGCTACGTGCATGACGCCCAGAAGGCGGTACAGGAACAAGTAAAATTCCCGCCCGGTTATTACGTCACTTGGAGCGGCCAGTTCGAATATATGGAACGCGCCAAGGAAAAAATGAAAATCGTGGTGCCGGTGACCCTGGCAATCATCTTCGCACTGCTCTTCCTCAATTTCCGGCGCTTGACCGAAACCCTGATCGTGATGCTCTCGGTGCCGTTCTCTCTGGTCGGCGGCATCTGGCTAATGTGGGCGCTGGGTTACAACCTGTCAGTCGCCGTGGCGGTGGGGTTCATCGCCTTGGCGGGCGTGGCGGCTGAAACCGGCGTGGTAATGCTGATTTACCTCGACCACGCGCTGAACGAAATCAAGGCCCGGCGCGAGGCGGAAGGCCAGCCGCTCGCCCCCGCCGATCTCTATGCTGCGGTAATGGAGGGCGCAGTGGAACGGGTGCGCCCCAAGATGATGACGGTGGTGGCGATCATGGCCGGCCTGCTGCCGATCATGTGGAGCAACGGCACCGGCTCCGAGGTGATGAGCCGCATCGCCGCGCCGATGGTCGGCGGCATGATCTCATCGACGATCCTGACATTGATCGTCATCCCGGCGATCTATGCCCTGGTCAAGGAATGGACGCTTTTCAGGAAGGGTTAACCTGGGCGGTACCCTTCTCATATGGGACGCACTGAATGGAACTTGCAACCGGAGAAAAAGGTCTATATTTAAAATTGCTTTCATTGCCTCAACGTTTTACCCGGGAGCTTTATTTAAAGAACGCAGGTGAAGCCCGGAAGCGAATAAAGCCGGGGCGCAACAGTTTCAAAACATCACCGCCTTTTGTGCAATGTTGCGCAAATGTGCTATGCAGAAATATCTTCCCCTGAAAGGAAACCTCGAATGTATGGATGGGATCATGGAGGATGGATGCTGGGCGGGAGCGGCGGCTGGATGATGATCGGCTGGCTGTGGATGATGCTGGTCTGGCTGATTCCTCTCCTGTTGCTGTTCGCCCTGGTCAAATACCTTTTCGGCAAGGCGGGGCAAAATGCGCCTCGACAGGAAAAAACCGCTCTCGACATCCTCAAGGACGCCTACGCCAAGGGCGAAATCAACCGCGACGAATACCTGCGCAAGCGCGACGACCTGTTGGAAAAATGAGCCGTCCCGAAGTTCTTTAGCCGTTTATTTTTATTCGCAGCAAGATGGATAAGTTTGCCATGAGTAAATCAGCGCAATTCGCCTTGATCGCATCGGCCATGACCATGACCATGACCATGACCCTGTCGATCCATCATGGACAAAGGAGATATCCATGACCACAAAAGATCCAGTTTGCGGCATGTCCATCGAGAAAAAAGAGGCGGTAGGCACTGCCCAGTACCAAGGCATAAATTATTATTTCTGCTCTCCTCATTGCCTGCACAAATTTCAGGCCGCGCCGTCAGGTTACGCGAACGCTCATCCTGTTTCGGCAGTTACCGCACCGGCTGCCGCCGGAAGCGGAGCCACCTATACCTGCCCGATGCACCCGGAAATCCGCCAGCCATCACCAGGAAACTGTCCGAAATGCGGCATGGCCCTGGAGCCGCGCAATGCGCCGATGGAAAGCAATGCCGAGCTTGCCGACATGACGCGCCGCTTCTGGGCAAGCACGGCTTTGGCCTTGCCGGTTTTTCTGATGGCGATGGTGGCCGATCTTATTCCAAAAGCCATGCCTGACTTCATTTCGATGCCTGTATTGCAATGGCTGGAATTCGCGCTGGCAACACCGGTCGTGCTGTGGGGCGGTTCACCATTGTTTCAACGGGGTTGGGCGTCGCTGGTCAACCGCAGCCTCAACATGTTCACCCTGATTGCCTTGGGTGTGGGCGTGGCCTGGGTCTACAGCGTGGTGGCGCTGCTGATGCCGGGCCTGTTCCCGACCACGCTGCGCATGGCGGATGGCACAGTGCCGGTCTATTTCGAGGCGGCGGCAGTGATCACCGCCCTGGTGCTGCTGGGGCAGGTGATGGAATTGCGGGCGCGCAGCCAGACCAGCGCAGCGATCAAGATGCTGCTCGGCCTCGCCCCGAAGACTGCGCGCATCGTGCGTGCCGACGGCATCGAGGAAGACATTCCGCTTGAGCAAGTGCAGCCGGGTGACGTGCTGCGCGTGCGCCCCGGCGAAAAAGTGCCGGTGGACGGCGTGGTACTCGAAGGAACGAGCGCGCTGGACGAATCCATGGTGACCGGCGAATCCATCCCAACGGAAAAAACCACGGGAGCGCGGCTGATCGGCGCTACCGTGAACGGCACCGGCAGCCTGCTGATGCGTGCCGATCGCGTCGGTAGCGATACCTTGCTCGCCCAGATCGTGCACATGGTGAGTGAGGCTCAGCGCAGTCGGGCACCGATCCAGCGTTTGGCCGATGTCGCTTCGGGCTATTTCGTTCCGGCGGTGGTGCTGGCTGCGCTCGTCACCTTTGCCATATGGGGCATCTGGGGGCCCGAGCCGCGCCTTGCCCACGCTGTCGTCAATGCCGTGGCGGTGCTGATCATCGCCTGCCCCTGCGCGCTGGGGCTCGCCACACCCATGTCGATCATGGTGGGGACCGGGCGTGGCGCACAAGCCGGGGTTCTCATAAAGAATGCCGAAGCGCTGGAAACCATGGAAAAAGTGGACACGCTGGTGGTGGACAAAACCGGCACCCTCACTGAAGGCAAGCCCAAGTTGGTGTCGGTCGTTCCCATTGCGGGATTCGAGGAACAGGAAGTGCTACGACTGGGCGCGGGCCTGGAACGCGCCAGCGAACATCCGCTGGCTACGGCGATCGTCAATGGTGCACAGGAAAAAGGCCTGGCCCTGGCATCAACCAGCGACTTCCGCTCTTACACCGGCAAGGGCGTAGAGGGAAGCGTCGAAGGGCATCAAGTCGCTCTGGGCAACCTCAAGCTGTTCGAAGAGCTGAATATCGTCGCCGGTGAACTGGTCGCACACGCCGACGCGCTGCGCGGTGACGGCCAGACGGTGATGCTGATCGCCATCGATGGCCGGGCGGCTGGGCTGCTCGGCGTGGCCGATCCAGTCAAGGCGACCACCGCGGATGCGATCCGCACCCTGCACGAAGAAGGCGTGCAGGTGATCATGCTGACAGGGGACAATCGCACCACGGCTGAGGCAGTTGCGCGCAAACTCGGCATTGACCGCGTTGAGGCCGAAGTCCTGCCCGAGCAGAAAAGCTTGGTGGTCAAGCAATTGCAGGCACAGGGACGCATCGTGGCGATGGCGGGCGACGGCATCAACGACGCACCGGCGCTGGCCCAGGCCCAAGTCGGCATCGCCATGGGCACCGGCACCGACGTGGCGATGGAAAGCGCCGGAGTCACCCTGGTCAAGGGCGATCTGCGCGGTATCGTGCGGGCAGTACGCCTGAGTCGCGCCACCATGCGCAACATCCGCCAGAACCTGTTTTTTGCATTTATTTACAACGTACTCGGCATTCCCGTGGCGGCAGGCACCCTGTATCCTTTTTTCGGCTTGCTGCTTTCCCCCATGATCGCCGCCGCAGCAATGAGCTTCAGTTCGGTGTCGGTAATCACGAATGCGTTGCGGTTGCGGAAACAGCCACTTTGAGTTTCACAGCCAGTTGAGAAGATAGCCATGGAAAGGTTTTTTTTGTTGTTATTTACCCGGTTGTTTTTATCTGGGCGATGAATTTTAGCTGCGATGCCCATCTAGCCCACAGCAGATAGGGGCAGGCAGCAAGGAGATGACACCATGAGTAATGATCGCCGGCTAGACCCTGTCTGCGGAATGGCGGTGGACGACCAAAAAATAGTGGTCGAATATCTGGATGTCCGCTACGCATTTTGTTCCGGGCAGTGCAAGGATAGATTCATCTCCAATCCCCATCTTTATGTCGGTCTGCCCGGCTGCAAGGCCCCAAAACAGGAAGGAATGGAAGTCATCAAGCAGCGACGTTTGCATCTGGCTTTACGCCTGACTTCCGAGCAAAGCGGCGTGCTGACCCAGACGCTGGAAGCGATGATGGGCATCAAGAAAATATCGGCAAACGGCGACCGAGCGGAAATTACCTACGACCTGCTCCTGGCAACAGCCGAACAAATCGAAGCAAAGCTGGCAGAAATTGGCGTGCAACTGGGGGAAGGGTGGGCAGATCGCCTGCATCGGGCGTTTGTGCATTACGAGGAAGAACACGAGGTGGAAAATCTCGAGGTCGATGAGAGGCGTTGTCGCAGGTAGGCAACTGCGCCCCAGCTTCGTTCATCTGACACAGCGGATGCAACTGCTGATTTTCTGGCTGGCAACCAAATACATGAATGGAGAACCAAAATGAGCGACAAAAATGTGGACATGAATGCGCCGCACGAAATGGTGCTATGCAAAATCTGCCTGACGGAGATTCCGGCGACGGTTGCGAAAACTTTTGACGGGCACGCTTACGTGCACTATTTTTGCGGCCTGGATTGCCTGGGGATATGGCAGGAACAACTGGAAAAAGCCGGCGAGGGCGAAAGCCATACCGATCCGCTATAATTTCAGTTTTATATGCGCAAGGAACCAGGCCATGTACGGATTCAGCACACAACTCAGCATCCCCTTCGACGCAGCCGTGGCAAAAACCATCGAGGCACTCAAGGCCGAGGGCTTCGGCGTTCTCACCGACATCGACGTAAAGGCCACCATGAAGGCCAAGCTTAATATCGACGGTCGCCCTTACCGCATCCTCGGTGCCTGCAACCCGCCGCTGGCTCACCGCGCCATCGAAGCCGACCCCGACATCGGCCTGCTGCTGCCATGCAACGTGGTAGTGCGCGAGGAAGCCGACGGCAAGGTCACGGTCGCCTTCATGGATCCGGAAGCCGTGCTGAAACTGGTGGAAAAACCCGGTGTGCAAGAGCTGGCGAAAGAAGTGAAAGGCCGTCTGGAGCGGGTGCGCGACAGCCTGACTGCGTAACACGTGATTCCCTGGCTTGACCAGCGCGACCCTTTTCCGCCGCTCGAATCCGCCCTGCGCGAGCCTAATGGCTTGCTGGCGGCGGGCGGCGATCTGTCTCCCCAACGGCTGGTCAATGCCTATTCAAAGGGCATTTTTCCCTGGTTCAGCCCCGGCGACCCGGTTCTTTGGTGGAGTCCCGACCCGCGTATGGTGCTGTTTCCCTCTGAGCTCAAGGTATCGCGTTCGCTACAAAAAACCCTGAAAAAGCATGATTATGAGGTGCGCATCG
The DNA here is from genome assembly GCA_028713975.1 of Sulfuricella sp. Taxonomy (GTDB): domain Bacteria; phylum Pseudomonadota; class Gammaproteobacteria; order Burkholderiales; family Sulfuricellaceae; genus Sulfuricella. The sequence continues at coordinate 27,187 of JAQTNE010000014.1, forward strand.
ACACCGCGTTCCGCAGAGTCATGCAGGAATGCGCCATGCCGCGCGACGGTCAGCAGGGCACTTGGATATCCCCCGCCATGGTCGCGGCCTACACCGAACTGCATGAACAGGGTTTCGCCCACTCGGTCGAAACCTGGGTAGAGGGCGAACTCGTTGGCGGGCTCTATGGCATCGCCCTGGGCCGGATGTTCTACGGCGAATCAATGTTCAGCCGCGCCAGCGACACCTCCAAGATCGCTTTCGTCCATCTGGTCAGGCAATTGGGGCGATGGAACTTCGGCATGATCGACTGCCAGATGAAGACAGCCCACCTCGCCTCGCTTGGCGCACGCGAAATCCCGCGCGCCGAGTTCGGCAATAACCTGGCAAAACTGGTAAACTTGGCCGGAATAACAGGGCTCTGGCGCTTCGATAATGACCTTGCTGAATGACTTTGCTACGCGAGAGGTACAGTTCTACCTTTCCTCTGCCTATCCGTGCAGCTACCTGCCGGGACGGATGGCGCGCTCGCTGGTGGCCACCCCCAACGAGCTGGTTAACAGCACGGTCTATGATGAACTGATCCATCTCGGCTTCCGCCGCAGCGGGACATACAATTACCGCCCGCAGTGCAGCCAGTGCGAAGCCTGCGTGCCGGTACGGCTGGCCGTTGGCGAATTCGAGAAAAACCGCGTCCAACGCCGCGCCTGGAAAACCCACTCGGGACTCAGGGCCGTGGTACGCGAACTGGTCTACGATGCCGGACACCACCAGCTCTACCTACGCTACCAGACCGCACGCCACACCGGCGGCGGCATGGACCAGGACGACAGGGAACAGTATGAACGCTTCCTGCTGCGAAGCCATGTCGCCACTCACCTGGTCGAGTTCCGCGAAGGCGACGCCCTGCGCATGGTCAGCCTGATCGACAAGGTGAGCGACGGACTGTCCTCGGTTTATACTTTTTACGACCCCGACCTGCCGCGCGCCAGCTTCGGTACCTACAATATCCTGTGGCAAACCGCGCTGTGCCGTGAGCTGGGCCTGCCCTACCTGTATCTCGGCTACTGGATCGAGCACAGCCGCAAGATGGCTTACAAGATCAACTATCAACCGCTGGAAGGCTTGGTCGAAGGCCGTTGGCAGCCAATCAACACAAACTCGCGAAGCGATCCTCTGCCTCCTCTCCCGCTTGCGGGAGAGGATTGAGGTGAGGGAAACTCCCAATAAATCAGAACTGATAAAACCGGAATGAACCAAAAATGCGCCAATACCTAGACCTGATGCAGCATGTCCTCAACCACGGCAACCGGAAAACCGACCGCACCGGCACCGGCACGATCAGCGTGTTCGGCCACCAGATGCGCTTCGACCTGGGAGCCGGATTTCCCCTGGTCACCACCAAGAAATGCCATCTCAAATCCATCATCCACGAACTGCTGTGGTTCCTGAAGGGCGATACCAACATCCAGTATCTCAAGGAGCACGGCGTCAAAATATGGGACGAATGGGCCGATGCGAACGGCAATCTTGGCCCGGTCTACGGTTATCAGTGGCGTTCGTGGCCAACGCCGGACGGCGGCCATATCGACCAGATCAGCCAGGTGATCGAGCAGATCAAGCGTACCCCCGACTCGCGCCGCCTGATCGTTTCCGCCTGGAACGTGGCCGATGTGGACAAGATGAAACTGCCGCCCTGTCATGCCTTTTTCCAGTTCTACGTGGCGGACGGCAAGCTGTCCTGCCAGCTCTACCAGCGCAGCGCCGACATCTTCCTCGGCGTGCCGTTCAATATCGCCTCCTATGCCCTGCTCACCCTGATGGTGGCACAGGTGTGCGGCCTTGAGCCGGGCGATTTCGTTCACACCCTGGGCGATGCTCACCTTTACCTCAATCACCTCGACCAAACCCGCGAACAGCTTTCACGCGCGCTGCGTCCGCTACCGGCAATGAAACTCAACCCGGCGGTGCAAAACATTTTCGACTTCAAATATGAAGATTTCGCCCTTGAGGGCTACGACCCTCATCCCGCCATCAGGGCGCCGGTAGCGGTATGAAACCAGATCAGCTACGGCTGGATTCGTTGCACTCAACTTTAAATAATGGGTAAACACCCCTCTTTACCGAGGGAATCCCGGGAAGAACCTGCAATGCAATTATTGCGGAAAAATTTCCCGTATATGGTATAAAATCGACACCACCACGAAAAATAAAAAAATTCCCAGCCACATCGACAACGGAGGTTAAACCGCATGAAATGGATCAGCCACAGCATTCGCAACAAACTCCTCCTGATTTCCGGAACGGGAACCACGCTCCTCCTCGCTGCCGCGCTAATCGGCTTGTTGCTGTCCTGGAACAGTATTCTCGGTTTTGAGCAGGAAATCGAAAAACTCCAAATTGGTACGCAGTCGACTCAGGCTGCGCAAGTTGCGGCCAAGGCCCATGTTAAAGAAACTATCGCAAGCGCCTATCAGGGCATTCAAGTCAGCCTGGGCTTGATGGCGGTTGCCGTGATGACCGCATTCATCGCCTTTTTGTGGATGGTGCAGAAAAACATTCTGAAACCCGCCAATCAACTGGTTCATGACCTGGAGCGACTTGCCAAGGGCGACTTCACCACTCCCGTTTCCCGTACGACCGAGGATGAAATCGGCAACATTGCAGCCAGCGCAGAACTCATCCGCACAGACCTCGGAGGTATCGTCACCAAGGTTAACGAAATTACAGCGGAAGTCTGCAGCACCGCATCCCTGCTTTCCGCCACGGCAAACCAGGTTGCATCCGGCTCCAACCACCAGAGCGAAGCGGCTGAAGCCACGGCGGCATCGGTCGAGGAGATGGCTGTCAGCATCGCCTCCGTCGCGGAAAACGCGGACAACGTCAACCAGATTTCCCAACATGGTCTGGAGCAGAGCGGTAAAGGCAACGAAAGCCTGTCCGAGCTGATCGGAGAAATCACTACGGTTGAAAGTTCCGTTGCTGAGATCGCCGATTCGGTCGCTGAGTTCGTCCGCAGCACCGAAGTAATCACCAACATGACGCAGCAAGTCAAGGATATTGCGGAACAAACCAACCTGCTCGCACTCAATGCGGCGATTGAAGCAGCACGGGCCGGCGAACAGGGGCGCGGGTTTGCCGTGGTGGCGGACGAGGTGCGCAAACTGGCGGAAAAGTCGGCGCAATCCGCCAGCCAGATCGACCAGGTCACGACAACACTGGGTTCGCAATCCGCCGCTGTGGAACATGCCATTCAGCACAGCCAGAAATCCCTGCAAACAAGCCAGGAATATCTGGAAAATGTCGCGATGGTATTGGGCGAGGGCAACCATTCCATAACCCAAACCACCGAGGGCGTGGACAATATCGCCATGTCCGTGAACGAGCAAAAAACAGCCAGCCAGGAAATTGCCCAGAATGTGGAAAAAATCGCGCAAATGGTCGAAGAAAACCGGTCAGCCATCCATGAGAATCTGGAAGCCGCACACCGCATGGAGCAACTGGCCAACACTCTGCAAGGAATGGTGAGCCACTTCAGGGTTTGATTGAACACGCCAAAAACATGAACAGGCCGCGCCTTTCCATCATCGCCGCGATGGCGAAAAACCGGGTCATCGGCATTAACAACACCTTGCCCTGGCGTCTGCCCGAAGACCTGAAGCACTTCAAGGCCCTGACCATTGGACACCACATCCTGATGGGACGGAAGACCTTTGACTCGCTTGGCAAACCCCTGCCGGGGCGCACATCCGTTGTCATCACCCGCTCCAGGAGTTTGCAGGTTCCCGGCTGCATCGTAGTGAACTCGATAAAAGAGGCTATCGCCGCCTGCAATCAGGACGATGAAATTTTCATTATCGGCGGTGCAGAACTGTACCTTCAGGCGCTGGATGTCGCCGATCGCATCTACCTCACCGAGATTCAGGCGGAAGCCGAAGGCGACGCATGGTTCCCGGAATTCGACCGCGAGTTATGGCATGAAAGCGAGCGCAGTCCATGCAAATCTGGAAGCGGGCTGGGATATGATTTTGTGATCTATGACAAAAAACGATGATTTCATCGTCGCACACCAATAAAAACGGCGGCCAAAGCCGCCGTTTTTATTGGTATCGCGAAAAGCTTTACCCTTGCCGCACGCAATCCACATAGTAACGTGATTTCCCGTTAAGGCTGTCCTTTACCAGCCCATGAATATCGGTCTCGAAACCGGGAAATTTTTCGTTGAAATCACGCGCAAATTTCAGGTAGCGGACGATGGTTTCATTGAAGCGTTCACCCGGAATCAGCAGGGGAATCCCCGGTGGATAGGGTGTCAGCAGCACACTGGTGACACGCCCGGCCAGGTCGTCGATCTCAACCCGGTCGATCTCGCGGTGCGCCATGCTGGCAAAAGCATCCGCCGGTTTCATCGCCGGTACCATGTCGGACAGATACATCTCGGTAGTCAAGCGCGCCACGTCATTGGCCTTGTAGATACCGTGGATGCTGTCGCTGAGGTCCCTAAGCCCCATCCGCTCATAGCGCGGGTGCTTGCCGACGAATTCCGGCAGCACGCGCCACAGCGGCTGGTTACGATCATAGTCGTCCTTGAACTGCTGTAGCGCGGTCAACATGGTATTCCAGCGGCCCTTGGTAATGCCGATGGTGAACATGATGAAGAACGAATAAAGACTGGTTTTTTCCACGATCACACCGTGTTCCGCCAGATATTTGGTGACGATGGCGGCAGGAATACCAGAATCGGCAAAATCCCCGTCCACGTCCAGTCCCGGAGTGATGACGGTGGACTTGATCGGATCCAGCATGTTGAAGCCCGGAGCAAGATTGCCGAAGCCATGCCAGCGATCGCCCTCGCGCAACATCCAGTCGTCGCGCTCGCCCATGCCTTCCTCGGCAAGATGATCCGGCCCCCACACTTTAAACCACCAGGAGTCGCCGAATTCCGCAGCCACCTTGCGCATGGCGCGGCGGAAATCCAGCGCTTCCAGAATCGACTCTTCCACCAGCGCGGTACCGCCGGGCGGCTCCATCATCGCCGCGGCCACGTCGCAGGAGGCGATGATGGCGTACTGCGGGCTGGTGGAAGTGTGCATCAGATAGGCTTCGTTGAATATGTCCCGATCCAGTTTGCGCGTTTCCGAATCCTGGATCAGGATTTGTGAAGCCTGGGACAGGCCCGCCAGCATCTTGTGGGTGGACTGGGTGGAGAACAGCATGGAGTTCTTGCAGCGCGGACGGTCGCGGCCGATCGCATGCATGTTGCGATAAAAATCGTGGAACGTCGCATGAGGCAGCCAGGCTTCGTCGAAATGCAGGGTATCTATTTCGCCGTCCAGCATCGCCTTGAGGGTTTCAACGTTGTACAGGATGCCGTCGTAGGTGCTCTGGGTCAGGGTGAGCACACGCGGTTTGTTTTTTGCGCCGCGCGCGAAGGGGTTGGCCGCAATTTTCTTGCGGATGTTCTCCGGCTTGAATTCCTCCAGCGGAATCGGCCCGATAATGCCGTAATGGTTACGGGTTGGGGTGAGGAAAACCGGCACCGCGCCGGTCATGATAATCGCGTGCAAGATCGATTTGTGGCAGTTGCGATCCACCACCACCACATCGTCCGGCGCCACCGTGGAGTGCCACACCATCTTGTTGGAGGTGGACGTGCCGTTGGTCACGAAAAACAGGTGGTCCGCATTGAAAATGCGCGCGGCATTGCGTTCGCTGGCCGCGACCGGGCCGGTATGGTCGAGCAATTGGCCCAGTTCATCCACCGCATTGCACACGTCGGCGCGCAGCATGTTCTCGCCGAAAAACTGGTGAAACATCTGCCCCACCGGGCTTTTCAGGAAAGCTACGCCGCCGGAATGGCCGGGGCAATGCCAGGAGTAGGAGCCGTCAGCGGCATAATGGGTCAGCGCACGGAAGAATGGCGGCGCCAACGTATCCAGATAATCCTTTGCTTCCCGCACCACATAGCGCGCGATGAACTCCGGCGTATCCTCGAACATGTGGATGAAGCCGTGCAATTCCTTCAGCACATCATTCGGAATGTGGCGCGAGGTGCGGGTTTCACCGTACAGAAAAATCGGGATGTCGGCGTTGCGGCGACGGATTTCCACCACAAAGGCGCGAACCTGTGCCACCGCCTGCTCGGCCAGTTCCGGCGTGGTAAATTCCTCATCGTCAATCGACAGAATGAAGGCCGAAGCCCGGCTTTGCTGCTGTGCGAAGGAAGTCAGGTCGCCGTAACTGGTGGCGCCCAGCACTTCCAGCCCCTCCTCCTCGATTGCCTTGACCAGTACGCGGACACCTATTCCGCTGGCATTCTCTGAGCGGAAATCTTCGTCGATGATGACAATGGGGAAACGAAAGCGCATGAAAAACTCCTGAAAAACCTGTTTAACCGCAGAGGACGTGGAGGATGCAGAAAAATAAAAATTCCGTTTTTCCTCCGCACCCTTTGTATCCTAATGGGTGTCTGCGGTGAATAGCCGTTAAATTTTCGGCAGTGTCACGCCGTGCTGGCCTTGATACTTGCCGGCACGATCCTTATATGAGGTTTCGCATACCTCATCAGACTCAAAAAACAACACTTGAGCCACGCCCTCATTGGCGTATATCTTGGCAGGCAGCGGCGTGGTATTGGAAAATTCCAGGGTCACATAGCCTTCCCATTCCGGCTCGAACGGCGTCACGTTGACGATGATGCCGCAGCGCGCATAGGTGGACTTGCCCAGGCAGATTGTCAGCACGTTGCGCGGAATGCGGAAATATTCCAGGGTGCGCGCCAGGACGAATGAATTGGGCGGAATGATGCAGACATCACTCTTGATATCGACAAACGAGTTGGGATCGAAATTTTTCGGGTCAACGATGGTGGAATTGATGTTGGTAAACAGCTTGAACTCGTTCGAGCAGCGGATATCGTAGCCGTAGCTGGAAGTGCCATAGGAAACGATGCGCTTGCCGTCGACTTCCTTCACCTGGCCCGGTTCAAACGGCTCGATCATACCGTGCTGTTCCGCCATCCTGCGAATCCATTTGTCTGCTTTAATGCTCATCATTCACCCTTGGGAGATCGGTCAGCCGCCAGCTAAAACGGCCAGCACTGAGGCTGACCGCTACAAAGCCGACTGTTGATCGTTGGTTTACGTATTCTGAATCACAATATTAGGGAAGCGCGCACTGAAATCCTGCGCCTGCTCGGCGATTTTCATCGCGGTGCGGCGCGCGATTTCCTTGTAGATCTGCGCAACGCGTCCGTCCGGGTCGGCGACCACCGGCGGCTTGCCGTCGTCGGTCTGCTGGCGGATGTTGATATCCAGCGGCAGGGCGCCGAGGAATTCGACATTGAAGTCCTGGCACATTTTCTCGCCGCCGCCAGTGCCGAAAATACGCTCCTCATGACCACAGTTGGTGCAAATGTGCAGGCTCATGTTTTCCACGATGCCGACGATGGGGATACCCACCTTCTCGAACATCTTGAGACCCTTGCGCGCATCCAGCATGGCGACGTCCTGCGGGGTGGTGACGATCACGGCGCCGGTCACCGGCACGCGCTGCGCCAGCGTCAGCTGGATGTCGCCGGTACCCGGCGGCAAGTCCACCACCAGGTAATCCAGATCGTGCCAGTTGGTGTCGTTGAGAAGCTGCTCCAGCGCCTGGGTGACCATCGGGCCGCGCCACACCATGGGTTGGTCCGGGTCAATCAAGAAACCAATGGACATGGCTTGCAGGCCGTGCGCCTTCAATGGCTCCAGTTTCTTGCCATCGGCGGAGGTTTCGGGGCGGTCGTCTTTGATGCCCAGCATCAGGGGTTGCGACGGGCCGTAGATGTCGGCATCCAGAATGCCCACGTTCGCGCCCTCGGCAGCCAGCGCCAGCGCCAGGTTCACCGCGGTGGTGGACTTGCCCACGCCGCCCTTGCCGGAGGCCACGGCGATGATGTTCTTGATGCCCGGGATCAGCTTGACGCCGCGCTGCACGCTATGGGAAACGATGCTGGAAGAAACGTTGACCGTGACGCTGCCCACGCCGGGGATGCTTTTCAGCTTGTCGGATACCAGGGTACGCATGCTTTCAATCACGCTTTTGGCCGGGTAACCAAGAACGATGTCGAGCGACACCTTGTCGCCGTCGATCTTGATGTTTTTGGCCGACTTGCTGCTGACGAAGTCCTTCTTGGTATTCGGGTCGGTAATTTCTTTCAGTGCCGCTTGCACCTGTTGTTCTGAAACGGACATGCTTACTCCTTGAGTGGGACTCATTTTTTGCATATTGCCCAGATACCCGGAGGGCATCAAGAGGCAAAAAATGAAAGTTTAACGAATAATTGGGCTTGCTACCACGGTTTGTTACAATTAGGGTCTTTCGAGTTCCTGACAAACCGCAATGAAACGCAAGATACTGGTCACCAGCGCCCTGCCCTACGCCAACGGCAGCATTCACCTCGGTCATTTGGTCGAATACATCCAGACCGATATTTGGGTGCGTTTTCAGAAAATGCAAGGGCACGACTGCCATTATGTGTGCGCCGACGACACCCACGGCACCCCCATCATGCTGCGCGCCCAAGCCGAGGGCATCACCCCGGAAGCGCTGATCGAGCGCGTCTGGCACGAGCACAAGGCGGATTTCGACGGCTTCCACATCGAATTCGACAACTTCTATTCGACCAATACGCCCGAAACCCGACACTACGCCGACGACATCTACCTCAAGCTGAAAGCGGCGGGCCTGATCGAAGTGCGCTCGGTCGAGCAATACTACGACCCAGTCAAGGAAATGTTCCTGCCGGATCGCTTCATCAAGGGCGAATGTCCAAAATGCCACGCCAAGGATCAATACGGCGACTCCTGCGAAGCCTGCGGCACTACCTACTCGCCCACCGACCTGATCGAGCCCTATTCCGCCGTATCCGGCGCCAAGCCGGTGCGAAAGGCTTCCGACCACTATTTCTTCCGACTGTCCGACCCGCGCTGCCGCGACTTCCTCAAGCGGTGGATCGCCGATCCGCGCCACGTCCAGCCCGAGGCCGCCAACAAGCTCAACGAATGGCTGGAATCCGGCCTGTCCGACTGGGACATCTCGCGCGATGCGCCCTACTTCGGCTTCGAGATTCCCGACGCACCGGGCAAATATTATTACGTCTGGCTGGATGCGCCGATTGGCTACATGGGCAGCTTCCGTAACTTTTGCGACAAGCTATCGACCAAGAATGGGCAGCCCGCCGAGACGATTTTCAACGAATACTGGGGCAAGGACTCGTCCACCGAGGTCTACCATTTCATCGGCAAGGACATCCTCTATTTCCACGCCCTGTTCTGGCCCGCCGAGCTGGAGCATGCCGGCTACCGCACCCCCACAGGCGTGTTCGCCCATGGCTTCCTCACCGTCAACGGCCAGAAAATGTCCAAGTCGCGCGGCACTTTCATCACCGCCGCCAGCTACCGCAAGCACCTCAACCCCGAGCAGTTACGCTACTACTTCGCCGCCAAGCTCAACAGCAGCATCGAGGACATCGACCTGAGCCTGGAAGATTTCACGGCACGGGTGAACAGCGATCTGATCGGCAAGTATGTGAATATCGCCTCGCGCTCTGCCGGCTTCATCACCAAACGCTTCGACGGCAAGCTCGCGCCGATCTCCGAGCCTGCGCTGCTCCAACAGTTGCAGGCAGCAGCGCAGGATATTGCCGCCCAGTACGAGGCCCGCGAATACGGCAAGGCGCTGCGCGACATCATGCGCCTGACCGATCTCGCCAACCAGTATGTGGACGAGAACAAGCCCTGGGAACTAGCCAAGCAGGAAGGCATGGAAGCCAGGCTGCACGAGGTGTGCTCCGCCAGCCTCAACCTGTTCCGCCTGCTCACGCTCTACCTCAAGCCGGTGCTGCCCAAGCTGGCGGCCAATGTGGAAGCGTTCCTCAACATTCCGCCATTAAGCTGGCAGGATGCACAAAAACTGCTGCCGGCAGGCCATGCCATCAATGCCTACCAGCACCTCATGACCCGTATCGACCCGAAACAGGTGGAATCCATGATCGAAGAAAACAAGGCCTCACTGGCGTCGGCACCCTCTCCCGTGAGGCATGCCGAGAAACAAGTGCATGAAACCAAGGCCGCAAGCCCCTCACCCCAACCCTCTGATGGAACTACTAGCCATTCGACTAAGCCCGCAAGCGGGCAAGTCGCTGGTTATCCCCAAGGGGGCGAGGGAGCAAGCGTAGGCGCTGTTGCGCCGCTTATTTCGATCGATGATTTCTCCAAGATCGACCTGCGCATCGCCAAGATCGTTAACGCCGAGCACCTCGAAGGCGCGGACAAGCTGTTGAAGCTGACGCTGGACATCGGCGAGGAGAAACCGCGCACCGTGTTCGCCGGCATCAAGTCGGCTTATGCGCCGGAAAGCCTGATCGGGCGGCACACCATCATGGTCGCCAACCTCGCGCCGCGCAAAATGAAATTCGGTTTGTCTGAAGGGATGGTGCTGGCGGCCTCCGGTAGCGAGCCGGGCCTGTTCATCCTCAGCCCGGACGAGGGCGCCAAACCGGGGATGCGCGTCAAGTAAGCCTATCCACTTGACATCCCGCCACGGCTGACGAATCATGCTCAATGTCAAAACTACGCACGGTACGACAACAATGAAAACAGCAATACACCGCTCTGTCTTGATGTCCCTGCTGGTCATTTCCGCAGCGCTATTTGCCGGCTGTGCCGCGATCAACCAGCCGGTAGTCGGGCCCACCTCAGCCGACCAGAAAGCGGGTACTGCGCCGTCCAATGCGCTGCCGATTTCCGACATACCGATCCCGGCAGGCGCCCGGCTGGACAGCGAGAATTCGCTCATCATGGGCGCGCAGGATCGCTGGCTGGGCCGCCTTGTGATCAAGGCAGATGCTTCGCCGACCGAAGCCTATAATCACTTCAACAATGGCATGCCCACCTTCGGCTGGACAGTGGTCACCGCCGTGCAGGCCAGGATCAGCACCCTGATTTTCATGCGCAGCGACCGCGTGGCAGCGATCCAGATCGAGCCGACCACGCTGAATGGATCGAATATTTCCATTACCATTTCACCCCGCCAGCCCGGAACCGAGCCGGCCAAGCAGAAGTAGTTTCAAGGCTTGAGATAGGCGTAGCCTTCCCTCGACTGCAACCTGCCGATCTCGGCCACGCCCGAGGGAACTATTTTGGCACCCTGGAGTACCATCTTCGGGTCAATTTTGCGTGCCTTGAGCGTGTTGTTGCACACCCGGAAATCCACGCCGCGCGCCATCAACTCTTCCACCGTAATATTGTAGGGATTGCCGTTCTTGTCCTGCGCACCATCCAGCAGAAAGTCCACGCCATTGCCATGAGCCACCACCACGATCTTCACCTTGTCTTCAGTGGCGTTGAGATGATTACGGATATTACCCAGCGCAGCCCTGGCTACCGTACTGTCGTTGATATGGTAAAGCACTTTTTCTTCGTCAGAGGCCGCAGTCGCGATACTGAAAAAGCCGACAAAAACTGCGGCAACGAACACATTTGTGAAACGCTTTATCATGGTGAGCCTCCGTTGGTTGAATCTCGATTGTGGCCCCACTCTAATCCCGGACGCCCCAAATGTAAACCGCAAAAAACACGCACAATACATTGATTATTAATTAGATAATAAAGACAATCCGATCCCGTTAACCGGGTTGAATGGAACCATCAACACATGAAAACCACCCAAAGTCTAAAAATCTTCGGTCGGGTGCAAGGGGTCTACTTTCGCGAATCCATGAGCCAGCAGGCTCGGCAATTCGGCGTCACCGGCTGGGTCAGGAACAACCGGGACGGCACGGTGGAAGCGGTGGTTCAGGGAACGGCAACGGCGGTTGCCGCCATCATCGAATGGGCCGGGATCGGGCCGGAACTGGCGCGGGTGGATCGAGTTGAGATAAGCGAAAGCTCTGGCGATTACGCCGGTTTTGAACGCGCGGGTACCGTCTAAAACATCGCCTTGAGAAAAGCCAGATAAGCCGCAGCTCCAGGCTCGCCCTCGGCGGGCGCCCATGTGGCCTTTTCTTCCGGCTTGAGCGCCAGGTAAGGGCCGGACTTGGCCTCAAAAAATACGCTGCCGGGTTCCAGCGCCACTACTGCGTGAAACACGCCGTGAGCGATGTTCACTCCGACTGCCTCGCCGTTCGGCGACAGGCTCGCCACCTCGGTCACGCCGCCGGCCTCATCGAAAAAAGCCACTCCGATGCGCCCGGCAAGCACGATGATGGATTCATCCTTGCTCGCATCCGCATGGCAGTGCGGCTGGATGTAGGAATCGGGCTCCATGGCATTGAGCAGGCGATGGCTCGCATCCGACTCGGCGGCATGGAAGTTGAAATTCTTGCGCCGGCGCGGCGAGGCATTGGCTTCCGCCACGACCTGATCCAGCAATGCGCGGTTGATGATGCGAGGGCTATTCATATCGGCTTTCGCGGGAAAACTGCCATGATACCCGATGCCGCTAAAGGCAAAAAATGGGCAAAAAAAACGCGGTTGGCTGTGAAGCCTAACCGCGCCTGAAGTCCACCGATTAAGGAGGATGGAGGAGACAACGCCAAAACTACCCAACTAAATGAGTAGCTCAAGTTATTAGCATTGTCTAATATTAGAATAATCTTTGCAAGCATTTTCCTGAAATTTGCCTAACCGGCTAGTATTGGACGGCAACATTCTCCATTGCCAGCAAGTCTGACAACGATGCCAGCAGGTTGTCCTTGAGTTTGACCCGCCAGCCATCACCCAGATCGAGATCGCAGCTTGCCGCACTGTTACGGTAAGCGATCCGCACCCGACACCCGGCTTCGTCACGGTAGCCGGACAATGTTTCGCGCAATTTTTCCACATACGATTCCGCCTGGGCTTTAGCCCATAGCGGATCGGAGTCCCCTTGCGGGGAGTACGATTCTGCCGGGGTATTGGCTGGCAACGCACACGATAAACGCAGTTGCTTGGCGAAACGTGTCCGCGCCCCGGCCAGATCGAGCAGGCTTTCGGCCACTACGCGGAAGCCGCCTGAATACGAATCGGCCGTGACCTTCCCTTCCACAATCAGCAACTGATCCTCTTTCAGAATTTCACGGTGCGCGTCGAACAGCTCGCTAAACACGGTAAGCTCGACCCGGGAAACGCCGTCCTCAAGCGTAATGATCGCCATTTTTCCGCGCCGCGTCATTTGGGTACGAATTGCGTAGATCGCCCCGGCCAGCATGACCGGCTGCTGTTGCGGCGCAACATCGGCCAACCGGGTCTTGATGAAACCAGAAAGTTCCTCGCGATAGGCATCGTAAGGATGACCGCTGAAGTAGAAGCCCAGCGCCTTTTTCTCGTTCAGCAGCAACTCCAGCAAATCCCAGGGTGGCGTCGCGACCAGCGTGTCAGGCCGGCTTTCCGCGCCGCCATCGTCCATCGCATCGAACAAGCTGTTCTGGAGCGCGTCCCGGCTCTCCTGCTCAGCCGCTTCCATCGCAATGCCGACACTGGCCAGCAAGCTGGCGCGGTTGCCGTTCAGGCTATCGAAAGCGCCCGCCCGCACCAGCGATTCGACCACGCGCCGGTTGACGATGCGCTTGTCCGCCCGACGGCAGAAATCGTACAGACTGGTAAACGGCCCATCCTTGTCGCGGGCGGCGGCGATGGCATTGATCGCCGCTTCGCCGGTACCCTTGACCGCACCCAGACCGTAGCGCACTTCAGTCTTCGAAACCGGCTCGAAACGATAGCCGGAGCTGTTCACGTCTGGCGGCAGCACCTTCACGCCGTTGGCCAGGGTGTCCTCATAGAACACCTTGAGCTGATCGGTGTTATCCAGTTCCGACGACAGGGTCGCCGCCATGAAGGCCGAAGTGTGGTGCGCCTTGAGCCAGGCCGTCTGGTAGGAAACCACCGCGTAGGCGGCGGTGTGCGATTTGTTGAAACCGTACTCGGCGAACTTCGCCATCAGGTCGAACAGGCCGTTGGCGAGCTTTTCCTCGTAACCCTTCTTCAGCGCACCCTCGACGAACAGGCCGCGGTGCAGATCCATCTCCTCCTGCTTCTTCTTGCCCATCGCGCGCCGCAGCAAGTCTGCCCCGCCCAGCGTGTAGCCGCCGATGATCTGGGAAATCTGCATCACCTGTTCCTGATACACGATCACGCCGTAGGTCGGGGCGAGGCTGGCCTGCAAATCATTGTGGAAATAGTCGATCTTCTGCGCGCCCTTCTTGCGCAGGATGAAGTCGTCCACCATGCCCGAACCGAGCGGGCCCGGACGATACAGCGCGAGCACGGCGATGATGTCCTCGAAGCGGTCGGGCTGGAGCTTCGCCAGCAGCTTTTTCATACCCTCCGATTCAAGCTGGAACACCGCCGTGGTGTTGGCTTTCTTCAATATTTCGTAGGTCGCGGGATCGTTGAAATGCTGGGTGTCGAGCGGTTGATCGAAGCTCGGGTCGAGCTTTTTGATGTACTTCACCGCCAGCTCGATGATAGTCAGGTTGCGCAGGCCGAGGAAGTCGAACTTGACCAGGCCGGCGGCCTCCACGTCGTCCTTGTCGAACTGCGACACCGCCACCGCGTCCGAGCCAGAAGCCACGTATAGCGGGCAGAAATCGGTGAGCTTGCCGGGCGCGATCAACACGCCGCCGGCATGCATACCGACGTTGCGGGTAAGGCCCTCGAGCTTGCGGGCGAGAATGAACAGCTCGCGCACCTCCTCCTCGCTGTCGTAGCGCTCCTTGAGCTGCGGCTCCATTTCCAGCGCCTCGTCGAGCGAATACTGCTTGCCCGGTGCCGCCGGAATCAGCTTGGATAGCTGGTCGCAAAAATTGTAGGGCAGGTCGAGCACCCGGCCCACGTCGCGCACTACCGCCTTGGCCGCCATCGTGCCGAAGGTGGCGATCTGCGACACCGCATCGCTGCCGTAGCGCTCGCGCACATACTCGATCACCTTGTAGCGGGTTTCCTGGCAGAAATCGATATCGAAGTCGGGCATCGATACCCGCTCGGGATTGAGGAAACGCTCGAACAGCAAGGCATAGCGCAACGGGTCGAGATCGGTAATCCCCATGCTGTAAGCCACCAGCGAACCCGCGCCGGAACCTCGCCCCGGCCCGACCGGCACGCCGTTGTGCTTGGCCCAGTTGATGAAGTCGGCCACGATCAGGAAATAACCGGGGAAGCCCATCTGGATGATGGTGTCGGTCTCGAACTTGAGCCGGTCGGTATAAATCGGGAACTGCTTGGCCCGCTCCGCCTCGTCGGGATAGAGCGTCACCATGCGCTCGGCCAGTCCGTCCGCCGCGCGCTGGCACAGGTAATCATTCTCGCTCAACCCGCCCGGTATCGGGAACAGCGGCAGCTTGCTCTTGCCCAACTCGACGCTCAGGTTGCAGCGCTTGGCGATCTCCACGCTATTGGCCAGCGCGGCGGGAATATCGGCGAACAGTTCCGCCATCTCGGCCTGATTCTTGAAATACTGCTGCTCGGTGAACACGCGCGGACGGCGCTTGTCCGCCAGCATGTAGCCCTCCGAAATACACACCCGCGCCTCGTGCGCCTTATAGTCGTCGGGCGAAAGAAATTCAATCGGGTGCGTCGCCACCACCGGCAACTTCAGTTCCGACGCCAGGCTCACCGCCTGCCGCACATAGGCTTCGGTCTGGGGCAAGCCGGTACGCTGCAACTCGAGATAAAACGCGCCGGGGAAAAGCTTTGCCCAGGCAGCGGCAAGTTCCTTGGCCTGCGCGCGGTTTTCCTGCAACAGCGCCGCGCCGACATCGCCCAGATGCGCACCGGACAACGCGATCAGGCCGTCGCTGCCGCCCTCAGAGAACCATTCGCGGCGGACTTCCGCCCTGCCCCGGTGCTGGTTGGTGCGGTAGGCGCGGGTCAGCAACTCGCACAAGCGCAAATAGCCCAGGCGGTTGCGGCACAGCAGCAGCAAGCGGTGGGGCTGGTCGCGGTTGGTTTCGTTGCTGATCCACACGTCGCAGCCAATGATCGGCTTGACGCCCTTGCCGCGCGCGCCCTGGTAAAACTTCACCATGCCGAACAGATTGGAAAGATCGGTCAGCGCCAGCGCCGGCATCTTGTCGGCAACGGCCAAGCCAACTGCATCGCCGATGCGCACGATGCCATCGACAATCGAATACTCGCTGTGCAGTCGGAGATGGATAAAGGTGGGGTCGGACATAAGGCGATATTTTACCACCATGACACGCGCCGGGCAGTTTATCCTGAGATGGTCACGTTGAAGGGCTGAAACAGCGCGACCCCGCGGTGAATTTGTTCTCCTCAGTTCAGTGAGCGGGAATCCGTGTTGGGTTTTTGTCCATCCGCAGGAAATCGAAGACTGCAAGGACTGTCAGTCGGTTCTTGATGGGTTCGGCTCCCGCTTCCTTCCGCCAACGATCCAGGCTGGTCTGGAAGTAGCGAGCTGTTTTCCATGTAACTGTTTGACGGCTGCTTGAGCAACCTGCCAGCCATCAGTTACGCGCTATATAAGGCTCACTCCCCAATCAAATGCAGCATGACATTGCGCGACCGCGATTCATAGCGATGTTCATAAACAAAAATGCCCTGCCAGGTACCCAGCACCGGCGCACCATCGACGACGGGGATGGAGAGATGGGTTTGGGTCAGCGCAGTGCGCACATGGGCGGCCATATCGTCCTTCCCCTCCTGACGGTGCTGAAAAATCGAATCGCCATCCGGCACCAGCCGCGCGAGGAACCGCTCGAGGTCAGCCTGTACACTGGGATCGGCATTCTCCTGAATCATCAGACTGGCGGAAGTATGGCGCATAAACACCGTCAACATACCCGAATGGACGCCGCTTGAACGTACCCACAGGCGGATTTCCTGGGTAATTTCGTACATCCCCCTGCCCGGGGTGGGAACTGAAATCTGGTGATGCGCCTGACGCATGGGGTATCCACAATAAAAAAATCGGCAAGGATGGATTTTACATCCTTGCCGGCGGGTGAATGAAATCAGTCTTTTCTGGTTGTCCGAACATCGTCGCCGATTCTTGACGCGATACCAATCAGGCTGATACGCCGATGATTACGCTCGACGCCTTGAAGATCGCGCTGACCTTTTTTCCAACTGCCAAGCCGAGGTTGGTGACACTTTGAATGGTAATAATCGAGGCGATAGCGCCGCCGCCGGGAAGGTCAATCACGACTTCTGCATTCACCGCCCCTGGCTGCAGGCGGGAAATCGTTCCGACCAACTGGTTGCGCGTCGATATTTTCGCGCCTTCGGCATCGGTCATGACCATGACCGACGACGCCTTGATCAGGGCGAAGGCTTCCGTTCCGGGCTTGAGACCGAGGTTTTCGGTGCTCTCACGCGTGATGATGGCAACGATTTTCTGCCCCCCCATTATCTCCAGGTCGATTTCATCGTTCACCGCGCCTTGCTTGACATTGATTACCTTGCCGAGAAACTGGTTGCGTGCACTGGTTTTCATGCTCATTCTCCTGATTAGAAGTAAGTCATCTTCGAGCCCGTGGGCCTGTTTGCTGAGTTGATCGACGAAGCGGCGGTGCTCCTGCTCAATTAGCCGAAAACTGGTAATAAGCTGCTCGCCGCGCTTCGTGAGAAGCGTCGAGCCGCCGCCTTTGCCGCCTGTCGTGCGCGCCACCAACGGCTCGCCTGCCAGATTGTTCATCTGGTCGATGGCATCCCAAGCCGCCTTGTAACTCATTTTCATCGATTTAGCCGCTTGGGTGATCGAGCCATGCTCGACTATTTTGGTTAGCAGTTCGATCCGCCCCGGACCACCCAGGTTTTTGTCGCCGACGGTCATCCACAGCAGACCTCTCAACTCAATCCCATTCCCATGTGCCATCGTTCATGTCCTTCATCTAAAAAGAGGGAAAGCAAGAACGATAATTATCGCATCCATTGCACGCCGGTGGTTTTAGATTTGGTCGCCTGAGGCGTTTCCCCAATTCCTCGAACAGGAAGCGCTTCCATTTCAAATCTTGCGTATTGCGCCCGTAAAGCCCGGAAAAATGCCGGGAGAAAAGATTCGAAACATCTTCCCGTCCAGGCTGCCCCAAATCCTGCCAAAGATGCCGGTTACCGAAACAGGCGGAAGCGATTGCATGGGAAACCAGCCAATCCATCCGGTCATCGCAACTACGATAGTCCCAAAGCAACTCGACCAGCGGCAGAAACAATCCGGGCAGCCAATCGGTCAGCAAATCGGCATGAATCTCGGTGAACTGAAAAACAGGCTGGGATCGATCATCAAGAAGAATGGCAAATTCCTTGGGAGGGATGCCCAGTGTCGCCGCAAACAGCGGAAAATCGCCATTATCCGCGGCCCGCATGACGTGCGTAATCGCCAGTGCAGCCGGTTTGAAATAATCATCCAAGGCCGGCGCGTTAAAATAATGCGCCCCAGCCAATGACAAGAAATCAGACCGGTGCACGGAATTGGACATGGCAATTGAGTTCATCTGGCTATCTCTGCTTATTCAACAATCTTCCGTACTTCAATCGCCTCCAGCCATTTCACGTGGCGTGGGCCAGTACGAATATCTTTGGACGATACCATCGCAATGCGCCCTTCATCATCTCCCAGCGGCATCCCGTTCTTTTCAAAATATACCATCACGCCTTCGCCAATCGGCGAATTGAAAACTTCGCTCCAGGAAAATACGACCTTGTAGCCATCTGAAGCCGTGGCAATAATAGCCATTTTTTTAACGTCATTGTGGCCTTTGGTAACGATGGCGGCCTTCTCCAGAATATCTTTAAGCAGAACCCCCTTGAGATTTTCCAGTTTACCTTTATCGGCGCCAGACTGGCAGATGACCGGAACTTCACCAACTTGCTGCGGCGGGAATTTGCGCAAGTCGCTGACACTCAATGTGAGCTTGTTTTCCACGACACCCGAGATGCGGATACTCTCGGTGACGAAAAGCCTGGAGACATCCGGGATTTCTCCTGTCGTCGCCAGAACCCACTTTGCCAGCTTGCGCGCATTTTTTGGCGTGACGTTGCCATTCGGCGGCATGAACGGCAAGGTAGCCATGCCTGCTTGCATCCAACCTTGGCCTGCCGGCCCTGTGCCCTTGAGAATATGTTTCACAAGAATATTCTCGGCATTTTTCTGGCCGGCGTATTTTTCTGCAACCGCCTTGTAAGGCGGCCCGTTACGCGTCTCGACACCTCGATGGCAGGCAAGGCAGCCGCTTTTCTGTGCCAGCACTGCTTCGCCGTCCGCAAAGGCCGTACCTGTCCCCGAAAAAGCCAGAACAAAAACGACGCCATAAATGGCTTTAATGATTTTCATTGCTTGCATTTTTTTGCTCCCATAAATGAGGTTGTGTTAATCAGAATTTGTAGATGCCGTTGGCAAACCACATACGTCCGGGTTGCGGGAAGCCATTTGCCAGCGCGTAATTCTGGTCGGTGGCATTATTGACCCCGGCTTCCAGCGTAACGGCCTTCATTGGCCGGTAGGCGGCCTTCAGATTAAGCGTGGTGTAACCGCCCAATTCCACCGTGTCCGACGCCCAACGCGTGCTGTTATTCTCGACGAAGGCGACCAGATCGGTTGCGTCGTTAGGGTGATACAAGGCATGCACCGCCAGCTTCCGTTTCGGCACGTCAGTCACTTTGGTCGTTGGATTGCTGACATTTTTTGGGTCGAGATAGGTGTAATTGCCGCCAAGCTCAAGCTGCGTTGTCAATTGCGAACGCAGACCGAGTTCGATACCGTCATACCGCACCTCGCCGACGTTACGAATCTGACACACGTTGGTTCCGGCGGTACAAGACAGATTCGGGTTGGGGTACCAGGTCTGAATCTTGTCCGTAACATCACTACGGAAAATCGCGGCTTCCGCCTTCGTATTTTTCCATAGTGTTCCTTGATAGCCGATTTCGTAATTGACTGATTCCTCCGGTTGCAAATTCGGATTCTCAACGTACTTGCCAAAAGCCGTGTTGTAGCGGTCACTGAGCGATGGCAAACGAGTTTTTTTGGACACTGTCGTATACAGACGCGCTATTGATGACAAATCGTAGAACAGGCCAGCCTGAAAGTCATTGGCAGTCTTCTTGCCTGGCAACGTTAGTGCTGGCACGGCATCCGATTTGTAAATCTGGTCAGACTTCAGCTCATGATGGCTGGCACCCAATGAAATCAGCAAATCCGGGCGAATCTGATAGTTGTTTTCGAGCGCATACGAAATCAGCGTATCCTGCATGTCATCAAATTTACGGGGCGCGCCCGACGAGTCATCCTTGTGGTGCACGTCTTTCTTGTAGAACGCGAACACGCGCAGGGTGTTGTCCTTGATCCGCGTCGATTCCAGTTCGACCGAGCCGCCATCAGTCTTGTCGTTGTAGATGCTAGGGCCTGTACCGCCCGTGGTCAGCGCCGTAAAAGTGGCGTCTTTGTACATGTTAGTCGCATTGTCGAAGGTATCGTGATACAGCTTGACCTTGAGCGTTTCCTTGGCGCCAAGCGCAGTGCGGGTGGTCAGGTAGAGACTCTCCTTGTTCCAGTATGGCCACTGCCAGAATTGCGCATTCGAAATGGTCGAAGTCGGCTGGCCTTTGTCACCCTCCTGTTTGATATAGCTGAACGCGTATTCATCGGTGGCGTTCGGCGTCAAGCCGAGCTTGAAAGACGCTTTCTGGTCCTTGCTATAAGAATTGTTGCGGTGGCCTCCATCCTCAAAAGCGTTGGGGACGAAATCGGATGACATACGGAAGTAATCACTTTCAAGGTATGACACGCCACCTTGAACATACCACTGCCCCTGATTGCTGCCGAAATTGGCCTGCGTCTGGCGTTCATTGCCCTCGCCGAAGCCGATCATGGCGTCACCCTCAAATTTCTTTGTTGGTTTGCGCGTGACGAGGTTGATCGCGCCAGCCATCGTGTTCGGGCCATAGGCTACTGAAGTAAAACCCTTGGCTACCTGAATGGCCGCCAGATCAGCGGTGGTAAAGCGGGCCATATCGACGGCGCCATCGAAAGGGATGTAGACGGGAATGCCATCGATGAACAGGCCAACCTTAGTCGTTTCAAAACCCCGTATGGAGACTCTTCTCTCATTCTTCTGGCCGTGGGAAATCGTAACGCCGGAAAGCAGGTTCAATGCGTCAGCAATATTGTCGCGGTTGAATTGCTGCATGTCCTTGGCTGTGACGACCGATGCGACTTGGTCTTCACCGATTTCTCCGATTTGAGGCCGCGTCGCATTGACGGTAACCGTTCCCAACGTGAACGGCGTCACACCTGCGCTTTCCTCCGCCCATGCTGAAGAACTCCCCCACGCCGTCATGACGGCTACCGCGAGTAAAATCCCCTTTTTTCGCGGAATAATTAACCCCTTTATCTGCTCACTCACTTTCTCTCCCCTTTCGTAATATTAACTCGTATATAACGATACGCAAAGAAGCGAAATATATAATTTTATATTACGGAGGTCAACGAGCCTTTGCGAGTGGCTTTAATTTTTACAGCCCCACTCGTTATGTATTTTTACAACTGCGCTTGGTGCGTATATTGCGGCGCACATCCCCAACGACACAATGCCTTAACCAAGTATGAATTTTACGAAAAATCAGGCTGACAACATCGTTATATTGTTGCTAATATAACGAAATCGGACTGACACAAGCAGAATGTTGCGCGTTCGATGCTAACCGACACACTCGATACCAACCGACAGAAAGGAAATCATGACGAACCTGAAATCGCAAACCTCCGCAGTCCTGCTTGGGCTGTTTGCCGCTACCGCATTCGCCGATGAGGTGCAGGTCGCCGTGGCGGCCAATTTCGCCAAGCCGGTGGAACGTATCGCGGCGGAATTCAACAAGGACACCGGCCACAAGGCGTCCATTTCGCTGGGGGCGACCGGCAAGCTTTACGCCCAGATCAGGAACGGCGCGCCGTTCGGTATCCTGCTTGCCGCCGACGACGCCACTCCGCAGAAGATGGGCAAGGAAGGGCTCTCCGTTCCAGATAGCCAGTTTACCTACGCCATCGGCAAGCTCGTGCTGTGGAGCGCGAAGCCGGGCATAGTGGACAGCCAGGGCGAAGTCCTGAAAAAAGGGGCTTTCCAACATTTCGCCCTAGCCAACCCCAAGCTGGCGCCATACGGCTTGGCCGGCGAGGAAGTCATGAAAAAAATAGGTGTGTTCAATGCGATCCAGCCCAAGCTGGTGCTGGGGGAAAACATCACCCAGACCTACCAGTTCGTCGCCACCGGCAACGCGGAACTGGGCTTTGTCGCGCTGTCCCAAGTCATAAAAGACGGCAAGATAACCGAAGGTTCGGCCTGGATCGTGCCGCAGAACCTGTATAACCCGATCCGCCAGGATGCCGTGCTGCTCGCCAAGGGAAAGGGCAATGCAGCGGCAGAACTGTTCCTCAAGTACCTGAAGTCGGACAAGGCGGCGGCGATCATCAGGAGCTATGGTTATGAGCTGCCTTAACCAAGATGGTTTTTACCGCAGAGACGCAGAGGCGCGGAGAAGAATTGTGCAGTCACCCATCAGGTGTCCTCTAATTATTTCCTGCACTTGTTTTTCCCTGCGTCTCTGCGCCTCTGCGGTTAACCGTTTTATTGCATGAAATCCAAGGTTAGAAAATGATCCCGAGCACTTTCGACTTCGCCCCGATCTGGCTGACCCTGCGTCTCGCTACGATCACCACCCTGCTGCTGCTGTTGATCGGCACGCCGCTGGCGCGGTGGCTCAGCCGCACCCAATCCTGGCTGAAAAGACCGGTGGGCGCGGCGGTGGCGCTGCCGCTGGTGCTGCCGCCGACGGTGTTGGGGTTTTACCTGCTGGTCATGCTCGGGCCGCAAGGGCCGGGCGGCCATCTTACCCAGGCGCTGGGATTGGGCCTGCTGCCCTTCACTTTTGCCGGGCTGGTGTTCGGTTCGACGCTGTATTCCCTGCCTTTCGTGGTGCAGCCGATCCAGAATGCTTTCGAGGCGCTCGGCGAACGCCCGCTGGAAGCCGCCGCCACCTTGCGCGCCGGGCCGTGGGATCGATTTTTCAGCGTGGCCGTGCCGCTCGCCCGGCCCGGCTTTGTCACCGCGATTGTGCTGGGCTTTGCCCACACCGTCGGTGAATTCGGCGTGGTACTGATGATCGGCGGCAATATTCCCGGCGCGACCCGCGTGCTGTCGGTGGCGATCTACGACCATGTCGAAGCGATGGAATATGCCCAGGCCCACTGGCTGGCTGGCGGCATGCTGGCCTTTTCCTTCCTGGTGCTGCTGGCGCTGTATGGGCCAAGCAAGCGGATGCAGGAGAGTAAGTCATGAGCGGCATTTGCGCACACTTCGCCCTGACCCTCGGCAAGTTCCATCTGGACGCGGCATTCGACGCGCCAGGCCGGGGCATCACGGCACTGTTCGGCCCTTCCGGCTCGGGCAAGACCACCCTGCTGCGTTGCTTGGCCGGCCTGGAGCGCGCGCCGGGAGGCCGCCTGTCGGTCAACGGCGAAATCTGGCAAGACGAAAACACCTGCCTGCCCATCCACCGCCGCCGCTTGGGTTATGTGTTCCAGGAAGCCAACCTGTTCCCCCATCTCGACGTGTGCCGCAACCTGGAATATGGCTGGAAGCGTATTCCGCAGGCCGAACGTCGGGTCGGCCTCGACCAAGCGGTGGAACTGCTCGGCATCGGCCACCTGCTGGAGCGCAATCCGGCGTGGCTATCAGGCGGAGAACGCCAGCGCGTCGCTATCGCCCGCGCCCTGCTAGTCAGCCCCGACCTACTGTTGATGGACGAGCCACTGGCAGCGCTTGATCAGGCCAGCAAGGCCGACATCCTGCCCTACCTGGAACGCCTGCACGACGAACTGGAAATCCCCGTGGTTTACATCGGCCACTCGCCGGACGAGATAGCGCGACTGGCCGATTTCATGGTGCTGATGGCGCAGGGGAAAAGCGTGGCGAGCGGCCCGCTCAAGGACATGCTGGCGCGCCTCGACCTGCCTCTCGCCCACGGCGACGAGGCCGGGGTGGCGATCGACACGGTGATCGGCGAACACGACGAAAGCTACCACCTCACCCGGCTGGATTTTGCCGGCGGCGCCATCAGCGTCGCCCAAGCGCCCCATCCGCTGGGTACCCGTGTGCGGCTGCGCATCCATGCCCGCGACGTGAGCATCACGCTGGAACGGCATGGCGACTCCAGCATCCTCAACGTCCTGCCGGTCACGGTAAGCGAAATTGCTGACGAAGGCCCGGCGCAAGTCATGGTTCGGCTGGATGCGGCAGGTGCCCCGCTGCTGGCGCGCATCACGCGCAAATCCTGCGCCGTGCTGGGTCTTGAACCCGGCATGGCGGTCTACGCCCAAGTGAAGAGCGCCGCCCTGCTGGCGTAGGCCGGCGGTTTTGTTCGCGGCACGAACAGCCGCCGGGACGCGCTTAGTCCCCGCCCGCCTCCACCGTCAGCGCCAGGTCGGCGTGGTCGCTACCGCCGGCGTTCCCGGCGGAGAGCAGCAGCGGATAGACGCCAGCCGGCGGCGCCGTCCCGCTGATCAGGCCGGTGGCGGCGTTCAGCGTCAGGCCGGACGGCAGGCCGGCAGCGCTGAACCGGGCCGGCAAGTTGGCGGCCTCGATCTGGAAATGGAACGGCTGGCCGGCCTTGGCCGAAACGGCTGCCGTCGCCCCGAGCAGCGGGTATTTGACCTGGTCTTCATGCAGCAGGAAGGCGTCCAGCCGGCGCCGTGCGTTTTCGCGCAGGTCGAGCCAGAACAGGCTGATGTCGAACACGTGATAGTTGGCGCCGCCGAACACGCCGCCGTCGTTGAACAGCGCCGGATCCAGCGGCGGCAAGACGAATGCGTAGCGGTCGTCGTCGTGCACGCTGACCAGATGCGGTCGCGGCGGCGTGAAGCTGGTGCCCGCCACGCCGAACGGCACCCCGCCGCGATGCCGGCTGGCCGACGTCTGCGGCTCGTCCTTGCTCCAACTGACCGGATTGATGTTAACCAGCGGCTGGCCGGATGCCGCCGTCCAGCGCTGGCGTGCGGCATTCCAGTGGCCGTTTTCCTCCCAGGCATTGAAATCAATGCCGCTGCCTTCGCCGAAGGTGCCCCAGACCGCAGCGCAGCCAGTCTGCTGCGGCTGCACGCAGGGCGGAATGCGGGTCAGGTCATCGGTGAACACCGAACGCGGCAGCGGTTGCCCGGGCAGGTAGGCGGCTACCAGACGCCGTTCCAGCGGCGTACCCTGAACCGCCTCCGACAGCAGCCGCTGCGCGTGGTTGGCGCCTTGGCTGTGGCCGACCAGGAAGAATGGCCGACCGTCGTTGTAGTGCGCAACGTAATAATCGAACGCGCGCCGCACATCGGCATAGGCGCGGTTGGTCGGCGCCTGTTGCGCGTCTTCGTCGAGCTGGTAGGTCGGCAGCGTGATCTGCCGGTAGCGCGGCGCGAATACCCGCGCCACACCATTGAACGGCGTGGCCTGCTCCATCAGCATCAGGTGGCCCAGGCGCAACGCATCCGGGTCGTCGATCGGCGCGTTCAGGACGTCGGCGCGCATGCTGGTAGTCGGATGCACGTAGAACACGTCGGCGCGTGCGTACCGCTGCAGGCCGGAAAAACCGCCGCCTTTCGGCGTCAGGTCAGCCTCCGACGCCAAGCCGGGCAAGGCCAGCCAGGAATCGGGCCGGGAATAGTCGATGGCCGGCGCCGGTTCCCCGCCGCAGGCGGTGGCTGCCAGCACACACACGGCCAGCGCCAGACCAGCGACAGCGTGCCGCCAAGGCGATGCGCCGGACGCGTTGCGGATAACATTTGTCGCCTTACTGCGAGTTGCTTTCGTCTCTTGCTTCATCGTATCTCCTCGTTGGTTTTTCTGTCCACAACGATGCTCTGGCCGCTGGTGTGGCGCGAGGCTTCCGATGCCAGGAATACCGCGGTTCCCATCAAATCCTCGTTGCCCCCCGCAAACAATACACTCCTGGACTCACTCTGCCCCCGTCTACCGGTACACCTCGTCATGGCTACCAATATCGAGCAGAACGATTTCCTTTTCGGTAACCATCAGGGTCAGGGTGATCCGGTAGCTGTAAGTAAGACTGACGGCATAACAACCGGCGAGCTTGCCACTCAAGGGGTGCAACTCCAGAAACGGCTGGAATGGGTCTTTTTGCAGATCGTCGAGCGTCCTGGCAAAGCGTGGTCGCAAATCGGGATGCTTCTTGAAGAATTTGCGCGCCTGGCGAAGAAATTGCAGCGGCGTGACAATGATGTACATTACGCCGTCTCGCCAGCATCCAGAGCCTTCAACAGATCGGCGGCGGTCTTGAATTTTTTGATCTTGCCGCCCTTGACATCTTCCAGTGACGCGCGGACTCGCGCGTAGTGCGCCTCCTGTTCCGCCACGACCAGATCCTGATAACGCGCCTCGGAAAGTACCACATACTGAGGCTGGTTATTTCTGATCACATGCAGATCGCCTTTGGCAATCAATTCATCCACTGCCGCAATGCCGCGTCGTTTAATTTCCTGGGCGGGTATGGCATTCATATTAGAACTCCTTTAGGTACTCGTTTAAGTACCGCAACTATACCTATCCACCGGGTGAATAACAACCCGCCACTTGCGCGCTATTTCACCCAGGCCAGCCCATCCATGTGAATCAGCATGCAAAACCGATCAGGAAACCAGGGTAAACAGCATCCAAATTTGACCACCCCGTTTGTCAGGCGTTTGATTGCTCAACATCTTGTTCCCACACCAAATTCAGGATTTCCGACGATTTAAGAAATAGATTGACAGGACATTGAGGACACCCATTGCGAGTGGGTGGGTTTTTACATTGGAAACAACCTTCAATGGTATGGGCCGCATTAGATAACTCCGACTCCAATTTTGCCAACATATTGATTTGTCCTTGAACTTGTAACTGGAGCTTTGCAAGAACGGAATGTACGTTGTGACTAGCCATATCCCCGGTAGAAAACTTTTCGCGCGTCGTAGCGAGTTCCTTGATTAAGGCGAGGGGAATTCCCGAGTGCGCCAGCCTCAAAATGGCACGAAACCGGGCAATGTCTTCCTCCGAGTACAGACGTGTGCCTCCCGGTGTACGCCGTGCGGACACAAGCCCTTCCTCTTCGTAAAAGCGCAATGCCCGAGGTGTCGTACCAAGTTGCTCGGCCACCTCGCCGATTTTTTTGAGAGAGATGGTTTGCATTTGTTATGCGCCCACCAATTGGGCGTTATAGCCAAAAGATTGAACCTGAGCCAGCAGTGCCGCCGTTGATGTAGCGTCCGGGTTGAATGCAACCAGCAAGAGGTGCTCTTTGCCCGGGTTGAAACGAGGGGCGACCACGCCGTCTATCTGCCGCATTGACTCTTCCAAAGCCTTTCGCTGCTGCTCGCTGAGGCTGTCGTTGATATGAATCAGAATGTCGCTGACGTTCATGATATTGCTCCTTGGTTGGTTTGCCGAAACGGCAATATCTTTATATTACGTTAACGTCAGATATGCAAGGCTGATGTTGTGCCTAACGAATTTTTAGGGGCGCTCATAAATATGGCACAATGAAAAAGCGGCAGCAAGCGGATTATGACTACCGGCACGGGCGGCCGGTAACGGTAGTACCCCCCCACATAGCGCAACCACACTCACTAACCCAAGCAGAGAGACTTCTATGGCAAACAGTCTGGAACGCGGCCGCACCCGGGTCGCCGGCATCGCCGATCCCGAAATGGAGTACCAGTTGATCCGGCAACTGGGCGCGACGCGCTATGGTGGCGCCTCGATCGGCGAATGCCTGGCGCTGGCACGGCGCATCGAGAGCGGCGTGCCGGCCAGTTGGGTGGCGGAGTTCGCCGCCACTGCGGCGCGCCAGGAAACCGACGCCCGCCAGCGCGCCGCGCGCCGGCATACGGTCAGCGCGCGCGACCAGTACCTGGTGGCCTGCAACAGCTATCGCGCCGCCGAGTACTACACCGGAATTGCCGACCCCCAACATGCCGTCTATGGGTTGAAAAGCCGGGAATGCTTCCTGGCCGCGATGCAGCTCCAGGACGATGCCTTCGAGATCGTCTCGCTGCCGTTCGGCGATACGCCGCTGCCGGCTTACTATCTGCGGCCAGCCAAGGCTGCCGCCGACGCGCGCAAGACCCTGATGATCGTCAGCGGCTATGACGGCACACTGGAGGAAACCTGGCTTGCCTATGGCCGGGCCGCACTGGAGCGCGGCTACCAGGTGCTGCTGTTCGCGGGGCCGGGACAGATGGACACCATGCGCTTTCATCCGAAGCTGCCTTTCATTCCCGATACCGAACGGGTGGCGGCGGTGGCACTGGACTATCTGCTGGCGCGCCCGGAGACCGATCCGGCGCGGGTGGCGCTGATGGGGATCAGCTTCGGCGGCTATTTCGCCACCCGCATGGCGGCGCACGAGCCGCGCATCCGGGCGCTGATCGCCAATTCACCGATCGTTGACCTGCATGCCTACATGGCTTCGTTCATCGGCTTCGATCCGGCGCAGATGCCCGATGCCGAGGATTTCCGCGTGGCCGACATCGAACACATCCCGGCCGGGCAGGCGTCGCCGCAAACGCGCGAAATGATGCGCAACCTGATGCTGCGCTTCGGCCAGGACAGCTTCAAGCAGACCTACGTCCGGCTACGCGAATTCCGCGTCGATGAGCGGGATCTGGCGACCATCCGCTGCCCGGCGCTGGGTCTGGTCGGCAGCGGCGAAGGGGCCGAGCCGATCGCCCAGTTCGAGCGCTTCCGGCGCCAGGTCGCCGGTGCCGCCGGCTACACGTTCAGCGCCGAGGAAGGCGCCGAGGGCCATTGCCAGTCAGGCAATCTGGCCTACTCGGCGGCGGTGGCGCTGGACTGGCTGGACGAGACACTGGCCTGAACCGGCATTACGCCGGCAGTTCAGGCCAATCGGTCTTCTCAGGCTTTGGTGAAGCTGAACTTGCCGCCCTTGAAATCGACCGCGATGGTGTCCTTGGCCGCGAAATGCCCGGCCAGAATTTCCTTCGCCAGCGCATTTTCCAGATGCGACTGGATCGCCCGTTTCAGGGGCCGGGCACCGAACACCGGGTCGAAACCGGCGGTGGCCAGCTCGGAGAGCGCCGCGTCCGTCACTTCCAGCTTCATCTCCATCGCCGCCAGGCGCTTGGTCAGGTACTGCATCTGGATCGCCGCGATGGACTTGATGTGCTTCTCGTCCAGTGCATGGAACACCACCACCTCGTCGATACGGTTGATGAATTCCGGCCGGAAATAGGTTTTCACCTCGCCCATCACCGCCAGCTTGATCACCTGATAATCATCGCCGGACATCTGCTGGATCATCTGGCTGCCGAGGTTGGAGGTCATCACGATCACGGTGTTCTTGAAGTCCACGGTGCGCCCTTGTCCATCGGTCATGCGGCCATCGTCAAGCACTTGCAACAGCACGTTGAACACGTCCGGGTGCGCCTTCTCCACCTCGTCCAGCAGGATCACGCTGTACGGCTTGCGCCGCACCGCTTCGGTCAGGTAGCCGCCCTCTTCGTAGCCGACATAGCCGGGCGGCGCACCGATCAGGCGCGAAACACTGTGCTTTTCCATGAACTCGGACATGTCGATGCGGATCAAATGATCCTCCGAATCGAACAGGAACCCGGCCAGCGCCTTGCACAACTCGGTCTTGCCGACACCGGTTGGGCCAAGGAACAGGAACGAGCCATAGGGCCGGTTCGGGTCGCCCAGGCCAGCGCGAGAACGCCGGATCGCATCCGCCACCAAACGCACTGCTTCATCCTGGCCGACCACGCGCTGGTGCAATGCGTCTTCCATTTGCAGCAGCTTGTCGCGCTCGCCTTCCATCATCTTGGAGACCGGAATGCCGGTGGCGCGCGACACCACTTCGGCAATTTCCTCCGCACCCACCTGGGTGCGCAGCAGCTTGTGTTTTTCCTGCTGGACGTCGCTCTCGGTCTCGGCGTGTTTCAGCTGCGCTTCGAGCGGCGGCAACTTGCCGTACTGCAACTCCGCCACCTTGTCGAGCTTGCCCTCGCGCTGCAGCCGGGCGATCTCGGCCTTGATCCGGTCGATCTCTTCCTTGATGTGCTGGCTGCCCTGCACCTGCGCCTTCTCGGATTTCCAGATTTCCTCGAGATCGTTATATTCGCGCTGCAACCTGGCGATTTCTTCCTCGATCAGCGCCAGCCGTTTTTTCGATGCCTCATCCTTCTCCCGCTTTATCGCCTCGCGCTCGATCTTGAGCTGAATCAGGCGACGGTCGAGCTTGTCCATGGATTCCGGCTTGGAGTCGATCTCCATCCGGATGCGCGAGGCCGCCTCGTCGATCAGGTCAATCGCCTTGTCGGGCAGGAAGCGGTCGGTGATGTAGCGGTGCGACAGTTCCGCTGCCGCGATGATCGCCGGATCGGTAATATCGACGCCGTGATGCAGTTCGTATTTCTCCTGCAAACCGCGCAGGATGGCGATGGTGTCCTCGACAGATGGCTCATCAACCAGCACTTTCTGGAAACGGCGCTCAAGCGCGGCATCCTTCTCGATGTACTTGCGGTATTCGTCCAGCGTGGTGGCGCCGATGCAGTGCAGTTCGCCGCGCGCCAGGGCCGGCTTGAGCATATTGCCGGCATCCATCGCACCTTCGGCCTTGCCCGCGCCGACCATGGTATGAAGTTCGTCGATGAACAGGATGATACGGCCTTCATCCTGGCCTACCTCCTTCAGCACCGATTTGAGCCGCTCCTCGAATTCGCCGCGATACTTCGCCCCGGCCAGCAGCCCGGCCATGTCGAGCACCAGCACGCGCTTGCCCTTCAAAGTCTCCGGCACCTCGCCGTTGATAATGCGTTGCGCCAAGCCTTCGACGATAGCCGTCTTGCCCACGCCCGGCTCGCCGATCAGCACCGGGTTGTTCTTGGTGCGGCGCTGCAACACCTGGATTGCGCGGCGAATCTCGTCGTCGCGGCCAATCACCGGGTCGAGCTTGCCTTTCCGCGCCATCTCGGTGAGATCGACGGTATATTTTTTCAGCGCCTCGCGCTGGCCTTCGGCTTCTGCGTCCTGCACCGATTCACCTCCCCTGACTGCATTGATGGCCTGTTCCAGCGCTTCGCGGGCAACCCCGTGCTCTTTCAGCAGACGCCCGATCTCGCCCTTGTCCTGCGCTGCGGACAACAGGAATATTTCCGAAGCGATGAACTGGTCGCCGCGCTTTTGCGCCTCCTTGTCGGTGACATTCAGCAAATTGTTCAGGTCACGCGAAATACTGACCTCGCCACCATGCCCCTCGACCTTGGCAAAACGTTCAATCGCCTTTACCAGAGCGGGTTTCAGGCCGCCTACGTTGGCCCCCGCCCGTTGCAGGAGCGAGGCGGTGCCGCCGTCATCTTGGTTGAGCAGGGCCAGCATCAGATGCTGCGGCTCGATGAACTGGTTATCCTGGCCGACGGCAAGGCTCTGCGCCTCATTGATGGCCTGCTGGAACTTGGTGGTCAATTTGTCGAAACGCATGAATAACCCCTTATTAAAAAATTGATTACGCCCTAGATTGGGGGCGTCATGGCAATTTCAAGTCGATCCCAGTGCAATCGCACTATGGAAAAAATTGCTCAGGTTGCCCGCCAATCTGTCTGCCTCCCCCTTTGCAAAAGGGGGATTGAGGGGGATTTAACAAGCGCGGAACTTATCAACACTCTTAAATCCCCCCTAGCCCCCCTTTTGCAAAGGGGGGAACCATGTAAAGTCGATCCCGCAAAGTGGCATGGTGGCGCCCTTTACGCTAAACTCGGATTTGAAAAAATCGACTCCCTGTTTCAATTATGGCTGATCTTTCGAAAACTGCCTTCCTGACTGTTTTGCTGTGGGCGACAACCGCCTTCTGCCCGCCGCTTTTTGCCGCTGAGCCCGACCTGCAACTCCCCAATGGCACCGTAGTCGAGCTGCGCGCCTACCCCGCCGACGGTGACTCTCTGCTGCTGTGGCTGGCATGCGACGAAGGGCATGGCGTGTGGGAACCGAAAGCCGCGCAAGCCCTGGCGGCGGGCGGCATCGAAGTGTGGCTATCCGACCTGCTGGGCGCCCATTTCCTGCCGTTGGCACCAAGCAGCATCAAACAGATTTCCGGTGAAGAAGTGGCCGCATTGATCGAGCATGTCCGTATCCGCTCCGGCAAGAAAAAGATTTATCTGGCTGCGGCAGGGCCAGCCTCTTTGCTGGTTCTGCGCGGCGCCCTCGAATGGCAATGGCAGCACCCCGGCAACCCGGCGCTGGCCGGCGGAGTTTTGCTTTACCCCGAACTGTATGCCGTCACGCCCGCTCCCGGCATGGAGGCCATGTACGACCCCGAGGTCGTGCGCAATCCGTTGCCCTTGTTCATCTACCACAGCCAGCGCTCACCGGGCCGCTGGTGGCTGGAACATCTCAAGGTGGAGTTAAGAAAAAACGGTCAGCCGGTAGGCAGCCTGGTGCTGCCCGGCATCCGCGGCTTCTTCTACAGCCGCGCGGACGCCACCCCCGAAGAAAATGCCATGGCCGCGCGCCTGCCGGAGCTACTGCGGAATGCGCTTGATCATATTCAATCGACAGGAAACAAACCGTGAAGAAACTTTTGTTGGGTACCTTATGCCTGCTCCTCGGCATCGGACAGACCGTTTTTGCCGAAGAACTAAAACCTTATACCGGAACCACCCCGGCGCTCCAGCTCAAGGATCTGGGCGGCAAGCCGCACGATCTCAAGGATTATCGCGGCAAGGTGGTCATGGTGCAGTTCTGGGCCAGCTACTGCCCGCCCTGCCTCAAGGAAATGCCCTCGATGGTGCGATTGGAAAAAAAACTCGCGGGCAAGCCCTTCGTCATCCTCGCCGTTGACATGGGCGAAACGGAGCAGGAAGTAAAAGGCTTTCTCGCCAAGGTAAAAACCGATTTCACCATCCTCATGGACAGCGACGGCAAGGCACTCGCCGACTGGAAGGTTTTTGTCGCCCCCTCCACCTTCCTGATCGACCCCAAGGGGGTGATCCGCTACACCCTGCAAGGCGGCGCGGAATGGGATGCGCCGGAGTACGTGGCGAAAATATCCGCCATGATCAACAAAAAATGAATGCTTCCGACCCCCGGCTCGCACAAGCCATCAAAGAAAATGTCGCCGCCGCGCTGGCCGAGGACATCGGCAGCGGCGACCTGACCGCGCAACTCATTCCCCCAACGCAAGCCGCCCGCGCCACAGTCATCAGCCGTGAAGCCGCCGTGCTGTGTGGCCAGGCCTGGTTCGATGCCTGCTTTCGCAAGCTGGACAAAAACATCGCCATCGAATGGCTGGCACACGAAGGCGAAACGGTCGCCGCCGGGCAAACGCTAGCCGAAATCAGCGGCAACGCACGTGCCATGTTAAGCGCCGAACGCCCGGCGCTAAACTTCCTGCAAACCCTGTCCGCCACCGCCACCGCCACACGGCAATATGTCGATGCCGTCGAAGGCACGCAAACCCGCATCATGGATACCCGCAAAACGCTGCCCAGCCTGCGCCTGGCGCAGAAGTATGCCGTCACCTGCGGCAAGGGGAAAAATCAGCGGATCGGCCTGTACGACGGCATCCTGATCAAGGAAAACCACATCCAGGCGGCGGGCGGCATACCCCAGGTGCTGGCACAGGCGCAAAAGATCGCACCACCCGGCATATGGATTCAAATCGAGGTGGAAAATCTGGATGAACTGGAACAGGCGCTGGCGGCGGATGCAAAGCTGGTTCTGCTGGATAATTTCGACCTGGAACAAATGCGTGAAGCGGTCAGAATCACCGGCGACCGCGCCGAGCTGGAAGCTTCCGGCGGCATCACCCTGGCAACCGTGCGCGCCGTTGCCGAAACCGGCGTGCAGCGCATCTCCGTCGGCAGCCTGACCAAGGATGTCAGGGCAGTGGATTTGTCGATGCGCTTCGAATCTCTGCCGGATAACCGTCGCGCATGAACGCACCCAAGGCCAGATTCCGCATCCTGCTCGGCGCCGCAATCGCCATCGGGCCGCAGCGCGCCGCGCTGACTACACTCCGCGCAACATCCACCACCAGCCCGTCAAAGTAAAGAAAGACAGCATGATCCCTACCGCCACCATCAGGTTGGCCAGTTGGGGGTCGAGATCGTGCTCGGCAGCGATGATCGCGGCGGTAATCATCGGCGGCATCGCCGCCTCGAACAGCGTCACTTGCGCCACCAGCCCTTTTGCGCCTAAAGCCCCCGCCAGCAGCAGATACAGCATAAAAGGCGCGAGCAGCAGCTTGAACACCAATCCCAGCATGAGATTCCGCCCATTTCCTGCAAGGTGGCCAAGCCGCAACTGGAACCCTACCGAAACCAGCGCCAGCGGTGCCAGGGTGTCGCCCAGGCGCTTCAGCACCACCGTAGCCCACATTGGGTAATCCACCGGGATCAGCACCAGCGCCACGATCAGGGCGATGAAAGGCGGAAACAGCACGATCTTCTTCAGGATTGCTCGTGCATCCGGCACGCCGCTGGAAAACAGCCCGGCGGTGATAATGCCGAAAGTGGAGAGGGTAAGGAACGAGCCGAGCTGGTCGGCGACGATGCCGGTGGCCAAGCCTTCATGGCCATAGAAAGTTTCGATCATCGGCAGGCCGACGAACGAGGTATTGCCCAGCCCACCGGTGAGCATCAGCGCGCCGATAGTAGGCCTTGGAAGATGAAGCGCCCGCCCCGCCAGCCAGAAAAATCCGGCCCCCAAGCCGAAATGCAGCCACGCCATGATGGCCGCGTAAGCATAGGCCGGCTCCAGCCGAATATCGTGGATATACAGCAGCGTCAACGCCGGCAGAGAGATGTGGATGATGAAACTGTTGAATACGGCAGGCGCGTTATCCGGCATCCGCTTGGCTTGGTGCAAAGCCACGCCAAGCAGGAAACAGGCGACGAGAAGGATGAGATTGCTCATGGAAAATTAGTGCTGAGTGCTGAATCCGTTGAAACAAAGAGATACCCCCCTTTGCAAAAGGGGGGCTAGGGGGGATTTAAAAGCGTGGCAAATAACCGCTACCATTAAATCCCCCTCAATCCCCCTTTTGTCTCGCCGTGGTCGCCGCATGGCGGCGGGAATCCGGCGGGGATACTCCTTGCGGGTACAAAGAGGGAAGAAATCAGCCCATACCTTATCAACATGGCTGACTGCTCGGCACTCAAGCAGAATGAGCGACGACAAAGCGCTTAACCGCTTCGACATCGGAATCCATCACCTCGAATCGTTGCGGCAGGTCTTCGATCCCCACCAGATCGGCCGGACGCTCCGGTTCTCGACCCAGCGCAGCCCGGATGGTTTCATCAAACTTGGCTGCCAGCGCGGTTTCCAGGCAGATCAGCGGTACGCCTGCTTCGCGGTGTTCCAGCCCGACCTTGAAGCCGTCCGCAGTGTGGGTGTCGAGCATCACGCCGTATTGTTCGTAGACCTTGCGGATGGTTGCCAGCCGGTCGGCATGACTGCTGACGCCGGATACCATGCCGAATTTCCCGACCTGGGCAAAATACGGGGTCTTGGCGAGATCGAAGCTGCCGCCGCCATCCACCTGTTGCCACAGCTCCTTGACGATGGCCGGGTCGCGCCCCACCAGATCGTAGACGAAACGTTCAAAATTGGATGCCTTGGAAATGTCCATCGACGGGCTGCTGGTGTGATGGGTTTCCGGTCGGGGGCGATAAGCGCCGGTGCGAAAGAATTCGTCGAGCACGTCGTTTTCGTTGGTGGCGACGATCAGCTTCTTGATCGGCAGCCCCATCTGGCGGGCGATATGGCCGGCGCAGACATTGCCGAAGTTGCCGGACGGCACCGAGAATGAGACTTCCTCGTCGTTATTTTTGGTTACCGCGAAATAAGCTTTGAAGTAGTACACCACCTGCGCCGTCACGCGCGCCCAGTTGATCGAGTTGACCGCGCCGATCTTGTGTCTGGCCTTGAAATCGAGATCGTTGGATACCGCCTTGACGATGTCCTGGCAATCGTCGAACACGCCCTTGACGGCGATGTTGAAGATATTCGGATCTTGCAGCGAATACATCTGGGCGGTCTGGAACGGGCTCATCTTGCCGAGCGGCGAGAGCATGAATACTTTGATACCGCGCTTGCCGCGCATCGCGTATTCCGCCGCCGAACCGGTATCGCCGGAGGTGGCACCGAGGATATTGATCTCGGCGTTATCCCTGGCCAGCGCGTATTCAAACAAGTTGCCAAGCAGTTGCATCGCCACGTCCTTGAAGGCCAGAGTCGGGCCATTGGACAGTTCCAGAATGTGCAAGCCGGGTTCCAGCGTCTTCACCGGAGTGATTTCGTCGTTGCGGAAAACTGCCGCGGTGTAAGTCTTGTCAACAATGGCCTTGAGATCGGCGGCGGGAATGTCGTCGGCAAAGCGGCGGATCACCTCGAACGCCAGTTCGCGATAGCCCATGCCGCGCATCGCGGCGAGTTCTTCCTTGCCGAATTTGGGATAGGCCTCGGCGATAGTCAGGCCGCCATCGGTGGCGAGGCCGCCGAGCAGGATTTCGGTAAAGCTTTTGGGCGGCATGCCGCCGCGAGTGCTGAGATATTTCATGGTTTTCATGTCCGGTCAAAGGGTGCGCCGTGCGCACTCCACTAAGTTACAACCCCGTGTCAGTCTTGCAGATGGGGGGCGTTTAAAAGTGTTGGTCGACTCCACGATTGCCCCTCACCCCAACCCCTCTCCCCAAAGGGGCGAGGGGCTTTTCTCCCTTCTCCCCTCCGGGGAGAAGGGCTGGGGATGAGGGGTGGTGGTAATGCCTCCGATGAAGTCAGTCAGCCAACACTTTCAAACGCACCCACTAAAACTCAGTTGGAGTTAAGTTCTTCCAGCCGAATCCGTATCACCTTGCCGGAAATCGAGGAAAGCGCCTCGATCTTGGCAATCGCCTGATTGATAAATTTTTCCACGGTTTCGTGGGTCAGCAGGATCACGTCCGCCTGCTCTTCACCTTCCGACGGTTCCTTCTGGATCATGGCGTCAATCGAGATGCCGAGGTCAGCCAGAATGCGCGTTACATCGGCCAGCACGCCGGGCTTGTCAAAGGCCTTGAGGCGCAAATAATAGGAAGTGCGCACTTCTTCAATCGGCAGGATTGGCGCGTCGGACAAAGCGTCCGGCTGGAACGCGAGATGCGGCACGCGATGTTCCGGATCGGAGGTCAGCATCCGCGTGACATCCACCAGATCGGCCACCACTGCGCTCGCGGTCGGCTCGGCACCGGCGCCGCGACCGTAGTACATGGTTGCGCCAACAGCGTCGCCCTTCACCAGCACCGCGTTCATCACGCCTTCGACGTTGGCAATCAGGCGCTTGGCCGGGATCAGCGTCGGGTGGACGCGCAGCTCAATGCCCTTGTCGGTGCGCTTGGTGATGCCGAGCAGCTTGATGCGGTAGCCGAGTTGCTCGGCGTAGGTAATGTCTTCCTTGGTCAGCTTGCTGATGCCTTCGGTGTAAGCCTTGTCGAACTGCATCGGGATACCGAAGCCAATCGCCGCCATGATGGTGAGCTTGTGCGCGGCGTCGATGCCTTCGACGTCGAAGGTCGGGTCGGCTTCGGCATAGCCAAGCCGCTGCGCTTCGGCCAGCACGGTATCGAAGGCCAGGCCCTTATCGCGCATCTCGGTGAGAATGAAGTTGGTGGTGCCGTTGATGATGCCGGCGATCCATTCGATGCGGTTGGCGGTGAGCCCCTCGCGCAGTGCCTTGATGATCGGGATGCCACCGGCCACCGCCGCCTCGAAAGCCACCATCACGCCCTTGGCCTGAGCGGCCTGGAAGATTTCATTGCCGTGTACGGCGAGCAGCGCCTTGTTCGCAGTGACCACGTGTTTGCCGTTGGCGATGGCTTTCAGCACCAGATCCTTGGCCAGAGTGTAGCCGCCGATCAGCTCGACAACGATGTCGATATCCGGGTTGTTCACTACCGCGAAAGGGTCGGTGACGATTTCCAGCTCACTGCCGGCAATCTTGCGCGCCTTTTCCAGATCGCGCACCGCCGCCATTTTCACCACGATGTCGCGTCCGGCGCGACGGGTGATTTCCTTGGCGTTGCGTCGCAATACCGTGAGCGTGCCGCCGCCGACCGTGCCCAAGCCTAAC
This sequence comes from Sulfuricella sp., assembly GCA_028713975.1. Taxonomy (GTDB): domain Bacteria; phylum Pseudomonadota; class Gammaproteobacteria; order Burkholderiales; family Sulfuricellaceae; genus Sulfuricella. Next base: position 65,295 of record JAQTNE010000014.1, read on the forward strand.
AGACCTACGTTGATGGGATTCATTGTGTCTCCTTGAAAATAGAGGCTAGAAGCTAGGGATCAGGGGCCAGAAAACCCCGACCACTCCCAGCCTCTAGCCTCTAGCCTCTAGCCTCTAGCTCCCTAACTTCCGTGCTTCTTGCGATAACCTTCCAGAAAGTGTGCAACGCGCCCGATGGCCTCGGTCAGGTCGTCCATGTTGGGCAGGAACACCACCCGGAAATGGTCGGGGTTCGGCCAGTTGAAGCCGCTGCCCTGCACCAGCAGGACTTTCTCTTCGAGCAGCAGTTCGAGGATGAATTGCTGGTCGTCTGCAATCGGGTACATTTTCGAATCGAGCCGGGGAAACAGGTACATCGCCCCTTTCGGCTTGACGCAGGATACCCCGGGAATCTCGGTGAGCAGCTTCCAGGCCAGATCGCGTTGCTTGGCAAGACGACCGCCGGGCGCGACCAGATCGTTGATGCTCTGGTAGCCGCCAAGCGCAGTCTGGATGCCGTATTGCGCCGGCACGTTGGCGCACAAGCGCATCGAAGCCAGCATGGTCAGGCCCACGATGTAATCCTGGGCGTTTTTCTTGTCGCCCGACACCACCAGCCAGCCGGCACGATAACCGGCAGCGCGGTAGTTTTTCGACAGGCCGTTGAAAGTAATGAACAGCACATCGTCCGCCAGCGAGGCAATCGAAGTGTGGGTCGCACCGTCGTACAGCACCTTGTCGTAGATCTCGTCGGCGTAAATAATGAGCTGGTGCTGACGGGCGATTTCGACGATCTCCTGCAACAGTTCCACCGGATACAATGCGCCGGTCGGATTGTTCGGGTTGATCAGCACAATCGCACGGGTATCCGGGCCGATCTTGCCGCGGATGTCGTCGAGGTCGGGCAACCAGCCGGACTGTTCGTCGCAGATGTAGTGATGCGGCGTGCCGCCAGCCAGCGTTACCGCCGCCGTCCACAAGGGATAATCCGGGGTCGGCACCAGCACTTCGTCGCCGGTGTTGAGCAAGCCCTGCATCGCCATCACAATCAACTCGGACACGCCGTTGCCGACGTAAATATCGTCCATCGTCACATCGGCGATTTTCTTTTCCTGAGTGTAGTGCATGATTGCCTTGCGCGCGGCAAACAGCCCCTTGGACTCGCAATAGCCCGACGCGTTCGGCAAATTGTGGATGACGTCCTGGAGGATTTCTTCCGGCACCTCAAACCCGAACGGCGCCGTATTGCCGATGTTGAGCTTGATGATGCGGTGACCATCCTCCTCCATCTGCCGGGCGCGCTCCATCACCGGACCACGAATGTCGTAGCAGACGTTGGCGAGCTTGTTGGATTTAAGTACGGGTTGCATGGCTTGGAGCCCCTTCTTCCGCTGGCGGCGTTGTTGCTTCACAGGATCGGCTGAAAAGGTATAATCTTACCCGACCGCCCCTTGTCCCGCAATTGAAAGGCCCTTCCTTGAAGCTCCATCTGGACAATGTCGCCGGATTGAACCTGTTCACCGGTTACGATGCCGATTACGTCGCAGTCAATCACCAGCGCTACCAGACCAGCCTGATCGTGCTGCCGGACCGGGTCGTCGAGGGCTGGTCGCCACAGAATTTCGCGGCGCTTGAAGCGGCGCATTTCGAGTTGATTCTGGAATTTCAGCCGGAAATTGTGCTGCTCGGCACCGGCGACACCCTGCGCTTCCCCCACCCCGCCATCACCGCAGCGCTGACCCGTGCGCGCATCGGCATCGAGGTGATGAGCAATCCGGCGGCCTGCCGCACCTACAACATCCTCGCGGCGGAAGGCCGGAAAGTGGCGGCAGCATTGATATTAGGGGCTAGTAAGCCGTCATGTTGAAACAAAAAGATACCCCACTTTGAAAAAGGGGGGCTAGGGGGGATTTAAAAGCGAGGCAAATAACCGCTAGTGTTAAATCCCCCTCAATCCC
>JAQTNE010000015.1 GCA_028713975.1 Sulfuricella sp.
CCCACATCGGCGCCACCGCACCCCGTGCGAGGGCGACGCGGATGAAGCGCTCGGAGAGGGACTGGCTGGCCTGCTCCGATCCCGCCGGGGCATTGTAGGGTTTGCCGGTGAGGTCGTATTTGATTTCGGGGTTACGCTGCACGCCGGTGATCGGATCGATATCGGTGAGCTGGAAGCCGCTGTAGTTGCGATAGCTTAAGCTTGGCAGCCGGTTCGCCACCACGCCGATGGCGCTGCCAGGGTTGACCGATTGCTCGTAGGCGGCGAGCTGTTCGAGGTAGGAGATGAAGCCGTTGTAAGTCTGCTCGGCGGTCGCCAGCCCACCGTCGCCGCCGTAAGCGTTCGCCACGACGTTGAAGCCGGACCAACCGGCGCTGGCGTTGCCCCAAGGCTCGGGTGGCGGGTCGTCGTCGCCGAAGAGGCTGGAGACGATGCTGTATACGGCGTAGGCGGCGGCGATGGCGTTGATGCCGGGAATCGTATAGAGGCCGGAATTACTGATAATCTGCGCCGCTCCGATGGCGGCGCCAATCTCATCGCCGTTGGAGATGCTGTTGACGAGATTGAGGTAAGGGAGCGCTTTACCGACACTCTCCGAAAATGCCTGGCTGGCCCACGCGCTGTCGATAAACGCGGTGTTCCCGCTTAATGCCTGGTCGAAAGCGAAGCTTGAATAGGCTTGTGCGCCGAAACTCAGTGCCTGAGCGCCGGCGGTGACTGCTGCCAGAGTGTCGCCGTGCTGTAACGCCTGCTCCAGGCTCATGATGCTGAGGATGCTGCTCCCCACGTTGGCCGCCCCGCTCAGGTTGAGGTTGACCGTGCCGTTGAGGTTGCTGATGTCGTTCGCAAGACGCAGGCCGGAGACGCCAATCGGCAGCGGGTCGCCGGATTGGATCGCTTTGATGATGGAGAGGGCGTCGATGAGGGTGCCGCCGTATTGGTTGATGGCGTTGGCGAGGGTTTGGGCGCCGGTGGGTTCGAGAAGAGAGCCAATTTCCTTGGTAAGGCTGTTGAACAAGGTTCCTGTGCCGGTCACCGTTCCATCCGTGAGATTAACCGTCTGCCCCACGCCATCAACGGGTTTTAGAAGCAAGCTCCCATTTTCTTCTACAGCCTCATACGTGGCGACAGCCTCGCCTTTTGCGTTCCGGACAACTGCATACTGGTCACAATTAGGATCGTAGGCGAGCCAGACCTGTCCATTATTCGCTGTGTATTGCTGGGTTACCTCCTCCCAAATCCGGTACTGCAAAAGCATCGGGCGCACTTCTCGAGTGACCTGATCGTTGTACTGGATATTTTGTGCAAGTTGCGCATTCAGGCTGGCTGCGGTTTCGGCGTCAGCCGGGGCGGGGGGCGATCCATCCAAACTTGGCTTTTCCCAATTTCCCGTATCCTTGTTGTAGTTATACCCGTTTATATTCTCGGTGGGCTTGGGGGTAGCAATGGCCTCCAGCACTCGATCCATGTAGTGCTGGCCAAGCGACGAGTTGCCAAAAAGCAGCACGCCTAGCGTGGGATTGACAAAGGATGCCATGATCGTGCCAAAGAACGTTAACCCCTCCAGGCTGGATGGAGGATAGTTTGTTATGGCACCCATTTGCTTGCCCACGTCGCTGACCAAATCAAGGCTCATATTGGTGTTGTTGATACGGTCAAAGCTTCCGGCGGCGGCTGGCTGTTCCGTATTCCCAGGCTGCTTACTAAGCTCATTCACATAAATATCGTAGACGCCGGGCGCATTATAGGTGAAGGCTTTGACAGTTTCATTAAATGCAGCCACGAGTTGCGCCAACGCGCCGCCCAGGCTGTGTCCGACGACCGTGACATCAGGCCCAAATTTTTCCTTGGTCTGACGAAAGTATTCCTTGGCTTCAGTCAATTGCCCAGGCACATCGTTTTGCAGCGCCAGTTGGACAAAGTTGTTGGAAGCGTCCCCGAATTCGTCCGTCCCGCGATAGGCAATAACAATTTCGCCCGTGCTTTGATTCTTGAAGGTGACTGCCGCAAAGCCAGTACTCGATGTTCCCATGAGCTGAGCGCTCGTATCGACGATGCTCCACCCCGGCGGTACGGTGCCGTTCTTGTAAGCTGCGTTGCTCAAGAGTCCATAAGTCAGGTTCTGCATTGGAGTGATGGCCATTGTCGTAATTCCTCTTCAGATTTTATGAATATTTAAAAACCGGCACCCTGCAGCCCGGCTCTACCGGGATAACCTGGATCAATCTTGCCTCGTTCTTCCGCATCCCGGCACCTGCGGGATATGTCATCCCAAGCCTCTTTGGATATGCCTTTTCCGCTTCTGGTTGAATGAGCAAACTCCTGATTAATGCACCAGTTCAGCATTTTGATCAGTGCTTCTTTCGGCAACATCGCCCTGTTGAGCGCTTCCGGCATGCGGACGTAGCCCGCCCGCTCAGGATTTGGCCCAGGGTCGAAAGTGAGCTTGATATTGCGAGTGTAAATTTCATTCTGATGGCTATAGCGACTAATGATCCCGTAGGGGTTGTCTCCGAACAGTGACAGCCAGAAAACCCCTTTCTCGGCTTTCGGTGCGGTTATCGAACAAGCACCGTTGACGGAATGTGCTGACAGGGAAAGATTCGCCAATCCCGGCACCAGATTCGGGTGATATTCCCACATGCCAAGGCTGGAAAAACGCCCATCGAGCGGCTTGTCGACAAAAATCATGGGAAGATATTTCGGGTACATCGGAGCTCGTTCCGACGTGCGGATCGCCTGTTCATCCTGTGCGTCGAACGGCACCAGCCGCCGGTAACTCGGGGAAACACCTTGCGGGTACACGGGCGGCGATCTGGACCAGGGCCTCTCCGAGAGCGGCAACTTAATTGAACTGTCGAAATAAACGTCCAGGTGGCAAGTATATTGTTCTGGGTAGTTCGGGTTCACACCACTCCAAAGGTTGAGCTTGAGTATCCGGGCAACCATCGCATGCACCCCGCCCTTGAGTTCGGGATCGGCCCCTTCGGGTGGAAATCCCTTGAAGCGCTTGGCGAAAGCTTCGCTGTAAACCCAGAACTCCCAGTACGGTTTGTCGCCCAGCACCGGATCGGGCTTTTCCACCGCCACCTGCTTCGGCCAAGCTTTCACATAATCCGGGATGGGCGGCAACTGCGGCCAGCGATCCATAGGATTAGGAATGTATGGCAACTGCTTCGGCTTGGTGGGCGCATCATCAGGAGCCGCACATGCCTGAGCGGTAAGACAGAACGCAAGAAGGACAAGCCAAACGTGCAATAGCCCCACCTTTATCGTCGAACTCATGCCGCAATCCTTTCACAGAAATACATCGATTCATTCGCCGCCTCAACCCCATCCCGGTTGCCTTCCACCGCCGTCTCGTCGTCGATGCGCGTAACCAGCAGGGAAAGGTTGCCGTCGGCACTATTCTGGACAAGGATACCCTCGGGGATGACGTTGATGCGGGTGCCTTCGGTGTCGGCTTCGAGGTCGGGGCTGGCGAGTTGCTTGATTTGCCCGTTTTGCTCGAAGGTACTCATGGCGTAGTCGAGTTCGGTGATGCCGATCTCGGCGAGGGTGTGGGTTTCGCCGGCTTCTTGCAGGCCGTCGCCGTTGGCATCCTGCCACACTCTGAACTCCTCCCATACCTGGTCGGCTGCGGTGAGCTTGCCGTCGTAGTTGGCATCCAACCCGGTGAGGCTGGCGATGCCCCCAAACAAATGGGGCAGTATCGACTTATTTTTCAATCCCCGATCCATCAACAACCCTCCATTCAAATCCAAAATCCATTTGCCATCCATCAATACCAGTTGCCCCTAGTTCACCGTCTGCACTGGCTGGCTAGTCAACTGCGCCCCTTTCAGCAATTCCGCCTCAACAAGGGCTGCCATGCGCCGCTGCTCTTCTGCCAGTTTCGGATCAGCCGCGTCCAGCACGATCTGGTCGTCTTGGGCGTAGAGCTTGCACCCCTGCCCCGTTTTTTCTGCACAGGCTTTCAGTGCCTTGAAAGCGGCATGGCAGTCGCCGCTTGCCATGCCCACTTCCCCCTTATCGGACACCGCAAAAGCACGCGGAAAGGTGAAAGCCAGAAAGCTCCGGTAGGCCTTTTTTCCGGCATCCTTCAGGGTGGCGGGTAGCCGGGCCGTATCCGCCACATCACCAAGCCCTGTCATTGGCGGGAAGGTCATTGCCTGCGGGCCGGCGTATTGGGCGGGGCAGGCTTCCCACGCCATTAACCTATTGGCGGCATAGAGGCGGCAACGGTCAGTTGCGCCGGCATTGCGCCCTTCGCATGACGCAATCGCCGCTTTGGCGGAGGCGTCATCATCAATGCTAAGGCCGTAGGCGCCGCTGGGAGACAACGCAAAATAGCGGGGAGTCGAGGCATCGGCAAAGCGCTGGAATTCGGCCTTGCCCGACTCGCCCACGTAGGGCAAGGCTTCCACGTCCATGTTGACCATGGCTTCAATCCGTTTATCCCAAAGACTGGTTTGGATGGAGTCTTCTTTTACATCCAGAAAACCCTTGTCGTACACTCTGGAAACACGGCTCATGGCCGGACGAAAATAGCGCCCGGCATCGGCCAGGTAATAATTGAAAGCCCGCTTGCCGTCTGCAGGCGGATGTTCCACGAGTTGGTTATTTATCAATGGGTCGTACAGCTTGCCGAGGTAATAATCCGCTCCACTTACGCCGCGAGCGGAAAGTACTTCGGCAAGTTGGCGAAACATTGCATGGTCGGTCATCACTCGAATCCGTTCCATGTTTTCAGTCAGCGTCCAGCCAATACTCAAGCCGTGCATCAACTGGCTTTGGGCGCTTACATCCCCTTTGTCCGCCTTGATGCGCAGGGTTTGAAGGTAATCGAGAATGCGACGATCATTTTCGTCGGGTGCGACATTGCGCGATATGGACGAAAGTGCGAGGCCGTTCCCTTTGGATATGATGAGCGGCAAGTCTATATCTGCCGCGTCACTGAGAGTAGGCAGCACTTCAATTGAACCGAACCAAACGCCAATAAGCGCCGCTGCCAGCAGCCGTCCGCCACTGAACTCTGGATACAAGGCGTAAACGTCGAGACTGCCCACGTATTGGATTTTTCCCGGTTCAACCGTGAAACGGCGGGAGAATTCCTGTTTGGCTTTGCGCATGTCCTTATAGCCTTCGTTGCGGTAGCTGTAGAACTCGTAGGTTCCCGCAGGAAGGGTGAGCGCCGCCAAGCGGCCAAATTTCTTGCGGGGAGAGTCGAAAAACTCTTCGTTGCCGAAAAACTTGGCTTGGCTTACCCGTATTTCCCCATTGGGGTCATCGGCCCCCACCTTTCGCCATGACAGGAAGGAGGAATTCTGAATATCGCCACTGGCGGTGAACGAAAATACTGCCACGCCGTTACCCGGTTCCAGTTCGATGGGTTTGTCCAGGTCGATTTCGTGGGCTGCTGCCACGCCCATAAATAGCCAGAACCCACATGCCAGCAGTAGCGCAACCAAAGCTACCGGAGTCGAATTTTTTCCTACTCTCTTCATAATCACCCCCTCTATAAATTCAATCCCATTTGTCCTGGTTGCGGGGCGGCCAGTGGCCGTTCTCGCGGCGTCCACATCACTTCAGCCCCTTCTTCTGTTTTAATGCCGGTTTCATTCGCTCACGGAATCGCTCCTTGCCCAATAATCAAAGTAGGCTAAAGGGGTCAGCTCAGCGTTGTTTTTTTTATTACTCATCCCGGTTTGTGTTATTGGGGCGACTGAGTTCCCGGATTCATCAGCAGCGAATAATTTCCGCCTGTAAGCTGGAAGCCAAGCTTGCGCAGGAATCTATCCATCCTGTCCAGATCGGCACCGCTGTTCACGCCGGCGCTAATTTCAAATGCCCCCCGATTTTCTGCCCATTTCTTGAAGGCAGTGATCAATTTAAGTGCGGCGCCACCCATGCGCTTTTCCGGGAGCACGTCGTAATGGATCAGGCTTGCCACCAATCTGTCCGAAAAGAAATGGCTTTCCACGCAACCGATCAGGCCGCCGACCGGCTTGCCATCGGAATCATCGGCAACGAAGAAACAATGCGTGCCGCGCGGATTTTCGATGACGGCGCCAAGGTTGGCTGCCACTCGTTCCGGGTTGTAGTCATACTCCCTGAACCGGGTCAGGGAATGAAAAGTACGGGCCATTTCCACAAAGGCCGGGACGTCGTCGAGAGTGGCGAAACGAATTTTCATGAATGGTTACCTATTTTTCAAAACGTTCGTTTTTGTCCTTGTCCCTACCCAATGAGATAAAGGTGTTGCGACAATTTTAATTGCATGTTTTGCGGTATCTTTCCTCACCAAATCAGTTATCGATACCTTGCAAAAATCGGCGGAAATTACTCCGTCCATTTAATTAAGCCGGAAGGCGAGGCCAGTAGTAAGAGCGACTCCCGGCCTCGTTCCATGGCGTTGCCTAAAATTTGTAACCGATTCCCACGCTTGCCATATCCACGTCGGCACGGGTAGTGCCAGTTGAACCAGTTGCATTCATTGTGTCGCCCACGCGGGTGAATACCTCATATTCCGCACGAGCGAACCAGTTGCTGGCGAAATTGAAATCCACACCGGCACCATAATTGGCACTGGTGCCGCTGGCCGTTCTGGTAGGGTTCGTGCACACCGTCCCCGTGCGCGTACATGCATAGTCCACGTTGTATGCGAAGGCGCCGAGCTTGGCGAAGCCGGTCACGGTTTCGCTGAATGGCAGGCGGCCGACGACGCCGACATTCCAGCCATCCACTTTGAGAGTGACTACACCGGTGGTTGCCAAGGGCGCCGTGACGTTCGTGTTGTAAGTGAACTTACCAAGGTCTGCATAGCCGCCTTCGACGGCAAGGTTCTTGTTGATCCGGTAGCCGGCCTGAAGCTTGTAACCGGTATCGGTATCGTCGTAGCTCGACGTGAATGCGGTCGCACCTGAACCAGTCAGCGCCTGGTCGCTCTCTGCCTTGCGGGCGCTCTTGCTCTGGCCAGCCGAGAGGTAGCCGTAGAAACCGGTATCGGCTGCCTGTGCCATGTCGGCAGCGGTGCCGGCCAGGAGACCGAGAAAAACAACAACATTTGCGCTTCTTTTCATGCTTCTTCCTTTCTTGGTTAATAAAAATTTGCGGTGCTCGAAACGTAAGGTCATTCCTTGTTCTCCTGTTTGTCGCCCTCAATGACAGTGAGCTTTTCCCCTATCCTCACCGTCTTGTCCACTTGCAGGCTTTTGGGCAGGGCGTGGGTGATGAACAGCATGGTCACTTTGCCTTTGAGCTGGTTGATGGTGCGGGCGAAGTGTTCCGCAGTGTGCGGGTCGAGGTTGCTGGTGGATTCGTCGAAAATGAGGATTTTCGGACGTTTGAGCAGGGCGCGGGCGATGGCGAGACGCTGCTTTTGCCCGCCCGACAGGCCTACGCCGCGTTCGCCGATTTCGGTCTGGTAGCCTTGCGGAAGTTTTTCGATGGTGTCGTGGATTTCCGCCATGCGGCTGGCCTGCACGACCTGGTCGAAGGTGGCGTGAGGGTTGGCCATCAACAGGTTGTCGTAGATCGTGCCGGAAAACAGCACGGTTTCCTGCGGCACGACACCGAAGTAGCTGCGGAGTTCGTTGGCGGAAAAATGGCGAATATCGGTGCCGTCGATCCTGATCTGCCCGTCCGCCGGGGCGTAAAAGCCCAGCAGCAGTTTGGCGAGGGTGCTCTTGCCCGAGCCGGACGGACCCATGATGACGACTGTTTCGCCAGGATTCACCTCCAGGCCGAAATCGCGGTAAAGGTAAGGCAGGTCTTCACTGTAGCGAAAACTCAACCCTTCGACTTCGATCTTGCCCTGATTGCCGCCGACACGGGTGGGAAGCAGGGAATACGGTTCGGTCGGGGCGTTCATGATGTCGCCCAGGCGCGTGACCGACATGCTTGCCTGCTGGAACTGCTGCCACAACCCCACCATGCGCAGCATGGGCTGCGAAAGCTTGCCGGAGAACATCTGGAACGCGACCAGCATGCCGATGGTGAAGTCGGTTCCGGTCATCACGATGTAGGCGCCGACCACCAGGATCAACAGGGTCATCATCTGTTCCATGGTATTGGCCGCGACATTGTAGGTGTTGCCGATCTGCTTCATGCGAAAGCCGGCGTGCAGATAATCGGCCAGGTAGTCGCCATATTTTTTCTTGAGCTGCGGCTCCATCTGCAGGCTCTTGACCGTTTCAAGGCCGGAGACGTATTCGGTGACAAAAGCCTGGTTGCGCGCACCCAGCAGGAATTGCTCGCTCATCCGCGCCTGGAACAGCGGCGCCATCATCAGGCTCATGCCGATGATCATGCCCAGCATCGACAGGGCGATCAGCGTCAACGTCACACTGTAGTAGAACATGATGGCAACGAAAATGAGCAGGAACGGCAGGTCGAGGATTAGCGTGACGGCGGCACTCGCGACGAATTCGCGGATACTTTCCACGCCATGCAGCCGGGCAGAGATGACGCCAGTTGGGCGGTGCTCGAAGTAGCGCGTCGGCAATGCGAAAAGGTGTTCAAACACGGTGCTGCCCAGCACCGCGTCGACACGGTTGCCGGTATGTAATACGAGGTACTGGCGCACCCAGGTGAGCAGGGCGGAGAAGATCATGAATACCGCCAGGCCGATGGCGATGACAATCAGGGTGCTTTCGGTGCGATGCACCACGACTTTGTCGATAATAACCTGGGTAAAAAGCGGCGTGGCAAGTGCCACCAGTTGGATAATCAGGGAGGCAGTCAACACGTCGCGCCAGACCCGTTTGTGTTTGAGCAGTTCTGGCACGAACCAGCGAAAGCCGAATGTGGCCGGCCCCGATGCCGCGTCGGGGTCTTTTGTCGCCTTGGGATTGGGCTTCAATAGAAAAATTGTGCCCGCAAACCGGGAGGAAAACTCGCCCGTGCTGAGAACCTGCGGCTTGTTGGAACCGGCCATGAAGAGCGTGACCTGCTCGTCGGTGGCCTCTGAAATCAGCGCCAGAGCAAAGGCAGGCCGGTCTTCCACCGGTTTTTGTTCCGCTGCATTATCTTCCGCAACAGGAACGTCGGCACTTTCGGCGGGAGCATGAACAACCGCGAGGCATGGAAGCGGATGTTGACCTATCTCTTCAGCAGAGCACGTTTTGTTCCGAATGCTGAACCCCAAAGCACGGGCGGCCTGAATCAGCGTTTCAAGGGTGTATGGCGGCGGAAACCGCTGAAAGAGAAGTTCCGGGTCAAAGGGGATGCGATTGAGGGCACAGAAGCTGCCGAGCGCCCAGACCCAGCTACCATGGCTGATCGGGTTGCGGAGAATGTCTCCGCTTGATATCGCCTCCCGGCGCGATCTTAATGAATGCGCGAACGAGATCAGCCGTCCGGAAAGCCACTCGTACAATACGACAAACCAAGCCGGTTTTAGCCGCTCTTCAACCACAGATTCCCCTGAGTTTTGTTTTTTATTGGTTTTTTTACTTTTCTTCGTAGAACGTAATATCGATCAGTCAGCCTCCGTTATATATGCGTTTGGCTGCCGCGCTACGGATCAGGGCTGCCTTTCACGATCTCATCAATCATTCCCGCTCACATTGACCGATCCGCCCTACATTTAGAATTAAGCAGCCTACACTTCTTTTCCATTCTGACTACCTGTCAGAACTGACAGGTATGCTTATTGAATCAGTCCCGTAGCGATTCAGTTGGGGGAGCATAATCGTCTGAATCATCTTGAAATATCAGCGTATATATTGGCTTGTCACCACGTCTGCCAACAGGCACTCTTCCCGGTTCCTTGATTGCAGCGAGGCGCCCACACTGCAATTTCAGGCCATCTGCGAAATTGTTCCGAAGCACACAAGGGGGGCTCTCGTCGCCGGGCATAAACGCAAAGACCTCCGTACCTCGCATTCGATTCAACAGTTTTTGAAACTTCCTGCGGTCGTCACTCAAAAGCTCGATGTCCAGCAGGAAACCGTCACAAGAGACCGACCTGCCACTCAGAATCTCCACCGGCGTAAAGTGAAGTAGCGTATGTGACAACAACAACGCCTTGTAGAATTTGTGCCGTTCGTTCGAAGTTGAAACAATGCCGATTATCATGCGGCTTCCTTGTGCAAGGCTTTGGGCAGGGCGAACGAATCATTCCTGATGTCTGTGCATGTGGCGTTAATTGTCTGTTCATTGATGTGCATCCAGAGTGCGACGCTCTTTTCAATACCGATCTGCTGCGGCTCGCTGAATCGTTCGCAATTCACGCCCATGCGGCGCAGCATTCGCTCGAACGCTACCGTGGTGACGAAAACGTAATGCCTAATGCCTTGGGCCAAGGCATAGCGAACGATTTCGCCGATCATGCCCGCCGGCAGGAAGGAAAAACCGAAACCGCCTCGTGCGTCCTTGTCCACGGCAAAGCGGCTGATCTCCCAGATGTCTGGAGCAACCGGGCTGAATTGTTCGCCAAGCAATACCGGAAAGGTGTCCTTGAGCATATAGGGTCCCGTGGTGGGTAACAGTCGGCAGCAGCCAATTATGTCGCTATCATCATCCCGCACCATGACGAATACCGGGTTGTAGTTGTCGTACTCGTCACGCTCCTGCTCGCCGAAAGTCGGGATGTCCCACTGCAAACGCTCGCGAAAGACGCGGAATCGCAGGCGATGCATTTCCCTGATATCTCGTGGATGAAAAGTTCCCTGCTGGGTGTGTCCAATCAGAATATGCATAGTGATCTCCTTGGGAAGAGGTGAAGATCACTAATAAAACTGCTTTTAGGGTTTGTTAACTAGCTGGCAAAACTGACAGGCTGTCATGTAACAATCTGTTTTTACTTAACATGCAGGGGACAAATCTACATTTTGGAAAGGTGCATTGGAATACTTCAAGGATGGACAAGCTGTAACTTGACGGCACGCGCTATGACCTGGCTTTTGTTGTGTACGCCAAGTTTTATTTTGAGGTTGTTGAGGTGGAAACGTATCGTTCTTTCGCTCAGATTGAGAATGTGGGCAATTTCCCAAGCCGTTTTTCCGCTCACCCACCAGGCAAGACACTCAACTTCTCTTGGGGTGAGTTGGGGCGGGGCAACCTGGATAAGCTCTGGAGTATAGACAAGCCGGTGAATTGCTTCATGCAGGTAACCGGACAAAACATACATCATGCCGGCCGTATGCACTTGATGAGCTAATGCATCACTCCCCCGTTCAGGATTGGCGACACTTAACAATGCTACGTCTCCATGAGTTCCGCGAACCGGAACGCTCAATCCGTTGGTGAGGCCGCAGCCTTGAGCTTCCTCCCAGAACGCCTGACGATCCGGCGTATCGAAAAGCTCGTTGTCCCAAATGAGCGGCCTGGTTGTATTTTGAAAAAAACAATGCTCGACGACAGGGTCAATCTCGACATAGCAGGCGGATTGATAAGTCTGCATCCATTGTTCCGGGTAGCCGCTGAAAATATATTGCAGCGTTTCTCCGCTCTTGGTATGAATCCGCGCACCGTAGAGGTAGTGCTGAAATCCGATATGCCGGGTGATTTTCCGCATTTCCCGCGCCAGTTCGGTGAGACTGGAGGCGTTCAGGATGGATTCAAAATGAAGCAGCGACGTATAGCTTCTCGAGTCTTCCGCCGCGCTTGCGGCGGAAAACAGCAATTCTCGCATCACTCACGCCTCTTTAGAATTCGACTGTACATTTTACGACGATGTTATATTTTTTTATGAAAATAATGCTACACAACAAATTGATTTGTAGCAATATTTTACAATGTAATATTAATTTATCGTAATTCTTACGAATACTTAAGCTGACGAGCAGATTACAGAAAACACCCCGCCGAAATCGACTGGGTGTTTTTGAAGGCATGTTCAGACGGGTTTGAAACGTGTGGCAATGATTAGTTGATTTTAGGGGTAATTCAGCGTCTGGTAACCTTGCACCAATTCAAAGCCACGCCATCAACCCCATTTCAAGCGGATGGGTCAGCAGTTCCCGCCAGGGATAAGCACGGATTTTGTAATCCAGCCGGCCACATAATTCGGGAGACAGGTCGAGGGCGAACAGATGCTCGCCGGTCGCCGCGATGACGCTCTGGAAAACGAACCTGAAGTGCAGAAAATCCCTCGCGTCCTTGTGGGCCGGGCGCCGCATCATCATCTCGACCACCACGTCATCCGGCGCCAGGCCGCCCAATTTCAGGGCGACTTCGAGGCGCACCTGGTCGCCGAACTGGATATGTTTTTTCGGTGTATCCAGGCGGCGGATTTCGACGCCTTGCCAGGCTCCGCGGATTCTGGCTTTCCAGGCCGAAATATCCTTCGCATTTTCATGGCCGTTGCGGGCATACAGCTCTCCTTGGCGGCTGGCAGGCAGGTAGAAATTGCCCGCGTATTCGCCCACCATCCGGCTGGAATTGAAACGCGGTAACAGGCTGGCGATGGAAGCCTTGGAACGCTTGACCCACTCCACCGAGTAGCCCAGCTTGCCGCGGTCGTAGTATTGGGGAACGACCCGGTCCTGCAGAATCTCGTACAGGGACTGGCTGTCTTCCTTGTTGCGGCGAAAGTCGTCCATGTAGGCGGGTGCCGGCTTGATCGCCCAGCCGTTGGTGCCATCGTAGCCTTCGCCCCACCAGCCGTCGAGCACCGAGAGGTTGATCGCGCCATTGATGCCGGCCTTCATGCCGGAGGTGCCGCTCGCTTCGAGCGGGTACACCGGGTTGTTGAGCCACACGTCCACGCCCGCCACCATCCGGCGCGCCAGCCCCATGTCATAGCCTTCCACCACCAGCACCTTGCTCTCGAATTCCGGCAAGTGGGAGATGTGGTGAATCTGCCGGATCAGATCCTGGCCGGGATGGTCGGCAGGGTGCGCCTTGCCGGCAAAGATGAACAGCACCGGACGGTCGGTCTCGGAAATAATCTGGCTCAGCCAGGAGGGGTCCTCGAACAGCAATGCAGCGCGCTTATAGGTGGCGAAGCGGCGAGCAAAGCCGATGGTGAGGACGTTCGGATTAAGGTAGTCGACATGCTTCAGCAGCCGGTCGAGGTGGGCCTCAGAGCCGTGGTTGCGGAAGTGCTGCTGGCTGATGCGAAAACGCACCAGTTGGAGCATTTGCGACTTGAGCGACTGGCGCACGCTCCAGAATACATGGTCGGGAATCTCGTTGATGCGCGACCAGTAGCTTTGGTCGGAAAGGCGGTGGCGCCATTCGTAGCCGAATACATTGTCGAACAGGTCGATCCATTCCTGCGCCAGAAAGGTAGGCACGTGCACGCCATTGGTGACGTAGCTCATCGGATTTTCTTCGGGGGTCACCTGCGGCCAGTGGCTGGCGCAGATGCGCGATGACACTTCGCCATGAATGCGGCTGACGCCGTTATGGAAGCGGGAGCCGTGCAGAGCCAGCGCCGTCATGTTGAAATCCGGCCCGTCCGGCGCGCGCCCCAAGGCAAGGAAAGTATCCCGGCTGATTTTCAGTTCCTGGCACATCTGCTCGAAATAATCGAAAGCCATATTTTCGGCAAAATGATCGTGCCCCGCCGGCACCGGGGTATGGGTGGTGAATACGGTGTTGCTGGCAGCCGCCTCCAGCGCGCTGGCGAAATCCAGCCCTTCGGCAATCAGGCAGCGGGCGCGCTCCAGTACCAGGAATGCGGCATGGCCCTCGTTGATGTGCCACACCGTGGGCTTCAGCCCCAAGGCCTTGAGGGCGCGCACGCCGCCGACGCCGAGAATGATCTCCTGTTTGATGCGCAGGCCGCTGTCGCCGCCGTAAAGCTGGTGGGCGATGTCGCGGTCTTCGGGGGTGTTTTCCTCGAGATCGGTATCGAGCAGATAAAGGGTGATATGGCCGACGCGGGCCTGCCACACCTGAACCACCACCTGCCGCCCCGGCATCTCAACGGCGACACGCATCTCTTTGCCGTCATCTCCCAGGGCGGGAGCGATCGGCAGATCCTCGAAATCCGAATCGCTATAGGTGGCGATCTGGTTGCCTTCGCCATCAATCATCTGGGAAAAATAACCCTGGCGGTAAAGCAGGCCCACCGCGACGAAAGGCAGGCGCAGGTCGCTCGCCGACTTGCAGTGGTCGCCAGCAAGAATGCCGAGGCCGCCGGAATAGATCGGGAAACTTTCGTGGAAACCGAATTCGGCGCAGAAGTAGGCGACCAGTTCGCCTTCCTTGAACTGCTCGTGCCCGAAGTTTCGCCGCAACGGCTCGTTGTGGTAGGTATCGTAGGCCGACAGCACGCGGTTGACAGTGGCCAGAAATACCTGATCCTCCGCCGCATCCACCAGCCGCTTCTCGTCCACCCGGCGCAGAAACACCTTGGGGTTATGCCCGACCGCGTCCCACAGGCCGGGATGAAGACGTGCAAACAGCGTCCGTGTCGGCTTGTCCCAACCGTACCAGAGATTGTTGGCCAGTTCCTCCAGGCGCAGCAGCTTGCGCGGGATTTTCGGGTTGACTTCGAGAACGAAAGTGGTGCCCTGCTTCATGGCGATTCCTTGAAAATCCTAAAAACAGCAATTAACCGCAGAGGACGCGGAGGACGCAGAGGACGCAGAGGAAAAACGAGGCAATATTACTTAATATCGGACTACCTTCTTTATTAAGCGTGCAAGCCTTTGAATTCCTCCGCGTCCTCAGCGTCCTCAGCGGTTCAAGAGCATTTCACAGATCAATCCAGCTTGAGGAAATTCTCCCGGTAATGCTTGAGTTCGGCGATGGACTCATACACATCGGCCAGCGCCGTGTGATTGTTCTCTTTCTTGAAGCTGCCGTAAACCTGCGGCTTCCAGCGCTTGGCCAACTCCTTCAGGGTGCTCACGTCGAGGTTGCGATAATGAAAATAATCCTCGAGTTTGGGCATGTAGTTCGCCATGAAACGCCGATCCTGGCAGATCGAATTACCGCACATCGGCGATTTCTTCGGCGGGATGTTTTCCTTCAGGAAATCGAGCAATTGCGCCTCGACGGCGGCATCGTCCAGCTTTGACGCCTTGACCTTGTCGATCAGGCCGGATTTGCCGTGCGTCGCCTTGTTCCAGTCATCCATGCCGTTCAGCACCTCGTCGGACTGGTGCACCACCAGCACCGGCGCCTCGGCAACGGTCTCAAGGTTTGAGTCGGTGATGACCAGAGCGATCTCGATGATCCGGTCGCGCTCCGGGAACAACCCGGTCATTTCCATGTCCAGCCAGATGAGGCGATTACTGTCTTGTGCCATAATATGAACCCGAATGATCTAAATAGTCAGGTCATTTTAGACCGAAACCACCGCCAACTCCATGACATTCACCCTGATCTTCCTCGCCGCCCTGACGCTTTCCTTGCTGCTACGCTACTGGCTCGCGCTGCGCCACATCCGCCACATCCAGGCACACCGGGCATGCGTGCCGCCGGATTTTGTCGAGCGTATCGACCTCGAATCGCATCACAAGGCAGCGGATTACAGCATCGCCAAAACCCGGCTCGGCAACTTGCATGTCGCCGTGGAAACCGTTCTGCTGCTCGCCTTTACCGTAGGCGGCGGCATCGAAGCACTGAACAACCTGTGGCAAAACCTGCTCGGCGCGGGGTTGTGGCAAGGAACAGCACTGATCCTGAGTGTTTTCGCCATTTCCACCTTAATCGAAATTCCGCTGGGACTCTACCGCGCCTTCGGCATCGACGCGCGCTTCGGCTTCAACAAGATGACCGTGGCGCTGTTTTTCGCCGATCTCGCCAAACAGGTGCTGCTCGGCGCGGCGCTCGGCATCCCGTTGATACTTGGCGTACTGTGGCTGATGGAACGGATGGGCGAACTCTGGTGGCTCTACGTGTGGTGCGCCTGGATGGGTTTTAACCTGCTGGTGCTGGCGGTCTACCCCACCTTCATCGCACCGCTGTTCAACAAGTTCACGCCGCTGGAAGATTCCGCGCTGAAAGGCCGGATCGAACAACTGCTGGAAAAATGCGGCTTCCACGCCCAAGGCTTTTACGTGATGGACGGCTCCCGGCGCAGCACCCATGGCAACGCCTATTTCAGCGGCTTCGGCAAATCCCGGCGCATCGTGTTTTTCGACACCTTGCTGGAACGCCTTGGCCATGACGAAATCATTGCCGTGCTGGCCCACGAACTCGGGCACTTCAAGCACCGCCACATCGTCAAGCGCATCGTCCTGATGGCCGCCATGAGCCTGGCCGGACTGTGGCTGCTGGGCTGGCTGATGGGCACGACATGGTTCTATACCGGCCTCGGCGTTTCCACACCGGGCACGGCCACCGGGCTTCTGCTGTTTTTACTGGCGATGCCGGCATTCACTTTCCTGCTGCAACCGCTGATGAGCTTCTACTCGCGCCGCAACGAATTCGAGGCCGACCGCTACGCCGCGCACAACGCCCGTGCCGAAGACTTGGTGCGGGCGCTGGTTAAGCTCTACAACGACAATGCCGCGACGCTCACGCCCGACCCGCTGCACTCGGCATTTTACGATTCGCATCCGCCGGCGGCGATCCGCATTGCGCAACTGATGAAACCCCGGCAATAAACAATACTAATCTTTTCATTAAATTAATCAGTTACCCGGAAATAACCGTTTTAGCTATACTGGTTTCGTTGCGGCAAATCATGAAACATGCCCCAAAAAAATCTGTTTGACCCTTTGCAACCCTCATCAAGGCAGCCGCCAACGAACAACCACCTGTTTCTTGCAGTGGGCGAGAAAAAATGAACGCATTACTACTGCAAGATCTGACAGGGGATGAAGTCCAGGAAGTCGTTTCGCAGCTTGAACGCGCACTGGATAACCATACCGCATGGCTGTGCCGCCTTAACGAAGCGCTCATCTGCAACCTGCCGCCGGCCGCCGAAGACCTGTGCGAGGATGCCCATCATAATTGCGCATTCGGACAGTGGTACCACAATTTTCACCATTCCCTGCTGGACCAGTTCAAGGAATTCGCCATGATCGGCGAAATCCACCGCCAGGTGCATGCCGCAGCGCGCGAAATCCTGCTCAAGTCCGCCCAGAACGGGAAAGTCGAGCGCGAAGACTACGATTACCTGCTCGATCAGGTAAAGCTGATGCGCCAATTGATCCACGATCTGGGAGTGGGGTTCACGCGCGATCTCGGCATCATGTCGAAGCTGGCAGACAAAATTTTTGAATATGCCTCCGAAGGGGTGCTGATCACCTCTCCGCAAGGTAATATCCTCAACGTCAACAATGCGTTTACCACCGTCACCGGCTACAGCCGCGAAGAGGTTCTTGGAAAAAGCCCGGGGCTGCTCAATTCCGGACGTCAGGATGCGACTTTCTATCGGGCGATGTGGCAAGCCCTGCTGGAAACGGGACGCTGGCAGGGCGAAATCTGGAACCGCCGCAAGAATGGCGAAATTTACCTTGAATGGCTTTCCATTACAGCCGTCAAGGACGATGAAAACCGCCCCACCCATTATGTGGCGATTTTTTCCGACATTACCACCGTCAAGGAAAACGAGCAGCGCATCCACAATCTGGCCTATTTCGATGCCCTGACCGAACTCCCCAACCGCGTCCTGTTCCAGGATCGCCTGCAGCAGGCAATGGCGCGAGCGGAGCGCGACCATAAACTGGTTGCGCTGATGCTGCTGGATCTTGACCGCTTCAAGCTCATCAACGACACCCTCGGCCACACCGCGGGCGATGTGCTGCTGATGGATGCGGCCGGACGGATCGGCGAATGCGTGCGCGAAAGCGATACCGTGGCACGGCTTGGCGGCGACGAGTTCACCGTCATCCTGCCGGACATGGACAACGCCATCAGCGCCTCGCAAGTAGCGCAAAAAATCATCGATACGCTGGCCATGCCCTTCACTCTGGAAGGCCGCCAGGTATTCATCACCGCCAGCATCGGCATCAGCCTCTATCCGTCAAACGGCGAAAGCGTCGAAACGCTGACCAAAGCCGCTGATATCGCCATGTATCATGCCAAGGAGCAGGGCAGGAACAACTATCAGTTTTTCCGCCACAGTGCGAGCGACGAAACCAGCGCCCTGTTCGCTCTGGAACACGGCCTGCGCCAGGCATTGGAACGAAACGAACTGTCGCTGCACTACCAGCCCCAGGTGGAAATCGAAACGGGCGCCATTATCGGTATGGAGGCGCTGTTGCGCTGGCAGCACCCGGAGAAAGGGAATATTCCCCCTGCCGAATTCATTCCGCTGGCCGAAGAAACCGGCCTGATCGTCGCCATTGGCGAATGGGTATTGCGCACCGCCTGTCTCCAGAACATGAAGTGGCAGGATGCCGGCTTGCCGCCGCTACGCATGGCGGTCAACCTTTCGGCGCGTCAGCTCAGACAAAAAGGACTGGTGGACAAAATCGCGGAAATTCTGGCAGAAACCGGCCTGGAGCCGCGCTGGCTGGAGCTGGAGTTGACCGAAAGCGTCCTGATGCATAACGCGGAGGAAACCATCCGTCACCTGGAAAGCCTGAAATCCCTGGGCATTGGACTCTCCATCGACGATTTCGGCACCGGCTATTCCAGCTTGAGCTACCTCAAGCGCTTCCCCGTCGACACCATAAAAATCGACAAGTCCTTCATCGACGGGGTTTGCTCCGACGCCGATGATGCCGCCATATCCCTGGCCATTATCGCCCTGGCCAGCAGCATGAAGCTGAAAGTGATCGCGGAGGGGGTCGAGACGGCGGATCAGCTTTCCTTCCTGCGCGAACACCAATGCTGCGACGCCCAGGGTTTTTTGTTCAGCCGCCCCGTTCCGGCGGATGCCATCACGCAGATGCTGCAAAAAGTATATTCCGGAAAACAGATGCTGCTCAAGCCGTCAAAACCTTGATTCCCCGAAGCGGCCAGGCGATGCTAATATGACAGTATGAAATCATGTAACGCCAAGGAGAATCAAATGCGAACGCCAACTCTATTCTTGGCCCTGCTGCTTGCCGCCGCACCCGCTTTTGCCGATCCCTTCGCCAAGGGCGACATCAAAACCGGCAAAACCCTGCACGACAAATCCTGCATCAGTTGCCACGTTTCCATGACCGGCGGCGACGGCTCCGCCATTTACTCCCGCCTCGAACGCAAGGTAAAAAACCCGCAACAGCTCCAGGCCCGCATCCGCAACTGCAATGCCAATGTCGGCGCGAACTGGTTCCCGGAAGAGGAGAACCATGTCGGCGCCTATCTCAACAACGCCTACTACCATTTCAAATAACCCCATGAGCGGCATTGTGGCCTTGTCCGGGAATGAAATCGCGCAGCGGCTGGGCCAGCTCAGCGGATGGGAATTTGCCGGCGGCGCCATCATCAAGGTCTACCGCTTCCAGAACTATTACCAGACCATGGCCTTCGTCAACGCCACCGCCTGGGTTTCCCACCGCGAGGATCATCACCCCGACCTGGAAGTGGGCTACAACCAGTGCCTGATACGCTATCGCACCCATGACATCGACGGCCTGTCCGAAAACGACTTCATCTGCGCGGCGAAAATAGACGCCTTGCTCGACATTTAATGCACGGCCAGGTTGTCGCCGCTTTCGGCAGGCATTTCGATGTAGAAACCTCAGACGGCGCCATCGTCTCCTGCGTCACCCGCGGCAAGAAGGGCGGCATCGCCTGCGGCGACCGCCTCCAGATCGAACTGACCGGCCCCGCGCAAGGCGTGATCAAGGCCATCGACCCGCGCACCTCGCTGCTGTTCCGCTCCGACCAGTTCAAGGAAAAGATCATCGCCGCCAACGTCAGCCAGATCGTTGTCGTGATTGCGGCGTCGCCGGCTTTTTACGAGGACCTGGTCAACCGCTGCCTGATCGCGGCGGAAACTGCCTCTCTCAAGATCCTTATCGTGCTGAACAAGTGCGACATGGAACAGGAAACCCGCACGGCGCTGGCTCAAATGCAACTCTACCGCGACTTGGGTTATCCGCTGCTGACCTTGTCCGCCAGGCAGGACATCAGCCCGCTGCGCCCCTGGCTCAAGGGCGAAACCAGTGTGCTGGTCGGGCAATCCGGCATGGGCAAATCGAGCATCATCAACGCCCTGCTGCCGGAGGCGCAGGCCCATACCCGCGAAATTTCCCAGGCGCTGAACTCCGGCAAACACACCACCACCCATGCGCGCCTCTACCACCTTGACCGCGACAGCCATATCATCGACTCGCCCGGCTTGCAGGAATTCGGGCTGGCTCACATCAACGAGCAAGACATCGCCCATGCCTTCGTCGAATTCCGGCCCTACCTCGGCCATTGCCGCTTCAGCAATTGCCGCCATCTGGTCGAACCGGGCTGTGCCGTGCTTGAAGCCCGCGCCGCTGGCAAGATCGACTCGCGGCGACTGGATAGCTATCGCAAGCTGGCTGGTTAGAGCCAAATGCTTAACCGCAGAGGACGCGGAGGACGCAAAGGAATTCATATGGCTGAATGCAAAAGCACCCATTCCCTACTGATAGCCCAGCAGTACAACTTACCTGGCTCTTGTTTTGCCTCCGCGTCCTCTGCGGTGAAATGTTTTTTAAAATGAGCACGCCCTGCCCCTGCGGCTTGCCGCACAGTTATGAAGATTGCTGCGGCCGCTACACCTGTGGCCGCATCTCCGCCCCCACCGCCGAGGCGCTGATGCGCTCGCGCTATGTCGCCTACACCCTGCGCCTTGAACCCTATCTGCTCGCCACCTGGCATCCCGACACCCGCCCGGTTGCGCTGAACCTCGACACCGGGCCGCAACCCAAATGGCTCGGCCTGCAAGTTAAACGCCACCGGCAAATCGACGAAACTCACGCCGAAGTCGAATTCGTGGCGCGCTGCAAAACCGGCGGACGCGCCCATCGCATCCACGAAACCAGCCAATTTAAATATGAAGGCGGATGCTGGTATTATCTGGATGGCGAAGTACTGGAAGCTTGAACAAAAGGAAACGGCCCTATTTTTACCGCATGAGATTTTTGTTCTTCATTTTTTTGTTTATCCGGATAACGGCATGGGAGGCCAAATGAGCGATGATCGGCATACTCAGACGCAGGGACTGAGTTTTGCTCTGGACGGGAGTGGGCGCAAATTGCTGGCACATTTTTCCCCTGTCGAGAGCAAGGCTCAGATTGATGGCGAATGGCTCAAAAAGGAAATTGCCGCACAAGGATTCGGCCAACTGTTCCTGCCCGATGCGGCGTTGGCCAACTTGATCAAGCAATACGCCTCTGCCAGCGAATCGTTCGACCTTGAAATTGGCGAAATCCGCGATGCCGGCGTAACAGTGGAGCTGGCGCCGGACAAAATGACGGCCTATCTCACTGTCACCCCTCCCTGCGGCGGGGTGATGGTGACGCGCGAGCAGATGCTCACGGCCTTGGCGGAAAAACAGGTGGTTTCCGGCATCCTGGACGAGGAGATCGAGCGGCTTGTGGTTGCCGGCGAAGCGCTCAAGCAACTGGCCGCCCAGGGATATGAGGCGGTTCATGGCGAAGATGGACGATTGCAATGCCTGATCGATATGGTCAGGGATCGCCACCCTCGCCTCGACGAACATGATCGGGCCGATTACCGGGATTTTGGCGGCGGTATTGCCACGGTACGCCAAGGCGAGCGCCTGATGCAGAAAATCCACCCTACTCCAGGGACGGCGGGCATCAATGTCCTGGGGCAAGCGATGCCCGCCAAGCCCGGCAAGGAAGTCCCGTTTTCGACGCGCCTGAAGGGTGCCGCAATAGATCCGGAAAACCCCGATTTTTTACGCGCAGAAATCTCCGGGCAGCCGGTGCTGGAAAATAACGGCATGGCCGTCGAACCCACGATCACCATCGGCACGGTCAACCTCGCCACCGGCAATCTGAATTTCGAGGGATCAATCAACATTAACGGCGATGTACATGCCGGCATGACGGTGCGGGCCAGTGGCGACATCCATGTAAGCGGAACGGTTGAAGCGGCGGATCTGGATGCCGGCGGCGATATCGTGGTCAAGGGCGGCATCATCGGACATGGCGGAGAACACGATTACCCAGGCGACAAGGAAAAAATCCTCGTCGCGCGGGTACGCTGCGGTGTTTCGTGTTCGGCTCTTTTTGTCGAGAACGCCCATGTGGAAGCAGGCGACAGTATTCTGATAGACAAACAGGTAATGCAAAGCGAACTGACCGCTGCCAACCGGATCGTGGTAGGCAAGCAGGGAGCTGCAGGGCGCGGAAGCATTATCGGCGGGCTGGCCGAAGCCACGCTGCTGGTACAGGCGAAAGAAATTGGATCGCCAGGCGGCATCAAAACCCGTGTGCGCGTGGGCACGAATCCTTATATCCATGAAAAACTGAGAACCGCCGCCAGCTTGCTGGAAACCAAGGCCAGGGAGCTTGACGAAATCATCAAATTGCTGAGGTATATCGAGGAGAATCCGGCGCGGATCAAAGCGGAAATCCGGAGCAAGGCGGAAAATACCCGCGCGGCGCTATTGCAGGAAATAGAGCAGGCGCAGCAGGGGAAAAACGAACTGGAACTGGCGCTTGATCTGGCCGATGGTGCCAAGGTCGTGGTTGAAAAAACCGTGTTCGATAATGTTCAGGTGGAAATTGGCGGTAAAATTCACCACGTCGAGGTTGAACGCAACGGAGGAATTTTCTCGCTCAAGGAAGGCGAAATCGATTTCACCTAACCACATTCAAGACCAGTCGGCTTCTATCCCCAAGGTTATGGCAGGGATGTATCCCCTTTTACGCAAAGGAAGACCGCAACGACAAGGAAAAAATCGCTGCGTCTGTCCAAGAACAATTTCCTCCGCATTATCAGCGAAAAACCCGCTCTGGCTGCGAAAATCCTGCTAAAAATAGCGCGCCTCCTGCGCCATACAAGCGGGCTACTGGTGAATTATCTGGAAGGTTGAATTTAACAGTGAACTGCTAGGAACGGAATCTCATCTCGCCGCTCTTCGCTGCCGCCGCAACCAGAATTGCCAAGGCACCACGAACCGCCAGCACCACCAGCAAGCTGAGCGCAAAGCCCCCCAGCACGTCGGCAGGAAAATGCGCGCCCAGACTGATGCGCGACAGGCCGACCCAGAGCAGGAAAAATACGCCGCCGATGCGCCACCAGCCAGCCAGAGGCCAAAGCGAGGCGCACACCAGCATGGCAAAGGATGAATGGCCGCTGGGAAAACTGTGGTGCAGCTTCAGCTCGCCGATGACGTGCATGTTGGCCTCGCCCAGGACCAGCGGCGGACGCGGAAAGTCCAGCAGGGGTTTCATCCAGATGAGCAATGCGCCATCCAGCCAGTAACCGATGGCAAACACGGCGAGCACGCCGAGCCAGAGGCTGGCGGTCTGCTCGCCGTGTTCCGGCTGCAATGCATAGGTGCGGGGAACGGTAAACATGGCCACCAGCATCAGCAGGCCGAGGATGGGCACGAAGCTGGTGTGATCGCCGATTGCCGTACCAAGCAGCATGAACAGGTCGAGCCAGCCGGCACGTAAGTCGTTGACGAGGTGGAACAGCCAGACGTTGACGCCGCCCCAATCGTAAAAAATCGCCTTCATGCCAGCCAGGCCATCGCCCACAGCACACATCCGCCCGCAGCCGCAATACCGGCTCCGGCGAACAGCCATTTTTTGCGCGTCAGCACGGTCATGGAAGCCAGTGCAATGGCGATCTGGATCAGGGTCATGGCCTGCGCCAGCCGGTGATGCGGGTGCATCATGTGTTCGCTTTGATGGTTCGCTTCTTCAGATTTCTTCTCGAGTTCCTCGGCCTTGGCCTTGATCTCTTCTTTTTCCTGCTTGTACTTCTCGATCTGCTTTTTGTAGTACTCCTGCTTGTCCGCCGGAGCGATATTGGCAGCCAGTTCCATCAGGTGTCCCTTGGTGCTTTTCGCCTGATAGAAATTCCACTGGTCGGAAGCGTGCGACTTCTGCAGCACAGCCTCGTTCTTGTACAGCATCGCCTCGTTCTGGGTAGCGCCGCCCTGATAGCTGACGATTGCGCCGACAGTGGAAAGGATGGCGGTAAAAATTGCGACCGACTGCGCCAAACCCGGGCCGTGCTGGGCCTGGTGCTCAACCTCATGATCGTGCGCGCCGTGGACGTGAAAACCGTGGCCTGACATGGTTCAACCCCGAAATCTGTGGATCGGTTTTAGTGACGCGCTTTGCGCACATGACGTGCCTTGTGCTTTGCGGCTTTTTTGGCCTTCTTGGCTTTTTTGGCCTTGTGAACCTTCTTGTGTTGGGGTGCGCTGTTGGCCGACTCCTCGGCAGGAGGCGCGGGGTAAAGATCGGCAGGCTCTTCAGCAAAAGCAGGAACAGCGGCAAAGGTAAACAGGGCGACCATCAGAATGCTCAAAATCTTCTTCATTTATAACCTCGCAGGTTGGTGGAAAATCAGCGGCGAATTATGACAGAACAGCGCCAGAAAGGCACCACCCCCGGTCGCCTAGCTGGAATGAACGCGAACGGTATTTTTCCCCGCATCCTTGGCCCGGTACATGGCTGCATCCGCGTGCTTGAGCAGGACAGCGCTGCTATCGGCATCGCGTGGGTAAAGCGCAATGCCGATCGAGACCGAGACAAAAATATCCTGGCCCTGCAGATGGAACGGTTCGCGCAGGTGACCCAGTATCTTGGCGGCAACCGCCTCGGCCTCCCCTGCTTCCCTGGCATGCGGCAGAATCACCGTGAACTCGTCGCCGCCGATGCGCGCCATCGTGTCGCTCTCACGAACGCACCGCATCAGCCGCCGCGCCGTCTCCTTGAGCAGGAGGTCGCCGGTATCATGGCCGAACTTGTCGTTCACTTCCTTGAAGCCGTCGAGGTCCATGAACAGCAGCGCGACTTGCCCCTGGTCGCGGTTCGCCTGGAAGACCGCCTGATCGAGCCGGTCATGAAACAGGTTGCGGTTGGGCAAGTCAGTCAGCCCGTCGTAGTTGGCTTGACGCCAGACTTGCTCCTGCGAACGCTTACGTTCGGTAATATCGGAAAAAGTCACTACCGCCCCCTCCACCCTGCCCTCCGAATAAATCGGATGGGAACGATATTCCACGGGCAGCAAACTGCCGTCAGCACGGCAAAAAACGGCGTTTTCCTCATGCGCGGACAGCCCCTCCTGGTAAACGTTCAGCCGGCAGGTTTCGGGCAAGGCACAGACATCCGGACGGCCATGATGGATCAGATCGTGCATATTCCTGCCGATGACTTCCGACACCTTCCGGTAGCCGAGCAGCCGCAGGGCCACCGGATTGCAGAAGGTGCAGTTGCCATCGACATCCACACCATACACGCCTTCGCCGGATGAATTGATCAGAAGCCTCAGTTGCGCCTCCGCCTGCTCCCGCTCATGCACCTCTTCGCGCAGCTCGCGGGTGCGCAATTCCACCATGGCATCCTGCTGTTCCTTGGCCTGCTTGAGGGAAAGCACCTGGCGGCGAAAACTGGACAATGCCAACAGCGTCAGCCCGGAGAGCAGCAGCCATACGGCAAGATGGATGAGTACCAGATTGCGCTTCTGATCATGCATCGCTTCCAGCAGGGTATCGGCGGAGAAGGTTACGCTGAGGCCACCGCGAATGTCGCCGACCTTGTAACCCTGCTGTTCGTGGCACTTCATGCAGGCGGTCAGGACATGCAGCGGCGCCATGTAACGTGCGGTGGTGCTGCCGTCCTTGTCGATAAACACCAGCCGCTCTTTTTTCCCCTGTTCAAAACTCCGCAAGGTCTCCGCCTCCCAGGGGTCGGCGGCATTGCCCGGATTCAGCGGCTTGAGGCTGGTCAGATGCAACAGCATACTGCTCTGTTCGAGTACGGAGTCAGCCATCTGGCGCGTCATGTAGGCCGGGTTGATCAGGGTCAGCGCCTTGCCCGAGGTGGTCACCACGTCGCGATCCGGCACCTTGAGATAAGGGTTGGGCCTGTTGGCCTCGCTCACTGCCGCATAGACTCCGCCGTGGTTCGCATTCCACAGGCGCACCGCATCCACCATCTTGAACACGAAGCGCCCCTGATTGGCCGCCAGATCCCGGACGTGATGGTTCAATGCGTTATAGTTCCAGCCAAATGAAGCCGCCACCACTGCGGCCCAAAGCAGGGCGGGCAGCACCCAATATTTTTTTCCGAGAAAAAACCGGTTCATATCATAATCCGCTTAAAATCTTGATGTGCGCTGCCGCGCTGCGCCCCAACGCATGCAGCTCGTAGCCGCCTTCCAACACCGACACGATCCGGCCATGGGCATGTTTTTCAGCGACAGCCTTGATTTGCTGCGTCACCCAGGTGTAGTCGGCTTCCTTTAATCCGAACATTCCCATGTCGTCTTCCCGGTGCGCATCGAAACCGGCTGAGACGAACAACATCTCGGGCCGAAAGCGCTCCAGCACAGGCAGCCAGTGCTCGGTCACCGCCTTGCGAAAGGCTTCGCCATCGGTTCCCGCCGGCAGCGGCACATTGATGATGTGGTCGTTGCCGCTGCCGGCCCCGCAATACGGGTAGAACGGATGCTGGAAGGTCGAACACAGCATCACGCGCGGATCGTCATGAAAAATTTCCTCGGTACCGTTGCCGTGGTGTACGTCAAAATCGGCGATGGCGACACGCTGCAAACCGAATTGGGCCATGGCATGCGCCACGCCGACGGCCACGTTGTTGAACAGGCAAAAGCCCATGGCACGGCCCGATTCGGCATGGTGGCCGGGCGGGCGGATGGCGCAGAAAGCATTCTCCACCTTGCGCTCCAGCACCAGCTCGGTCGCCAGCACCACCGCACCGGCAGCGCGCAGTGCCGCATTCAGCGTGAACGGATTCATCGCCGTGTCCGGATCGAGATAGACCAACCCCTCACTGGGCGCGGCGGCCTTGACGGTTTCGATGTAGTTCGGCGTATGCACCCGGGCCAATTGTCCGAACGTGACAAACGGCGCATCATGGCACTGAAGGAATTGCAGCAGTCCGGAGGCGATCAACTGGTCCTCTATCGCATGCAGCCGGGCCGGGCATTCCGGATGGTCCATCCCCATTTCATGTTTGAGGCAGTCTGGATGGGTTATGTAGGCAGTATGCAAGTTACACCTTGGCAGTCATGTTTGCGTCACTTTACACTGCTATAATCGGTTCGAACAATAACACTTAAGGGATATGCAGGGTTCGCCGTGCATGCCATGTTCAACTTAAACCACAACGAGTGCAAGCCCATGGGACAACATTACCTCAATACCCTTTTCTCCCCCAAATCGGTTGCCATCATCGGCGCCAGCGACCGCGCCGACGCGGTGGGGGCGATCGTGTTCAAAAATATGTTGGAAAGCGGCTTCAAGGGCGCACTCTATCCGATCAACCCGACCCACAAGAAGGTGCAGGGGAAAAAGGCCTATGCCTCAATCGAGGAAATCGGCAAGCCGGTCGAGCTGGCGGTGATCTGCACCCGGGCCGAAACCGTGCCTGACATCATCGAGGCCTGCGGCAAGCATGGCGTGCGTGCCGCAGTAGTCCTGTCTGCCGGCTTCAGCGAAGTGGGCGCCCAGGGCGCGGCAATTGAACGCGCCATGCTGGCCAACGCCAAAATCTACGGTGTGCGCATCATCGGCCCCAACTGCCTCGGCATCATGCGCACCAGCATCGGGCTCAACTCCACCTTCTTCAAGGGCAACGTCAAGACCGGCAACCTCGCCCTGGTGTCGCAGTCGGGCGCACTCTGCACCGCCATCCTCGACTGGGCGCCGGGCAACGACATCGGTTTTTCCAGCGTCATTTCGATGGGCACTTCCGCCGACGTGGACTTCGGCGAGATCCTCGACTATCTCGCTTCCGATCCCCAGACCGATAGCATCCTGATCTACGTCGAGGGCATCCACAAGGCACGCGGCTTCATGAGCGCCCTGCGCGCCGCCGCCCGCAGCAAGCCGGTGTTCGTGGTCAAGGTCGGACGTCACGCCGCCGGCTCGAAAGCCGTGATGTCGCACACCGGAGCGCTGGTCGGCTCCGACGATGTATTCGATGCCGCCGTACGCCGTGCCGGCGTGGTGCGCGTGATGTCGATCGGCGAGCTGTTTTCCGCCGCCAAGGCACTCGCCTCGCGCCATCACTACAGCGGCAACCGGCTGGCAATCATCACCAACGGCGGCGGGCCAGGCGTGATGGCGATCGACCATGCGGTCGATCTCGGCGTAAACGTCGCCAGCCTGTCCGAGCAGACCGTCGAACAACTGAACAAGGTGCTGCCCGCCACCTGGTCGCACAACAACCCGGTAGACATCATCGGCGACGCCACGCCGGAACGTTACCGCGATGCGGTCACCATCTGCATGGAAGATACCGGTGTGGACGGCGCACTGGTCATCCTCACACCCCAAGCCATGACCAACCCGCTCGAAGTGGCCCAGACGCTGATCGAGATTGCCGGCCACATCAAGAAGCCGCTGCTGACCTGCTGGATGGGCGACCTGCAAATCAGCGCGGGACGCGCGGCGTTTGCCCAGGCCAGGGTGCCCACTTTCAGCACGCCGGAATCGGCGGTCGAAGCCTTCTCTTACATCACCGACTTCTATCGTAACCAGCAACTGCTGGCGCAAACCCCGGGACCGTTGTCTCACCGCGATGAACCGGACCTGGAAGGCGCGCGCATGCTGATCGAGACCGCACTCTCGGAGCGGCGCAAGGTGTTGTCGGAGATGGAATCGAAAGCGCTGCTGGCGGCCTTCCACATCCCGGTGGCGAGCACCGTGATCGCCCGTTCACCGGGCGAGGCACTGCTGCTGGCCCAGCAGCTCGGCTTCCCGGTGGCGATGAAGATCAATTCTCCCGACATCACCCACAAGTCGGATGCCGGCGGCGTCAAGCTCAATCTCGGCAACGCTCCGGCAGTGCGCGCCGCCTACAACGACATTATCACGGCAGTGAAAACGAACCGCCCCAATGCCCATATCGACGGCATCGCCATCCAGCCGATGGTGGTCAAGCCGAATGGCCGCGAGCTGATGCTGGGCGTGACCACAGACCCGGTGTTCGGGCCGGTGATCACCTTCGGTGCCGGCGGCATCACCGTCGAAGTGCTGGGCGACCGCGCCGTAGCGCTGCCGCCCCTGAACCGCTTCCTGGTGCGCGAGCTTATCGCCGAGACACGGGTTTCAAAACTGCTCGGCGCCTTCCGCCACATGCCGCCGATCCAGATGGAAGCGCTGGAAAACCTGCTGCTGCGGGTTTCTGAAATGGTCTGCGAATTACCCTGGCTCAGAGAAATGGACATCAACCCGCTGATCGTTGACGAGAACGGCGCGCTGGCGGCCGATGCACGCGTGATGGTGGATTTCGCCCCAATCTCCGGAGACCGCTATTCCCACATGGCGATCTACCCCTACCCATCCCACCTGGTCGCCGACTGGCAGTTGCCGGACGGCACCGACATCACCATCCGTCCGATCCGCCCGGAAGATGCCGAAATGGTGCAGGAGTTCGTGCGCGGCCTGTCGGAAGAAGCCAAGTATTTCCGCTTCATGAACACCATGCATGAGTTATCCCAATCCATGCTGGTGCGCTTCACGCAGATCGACTATGACCGCGAAATGGCGCTGATGGCGATAACCGAAATTGACGGCAAGGAAACTGAAATCGGCGTTGCCCGCTATGCCATCAACCCCGATGGCGAGAGCTGCGAATTCGCCATGGTGGTCGCCGACCAGTGGCAGCACAAGGCGATCGGCCACAAGCTGATGGCCGGACTGATTGACGCTGCCCGCGACAAGGGCCTGAAAATCATGGAAGGCGAAGTGCTGGCGAGCAACCACAACATGCTCAAGCTGGTAGCCACGCTGGGTTTCAGCGCCACCACCAGCGAGGATGACCCGGCCATCAAGCGCGTAACCCGACCGCTGTAGCTGCAAAACATCAAGGCATGGAAGCCGCTCTCACCCAGCAGAAAACCCTGATCGCCGCACTCCGGCATGGCCTGGAGCAACCGGTCGAAGTGATCGAAACCCACATCTCCTGGGTGCTGCTGGCTGGCGGCTTCGCCTACAAAATCAAGAAATCGCTCGACCTCGGTTTTCTCGATTTCTCCACGCTGGAAAAGCGCCGCCACTGCTGCGAAGAAGAGCTGCGCCTCAACCGGCGGCTGGCGCCAAACCTCTATCTGGAAGTCACGCCCATCACCGGCAACACCGGGCAGCCGACACTGGATGGCTCCGGCCAAGCCATTGAATACGCCGTCAAAATGCGGCGATTTCCACAGTCCAGCCTGCTCGACCAGATATTGCTACGCGGCGAACTGACGCCGGAAATGATCGACGCCATCGCCTGCGGAATTGCCGGCTTCCACCAGCGCACTGCCATCGCGGACAGCGCCAGCCGGTTCGGCGCACCGGAACAGGCACATCAGCCGACGGCGCAAAATTTCACGCAAATCCGCCCCCGGCTGCTGGAGCAGAATGATCGCAGTCGCCTGGACGGGCTGGAACGCTGGAGTGAAGAGGAATACCGGATATGCCGCGAGGCCTTCACAACACGCAAGGCACAAGGATTCATCCGTGAATGCCACGGCGACCTGCACCTGGGCAACATGGTGCTGCTGGACGGAGAGGTTGTGCCATTCGACTGCATCGAATTCAACGACGACCTGCGCTGGATCGACGTGGTCAGCGAGGCCGCCTTCCTGACCATGGATCTACTGGATCGGGAGCGACCCGACCTGGCGCGGCGTTTCCTCAATGCCTACCTGGAGCAGACCGGGGATTACATCGGCCTGGCAGTATTGCGCTACTACCTGGTGTACCGTGCCATGGTGCGCGCCAAGGTGGCCAGCATCCGCGCCGGGCAGGAGGGAGAAACCGGGGCCGGGCACTGGCGGCAATACCGCCACTATGTCGAACTGGCAGAAAGCCTTACCCGGCACTCGCCGCCATTCCTCGCCATCACCCACGGGCTGTCCGGCTCCGGCAAAACCACGATCACTCAAGCGCTACTGGAAAAAATGGAGATGTTCCGCATCCGCTCGGATGTGGAACGCAAAAGGCTATATGGGCTGGAGCCGGCTGCGCGCAGCGGCGCAGCGGTGGCCGAAGGCATTTACTCGCCCGCGGCCAATGAGCGCACCTACCGTCATCTGGCCGAACTGGCGCGGAGCATTATCCGATCCGGCCACGCGGTGGTGGTCGATGCGGCTTTTCTCAGGCGGCGGGAACGGGCATCATTTGGGGAACTGGCGCGGGAACTCGGCGTTCCCTTCGTCATCCTGGATTTCGCGGCGCCCGAACACATATTGCGGCAGCGGGTCGAACAACGCAGGCGGCAAGGCCGCGATGCGTCCGAGGCGGACATCGCGGTGCTGGAAAACCAGCTTTGCAATAACGAACCGCTGGACGACAGCGAAGCCGCGGTAACGGTCAGCGCGGATACCGGGCAGAATGGAAATATCCAGGCGCTGGCGCAGCGCCTGGAAAAAGCTACTTCCGGCGGCTGAGAAGCGCCGCGATTTCGGCTTCCGCAGCAACCCAGTCCTGTGCCGGATCGCCCATGAAACCCTGCCGCTCGGCACGATAATAGGCCGCTTCGGCGACCATCATGTAGCGCTGCTCTGGCGTGAGGCTGCTTTTTGCCGCAGGTGTCGCCGGGCTTTTCACTGCCGGTTTCTTCGCTGCTGCGACCGGTTTCTTCGCCGGGGCCTTGGTCACTGCCGCTTTTTTCACGGGTGCTTTTTTCACCGCAGCTTTTACAGCTGCCATTGGTTTTTTAACACTTGCCGGTGCAGCTTTTTTGGTTGGGGCTTTGGTAGCGGCCATGATGTTTCCTCTCCTGAGTTAAGCTGAATAAATGGTCATATCGTCTAAATATAGTCGAGTTTTACCAAGGGTAAAAGATGTTCTGCAACATTTTTTGATTTCTCCCGCTCTATTTCCTATTTCGCTTCGAGCGAGCCATCCGGCCTGATCAGATATTTGTCGCTGCGATCCCTGGCGTTCTGGATGTAGCGGTTGACGGTAATGCCGCTTCCCGACTTGTCGATGACGATCTCATAATACATGTAATTCTTGAACACTTCTTCTATATTCAAGCCCTCGCCCGGACTCCACGGCTTCATCGCCGGATCGAAACTCTCGAAATAATAAGCGCCTCCCGGCTGAAGTGTTTCCGCAACCGCAACAGCCGATAGCAGGGTTGCCAGAACCACCGCTGCGATGCGCACACTTTTCTTCATGCTCAGCCGCGCTCGACTCAGGCCGTACCGCCTACGGTCAGGCCGTCGATGCGCAGGGTCGGTTGGCCTACGCCCACCGGCACGCTCTGACCGTCCTTACCGCAGGTGCCGACGCCCGGGTCGAGCGTCATGTCGTTGCCGATCATGGAAACCCGTGTCAGCACATCGGGGCCGTTGCCGATCAGGGTGGCGCCCTTGACCGGATAGGTGATCTTGCCATCTTCGATCATGTAGGCTTCCGCCGCCGAAAACACGAACTTGCCGCTGGTAATATCGACCTGGCCGCCGCCGAAATTGGCGGCGTACAGGCCATGCTTGACCGACTTGATGATTTCCGCCGGATCCTTGTCTCCGTTCAGCATGTAGGTGTTGGTCATGCGCGGCATCGGGATGTGGGCGTAGGATTCGCGCCGCGCGTTGCCGGTAACGGCCATCCCCATCAGCCGGGCGTTGAGCGTATCCTGCATGTAACCCTTGAGGATGCCGTTTTCGATCAGCACCGTGCATTGCGTCGGGTTGCCCTCGTCATCGACATTGAGCGAGCCGCGGCGACGCGCGATGGTGCCATCATCCACCACGGTGACGCCTTCTGCGGCGACACGCTGGCCGATCTTGCCGCTGAAGGCGGAACTGCCCTTGCGGTTGAAGTCGCCTTCCAGTCCGTGGCCGATTGCTTCGTGCAGCAGGATGCCCGGCCAGCCGGAACCGAGCACCACGGTCATGGTGCCCGCCGGCGCCGGCTTGGCATCCAGGTTGATCAGCGCCTGATGCACTGCCTTTTGCGCGTAATCGTGCAACATCTCATCGCTGAAATAAGCGTAGTCGAAACGCCCGCCGCCGCCGGCGCTGCCCTGCTCGCGCCGGCCACCATCCTCGACAATCACTTGCAGGGAGACGCGCACCAGAGGGCGCACGTCCGCCGCCAGCACACCGTCGTTGCGTGCAATCAGCACCACTTCATATTCGCCGGCCAGCGATGCCATCACCTGGGTAACGCGCGGGTCTAAAGCGCGGGCATGGCGCTCCAGGCGTTCCAGCAAGGCGACTTTCTCGGCGTCCTTGAGGCTGGCAATCGGATCGTGTGGCAGATAAAGCTGCGATTTTGCCGCACCGCGCAACGCCGGCACCGACCTTTCGGCGCCTTGCCTGGCGATCGCGCGGGTCGTTTCAGCCGCCGCGGTCAATGCCGGCAGGCTGATGTCATCGGAATAGGCGAAGGCGGTCTTTTCGCCGGACACGGCGCGCACCCCCACACCCTGATCGATGCTGAAACTGCCGGATTTGACCTGACCTTCCTCCAGGCTCCATCCCTCGGCGCGGGTGTACTGGAAGTACAGGTCGGCATAGTCCACCTGGTGGGTCATGATGCGACCGAACACCTGCTGCAACGCGCCGGCATCCAGCCCATAGGGCGTCAGCAGAACGGACTGGGCAGTGCCGAAAACGGCGTCGTTATTCAAGGTTTCTATTTTCATAAGAGATTCAGCATTTGTGTAACGTTCGGTGAGTCAGCGCCGGCAGGCTCTTGCGCAGGCTGGCCTGATAGGCCGG
The DNA here is from genome assembly GCA_028713975.1 of Sulfuricella sp. Classification (GTDB taxonomy): domain Bacteria; phylum Pseudomonadota; class Gammaproteobacteria; order Burkholderiales; family Sulfuricellaceae; genus Sulfuricella. The sequence goes on from JAQTNE010000015.1 coordinate 33,661, forward strand.
GTTGATATTTGCGACCACCACGCCGGAACCGCGTGGCAGGCGGTCGAGAACCACGCCCCAGGGATCGACGATCATGCTGTTGCCGTGCGTTTCGCGTCCGGCAAGATGGTAGCCGCCTTGGGCCGAGGCCACCACATAGGCCAGATTTTCGATGGCGCGGGCGCGCACCAGAATTTCCCAGTGCGCCTTGCCGGTGGTTTCGGTAAAGGCCGCCGGCACGACGATGAGGTCCACATCGCCCATCGCGCGGTAAAGCTCGGGAAAACGCAGGTCATAACATACCGATAGACCGATCCGTCCGAAAGGAGTTTCAATCACCACCACCTTGTCGCCCGGTTCGATGGTTTTTTCCTCGCGGTATTTCTCGTTGCCCAGGTCCAGCCCGAACAAATGAATCTTGTCGTAGCGCGCCGCCAGTTTGCCCTTGTCGTCATACACCAGACAGCTATTGCGTACCTTGGAAGGCACGCTCGCCTCCAGCGGCACTGAGCCGCCGACTATCCAGATTTTATGTTTTTTCGCCATGGCGCTGAGAAATTTCTGCATCGGCCCTTTGCCCTCGGCCTCGCGCACTGCCACGATATCGCTTTCTTTCTTTCCCATGATGCCGAAATATTCCGGCAGCACTACCAGCTTGGCGCCCTGCGCCACGGCCATGCCGATCAGCCGTTCCGCCTCGGACAGGTTGGCCGCAACGCTCGGGCCGGAGGCCATCTGGATTGCGGCAACACGGCAAATGCCGGGCTGCGGTTTGGTGCGCGCGACCGGGGTACGCGATCTGGTTCTGGCGAAACTCGATTTAGCTTTTACTGTCATTTTCTGTCCTCTTGCCCATTATGGGATTTTCTCGATACAGGGGAAATCAGTTCAACATTCAAATTCCGGTTCGGTTTCAAGTCGGACACCAGCCCGACCTGCGCCGCTTCCACCGCCAGCGCGATCAGCCAGGCGCGCAGTTCCTCTGCCTGCAGCAGGGATTCCTCGCTGTCGGCATGATGGATCAGGATACGCGCGCCGGGTTGCGCCAGGTATGCTTCGATGCATTGCCGCAAGGGCGCCTGCGCCCGCACTGCGGCTCCGGAGCGCGGCTGCTCCCATAGCTCCGGCGACACCTCCCAGTCCTGGCCAAGCGACGGGCTGGCTGCCAATCCGAACCACGCCAGCAATACTACCTTGCCAATTTTCATCACGGCTGCTCCGTCGGCGCATTCGCGTCGATTTTTACGACATTGGGATTATCCCACGTTCCGGTGACACTGTATTCATAAGAAGCCATTTGATCAATCGGATCCTTCAACAGTTTTTGCGCCACCAATGCCGTGATCCCGACCACCGGCCCGCCCAGAAAAGCGCCGGCGACGGAAACCCCTCCTCCCAACTGCGGCGACACTTTGACTTTCAGGTTCTGGGTTTCTCCGGCGAGATCGGTTTCGCCTTGCATCTGGACTTTCGCCGCCGGTCCTTCCAGCGTCAGATCATCGCTGCGCGCTATGCCGCGGTCGATGCGCACACTGCCGGAAATTGAATCGAACGCGAAGCCCTCGCTGAAAATATCGCGGAAATCCAGGGTCAGGCGCCGCGGCAAAGACTGCAAGCTGAGCAGGCCGAGCAGCTTGCCTACACCCGGCTCGATCTTGAGAAATTGTCCATCCCTGGCATCCAGCTTCAGATTGCCCGCCAGGCTCGGATAGTCGATATCCTGGGGGTTGCCGTTCCAGGCAAGTCGGCCATCGAGCCTGGCCGTGCCGCGTTTGACCGCCTGCGGGTAGCCCAGCCGGGTCAGCAGCTTGCCCATATCCCGCACATCCAGGTGAAGGTTGGCATGGGTTCTCGGCTTGCGCCGCCATCCCTGCCATAGCCCGCTCACCTGCAGGCTGCCGTCCAGGTTGCTGATAGACATCTTGTCGATGCGCCAGTTATCACCCGACTGCACGGCCAGCAATTCGAGCTTGCCGAGTTTTTTCTGCTTGACCGAGAAATCTTCCACGGCCAGGTCCAGCGCCGGCAATTCCCTTTCCTTCTCCTTCGCCGCATCCACCGGAACCCCCAGCTTTGCCGGCGCCGGGTCGGGAATAGACAGATATGCCAGGCGCGCCCGCAACTGTCCGCGCCCCTCCGGATTCCACTCAACATTGCCGCCAAGCTCCCGGCTCTGCACGTTCGCCTGCCAGATGCCCTCCCTGGTTTTGGCGCTGATGTTCAAATCGTTGAAACGCTTGCCGAATACATCGAGCGCGCCGAATTTCAGGTTGACCCCGGCAAAATCCGGCAGCGGTGCCGAGCTATCGTCTTGGCCGAGGACGGCGCGCCAATGGTCGAGGTCGAGCAGCGGCATTTCTCCGGTCAGCCAGATACCGGGCTGCGACGGCAACACCGCCGCATTTCCCAGGTTTATCGCGCCGCGCTCGACCACGGCCTTGCCATTTTCATGGCGGCGCACCAGCACTGCCGCAAGGATTTTGCCGTAATTGAGCTGAAGCATGTCCTGCTTCGCGCCGGTCATTTTTTTCTCGAAGCGCAGCGGCATCGGACTGGCGGCCGACTTGCCGAAAGGCGCGGGCAAGCCCGATGCCAGCCCGACCAGCGAGGATTCGACCACCATATCAGCCTGTTTTTTACGCACCGACACCACGCCGCGCCAATCGGTCGCACCGCTCAGGTTGCGGATCACCGACTGGCCGCCCAAGCTGCGCATGCCGGCAACCACGGCTCGCCCCTGGGCGTTGATGCGCACACTGCCATCCTTCTGCGTCGCCCCGCTGATTGCCGCCGGCCCACCCAGGGCTATCGCCGTAATGCGGGGGATGTTCACCGACGCTTCGGTAAAATCCAGGCGCCCGTTCACCTGTTCCAGCGCCGGGAAATCCGGGCCGATGGAAACCTGGTTGTTGACGAATTGATAACCGCCCGCCACCCGTAAATCCTTGCTGCGGCGCAACGGCAAATTAAGCTTCAGATTGAAATTGCCACTGCCCGATGCGCCCATACCATCGGTAAAACCGTCGATCATGGCGTTCACCGGGCTGTTGTCGATGAACTTGAGCATATCGCCGGTCGGCCCATGCGCTTCGCCGTCCACTTCCAGAATTTCATCCATGCTCAGCAGGTCGGGGATGACCGCGCGTGCTCTGCTGATCTGCATACCGTTGGTGTTACCCTTGTGCGCGGTGATCTCCATGCGCGCGCCGCGGAACAAAAAATCCACCTCGATATTCTCGATTTTTGGCCAGCCCGGCACATATTCCAGCACTCCGCCGGTCGCTCGCCCCGCCACCTCGAACAGGCCACGCTTGCCGTCGACAAAAGGAAAATCCGCCAGATTGCCCGTCAGCCGCAGCCGCACGTCGTTGGATTGCCCCGCCAGCAGCGCAGCATTAAGCCAGTCGCGCGTGGACTGGCCGATCGTAAGCGGAATATAACGACCGACCTGGCTCGCGTCGCCACGAGTGAACTGGCCGGAAAGATCAATCGTGCCCGGCGTGCCGCTGATCATTTTGTAGCTGCCGAACAGGTTTCCCGCCAGGTGCTGGTTGGACATCGAAAGACTGGTCAAATTAAACTCCAGCCCTTTATCCCGTTTCTTCCAGCCCAACTGGGCGGTCAGCGCATCCAGTTCCAGCGGCTCGCGATACATGTCCGGCAAATCGACCCGCACACCGTGTGAGTTCAGCGCCAGCGTTCCGCTCTTCTCGTTGCCGTCAAGGTTGCCGCTCAAGCCGGAAAATCCGGGCAACTTCTCATAGGGCTTCATGCCCAGACCGGCAAAACCGCCCTTGACGACATAACGTTGCGGCGCGCTCCAGTCGCCGCTCCATTTGATGCTGAAATCACGAAAGCTGCCTTGGGGCGAAAGCGCCAACAGCTTGCTGCGCACCTCCGCCGGAAACGGCAACCGGTCGGACAGCTTCAGCAGCGGCTCCAGGCTCAGGCCGTTGGCGCGGATTTCACCTTCCGCGATTTTCTTGTCCTGTGCCGGAATATGGCGCACCAGAAAATCGGTTGCCGGCAGGTTGATGCCGCCTTTTGCCACCAGGCTCAGGTGCTGCGTGTGCAACTCGAAACCGGTCGGCAATTGCCGCCATCCAAGTCGGCCATTCAGGTTTTCCAGTTCCAGTTCGGGCAGGTCGCTGCCAAAGCGGACGGAAACATCGTTGAGGCGAACATCCGCCGTAAATTCGCTGACTTTCCCAGCATCCAGGCTCAGCCACGACTGCACCCCGCCATGACCGTGCCGCAGCTCGAACGGCAAGGAAATCCAGGATTGCCAGGCGGCCATGTCGGTCCGGTTCAGCCGGGCATAGAGACGACCGCTCCAGCTTGCCAGATCGGCCATCTTTTCGCCCTTCAAATCAGCGCGAATGTCCAGCGGATCGGCCAGCCCAGCGGGCGGAACGGCCCGCAGACCCAGGCGGTGACGGCTGCCGCTGTTCTCCAGGCGCAGGTTGACGCGGTTCAAGACGAGCGCCGGCGCCTGACGTTTTTCGTCATGCCACTCGACGACCGCGTTAAGAATGACGATGCGCGATTGCCGCAGTATCCAGTCGGCGAACCCGCTCTCGCTGTCCGGCTGGTTCAGTTCCATGCCCGCGAGAAAGATATGCCCCGCCGCATCGCGCCGGATATTCAGCACCGGGTCGCTGATCACCAGCGAATGCAGGCGCAGATCGCCCACCAGCAGCGTCCACCACGACAAGGTGCCGTCAATATGCTGGAGCGCCAGCGCAGGCCGCCCCTGCCGGTCGTAAACCTGCACCTCGCGCAGCGCCAGGCGCGGACGCAAGCCTTGCCAGTCGGCGTCGATCCCGCTGATTGTCACGCGCTGACCCGCCGCACGGGAGATGGAAGCGGCAATGTCTTCGCGATACTGGCCGATGTCCGGCAAAATCCAGTAGCGCAGCGCCACCACCGCCGCCGCGAACGCCAGCCCGGCCACAAACAAGGCCGCAACTGCAATCCGGGTACTCCAGCGCCACAAGGTTTTATGCATAATCCAGTTTAGAAAAAAACCGCAGGGACTTTCTATCTATACATGCCCCTGCACGCCCGATTATACATCGGCCACAGGGTTTTCTTCACGTTACCGTTAGGTTATTGAGGGTGCGCTACACGCGATACATTGCCTCCTTCCCCTTCAAGGGGAAGGCCAGGATGGGGATGGGTTGTGTATTTGATTCCCCCTTGGTTCGCCGCCGGGTAGCGCAGCCAAGCCGGGGGAAGTCGGCGAGGACTGTCTGAGGCCGAGGTAAGTGCCTCAGCCTTCTGCTGTGAATCGAGAGCCATAGATGCCCAACCCTGCATTCGAGCGGGACAGCCCAAAAGCGGGCTGCCCCTCACTTTGAACGCTCTGCCTTGCAGCCAGCCAGCCGCTTCCTGTCTGATGACGGAACCTGTAACATGACTGCCTAGCTATCTCTACGGCTGCTATATAGATGACTGAAAAAACAAAATTTGCACGAAAACTGGAGCAGTTCGTCACTGAACTACGAGACCACATCAGCAGTGAGGATGGTCAATGGACTGTCAAAGGATTTATCGACATCTTCAAGAATGTTTACACAATCTCGTCGGATACCAAGATCGTGTCGAAAATTCTTGAGATTCACCTCTTCCCGAAAATTCTCGCATTTGCTCAGACCAACGGATACAAAGTGGTTCTCGCTGAGCATCAGAATTACTACCCTGATATTTCGTTTGTTAAAGCCAACGATGAGTCTGTAAGGTTTGCCGTTGACTTCAAGACCACATACAGAAACCCCAAGAAGCCGCATCTTTGCAATGGATTTACGCTTGGGTCACATGGTAAATATTTCGAGAATAGAACCAGCACCAAAAACATACAATTTCCCTACGGCAGCTACTCAGGGCATTTCTGTCTTGGCATCATTTACGACAGGGCGGAGGGAGCAGCCATCGACGAGACAAAATCTCATAGCGTTGACGAATTGCATTCAATTACTTCCGTGGCAAAAAATTTTCATTTCTTTGTCACAGAAAAATGGAAAATTGCTAGCGACAAAGGCGGGAGCGGCAACACAGCCAACATCGGGAGCATTAACAACATAGCCGACATCATCGCCGGTAAGGGCATGTTCTCGAAGCTGGGAGAAGAATGGTTTGATGAATATTGGATGAACTACAAAAAAATAACCATCCATGACGGAAAAGGCGGGACGAAAAAAATATCCACGCTTCGCGAATTTGTTGGATACAAAAGCGGTGACATTTCTCTAGTAGTTGATAAAAGGAACGGCGAAGAATGAGCATGAGAGTTGGTGTGCCGCCGATTAAGTCGCAGGGCATAAAGACAAAGCTTGTCCCCTGGATACAAAGTATCGTGCCGGAGGACTTCAACGGCACATGGATTGAACCATTTATGGGTACGGGAGCGGTGGCTTTTAATGTAGCCCCTCGCCGCGCCGTTTTGTGCGACGCAAACCCTCACCTTGTTAGTTTCTATGCTTCCATCGCATCGGGTGAAATCACTCCAGACATAGTCAAAGAGTATCTGAATCGAGAAGGAGAAATTCTTTTATCCAAAGGCGAAGATCATTATTACTTCGTCAGAGATAGATTCAACGCAGAACATTCTCCCCTCGATTTTTTGTTCGTCAATCGCGCCGGGTTCAATGGCATGATCCGCTTTAATCGAAAAGGTGGATTCAACATTCCGTTTTGCAGAAAGCCGCAACGATTTGCGCAGGCTTATGTAACAAAAATTACCAACCAAGTCGCTTGGGTCAGCAAAATTATTAGGGCGAAAGAATTTACTTTCAAATGCCAAGATTTCAGCATGACAATACAAGGCGCCTCATCAGCCGACATTATCTACTGCGACCCGCCATACATTGGTCGGCATGTCGATTATTACAATGGATGGGATGAATCTCATGAGCGGGATCTGTTCAGTCAGCTTTCTGGCTTCTCCGGAAAATTCATTTTATCAACATGGCATCACAATGATTTCCGCGAAAACGAGTATGTGAAATCTCTATGGTCAAAGCACAGCATTCTTACGCGAGAGCATTTCTATCATGTTGGCGGCAAGGAAGAGAATAGAAACCCTGTCGTTGAGGCGCTGGTTACCAATTTCACTGCAACTTCCATTCAACCACGCGCAGAAAACCAAGTTCAATATATGCTACTTGAGAAGCCGGCAACATATAGCGTGGCATAACATGGCGCTCATGCGGACGCTGCGCATAAAGCCGCGCAGCGGGTAACAACCGAGGACAGACCCTGAGATTTCCCCACAAATTCAAACTTCATGAGCACGATAAGGGTCAAACCACTTATCGTCGCCAACCAAAAACCACACGCACTTGCGATCACAGCGACAATGTAGCAATGTTTCTACATTACTACATGAGGTGACACCATGACCATCACGACCCTATCCAGCCGCGAATTCTATCAGGATACTAGCGGGGCCAAGAAAGCGGCACGGAACGGGCCGGTTTTCATCACGTACCGCGGTCAACCGGCACACGTGCTTTTGACCATCGAGGAATACCGGAAAATTTCCTGCGGAACGGCCAGCATCATCGATATGCTGGCGATGCCCGGCATCGAAAATATCGAGTTTGAGTCGGCGCGTGCGGGCAATCTCTTCCGGCCAACGGACTTGTCCTGATGTTCGTACTCGATATCCATGTCGTTTCCGAGTTGCGCAAGGCTCCTTGTTCCAGACCCCCGCACCAATAAAAAAGCCGCCAAAACCCCGGCGGCTTTTTCGTGCTACAAAACAACAAACCTACTTCACGACTTCCTTCAATTGCTCCAGAATCGCCGGATTCTCCAGGGTGGAAATATCCTGCGTGATCTCCTCGCCTTTCGCCAAGACCCGCAACAAGCGCCGCATGATCTTGCCGGAACGGGTCTTGGGCAGGTTATCGCCAAAGCGGATTTCGTCAGGCTTGGCGATCGGGCCGATTTCCTTGCCCACCCAGTCACGCAGTTCGGCGACGATTTTCTTCGCCGCGTCGCCTTCGGGGCGTGAGCCTTTCAGCACCACATAAGCCACCACCGCTTCACCCTTGATGTCGTGCGGTTTGCCCACTACGGCTGCTTCCGCCACCAGCGGATTTGCCACCAGCGCGGATTCGATTTCCATGGTGCCGAGGCGGTGGCCGGAGACGTTGAGCACGTCGTCGATCCGCCCCATGATCCAGAAATAGCCGTCCAGATCGCGGTTGGCGCCGTCGCCGGCGAGGTACAGCTTGCCGCCCAGGTCTTCCGGGAAATAGCTCTTCTTGTAGCGCTCGGGGTCGCCATAAATGGTGCGGATCATCGAGGGCCAGGGGCGCTTGATGACCAGGAAGCCGCCCTTGCCTTTTTCCACGTCATGGCCGGCCTCGTCGACGATGGCGGCCATGATGCCGGGCAAAGGCATGGTGCAGGAGCCGGGCTTGAGGCCGTGCACGCCGGGCAGCGGGGTGATCATGTGGCCGCCGGTCTCGGTCTGCCACCAGGTATCGACAACCGGGCAGCGGGTCTGGCCGACGGTGTTGTAGTACCACATCCACGCTTCGGGGTTGATCGGCTCACCCACGGTACCTAGCAAGCGCAGGCTGGAAATATCATACTTCTTGGGCAGATCGCCGCCCAGCTTGATCAGCGAGCGAATCGCGGTTGGCGCGGTATAAAACACCGTGACCTTGTGATCCTGAATCATCCGCCAGAAGCGACCCGCATCGGGGTAAGTCGGCACCCCTTCGAACATGATCTCGGTCGCGCCCACTGCCAGCGGGCCGTAGGTGACGTAGGTGTGGCCGGTGATCCAGCCGACATCGGCGGTGCACCAGAACACGTCGCTGTCCTTGTAGTCGAAGGTCCAGCGCATGGTGAGCATGGCCTGGAGCAGGAAGCCGGCGCTGGAGTGCTGCACGCCCTTGGGTTGGCCGGTGGAGCCGGAGGTGTAAAGAATGAACAGCGGATGCTCGGCACCAACCCATTCCGGTTCGCAGGTATCGGCCTGGCCCTTGATTGCATCGTGCCACCACACATCGCGCTTGGCGTCCCACACGGTTTCGCCGGCAGTGCGCTGATACACCACCACGTTCTTCACGCAGTCGCAGCCGCCCATGGTGAGCGCTTCGTCCACCGCGGGCTTGAGCGGCATCGCCTTGCCGCCGCGGAACTGGCCGTCGGCGGTGATGACCAGGCCGGCGGAAGCATCGGTGATGCGCTCATGCAGGCTCTTGGCGGAGAAGCCGCCGAATACTACCGAATGGATCGCACCAATGCGGGCGCAGGCCTGCATCGCCACTGCCGCCTCGATGCTCATCGGCAGATAGATAATGACGCGATCGCCCTTCTTGGTGCCCAATGCCTTGAGCCCGTTGGCGAACTGGCAGACGCGATGGTAGAGCTCCTGATAGGTGATTTTGGTGATCTTGCCGTCGTCCGCCTCGAAAATGATCGCCACCTTGTTGGGCTGGGTAGCGAGATGCTTGTCCAGGCAATTGTAGGAAACGTTCATTTCGCCGTCGTCGAACCACTTGTAGAATGGCGCGTTGCTCTCGTCCAGCACCTTGGTGAAAGGCTTCTTCCAGACCAGCAGATCGCGCGCCTGATCGGCCCAAAAGCCCTCATAATCCTTCTCAGCCTGCGCGCACAGCGCCTGGTATCCCTCCATACCCTTGACGTTGGCCTGGGCCTTGAAAGCCTCTGATGGCTCGAACACCCGGTTCTCGGTCATGACTGATTCGATCGACGACATGTTTTCTCCTCGGTGAATTTGATACGATATAGTTGGTTATTTGGCTGATGATAGCGTTTTTGACCGGAGTTGCAAGTCCGGCAAAACGGTTTTTTTGCGAGTATTCTCCAGAAAAATCCCGAAACCGGCAAACTTCTCTAAATCTTATAGATAAGTTATCTATTATATGATACCAAGACGGACATCCCCATGCAAAATGCTTCCGCACCGCCCGCAACACTGATCGAAAAAGCGCTCGGCCTCAGCCGTTTCGCCCGGCGCCTGACAGAGAGTGACCCCGCCTTGCTCGAGCGCTTGCGCGAAACCCTGTTCACCCCCTGGGATGCGCTGGCGATGCGGGCATTCCTCGACGGTTGCGCAATCGAAGATGAAACGGCGCTGAAAAAGGCGCTGCGCACCTTGCGCCAGCAGGTGATGCTGCGCCTGATCGTGCGCGACCTCGCCGGCTTGGCCGACCTGCGCGAAGTCATGGCCACCGCCTCTCAACTGGCGGAAGTCGCCGTGGGCTTCGCCCTCACCCGCCTCGACGCCTGGCTGCGCAGCCAATACGGCACACCCATCGGCGAAGAAAGCGGCCGCGAACAAGACTTGGTGGTGGTCGGCATGGGCAAGCTCGGCGGCGGCGAGCTCAACGTCTCCTCGGATATCGACCTGATTTTTGCCTACCCCGAGGAAGGAGAAACCGCCGGCCCGCGCAAGACCAGCAACCATGAATATTTTTCCCTGCTCGGCAAAAAACTGATCGGCGCACTCAACGACAATACCGCCGACGGCTTCGTCTTCCGTGTCGATATGCGGCTGCGGCCCTACGGCGATTCCGGCCCGCTGGTGTGCAGCTTCGCCATGCTGGAAAATTACTATCTCACCCAGGGCCGCGAATGGGAACGCTACGCCTGGATCAAGGGCAAGCCCATCACCGGCACGCTCTACCTGGAACTGGCAGATATCCTGCGTCCCTTTGTGTTCCGCAAATATCTCGATTTCGGCGCCTTTGCCTCGATGCGCGGCCTGCACGCGCAAATCCGGCAGGAGGTGGCGCGCCGCGACATGTCGAACAACATCAAGCTGGGGCCGGGCGGCATCCGCGAAATCGAGTTTATTGCCCAGGTGTTCCAGTTGATCCGCGGCGGCAAGGAAACCGTCCTGCAAACCCGCTCCACGCTCACCGCGCTCGACCTGATCGAACAGCGCAAGCTGCTGCCGGCGCAAACCATAACCGAGCTGCGCGACGCCTATTTCTTCCTGCGCAACCTCGAACACCGCTTGCAATATCTTGAGGACGCACAGACCCAGACCCTGCCGGAAAACGACGCCGACCGGCAGATCATCTCGACCGCCATGGGCCACACCGACTGGCCGGCTTTCATGAAAGCCCTCGATCACCACCGCAACAAGGTGGAGCGCCATTTCGAGCAGGTTTTTGCCGCGCCGCAAAGCGCGCAAGACAGCCATCCGCTGGCGATGCTCTGGCAAGGCACGCCAGACGATGAAGAAGCCGTCGCTCGCCTCGCCGAGCAGGGCTACCGCCACCCCGCCGAGGCGTGGCAATTGCTGCGCCGCTTGCGCGAAGGCACCCGCTATAGCCAGTTACCGGACGAAAGCCGCACCCGCCTTGATGCCCTGATGCCGCCGCTGATCGAAGTGGCCTGCAATTTTCCCAATCCGGACAAAACCCTGGAGCGCATTCTCCACCTGGTGGAAAACATCAGCCGCCGCGGTACCTACCTCGCCCTGCTGCAGGAATATCCGCAGACCCTCAACCAGGTCGCCAAGCTGTGCAGCGCCAGCCCCTGGGTGTCGGATTACTTGGCCCAGCACCCGATCCTGCTCGACGAATTGCTCGACACCCGCGAACTCTATGCCCTGGTTGACCGGGAGCATCTCAGGAGCGAACTGGAAGAGCTGCTGAACGCCGCCGCCGGCGACACCGAACGGCAGATGGACATCATGCGCCACTTCAAGCAGGCGCAGACTTTCCGCCTGGTGGCACAGGATCTGGCAGGCATCCTGCCGCTGGAGATTCTCTCGGACCGGCTTTCCGAACTGGCCGACCTGATCCTGGACGAAACCATCCGCCTCGCCTGGGCCGGCCTGCGCACCAAGCACCGCGACACGCCGCGCTTCGCCATCATTTCCTATGGCAAGCTGGGCGGCAAGGAGTTGGGCTACGCTTCCGACCTCGACATCATTTTTCTATACGATGACGAAGCGCCGGAAGCCGCCGAAATTTATGCCCGGCTGGCGCAGCGCATCAACACCTGGATTTCCAGCATGACGCCCGCCGGCATTCTCTATGAAACCGACCTACGGCTGCGGCCCAACGGCGCCAGCGGACTGCTGGTCAGCACCGTGTCGGCGTTCGAGGAATACCAGAAGAAGCAGGCCTGGGCCTGGGAACACCAAGCGCTGACCCGCGCCCGCTTCAGCGCGGGCGACCCCGAAGTGGGCGCCGCTTTCGAGCGGATCAGAATCGAAGTACTGCGGCAGGAACGCGACCCGGCAACGCTGCGCGAGGAAATCATCGCGATGCGGCAGAAGATGCTGGACGCCCACCCCAACCCCAGCGGCCAGTTCGACATCAAGCATGATCGCGGCGGCATCATCGATGTCGAATTCCTGGTGCAGTATCTGGTGCTGCGCTTTTCCTGTGTTCACCCGGAACTGACCAGGGATGCCGGCAATCTGGCGCTGCTGCGCATCGCCGGGGAGCTGGGCTTGATTCCTTCCGACCCGGCGCAACAGGTGCGCGACGCCTACCGCGAATATCGCCTGCTGCAACACCAGATCCGGTTGCAGGGCAGCCCCCACGCCCGCATCGACCCGGAACAGGTGGCGGAACTTGCAAGTGCCGTCAAGCGGCTGTGGCAGGCAGTGTTCGCTCCGTAATTTCAGCAAAATGCGCTACAATTAGCCTATTCTTGACAATTAACTCAAATCTGGAGCAAGCAGCATGTCTATGTCCGACCGCGATGGTTTCATCTGGTACGACGGGAAATTGGTACCGTGGCGCGAGGCCACCACTCACGTCCTCACCCACTCCCTGCACTACGGCATGGGCGTCTTCGAGGGCGTGCGCGCCTACAAGACCGACAAGGGCACGGCCATTTTCCGCCTGGAAGAGCACACCGACCGCCTGTTCAACTCGGCCCACATCCTCGGCATCAAACTCCCTTTTGACAAGGCGACCATCTCCGCCGCGCAGGTGGAAGCAGTACGCGTCAACAAGCTGGAATCCGGCTATATCCGGCCGATGGCCTTCTACGGCTCCGAGGCCATGGGCATCTCCGCCAAGAACCTGTCGGTGCACGTGATCGTCGCCGCATGGCCGTGGGGCGCTTATCTGGGCCAGGAGGCGCTGGAGAACGGCATCCGCGTCAAGACCTCGTCCTTCACCCGCCATCACGTGAACATCACCATGAGCAAGGCGAAGGCCACCGGCAACTACATGAACTCCATCCTGGCCCACCAGGAAGCCGCCCAGGACGGCTACGACGAGGCCCTGCTGCTGGACGTGGACGGTCTCGTAGCGGAAGGCTCGGGCGAGAATGTTTTTCTGGTGAAGAAGGGCAAGCTCTACACCCCGGATCTCACCTCCGCGCTGGAAGGGATCACCCGCGACACCGTCATCCACCTGGCTCGCGAGCACGGCATCGAGGTGATCGAGAAACACGTCACCCGCGACGAAATTTACACTGCGGACGAAGCCTTCTTCACCGGCAGTGCGGCGGAAGTCACGCCGATCCGCGAACTGGACAACCGGATGGTCGGCTCCGGCAAGCGCGGCCCGGTCACCGAGAAACTCCAGTCCGCCTATTTCGCCTGCGTCACCGGCAAGGACGCGAAACATCAAGACTGGCTGACCCTGGTTTAATTAAGGAGTTAGGCAATGCCAACCGGATTCAAGGCGCGCTATTACGAAGTCACGGCGGCGGATCTGCCGCTGCACTGCCCGACGTCGGCAATGCCGCAGTGGAGCAGCCACCCGCGCGTCTTTCTGCCGATCGAAAAAACCGGCGAAGCACTGTGTCCCTATTGCGGCACACTGTACAAGCTGAAGGGCGAGCTGCCCAAAGGGCATCACTAATAACTGGATTCACCGCAAAGGACGCGGAGGGCGCGGAGGAAAACCTTAAATCGCCATCCCGGTGTTTTTATAGCAACCGCATTTTGCCTTTGATTTACTCCGCGCCCTCTGCGTCCTCTGCGGTGAAAAATTCATGCCGAAAATCCTGATCATCGCGCCTTCCTGGGTCGGCGACGCCGTAATGGCGCAGCCGCTGCTCCGGCGCCTGCGAGAACAGCATCCCGACGCGACGATCGACGCCTTTGCGCCAGCCTGGGTAGCCCCGGTGCTGGAGCGCATGCCGGAGATTCGACGCGTCATCACCAACCCGCTGGCCCATGGCGAACTCTGCCTGAAGCTGCGCTGGCACCTGGGACGCGCACTGCGCCGGGAACGCTATGGCCACGCGATCATCCTGCCCAACTCGCTCAAATCGGCGCTGCTCCCCTTCTTCGCCGGTATTCCGTTGCGCACCGGCTTTAAAGGGGAAATGCGCTATGGCCTGATCAACGACCTGCGGAATCTGGACAAAAAAGCACTGCCGCTGATGGTGGAACGCTTCGCCGCCTTGGCCGGGCGCCGCCATTCCCCGCTACGCCGTCCGGTCGAATACCCGCGCCTGACCGCCGATACAGAACAAGTCCAGACTACGCTCGCCAAGCTCGGCCTGGCAGCGAAAAACCCGGTGGCATTCTGCGTCGGGGCCGAATACGGCCCGGCCAAGCGCTGGCCTGCTGCACATTTCGCCGAACTGGCGCGGCGGCTGGCGGACAAGGGGCATGAAATCTGGCTACTGGGCTCCGCCAAGGATTTTGAAATCGGAAAAGAAATCGAACGAATTTATTCCACGCTCCCCTCCTTCGCTTCCTCCCCCCTCGAGGGGGAGGGTTGGGGAGAGGGGGGAAATTCGACGCTCCGCAATCTGTGCGGCAAAACCGATCTCGCCCAGGCCATTGACCTGCTCGCCGCCGCGGACTTCGCCGTAGTCAACGACTCCGGCCTGATGCACATCGTCGCCGCGCTCGGCAAACCGACTATCGCGCTATTCGGCTCGTCCAGCCCTGATTTCACTCCGCCCTTATCGGACAAGGCCCGCATCGTCAGCCTGAACCTGCCGTGCAGCCCATGCTTCAAGAGAGTGTGTCCGCTCGGGCATTTAGATTGCCTGATGAAGCTCACACCGCAGCGGGTATTGGAAGAAATTGCGGCGATACGGGAAGGGTGAGGCTCGCCTCACGCCAAATTACAGCGTCCTCGAGAACATCGGCCTGTCGTCCGTCTTCTGCTTGAGGTAAGCGTCGAACGGCATCGCGATGTTGCGCAGAAAGAAGCGTCCGGTCTGGGTGATCGTGACTTTTTCCGGGTTGAGTATCACCAGTCCGTCGGCCTCCATCTCCTTCAGCTCCACCAGCGCATCGGCGAAATACGCGTCGAAATCAACGCCCCATTCCTTACCGAACGCCGCCTTGTCCAGTTCTAGATCGCACATGATGCGGGTGATGGCATCGCGCCGCAGCTTGTCTTCCTGCGTGACGCGCAGGCCGCGTTCCACCGGCAGCCTCCCCTCACCGACCAGGCGGTAGTAGTCGGACAATTTTTTCTCGTTCTGCACGAACACATCCTCGGTCTGGCTGATAGAAGACGCGCCGAAGGCGTAAATGTCGCAGTTCTTGTGGGTGGTGTAGCCCTGGAAATTGCGGTACAGGGTCTTGCTCTGCTGCGCCTTGACGATTTCGTCATCAGGCTTGGCGAAATGATCCATGCCGATGTAGACATAGCCCGCTGCGGTAAGCTTGTCCAGGATCAGCTGCTGTAATTCGAGGCGCGTAGCCAAGCTGGGCAGGTCAGATTCGATGATCAGCTTCTGGTTTTTTTTCATCCACGGCACGTGGGCATAATTGAACACCGCCAGACGATCCGGCCCCATCGCGATGATCTTGTCGAGCGTGTCGCGGTAGCTTGCCACGGTCTGGTGCGGCAGCCCCACCATCAGGTCCATGTTGACGCTGTCGAATCCTTCTTCGCGCATCCAGCCGTAAACCTGGCGGATCAGGCTTTCCGGCTGCACCCGGTTGACTGCCTTTTGCACGGCATCGTCCAAGTCTTGCACGCCCAGGCTGATGCGGTTGAAGCCGGCATCCTTCAAGGCTTTCACATGCTCACGGGAAAGCTCGCGCGGATCGACCTCGCAGCCGGTTTCGGCGTCGGCAGCGATGGTGAAGCGGCTGGCGATATGCGCGAACAGGCGGCGGATGTCGTCGGGAGCCAGATAGGTCGGCGTGCCGCCGCCCCAGTGCAGTTGGCGCGCGACCCTGGACGGGTTGGTCAGCGCCGCGACCTGGTCGATTTCCCGGAACAGGTAATCAAGATATTCGGTGGCGCGGTTGTAGTTCCGCGTCGCCACCATGTTGCAGCCGCAGTAGTAGCACAACGTGTCGCAAAACGGGATGTGCACATACAGCGACAAATCGCGCCCTTTGTTCTGGGTCTGGCTGATTTCCGCCAGCCACTCCTTCTCACCGAAAGCATTGGTGAAATAGGGCGCAGTCGGATACGAGGTATAGCGCGGGCCAGGCTTGCTGTATTTTTCAAGAATGGATACAGGGAGTTGCATCATTTTCCAGTGTGTCGTTTCAAGTTATGCCCATTATACCCTTGCCGCAATGCCCACGGAGAGAATTCCGTTTTTGACCTGCATCCATTTTAATCGAGCTAATTATGCCAGGTTAATTATTGCTGAAAATCGGCTTCTTGAGATACTATAAATTGCTGCCTGCATGTACAGGCGGTAAAAACACCGACGAAATCAAAACCTCAGGGAGGTAACACCCATGCAATTTACCAAAACCGCACTCATCTCGATGGTCGCCGCCTGCGCCTTCGCTTCCACAAACATTGCACTGGCAAACGAAACCCCTGCCAGTCTGAAGGGCGCCGAAGTGGTTGACGCCGCCAAGGCAAAATCGCTGATGGACGGCGGCGCCAAAATGATCGACACGCGTGTTGCCAACGAATATGCCGAGGCGCACATCAAGGGTGCGGCCAACGTGCCTTACAAGGAAAAGAGCGCGAAAACCGCCGATTTCGACGCCAGCCAGGACAGCTTCGATGTTTCCAAACTGCCTGCCGACAAGAGCGCCGCCATCATCACCCAATGCAATGGCGCAGAATGCTGGAAGAGCTACAAGGGTGCGGCAGCCGCAATCAAGGCAGGCCACAAGAAAGTGTACTGGTTCCGCGGCGGCTTCCCGGAATGGAAAGCCAAAGGCTTGCCGGTTGAATAAACTGTAACCGCAAGCCCCGGCGGGCATGTTCCTCATGCCCGCCATTTCCAAACATTTCGGAGCCCCCTTTCTCAAGATGAAAAGTCTCAAAGCCAAAATATTTCTTATCGGCCTGCTGGCCGGACTGGTTTCGCTCATCCTTGCGGCAGTCAATATGTACAGCGTCACCCAAGGCACAGAAGCACTTGCCACCGTTTATGAGAATCAGGTGGAACCGGTTTCCGCTTTACAGGACATGGATCGCAGCCTGAAGGAAATCCGCTTCAGGATGGCCGGCGTATTGCTCGACCAAATGCCCGCAATGGGCTCAAAAATCCAGCTCAAAGAAGCCCGTGATTCTATCCCGCAACAGTGGGGGCTATTCAAGGAAAAAACCCGTAATAATGTTTTCAGCAATGAGGCCCGTGACCAGATCGCGAAAATCGACAAGCAGCTTGGCTTGCTGCCGGCTTTCCTGGGCAAGCTGGAAGAGGCTTATTCCAGCGATGACAAAAAAACCATCGCCGGATTGCTGGAAGATGAATGGCCCGCTTTCCAAAGCGCTTTGCTGAAACCCATCTCGCAACTGGTTTCATTCCAGCAGGCGGCGGTCAAGGATACTTACGAAAAGAGCCGCGCACATGGCAAAAAGTTGATTTTTGTCGGGCTGAGCGTATTCGGTGTCAGCATAATCATCTTGCTGATCGGGATCAGCCTGCTTTCCGCAGATATTCATCGCGGCATCCAGGCACTAAAAGACACCCTTGCCAAGGTAGCGCAAGGTGATTTAAGTGTTACCGTGCCGTTCAAGCGCAAAGATGAACTCGGCGAAATGGGGCAATCGCTGGAAAACACCACGGCACACCTCAAACACATCGTGGAAGGCGTAAAAAATGCGGCGGACAAAGCTGCAAGTGCCTCTACAAACCTGTCCAACCAGCTCGAGCAGGTCATCTCGCGCGGGTCGGCGCGCAACGAACGCGTCATGCAGGTCGCAGCGGCGATGGAGGAAATCAGCGTAGCCAATTCAGAAGTGGAAAGTTCCGCCAGCGGTGCGGGCGAAGCGGTTCACCGCAATGAAGAATATGCGCGCCAAGGCGATGAAAACATGGGAAAAAACCGTGCTGCCATGGAAAAAATGGTTGCAACCGCCCACAATTCAGTCAACATAATCAGCAACCTGAATGACTCGATCCAGAAGATCGGCCAGATCACCACCGTCATCAAGGAAATTGCCGACCAGACCAACTTGTTAGCGCTCAATGCCGCCATCGAAGCCGCGCGTGCCGGCGAACAAGGACGCGGCTTTGCCGTTGTCGCCGATGAGGTAAGAAAGCTTGCGGAACGCACCTCGAGCAGCACCAACGAAATCGCCGGCGTGGTTAACGCCATCCGCTCCGAGACCGAAGCTGCCGTAACCTCCATGAGTGAAGTCGAGCGTGAAGTGCAGGAAAGCGCCAACTTCAACCGCTTGACCGGCGAGGCCCTGAAGCAGGTCGTTGAAGCTGCGAATCAGGTTACCGGACTGGTCAGCCATATTGCCGGGAGCACGCGGGAGCAGACTGCCGCAACAGAAGAAGTCGCGCGCAACATGGAAGAAATTTCAGCACTCACCGAGGAAAATTCTGCAAACATTCGTCAGGTCGGTCAGGCAGCAGAAGATGTGTCGCATATCGCAATCGAACTGCAACAACTTGTAGGTCAGTTCCGGGTCTAAACCAAATCTCCGCCGGGCAATCCGGCGGAGCCCCCCCTACGCGGCGGAAAAAACCACGGGCAAAATAAGGATATAATTTCTGGGTTCATAACAGAAAGGCATTCATGCTCAACCTGCCCAAGGAAATTTTCAAAGCCTACGACATCCGCGGCATCATCGGAAAAACCCTCACCCCTGAAATCGTCGAAGCCATCGGCCACGCCATCGGCTCCGAAGCAGTCGCCCGCAACCAGACCACCATCGCCATTGGCCGCGACGGCAGGCTGTCCGGCCCCGATCTGGCTGCGGCGCTGGCATGCGGCATCCAGAAGGCCGGCATCAACGTCGTTGATCTCGGCATGGTCGCCACGCCGATGACCTATTTCGCCGCCTACCAGCTCGAGACCCACTCGGCCGTGATGGTCACCGGCAGCCACAACCCGCCCGACTACAACGGCCTGAAAATGGTGCTGGGCGGCGACACCCTGTCGGGCGACGCGATCCAGGCGTTGCGCGCGCGCATCGAAAACAACGATCTCACCCACGGCAGCGGCAGCTATACAACCCATGAAATCGCCGATGAATACATCAAGCGCATCGTCTCGGACGTCAAACCCGCCCGCAAAATGAAGATCATCGTCGATTGCGGCAACGGCGTAGCTGGCGCTTTTGCCCCCAAGCTGTTCCGCGAAATGGGCTGCGAAGTGGAGGAAATGTTCTGCGCAGTGGACGGCAATCTCCCCAACCACCATCCCGACCCGTCGGTGCCGGAAAACCTGCAAGACCTGATTGCCCGCCTCAAGACCTCGGACGCCGAAATCGGCTTCGCCTTCGATGGCGACGGCGACCGCTTGGGCGTAGTCGCCAAGGACGGTCGCATCATCTTCCCCGACCGCCAGCTGATGCTGTTCGCACAGGATGTGCTGTCGCGCAACCCCGGCGCGGAAATCATCTTTGACGTCAAATCCACGCGCAACCTGTTCTCGTGGATAAGCGAACGCGGCGGCAGACCGCTGCTGTGGAAAACCGGCCACTCTTTCATCAAGGCCAAGATGAAGGAAACCGGCGCGCTGCTGGCCGGCGAGATGAGCGGCCACATCTTCTTCAAGGAACGTTGGTACGGCTTCGACGACGGCCTCTACGCCGGCGCGCGGATGCTCGAATTTCTGTCCAGACAGGCCGACATCAACGCCACCCTGCACAGCCTGCCGGATACCGCCAACACCCCGGAACTCCAGATCAGGATGGCCGAAGGCGCGCATTACGCCCTGATCGACAAGCTGCAAAAAACCGCCCGCTTCCCCGCTTCACGTGAAATTATCACGCTCGACGGCCTGCGGGTGGAATACGCCGACGGCTTCGGCCTGATGCGTCCGTCCAATACCACGCCGGTGATCGTGTTGCGCTTCGAGGGCGACGACGAGACGGCGTTAAAACGGATTCAGGAAGAATTTCGGATGGTGCTGCTGGCGGCTGAGCCAGGGCTGGAATTGCCGTTCTGAATTGTGCCGATTCAGGAAACATCCGAGTTAAAAAGGTAAAATGCCGCATGTACTCACTTATCCGTTCCATATTCTTCCGCCTCGACGCTGAAACCGCGCACGGCTTCGGCCTGTGGGCCACGAGAACCGCCCATCGCCTGGGTCTGCTGGGACTGCTGGCGCCACGCGTCAAGGCTGCGCCCAAGACCGTGATGGGCCTGACCTTCCCCAACCCGGTCGGGCTGGCCGCCGGGCTGGACAAGAACGGCGACTGCATTGATGCGCTCGGGGCGCTCGGTTTCGGCTTCATCGAAATCGGCACGGTCACGCCCCGCCCGCAATCCGGCAATCCCAGGCCGCGATTGTTCCGCCTGCCGCAGGCACAGGCGATCATCAACCGCATGGGTTTCAACAACCGGGGCGTGGATTTTCTGGTGGAAAACGTCAAGAACTCCCGCTACAAGGGAATTCTCGGCATCAACATCGGCAAGAATTTCGACACGCCGATTGAAAAGGCGGCGGACGACTACCTGACCTGCCTGCGCAAGGTCTACCCTCACGCCAGCTATGTTGCCGTCAACATTTCCTCGCCCAACACCAGGAATCTGCGCCAGTTGCAGCAGTCAGACGAACTGGAAAATCTGCTCGCTGCCCTGAAGGCGGAGCAAGGCATGCTGGCAAAACAGCATGGGCGCTATGTGCCGCTCGCCCTGAAAATCGCGCCCGATCTGGATACCGAGCAGGTCATCACGATTGCCGACCTGCTGCTCAAGTACCAGATCGACGGGGTTATCGCCACCAATACCACCATCGGTCGCGAAGGGGTGGATGGCCTGCCACATGCCGACGAAACCGGCGGACTGTCCGGCGCCCCGGTGCGCATCAAATCCACGTCCGTGATCAAGCAGCTCTCCATCGCCTTGCGCGGCAAAATTCCGATCATCGGCGTCGGCGGCATTCTCAACGGCCTCGACGCGGCGGAAAAAATTCGCGCCGGCGCCAGCCTGATACAGTTTTATACCGGCTTTATCTATCGCGGCCCCGAGCTGATCGCCGAATGCGCCAGTGAAATCGAGAGCGATTGCGTTTCCTGTAAATTGCTATAGGCTAAAACCCATGCTGATCGGCGTCCCGAAGGAAATCAAAGACCACGAATACCGCGTCGGCATCACCCCTGCCGGTGTGCGCACCCTAGTCGATGCCGGCCATGAAGTGCGGATGGAAACCCTGGCCGGCGACCGCATCGGCTTCAGCGATGAACTGTACCGCGCCGCCGGCGCAAAAATTGTTTCTTCCGCCGCCAAAGCCTATGTTTGCCCGCTGATCGTCAAGATCAAGGAGCCGCAGCCCGGCGAGATTCCGCTGCTCAGTGAAGGGCAAGTTCTATTTACCTACCTGCACCTGGCGGCCGACCCCGAACTGACCCGACAGTTGATGGAACGAAAAATCATCGGTATTGCCTATGAAACCGTGACCGACTTGCATGGCACGCTGCCATTGCTCACCCCGATGTCGGAAGTGGCTGGCCGGATCGCCATCCAGGCCGGCGCCACCGCGCTGCAACTGGCCAACGGCGGCAATGGCGTGTTGTTGGGCGGTGTGCCCGGCGTGTTTCCAGGCCGGGTAGCGGTGCTGGGTGCCGGCACAGTCGGCGCCAATGCCGCCAAGGTGGCGCTGGGCCTAGGTGCGGAAGTTACCTTGCTGGATGTCAGCCTGCCGCGTTTGCGCTATCTCGATGACGTTTTTGGCGGCCGCCTTCGAACCCGCTACTCCGAAGCTGCCGCAATCGAGGAACAGGTTCGCAAGGCCGATCTCGTGATCGGCTCGGTGCTGCTGCCCGGCAAGCGCGCCCCGAAACTTTTGAGCCGCGCCCTCGTCCAATCCATGAAACCCGGCTCGGTGCTGATGGACGTGGCAATCGACCAGGGCGGCTGCGCCGAAACCTCGCGCCCCACCACCCACTCCAGCCCAACCTATACTGAGGAAGGCGTGGTGCACTACTGTGTCACCAACATGCCGGCTGCCTGCGCGCGCACGGCCACTCAGGCACTAACCAACGCCACCTTGCCCTACGTACTGGCACTGGCGAACAAAGGCTGGAAGGAAGCGCTGAGGGCAAATCCGGGGTTGCTCAACGGACTTAACCTGCATCTGGGTCACGTGACGCATCCCGGCCTGGCCTCCGATCTTGGGTATCCCTGGGTCGCAGCGGAAACAGCCCTGGGCTGAGAACCCGGATCGGTCGAAGCACCATAATCAAGCTCGCATTATTGGTTCAAGAGCTCGTTACAACTTGCACGGCGGGCTCGTAATGACCAATAATAATCGCCACATGGAAATTTGAGGCAGCCAAACATCAATGGAACACTACCTCCTCATCCTGATCGGCACGGTGCTGGTCAACAACATCGTGCTGGTCAAAATGCTTGGCCTGTGCCCGTTCATGGGCGTATCCAAGAAACTCGGCGCGGCCATCGGCATGGGCGCGGCCACCACTTTCGTTCTTACCCTGTCATCCGGCCTGAGCTACCTGGTTGACCATTACCTGCTGATTCCCAACGATCTCGGCTATCTGCGCACCCTGTCCTTTATCGTGGTGATCGCCGCCATTGTCCAGTTTACCGAGATGTTCATCCGCAAATCCAGCCCGGTGCTGTATCAGGTTCTGGGCATCTACCTGCCGCTGATCACCACCAACTGCGCGGTACTCGGCATCCCGCTGCTGAACGTGCAGGAAAATCACAACTTTATTGAATCGCTGATTTACGGCTTCGGCGGCGCCATCGGCTTCACCCTGGTGCTGGTGCTGTTTGCCGCGATGCGCGAACGGCTGGAAGGTGCGGCGATTCCGGCGCCGTTTCGCGGCTCGGCCATCGCCATGGTTACCGCCGGCTTGTTGAGCTTGGCCTTTATGGGTTTTGCCGGATTGGTGAAGCTGTGATGGCATTGCGATTACCCCTCTCCCCAACCCGCCTCCCGTGGGCTGCCCTCTCCTCAATCCTCTCCCGTCTCGCCAGTGCGAGCAGCTTTGCTGCCGCTCTCGGCGGGGACACTCCTTGCGGGTGCAAGCGGGCGAGGAGGCAAACGAGAAAGGCGCTTATTTTGGTCTGGCCATGCTGACCGCCATCCTGGTCATGGTTTTGCTGGCCGTGGTTCTGGGTGCCATCCTCGGCTTCGCCTCGGTCAAGTTCAAGGTTGAGGGCAACCCGCTGGTCGAAAAAGTGGACGCCATTCTGCCGCAAACCCAGTGCGGCCAGTGCGGCTTCCCCGGCTGCCGCCCCTATGCAGAAGCAGTCGCCAGCGGCCAGGCCGCCCCCAACCTGTGCGTGCCGGGCGGCGACAAGGTGGCAAAAAGCCTGGCCGACCTGCTCGGCGTCGAGTTCCAGCCGGTCGGCGGCGCCGAGGGTGCCGGGCCTAAACCGAAAAGGGTCGCCTTCATCGACGAAAGCGCCTGCATCGGCTGCACTGCCTGCATCAAGGTGTGCCCGGTAGACGCCATCATCGGCTCCACCAAGCTGATGCACACTATCCTGATCGACCGTTGCACCGGCTGCGAACTATGCGTGCCGGTCTGCCCGGTGGACTGCATCACCATGGAACCCATCAAGGCCGACCTGGCCACATGGAAATGGCGCTACCCGGTGTTTGAATTAAAAAAGGCCGCGTGACCGACTCATGAGAACGCTTCAAAAATTTCACGGCGGCGTCCACCCGCCCCAGCACAAGGCGGAATCGAATTGCCTGCCGATTCTCGCCGCACCGCTGCCCAAACGCGTGATCGTGCCGCTACGCCAGCATCTCGGTACCCCGGCCAAGGTTCATGTCAAAATCGGCGACCATGTCCTCAAGGGTCAGATGATCGGCATTGCCAATGGCTATATTTCCGCCGCCGTCCACGCTCCGACCTCCGGCACGGTCAGCGCCATCGACCTGCATGCCATACCCCATCCTTCCGGCCTGCCCGACCTGTGCATCCGCATCGAGGCCGACGGCGAGGACCGCTGGATCGAACATCAGGCGGTGGATTACAAAACCGCCGATCCCGACACAGTGCGTGCGGTACTGCGCGATGCCGGCATCGTCGGCTTGGGCGGCGCGGCGTTCCCGACCTACGTCAAGCTCAACCCCGGCCAGCAAGGCAAAATCCGCACCCTGGTGCTGAACGGCGCCGAGTGCGAACCCTGGATCACCTCCGACGATGTGCTGATGCGCGAACGCGCCGCCGAGATCGTCGAAGGCATCAAGATCATGGCGCACCTGATGCAGCCGGAAAAAGTGCTGATCGGCATTGAAGACAACAAGCCTGAAGCGATTGCGGCGATGCAGGCAGTCTGTCGCAGCGTAAATCTTGAACAAGCAGCGAACTTTGAAGTTGTGCCAGTGCCCACGCTGTATCCGGGCGGCGGTGAAAAACAACTGATCAAGGTACTCACCGGTAAGGAAGTGCCCAGCGGCCAGCGGCCTCTTAATATCGGCGTGGTCTGCGCCAACGTCGCCACGGCTTACACGGTTCATCGCGCCATCAACCATGGCGAGCCGGTAATTTCACGGATTGTCACCGTCACCGGCAACGTGCAAAGGCCGCAGAACTTCGAAGTGCTGATCGGCACACCACTCGGCGAGATCATCCAGTTGGCGGGCGGTGCCGCTGCCGATACCAGCCACTACCTCATCGGCGGGCCGATGATGGGCTTCGACCTGACCAACCTGGACGCCCCGCTGACCAAGGCGACCAACTGCATCATCGCCGCTTCGCCCGCGCTATTCCCGCCCAAGCCCGCGGCCATGCCGTGCATCCGCTGCGGCCAGTGCGCCCAGGCCTGCCCGGCTGACCTCCAGCCACAAGAACTGTTCTGGTTTTCCCAGAGCAAAAATTTCGACAAGGCGTGTGCCTACAACCTGTTCGACTGTATCGAATGCGGCTGCTGCGACTATGTCTGCCCCAGCCACATCCCGCTGGTTTCCTATTTCCGTTTCGCCAAGAGCGAAATCGCCATGCAGAACTGCGAAAAAGCAGCGGCAGAGCAAGCCAGAGAACACTTCGAATTCAAGAAGCAGCGCGAAGAACGGGAAAAGCAGGAAAAAGCGGCGCGGATGGCCGAAAAAGCCGCAGCAGCAGCGGCGGCAAAGGCGGCTGCCACAGCCAACGGCGAAGCGGAAGACCCGGCAATCGCCGCAAAAAAAGCCGCAATCCAGGCGGCGGTTGAACGCACCAAGGCGAAAAAAGCCGAGGCCGCAGCCGCCGCCTCGACCAACACCACGGAACCCTCATGAGCTCACCTCATATTCTCACCGCCGGCAGCAAGGTCAGCACCATCATGCTACTGGTGCTGGTCGCCCTGTTGCCGGCGATAGCCGCCTATTATTTCTTTTTCGGCCCGGCCATTCTGATCAGCCTCACGCTGGCCAGCGCCACGGCTCTGGCAACCGAAGCGATGATGTTGAAATTGCGCAGCTACCCGGTGAAATTTTTCCTTGCCGACGGCAGCGCGATCCTGACCGGCTGGCTACTGGCCCTGTCGATCCCGCCGCTGGCGCCGTGGTGGCTGATCGTGGTCGGCACCGCCTTCGCCATCATCGTCGCCAAACACCTCTATGGCGGGCTCGGCAATAACCTGTTCAATCCGGCCATGGCGGGGTTCGCCGTGCTGATGATCTCGTTTCCCGCCATCATGACGCACTGGCCCACGCCGCTGATGCTGGCGCAGCATCCGGTCGGCCTCGCCGAAGCCCTGCGCTACTATTTCAGCGGCGCGCTGCAAGGCGTCAATCTCGATGCGGTGACCATGGCCACTCCGCTCGACACCCTGAAAACGCAATTGAGCCTGCAACACACCGTGGGCGAAGTGAAACATATGCCGATCTATGGCAGTTTCGGCGGCAAGGGTGGCGAAGTCGTTGCCGCCATGTACCTGCTCGGCGGCTTGTTCCTGCTGCAACAGCGCATCATCACCTGGCACACGCCGGTTTCGTTTCTCGTCACCCTGGCGCTGGTCGCTGCGGTATTTAACGGCATCAACCCAACCCACTATGCCTCGCCGATGTTCCACCTGTTCACCGGCGGTGCCATGCTGGGCGCCTTCTTCATCGCCACCGACTACGTGACCGCGCCGACCACGCCGAAGGGCAAGCTGATATTCGGCACCGGGGTCGGCATCCTGGAATACGTGATCCGGGTGTTCGGCGGTTACCCGGACGGCGTGGCATTTTCGATACTGATCATGAATGCCGCCGTGCCGCTGATCGACGCTTATACCCAGCCGCGCGTTTTCGGCCATAACACGTAAATCGACGGAGCGACGCCATGAGCACCCGCATTGTTCGCCACGCCTTAACCTCCGCCGGTATCCTGACGGCCTTTGCAGTGGCCGGCACGGCGCTGCTCGCCGCCGCCTATCTGGTCACCCGGCCAATCATCGCCGAGACCGAGAAACAGGCCAAACTCGCTCTAATCGGCCAGATATTACCAGCCTCGCTGTATGACAACGATATTTTGAAGAATGTCGCGATACTGCCGCCCGCCGGGGAACTCGGCAACAAAGACCCTACCACGGTCTATCGCGCCAGCAAGGACGGCAAGCCCTCCGCCACCGTGCTGGAAGTGACCGCGCCAGACGGCTACAGCGGCAGGATCAAAATGCTCGTCGCGATCAAAGCCGACGGCAATATTTCCGGCGTGCGCGTGGTGACGCACAACGAAACACCGGGTCTCGGCGACTATATCGAGATCGCAAAAAATAGCTGGATACGCATCTTCGAGAACAAGTCGCTGACGAAATATTCGGAGCAGGACTGGAAAGTGAAGAAGGACGGCGGCAAGTTTGAACATATGGCGGGCGCCACGGTAACGCCGCGCGCCGTCATCAAGGCGGTGCACAAGTCGCTGGAATATTTCGCGCAGAACCAGGAACAGATATTCTCCTTGCCGGCAGACAAACAGGAGCAGCCAAAATGAGTGACGCAAACTACAAGGAAATCATCTGGAACGGCCTGTGGAAAAACAATGCCGGCATCGTCACGTTGCTCGGACTGTGCCCGCTGCTGGCCGTCAGCTCCACGGTGGTCAACGGCCTCGGCCTCGGCCTTGCCACCGCCATCGTCATGGCCTTCAGCAACGCGGCGGTGTCGATAGTCCGCAACTGGATACCCAATGAAATCCGCATCCCGGTGTTCATCCTGATTATCGCCGTGCTGGTGACCATCATCCAGCTGGTGATGAACGCCTACATGCAGCCGCTGTATCTGGTGCTGGGGATTTTCGTGCCGCTCATTGTGGTCAACTGCAACGTGCTTGGCCGCGCCGAGGCATTCGCCTCGAAAAACCCGGTGATGCCGTCGATAGTGGACGGCTTTATGGTCGGCCTCGGCCTGACCCTGACCCTCGGCGTGCTCGGCGCGATGCGCGAAATTTTCGGCAAGGGCACGCTGTTTTCCGGCATTGACCTGGCACTGGGCGAATCCGCCAAGGGCATGGTCATCACCGTGTTCCCGGATTACCACGGCTTCCTGTTTGCGATTCTGCCGCCCGGCGCTTTTCTCGGCCTGGGACTGATGATTGCCGGCAAGAACTGGCTGGATCAGCGCGCCGCCAGGAAAGTCCGGGCACAGCTTGCCGGCAATCTTCAAGCCGAGGCCACGCCAATATAGACCCACAGCGCAAGGCACCTGCCTGAGAAGAAAGCATAGCAGCTAACCGCCGATGAACGCAGATAAACGCCGATCTTTCATAAGGTTAAACCGAGTCATCGTAATCACCAAAAAGGTGAATTGCAATAATTCAACAACAATCTGATTTATCTGCGTTTATCGGCGTTCATCGGCGGTTAATCGCCGTTTAAGGATAAAAAATGGAATCCTCCGCATCGCTCGAGTTGGCCAAACATACCCTGCTTTTGTTCGGCATCGTTCTCGCCGTCGGCACTTTTTCCGGCCTGCTCGCCCGGATTGCGCGGGTGCCCGATGTCGTGGTTTTTCTCTTGATCGGTATGCTGCTCGGCCCCGGCGTCCTCGGGCTGGTGGACATCAAGGCGGATTCCGCCATCAACCAGCTGATCCTGATTTTCGGCTCAAGCTACATTCTGTTCGACGGCGGCGCTTCAATCCGCCTCAAGGTGCTGAAAGAGGTCTGGATCACCGTGGTCGTGATCTCCACTATCGGCGTGCTGATCACCGGTGCGATCACCGGCGCGGCGGCCTATTACCTCCTTGGCGTACCGGCCATCGTCGCGCTGCTGCTGGGCGCCACGCTCGCCTCCACCGACCCGGCCACGCTGGTACCGGTATTCAAGCAAATCAAAATCAAGGATCGCGTCGCGCAGACCGTCATGAGCGAATCGGCCTTCAACGACGCGATGGGCGCAATCATTACCTTCACCGTGCTGGGTGTGGCGATGGGCGCAGGCGAATTTTCCGCCGGCGACGCGGCGACAAACCTGCTCAAGCAATCACTGCTCGGCATCGCCATCGGCGGGGTACTCGGCTACCTGGCCACCTTCCTGATCTCCCATGCGAAGTTCGGCTTTCTTGCCGAATACGCACCGGTGGTCACCCTGATGACCGTGATCGGCTCCTACATGGCAGCCGACGGCTTGCACTCCAGTGGTTTCATGGCGGTGTTCGTGTTTGGCATCATGCTCGGCAACCAGGAATCGCTCGGCTTCCCGCGCGTCCATCATGACGAAAAAATCCTTGAAGACTACGTTATGACCACCGCCCTGATCATGCGCATGTTCATTTTCATCCTGCTCGGTACGCAGGTCGATTTCGGCCTGATGAACCAGTACCTGCTGGGCGGCGTTGCGGTGGTGACCGTGTTCATGCTGGTGGCACGGCCAGCGACGGTGTTCTTGTGTGCCTTGCCGGACCGGCGCGCAAAATGGCGCCTCAAGGAAATGCTGTTCATGTGCTGGACGCGTGAAACCGGCGTGATCCCGGGCGCGCTTGCCGGCATGCTGGTGGGCATGAAAGCACCGGGCGCAAAAATCATCGCCTCGGTCACTTTCATCGCCATCCTCATGACCATCCTGATCCAGGCCACTACCACCAAATGGCTGGCGAAAAAACTCGACCTGCTGGTCGCGGAATAGGCGATGAACAGTCAGAAACGCCACGAAATTTTCACCCGATTTCAATCGGCTAATCCGCACCCCGCTCCCGAACTGATCTATCGCACGCCGTTCGAGCTGCTGGTCGCGGTGGTGCTATCGGCCCAGGCGACCGACAAGAGCGTCAATCTGGCCACCCGCAAACTGTTCGAGGTCGCCGACACCCCGCAAAAAATACTCGCCCTCGGCCAAGACGGGCTGGAGTTCTACGTCAAGTCCATCGGCCTGTATAAATCCAAGTCCCGGCACCTGATCGAAACCTGCCGATTACTGCTGGAACAGCACGGCGGCGAAGTGCCGCACACCAGGGAACAACTGGAAAAACTGCCCGGCGTCGGGCGCAAGACCGCCAGCGTGATCCTGAACATCGCGTTCGGCGAACCGACCATCGCAGTGGACACTCACATCTTCCGTATCTCCAACCGCACCGGCATCGCTCCGGGAAAAAACGTGCTGGAGGTGGAGATGAAGCTGGTCAAATTCATTGAGCCGCAATTCCGCCACGACGCGCACCACTGGCTGATCTTGCACGGGCGTTACATCTGCAAGGCACGCAAGCCGGAATGCCCGCGCTGTTTGATCAGCGATCTGTGCGAATACACGGACAAGACTATTTAGTCAGTCATGCTGAAACTCCGGAAAACAACACGGGCTGACCACCTCCCCCTTTGTAAAAGGGGGATTGAGGCTGAGGTTTCCCCGCAAACGATCATTGTTATTCAACAAGTTACATCTCAAGTCGTGCATGCATGACGCCGATAAGACCTCCATCTCGGTGACCAAAC
>JAQTNE010000016.1 GCA_028713975.1 Sulfuricella sp.
GCCCACACTTATCGGCTGTATTTTTTTAAAGAACAAGGCTCCCAATTCCTCAGAAGCGGCTCCAGCATTGCCGAAGCGAGGTGCGCATTCTACAGAGTTCTACAAAAACTGCAACTACTCTTTTGCACCTTTCTCATCGCCGCGCTGTTTGCGCTTCGTCGAGAAGGGCGCATTATATAGACCCAGGCTTTCCGGTCAAGGCTTTTTGCAAGATTTATTACAATAAAATTACAAGCCTTTGAAAATCATCAAGCTGTGTATACATCAAACTACCGAGATACGCGCAAACTTGCGCTTGCCCACCTGCGCCACGACCGTTTCGCCTGATTTCAATTTGAGCGTCTTGTCGCTCAGTTTCTCTCCGTCGAGCTTCACACCGCCCTGGTCGATCATGCGTAGCGCATCCGAGGTGCTGGCGCTAAGCCCGGCCTGCTTGAGCGCCTGGCTGATTGGCAACCCATCCGCACCGCCCGGAAATGAAACCTCCGGCATCTCGTCCGGCATCGCGCCCTGCCTGAAGCGCGCATCAAAATCGGCCAGCGCCGCATCCGCGTCCGCCTTGCTATGGAATCGAGCGACAATCTCCTGGGCAAAAAGCACCTTAATGTCACGCGGATTGCGCCCCTCGCCCGTTTCCTTCTTCCATTGCGCCATTTGAGCCAAGGGCTGAAACGAAAGCAACTCTATATAGCGCCACATCAAATCGTCCGAAACAGACATCAACTTGCCGAACATGTCGCTGGGCTTCTCATGGATGCCTATATAGTTACCGAGCGACTTCGACATCTTGTTTACGCCATCCAGTCCTTCCAGGATCGGCATGGTCAACACCACTTGAGGGGGCTGACCGAAATGTTTCTGCAATTCGCGCCCGACCAGCAGATTGAATTTCTGGTCAGTGCCGCCCAATTCGACATCCGCCTTCATCGCCACCGAGTCGTAGCCCTGAATTAGCGGATAAAGAAACTCATGAATTGCGATTGGCTGTCCGGAGCCATAGCGTTTCTGGAAATCATCGCGCTCCAGCATGCGCGCAACCGTGTGCTTGGCGGCCAAGCCGATCAGGTCGGACGCCGACATCGCCCCCATCCAGCTGGAATTGAACATCACCAGCGTTTTTTCCGGATCGAGAATCTTGAAAATCTGCTGTTCGTAGGAACGGGCATTTTCAATTACGTCATCGCGGGTCAATGGTTTGCGAGTTACATTCTTGCCGGTCGGGTCGCCGATCATGCCGGTGAAATCACCGATAAGGAACATTGCCTCGTGGCCAAGCTCCTGAAACTGGCGCAGCTTGTTGAGCAAAACCGTATGGCCGAGATGCAAGTCTGGCGCGGTGGGGTCGAACCCCGCCTTTACCCGCAACGGCCTGCCGGTAGCCAGCTTTTCGACAAGTTCCTGCTCCACCAGCAGTTCATCGCATCCCCTCTTTATAATCTGCAACGCATCATTAGTCTGGGTCATCTATAACTGTCCGCCTAAGCAATTAAGTAATTGATATGAACTTCACTCGCCGCCAATCTTCTGATAAGCTTGCGCCTACAAAAAAAGCTCAGGGAAGTCATGCAAAACAACAAGATCGGCATTTTAACGCAAAAGCTGTTCCCACAAGAACGAAAATTCAGCCTGCGCTGGCTGGTGGCCTTATCCAGCCTGCCGTTATTTGGCATGGTTGCGGCTTTTGGTATCGCGCCAGAAACAGAAACGCGCCAGATTCCCGTTCACACTGTCATTGAGAATCTACAGCTTCCCAGCATCGCACCCACCTCCAACATTGCCGGCAATTTCTGGCACGAGGAAAAAATTCAGCGCGGCGACACCATCTCCACACTGCTTGACCGCCTCAACGTAAACAACGAAGACATCGCCGGATTCCTGCAAAGCGCAAAAGACTCAACATCGCTGCGACAACTCATCCCTGGCCGGATTGTCCGCGCCCAGACCGATTCACAAGGCAATCTCCTCGGCCTGCAATATATCAACAACAGCGAAACCATGCTGAAGGTGGAAAAGCGGGGTGACGGATTCAAGGCCAGCGACCAGGCGGTACCGCTCGAAGCCCGCGTCCTGATGAAATCGGCGGAAATCAGAAATTCATTGTTCGGCGCAACCGATGCCGCCAACATTCCGGACAATATCGCCATGCAAATCGCCGATATTTTCTCGTCGGACATCGACTTCCATCGTGACCTGCAAAAAGGCGACAAATTCACCGTAGTTTACGAATCTTTCTACAATAAAGGCGAACTGATCAAGACCGGTCGCGTGCTCGCGGCAGAGTTCATCAACAACGGCAAAAGTTATCGCGCTATCCACTTTCAGGATCGCGAAGGCCGTAGCGGCTACTACACCCCGGAAGGCAAGAACCTGCGCAAAGCATTTCTGCGCTCCCCTCTGGAATTTTCCCGCGTTACCTCCGGCTTCACCAATGGCCGTTTCCACCCGATACTGAAAGAGTGGCGTGCGCATAAGGGCGTCGATTATGGCGCGCCGATCGGCACCAGCGTAAAAGCTGTGGCCGACGGCACCGTCGCCTTCGTCGGCAAGCAGGGCGGCTATGGCAACCTGATTGTGTTGCAGCATCAAGGCCAGTACAGCACCGCCTACGGCCACCTCTCCGCCTTTGCCAAAAACCTGCGCAAAGGCAGCAAGGTCAGCCAGGGCGACCTCATCGGACGCGTCGGCATGACCGGCCTTGCGACCGGCCCCCATCTTCATTACGAATTCCGCATTGCCGGCATGCAGCGCAACCCGCTGGCTATCGCCATGCCGACCGCCTTCCCCATCGCTTCGCAATACAAGGCGGATTTCAACAGGATTGCAGAAAACCAGACAACCTGGTTGAACCTGCTGAAAAATACCAATCTGGCATTGCTCGACTGAGCCTTGAACCCTCCGGAATACTATGTCGGACTCATGTCCGGCACCAGCCTTGATGGTATTGATGCCGTTCTGGCTACTTTTGAAAATACCACCTGCAAATTGCTGCACAGCCAATTTCTCCCGTTTAACGAGGCCCTGCGCACCGAACTGCTCGCACTGAACAATGCCGGAGCCAACGAGCTGGAACGCGCAGCGCTGGCGGCCAACGAGCTGTCGCGCAGCTATGCAGGTGCAATCCAGGCATTACTGAAACAATCTGGGGTCCAGGCCGCGCAAGTAAAAGCCATCGGCTGCCACGGTCAGACCGTGCGCCACCGGCCTGATCTCGGCTTCACCCTCCAGTTGGCGAACCCTGCGCTGCTCGCCGAACTCACCGGCATCACCGTAGTTGCGGATTTCAGAAGCCGCGACATCGCGGCTGGCGGGCAAGGCGCGCCGCTGGTACCGGCTTTCCATGCCGCACTATTCCGCCACCCTGAACGTCACCGCGCCATCGTCAACATCGGCGGCATCAGCAACCTGACCAGCCTGCCGTCCTGCGGCAAAGTGCTCGGCTTCGACTGCGGCCCCGGCAATCTCCTGATGGATGCCTGGGCTATGCGGCACCTCGGCCAACCTTATGACAGGGATGGGGCTTGGGCGGAAAGTGGCGATGTCATCCCCGAACTGCTGAAAAAGCTTCTTGCCGAACCGTTTTTTTCCGCCACGCCGCCAAAAAGCACTGGCCGCGACCTGTTTAACCTGCCGTGGCTGGAACGCTTCCTGTCGCCCGATTTGATACCAGCCGACGTTCAGACTACGCTGCTGGAATTAACTGTAGACGGGATAGTCACTGCCCTTGAAGCGCACTGCAAAAAGGCCGGTGAAATTTTTCTGTGCGGCGGCGGCGCCCATAATGGCGCGTTGGTACGCCGGCTGAAGCGGCGCCTGCCGGACAGGGCCATCGCGTTAACCGATGATTTGGGCATAAATGCAGACTGGGTAGAAGCGTTTGCTTTCGCCTGGCTTGCCAAGCAGACGCTTGACGGAAAGCCGGGCAATTTGCCGGAGGTGACGGGCGCGAAGAGCGCGCGCATCCTCGGCGCGATCTACCTGGCATAGAATAACAAAAGGGGCGCCAAGCCCCTTTTGTATTTGCCGAACGACGACGATTTATGCCGAGAAGGACGAACCGCAACCGCAGGTTGTGGTGGCATTCGGGTTCTTGATCACGAACTGCGAACCCTGCAAACCTTCCTGGTAGTCAATTTCCGAGCCTGCCAGATACTGGAAACTCATCGGGTCAATCAACAGGGACACGCCGTCCTTCTCTACCGTCGTATCGTCTTCGTTGATGGTCTCGTCGAAGGTGAAGCCGTACTGGAAGCCGGAGCAGCCGCCGCCGCTCACGAATACGCGCAACTTCAGCGCCGGATTGCCTTCCTCGTCAATCAACTGTTTCACCTTGGCCGCAGCGCTATCGGTAAAGTTCAACGGGCTGGGCATATCAGTTACTGCATTCATTCTGCATCTCCTTAAAAAACTAGTGCGACTAATTATTCTATAGTTGAGTTAATTAGTCAACCACTCACAACCGGCTCGGCTTCGATCGGTTGCCCGGCGGTGTCTTCGCGGTGCACCAGCTTGCCTTCGATAATTGCTCCGACGTGCATCTCCAGGGTTTTATAGAACACATCGCCTGTGACACGGGATTTCGACTGGAGTTCCACATATTCATGAGCATGCACCGGCCCCATCACAGTCCCATTGATGACTACGTGCGATACCCGGATTACCCCCTCGATCCGCGCCTGCTCGCTCAACACCAGCGTACTGGGCTGGTCGCTCGCCTCGCTGATATTTCCCTTGATGCCGCCGTCCACCCGCAAACCACCGCTGAAGATGATATTGCCTTCTATTTTCGTGCCGGCCCCGATCAAGGAATCGATCCGGTTTTGTGGCTTGCTTTTTTTGTCGTTTCCGAAAAACATCCCCTATCCCCAATCTTCAAATCAAGTTGACGGTTTGCATCAGCTTCGGCTGCGCAGCACCATTCTCAAACACACGTATCTGGACATTCTTCACCACTGCCTTAGGTTCCACATGGAAAGTACCTTCCAGGCGCTGGTAATACTTGAAGCTCAAATTGTACGCTCGCGCATCGGCTCCCTTCGAGGAGGGGATGGTCATCACCGTCTTTTCGACCCCGTTAGCCAGATTGACCAGCAATTCCACCTTGCCCTGAAATTCGCGCTCCCTCTCTCCGCCCTGCAACAACAGCAGCCGGTAACGGTATTCACCCGGCATGATATTTTCAACCTTGAAGCGGTAAATACTCAATTCATCGGCGTTCTTATCGGGCGACATCTGCTTGCGGAAAAAAACCAGATCCTCCTTCAGTTGCGCATTCTCATCCTGCAACGTCTTGACGTTTTTGACAAGGTCTTTCTGCGTTATCTGCTCGATCTGCATTCTGCGTTCGCTTTGCGCCCCGTCCGAGCGCAAGCTGACATTTTCGCTCTCCAGTGCCCCAACCTTTTCCCTCAGCCGCTGCAACTCCTCCACCGTGACACCGCGCTCGAATCCGGCAAAACGCATCCCGGCATCATAGAACCACCATGACAAGATCGCCGCACCCGCCAGCAGCATCGCTAACAACGGCAAGCGCCAGTACCACGCCACATGCCTGCGCACAGTGAGAGGAGAGGCGGCAATGCCAAAATTGCGTTTCAGCGTGCGGCGTAGCCTCATGGCAGCAGTGGAATTTGCTCCAGTCCCATGGTTTCGGAAATACCAAACAGAATATTCATGTTCTGCACCGCCTGCCCGGCAGCGCCTTTGGTCAGATTGTCGATTACCGATAATACCACGGCGACATCGCCGCCCTGAGGCCGATGCACCGCGATGCGGCAGAAGTTGCCGCCACGTACCGAACGGGTCTCGGGATGCGCACCCGCAGGCAGCACATCGACGAAATATTCGTTGGCGTAGCGTTTCTCATAGAGCGCCTGCAAATCGACATCCGCAGTCAAACGCACGTACAGGGTTGCGTGGATACCGCGAATCAGCGGCGTCAGATGAGGCACGAAGGTCAACTGCACCGGCTTACCCGCCGCCAGCGAGAGCCCCTGGCGGATCTCCGGCAAGTGGCGATGCCCGGCGACCGCATAGGCCTTGAAATTATCCGACGCCTCGCTGAACAGCGCGCCCACCTCGGCCTTGCGGCCCGCACCGGAAACGCCGGATTTGCAATCCGCCACAAGATGACCGAGATCAGCCGCACCCGCCTCGATCAATGGCATAAAACCCAGTTGCGCAGCAGTCGGATAGCAACCGGGGTTGGCGATCAGGCGCGCGCCCTTGATTTTTTCGCGATTAAGTTCCGGCAAGCCGTAAACCGCCTCGGCGATCAGGTCGGGACAGGCGTGCTTCATACCATACCATTTCTCCCACAGCGCCACATCCTTGATGCGGAAATCCGCCGCCAGGTCGATCACCCGCACACCGGCATCCAGCAGTTCGCGCGTATCCTGCATGGCGATCCCGTTGGGCGTGGCAAAAAATACCACATCGCAAGATTTGAGCGGCGCATCGGCTGGGTCAACGAATTTCAGCCCCACCCTGCCGCGCAAATTGGGAAACATATCGCTCACCGCCATGCCGGCTTCCTTGCGCGAAGTGATGGCCACCAGATCGACCTCAGGATGCTGTGCCAGCAGACGCAGCAGTTCCACTCCGGTATATCCCGTACCGCCGACGATTCCGACTTTAACCATAGTGCCCAAACCCCAATCTCAAATTCATTGATAATAATAAGCCCATTGCCACCAGACGACAATTACCGATAAGCAACAAAAAAGCCGCCATAAGGCGGCTTTTTTGCGGTTGCAGCAAGCGGTTAACGCTTGGAGAACTGTTTGGCGCGACGCGCTTTGCGCAGACCGACTTTTTTCCGTTCAACTTCACGAGCATCGCGAGTAACCAGGCCAGCATTGCTCAATGCACTTTTCAGCGCAGCATCGTAGTCGATCAAGGCACGTGTAATGCCGTGGCGCACCGCACCGGCTTGACCGGATTCGCCACCACCATGGACGTTGACCATAATGTCGAACGTGCCCTGATGGCTGGTTAATTCCAGCGGCTGACGCACAACCATGCGACCGGTTTCGCGTGAGAAGTAAACATCCACAGGCTTGTCGTTGACGATGATATCGCCCTTGCCGGGTTTCATGAATACGCGAGCTACTGAGCTCTTGCGGCGGCCAGTGCCGTAATTGTAATTGCCGATCATGGTAATTCCTTAAATTTCCAGTACTTTGGGTTGCTGTGCGCTATGCATGTGCTCAGCGCCTTTGTACACTTTCAGCTTGCGGAACATGGCGTAGCCCAGAGGGCCTTTCGGCAGCATGCCCTTGACCGCTTTTTCCAGCGGACGGCCTGGGAAACGCGCTTGCATCTTGATGAAAGTGGTGCTGCGAATGCCGCCAGGATAGCCGGTATGGCGATGATACACTTTGCCTTCGGCCTTGTTACCGGTGACGCGCAACTTGTCCACGTTGATCACCACGATATAATCGCCGGTATCCACGTGCGGGGTGTATTCAGGCTTGTGCTTGCCGCGCAGACGCAATGCGACTTCGCTGGCCAGACGGCCCAAAACTTTATCCGTGGCATCTACCACGAACCAGTCACGTTTTACTTCGTGCGACTTTGCAGAAAAGGTTTTCATGCTGAAATTCCGGTTGCTGTATCAGAGAAAGACGCGCATTTTATGCCAAGACCGCAACCGCTGTCAAACGTAAATTCACTATCCCGATGCTATAATCAGCCCCATCAAAAACACCACGAAAGAAATCTCTCATGCGAACACGGGTCAAATGGGTGGAAGACGCCAGCTTTCTCGGCATCACGGATAGCAACCACGCCGTCCTGATGGATGGGCCGCCCGATGCTGGCGGACGCAATCTCGGGCCGCGCCCGATGGAAATGCTGCTGCTCGGCGCGGGCGGCTGCACCGCTTTCGATGTCGTGGCGATCCTGAAAAAAACCCGCCAGACCATCAGCGGCTGCGAAGTGTCAATCGAAGCGGAGCGCGCCGACAAGGAACCAAAAGTATTCACCAAAATGCACTTCCATTTCACCGTGCGCGGCAAAAGCGTTAAACCGGAACAGGTAGAAAAGGCGATCAAACTGTCGGCGGAAAAATACTGCTCGGCCTCGATCATGCTCGGCAAGACCGCCGCGATCACACACGACTTTGAAATTATCGAAGAATAAGCTATTGAACCGCGGAGGACGCGGAGAGCGCAGAGGAATTCAAAAACTTACGGCCAATTGCACCCCACAAAAAGTACGTTTCAACTCAAGCACCGGAGCCTTTGCTTTTCCTCAGCGCCCTCCGCGTCCTCCGCGGTGAAACGCCTTTCAGGATCATCCGCCCAAGCTACCATCAAACCCCATTTGTCTGGCCAGCAACGTTACCGGATGGATCACCTCAATCTCGACCCCGGCTTCCCTCAGGCCGCCAGCCATGTGCATGGCGCAACCGATATTTGAAGTAGCGAGGAGGCGCGCACCACTGGCTATTACCGCTGCCGTCTTATCCGCCAGCAGCGCCTCCGCCATTTTCGGCTGGCTCAAAAAATAGGTTCCCGCCGCACCGCAGCACTGGTCGTTCCCCGCCAAGGGCGCAATAACCGCGCCGGGAATGCGGCGCAGCAGATCGTAAGGCTGACTATGGCAATGCAGCACGTTGCGCATCGAACAGGGCTCGTGCACCGCCACCTTTTCTGCCAGCGGAGCGATTACCACGCCCTCCCAGCCTTGAGCCCCGGCGAGAAATTCGCTGATGTCCATTACCCTGTCGGCAAAAACCGGCGGATAACCCTTCAATGCCGCACCGCAACCGGTGGCGGTTGAAATCACGGCATCCAGCTCCAGATCGGCAAACGCAGCGACATTTATCCGCTCGAAGCGGCAAGCTTCCTCAGGCTCGCCCAGGCTTTCGTGTATCGCGCCGCAACAGGACTGGCCAAGCGGCAAATGCACCCGGTAGCCCAGCTTGTTGAGCACAAAAATCGAGGCCGAAAGCGTTTCGGCATCCGACACGCGCGCCACGCAGCCGAGAAACAGGCCCACTTCGCCGCACACCTTGCCAACCGGCGGATAAACCGCTTTCCAGAACGGCTGCGGCTTCATCGGCGGCAATTGCACCGCGATCCGCGCCAGGCCAAAGCGCCTCAACCCGCTGAATTTGCCCGCCAGCGCTTGCAGACCCGACGCCTGCCAAGCGCGCACCATGCCCGACGCCAGGCGCAACATGGCCGGTTTTGTCACCACTCCGTCCACCAATGCTCTGCGCACCAACCGCCGCCACAGGCTGTGCCGCCGCGTTTTCTCCAACACGCCGCGCATCCCGGCGATCAGCCGGCCATAAGGCACATTGTTCGGACAAACCGCTTCGCAGGCACGGCAGCTCAGGCACAAATCAATGTGCGCCAGAAATTGCTCATTAAATGGGATTCGCCCTTCCAGCACCCCCTGCATCAACGCAATACGCCCGCGCGGTGAATCGGCCTCGTTCAGGGTTTTGCGGTAAGTCGGGCAATGCGGCAGGCACAGACCACAGGCGACGCAGCGCGAGGCGGCTTCAGCCAAGCCAGAATTTATGTGAAATGGGGTCAGACTCGATATACTTCTCATTTATTATTCGCCGGGAATATCCATAACCTGGCGCAACGCAGAGTAAACCTGCTGCATAAAAACCTCATCGCAAGAGGCAAGCGGGCCGCTTATCAACCGCCTGTTATCCAGCGCGCGAAGCTGATCCACCAAAACATCGGAATCCCTTTCGAGTTGGCCCCGGGCTGTCAAGCGCAGACGCAATGGCTCCGCATCATCAATCAGGCTGGTTGTCAAAGGCAGCACCAGAGTCGACGGATGCTGCGCGTCCAGCAAAGCCTGGCACTGGACAATCAAGACAGGCCGTGTTTTGCCCGGCTCGGTGCCGCGCCCCGGATTCAGGTTCGCAAGCCACACATCGCCATGATCAGGCTCCGGCATCATGCTCTACCGCATCAAACTCAGCATTTACCGCCATACTCTCCCCCCTCACGCGCAGTGACGCGCTCATCAGCGTCCGCCGACGGCTTTCCTCCACCTGACGCCTGTTCATCGCCTCAATTGCCAGCCTGAAATATTCCGAACGAGGAACATGCAAGGTTTTTGCCCCCTCCTCCGCCGCCTTGAGCAAGGCATCCGGAAGACGAACCGAAATAGTAGTCATATTTTTACCTCGACAATGCAAACTCAATCGCACTACAAAATACATTACATATTGCAGTTCGTCAATTGAGGTGTGAAATGCATGTGAAATGGTGAGTGAAATGGGGTCAGACTCGATATATTTCCTTTGTAAAAAAAAAGGGGGGGCATCTCTTTTTTCAGCGTGACTGACTACCAGAGGACTGAGGTTCGATTGCAATATTTATATCGAGTCTGACCCCATTTGTCGTCGGGTTCTTAGCCGGGATGAAGCAGCCCGACGCCACTCAAATATATTCCAGAAACCAAGGGAACTATTATTCTCGCAACGCCAAATGCGCAATGAACCCAGAGCGCGACTCGCCCGCTGCGCGTGCCGCAGCGTCAATCCTGCGTAACACCCGTGCCGGTAGCGTGATGTTCACGCGGTCCACCTTGTCGGATAGCTCAGCCAGATCGACGGCCACTACCGCCCACACCCATCCGGCAAACTCCGGATTGGCTTGGTGGTGGGCAATCGAACCCGGCTCTGGAATCATGCCGCCGTCGTCGATGACGGTTTCCAGCCACAAATCGACGGCTTCTTTGGCGTTGTCGATCGCTTCATCCAGAGTGTCGCCAGCCGAAAAACATCCGGGAAGATCAGGAACAACCACGCCAAAAGCGTGACGCTCATCACCCGGCTCAATAGCAATCGGATACCTCATTTCCAAACTCCTTTCATCATTTCAGCCCAGCTTGTTTCAACAGCTTGTGCACCAAGCCGACACCCATATCCCTCTTCGGGTGCGGCGCGCTAATATGCCCCCCGCGCTCCGCGTGCGTGTAAATATGATGTGACCCTTTCACGCTTCGCAGCACCCAGCCGGCTTGTTCGAGTTTCTTGATGATGTCTGCGCTATTCATGGTGTGTATTATACACACCATGAAGCACAAAACAACCTAACCAAGTTTTTTCTAGTACATAGAATGGGGTCAAACACTCATGGCACTATTGCTTATCGCTTCAGATCACGATAAAAATTTTCATGGGAACCAACTGCTTCCAGATAAACCAGTCGCACACCGTCATCCAGCGTGTAGCCCAGCAAATACAACTGTCCGCCGCTGCGGAACTTGAATACGCGCAGGGCAGCCAAGTCCCCTTTCTTACGTTCACCAATCTCCGGGTTTTTTGCGACTTGCTCTACCGCAGCATCCACATCGGAGGCAGTATTGTCATGAAGCTTTTTGTATTGGCGTCCGAATCGCCGGGTCTGCACCACCGACCACGTCATGCCCGATGGCTCCTGGGAACAAAAGGCTGCGCCTGTTCCCGCGGCTCGGCCATGGCAGCCAGAGCGTCGGCGATAAAACCAACAGGCAAGTCCGGGTTATCCAGCGCCGCGCGCCCAACGCGCGCCCAGAATTCAACTTGGCCCGCAATAGAGCGGTGTTCCACGATGGCATCCTGCTTAGCCTGCTCATAGAGTTCTTGATTGATACGAATAGAAGTAGTTACTGGCATGGCGGCATCCTCGTTTACTACATTTGTGGTAACACTATAGCAAGGATGGATGCAAAAGAAAAGCCGGCAGATGTTTAAAAAAACGGGCCTCCGAAGAGACCCGTCTTAACTTACCAAATCAAACCGGACTAACCAGTTCGCCTGCTTTTGATTGTTTCAGAAAAACTGTTTCGCAAAACTGGCGGCTGCGATAGCGATCAAAGCACCCATCATCCACTTAAGCAGATTAAGGTCAGCCTTGATGGGTGCAAGCTCAATCTGCAAATCTTTTTTTGTGACCAGTTCGGACTCTTCGATGGCGGCACGCATCGCCTCAATCAGCCCCTCGGCCTGCTTTTCATCGAAGCCAGCCTCTTGAAGCTTGCGGACAAACCGATGCGTATCGAGGGTGATTGAACTCATGCCGCAATTCTAGCACATACCCCATAAACAAAAAACGAACCCCCGAAGAGGCCCGTTTTAATCCTCGCTCTTCAAGCTAGACTAACCATTTCGCATCAAAGTGCTGACGGCAACATCCTCATCAACTTCCGGCCAATGAACGCCGACTCCATTCCCGATAAAACGCCACTTCTGGCGCTGGTTTTCGGTCGCATCCCTCAGCCTGGGAAACCATTCCAGAGGCGCTGAAATTTCTCTGCCGTCCGCCAGAATAAAATGCAGTGCGTCATTCCGGATTTGAACATCAACAGCGTGGGAATCAATTTTTACCGCTAAAGTGCTCATATTATTAATGCCAGAATTTGACGATTGCCGCAAAAATTCCAGTAGCGGCTAGCAGTGTTCCGGTGTTCCATTTGATAATCTCGTACTTCATAGACTCCATCTTGGCTTCTATTCTTAACTCCGTTTCAGTCAGATCGTGTTTGGTGGCAACGTCTGCGCTCAAAACTTCCTTCAAGGCTTCGGATTGCGCCATCGCCTGACTTTCAGGCACGCCTGCCGCCTTCAGCCGTTCTACAAATTTCAGAGTGTCAAACGTAATGGTGCTCATCGCTAAATCTCCTTTAGCTACAAGTATATGGTAAGCAGCCGCCAAGCGCAAAGCCCAATAAAAAACGAGCCTCCGAAGAGGCCCGTTTTAATCTTTCCAACTTCAAACCGGGCTAAGCCGGCGAGAAATTAGAAGGAGTGCTTCATGCCCAAGGAAAAGCTGTTCACGCTTTGACCTTTAGCCAAGCCTGCCGCACCGGAAATACCGGCAATGGTGCTGTCGCCATGGCCACCACCGGAAACGCCGTAGGTGTTAACACCGGAGTCGTTGCCGGTTCTGGCCAGGGCAACGTAGGCAACGGTGCGCTTGGAGAAGTTATGATCCACGCCCAGCGCCCACATGTTGGCACCCGTGTTGCTGGCGCTGCCCAGATCGCCGGCGCGGTAGTATTGCGCCTTGAGGGTGTTGTTGCCGATGGCGTAGCCTGCACCCAGACCCCAGACCTTGCGATCAGAGGCGCTAACGCCGCCAATGTCGGACATCTTCTGATACAGGCCAGTCACTTTCAGGGCACCGGCGGTGTAAGCGCCAGCCAAGCGATAAGCACTCTCATCTTTATTATCATTGAGCGGTATGTTGCTCAGATTATGCTTTTCCCAAGCCAAACCCAGGCTGATCGGGCCGTTATTGTAAGAAGCCAGCACGCTGTCGGCGGTTACGTTATTTGTCGAACCATCCTTATCATCTGCGCGCACGGTGCTGGAGGTGTTGGTCACGTGGGCAATCACACCGCTGAAGCCGCTGAAGCTTGGCGACAGGTAAGCCATCACGTTGCTTGGACGCAGATCCCAGCCAGCGCCGCCGACGCTGGTCAGGTTGCGCGCATCGCCGATCTGGTCGCCGAACAGGTCAACCGAGCGACCCAGCAACTTGAACGGAGTGTCGTGCTTACCCAGAACGGCGGTACCCGCGGTCTTGCTGCTCAGGCCGAGGTAGGTGTTGCCGTTGCCGATTGCGCCGCTAGAAACGTTGTCGCCCAAAGCAGTAGCGCCGACACCATCTTGGTTGTCATCGCCGCGGAAAATACTCGTCACTTTCCAGACGGCGCTCAGACCGTTGCCCAGGTCTTCGTTGCCTTCCAGCACGATGTTGGAGGTATTGCTGGAAACGTTCCACTGCCTGCCCAAACCGTTGCCGGCGGCATTGATGGTGTCGGTGCTATCCACGGACATGTGCATGGTGCCGGAAATTTTCACGTTGCCGGAATCGGCCATCGCAGCGGCAGGAACCAGTGCGGCAGCAACTGCCAAAGCCAAAAGTTTTTTGTTCATGTGTTTCTCCTAAGGTTAATCAAAAGTGAAGCTCTGCAGAGCTCTGTCCGTATCAGACAATTTCATTATCGTGAAGGCGAGATCGAATTCCAAGGATTAATTGGGAATAACACCGGGTTTTTCGCTAGCGGGGGGAAA
The DNA here is from genome assembly GCA_028713975.1 of Sulfuricella sp. GTDB lineage: Bacteria > Pseudomonadota > Gammaproteobacteria > Burkholderiales > Sulfuricellaceae > Sulfuricella. Next base: position 14,036 of record JAQTNE010000016.1, read on the forward strand.
TGTGTTGTTTTTTTGCAACGGGCACTACACTAATAGAACTGATTCGCCATAATTGCCAAGCGTTTTATCATGAGTCAGCAAGCGCATGGGCTCCGCATTCGCCTGTGCGACCAACATGCGGTCGAAAGGATCATCGTGGTGCGAATCGAGTTGAGCCAGTGACTGAATATGGCGAACCGTGACGGGCAACACACGAAATCCCTCCTTCTCCATCTGCGTCAATATCTCGTCAAGATCGGCCTCCAGTTTACCCTTGCCGCTTTTGATGGCAATTTCCCAGAGAGAAATAACGCTGACGAAAATTTCGCCGGCCGGGTCGGCGATTAACTTGCTTGCCTGCTTCGGCAAGGCAGCACTCCCTGCCAGCCACCACAACAGGATATGGGTATCCAGCAATAGCCGCATTTTGCCCACTCACCCTTTCGGAAAAATTGGCGCATCGTTCCATTGCGCCAACTCCCCTTCCGTCAAGGGCGCATCGAAATCCCCTGCAATGCGGATTCTGCCCCGAAGCGCGCCAGGTTTGCGCTCCTTGTCCACCCGATTTTCCAGCGGCACCAATCGGGCAATCGGCTTGCCAGCCTTGGCAATAATGATTTCTTCGCCTTGGCTGGCAATTTCAACCAGCTTCGATAGCTGAGTTTTCGCTTCGTGGATATTGATTTGATACATTAAAGCACCTCGACTAAACTAAACCTAGTTTAAGTATAGGCGATGTAAGATACTCAATACAACATCAAAAACTGATCGGGATTTAACGCGCCTGATTAAACAGCCGCGCCAGCTCGATACCCGGCTCATCGGCGCGCATGAATGCCTCTCCGACCAGAAAGGCGTTGACGCCATGACCGCGCATCAGCCGCACATCGCCCGGCTGGTGGATGCCGCTCTCGGTGATGACGATGCGGTCGGCAGGAATGCGCGGCAGCAGGTCGAGAGTGGTTTTAAGACGGGTTTCAAAGGTGCGCAGGTTGCGGTTGTTGATGCCGATCAGCGGGGTACTGAGTTGCAGAGCGGCTTCCAGCTCGGCGGCATTATGGCTTTCCACCAGTACGGCCATGCCGAGTCGGTGGGCCAGTGCTTCGAGATCGCGCATTTTGGCGATGTCGAATTCACCTTCTCTTCGGCTCTCACCCTCTCCCCAGCCCTCCCCCGTCAAGGGGGAGGGAGCAAGACCCCCTCTCCCCTCGCGGGAGAGGGCTGGGGAGAGGGGGGTGGTGAAAGCCGCCACGATCAGCAGGATGGCGTCCGCGCCGAGCATGCGGGCGCGGCAAATCTGGTAAGCGTCGATCATGAAGTCTTTGCGCAACACCGGCAGGCTGCAAGCGGCGCGTGCTTCGAGCAGATGATTTTTGCTGCCCTGAAAAAATTGCACGTCGGTCAGCACCGACAAACAGGCCGCGCCGTGCTGTTCGTAGCTTCTGGCAATCACAGCAGGATCGAAGTTCTCCCGAATCACGCCACGCGAAGGGCTGGCTTTTTTGATCTCGGCGATGACCGCCGGCTTACCCGCCGTAATTCTGGCGCGGATTGCGCCGACGAAATCACGTGATTTCGACATGGCCTCGGCTTCGGCAAGCACGGCGGCATAGGGCTTCTTCGCCACGGCACGGGCGACTTCGGCTTGCTTTACTTCGAGGATTTTTTGCAGGATGTCTGACATTTTTTAGCTTTCACCGCGGAGGACGCGGAGGACGCGGAGGAAAAGCATTTACAAGCCATTCGCAATGCGTTTGACTCCGTCCCTCATGTGGACAACATTAAAGTTAAGCAAGTAACCCAGTCTGAGGTTACTCAATTTCAAGTAGCTCAACAACTGGGCTATATGAATGGGTAGAAATTTATCGACCGATTTTAGTTCCACAACGATTTGGTCATTTATCAACAAATCCAGCCTGTAACCAGCGTCCAACTTGACTCCATCGTAAATCAACGGTAGCGTTACTTGTCGTTTGACATCCAGGCATCGTTTGCCTAATTCATGAGCCAGGCAAGTTTCATAAGCGCTTTCCAGTAGCCCCGGCCCTAGCGCGGAATGCACCTTCATCGCAGCGCCAAGAATAACCTCCCCCATCTCATTTTCGCCCATGAAGGTTTCCTCTGCGCCCTCCGCGTCCTCTGCGGTTCAGCTTGTTTTAAACCGGTTAGAAAACGCAATCAACTGTTCCAGCTTGGCCTTGGCCTCGCCGCTGGCGATCACATGAGCCGCCTTTTTCACCCCGGCTGCCAGCGAGTCCGCCACGCCGCCGACATAAATCGCGGCGCCCGCGTTGAGGGCGACAATATCTCGCGCCGCGCCGGGCGCGTTGTCCAGCACCGCCAGCAGCCTGGCCTTGGCCTCATCTACATTATGTGCCGTCAGCGTATCATCGGGGCCGAGTTTCATGCCGAAGCCCTCGGGGTCAACGGCATATTCCTCAATCAGGCCATCTTTCAGTTCGGCGACATGCGTCGCGCCGCACCGGGTAATCTCGTCCATGCCGTCGGTGCCATGCACCACCATGACATGGTTCGAGCCGAGCGATTTCAGCGCTTCCGCCAGCGGGCGGCACAAGTCCTTGCGGAACACGCCCATCACCTGGTTTTTTGCTCCAGCCGGATTGGTCAGCGGGCCGAGCAGGTTAAACAAGGTACGCACACCCAGTTCGCGCCGCACCGGTGCGGCAAATTTCATGGCGCTGTGGTGGTTGGGGGCGAACATGAAACCCAGCCCGATTTCATGAATGGACCGCGCCACCTGGTCAGGAGTGAGATTCACATTTACGCCCAGCGCTTCCAGCACATCGGCGGAACCACATGAAGAGGAAACCGAGCGGCCGCCGTGCTTGGCAATTTTCACCCCGGCAGCCGCCGCAACGAATGCGGCAGTGGTCGAAATATTGAAGGTATGCGCGCCATCGCCGCCGGTGCCGCAGGTGTCCACCAGATGCGTCTCCGCGCCGACCGGCACCTTGGTCGAAAGCTCGCGCATCACCTCGGCAGCCGCAGCGATCTCGGCCACGGTCTCGCCCTTGGCGCGCAACGCCACCAGAATCCCGGCGATCTGCACCGCCGTCAGCCCACCGCCCATGACCTGTCGCATGATCGACAACATCTCGCTACGAGTCAGGTCGCGCTTTTCCAGCAGCGCCGCCAATGCTTCCTGCGGAGTAATCATTTATTTTCCTTCCCCCCTCTCCCCAACCCTCTCCCACAAGGGGAGAGGGGGCCGAAACGTTGGCACTCACAGGGCAACTCCCTCCCCCCTCGCGGGGGAGGGCTGGGGAGAGGGGGAGAGGGGAGCAGTGCGCTTTGCATGCACTGCATCACCCCCTCCAGATTCGTCAGCACTTCGTTATTCCAAAATCTCAAGACTCGAAACCCTTCGTCATTCAACCATTGATCGCGAATTTTATCCGCTTCCACCTGGTCGGTATGTTGACCGCCGTCCAGTTCTATAATCAGCCGGGCCTCGAAACATACAAAATCGACCACGTAGCAACCCAATGGTTGCTGTCTCTTGAATTTATGCCCACCAAATTGACCCGCTCGAAGGTGCCGCCATAACAGACGCTCGACATCGGTCGAGTTCTTTCGCAGTAGTCTGGCGATGGCCGTCAATCTTGCGGACATTTTCCCCTCTCCCCAACCCTCTCCCACAAGGGGAGAGGGGGTGCTACCGATTCTCTTCTTTCAGGAAGTTCGCCAGCATGGCATGGCCATGTTCGGTCAGGATGGATTCCGGATGGAACTGCACACCTTCCACCGCCAGCGTTTTGTGGCGCACACCCATGATCTCGCCGTCGTCCGTCCAGGCGGTGATTTCCAGGCAGTCCGGCAGGCTTTCACGCTCAATCACCAGCGAATGGTAGCGGGTAGCACGGAACGGGTTAGGCAGCCCATTGAACACGCCGGAGTCCTTATGGTGGATCATCGAGGTCTTGCCGTGCATCAGCTGCTTGGCATGAATAATCTTGCCGCCGAACGCCTGGCCGATGCTCTGGTGGCCGAGGCACACGCCGAGCAGCGGCACCTTGCCGGCAAATTCCCGGATCAGCGGCACCGAAATCCCCGCCTCGTTGGGCGTGCAGGGGCCGGGAGAAATCACGATGTGGTCGGGCTTCTGCGCTGCCACCTCTTCAACGGTGATTTCGTCGTTGCGGTAGACGCGCACATCCGCACCCAGTTCGCCGAAATACTGCACCAGGTTGTAGGTGAAGGAGTCGTAATTGTCGATCATCAGCAGCATAGATAAGCCCTTTCACCGCAGAGGCGCAGAGACGCCGAGTAAAGAAAAAGCAAGAGTTTTTCTCTGCGCCTCCGCGCCTCTGCGGTTCATATTTTTTCATCCTGACTATCCAGCCCGCCCAAGGCCAGTTCCGCCGCTCTCAGCACGGCACGGGCCTTGTTTTGGGTTTCCGTCCATTCGCTTTCCGGCACCGAATCGGCAACGATGCCGGCACCGGCCTGAACATAGAGCGTGCCATCCTTGACCACCGCAGTGCGGATGGCAATCGCCAGATCCATGTCGCCGTTGAAACCGAGATAGCCCACCGCGCCCGCATAAATCCCGCGCTTGCTCGGTTCCAGCTCGTCGATGATCTCCATCGCACGCACCTTGGGCGCGCCCGACACGGTGCCGGCCGGGAAAGTCGCGCGCAGCACGTCCATCGCATTCTGGCCCGCCTTGAGCTTACCCTCGACGTTGGAGACGATGTGCATGACGTGGGAGTAACGTTCGATCGCCATGTTCTCGGTGACCTTGACCGATCCGGTCTGGGCAACGCGGCCCGCATCGTTGCGGCCCAAATCCATCAGCATCAGGTGCTCGGCCAGCTCCTTCGGGTCGGCGAGCAGGTCTTTGGCCAACGCCTCGTCCTCCTCGCGGTTCTTGCCGCGCGGCCGGGTGCCGGCAATCGGGCGCACGGTGACGGTATCGTCCTCCAGCCGCACCAGGATTTCCGGCGAGGAGCCGACCACCTGGAAATCGCCCATATCGTAATAGAACAGGTAAGGCGAGGGATTGAGCGAGCGCAGTGCGCGGTAAAGCGACAGCGGCGATGCGGCAAAGGGCTGTGACATGCGCTGCGACAGAACTACCTGCATGATGTCGCCGTCAAAAATGTACTGCCTGGCCTGTTCCACCGCCTGCTTGAAGGGGGCTTCGCCAAATTCGGACACCGCCTGCACCGGCGCATGCGGCGCCGTAACCGGAACCGCCGCCGGTTGGTTCAACTGGCGGCGCAACTCCTCCAGCCGGGCATGAGCGCGGGCATATTCACCGGGCTGGGCGGGATCGGCGTAAACGACCAGATAAATCTTGCCGGACAGGTTGTCCACTACCGCCACCTCTTCCGACAGCAGCAGCAGGATGTCCGGCGTGCCCAGCACATCCGGCTTGACGGTATGAGCCAGTTTTTTCTCGATATAGCGAATGGTGTCATAGCCGAAATAGCCCGCCAGCCCGCCGGTAAAGCGCGGCTGGCCGGGATGCTCCGCCACTTTCAGGCGCGCGGCGTAATCCTGGATGAACTGGAGCGGGTCGTCGGTTTCGGTTTCCTCGAACACTTTGCCGTCGCCTTCCACTTTCACATGGCGGCCGCTCACCCTGATCCGGGTCTTGGCCGGCAGGCCGATGAAGGAATAGCGCCCGAACCGCTCGCCGCCCACCACCGATTCGAGCAGGTAGGAATAAGGCCGGTTGGCGAGCTTGAGGTAAACGCTTAGCGGGGTATCGAGGTCGGCCAGGGTTTCCCGCACCAGCGGGATGCGATTGTAGCCTTGGGCGGCAAGGCGGTTGAATTCGTTTTCAGTCATAAAATCTTTCACCGCAGAGGCGCGGAGGCGCAGAGAAATGGGTTTCGCAGGGATGAGCGGGTTTATCGCTCAACTCGCAAAACAAAAAATATACCCATCAGGGAACACAAGGTCGCCCGACAATTACTTGAGGCTAAATCCGCCATCGCCGTAAATTAGACATAGCCCTTCTCTGCGCCTCCGCGCCTCTGCGGTTCATGAATCATGCCTTCCTGATCAGCTTCAGCACGTCCGGCAAACTCTCGATCACCGCATCGCAGTCCTGCTCGCGCACGTCCTTGCCGCCATTGTAGCCGTAGGGCAGCAAAGCCACCGCGCAGCCCGCAGCACGCGCCGCCTGGCTGTCGTTGAGAGAATCGCCCACCAGCAGCAAATCCTTGGGTTCGACCTCATAATAAATCGCCGCATAGCGCAACGGCAGCGGATCGGGTTTCTTGCGCGGCAGGCTGTCGCCGGACAAGATCAGGTCGAAATAATCCTTCATGCCCATCGCCGCCAGAAGCGGCAAGGTGAAACGCTGCGCCTTGTTGGTAATGCAAATCAGCGGGAAACCCGCATCGCGTAAGGCTTTCAGCCCATCCATCACACCCGGATAAGGGCGGGTTTCGCGGTGCAGCACCTCTTCGTAATGTTTCTCGAACAACGGCAGCGCTTTGGCGAACAAAGCCTCATCCGGCTTGCCGCTCATTTCGCCGGTCAATGCCCGCTTCACCAGATTGCCAATACCGTTGCCGATGTAAGACCGGATTTTTTCCAGGCTGGCCGGCGGCAACTCCAAGTCGCGCAGCATGCGCTGCGCCGCCTCGGCGATGTCCGGGGCGGTATCCAGCAGCGTGCCGTCGAGGTCGATGACGACGGCTTTAACGGGAAGAGGAAAATTTTTCATTTTTCATTTTCACCGCAGAGACGCGGAGGCGCAGAGGAAAAAACAAGGCTTGCTTCTCTCTGCGCCTCTGCGTCTCCGCGCCTCTGCGGTTCAAACAAGTTATACCTTGGCCAACTCGGCGCGCAACGCAGCGATGATCGAATCGTAACGATGCGGGTCGCTGTCTTTGGCTGCGCCGAACACGGCGGAACCGGCGACGAAAGTATCCACGCCTGCACGAGCAACCTCGAGGATATTGGCCGGGCCTACGCCGCCGTCGATTTCCAGACGGATGTCCTTGCCGGAAGCATCAATCATCTGGCGCACCTTGCGTGCCTTGTCGAGCACGTAAGGGATGAATTTCTGGCCGCCGAAGCCCGGGTTCACCGACATCAACAGCACCATGTCGAGCTTGTCCAGGGTGTATTCCAGGATGTCCAGCGGGGTGGCGGGGTTGAATACCAGGCCGGCCTTGCAGCCGTTTTCCTTGATCAGGCCGATAGTGCGGTCAACGTGCTCGGAAGCTTCCGGGTGAAAGGTGATGTAGGTGGCGCCTGCCTTGGCGAAGTCGGGGATGATGCGATCCACCGGTTTGACCATCAGGTGCACGTCGATTGGGGCTGTCACGCCATGCTTGCGCAGGGCTTCGCACACCAGTGGGCCGATGGTGAGATTGGGCACGTAATGGTTGTCCATGACATCAAAGTGAACGATGTCGGCGCCAGCGGCGAGGACGTTATCGACCTCCAAGCCCAACGTGGCAAAATTTGCGGACAGGATGCTGGGAGCAATTCTGAACTGGGGCATGGCACTTCCTTAAAAATCAAAAGTATGGATTTTACCCTAAAGGACTCCGACTTTCTATCCGCTCTTGTCCTATACGACCCGTGAGGGGCGTGTAGGGGAAACAACCAGCGAATGAAAGGTCGTATGCCCCACCGGAGAGGCGATGGGCTTTTCTCCCTTCGCCCCTCCGGGGAGAAGGGCTGGGGATGAGGGGTAGAGGAGGAACCGCCGAAGAATCAGCCGTCCAACACTTTACTTCGCCCTTTTTTATTCTCGGCACAGCACTTGCCAGTACCGGCAAATTGGTGTGCAATAGCCGGATGGCTGACAGCAAGAAATATGAAATCACCGTAACAACGCACGTCGAGTATGTTCCCGACCAGTCCGACATCGAACAAGGGCGATTCGTGTTCGCCTACACCATCACCATCACCAACACCGGCAGCGTTGCCGCCCAACTGATCAGCCGCCACTGGGTCATTACCGACGCCACCGACCAGGTGCAGGAAGTCCGCGGCCTGGGCGTGATCGGCGAACAACCGCTGCTGAAACCGGGCGAAAATTTCGAATACACCAGCGGCTGCGTCATCGCCACCCCGGTCGGCACCATGCACGGCAGCTACCAGATGGCAGCGGAAGACGGCACCAAGTTCGACACGATTATTCCCGAATTTACTCTGAGCATGCCGCGCGTGCTGCATTAAATTCCATGAAATATAAAATTAACCACAGAGACACAGAGAAAACCTGAAATCTTTAACAAAACGTCATCCTGACAGTCGCTTCATCTTTACGTTGAACAGTTTTTGAATTTCTCTGTGCCTCTGTGTCTCTGTGGTAAATAAATTTCGCTTTTAAAAACCCCCATGAAAAATCTGCTCGCCCTGTTTTTGACCCTGTTGATTTCCGCTTGCGCCACACTGGAAAAACCTGCCGTTGCGCCACCGCCTGCCGCCGCCCTGCCGCCGGCAATTCCGTCTGTTCCGGCAGCGCCGCCGCTTCAGCCCGTCGGCTGGGAAGCGCTGGCCGGATGGCCGGACGAAGATCTGACCGCCTCCTGGGATGCGTTCAGGCAGGGTTGCGTCCCCCTGCAAAACAAACCTGACTGGAAACCCGCCTGCATGGCCGCTGCCGCGATACAGCCCGCGAACAACGCGGCCCTGCACGAATTTTTTCAGCAATATTTCACTCCTTACCAGGCCACACAACCTGACGGCGGCACCGACGGGCTGGTCACCGGCTATTACGAACCGCTGCTGAGCGGCAGCCGCACCCCCTCGAAACGCTATAGCCACCCGCTCTACGGCGTGCCGGATGACCTGCTGATCGTCGATCTCGGCGCAATCTACCCGGAGCTAAAAAACATGCGGCTGCGCGGACGGCTGGAAGGGCGCCGGGTGGTGCCGTATTTCAGCCGGGCCGAAATCGACAATGGCACAGCGCCGCTCAAGGGCAAGGCGCTTTACTGGGTGGATGATGCAGTCGATCTGTTTTTCCTGCAAATCCAGGGCTCGGGAAGAATCGCCCTGCCCAACGGCGAAATGGCGCGCGTCGGCTATGCCGACCAGAACGGCTATCCTTACAAGTCTATCGGCAAGGCTCTGGTGGAGCGCGGCGACCTGCCGCTGGAGAAAGCCTCAATGCAAGGCATCAAGGACTGGGGCAATCAAAACCCGAAAAAACTCCCCGACTTGCTCAATCTCAATGCCAGCTACGTGTTTTTCCGCGACCAGCCGAGCAGCCTGTCGGGCCCGCTCGGCGCGCTGGGCGTACCACTCACCGCAGAACGCAGCATCGCGGTCGACCCGCGCAGCATCCCGCTTGGCGCACCGGTGTTCCTCGCCACCACCTGGCCGAACAGCGCCAAACCGCTCAATCGCCTGATGCTGGCGCAGGATACCGGCGGTGCGATCCGCGGCGTAGTGCGGGCAGACTTTTTCTGGGGATTCGGCAAGGACGCGGGCAAGCAGGCGGGCAGCATGAAGCAAAGCGGGAAAATGTGGGTGCTGCTGCCAAAGGGGTTTACCCCGCCGCAGAACGGCGCAGTCGGCTTGTAGTAATCAGCCAACATGAAACGCAGTTGTAGGAGCGGTCTCCTGGCCGCGATATACGTTTTTCGCGGCCAGGATGCCGCTCCTACATCCCCCGGCTTCAGCGTGACTGACTAGTCCCAGGCCCAGAGGAAAATCCGGCTTATTCCTCAAAGTCGACCTCGCGTTGATGTCGTATCGCCAACACCAGCACCACATCGTCAGGCTCAATAAAGTCATAAAGCGCAACATAGCCAGTGCGCCCGCGCGAGATGACGATCTCGCGCAAGCCGTGTTCACATGGACGGCCAATCAAGGGATGGCGCTCAAGGATAGCAATCGCGTCCTGAATAATGGCTATCGTCTCAAGAGCGAACGCTGGGTCGCTTTCGGCAAGAAAATCAGCCAACCGTTCCAGATCAGAAAACGCATGCCCGGAATAAACTACTTGCGCCATGAAACGGCCTCGGGGCGCACGACCGGCTCACCCCGCAGGCGACGTTCAAGGTAGTCGTGAACCTCGCCAGCCGGGTATCCCGTGCCGCTGAGCTGCATCTCTTTACGCGCCGCCAGAGCCTCATCGACAAAGGCTGCGCGCCGTTCCGCCGCCAGTGTCACGCGCTCGATAGCATCAAGCATGAAGGCATGGGGATTGGTCCCTTTGATTTTGGCGACGTTGGTGACACGGTTTTTCAGCGTCTCGGACAATTTCAGTGAAGTGGTTGGCATGGCGGACTCCTTTTAATGTTACCAAAGTAACACCGGGAAAACTGAAGATCAAGTCCCTTTTTTATACCGCTCAGGGCGCCATCGGCGGCTGAACCGCCACCGGTTTTTTGCGGTCGTTCATTTCGTAGCTCACCCGGATCAGCACCCGGCTCTTTACCGCCCTGCCATTTTTTTGGGCTGGGGCAAAGCGCGCGTTGCGAAAAGCCGTCAGCGCGGATTCCTCGAAGATACCTTCGGGATCCGCCTCCACCACTGAAGCATCCTTCACCACACCGCCCTCATCGACCAACAACAATAAAATCACCTTGCCGTCGACGCCCAGTTCTACCCCTTTTTCAGGATAGGCTGGCTTGATCGAATCAAGCGCAACGGGGTGTAGATCAAGCTGCTTGGCCGGGTAATAAGTCGGGTCCTCGATCAGCGGCATCTCCAGCGCAGGCAGCAGCGAGGATGAAGACTCGATTTCGGGTGAAGCCGGTCTGGCTGCCGACTTCGGCGTAGCCACCTCATCACGGGGCGTTACTTCGGCAACCACCATCGGCTTTTCCGTCTTGTCGGGCAAAATAGTTGAAAGCGTGTCCTTGCTCTCCGCTTCCACCATGCGTTCGATCCGCACCTCCATCGCCACTTGCGGCCTGCCTGCCTGTTGCGCCACCTTGACGTGCAATCCAAAAATCAAGACAAGATGCACCGCCAACGACGCCCCCAGCACCAGGATCAATCGTCCTGCTGCATCAAGGTCGCGGAGTTTCAAGGGAGGGTTAAATTCATTCATGCCGCCGCCAGTATAAACGGCGGGGACGCACAAAAAAAAGGAAGCGGTTAAGCTTCCCTGGAAAACGAATCGAAAATTGGACAATCAAACTTGCAAACAGCGGCCGGAGCGCGGCAGCTGTTTGCAAGAAACATCAGAACTTCACGGTCACGCCGGCATTGATCGAACGCCCCATGCCCGGCACGGTGGTGCCCCACTTTGCCCCGGCACCATTAAGCGACATAGTACTGCCTTGGCCGACATAGGCGCCCCCTAGCGGAGAAGAATAGAGCTTGTCCATGAGGTTCTCCACGCTCACATCGAAGCGCGCCTGCTTCCACTCATAGCTGCTACGCAGGTTCAACAGACCGTAGCCGGCTGTCCTCATTTCGTTGCGCACCGCCGACAGATCATCCTTAGTATTGACCAGTTGTCCCTCGATGGTGTTCGTCCAGTTGCCGATACGTTGCTCGATCGCCAGTCTGGCGTTGAGCGGCATGATGTTGTACAGGTTGTCGTTGGTCGTCAGGTTCTTGCCGTTGACATAGCCGAGCAAGCCACGGGCGGTAAAGCTGCCCCAGCCGGCGGCCTTGGCCAGAGGAAAGAAGCCAGAGACATCGACGCCGTAAAGCCGTGCATTCTGGTTGACCAACGTCAGGTAGTTGAATTGGCCAGCCGTACAGGTAGTCCGGCATTTTGCATCAATGTAGTCATCGACATGGCTATAGTAGGGCGTGACCTTGACGCCCCACTCGGCTCGACCTGCATCGTGCCAGTCGGCGGTGAAACTCAGCGTGTGCGCAACCTCCGGCTTCAGGTTCATGTCGCCGACGAAACCGTTGCCGTCGTTGACCCAGTTGTTCATCGTCATCGCCATGCCGCCGGTCGACCAGGTGTAGCGTTCATACAGGCTGGGTGAGCGCGTCTTGCGGGAATAGCCGCCCTCGTAGGTCTGGCTGGCGTCTGGCGTGAAGCGGGCCAGCGCGGTCAGGTCGATGTTGTCGTCGGTACGGCTGCGGTCACTGGCGTTGAATGCAGCCGCATCAACCCCATAGGGCGCCCCGGGTTTGTAGCCTTGAACCGTGCCCGTATCCATCTTGACCGTACTGCTGCGCGCACCGAACAGGGTCAGCCACTTCGGCGACCACTGCGCCTCCCATTCGGCGAAGACGTCGTAGCGGTCGCGCTGACCGTTGTTGATATTCCAGAAAGTATTCGGCGACATGCCCCCAGTTCCAACGGGATCCCACCAATCGTTGAGACGATAATGCTGATATTCGCCGCCGACTCTGAGAATGTCACGCTCGGAGAGCAATATGTCCGCCTTGACCAGCGCACCGGTATTTTTCCCTTCCGTATCCATCGGCATGCCGAGGGTGTAGAAATTTTTGTCCTCGGCGAAATTCATTTTGTGCCGCGTATGTTCATCATAAACGCGTGCCTCCAAGGCTCCCCACTGGTACTGGCCCTTGTAGCGAAGATTGACCTGCTCGCTGTCGTTGCCGGTCATGTCCATGTGTTGGTTCGGAAAGCCTTGATAGGGAATGTTCTGAAAGCCCAGCTTCAGTTCGACCAGGTGATTTTCATTACGCAGGGCAAGTCCCAAAGACTGGTTCTCGGATTTATAGCGCGACGAACCCACCTCGTCCCCGGCCAGCCATCCCCTGCCCGTTGCCGCCAGCCCAGCCGGTTTGAAGTCCCCGCCCGCTTTGTAGTTGCCTGACTCCACGGTTGAGCCACTGTACGTCATGCTCAACTTATCGCTCGCAATCGTCGCCGAAATGTTGCCGCCTTGAGCATTTCCGTTACTGCGATAAAAAGCGCCGGCTTGGCCCTTGAGCAAGTTTCCCTGTCCCGGCACGGCAAATTCAGGCGCCGGAGAATTCACCTGAATGGTGCCGCCAATGCTGTCACCCCCTACACTCACCGGCGTAATGCCGGAAAATACCTTGATGCTGCCCACGTTGGATGGATCGATGTAGGAAAGCGGCGGGTTCATGTGGTTACCGCAGGCGGAAATCAGATCCATGCCATCGACCTTGATACGCAAACGGTCGTCCGCCATGCCGTGGATCACCGGCAGGCTGGAAACGCCACCCGCGCCAGAGAGGCTGACGCCGGGTACGTCCCGGAGAAGACTGGCCGTGTCGCTGGTAGAAACACTCATGGGTGCCAGGCTTGCCCCTTCTAAACTATAAGCGCCGGCCACTTGGGAAGCATCGACTTTTGAGGCGCTGACGACCACCTCTTCCATGCGGGTCGGTTTCGCTTCATCGGCTGCCACGGCAGCACCACACGGCACAATGGCCGCGATGGATGCGGCCAGAATTCGCTGCTTGAACATCATTATTTTTAACTCCCTTTTTCTCAAGTTCCAATAAATAATCGTGAAATACATATGCAAGGCGCGTGCCAAGGCTAAATCACTGATTGTTCAATTAGTTGAGGAAAGACAACCTGTGTCAAATCGCACAGGTTGCGCCAAATCGCACGGATTTACTTGGCAGGGGCTTCAGGAATCTTGCTGACAGGGGAAGTAACAAACGCCAGCCTGGTAATGCCGACCCGTTGCAGCACCGCCAAGACTTGGGCAACGCGGCCATAGCGCACGCTTTCATCGGCATGCAACTGCACGTTCGGGTCGGGGTTCTGAGCAGAGAGCTGTTTCAGTTCTGCTTCCAGCGTAGCGAAGTGGATCAGGCGCTGGTCGATGAATACCCCGCCCTGCGCATCAATCGACATCTGGATGGTCTTGGTCTGCTTCATCGGCGACACCGCCGCCGTCTTGGGCAGATTGACCTTGACCGCCTGCATCAGCAAGGGCGCAGTAACGATGAACACGATCAAGAGCACCAGCATCACGTCCACCAAGGGCGTGACGTTGATATCGCTCATCGCGGATTGTTCGGATTGGAGGTTGAATGCCATGAACTTCCCCTGCTATTCCAAATTCAAATTAACCGCAGAGACACAGAGACGCAGAGGAAACCGGAAACCTTTGCGTTAGGAATTTTTTGAATTTCTCTGTGCCTCTGTGTCTCTGTGGTAAAAGGTTTTTTCTAAATTTATTCCACCTTAAAACTGGATTTCATCGCGAGGTGCAGAAAATCGGTCGCGAAGTTCTCCATCTCGGCAGAATAAAGCCGCACCCTGCGCAAGCCGTAGTTATAAGCCAGCACAGCGGGAATCGCGGTGGCGATGCCGAGGGCGGTGGCGATCAACGCCTCGCCGATCGGGCCTGCCACCACGTCGAGCCCGGCCGAGCCGCTTTTGCTGATGTCCTGCAATGCGTGCATGATGCCCCACACCGTGCCGAACAGACCGACGAACGGCGCAGTAGAGCCGATGCTGGCCAACACCATCAAGCCGCTTTCCAGTTGATGCAATTCTTTTTGCGCCTGGCTGCGCAGGCAGCGCTCCAGAATATCCTGCTGATCGCCACTGTGTTCCAGGCTTTGTTCGCCGCTCTTGTGCATGTCGCGCATCGCCCTGAAGCCCGCTTGGGCAAGACGGGCCAGCGGGCCAGCCGCGTTGACGGATACCTGCTCCGCCTCACGCAAGCCTTTCGCGTGCCAGAACGCCTGACGGAATTCCCTATTCTCTTTCGACAGCCGCCATTGCGCCCAGGCTTTGGCGACGATCAATGTCCAGGTTGCAACCGAAAAAGCGGCCAGAACCCACAGTGTAATGACAACAACATCCGATGAAGAAAAATGCGGCATGAAATAATCCTAAGGTTTAGTTGTTTTCGAGTTTAAACGTAATCGGCACTTCGACCCATGCCACCACGGCCTGACTACCGCGCTTGGCAGGCACGAAACGCCACTTTTTCACCGCCTCCAGCGCGGCTTGGTCGAGCATGCCTGCGCCGCTGGTTTTTTTCAACTCGACGCGCAGGCATTCGCCGCCAGCCGAAATTTCGGCACGCACCAGCACCGTGCCTTCTACGCCACGACGGCGTGCGGACAACGGGTAGGCCGGCGGCGGATTGCTAAGATAGGCTGCGTTGTAGCGCGGTGGCTCTATCGTCGGTTCAGCGGCTGATGGCGCGGTGACAGATGTGGGCTGAGGCGGCGCAACCGCCACCGGAGCCTGCTGTACTGCATGCTCAGCGACCGGCTGCGTAACCGGTGTCGGTGTTGGCACAGAAACCGCCCTCTCCATCATCGGTTTTTTTTGCGGCTCAATTTTAGGCGGAGCAGCCTGTAGCGGGGTCACGCGCGGCTCGGGCGGTGCAGGCGGCGCCAGCAGCGAAACCTGCACCACCGGCAAAGGTTGGGGCGGTGTGATTTCGCTCTTGAAATGAGTGAACCCCCACCATACCGTCATATGCAAAAGGACAACCAGGCCAAACGAGGGCAGCCAGTGAGGCCACTCCCGAGCGGATTCGACTTGCGGCATTGCGTATTCCAAAATAAATTCCAGACGGTGCCTAGAATAGCATAAGCAGGCGTCGCAGCCCGATCGCGATCAACACGAGTGCGGCACCCCAGCGCAGCCATTTGCCCAGCCACTGCCGTCCTTCGCGCAGATTGCGGCCAAACAAGCTAAGCAGGGGCACAATTACCAGCAACGGGGTGAGCGCTGCGCCCAAACCGAAAGACAGGCCATAGCCCGCGCCGGACAATGTTCCGCCGGACAGGGCGCACACCGCCAAAAGTGAGGCCAGTGGGGCGCAGGGCGTCAAGCTCAGGGAAAAGCCGAGCAGGAAAGGCGGCGTGCCTGCTCCACGCTGCGCCGCACCGCATGGCGCTTTGCGCCGCGCCGGCAGCAGCAGCCAGACACCGGCACCAAGGCTGGCCACGCCGATGAAGGCATTGCCCACGCCGCCGCTCAGGGCGTGGGTCAGCCACACCCCGAGCGCGCCAGCCAGCCCACCAAGCAGGCTGTAAGCCGTCACCCGCCCCAGCACGAATATCCCGGTATCGAACAGCGCTTCGCGGTTGCTGCCGCCGCGCCCCAGCACCCAGGTACCCATGAACGGCAGGCAGGTGACGGTGCAAGCAGTCAGCCCCATCGAAACGCCTAGCAGCCAGACCGAAAACAGGCTGATCGTCTCAGGTAGCAGCGGCGCGGCTCCGGGGATAATCGGCTCAAGCATTTTCTGACTCCACTGCCGGTTTGCGCGATGTGGCGACCGCTTTGAGGGTGCCGTCCGGCATCTCGCCCTTCATGCGTTGCTTGTAGTATTCACGCGAAGATTTGAACAATGTGACCGGCCCCCATTTCATCTGGATCACCCCGTCGTCCGGGCAGAACTCGACGCAACGCCCGCACAGGGTGCAGTCCTCGTGATACGCCTTGGCGCCATGCTCGCGCGCAATTTCGTGGATGTCCATCGGGCAGGCTTTGGCGCATACGCCACACTTGTCGCACTTGTCGTGCTGCTTTTTCACCAGCCGCATCGGCGACAGCCGCTGGAAAGTAGCATTGAACGACAGCATCGGACAGATGCGGCAGAACGGCTGACGCACTGCAAGCGCCGCCACCAGCATGAAGCCGACCAGGGTGTTAGCGATGGCGCCGAGGGCAAAGGTAATGCCATCGCCGGTACGCAGCGCCATCTGCTCGGTGCTGCCGGTGAGCAACGTGGTGGCGATGCGCGACGGACAGATGTCGCAATAGGGGTTGCCCAGGCTATGCGGCGTCACACCCATCCCGGTCAATAATGGCAGGGCCAGCACCAGCACGATCAGCATCAGCCACTTCACCAGTCTTACTCTGCTCACATTGCCGTTCTCGAAGCGGCGCAGCGGAAAGTTCAGCCTGCGTCCCAGCTTGTTGATCAGCTCCTGGATCGTCCCCAAAGGGCAAACCCAGCCGCAAAAAACCTTGCCCAGCACAAAGAAAAAGGTGAAAAAAGTGATCAGAGTGAATACCAGCGGCAACACTATCTGCGCCGTGACCTGCTCGGCTTTCACCAGTGCCTCGCCAATACGATGGTGCAACACGTGCTGGGTCGGAATCAGCACGCAGTAGCCCCCGTTCTGCTGATCGTAAGCGCAGGACAGGGCAGGCAACGCATTGGACACCTTCTCCGCCATATAAAAGCCGACCACGTTGGAGCCGTAAACCGTCAGGAGCAGCATGACGATCTGGATGAACAGCCGGAAACGGCCAAGGGTAGAAAAAATCGCTTTAAACATCATGCCTCCTTCGCGCTATGGTTGTTTTCCGATTTTTTGCGGCGCAGCAAAGGCGTTGCCAACAGCATACCGAACACGCCAAAGCCCACGCCAGCCAAGAGACTCTTGTCGCGTTCTGAATCGGGCGAATAAGTGTAATTGAAGGCGGTCAGGTAATGCTTGCCGCCATCGTCACGCTCGGCTGCCAGCACGAATTTGGCCTTGCGTGGGCCGCCATGACGGCCACCACGTTCATTTTGCTCGGCTGACTTGAAGTCGCGCGGGAACAGCACCGTTGCCATGCCTTTTTCGTCACTGACGAAAGCGGTTCTGGTGCCGAACTCGGTTTCCATTTTTACCGTCTGGTTCGCCAGCGGCTGGCCGTTGAAGCGCACCATGAAGCGCCACTTCTCACTTTCACGCCAGGCGCCGTGCTCGCGCGGCAGCGGCTGGGGAATAATCTCCAGCTCGCTCTTCTGCTGCAAAAGCAGCTTGGTTGGCGCTACCCCCGGATTGCCAAAGAAGTAGGCGGTGGACGCCACCGTCACTTTCCCCTCCGCTTCTTCACGCGCGCTTACCCAATGGTAATTGCCGATCTTGGGCGTCACCGCCTCGATCGGAGTGCCTTCCGGCACAACCGGGAACTGGCGGCGCAGCCTGTCTGCCGGCCCTTCAGCAGCGAACACTTCCAAAACGGCGGGCTGGAGATTTTTTACCGCCAGCGTTGCTGCCGCCCGGTCGCCGACCCTACCCATCATCGGCGTGAGCAGTGGGTATTTAGTCCACTCCCGCCCCTGCCATTTGCCCTGTACCGCTGCGGCAGCCGGTTTTCCGTCCGGCGCCATGATTTGTCCTAAGGCGTGGTCATGGTGGTCGTGCTGGTGAATCGCCTCGGCAGCAGCCGGGGCACCCGCCGGGCGCCCTTCGGCTGGCCTGCCTTCCGCCATGGCGGAAGCACAGGCCAGCGTCAGGGTTGCCGACAGGATCAGGTTGATAGATCGTTGCATGAATGCTCTCCTGTTTCTGGTTTCTGGCTGGTTAGAAGGTTGCTGACACGCCGGCGTACCAGGTACGCGGTTTGCCGACAATGATCGAGGGATCATCGGCGTTGTAGACCTTGTCGTAGGCCCCGGTCAGGTAATTGGCGGAATCGTTGGTGCCACGTGCCGACGACCAGTAACTCCGGTCGAACAGGTTGTTCACCCGGGCGAAGAGCGACCACTTCGCCCCCATAAAACCCTTTTCCTTGATGTCGTAATTGGCCAGCAGATTAAACAGGGTGCGTCCGGGCAGCTTGTTCTGATTGATTTCATCCGACCATGACCAGGATTTGGCATCCATTTCCAGCCCCATTCTGAACGCTGAACTGGCCTGCCAATTCAGGGTTGTGTTGAGCATGTGCGTCGGCACGCGCGGGACATGACGACCGGTATTGTTGAACGGGACATAAAGAACGCCGGGCGCATATGGGCTGCCAAGGGTCTGGACGAACTGATCGTATTGGGTGAAATAGGCGGTGATGTAGGTGTAGGCTACGTCCAGCGAGAATTCGCGCTTGCGGTCGCTCTTCAATGACAGCTCGAAACCGCGATTTCTGACCCCGCCGATATTGTCGTATTTCTCCACATACTCCGTGCTAGTGCCGCCATATTGTCCCGATGTGGCCAAGATAAAATCTTTCCGGTCAATCTGGAACAACGCGGCATCCCAATCAAACATAACGCCCATGGCCGCTGACTTGGAGCGAAGCCCGATTTCCATGTTCAAAGCCTGCTCTGGCTTCAGATTCTCGTTGTTCGCGGTCTTTCCGCCGGTGGGTGAAATACTTCCCCGGTAAAGCTGGTCGATGCTGGGTGCCCGGAAGCCGGTGGAAACATTGCCATATACGCCCATCGTTTCAGTGAGGGCATAATTAGCCCCTCCCCGCCATGAAGTCACATCGAATGATTTGCTTTGCGGCGGCGGGGTGAACACTACCCCCGGTGCCGTTGTGACCTGGTTGGAGGAATAATCCAAGCCGATATTGTCATAGCGACCGTTGAAAGTCAGGGTCAGCGGCTTCGTCGGCGAGAATTTTAGTTCGCCGTACACGGCGTTCACGCTTTCGTCCACCGAATCGTCCTGGATCACGCTGCCGGCCTTATTGAAATTGGCCGGAAGGCAACCCGCTCCCGTCTTGGAACAGAAATCCACCAGGTAAGTGTTGAGGTTCTTATAGTTGTTACGCCTTACGTCCAGACCGCCCAGCCAGCCGACATTGTCTCGACCCGACCGCCATTCGCCCTTGAGGCCGCGCTGTAACTGATGATAATCGTTATTGGTGGTATACGCTTCGGTCGAACTGTTGGGGACCGTTTTGCCTGTCGCATCGACCCGTTGGGGCGCCGACCAGAACATGGTGTGGTCCCTGAATTCATAACCGCTCAACAGCACATTGCTCTTTTGATCGTAATTGTTTGAATAGGTCAGGTTGAGTTTTTGCAGGTCGACATCATATTTTCGCGTGTAGTCCCTGCCGATCATGCCAGTGGGGTCAAGCGCCGCCTGCGTCGCGCCTGTCACGCTGCCGTGCTTGTCTTTCTCTCTTTGGGACGTCTCGAAACCGAAGGTCAGATCACTGGTATCGGTCAAGTAAAGCTGCATGTTCCCATCCAGGTACTGGGTCTTGTAAGGGGATTGGTAGTAATAATCATCCGACTGACGGTTGGTAACCTGAATATGGCCGCTCCCCTTTTCCCCGGCAAACCCGGCCCGGGCGATTCCTTTTTGAAAACCGTATGAACCCACCTCGGTACCCAGGGTATATCCGGCATATTTTGCGCCGCGCTTGGTGGTGATGATCACCGCGCCGGAGAGGCCGTCATCGCCAAACAGATAAGAGGCGCCACCCTTGATCACCTTGATCGACTCGATGTTGTCGAGATCGATGTTGACCTTGCCGGTGCGCTCGAATACCGGCACACCGTCAATCACGATTGCCACGCCCGGCTTCTCGCCCATGTAACGCTGGTTTTCGATGCCGCGCAGCTTGATCTTGAGCTCGTCCCCGCTGGAAACATCGGCGGTCACGCCGGGGATCGATTGCAGAACCTGCATGATGTTCTCGATGTGGGCGTCGTCCACCTTCTTGCCGCTAATCACATTCACGTTGGTGGGATCGTTGCGCCTGGACTCGAAGCGGTCGTCGATGGTGGAGGAAGTCACCACTACCTCCTTCATGGTTTGAGCGGCATCCTGGTCGGCTTCGGCGCACCAGGCATTGCCCGCCATGCCGACGCATACCCCTGCAATAAGCTGCGGCAATGCTGCTTTTCTGAATTTCATTTTTCTCCCCTTAATTTAGACTTTGGTCAAAGACTATTCGGATGTTTTTATCCCCAATAAAAACAAACTAAAGAATCTGGTATGCAAGCCTTGTGCCAGGAGTAAAAAAACACAGAAACAATGGGTTGACACAGGCCAATGCTGTGCCATTTGGCGCGAACGGGTTAAATAACCCAACCTTGCACACCTGACAAAGAGAGAAAAGCAGCAGCGACGAAAACTTCGTCGAGCACGACACCCTGGATAAACCGCTTTTTTAAGAAAAGACGAATACGCGCCCAGTAGAGTTCCGATGAAAAACATTTGGCTACCTACAACGCCAAATCGGATGTTGACGTATTGATAAGGTGTTTTTATACTACGCACATGAAACATTTTTCACTTATCGGCAGCTCCCCCGTTTTCCGTCAGTTGTTGAATACGGCACAACTGGTCGCGGCCACCCGCGCTACCGTGCTGATCAGCGGCGAATCGGGCTGTGGCAAAGAAAATCTGGCGCGCTTCCTGCACACGCACAGCCCCTTGGCGAGCCGTCCGTTCATCGCGGTCAACTGCGCCAACCTGCCGGAAAATCTGGTCGAGTCCGAGCTATTCGGTCATCGCCGTGGCGCGTTCAGTAATGCGCTGATCGACCGCGACGGCTTGGTGCGAGCAGCCCACAATGGCACATTATTTCTTGATGAGATTGGCGAGTTGCCGCTGACGGCGCAGGCCAAGCTACTGCGCTTCCTCGAAAACGGAGAAATCCTGCCGCTGGGCTACGACCAGCCGATTAAAGCTAACGTACGCGTGATTGCCGCGACCAATTGCGATCTGGAAAACATGGTGAAAACCGGGCGATTCCGCGCCGATCTGTTTTACCGCTTGCAGGTGGTGCCGATGGAGGTGCCGCCGCTGCGCGAACGCGCCGGGGATATTGCGCTGCTGATCGCACACTTTGTCGAGCTGGCCGCGCAGCAACACAGCCTGCAAGCCATTGCTTTCGATATGGATGCCCTCAAGACACTCAGAACCTATTCCTGGCCTGGCAATGTGCGCGAGCTGAAAAACCTGTGTGAGCGCCTGACGATTTTGTGCGGCAATCAGCACGGCCCGCTCGGCGTCGGGAACCTGCCGCTAAATATTCGCGAAGGCCAGCGCACCGCAGCAGTAGCCGCTTCGGCTGCCGCCCCGCTCGACCTTGAGCAGACCGAGCGTGACCTGATTCTGCGGGCACTGGAACAGACCCGTGGTAACCGCACCCGGGCAGCGAAGCTGTTGGGTATCAGCCGCTATACCCTGCTTTACCGCATGAAGAAATATTTCTCGGAAGAAAACTCGATGGCGCTCGGCATCGAGTAGTCGTTATTTCTTTTTCGCAATAGCGCCCACCAAGTCGCGCTTGTGTTCTTCCTCCTGAATCAGGATATCTTCTAACACGCGGCGCAACCCATATTCCTTGAGCGCTTCCGCTTGGCCAATGCGCTCCTTGTAGCGCTTGATGGCATTGTCCTCGCCTTTCAAATCCTGCTTGAGCATTTCCTGGCTGTCGTCGGATATCTCGCGTTTTTCTACATCGACGGTCGGCACGCCGCCAAGAAAATCAATCTGATCTGACAGCATTACCGCATGCAGCATTTCCTCCTGGGAATGAATGATCAGCTCCTTCTGGATCGAATCATATTCTGCGCCGCTAATCACTGCCGCATGCTGTAAATACTGTATTGCGGCGGAATATTCCCACTCCAGATCCTTGTTCAGTTCCTCAATCATTTTTTTCTTGGTGATTTTCATAAAAGCCCCTTTGGTAAAATCATTCATTGCCGGAACAACCCGTCCTTCTATCACAGTAGATCAGTTTCTTTTCCGCGCCACCAGATCGACCAGCGCCGACCTGCCGCGGTGGCCTTCTCCTTCACAAACCTCGTCGTCATGTTCGGCAAGATGCAGGATTTCCATACCGGAAAATTCTTCACGCAAGACTTCCGCCGTATACAGGTTCTCCGCGCTGGAAGGGCCGCCGGTCTTGTACTCCAACTGTTTTGGCCGGTATCCCTGAAGGATCAGCAACCCGCCCGGTCTTAACGCTTTTTTCATGTAGCCATGCAGAACACGGCGCTGTTCCGGGCCGACGAACTGGATGAAAATGGCGACGACAATATCGAAACAGTCCTCAGGCCAATTCCAGGCAAACAGGTCGCCGGTTTCATGGCGTACCGTCACCCCGTTTTGATCCGCCAGCTTGCGCGCTTTTTCCACTGCCACCGGCGAGAAATCTATCGCCGTCACATCCAGCCCCTGCCGCGCCAGCCAGACGCCGTTGCGCCCTTCACCATCGGCCACCGCCAGGACACTCTGACCCGGCCTGAGAAGATGCGCCTGCGCAGCTAAAAAGGCATTAGGCGCGGTGCCGTAAAAAAATTCGTCGCCGCGGTAACGCTGGTTCCAGAAATCTTTCAATGCTGCGATCTTTCTCCGTTGAGCAGCTTCTCCAGCTCGGCTGCGGGAACCATGCCGGGAACCCGTAATCCGTCCGCGAAGATGATCGTCGGCGTGCCGTTGACCTTGAGCTTCGCTCCCAGTTCGGCAATTTTCGCTAATGGCGTCGTATCGCACTTGGTACCGGTCTGCGGCACGGTTCCCTTCTGAACCAGATCTTCCCACGCCTTGACCCGGTCAGCCGCGCACCACACCGCCTTGACCTTGTCCACCGCCTGGGGATGAAGGCTGGCGATGGGATAAAAGAAAGTATAAATGGTTACATCGGTGACCTTGACCAGCTCCGCATCGAGCCTTTTGCAATAGGGACAATCCGGGTCTGAAAACACCGCCAGCTTGCGGCTGCCATTACCCTTCACCTGCTTGATCGCCGATTCGAGCGGTAACGAGTCGAACTTTACCCGCGTCAAGTCGCGGATGCGCTCCTCGGTCAGGTTGCGCTGGGTTTTTGCATCGATCAGGTTGCCGACTAAAATGTAGCTGGCGCTCTTGTCGGTGTAAAACACCTGGCTGCCCGCCATGACCGCTTCATACAGGCCGTCGTACCGGGTTTTTTTCAGGCTGTCCAGGTTGATGTCGGGGAAGCGTTTCTCGACGGCCTTTTTCACCGCCATTTCATCTGCCGATAGCTTGGAGTCGGCCAGTGCCGCGCCGGAAAAAAGAAAGCCAGACAACAGGCAGACTAATAGTTTTGAACGCATTATGCTTCCTTAATGTTAAAAAAATTTAGTTGGAATTATTACAAAAAAAGCGATTCACCGCAGAGGATGCGGGGGACGCAGAGGAATTCATAAGGCCAACGCACCATCAAACGCTCACTCAAAGGGGGTTTCAATGCAGGCCCTTAGCTTCAGGTTTTCCTCCGCGTCCCCCGCATCCTCTGCGGTTCAATAGCTGTTTCCGGGTTCACCTTGCCTCCATCGTCGCTTCGATTTCTCTGACGGTTTTTGACGCCGCCTCAGTCAGCACTTCGCCAGCCCGATTCGTGACCAGCACGTCATCCTCGATGCGGATACCGATATTCCACAAATGCTCCGGCACGCCTTCGGCGGGGCGGATATAGCAACCGGGCTCGACGGTCATCACCATGCCCGGTTCCAGCTTACGCCACTCGCCGCCGCGCTTGTAATCGCCGACGTCATGCACGTCCATGCCCAGCCAGTGGCCGGTCTTGTGCATGTAGAAGCACTTGTAATCGCCCGATTCCAGCACCGCATCGACACTCCCGGTGCTTAAGCCGAAGTCGATCATGCCCTGCGCCAGCACCTTGAGCGCGGCCTGGTGCGGCGCATCCCAGCTTGCTCCTGGCTTGACCGTGGCGATTGCCGCGGCCTGCGCCGCCAGCACCATTTCGTACACATCCTTCTGGGCGGGACTGAAGCGTCCGTTGACCGGGAAAGTACGGGTGATGTCGGCAGCATAGCCGTCCAGCTCGCAAGCCGCGTCAATCAGCAGCAGATCGCCATCCCGAAGCACCGCGCTGTTGTCGACATAATGCAGCACACAGGCATTGGCGCCGCCCGCCACGATGGAGGGATAAGCCGGCGCCTGCGCCCCTTGCAAACGAAATTCGTGTAGCAATTCGGCTTCGATCTCGTATTCATAACGCCCCGGCTTGGCCTGCTGCATGGCGCGACAATGCGCGACTGCGGAAATTTCTGCGGCACGGCGCATCACGGCGATTTCCCCGGCGCTCTTGATCAACCGCATTTCGTCCAGCAGCACGCGCACATCGCGGATTGCCGCCGGCGCGGCGACGCCGTTGCGCACTTCGGCACGCACCGCGTTGAGCCAACCCACGGCTCGCGCATCCCAGTCACTGTCCGCACCGAGGTGGAAATACAGGCTGGGCTGGTCGGCAAGCAGCTTGGGCATCATCTCGTCCAGCCGGGCTATCGGATGCGCCTCGTCGAAGCCAAATGCGTCGCGCGCCGCTTCCGGCCCATGACGGAATCCGTCCCAGACCTCGCGTTCCGGGTTTTTCTCGCGGCAAAACAGGATGCTCCTGGGCACATCCCCGGCAACCAGCACCAACACCGCTTCGGGCTCCGTGAAACCGGTCAGGTAGTGGAAATAGCTGTCAAAACGGTAGGGGTAATGGCTGTCGCGGTTGCGCACCCGTTCCGGCGCGGTGGGGATGACGGCAACGCCGGACTGCATCTGTTCAGCCAGCAGGCGGCGGCGTGTGCGGTAAATTTGCGAATTCATCATGGCCTTGATTCAGAGTGTGGCGCGCCGTCCAAGGTTCCGCTGCGCAGCAACGATTTGTCCAGCATTTCCAGGCGCTGCGGCGTACCGACATCGAGCCAGAAGCACGGGTAATGTTCGCCGCCGACCCGGCCCAACGCCATTTGCTCACGCAGCAACGGGGCCAGCTTGGCTTTCTCACCGGGAAGGATGGCGGAAAACACTTCCGGGCGATAAATGCCTATCCCGCTGAAAGTGAGCCTGGACTCACCCTC
This sequence comes from Sulfuricella sp., assembly GCA_028713975.1. Taxonomy (GTDB): domain Bacteria; phylum Pseudomonadota; class Gammaproteobacteria; order Burkholderiales; family Sulfuricellaceae; genus Sulfuricella. Next base: position 39,385 of record JAQTNE010000016.1, read on the forward strand.
GTCCATTACCCGGCCTTCCTTCAACGAAAAATCCCCGCCCGGATGGTGTTCGGGGTTATCGACCAGCACCAGCCAGGCTGACAAGGCACCGAGTTCGGACGGCAAAGCAGTAAAATCATAGTCGCAGAAGATGTCGCCATTGACCACCAGAAAAGGCTCCGTCCCGAGCAATGACAGGGCATTGGCGATGCCGCCTGCCGTCTCCAGCGCCTCTTTCTCGGGCGAATAGCGAATGCTCACCCCAAAGCGGCGGCCATCGCCCAAGGTCGCCTCGATCTGTTCGCCAAGATGCGCATGGTTGATCACCAGTTCGGTATAACCCGCGCACGCCAATTTTTCGATATGCCACACGATCAGTGGCTTGCCACCGGCTTCGAGCAGGGGCTTCGGCGTCGCGTCGGTGAGCGGTCGCATGCGCTCGCCTCGACCGGCGGCGAGGATCATGGCTTTCATTATGAGTTGAACCGCGGAGGCGCAGAGGCGCGGAGGAAAAACAAAAAAGAAAAAAACAGGGCACACCGCCATGTTAAATTCGATTTGAATTTCTCTGCGCCTCTGTCGCGCTGATGTTGGCGCTTTAGCGCCTTACAGCAGTGGTGATACTCCTTGCGGGTGCGCCTCCGCGGTGAAAGACTCAAAACGTAAACCCCACCGCCGCCTGCCTGTTCTCCAGCTCATCCAGCAACTTCAGCAGCGGGTGTAATTCGCGGTAACGCTCGCAGGTCTTGCGCAGGTAGGCCATCACCAGCGGCATGTCCTTCAGGTAGCCCCCTTTTCCGTCTCGGTGGAATAGCCGGGCAAAAATCCCCAGCACCTTGATATGCCGCTGCGCGCCCATCCATTCGAAATCCTGGTAGAACGCAGCGAAATCGTGCGACACCGGCAAACCGGCTTTCTTGGCTTTTTCCCAGTAACGGATCACCCAGTCCAGCACCCGCTCTTCCTCCCAGTGGACGTAGGCGTCCTTGAACAACGAAGCCAGATCGTAGGTCACCGGCCCGTACACGGCATCCTGAAAATCCAGGATACCCGGCTCGCCGCCGGTCACCATCAGGTTGCGGGAGTGGTAATCGCGGTGCACGAAAACCCTGGGCTGGGCCAGATTGTTACGCAGGATCAGGGCAAAAACTTGATCCAGCGTTTCTGCCTGGTCGCTCGTCAACTCCACCTTGGCGTGTTTGCTCACATACCAGTCCGGGAACAGCCGCATTTCGCGCAGCAACAGGGCTTCGTCGTAATCCGGCAGCACATCCGGGCGGCTGGCAAGCTGTATCTTGATCAGCGCTTCCGTTGCGGCAGCGTACAGCTTGTCGGCATCGCCCCCGTTTTCATCGAACGCGGCCAGGTAAGTCGTGCTGCCCAGATCGGTGAGCAGCAGAAAGCCCTGCTGCAAATCCTGCGCCAGAACCTGCGGCACGTTGACGCCGGCATCACGGAACAGCCCGGCCACGTGGATGAAGGGCCGGCAGTCTTCATGCTCGGGCGGCGCATCCATCACGATCAGCGAACGATCCGGCAGGCCCACCCGGAAATAGCGACGAAAGCTGGCATCGGCTGAGGCCGGGGCAAGCGTATAAGAGATGCGGGGGAATTGCGGCTTTAGCCAGTTTTCGAGTAATTCAGAGCGATCCATTTAATCTCGCATTGCGTAAAAGCCGGATTTGTGCGATTTTATCACCGATACCGGTACAAATAATAACGAGATACAACCAATGGTCACGATCTTTGCCGTTTGGCACAAGTCGAGGCCGTTGTCTTACCATTTAAAACATGAAAAAATCTTTCCGTGAAAAGCCAACTCGTCATATCGCTGCGCTTCTCCACGATGTCCATCCAACACCGCTCGCCGTCGTCCTGATCTGCCTGTTTTCCGCTGCCGTACAGGCAGAGGGGAATCTGCCTCCGCTGCAAATCGATCCCGGCCTGCTGCCGTCCGCGCCTGCTGCCGCCAAACAAGCGCCGGTCAAGCCCGCCACCCAGCCTGTAGTCGAGAACAATACGCCCGCCAAGACCCAGCAGCAGCAGCCGGTTGAAAAAACACCGGCGCCAGTCGTGGCGGCTCCCGAACCACAATCTCCTGTAGCACAATCTGTCGCCGCGGCGCCGCGGCCTGATAACCGCCAAACCCCGGCCACTGCACCCGCAAAGAAACAGGAAGAGGAACCACAGCAAGCCCGGAATACCCTGACGGCATCGGAGACCAAGGAAGCCGCACCACTACCGGCTGAAGAAAAAACACCCACACCGGACAAGACAACATCCGAATCAAAATTCCCGCCAGCGCAACCCGTCGCCGCAGCTTCGTTACCCGACAAGCCGCCGGCAAGCCCGGCGATTGCCCCGGCGAAGGCGGCAGAGAATAAGCCGCAGCCAGCCCGGAATACCATTGCCGCATCGGAAACCATGGCTTTCGCCAGCACGTCTGAATCAAAACCGCTTAACCTGCCGCTATTGCAGGTTGATCCTGGTCTGCTGCCATCGACAACCAGCGGAGCAATGGCTCAGGCAAGCGAAAGCAAAACCATTGCCAGCACAGCGCCGGGCCTTGCCAAGGAAGCCACAGAAACAGATCAGGCGGTGCAGATGGCCGGCAATGAGGTCGAATCAGGCGAGTTTGTGCCGCTCAAACCCAGCCAGAACCTGACGCTTTCCCCGCCGCCCGGCACGCAGTCCACGCCGATTTTTATCAGCGCAATGCTCATCCAGGGACACCAGGATGCAGAAACCGAGGCCATCGACGATGCCGAACTGCGCCAGTGGGGCCAGGTTGTCACCGCCGACCGCCTGCGCTATAGCAAGCCCGAGGATGAACTGCATGCCGTGGGCAACGTGCGCATCGACCAAAAAGGGGATGTCACCGAAGGACCGGAACTCAAAATGCAAATGGAAAGGAAGGAAGGTTTCATGCAGCAGCCGGTGTTCCAGTTGAACCAGCAAATTCCTCCCGGTCGCGGCGATGCGAAAATGCTGCTGTTCGAAGGCGAGAACCAGTACCGGCTGGAGGATGCCCGCTACACCACTTGCCAGGCCGGTTCTGACGACTGGTTCATTCATGCCCACGACCTTGAAATCGACCGCACCACCCAAGTCGGCACGGCACGCAATGCCTATGTCGAATTCATGGACGTGCCGTTTCTCTACACACCGTGGATGAACTTCGCTCTCAACAGCGACCGCAAATCGGGTTTCCTCAGCCCCAGCTTCGGCAGCACCGGCAGCAGCGGCGCTGAATTTGCACTGCCCTATTACTGGAATATCGCGCCTAACATGGATGCCACCATCACACCGCGTGTCATGACCAAGCGCGGCACGCTGCTGCAAACCGATTTCCGCTATCTGGAACGAAGCTATGCCGGCGAAGCCAGCGTGGAAACCCTGCCCAACGACAAGATCGCCGGCATCAACCGGAGTTTCATGTCGCTGCACCACCGATACAACCCGGGCAACGGCTGGGCCGGCTCGCTCAACCTGGAACGGGCGTCCGACGACAATTATTTTCGCGATCTGAGCACCCAGGTCAGCGTCACCTCCCAGGCCAACCTGTTGCGCGACGCCCTGCTTTCCTATACGGGTGCCTATGCGGGTGGTGCCTTGGCGTTCTCGGCACGCTCGCAAAGCTATCAAACCCTGCAGGATCCGCTCGCTCCCATTGACACGCCTTACCGCAGCACCCAGATGCTGCTGAATGGGGCGAAAATGTTCAACTGGCAAGGCAATACGCTGGGGCCCGGCGTGAATTTCACTCTTAATAGCGAGCTGGTGGACTTCACCCACCCCACCAAGCTCAGCGGCACACGTTCCACTCTTTACCCCAGCATCAGCCTGCCCATGACCCGGTTCTACGGCTTCATCACGCCAAAAATCGGGCTACACAGCACAAATTATTCTTTCAGCGACAACAACGCCACCCTGCAACCCAATGTCAGCCGCAATCTGCCCATTTTCAGCGTCGACAGCGGCCTGTACTTCGAACGCGACCTGGGTCTCTTTGGCTCAAACTATCAGCAAACACTGGAACCTCGTCTGTATTATGTGCGTACGCCATTCCGCGACCAAAGCAATATCCCCGTATTCGATACCGGTGATGCCGGGTTCGGCATTCCGCAGATTTTCAGCGAGAACCGCTTCTCCGGCAGTGACCGCATCAGCGACGCGAACCAGGTCACGCTCGGTGTGACCTCCCGTTTCCTGGAAGAAAGCGGCATCGAACGTCTGCGCAGCACCGTCGCCCAGCGTTACTATCTGACCCTGCCCGAGGTTACCTTGCCAGGCACCACTGCCCCCACCCGAAAATACTCCGACATGCTGGTTTCAGTGGGCGGCCGGGTCACGCGGGCATTGACCCTGGACAGCCTGTGGCAGTATGACCCTGACCTGAAAAAAACCAACAGTCTAGCGCTTACCAGCCGCTACATGCCCACAGAGGGCAAGGTGTTTAACGCCAGCTACCGCTACGCTCCAGCCACCGCCACCATTCCGACAAACAAACAGATTGATGCCTCGACCCAGTGGCCCCTGACCGGACGCTGGAGCGGCTTGGCGCGGTGGAACTATTCGATCCTCGACAAGAAGGCTCTGGAAAGTCTGGGCGGGGTCGAATACAATGCCGGCTGCTGGGCGTTCCGGGCGGTCTTGCACAGCTTCGCCACCGCCACCTCGGAGAACTCCAATTCAATATTTTTTCAACTGGAATTGAACGGCGTCAGCTCGATCGGTTCCAATCCGCTAGACGTGCTCAAGCGCAACATTTATGGCTATTCCCAAATGACAGACATCCCCCATGAAAACAGCTTTTCTGAAATCCGCTAATACCGCCCTTCTGGGCACCTGCCTGGCCTTGCTCGCTCTCGGCGCCCACGCCGCTGAGAGCGCCACTGCACAGCCTTCTGCCCCGGTCCAGTTGGTAGGCCGCATCGTTGCCGTGGTTAATAATGATGTCATCACCCAGTTTGAACTCAATGACCGGATGCACACCATCATGCAGCAACTGCGCAAACAGGGAACCCAGTTGCCACCGCAGGATGTGCTGGAGAAACAGGTGCTGGAGCGCATGATCACCGACAGGGTGCAACTGCAATTCGCCAGGGAAACCGGCATCCGCATCGACGATTTGCAGCTCGACAAGACCCTGCAGCGCATTGCCCAGGAGAACAAACTGTCTCCGGAGGCTTTCCGCAATTCACTGGAAAAAGACGGCGTCAGCTTTGCCAGGTTCCGCGAAGAAATCCGCGAGGAAATCATTCTTGGCCGGTTGCGCGAACGCGAAGTAGAAAACCGCATCACCGTCAGCGACGGCGAAGTCGAAAATTTTCTTGCCAGCCACGCTGCTCAGTCGGGTGGAGAAGACGACTTCAACCTGGCGCACATCCTGATCCGCGTGCCGGAACAGGCCAGCCCCGAACAGGTTCAAAGCAAGCGTGCGCGCGCTGAAAAAGCGCTGTCCGAATTAACCAAGGCGGATTTTTCGCAGGTAGCCGCAAGCTATTCCGACGCACCGGACGGGCTGCAAGGCGGCGTGCTGGGCTGGCGCTCCGCCAGCCGCCTGCCCGGCCTGTTTTTGGAAGCCGTCAGTGCTTTGAAACCGGGCCAAACCAGTGCCGTACTGCGTAGCCCGAACGGCTTCCACATTCTCAAACTGCTCGACAAACGCAGCAAGGGAGGAACAATGGTCGTGCAGAAAACCCATGCGCGCCACATCCTGATCAAAAACAGCGAAATCGTCTCGGAAGCGGATGCCAAGAACCGTCTGCTCCAGCTCAAGGAGCGGCTCGACAATAAGGCCAGTTTCGCCGAACTGGCACGGCTTCACTCCGAGGATGGTTCCGCCTCGAAAGGCGGCGATCTCGGATGGCTTTCGCCCGGCGAAACCGTGCCGGAATTCGAGCACGCCATGGACGCCCTCAAGCTGGGTGAAATCAGCGCACCGATCAAGTCACCCTTCGGCTGGCACCTGATTCAGGTGCTGGAACGCCGCACTGAAGACATCAGCAAGGAACGGCAGACCCTCATGGCACGCCAGGAAATCCGCGCCAGAAAGGCCGACGAAGCCTATGAGAGCTGGCTGCGCCAACTGCGCGACCAGGCGTTTGTCGAATACCGACTCGAAGACAAGTTTTAAAAACAGCAAGTAGCGAGCAGGAAAACCTGAAAACTGAAAATGGCAAACAATACACTCGCCACTCGCCGCTCGCCACTCGCTGCACCCATCATCGCGCTGACCGCCGGCGAACCAGCCGGCATCGGCCCCGACCTGTGCGTTCTGCTGGCGCAGAAGACACGCAAGACGCGCATCGTCGCCGTCGCCGGCCGCAGCCTGCTGGCAGACCGCGCTCAACAGCTCGGACTGCCGCTCGAGCTAGTCGATTTTTCCCCCTCTGCCGTCGCACCGAATCAGCCCGGCGTTCTCGAAGTACTGCACTGCGACCTGCCCCAGCCCGCCGTGGCTGGCACGCTCGATCCCGCCAACAGCCGCTATGTGCTCGACACCCTGACGCTGGCCGCGCAAGGCTGCCTCGACCACACCTTCGGCGCCATGGTCACCGCCCCGGTACACAAAGGCGTGATCAACGACGCCGGCATCCCCTTCACCGGCCACACCGAATTTCTCGCCGAGCTGACCCAGACGCCGCAAGTCGTGATGATGCTGGTCGGCGGCGGGCTGCGCGTCGCGCTCGCCACCACCCACCTGCCGCTCAAGGACATCCCGGCGGCCATCACCCGGCCCGGTCTGGAACTGACCCTGCGCATCCTGCACCGCGATTTGCAACAGCGCTTCGGCCTGAACAACCCGCGCATCCTGGTGGCGGGGCTCAACCCCCACGCCGGCGAATCCGGCCATCTGGGCCGCGAGGAAATCGACGTGATCGCGCCGGTGGTGGAAGCGCTGCGCGCCGAAGGCATGAACCTGGTCGGGCCGCTGCCCGCCGACACCCTGTTCACGCGCCAGCAACTGGCAGGCTCCGACTGCCAGTTCGCCATGTACCATGACCAGGGGCTGCCAGTGCTGAAATACGCCAGCTTCGGCGGCGGCGTCAACGTCACGCTGGGCATGCCCATCATCCGCACCTCGGTCGATCACGGCACCGCGCTAACCTTGGCTGGCACCGGCAGGATCGAAAGCGGCAGCCTGATGGCGGCGATCGAACTGGCGCTGGAAATGGCCAAAAATCAAAAGAACTGATAACCGCAGAGGACGCGGAGGACGCAGAGGTTTTCTGGAATGTGGATTTCCTCCGCGTCCCCTGCGTCCTCTGCGGTAAATTTAAATGAGTCACCACATCCCCAGAAAACGCTTCGGTCAGAACTTCCTCACCGACCAGGGCATCATCCAGTCCATCATCCGCACCATCAACCCGAAACCAGACGATGTCATGGTGGAAATCGGGCCGGGCCTGGGCGCACTCACCGATCCCCTGCTCAAAATTTTGCCCCACCTCCACGTAGTGGAAATCGACCGCGACATTATCGCCCGGCTGGAAAACAACTACCCGAAAACCAAACTGACCATCCACGCCGGCGACGTGCTCAAGTTCGACTTCTCCACACTGGGCAAACGCATCCGCGTGGTCGGCAACCTGCCCTACAACATCTCCACCCCCATCCTGTTCCACCTCAGCGAATACGTCGGCAACATCATCGACATGCACTTCATGCTGCAAAAGGAAGTGGTGGAACGCATGGTGGCCGCGCCCTCCACGCCGGAATACGGCAGGCTGTCGGTGATGCTGCAATACCGCTACGCCATGGAACTGCAATTCATCGTCCCGCCGGACGCCTTCCAGCCCGCGCCCAAAGTCGAATCCGCCATCGTCCGCATGATTCCCTACGCCGATTTGCCGCACCCGGCCAAGGACGAAGCCCTGTTCGGCGCCATCGTCACGGCCGCCTTCGGCCAGCGGCGCAAGGTGTTGCGCAATACGCTGAAGGCTTATCTGGATAATGCCGGGTTTGAGGCTTTGGGGATTGATCCGGGGTTACGGGCGGAGAATTTGGGAGTGGCGGAGTTTGTGGCGATTGCCAATTACTGTTCGGCCTAGCTAGCTGGGTTTTGGTTTTGTGCGCTTCGCGGTTTTGGGTGCCGGGGCTGCCCGGCAGCAGGTTACTTTTCTTGCTTCGCCAAGAAAAAGTTAACCAAAAGAAGGCGACGGTATGACTCATACTCATCGGTAACACTTTAGTACAAGGACATGGGTAACAGTAATTACCCTTATAGGGACAACCGAGAGGAGGTTCCTATGCCGTGGAAAGAGACGAAACCGATGGATGAGAAGAT
>JAQTNE010000017.1 GCA_028713975.1 Sulfuricella sp.
CTTCCCCCTTCGACGTTTGGTCACCGAGATGGAGGTCTTATCGGCGTCATGCATGCACGACTTGAGATGTAACTTGTTGAATAACAATGATCGTTTGCGGGGAAACCTCAGCCTCAATCCCCCTTTTTCAAAGGGGGAAGCACGCGGACTGGTGAGCAACCCGGACTTTCCCCTTATAGAGTGATTGCCTTTGTTGCGCCCTGCGGGCAAACCAAATTTACACGGAGGTGTGACATGGAAGTCCTGCTTGCCAATCCGCGCGGTTTCTGTGCCGGCGTGGATCGTGCCATCGAAATCGTGGAGCGCGCCCTGGCCTTGTTCGGCGCGCCGATCTACGTGCGCCACGAAGTCGTCCACAATAAATTTGTGGTCGATAGCCTGCGCGCCAAGGGCGCGGTATTCATCGAGGATCTCGCCGAAGTGCCGCCCGGCAGCACGCTGATTTTCAGCGCCCACGGCGTTTCCAAAGCCGTGCGGCAGGAAGCCGAGGCGCGCGGCCTGAAAGTGTTCGACGCCACCTGTCCGCTGGTGACCAAGGTGCATCTGGAAGTGGCGCGGATGCGTACCCAAGGCAAGGAAGTCGTGATGATTGGCCACAAGGGGCATCCCGAGGTGGAAGGCACCATGGGCCAAGCCGAGGGCGGCATACATCTGGTGGAAAAGCCGGAAGATGCGGCAAAGCTCAAGGTGCAGGACGAAACCCAACTCGGCTACGTCACCCAGACCACCTTATCCATAGATGATGCCAGCCAGATCATCGCGGCGCTGAAAAATCGTTACCCCAAAATCACCGGACCGAAGAAAGACGACATCTGCTATGCCACACAGAACCGCCAGGATGCGGTGAAAAAGCTGGCGCAGCAGTGCGATCTGGTGATCGTAGTCGGTTCACCCAATAGCTCTAATTCCAACCGCCTGCGTGAAGTGGCCCGCAACATGGGCATAGAAGCCTACATGGTGGATAACGCCGGTCAGATCGACCCGGCGTGGTTAAAAGGCAAGCAGAAAATCGGCGTCACGGCAGGCGCTTCAGCGCCGGAGGTGCTGGTGGCGGAAGTGGTTTTCCGGCTTGAAGTCTTGGGCGTCAGTGCGACACGGGAGGCCGCAGGCATTGCCGAGAATGTGGTGTTTCCGATCCCGAAGGATTTGTTGTAGAAAATGGGTTCTAAATGCACAAAACGGCTTTCGGGCCACTTTGTGCATTTCGGGTGCGATTTAATTAATTGATCAATTCGCGCCACGAGACGCGTTTCCCGCCCGCTCCGGCCCCGCCCGACGAGGTCGGGTCGTCATTGCCGGTGATTCCGCCGCCCGTATCCGTGATGAAGGTCAAGGTCTTGCCGGTGGTCAGCTTGATGGTTTTCAGGCCGGCGACCAGGGCATTGGTGCTGAGCCTTTTTCCCACCGTGTTGCTGGTCGATCCAGGGACATATTGGCCGGTTTTGTAATCAAAATAATACAGCCAGGCGTAGCCGCCCAGGTTGCAGGCATTCGCATTGGGTACGTTGCCGGCAACGGTCAGGAGGCCGAGTTGCATTTGCATGTCCACGTTAACCCGCTCGCCGGGCGATTCGTTATTGGGGCTCAAATCGACGTACCAGCCTGATTTGGTAGCCCAGTCCACAGGGTTAGGGTTGGTCGAGGTTGTGCGCAATTGCTCGCCGCTGGCGCCAGTGAATGTGCTTATCGTCTGCTGAACCAGTATCCCGGCGGTGCGCACCAGGCCGAGGCCGGTTGCCGTCAGATCATCCTTGAACGCGTAAACAGATTGCTGGCTGGTGTCGCTCAGATCGTTGATGCCCAGGTAACGGCCCGTGCCCACATTGACCACGGCGTGAGTGGCGCCGCCCCAGTCCATCACCTCTGTCAGCTCCGGCTTGGTGGTGATGGATTGGGTGCCGGCGCCATTGATTTGCCCTACCGTGGCGAGCAGGAAAGCTTCCTTGCCGGCAGGCGGGACGACGTCGTCAATGTCGAAGCGCCAGACGTTGCCCAGCAGGTCGCCGCCATAGAAGCGTTCGGCGGTATTGTCCGTGGTGTTGTTGATCCATGCGTTGATTTTTCCCAGCCCGCTGGGGGTTGTTGTGCTGCCCGTGCCGGTGGAAATTTTCTCGAGCATCGCGCCGGTGTTGGCATTAAGGACATACAAATAGCCGATGCCCGTGCCGGTTGAAACATTGTTGTAGCCGGAAGTGAACACCACCACCCAAGTGCCGTCCTTACGCTTGGTGATGACCGGGTTGCCGAAGGTGAGTCCCAGGTCTGCGTCATCGTTCACGGTGAAATTCCACAGGGCCCTGGGGCTGGCGGGGTTGGTGACATCCAGCGCGTAGTACCCCCTACCGCCGGCATTGAGCCCGCCGACCAAAATGGTTTTCCATTCATTGCCGGCACAGATTGAGGATGGCGCGTTCGGGCAGATATCGCCGATCGTGGGCGAACCGTCGACATAGTACTGATGGTTCGAGGAATAATTCTTGTCGGCCAGTTTGTACAGGTTAGGCATCAGGATCGGGGGAACGTAGGCCCATTGCTCCTGACCCGTATCCCCGCTGAATGCGTGAAGCATGCCGTCATTGACCGCGACGTACACCATGGCGGCGCGGTCCTTCTGAGTGGTGTTCTTGAAGGTGTCGTAATTGGTATCGACATAACCGAATGGCGGTGTTTTTACATAAACCGGCTGCGAGCTGATCATATCGCCCAGCACATGCTCCCGGTCGCGATAGATGCGGTCGGTATTCGTGGCCTGGTCTTCATAACCGTACTGGCCGCGAATGTAGTTCACCAGGTTTTGCCCTGAAGCCGCTGTTTGCTGCGCGGTAGTCAGGGTGGTGCATTGGGAAAGTTTGGCGGTGGGTGAGCAGATGCTGTTGAAATAGGCTTGTTCCGTGGCGCTCAGGCTGCCCCAGGTAAATGATTTCAATTTGTTGGCTGCGGTGCTGTCGAAAGTGTAAATCGTGCGACTATCGCTGGCGGCGGAAACCTTGGCGTCGAGCAGCGGCTGGGCCGACCAGACCGCTGTTGCGGAAATCGCGCCAGTGGACGGATCAATGGTTTTTGCCTGGAGATCGCCATCCCATTTAACCGTGCGGTAAAGGGCGATATACACATAATTGTCGCCCGCCACCGGCTCGAGGTTACTGGTTGCCGCCGCGGCAGCGGAGCCGGTGCGCGCGGTCACACCCGACAATGCCTTGCTGAGGCCGCTGACCAGCGAATCCGGATTTTGTGCGCTGAAGTAGATGCCGCGTCCATTGACGGCGGCATGCCACAAGTCGTCGATTGCGGTATTGGTATCTGCGACCGGCGCTGGCCAGTTCTTGGTGCCTTGTGAAATGGCGTTGTAATCGGCTGAGCCGCCTGACAAATAATCTTCCGTGTAACCCAGACTGCCATTGACACCCAAGCCCAGTGTAAAGGTGGTCATGTGCTGCTGGATATTGATATCGGCACCTGCGCCGGGCACGTTGTTTTCGCACACGTCGGTGCCCGCTCCCAGCGCGCCGGTGCAGTTTCCCAAAGCCGAGGTACGCAAGTCGGTCTTGTAATAGTACATGGCCACATCCGCCAGGGTGTCGCTCTTGTTCAGGCCATCCAGCATCGGCCTTGCGGTCGTGCCCCCGTCCTGATTGCCGACCGCGGTGGTTCCGTCGATCTGGTAGCCGGCATCGCCGTTCCAGTAACCGTCAGTGGCGAGAATCGAGAAATTTTGCTGGCAGGAATATTGAACCGGGTCGTTGGCGCCGGTCAGCAGCTTGCCGGCGTAGATACGCCCCACCTTGGAAAGCGCCGCACGCAAGGGAGTTCCTCCATTGGTGGACGTGGAATAGAGCTTGGAATACCAGGTTTCTTTTTGACCGGTTCCATCACCGACATAATTAAAGTCGGCAATTTTCAGGAATTCACTGTTGGTGGAATCAACACCCGTATAACTGTGGGTGGTAAAGCCGATGCGGTAGTTGCTGTCAATGGTCTTGAAAGCCTTGCCGGCCGCGGTTTTCATGCTCAGGATGCGGGTGCGGTAATAACTGTACCAGTTGGCGAAATTTTGTGCTTCGGTCGAAGTGGAGGGCACGAGAACCTTGGTGTATTTACTGTCGGCATAGCAGGTGCCCGTTACCGGCGTTCCGCCCCCTGTGTAGTTGTAATAATAGGCCTGCTTCCCTGACGAGTCGTTGCCGGCCTTGAACTGGCTGTTCAGGTTTACCGTGCTTGATGCGGCGCTGAAGCCATTGGTTTTTGCAGTGCCATAGCTTGCGTTCGCGTAGCTGGCGCCAGCCGAATCGACCGGAAGGGTATAGGTATAGGTCGGGTCGTAATAGACCCGGTTGTACAGGTGATTTCTATAGCAATATTTACCGTCATCGTTGCCTACTGAATCAGGCAGGTATTCCCAGCCCATGCTTCCTGAATCGTCCAGAATGAACATCACATTAGGCTTTACCGCGATGGACGACGATGAGGCCAGCGGGGAACTTGAGATATCGGTTGTGGCAGCGAAAGTGCAGGTGCTCGCCAGGAGCAATGCGGACGACAAGAGTCGTACGAGCAGGATGTTAAAGGAATGGTGTTTCATCATGGCCTCCTGATATCGCTATCCGGCTAGAAATGGATGATCGTTTCAATAAAGCTGACCGTATTTCTCGGCCCCACGGTTCTCGAAGTGATGCGGTAATATTCGACAGGAAGCGGCTCAAAGCGCTTGTCGTCGCCGTAACTCAGCCCGCTTTTTTTGGGGCTGGAGGCGGAGGTCGGCTTGTAGTTGGCGCAGCTATTGCTCGCGCTGTTGGGATCGCCCGAGGCTTGGCATAAACGGTGGATGATATAGGTGACCGTATTGCCTGCGCCGACCGATACGGCGGCGTGGGGAGTAATGCAGGCGGGCGTGGTGGCGCCATTGCAGCCGTTGAAATCCCAGTCGACCAAGGCCCGGTTCGGATCATTGCTGCTGCCGGTCATGTCGAGGGTGTCCTGGCTGGTGGCATAGTAGCCGGAAGCAGGCTGGTCATTATAGGAATTGGCGGAACCCGCAACTGTCTGCAGCCAGGTGACTGCCGCTTCGGTTCCGGCATCGCCGGCCAGGGTTGCGCCCTGTTTGAAGGCCAGATTGCCCGCGACCATGTTGCCGGTATCGACCGAGCGCACCAGGGCGATGCCCGCCAGGGTCATTGCCACCAGCACGATAAGGACGATGAAGAGAACCACGCCGTTTTGCCGGTCCGGGAGCGAATGCTTGTCGCTCATGGCAGAACCGGGATGGGGGTCGGTATTCATGATTGCCTCCAGATCAGGTTGCGGAGCGGTATGACGGTTTCGAATGTCTTGTAGCGATAACACTGCCAATCGGCATTTGCCGAGCCATCGGGATTTTTGCTGACATCGATCGCACCGCCCGACCAGGTTGGCTTGTTGGCGGTTGTGACGCAGACGCCATTGGCATCGCCCTTTTCTTTCAGTGAGCTCCGCGCCACCACGGCAAGTCTCACTGCATAAATCCTGCTAATGTCGGCTGGCATGGTGTCGCTCCAGGCGTCTACACGGGCATCGGTCTGGATGCCGGCCCGGGTGTCGAGGCCATATTGGGCTTGCAGATTGACGATGTCGGGCAGAAGCGACTGGACATTGCTGGCGTTGGTGGTGGGGTCGTAATCAGAAAACACCAGGTTGCTGTTGGCGTCGATGGAGTAAGCATGATCCATCAGGCTGCCAAGGTTGAACAGCATGGCGCCTGCATTATAGCCAGAGGCGGGGAAAATATTTTGTCCGCCAGGCGGGTTCCATGGGCTGGTATTCTGGTGCTGAATCTGGATGTTGCCGTTCGGTATGCCGGTGACTTGCAGCATGGTGCAGTCCTTGCCAGGTTCATAGGCGATCAGCAAGTCGCCTATTGCCATGCCGAGCGTGGTGTTCAGGAAGAAGTTGCTGGCCGCTGCCGGGTGGTCGGTGGAGACTCTGGCGGGAATGCTCCAGCTTCCCTTGGAGCTGGCAAGGATTCTGATGCTGTCGGGCAGGCCGCCCGCTCCTTGGGTGATCGTGACGGGCGCCAGCGACAGGGCGGTGAGCGTTGTCCCGTTGAAAGACCTGTTGATGGTGCAGCCCAGCGCCTCCGGTATGCTGAAGCCATATCCGGCCATGCGCACGTCGCGTTCGACGGTATAGAGCGCGATACCTCCGTTGGTTTGGGCATCGGAACCGCTGGTTGTGGTGCGTTTTTGCCCTTCGAACATGGTGAACACTTGCAGGACGATAACCATACTGAGCAGGCCGATAACCATGCCGACCATGATTTCTACCAGGCTGAAACCACCGCTACGGTTAATGTGTTGATGCTGGGGCATGGCGTGTTCTCCCGGTGCTATCCGTTTATGCGTGCGGTGGCAACGTAATTGTGCGGGGCGCCCTCGCCTGGCGACTGCCACCGGATGGTCACGGTAGCCGCATTGGCGGCATCAATGGTGATGGTCGGGGCATTCGATGCGACGCCGGGCAAGGCTTGCTCTACATTGGCTTTCCAGGTGAGATATTTGGCTCCGCCGGGGCTGCTGTAGTTGGCTACCAGCGCTGCATTGGTTTTGTCGTCGACCCACATTTGCCCGATAACCTGGTTGGCCAGCATGCTCGCGTCGGTACGATATTTGGCGCCTGCGGTATTCTTGATTGATACGGCTTGCAGCCCGATGATTGCCAGAATCCCCATGGAGAAGATCAGAATGGCAATCAGGCTTTCCAGTAAGGCAGAACCTGTTTGTTTGGCGGTCATGGTTTCCAAGATGCGGCTCCTTGCTTTTAAGAGCAACCCTGCGGATTGGCGGCTAACGAAAGGGCCGGGTCGCACATGCGGATTGAACCGCCGGTTCCGACCGTTACGACTAGCCTGCGGGCAGTGGCTGCTACGATATTGGTGATGTCGATCCGGCTGATGTCGGTGCCGATATTGGCATTCGGGATTCGCCCCAGGCCATTGAAGGTGGCTCCGGCGGGTAGTCCCGTTCCGGCTGAAACCGCGGTGTCAAATTGATTCGCCGGCGCCGGGGAGGGGATGGCCGCAGTGCTGATGCCAGCCCGTGCGTTGGTGGTGCCTTCGCTGCCGGCGTGGCTTTGTATGGTGGCCGGGCAGTCGGCGGTAGCTGTTACGCATCCAACATTCCATCCAATCAAACCTGTGGCATCGGTTAAATCGAATCGCACGTTGGTATTGCGCCTCACCGCTTCGGTACGTGCCAACTGCAAGCCATTCTGGATGGACTCGGCGGCGGTGCGGTTTTGTGTATTTTGTATCCACAGGTTGAATGAGGGCAAACCGGCGGAAAGCAGAATAGCCATGATGGCCAACCCGATCATGAGTTCGATCAGGGAAACTCCTTTTTGCCGGGCGGAAGAGATTAGCACGATCCCCCTTTCTTGGTGACCCAGCAGGTGTCGTTGCCGGTCCAACCAGCGGGTACGCCGGTGGTGGCTTTTGCGTTGTCTTGATCGATGGTGTAAACGAAGTCTCCCGTTCCTTGGGCCGCCACCCCTGTTGCGGTTACCGTGAAGGTTGAGGCGGCAAGGGTGCAGGCGTAGGTGAAATATGTCGCATCGCTGCCGGCAGGAAGCGGAGCGACGGTGCCAGCGGCGCAGGCGCCAACATAAGTTCTGTTATCCTGAAAATATTGTTCCAGCTTGACCCGCATGGTGGCGAGCTGGGTCGATGCCTCCGACAGTTTTCCCCTGGTAACATAATCCTTATAAGAGGGCACTGCGATCGAGGCCAATATGCCGACGATTGCAACGACGATCATCAATTCAACCAGTGTAAAGCCGCTTTGTGTTTTCATGGATGTCCCCTTATTCTTCATGTTTCGAATATTAATTCATGGTTGAGCGTACGGTGAGCATAAACCGACAGAAGGTCTGTTTGCCAGAATGGGTGGAAAAATAATGAAGGCGATGAAAAATTGAACCCGGATTTTCTGATTGTCGGCGGCGGCATCATCGGTCTGAGCAGCGCCCTTGAGCTTGTTCAGGGCGGCGCCAGTGTGGCCGTTCTCGAGCGCGGGACGTGCGGCGGCGAGTCCTCTTGGGCGGGAGGGGGGATTCTGTCGCCGCTGTTGCCTTGGGATTATCCGGCGGCGGTGACGGATTTGACGCAATCGAGCAGCCGGTATTACGCCGAGTGGGCAGGGCAGATCGCCGGGATCAGCGGACTCGATCCTGAGTATCGCCGCAGCGGTATGCTGGTGCTGCCGGAGTTTGATAGTGAGCGAGCCATGAACTGGAGCCGCAGCCATCAGGCCCGGATTGAATGGGTGCAGCAGCGGGATCGGCTGCCGGAAGCGGCGGGCGATGACGAAGCACTGTGGCTACCGGACGTGGCCCAGGTGCGCAACCCGCGCCTGATCAAGGCGTTGCGCCTCGCGCTCGAGCGGACGGGGGTGCGGATCGTGGAGCATGTCGAAGTCACCGGCATGGCGGTCGGGGGCGGGCGGTTGGTGCGGCTGGATACCACGGCGGGGCCTTTCGGGGCCGGCCAATATGTCGTTGCCGCCGGTGCCTGGAGCAAGAAGCTGCTGGGCGAGCAAGGCACGCAGGTCGAGATCAAGCCGATACGCGGCCAGATGCTGCTGTTCAGAACCCGGCCCGGAACATTGCGGCATATCATCCTGCAAAATGGTTTTTACCTGATTCCCCGCGATGACGGCCATGTTCTGGGGGGCAGCACGCTGGAGGATAGCGGCTTCGACAAATCCACCAGCGAGGAGGCCAGAAACCAGCTTTATACCAGCGCGACGAAACTGTTGCCGCCACTGGCGCAAGCGGAATTCGTAAAGCACTGGGCCGGGTTGCGCCCCGGCTCGCCCGGAAATATCCCCATCATTGCGCGTCATCCGCAAATAGAAAATCTTTACCTGAACAGCGGACATTTTCGCTATGGCGTCACCATGGCCCCGGCAAGCGCCCGCATTTTGGCAAACCGGATCTTCCGGCGCGAGCAGCCATTCGATATTTCCGTCTATGATTGGCCGGAAATAAATACAAAAGCATTAGACAAAGTCCAAAATTTGGTTTAGAGTGATTTCATGAGAACGCAAATATACAATCGCGACAACATGGCCGGGCTGCTACGGCAGCACGGCATCAATCCGACCCATCAGCGAATCGAGATTGCTCATGCCTTGTTTTCGAAGCAGGAGCACCTTTCTGCCGACCAGATTCTTGCCGCCGTTAATACTAAACACAGCGAAACCTCCAAGGCCACGGTTTACAATACGCTTAACCTGTTCGTGGAAAAGAAGCTGATTCGTGAAGTGATCGTTGACCCCAGCAAGGTCTTTTACGACCCCAATACGTATGAGCACCATCATTTCTACGATGTGGTCAGCGGTCAACTGACCGATATCGACGCCGCCGATTTCAAGGTTAGCGGCCTGCCAAAATTGCCTGCGGGAGTAGTTACCGAAGGCATCGATATAATTGTCCGCATCCGTCCGCAGGCTGTCGCTGCCTAGTGTTCAAGCGGTAGTGGTTGAGGGAATGGCGGGAAGAAGGATATAATACCGGCCTTGCGTGCCGATGTAGCTCAGTTGGTAGAGCAGCGCATTCGTAATGCGAAGGTCGCCAGTTCGATTCCGGCCATCGGCACCAGTAAATTGAGGGGTTAGCTTAACGGCTTGCCCCTTTTTTTATGGGACGGCGGAATGCTGTTGCAGGATTGCCGGGAAGTCTGTTTTTCACCTGTCTTGGCTGGGATCCTTGTTTGCGGCCAGTCTGGTGAGTCCGGATTCGGGCGTCGGCGCTTGGCCGATTTTCCCCTGATAGGTCCAGCCGCCGTGCCAGGCGCTTATCACCATGTTGGGATATTCAGGGTTTCCCAAGCTGCCGTTGTAGCGGCCCAGGGCGCGGAACAGGTCGCCTTTTTCGATATCGAGGTAATGGCGCAGGATGGTGCAGCCATAGCGCAGGTTGGTGCGGATATGGAACAGGTTCTGATCCGGTTTGCCGATCAGCTTGATCCAGAACGGCATCACCTGCATGTAGCCGCGCGCCCCGGCGCCTGATATGGCATATTTCTTGAAGCCGCTTTCCACCTGAATCAACCCCAGCACCATCTGCGGGTCGAGCCCGGCGCGGGTGGCTTCATAGTGCACGGTCTTGAGGAAATCGATATGTCCGGCCTTGTCCGGAATGCGCTTTCCCAGGCGCCGGGACATTTCCGCCAGCCAGGTGTCGGCATCGGATTGTGAGGTGAAGGCCAGGCGCGGCGCGGCACTGTCGCTGACGGTTTTGCTCAACACTGCCTGGACGCTGGCGCTCAAGGGCTCATAATGTTGTGTGCCGGCAAAGGCGAAGGATGCAGTCAGCAGTGTGAAAAACGTGAAAAAGCCTTTTAACCACGGATTAACATGGATTAACACGGGCAATCCGTGAATATCCGTGTTAATCCGTGGCGAAGTTTTTTCTGGTCTCAGCATGCTACTGATTTTATGTGACTCACGATATTTTGCAAGGGAATGGCCGTGGCCCCGTCATCGCGGCGCCCCTGGTATTCCACGTTGTTTTCCTTCAGCCCGCGCTCGCCGATCACGATGCGGTGCGGGATGCCGATCAGCTCAATGTCGGCGAACATTACGCCGGGGCGTTCGTCGCGGTCATACAGCAGCACCTCGATACCGGCGGAAGTGAGTTCGGCATAAAGCTTCTCCGTGGCTTCTCGCACCATTTCGCTTCGGCCCAGGCCGATTGGTGCGAGCGCCACCTGGAACGGCGCCATCGCCAACGGCCAGACGATGCCGCGCTCGTCGTGTCCCTGTTCGATGGCGGCGGCAACGATGCGCGATACGCCGATGCCGTAGCAGCCCATTTCCATCACCTGATCTTTGCCATGCTCATCGAGGTAGGTGGCTTTCATCGCTTCGGCATACTTGGTGCGCAACTGGAAGATGTGGCCGACTTCAATGCCGCGGCACAATTCCAGCGTGCCTTTGCCGTCCGGGCTGGGGTCGCCCTCGACGGTATTGCGGATATCCACCACCTCCTTCAACTCGGGCAGGTCGCGGTCGAAGCTGACGCCGGTGAGGTGGAAACCATCTTCGTTGGCGCCGCAAATAAAGTCGCTCATCACAGCGACCGCACGGTCGGCGATGATGGTCAGGTTGAGGCCGACCGGGCCGATCGAGCCCGGATTGCAGCCGGCAGCGGTGCGCACCTGTTCGTCGCTGGCGAAGCGCAAGGGTTGGGCGAGCTGAAACAGCTTGCCGGCCTTGATCTCGTTGAGCTGGTGATCGCCGCGTAGCAGCAATGCCACCACGCCGCCGTCGCTGCCTTCCAGCAGCAGAGTCTTGATGGTTTTGTTCGCAGGTATTTTGAGAAATTCGCAGACCTCCTCGATGCTGTGCTTGCCGGGCGTGGCCACCTTTTGCATGGTGGCAGTCGGCGCGGGACGCTGCTCGGCGGGGCTGACCGCTTCCGCGAGTTCGACGTTGGCGGCATAGTCTGAATTGGGGCAGAAGGCGATGGCATCCTCGCCGGAATCGGCCAGTACGTGGAACTCATGCGAGCCGGTGCCGCCGATTGCGCCGGTGTCGGCGGCCACGGCGCGGAACTTCAATCCCAGGCGGGTGAAAATCCGGCTGTAGGTATCGTGCATCACCTGGTAGGTTTGTTCCAGGCTGGCGAAGTCGGCGTGGAAAGAATAGGCGTCCTTCATCATGAATTCGCGTGCGCGCATCACACCGAAACGGGGGCGGATTTCATCGCGGAACTTGGTCTGAACCTGATAGAAATTCACCGGCAACTGGCGGTAGCTCTTGATTTCGCGCCGGGCAATATCGGTGATGACTTCCTCGTGGGTCGGGCCAAAGCAGAAGTCCCGATCATGGCGATCCTTGATTTTCAGCATCTGCGGGCCGAATACGTCCCAGCGCCCGGTTTCCTGCCACAGTTCGGCGGGAATCACCGCCGGCATTAGCAGTTCGATTGCCCCGCTCTTGTTCATCTCGTCGCGCACGATGGCTTCGACCTTGCGCAGCACGCGCAGACCCAAAGGCATCCAGGTGTAAAGGCCGCTGCCGATACGCCTGATCAGGCCGGCACGGAGCATCAGTTTATGGCTGACCAGCTCCGCTTCGGCGGGTGCCTCTTTGAGGGTGGAGAGAAAAAATTGTGAGACACGCATGGAATTTCCAGTAATCGATTTTAATTCCCGAATTTTAACCGAAAATGGGTGGCTTGCTGGATTGATTTGGGCTGTTGATTTAGGCGGCGAATAACGGTAGCCTGCTATACTGGAAATGTTCGATGTCAATCAAATATGAAAGGGGATCACAATGTATACCGAAGTTAATGAAGTGCCCGATGTAACCAAGGAAAAGCTGGTCGCCGATTTCAGGGTGGTCGTGGCCGATGCGGAGGCGCTACTGAGGGCTACCGCCAGCGATGCGGGCGAGAAGGTGGTCGCAGCGCGCGAGAAAATCCAGGCTAGCCTGGATATTGCAAAATTGAAACTTTCCCTGGCCGAGGCCGCGATTATCGACAAGACCAAGCAGGCCGCCCGCGTTACCGATGAATTTGTCCATGAGAATCCGTGGAGAGCGGTCGGCATTTCCGCCTGTCTCGGCTTGGTTGTCGGTGTTCTGATCGCGCGTCGCTGAAACAGGTCGCCATGACGGAACAGAACGAAGCGGGTGAGGGGCGCCCCGCCGGGTTGCTTGCTTCGCTGCATATTTTTGCCGCCACCACGGTTGCGATTGCGCAGACTCGGCTGGAATTGCTCGCCAATGAGGTTGAGGAGGAAAAACTCCGGGTCGGGCAGCTTGTGGTTTTCGGCAGTATTGCGCTGTTCTGTTTTGCTATTGGCGTCGTGTTTTTCGCCGTTTTTCTCACTGTCTTACTCTGGGAAAGCCACCGTCTGCTGGTGTTGGGTGGTTTCTCCGCGCTGTTTTTCGGTGTTGGTATCGTGGCGATCCAGCTATTTCGTGGCCATGCGTCGACCGGGAGCAAGCTGTTTTCCGCCAGCCTGGCCGAGCTTGGCAAAGACCGCCAGCAGTTGTTGCCATGATGAACGCCCGGCAGCGCCTGGATGAACTGTATCGGCAACGTGCTGATCTGGTGGCTCGTAGCGTTGCCCAGCGCGCTGGATTGAGCCGGGCCTGTCACCCATGGCGTTTGCCGCTGGCGCTTGCCGATCAAGGCGTGGTCGCATGGCGCTTTGCACACAGGCACCCGGTTCTTCTGATCGGAGTGGGAAGTATTTTTGCGCTGACGCGACCGCGCCGGACGCTGAAATGGTTTCAGCGTGGCTGGGCGTTGTGGCGGGTTTACCGAAGCATGGCGGCGGGTATGGAACGTTGAGTTTACGGCATCGCCTTACTCTAGCCGATGAACAATAATCATTTTTCGCTGGTAAATATTCTATTTTCCAGCCTTGTCCTGCTGGCAGCATTCGTTGTTTTGCGACCGTTCCTGTTGTCGTTGCTGTGGGCCGTGGTTATCGCCATCACGACCTGGCCGTTGCACGTCCGGCTCAGGGCCATGCTGGGCGGGCGCGAGGCATTGGCGGCGATGTGTTCGACGCTGGTAGTGGCGCTGACGCTGGCGGTGCCGATGGTCGCATTGCTGGTCTTTGCGGCAGAGGATGTCCATTCCCTGGTCAGCTTTCTCATTGGTGCAAATGAAAAAGGTGCGCCGGTGCCGGTGTGGCTCGCCAATGTACCGCTGGGGGGTGAATTTCTCACCGCCAAGTGGTTGCAGTATCTCGCCGTGCCCAACCAACTGACCGACCTGTTTTCCGCCAAGCTCGACTATATCCAGGGGATGGCCAATTCAGTGCTGCTGGAAGTCGCCTCGCGCGTGGCCAGACTGTTTTTTGCTTTGTGGGCACTGTTTTTTGTCTACCGCGATGGCGAACAGTTGATCCGGCGCGTCGGCCTGATTGGTTTCAAATGGCTGAAAAATCGCTGGCCATCTTATGCTTATCACATTCCATCGGCGGTACGGTCGGCGGTCAATGGTCTGGTGCTGGTGGGACTGGCCGAGGGCGTGATCATCAGCCTGATGCTTTCCTTTGCCGGCGTGCGTTCGGCGGTGCTGCTCGGTGCGCTGACTGCGGTGCTGGCCTTGGTGCCGCTTGCCGGCCCCTTGATACTCGGCTTGATCGGTATGTTCCTTTTTGCCCAAGGCTCGCCGCTGAACGGCATTTCTATTTTCTTTTTAGGCACCGCGGTGCTGATGCTGGCGGATTATGTGTTGCGGCCACGCCTGATCCAGAGCGCCACTGCGCTGCCTTTCCTCGCCATCCTGTTCGGCATTTTCGGCGGCATTGCCGCGATGGGTCTCCTCGGCCTGATCATCGGCCCGGTCGTTCTGGTTTTGTTCATGGTTCTGTTGCGCGAGGCCGCACTCGACGAGTCGGTGGAGATGAGATTTTGACGAAGGTGCTGGCTGTGTACGGTTGCGGACGTTAGTTATGGGGATGTTTTCCGGGCGACGTATCCATAAGGCGGTAACGGCAGGCGATGTCGTGGATGTCAGCGAGCGCGACGGCGTGCGCTCGCTGCATCTGGGCAGCATCACCGTGCAGAGCTCAATGCGGATCAGCGCACCTGACGAGCTTGAACTGGCCTATACCCGCAGCATGATGGGTTTCCTGCTGTTTAATCCCGAGCCTGTACATTTTCTGATGGTCGGGCTGGGCGGCGGGTCACTGGCGAAATTTGTTTATCATCGCATGTCGGCTGCGCGCACTACGGTAGTGGAACTGAATCCGCAGGTGGTGGCGGCGGCGCGGGCCTACTTCAAATTGCCGCCGGAGGACGAGCGGCTCGAGGTGGTGATTGCCGAAGGCGGCCAGTACGTGACCGATCATCCGGGCGGTGCCGACGTGCTGATGGTGGACGGTTTCGACGGTGCTGGCATGGTCGAGTCGCTCTCCTCCCAGCGGTTTTTCGACGATTGTGCCGCGGCCCTGAAAGAGCGCGGAGTGCTGGCGGTCAACCTGTGGGGCAGCAACAAGAATTTCGATGTCTACCTGCAACGTATCGAGACCAGTTTCGATGGTCTGACGCTGTGTTTGCCGACTGAAAAGCATGGCAACATCGTGGTGTTCGGTTTTGAGCGCAGTCTCGGCAACCCGCGTTGGGATGACCTGCGCCAGCGCGCCAGGGAACTGGAGTCGGCGTATGGACTGGAATTCCTCAAATTTGTCGAAAGCCTGCGTGCCCTCAATCCGCATACGGAAAGGCGTCTGCTTATCTAGCCGCTTGCCAGGTGTGAAGAATCGAGGTGATAGTCGACTGGACGAAGGCAGACTTTGTTAATTTGGCGACTGCATTTTTCTGAACCATGACGTTCGTCATGGTTATTTCCGTTTTGGCTTTCATTGCTGCTGAAAATGTGGAAGAATCATACTAATTTAACGGATTTGAGGTGTTCTACAAATGATAGACCGGGACGGTTATCGCCCCAATGTCGGCATCATTCTATGCAATGCAAAAAATGAGGTTTTCTGGGGCAAGCGTATCAAGGAGCATTCCTGGCAGTTTCCGCAAGGCGGCATCAAGGCGGGGGAATCGCCCGAGCAGGCAATGTTTCGGGAGCTTGAGGAAGAGGTCGGGCTGCTGCCGCAGCATGTGAAAATTATTGGCCGCACCAGGGACTGGCTGCGCTACGATGTGCCGCAGAACTGGGTGCGGCGGGAATGGCGCGGCAGCTACAAGGGCCAGAAGCAGATATGGTTTTTGCTGCGCCTGACCGGGCGCGATTGCGACGTGTCGTTGCGCGCCTCGCCTCGTCCCGAATTCGACGCGTGGCGCTGGCATCACTACTGGATTCCGCTGGAATCGGTGATCGAGTTCAAGCGCGATGTGTACCGGCTGGCGCTCAATGAGCTGGCCGGTTTCCTCAATAAATCCGAGACGACAGGAAAGAGTCAAAATGGCTGATTTTTTCGCGTTGCCACTCAACAAACTGGCACCAGGGGCGAGCTACCATCAACCCCTGCAAGCCTCTTCTGCCCACGCCGAACCGGGCGATCCGGCGGTGCGTGTGATGACTGACCTGAAGACGGTGATGGCGATCACCATCGGGCCGGATAAATCGGTGGATGCCGCCCGTGAGCGGATGGTTCGGCATAGCGTCAGGTTGCTGCTGGTGATCGATGACCAGGAATCCATTCTCGGCCTGGTCACGGCGACCGACATTCTGGGCGAGAAGCCGCTGCAATTCATGCAGAAATCGGGTGGCAGGCGCGAAGATGTCTTGGTAAGCAATATCATGACGCCGCAGGAACGGCTGGAAGTATTGTTCATGAAAGATGTTGCAGTGGCAAAAGTGGGGCATATTGTTGCAACCTTGAAAACCTGTGGCCGCCAGCATGCCCTGGTGGTGGATAATGATGCACCGGAGCAAGCTCCGCGGGTACGGGGGATATTCTCCGCCTCCCAGATTTCCCGACTCCTCGGCACAGAAATCCAGACCGCTGAAATCGCCCAGACTTTCGCCGAAATTCAGGCCCAACTCGTCAAGTAGTTTCTCCCTCCGCGCTCTTCCAACCTGGGCCATTGATCCGGGCTATTCCCTTGCATTTTCTCCCAATCGTCTATCCTGAGTAATCAGGTATCGTTTCCATGCGAGGAGGAGTAAATGTTGCAAAGTCAGGTGTTGAGGCTGATTGAGCAGCGCTTGCGCCGGGAGTGTCTGCCGATCAATTTTGAATTCTGGAATGGCAAGGCGCTGAAGCTGACCGATTCGCCCAGCGTGACGGTCAATGTGCGCTCGCCCAAAGGGCTGTCTTCTTTGGTGAGGCCGACTCTCGGAAAATTTGCCCGGAATTATGTCGAGCAGCATATTGATCTTGTCGGCGGTGCCAGGGAAATCATCCGGCTGGGCGAGTCCCTGTGCCAAGCTTCCAGCCGGATTGCCCGTGACGGCCTGTTTTCGCTGAATTGGCGGCGGCATAGCCGGTCTGTGGACCGCCAGGCGATCAGCTACCATTACGATGTCTCCAACGAGTTCTACGGATTGTGGCTGGATAGTCGCCGGGCCTATTCCTGCGCCTATTTCCGCAATCCCGATGACAGTCTGGATCTGGCCCAGGAACAGAAGCTGGAGCATATTTGCCGCAAACTTGACCTGAAAGAGGGTGAGCATTTTCTCGATATAGGCTGTGGTTGGGGTGCGTTGATGCTGTGGGCAGCGGAGCGCCATGGTGCAATGGCCGATGGCATCACCCTGAGCAAGAGCCAGTATGAATATGCGCAGGAGCAGATTAGGGTGCGCGGCCTCGAAAACCGCTGCCGCGTTCGGCTGATGGATTACCGCGACCTGCCTGAGACCGAACAGTTCGACAAAATTGCCAGTGTCGGCATGTTCGAGCATGTCGGCAAGAAAAACCTTCCCGTGTACTTCGGTAAAATCCAGCGCCTTTTAAAGCACGGCGGACTGGTGTTGAACCATGGCATAACATCGGTGCGGCTGGATGGCGGCGACTTGGGGAGTGACATCGGCGAGTTTGTTGACCGTTATGTCTTTCCCGGTGGGGAACTGGTGCATGTATCGGCAGTGATTGATGCAATGGCACGGCAGAATCTGGAGTGCTGGGATGTGGAATGTCTGCGCCCGCATTATGCGAAGACCCTGTGGCACTGGGTCGATCGCCTGGAGGCAAGGCAGGACGAAGCCAAGAGCATGGTGGGCGAGGACCGTTTCCGGATCTGGCGGATTTACATGGCGGGCTCGGCATATGCATTCGAGCGGGGCTGGCTGTCACTTTTTCAGGTGCTGGCGGCAAAGCCGCTGGAAAATGGGGTGATGCCTTACCCGCTGACGCGCGAGCACTTATACGCGCGCTAGCGGGCGTGGTCAGCCGTAGAGAGGTGTGCAACGGGTAGCGTTACGGTATATCATTTCGGCTTCCACTGCCTGGTTTTAAGCCCATGAAAATTTTTTTTGCGCTGCTTTTGCTGCTGCCCCTGACGGTCTCCGCAGAGTGGGGAAAGTTTGATTACGATTTCGATGAAGAAAAACCCTGGGTCGAAATCGAAGCCCAGCTCCCGCCTTATCCCAAAGATGAAAATTTATTGCCCTTGTTCGTGAGCGCCGCCACCGACAACCATTTTTTTGTGGATAGTGCGTCGATCAGTGTGGGTGGAGACGGCGTGGTGCGCTATACGCTGATCGTTAAATCGTCGGCGGGCGCGGTCAATGTCAGCTTTGAGGGGATTCGTTGCGCCAGCCACGAAAGGCGGCTCTATGCGTTTGGGCGCAAGGAGGGAAGCTGGTCCAGGGCGCGTTTCGCCAAGTGGGAGCCGATCAGTTACCAGGATCGCAACCGGCAGCATCACATGCTCTATGATGATTTTTTCTGTCCCAACGAGATTATCGTAAAAGACCCGCAGGAGGCGGTGGACTTGCTGAAGCGGGGCTTCCGGCCTAATTGAATGGCCTTTCTCGGCCAAGAGGCCGCTCCTGCTAAAAATTGTGGTTTCGACATTACGTTAGCTGTGCGAACGTGAGTCTTCACTGCAATTTGGTTCTGTTTTATTTAAAGCAGGACTAAATTGTCTCGGTGAATCAGTTCAGGTTCATCCACATAGCCCAGAATGGCTTCGATTTCCGTGCTGGCGTGGCGCAGGATTTTTTGAGTCTCCTGTGCGTTGTAATTGACCAGGCCGCGGGCAATTTCGTGGCCTTGTTCATCCAGGCAAGCAACCACTTCGCCGCGCTCGAAATTCCCGGCAATCGCAGTGACCCCAATCGGCAGCAGACTTTTACCTTCCTTGCGCAACGCATTGACCGCACCGGCATCGAGCATGAGCCTGCCGCCGATTTGTAGGTGGTCGGCCAGCCATTGTTTGCGCGCTACCGTGGGTGCCTGGCTGGCAATAAGCTGGGTGCCGATCAACTCTCCATGTGCCAGACGGTTCAACACGTCGGGTTCGCGACCCCAGGCGATTACGGTATGAGCGCCGCTGCGTGCTGCGCGTTTGGCGGCGAGAATCTTGGTGAGCATGCCGCCGCTGCCGATTTCGCTACCGGCGCCGCCCGCCATGGCTTCCAGCGCGGCATCGCCGGCCTGTGCCTGTGCGATTAGCGTGGCGGTCGGGTCCTTGCGCGGATCGGCGGAGTACAGCCCGGTCTGGTCGGTCAGGATCACCAGCGCATCCGCGTCGATCAGGTTGGTCACCAGCGCGCCCAGGGTATCGTTGTCGCCGAAGCGGATTTCCTCGGTGACCACGGTGTCGTTTTCGTTGATGATCGGGATGACGTTGAGGGCAAGCAGGGTGCGCAGGGTGGAGCGGGCATTGAGGTAGCGCTTGCGGTCGGCCAGGTCGTCGTGGGTCAGCAGAATCTGGGCGGTGTGCAGTCCATGCTTGCGGAAACAAGTCTCATAGACTTGCACCAGCCCCATCTGGCCGACTGCGGCGGCAGCCTGCAACTCGTGCAAGGCATGGGGGCGTTTCTTCCAGCCGAGGCGCTGCATGCCCTCGGCGATTGCGCCGGAAGAGACCAGCACGATTTCGTACCCCAGCGCCTTGAGGCCGGCGATCTGTGCCGCCCAAGTGGCGATGGCCTCGTGGTCAAGGCCGGCGCCGCTGTTGGTGACCAGGCTGCTGCCGACTTTGATGATCAGGCGTTTGCTGTTGGCGATGACGGATTTCATATGTTTCAGTTTACCGCGGAGGCGCGGAGGCGCAGAGCAATTTTATTGCTGGTTTTCCTCTGTGTCTCCGCGCCTTTTATGCCCTTCAGGGTACTGCGGTTCAATGTCTGGTTCTGGTTCACGGTTATGGTCGAGAAATTCCATGATGGCGTAGGTGACTTCCTTGCAACCTTCGCCGCTGAGGGCTGAAATGATAAAGCATTTGCCATCCCAGCCATAGTCCTTGAGAAATTTCTGGCGGAGCTGATCCCGCTCGTCTTCGGCCACCATGTCCATTTTGTTCAGCAACAGCCAGCGTGGTTTCTGGTAGAGCGATTCGTCGTATTTCTTCAATTCGTTGACGATTGCGCGGGCTTCCGCCACCGGGTCGGTTTCCTCGTTGAACGGGGCGATGTCGACCAGATGCAGGAGCAGGCGGGTGCGTGCCAGGTGCCGCAGGAACCGGTGGCCGAGGCCGGCGCCTTCGGCCGCGCCTTCGATCAGGCCGGGAATGTCGGCAATGACAAAGCTCTTGTCATGCGACACGCGTACTACGCCGAGGCTGGGGTGCAGCGTGGTGAAGGGGTAGTCGCCGACCTTCGGCCTGGCGGCGGAAACCGCGCGGATGAAGGTGGACTTTCCGGCATTGGGCATGCCGAGCAACCCGACGTCCGCCAGCACCTTGAGTTCCAACCTCAGTTCGCGACGTTCACCCTCTTCGCCGAAGGTGAATTGCTTCGGCGCGCGATTGGTGCTCGACTTGAAGTGCAGGTTGCCGAGGCCGCCCTTGCCGCCTTTTGCAATCAGGGTTTTCTCTCCGTCCCGGGCGAGGTCGGCGATAATTTCGTTGCTGTTGATATCGGTGATGACCGTGCCAACCGGTACGCGCAGCACCATGTCCTTGCCGCCCTTGCCATAGCAATCCGAACCCTGGCCGTTCTCGCCGCGCTCGGCACGGTGGATACGGGCGAAACGATATTCCACCAGGGTATTGATGTTGCGGTCGGCGACGGCATAAATGCTGCCGCCGCGCCCGCCGTCGCCACCGTTCGGGCCGCCGTCGGGGATGTATTTCTCGCGCCGGAAGCTGGCTACGCCGTTGCCGCCGTCGCCGGCAAGAACTTCGATTTTTGTTTCGTCAATGAATTTCATTTTTCAGGGTGCTGTTACCAGTAATCAGTTCTTGGCGGGCGGCCTTGCCATATTCTTTAACTACAGGGCTGACAACCGGCAACTCAAAATAAAAAAAGCCCTATCGTCCGATAGGGCCTAAAGTTTCCAAACTCCGGCGAAACATTTAAGCCGGGGTAATGGTAACCACTTTGTGCTTTGCTGCGCCTTTGATGGCGAAGCTGATCGTGCCTGCAACCTTGGCGAACAGGGTGTGATCCTTGCCCATGCCGACATTGTCGCCTGCATACATCTGGGTGCCGCGCTGGCGCACGATGATGCTGCCGGCGGTAACCAGTTCGCCGCCGTAGCGCTTCACGCCCAGACGCTTGGAATGAGAGTCGCGGCCGTTGCGTACGCTACCGCCTGCTTTTTTATGTGCCATTGCTTATCTCCTTACTTCGCCGCGATGCCGTCGATGCGGATCTCGGTATAGTTCTGACGATGCCCCTGATGTTTCTGGTAGTGCTTGCGGCGGCGCATTTTGAAAATCTGCACTTTTTCGCCGCGGCCATGCGCGACAACTGTCGCTTTGACCGTGGCGCCGCTTACCAGGGGCGTTCCTACCGTGACCGCTTCACCGTCCGTAACCATCAAAACCTGATCCAGTACGATTTCGCTGCCGATGTCTGCCGGTATCTGTTCTATTTTCAATTTTTCGCCGGGGGCAACGCGATACTGCTTGCCGCCGGTTTTTATGACCGCATACATGTTTGAGCTCCACACTTGCTTTTAAAAAGGAACGCGATTGTACCAGAATTTTGCAAAGAAGAATAAAAAAATGTTTGGAAATCATGGGCAGAACCATAAAAGCTTGACACAGAATTGCCCCCGTTCCTACTATTAGCGCTTTTCCAAATAACCTCAGGTCTTTGTTAAGTGTCGCTGGAAACCATTCGTAGCCCCATTGAGTCGGATATGCTGGCCGTGGATGAAGTCATCCGCAAGCGGCTCCATTCCGACGTCGTGCTGATCCGCCAGATCAGCGAGTACATCATCGGCAGCGGCGGCAAACGCCTGCGCCCCGCGCTGGTGCTGCTTTCTGCCGGTGCATTCGGCTATTCCGGCGGCCATCAACATGAGTTGGCGGCGGTCGTCGAGTTCATCCATACCGCCACCTTGCTGCACGATGATGTGGTGGACGAGTCGAATCTGCGGCGCGGCAATGCGACCGCCAATGCCCTGTTCGGCAATGCCGCCAGCGTGCTGGTGGGCGATTTTCTGTATTCCAGAGCCTTTCAGATGATGGTCGGGGCGGGCAACATGCGCGTGATGGAAGTGCTGGCTGACGCCACCAACACCATTGCCGAGGGCGAAGTGCTGCAACTGCTGAACTGCAATGACGCGGATATCGACGAAGCGCGCTATATCCAGGTGATTCATTACAAGACCGCCAAGCTGTTCGAAGCCGCCACCCGGCTCGGTGCGATCCTCGGAAACTCTTCCAGTGTGGACGAGGCCGCTATGGCGGCCTATGGAATGCGCCTGGGCACGGCATTCCAGTTGATTGACGACGTACTGGATTATTCCGGAGATCATGCCGAAACCGGCAAAAATGTCGGTGACGACCTGGCTGAAGGCAAGCCCACGCTGCCCCTGATCTACGCCATGAGAAACGGCACGGCGGAGCAGGCGGCGGTGGTTCGCAATGCAATCGAACATGGCGGCCTGGATGAGCTCAATGCAGTCATGGCGGCAATTCGCGAAACCGGCGCGCTGGATTACGTAAAACGTCAGGCGAAGACCGAAGCACAGGCCGCGTGCGATGCAATTTCGCACCTGCCGCATTCAAAATACAAGGAATCTTTGTTACAATTGGCAGACTTTGCAGTGATGCGGAGCTACTGAAATAGTTCAACGCGGGGTGTAGCTCAGCCTGGTGGAGCGCTGCGTTCGGGACGCAGAGGCCGGAGGTTCGAATCCTCTCACCCCGACCATTTTCATGTCCCTGGTTAATGCCCTGGATATCTTTGGGGCGCCTCGTCTGGTGGGGCAGATGATGTTGCTTAAGCTGATACTTCTTGCTCTGGGATTCTGGATTGTTTACCGCATCCTCAAAGGCCATGGCCGCAGCATCAAGCGGAATGATACGCCAAAGGATATGGTTGGCGAAGATATGGTGCGCTGCGTTCATTGCGGCGTGAATCTGCCAAGAAGTGAAGGCATCTTCAGCCATGGTGAGTTTTTTTGCACCAATGAGCATCGACAACTCCATCAGAAATAACCTCCCGTTTTCCCGGCGGTTCCCGCCATCCACGGCTATGTGCCAATGCTGACGGGATTGCTGCAGGCGCGGCCCACGCTGCAACCTGAGACGTACTGGCGGTCGCTCCGCTACATCAATTTTTTTCGCCTGATCGTCGCCGGTACCTTTTCCGCCGCTTATACTTTATTCGGCATTGTCCAGTCCTTTGGCGCCTACAACCCATCCCTGTTTTATGCCACCAGTATTACCTATGTGATCTTTGCGATGCTGATGGTCGTGCCGATTGGCGTGCGCTGGCCGCGCTTCAATCTGCTCCTGAATGCTCAGGTAAGCGCCGACATCTTGTTCATCGTGCTGCTGATGTACGCCAGCGGGGGTATCCAGAGCGGCCTCGGGTTGCTCCTGCTAGGCCCTCTCGTTGCCACCGGCATGGTCAGCCGCGGCCGTCTGGCAATGTTCCATGCGGCGGTGGCAAGTATCGCGATTTTGCTCGAACAGACTTACCAGGTGCTGGCACTGGCAGGCGATACCAAGGACTACCTGCAAATCGGCCTAACCAGCATGGGGTTTTTTGCCACCTCCGGGCTGGCCTATGTTCTGACCAGACGCCTGACAGTAACCGAAAATCTGGCGCAGAAGCAGAGCATTGACCTCGCCAATCTGGCTCAGGTCAACCAGTTGGTGATTCAGGGCATGCAGGATGGCGTACTGGTCGTAGACGGGCTGGAGCGGGTGCGCCAGCATAATGGCGAAGCCGAGAAATTGCTGGGGAAACCGCCCACAATCTGGAACAAGCTGCTGCTTAACGATTATTTCCCGGCATTATCCACCTGCCTGCGGCGCTGGCATGCCGACCGGCGCAACGATAGATTCGAATTGGCTGCGCCAGTTACCGGCAAGCGGGTTCAAGCGCGCTTTACTGCGATTGGCCAGGATGAGTTGTTGGGCGCGGTGATTTTCCTGGAGGACCTGAGCCTGGTGCAGGAACGGGCGCAGCAACTGAAACTGGCGGCGCTGGGCAGGTTGACGGCCAATATCGCCCATGAGATTCGCAACCCTCTGAGCGCGATCAACCATGCCACCGAACTGTTGCAGGAAGAGCCCGGCAAGGACGCGACACAGGCGCGGCTGTTGCAGATCATCCACGACAACACCTACCGTCTCGACCGGATGGTTCAGGATGTGCTACAGCTTAACCGCAGGGACCGCGCCACGCCCGAAGTCATTGATCTGAATGCGGCCTTGCACCAGTTTGTCGAGCGCTTTTGCCAGACCGATAAAATCCTGGCCGGGGCGGTTGTGCTAGAGGCGGAACCGGGGCTGACGGTGCGCTTTGATCGCCAGCACCTCGATCAAGTGCTGTGGAACCTGTGCCGCAACGCCTGGCATTATTGCCGTCGCGAGGCGGGCAGCATCCGCCTGGCTGCTTCATATTCGGCATCGGAGAATATTGTACAATTGGAGGTGAGTGACGATGGGCCGGGCGTGGAGGAGGCACTGCATGACCAATTGTTTGAGCCTTTTTTTACCACCGACAGCACCGGCACCGGCCTCGGACTTTATATCGCCCGCGAATTGTGCGACGCCAACGGTGCCGCGCTGGAGTACGCTGAAACCGGGTCGGGCGCCAGATTCAGAATCAGCGCTACAGGTATTAAAAAGGAGTCCATGTGAACCGGAAGTCGCAAGCCCCAGTTTCTGAAAGCGAGAGTACGACACCACTCCGCCATGTGCTGGTGGTGGACGATGAGGCCGACATTCGCGAATTGCTGGCGCTGACGTTGCAGCGCATGGGGCTGGCGGCAGACACGGCGGCCAGCACGTTCGAGGCCGAGCAATACCTGCGCAAACAATCTTATGATCTGTGCCTGACCGACATGCGCTTGCCGGATGGCGACGGCTTGGGTCTTCTGGAATACGTGGTCACGAATTATCCCGGCACGCCGGTGGCGGTGATCACCGCCTATGGCAGCGCAGAAAATGCAGTTGCCGCACTCAAGGCGGGTGCTTTCGATTATCTGTCCAAACCGGTTTCTCTGGCCCAGTTGCGTCCCTTGATCAATTCTGCGCTCAAGCTGTCTCGCACCGGCCAACCGAAAAAAATCGATGAAAGTTCTGGCGCCAGTCATCCGGTTCTACTCGGCGACTCGCCACCGATGCAGCAGACTCGCCAGATGATCGAGAAGCTGGCGCGCAGCCAGGCGCCGATCCATGTCACCGGCGAATCGGGCAGCGGTAAGGAACTGGCAGCGCGGCTGATCCATCTTCACGGCCCGCGCGGGGACGGGCCATTTATTGCGGTCAATTGCGGCGCGATTCCGGAAAACCTGATGGAAAGTGAGTTTTTCGGTTACAAAAAAGGCGCTTTCACCGGTGCCGCTCAGGACAAGGACGGTTTTTTCCAGGCTGCAAACGGCGGCACACTGTTTCTGGACGAGGTGGCGGATTTGCCGCTGCCGATGCAGGTGAAACTATTGCGCGTCATCCAGGAGAAAATGGTGCGCAAGGTGGGCGATACCCAGGAAGAGCCGGTGGATGTGCGCATCATCAGCGCGACCCACCAGGATATCGGTCACTGTTTGGAAGGCGGCAAATTTCGCCAGGATCTGTATTACCGGCTCAATGTGATCGTGCTCAAGATGCCGGCTTTGCGCGAAATTCCGGGCGACATCCCGTTGCTGGCCGGCGAGATTCTCGGAAAAATGGCGGGGCCGGATGCCATGCCGCCTAAGCTGGGCCCGGACGCACTAAAGGCGCTGCAGAAATATGCTTTCCCCGGCAATGTGCGCGAGCTGGAAAACATCCTGGAACGGGCGATGACGCTGACCACCGGCGGCAAAATCGGCAAGGATGATCTGCATCTTACGGCAACGCCGCAAAAAGAGGTAGTGCGGCCAGAAGGCCTGCCTTTGCAGGAATACCTCGACACCATGGAAAAAGAAGCGATCATGAGCGCGCTGGAAAAGGCGCGCCATAACAAGACGGCAGCGGCCAGACTGCTCGGCATTACTTTCCGCGCATTGCGCTACCGTCTCGAACGGCTGGGGATAGAATAGCGCCTCACCTCACCCCTCACCCCTCACCGGTTTTACGTCCCAGATTTTTTCCGCATATTCCCCGATGGCCCGGTCGCTGGAAAATTTCCCCATGCCGGCTACATTGAGGATGGCCTTGCGTGTCCACTCTACGGGGTCGCGGTAGAGCACTTCAATTCTTTCGTGGCAGGCAACGTAGTCGGCGTAGTCGGCAAGCAGCAGGAAACGGTCTCCGCTGTGGGTTAGGGCGTCGATGATCGGCTCGAAACGGCTTGGTTCATCCGGTGAGAAATAGCCTGAACCGATCATGTCGAGTACCTTTCTCAACGCCTCGTTGCCATGATAATAATCCCAGGGGTTGTAACCCTTGTGCTTCAGTTCGGCAACTTCTGCCGTATTCAGCCCGAAAATGAAAATGTTGTCTGCGCCGACTTCATCGTGAATCTCGATGTTGGCGCCATCCAGCGTGCCGACAGTCAATGCGCCGTTCAGTGTGAGCTTCATGTTGCCGGTGCCGGATGCCTCGGTGCCGGCAGTGGATATCTGCTCGGATATATCAGCCGCAGGCACAATCACGGTTGCA
The DNA here is from genome assembly GCA_028713975.1 of Sulfuricella sp. Classification (GTDB taxonomy): domain Bacteria; phylum Pseudomonadota; class Gammaproteobacteria; order Burkholderiales; family Sulfuricellaceae; genus Sulfuricella. The sequence goes on from JAQTNE010000017.1 coordinate 26,613, forward strand.
GTAGTGACATCGTAATTGGGGATAAAGACTATCTTGAGCCGGTCGCCAATGGCGGGGTCGTTGTTGACGATGTTCGCCACATCGTTGATCAGCTTGATGATCAGTTTGGCCAGGGCATATCCTGGCGCCGCCTTGCCGCTGAATATCACGGTGCGAGGTATCCGGTCGGTCGCCGGGTTGGCGCGGATGTGGTTGTATAGCGTGACGACGTGAAGCAGGTTGAGGAGCTGGCGTTTGTATTCGTGAATGCGCTTGATTTGCACGTCAAACAGGGAATCCGGGTTGATTCTGATGCCCAGTTTGAGGTGGATTAACCGGGCCAGGTTTTCCTTGTTGGCCTGTTTCACTGCGCGGAATTTATCCTGAAATGCCTTGTCGGTGGCGAAGGGGGCAAGCTTGCCGAGCTGCATCAGGTCGGTAAGCCAGCCGTCCCCGATGTATTCCGTAATCAGTCCGGCCAGGGCGGGGTTCGCCTGGTTGAGCCAGCGCCGCGGCGTGATGCCATTGGTGATATTGATGATCTTGCCGGGGTAAAAGCGGTCGAAATCCTTGAAAATGGTCTGCCGCATCAGTTCAGTGTGGATTCGCGCGACGCCGTTTACCTGATGGCTGCCGACGATGGCCAGGTGTGCCATGCGGATGCGCCGGCCGTTTTCTTCATCAATGATCGAGACGCGTTTCAGCAGATCAATGTCGCCGGGATTTTGGTGGCCAACTTCGGTGAGAAAACGGTAGTTGATTTCATAGATGATCTGCAGGTGGCGCGGCAGAATGCTTTCGAACAGGTTGACCGGCCAGGTTTCCAGCGCCTCCGGCATGAGCGTGTGGTTGGTATAGGAGAAAATGCGGGTGGTGATGGCCCAGGCGCGATCCCAATCGAGGTGATGGATGTCCATCAGGATGCGCATCAGATCCGGAATGGCGATGGAAGGATGGGTGTCATTGAGCTGGAATGCCACCTTGCCGGGCAGTTCGTCGAGATCTTTGTGGAACTTGTTGAAGCGGTAGAGCATGTCCTGAAGCGAGGCACTGACGAAGAAATATTGCTGCTTCAGGCGCAGCTCCCGCCCCATTTTCGTGGTGTCGTCCGGGTACAGAACCTTGGACAGGTTTTCGGACTGGTTCTTGTCCTCCACCGCCTTGATGTAATTGCCCTCGTTGAAGTATTTCAGGTTGAAGTCGCGCGATGCCTTGGCCGACCACAGCCGCATGTTGTTTACCGATTCGCCGCCGTAGCCTGGAACCGGCGTGTCATAGGCCATCGCCATGATTTCTTCGGTATCCACCCAATGGTGGCGCAGGCGGCCTTGTTCGCTGATGTATTCTACTACCCGACCGTAAAATTTTACCGGGTACAGTACTTCAGGCCGCGGAAATTCCCACGGATTGCCATAACGCAGCCAGTTGTCGGGATGCTCAACCTGATAGCCATTTTCGATGTGCTGGTTGAACATGCCATATTCGTAGCGGATGCCATAGCCATAGCTCGGCAATGCCAGCGTCGCCATCGAGTCCAGGAAGCAGGCGGCCAGGCGCCCCAGCCCGCCGTTGCCGAGGGCGGCGTCGGGTTCCATGTCGTATACCGCTTCCAGGTCATTGCCGGCATCGAGCATCGCCTTGCTGCATTCATCGAGATAGCCCATATTCAGCAGGCTGTTGGTCAGCGTGCGGCCGATCAGGAATTCCATCGACAGGTAATAGATACGCTTGGTGTCGGCGCGGTAATAGCGGCGCATGGTTTCCATCCAGCGCTGGGTCAACTGGTTGCGTGCGGTGTGGGCCAGCGCGAAGAACCAGTCCCGGGGCGTGGCGGTGAAGTGATCCTTGCCGACGGTATAGGTGAGGTGGTCGGTGAGTATGCGGCAGAGCGCCGGCACATTCTCATTTTTTTCCGCTTGAGGCGGGGTCTTCCTGGTTGCTGTGGATTTTCTGGCCATTGTGCGCGCTTCTCTTATCCCGAATGCCGAACGGCCAGAATACCGTTTACCGGGGCAGCGGTAAAGGCTGGATCAATACAGCTCAGCTCAATACAACCGCGAGGTAGGTGACATACATGGCGCCATTGATAGCCAGGTGCCAGACCTTGAGTTGGCCGCGGTGGGCCATGATGCGCAGCCACAACGCGGCAAGCAGGGTGATGACAATACCGAACAGCACCTCCTGGCGCGGCTCCCACGGGGTGAGCATGATGCCGATGGCGGGTAGCAGGGTACCCTGGAACACCATTGCGCCGGTGATGTTGCCGAAAGCCAGTGTATCCTTGCGGCGGCGAATCCACAGGATGCTGTTGACCTTTTCCGGCAGTTCGGTGGCGATCGGGATGATCAGCAGCGACAGCAGCAACGGCGAGATGCCAAGCAATTCGGAGGCGCTTTCCACGCCGTGGATAAATCCCTTGGCGCCGGCCACCAGCAGGGCGAGGCCGAGGGCAAGCTGGGTCAGGATCGCCGCCATGTTTTCCGGCAAACCCATGCGGCACAGGAACATTTTTTCTCCGGCCTCAGTGCCGTGGCCTTCCTTGACCAGATGGACGGAGGCGCGCAGGGTGAGCATGATGTAGATGAAGTAGGTCAGCACCAGGACGAAACCGATAGCTGCACGGATCGTGGCCTGCTGATGCGGCACGAACAGGGCGATAGCAGAGAAGGCGAAGGCGGCGAGGAAGAAATTCAGGTCGCGAATCAGGCCGGTTCTTTCTGGCGTGATGTGGCCGTGCCAGCCGCGGCTGTTCAATACCGCCAGCGCCATCAGGCAGGTGGACAGGGTGGACAGCATCAGCGGCGCGCCGAGAATGGCGCCGACGCCGATCTCCTCGTTCAGGGCCGTGTTGCTGGTGCCTGCCATGAGCGCCAGCAACGGCACCATGGTTTCCGGCAAGGCGGTACCGATAGCGGCGAACAGCGAGCCGGTGACGCCCTCTGAAATCTTCAGCTTTTCGCCTAAATGTTCCAATGCATTGGTAAATACCTCTGCGGCAATTAAAATGACGATCAGCATCAGGAACAGAATGGCGAAAGTGGACATGGCGGCTTGGGATGACGAAAGCACAATTATATCATCGTTAAAATGCGGTTATGGCTTCTGGCCTTCCGGCGCCAGGAACCCGGCTTGGAAATAGGTGAAAATGAAAATAGATAAATCAGGTTTTTTACAAGGCGTGCGTTTTATCGCCACCCCCAATTGCGACGAGCGCCCGGCAGGGATTGAATTCGATATCCCGCTGCTGGTGATCCACAATATCAGCCTGCCGCCGCGCGAGTACGGCGGCAATGGCGTGATTGATTTTTTTACCGGCAAGCTCGATGTGGGCGCGCATCCTTATTACCCGTTGATTGCCGATCTCCGGGTGTCGTCTCATTTTTTCATCCGTCGTGACGGCGAGGTCATCCAGTTCGTGTCATGCAACAAGCGCGCCTGGCATGCCGGGGTGTCGAACTGGCATGATCGCATCCGCTGCAACGATTTTTCCATCGGCATCGAGATGGAAGGCAGCGATGACGATCCTTTCACCGAGGTTCAATATGAGAAGCTGGCGGAGCTGACCCGCGCCCTGCAACAGGCTTACCCGATCGAGGATATTGTCGGCCATTCGAACATCGCCCCGGTGCGCAAGACCGATCCGGGCCCATGCTTCGACTGGAAAAAATACCGGAACCTGATTGCCGCGGCGGGGTCTGACGAGTGATCCGATATTTTTCCGGGTTTAATGGACTGACAAACTCAGCAATGACCGCACATGGATAAAAAATCGATGCAGGGCGAATCGGACTGCGCCAGTTGCAGCATCCGCAGGCTGGTTTTGTTTGCCGGGCTGGAAATCAGCGATTGCGAGAAAATACACCGCCCGATCGACGACATCACCCTTGCGCCGCAGGCGAAGCTTTATCGCGCCGGCGATCCGGCGCAGGCGGTGTTCACCATCCGCAGCGGCCTGCTCAAGCTGGTGCAGTACCTGCCGGACGGGCGCCAGCGCATCGTCCGCCTGCTCCGGCCCACCGATGTGACCGGTCTGGAAGCGTTGCTTGGGCAACCCTATCAGCACGATGCCGTCGTTCTGCAGCAATCCGAGGTGTGCCGCATTCCGCTGGAAGTGATCCAGCGGCTGGATAATGAGAATCACAAGCTGCGCAAGGAATTGATGGTGCGCTGGCAGCACGCGCTGGAAGAGGCCGATGCCTGGTTGACCCAGCTTTCCACCGGCAGCGCGCGGGCACGCATGGCGAGGTTGCTGCTGCGTTTGGTGGGTAGCGGGGGCGATGGCGGTTGCGAATTGTTCGGGCGGGAGGACATGGGGTCGATGCTTGGCATCACCACCGAAACGGCCAGCCGGATTATTGCCGAATTCAAGCGCAGTGGCGTACTACAGGAGGTTCCGGGCAGCAGCGAGATCAAATGCGACAGCGCTATGCTGAACCGGATTGCCGCCGATTGAAGACCATTGCGAATTATCAATGACGGCAAGCGGCTCCTTGGCCTAATATCCACCTGACGCGCTGTCCCCCATGGCGTGTTGGCCTGTTTATTGGCCGGTTGAGTAACCTCCGAAGCCCCCCATAAGGTGGCTTTTTACCGCCTGTCATCCCTGACAGGCGGTTTTTTTTCGTTATTCCTGGTTCAATCAAAAATGACCGTCTTGTTGGCATAGAGCAGAATCCGGTTCTCGATGTGCCAGCGCACTCCGCGCGACAGCACTGATTTCTCGAGTTCGCGGCCTTTCTGGATCAGGTCGTCGATGGCATCGCGATGTGAAATGCGGGTCACGTCCTGCTCGATGATCGGGCCGTCGTCCAATACCTCCGTGACGTAGTGGCTGGTGGCACCGATCAGCTTCACGCCGCGTTCAAAAGCGCGGTGATAGGGCTTGGCGCCGAGAAAGGCGGGCAGGAAGGAGTGGTGAATATTGATGATGCGGTTGGGATAGTGCCGGATGAAATCAGCGGACAGCACCTGCATATAGCGCGCCAGCACGACCAGGTCGATGTGGTGGTGGCGCAGCAGCGCGATCTGGGTTTTTTCCGCTTCCGCCTTGCTGTCCTGGTGAACGGCAATGTGTTGGAACGGAATCTTGTAAGCATCGGCAATCCATTTCGTATCGTTGTGATTGCCGATGATCAGCGGGATGTCGCAGTGCAATTCGCCCGCCTGGTGGCGGTAAAGCAGGTCGGCCAGGCAGTGGTCATAGCGCGAAACGAAAATCGCCACCTTGGGGCGGTAGGCCGACAGCGCCAGATGCCACTGCATCCCGAATTTTTCCGCGATGGGCGCAAAATGCTGCTTGAACTGTTCCGGGCTCAGGTCGAAGTCGTGCAGATCCCATTCGACGCGCATCAGGAACAATCCCAGTTCGCTGTCCTGGTGCTGGTCGGCATGGAGGATGTTGGCGTTGTGACGGTAGAGAAAATCGGCAATACCCGCTACCAGGCCTTTGCGGTCAGGGCAGGAAATCAACAGGATGGCGGTGTTTTTCATTGTGAGTGAATACGGCAGGTTATTGTTGCAGGAACCGGATGAAATTATCTTCCGTCAGAGGGCGGCTGTAATAATAGCCCTGGATTTCATCGCACCCGGCTGAGCGCAGGAAATCCAGTTGCTCCGCGGTCTCCACTCCCTCGGCGATAACCAGCAGGCCGAGGCTCCTGGCCAGACTGATGATTGCCTTGGCGATTGCGGTATCGTCAGCGTCGTTGGGCAGGCCGCGGATGAAGGACTGATCTATCTTGAGGGTGTCGATGGGAAAGCGCTTGAGGTAGCTCAGGCTGGAATAGCCGGTACCGAAATCGTCCAGCGACAGGGTGACGCCCAGCCGCTGGAATTCCGTCATCATCGCAATCACCCCCTCGGCATTCTGCATGATCACGCTCTCGGTGATTTCCAGTTCGAGGAAGGACGGGTCGAGGCCGTGGCGACCGAGTATCTGCTCCACCTGCTGCGGAAGACTCTGGCGGAACTGCTTCGCGGAGATGTTGACCGCCAGTTTGACGATGGGCAGCCCCGCCTCCTGCCATTGCTTGTTTTTGGCGCAAACCGTTTCGAGTATCCATTCGCCGATAGGGATGATCAGTCCGGTGTTCTCGGCGATCGGGATGAACTGGGCGGGGGAAATCATTGTGCCGTCGTGGTTCCATCGCAACAGCACTTCCGCGCCGACGATCTTTCCGGAGGCGAGATCGAGCTGCGGCTGGTAATTGAGCGTCAGCTCGTTGCGCTCCATGGCGCGGCGCAGATTGCTTTCCAGCTTGAGTTTTTCCAGGGAACGCAGGTTCATGTCCTGGGAGAAGAACATGATTCCATTGCTGCTGCCACCACGCTTGGCGCGGTACATTGCCACATCGGCGCATTTCAGCAGGGTCTCGGCATCGTCTCCGTTATCCGGGTAGACGCTGATGCCGATGCTGGCCGATACCAGCAGCTCGTGGCCATTCACCATGATGGGTTGCGACAGCCGGGCGAGAATCTTTTCCGCCACGGTGGCGGCGTGCTCCCGCTCGGCGATGTCGAACAAAGCGACCACGAATTCGTCGCCGCCGATCCGGGCGACCACGTCCTCCTCCCGCACGCAGCCGGCCATACATTGGGCGACTTCTTTCAGCAGCAGGTCGCCTGCCTCGTGTCCCAGCGAATCGTTGACCTGCTTAAAGCGATCCAGGCCGATAAACAGGATGGCGCCATGACGCTGATTGCGGCTTGCTTCGGCCAGGGCCTGCTTCACGTGGGTGTAAAGCATGGTCCGGTTGGGCAGGCCGGTCAGCGTATCGTAGTAGGCGAGGCGGTAGATCTGTTTCTCGGCATTTTTGCGCTCGGCAATGTCGGTAAAAATGGCGAAGTAATAGGCGATTACGTTGTCCTTGCCGTGCACGCTGCTGATGGACATCCACACCGGGAAGGATTCGTTGTTTTTCCGCCTTCCCCATCCTTCGCCGATCCAGTGGCCGGTGTCGTAAAGCGAGTTGTACACGCCCAAGTAGAAATCTTCGTCATGCTGGCTGGAACGGAGAAATCCCGGCGTCTTCCCCAAGACATCCTCGGGTGCGTAGCCGGTGATCTTGGTGAACGCCTTGTTGACCGATGCAATGACGCCGGCGGGATCAATGATGAGGATGCCTTCATCGCTGTATTCGAAGATCGCTGCGTGCAGGCGCAATTTTTCTTCTGCCTGGAGGCGTTCGGTGATGTCGGACAGGTAGCCGATCATGCCGCTCGGATTGTCGTTTTTGTTGCGGATCAGCGACAGCGTCAGGCTTGCCCAGAAAATTTCCCCGGTTTTCTTGCGCCGGCGCACTACCATTTCACGCCCGCCCTTGTCGAAAAGATCCTGATAGAACAGGGAATCGTCCTCTTCCTCGTCGGCGTAAAGGAAAAGGATGTTCTTGCCGATGGCTTCTTTGCGGGTATAGCCGAACAGGCTTTCTGCGCCCTTGTTCCAGTTGGTGATGTAACCCATCATATCCATCGTGATGACGGAGTCGTGTATCTGGTCGATGATCTGCTGCTGTTGCCTGTCCCGCTCCTCGGTTTCCAGCAGGCTGCGGCCATGCCGGTCATGCGTGTGGCGGGCATTCAGGAATTCTGCGGTCAGGTTGGCAAAGTGCTGCAGGCGCAGGGTTTCGGCGGCGGAACAGGTTTGCCCGGCCACGCAGACGGCCCCCAGTTGCTTGCCGCCGGATTGCAGCGGGCAGCATAAGCCCGGCAGTGTGCCCTGGTCTGCGAGCGGCAGCGGAACGGCGGTTTGTTGCCGCAATGCTTGTTCTACGCCTGCCCGCCAGCGATCCGGTAGTGTGCTCAGAGCTTCCGGGCGATCCGGCTCCTCAGGCAGAAAACAGAACCCTTCCGTCCCCCTGAATGCAGCGCGGAAAATATCGCCGACCTCCTCGGTCAGCATCTCTGTTTCGCGATTCAGTATGGTTTTGGCAAGCTGTTGGATCAGCTCCATATCGGAGGTCGTATCGCTGGCAGCGGCGGGATAATTTTCTTGGGAATTCATGTTATTCGGAATGACCGTTCATCCGGCCACGTTTAATTTGTGGGTCCAGTTGAGGGCGGCAGCCTGCGCCTGACAAAAGGCCTCCGGGGAAATTTTCAGTTTATCCATGATCTGCGCCGCTCCGTCGAAATCGAGGTTCTCGGCACTTTCCACCAGTTTTAGCATTTCCCCCAGCAGGCCTTCGCGCCGCGACAGGGCGGCGTCGAGGGAGTCGGTCAGCAGCAGTGTTTTCAGAATATCCGTCATCGGCATGTTCATCAGGATATCGAGCAGGGAAAAAATGCCCACCATGAATGCCTGTTCCTGGAATTCGAGCGAAGGGGACTGGGCTGCGGACTTGGCCAGTAATTCCATCAGGCGGCCACGCGTTGCCGCCCTGTGCATCAGGATGCTGGGGCCGCTTGCCCCCTCCTTCTGGTGTGCAAACATCAGGAGCTGCAACCAGCGCTGCAACTGGCGCCTGCCGAGGATGGTCAGGGCGTGACCGAAAGAGGAAACCTTGGTGCGCAACCCCATCGAAGCGGAGTTGACCAGGCGCAGCAAATCGAACGAGAGTTTGGGCTCCTGGCGTAACGCCAATTCGAGTTCGTGGGTTTCGGCGTCCTGGGTGACCAGGGTCAGCAGCTTCATCAGGGTCGGTTTGGAAGCGCCTTGCGGCTGGTCGTTCCCGTTCTGGAAGCCGTCAAGAGAGGCAAATGTGTGGAAGGTGAACGCCTTCCCGGCGCACCATTTGAACAGCGCCATGCTGTTTATGCCGGTGGCGAACAGCTTGATGTCGCTCTGTTCCATCTTGCGCCAGACGCCGTCGGGTATTTTTTCCTTCGCCTCTGCCGCTGCAAGCACGGCGATGCTGGTGACTTCGTTACGGGAAGGAATGGTACCGGCGTTGCTGACAGCGGCAAAACGGAATCCCTTGGTTTTTATTTCTCCGCAACGTGCCGTCAGGTCGCCGTCCAGCGCCTGTCCGGGTTGCAGGATGAAGGCTACCTGGTCGGGGGGGAAAGGCATTCCCGGCATTCCCCGCTGCAACCAGCCGGGATTGAGGGAAAAGAAAAATTTGAAGCCGGGTGTCGATACGAACGCCGCCCATTCTTCTGCAAGCGGCGAAAACAGGCTCTCTGCAATGGAAATGTCTTCCCGAAAAACCAGGTTGAATCCATTCCAGTTCAGGTGCCTGTCATAAACGGGCTGGATGAAAACCGGGAAATGTCCTTCGGCCATTATTGCTCCAGTGAGTCGGTTTGTTATGGATTTCATCGAAAAAATTTACGCAAGTTTCTCATTTTGATAGATATTCTGCAAGCAATTGACGGATATATACAGGCGCAAAGCGGTCAAGTCAGACTGGCAAAAAATGGACATTTTGAAAAACCTGAAAAAACAGTTAAACGCAAAGACGCAAAGAGTGCGAAGCAAAAATATAGCGTTAGCCAGCCCGATGATAACCCGCGACCTGCTTGGCTAAGGGTGTTTCGTGGTTAAAATTTTGATTTTGCGAGTTGGGCGATAAAACTGCCCATCCCTGTGAACCCCATTTCTCTGCGCTCTTTGCGTCTTAATCCGTCAATGCCCTGTTTTGCAAATTTAAATGGAAGTGTCGGAAGTGGGCAAGCATGACGATACGGTAATAAAATTTGGTTGCGTTTTGTCAACTCAGCTACTAGAATTAGTACCAGGCTGGTTGGTCGAACACAACATGTTGTGGATATGTCGTTGGATAAGTTGTGGATAAGCGCCAAACTCGCCATCTGACGCGAGATAACAATTAGAAGCCGGCCATGCCAAGTGCGGCAGCTCCCCGGCGGCTTTATTTAGGAGGAAATATACAATGCAACTTTCTGCCGATTCCGTTTCACGCGCTTCCTTTTCCGTTTCGGATGCCAGCTACGGCGACGCTTCTTCCAGCCGTGAACCTGTCTATGCCCAATATAAGATCATCCGCCGCAACGGCGCGGTGGTGGGTTTCGAACCGGCCAAGATTTCGATTGCCCTGACCAAGGCTTTCATCGCCGTCAACGGCGGCCAGGGTGCGGCTTCGGCCCGTGTGCGCGAAGTGGTCGCCGCGCTCACCGAGAGTGTGGTGTCCGCCCTGATGCGTCGCCAGCCCAATGGCGGCACTTTCCACATCGAGGATATCCAGGATCAGGTGGAACTGGCGCTGATGCGCTCCGGCGAGCACGACGTGGCTCGTTCCTACGTGCTTTACCGCGAGCAGCGTGCGCAGGAGCGCGCCCGGCAGAAGCAGGAGCGGCCCGCCGCCGTGCCGCATGTGATCAACGTCAGTGAAAACGGCCAGACCCGCCCGCTCGATATGGGCTGGCTTAACGGGCTGCTGCAATCGGCTTGTGATGGGCTGGGTGCATCGGTCAACCCGCAGGCGATTCTCGAGAATACGCTGAGAAACCTGTATGACGGCGTGCCGTTCGAGGAAGTGGGCAAGTCCGCCATCCTTACCGCGCGCACCTTGATTGAGAAAGACCCGGCCTACAGCTTCGTCACCGCGCGCTTGCTGCTCGACACCATCCGCAAGGAAGTGCTGGGCGAGGAAGTATGCCAAGCCGACATGGCGACCCGCTACACCGAATATTTCCCCGCTTTCATCAAGCAAGGCATCGCCGCCGAGCGCCTCGACGAGCGCCTCGCGCAATTCGACTTGAAGCGCCTGAGCGCGGCCCTGGACGCCTCTCGCGATTTGCAGTTCGGCTATCTCGGCCTGCAAACCCTGTACGACCGCTATTTCCTGCATATCGAAGAACGCCGCATCGAGCTGCCGCAGGCGTTCTTCATGCGCGTGGCGATGGGCCTCGCGCTCAACGAGATCGACCGCGAAGCGCGCGCCATTGAGTTTTACAACGTGCTGTCCAGCTTCGATTTCATGAGTTCGACGCCGACCCTGTTCAACGCCGGCACCTGCCGCAGCCAGCTTTCTTCCTGCTATCTCACCACGGTGAGCGACGACCTTGACGGCATCTACGAAGCGATCAAGGAAAACGCGCTGCTTTCCAAGTTCGCCGGCGGCCTCGGCAACGACTGGACCCCGGTGCGCGCGCTGGGCTCCCACATCAAGGGCACCAACGGTAAATCGCAGGGCGTGGTGCCGTTCCTCAAGGTGGTGAACGATACCGCCGTGGCGGTGAACCAGGGCGGCAAGCGCAAGGGCGCGGTGTGCGCCTATCTGGAAACCTGGCACCTCGACATCGAGGAATTCATGGAGCTGCGCAAGAACACCGGCGACGACCGCCGCCGCACCCATGACATGAATACCGCCAACTGGATTCCCGACCTGTTCATGAAGCGCGTGATGGAAGCAGCCGACTGGACGCTGTTCAGCCCGAATGATGTGCCCGACCTGCACGACAAGTTCGGCAAGGAATTCGAGGAGGCCTACGTTGCTTACGAAGCCAAGGCCGCGCGCGGCGAGCTCAAGTTGCACAAGAAAATTCCCGCGCTGCAACTGTGGCGCAAGATGCTCACCATGCTGTTCGAAACCGGCCACCCCTGGATTACCTTCAAGGACCCGTGCAATATCCGCAGCCCGCAGCAGCACGTGGGTTCGGTGCACAGCTCCAATCTGTGCACCGAGATTACGCTCAACACCAACGATCACGAAATCGCCGTGTGCAACCTGGGTTCGGTCAATCTGGTGGCGCATATCAAGAATGGCGCACTCGATACCGACAAACTGCAGCGCACGATTTCCACCGCGATGCGCATGCTGGACAACGTCATCGACATCAACTACTACGCCGTGGCCAAGGCGCGCAATGCCAACCTCAAGCACCGCCCGGTGGGCATGGGCATCATGGGCTTCCAGGACTGCCTGCAATCCATCCGCGTGCCCTATGCCAGCCAGCAGGCGGTCGAGTTCGCCGACCGCAGCATGGAAGCGGTGGCCTACTTCGCCTACCTGGCCTCCACCGAGCTGGCCGAAGAGCGCGGTCGCTACGCCACCTTCACCGGTAGCCTGTGGGATCGCGGCATCCTGCCGCACGAGTCCAATGCGCTGGTGCGGGAAGCACGCGGCGGCTATCTCGAGCTGGACGAATCCGCCACCCTCGACTGGGAAGCCCTGCGTGCCCGCATCAAGCAGTTTGGTATGCGCAACTCCAACTGCCTGGCGATCGCGCCGACCGCGACCATCGCCAACATCGTCGGGGTCTCCGCCAGCATCGAGCCGACCTACCAGAACCTCTACGTCAAATCCAACCTGTCGGGCGAATTCACCGTGGTCAACCAATATCTGGTGGAAGACCTGAAAGCCGCCGGGCTGTGGGATGAGGTGATGATCGCCGATCTCAAGTATTTCGATGGCACCCTGAGCAAGATCGACCGCATTCCCGGCGAATTGCGCAGCCTTTACGCCACCGCCTTCGAGATCGACCCGAGCTGGCTGATCGAAGCCGCCGCGCGCCGCCAGAAGTGGATCGACCAGGCGCAGAGCCTCAACATCTACATCGGCCAGCCGTCCGGCAAGAAGCTCGACGAGACCTACCGCCTGGCTTGGCTGCGCGGCCTCAAGACCACCTATTACCTGCGCAGCCTGGGCGCCACCCACGCCGAGAAATCCACCTCGAAAGCGGGCGCGCTGAATGCCGTGCCGGTGGACGGCGGCATCGTGGCGGAGACCAAGTTTTGCTCGATCGACAATCCGGAATGCGAGGCATGCCAGTAAAGATCGTTTAACCGCAGAGGACGCAGAGGAAAAACATTAAGATTTTGTTTTCCTCCGCGGCCACTGCGTCCTCCGCGGTGAACAAATAATCAAGGAGACAACAATATGCTCAATTTCGAAGACACCATGACCACCAAACCAAAAGCGCCGCAATCGTCCGCCGAGCCGGTTTCCGCCGCGCTCACCGGCATCCACGACATCCGCCGTATCAAGGCGGAAGACAAGCGCATCATCAACGGTGACGCCGACGTCAACCAGCTGGTGCCGTTCAAGTACAAGTGGGCCTGGCAGAAATATCTGGACGCCTGCGCCAACCACTGGATGCCGCAGGAAGTGAACATGAACCGCGACATCGCGCTGTGGAAAGACCCGAACGGCCTGACCGAAGACGAGCGCCGCATCGTGATGCGCAACCTGGGCTTCTTCACCACCGCCGACAGCCTCGCCGCCAACAACATCGTGCTCGGCACCTATCGCCATATCACCGCGCCGGAATGCCGCCAGTACCTGCTGCGCCAGGCGTTCGAGGAAGCCATTCATACCCACGCCTACCAGTACATCGTCGAGAGCCTGGGGCTGGACGAAGGCGAAGTATTCAACATGTACCACGAGATTCCCTCGATCCGCGACAAGGACGAGTTCCTGATCCCTTTCATCGACACCCTGTGCAACCCGGACTTCAAGACCGGCACGCCGGAAGACGACCAGAAGCTGCTGCGCTCGATCATCGTGTTCGCCTGCATCATGGAAGGCATCTTCTTCTATGTCGGCTTCGTGCAGATTCTCGCGCTGGGCCGGATGAACAAGATGGTCGGCGCCGCCGAGCAGTACCAGTACATCCTGCGCGACGAATCCATGCACCTCAATTTCGGTGTCGACCTGATCAACCAGATCAAGATGGAAAATCCGCATCTGTGGACGCCGGCCTTCCGCGAGGAGATTTCCGGCCTGATCAAGAAAGCGGTGGAACTGGAATACGCTTACGCCGAAGACACCATGCCGCGCGGCGTACTCGGCATGAATGCCTCGATGTTCAAGGAATACCTGCGCTTCATCGCCAATCGCCGCTGTCAGCAGATCGGGCTGGATCAGATGTATCCGGGGGCGGGGAATCCTTTCCCGTGGATGAGCGAGATGATGGATTTGAAGAAGGAGAAAAACTTCTTTGAGACAAGAGTGACGGAGTATCAGAGTGGTGGGGCATTGAGCTGGGATTGATTGAAAAAGGCGCAAAAAACTGCGCCTTTTTTGTTAAGCATCCAAGTTCCGCTGGAGAACGGCAACGCTAGTGCGCGCCCATCTGATTTCGCCATTTGGCGGCGGATTTTTCCTTGCATGAATCGACAAATGATTCGAGTCTTTCCCTGAGTGGTGGGGTGACGTCCATGAACTCAACCGCTACCTCGGTATTGCGCAATGGGTCGGTGCAGGATTGGTTGAATTCCACCCGACGTATTTTCGCCTGAACAGGGAATGGAGCGCTTTTCTCCGGCAGCAGGGTAATGGTGGCGTAGTCGCCGATATGCCCGCTGCCGGGCTTGATTTGCGAGGTTTTCATCCGGCAGCCGGATATCGAGATGTCGGCCAGTTCGGCGCCATAGCTATGAAACGAATCGAAGCCAATGTTGATTTCGCAGGGCAGGGTGACTTTGAGTCTCTCGGTGCCACGCCGCTCCTCCAGTCCGGTGAGGCGGTGCACCATGTGGATCAGATGGCGAGGGACAAAAGGCTTGCACAGGTAATCGGCTGCGCCTTCCCGGATGGCGATTTCCCTGGCAACGGGATCCTCGTTGGCGGACATCAGGACGAAGTGGGTATGCCGGCTGTTCGGGCTGTTGCGGGCAATTCTCAGGAGATCGTGGGTGGACAGGCCAGGCATTTCCCACGAACTGAATATCCAGTCGATGGGGTGGCCGGATTTTAGTATTCGGAATGCGTTGTCTGCATCTTTCACTTCGTGAATTTCATTGAATCCCAATTCCTGATGGAGAATTTCCCGGATGTAATTTCGTATGGATGCCGAAGTGTCAACGACTAGCGCATTGGATTGTGACATGGTGCTCCTCCTGTCATCGTATCGGCTCCGGCACGGGTACAGCCTGCGTGCCGGGATGCCGGATTAATCGGCTTTGGAAAAAGGTTGCCAGGCAGATCGGGAGGGCGCGGCTAAACGCAAAGAAGAGAATGCTTCATCGGTTTGGCGACTCCGCTGTCATGTGGCATAGCCAGTTAGACCGGTGGTTTTGCGCCCCCGCCTTTCGGTCGGGTTTGCCCTTTACAACCTTGCTATACGAACTTTAGCAGGATGCAACCAAAAAAGATATTGATGGCACCATCAAATGTTTTTATGGGTTGAGGGCATGGCGTTCCATCCATGCGGAACGCCATGTCCGAAATAATTACAATGGACGCTTGATGGTGAGGGCGCCGCGAATTTGACCCAACGTATAGCCGGTCGCCTTGTCGTGTGGATATTCGCTGTTCAGCGCATCTTTGACATTCTGTGGAATGGTTTCACTGGTGCCATGGCATTTCAGGCACGCATCCTGAACCGGAATCGCCTTCATATAGCGGTAGAATTTACCTTGAGGTTCGGTGACGACTTCGGCGAACTCCATGCCTGCCGGATTTTCATTTTCCATGCGTTTTTCAAAGTCGGACAACACTTTTTGTTCCCAGGCATCCGGCAGGCCGAGCAACGGGTTGCGCGTCTTCAGGGAAACCCGCGCTACCCGCCAGCCGTTTTTGCGTGAAGCTTCGGAGGCAATGGCCGGCGCCACGTTGCGGCAGACCTTGATGGCGGCGACGGGGCCGTTTGCCTTCATTTCTTTTTGCAGTTCACCACCCAGTTGCTGGATGAATTCCTTGGCGACCTTGCGGCTTTCTTCCTGGTATTTGGTCATGTCGTCGGCCAAGGCGGGCAGCGCGCTGATGGCAAGCAGCAGGGCAGCGGAAGTAAATAATTGTTTTTTCATAGTGATCTCCGGTTTGAAAATGAAATTCATTTTAACATTTTTGGCGACGCGCCAAAAAACATCCGCTTCAGCGCTTTTTCAGACATTCAAGGTAAATACCGGCATCCGGCGCTGTGCCATGGCGTTGTGCCTGCCAGATCATTTCCGCCAGGCAGTCCATGATCAGGTGTTCGGCATCGTGGGCCGAACCGGTTTTTTCCAGCAGACGCCGGTAATGAGCGGCAATGCCGCGCGGTTGATCAATCGGCACCTGCTCGCGGATCGCCAGGTGCAGGCCGAGATGCAGAAAGGGATTGGTTTCGCCTGATTCAGGCAGGTAGTCGCGCTCGGCGTGGCGCTCCGGGTTGTCGAAAATGGCGTGATATTCCGGGTGCTGCTGCATCAGATCAAGCGCAATCGCTTCCAGGTCGGACAGGAGTTGTTGCCCACGAAATTTTTGCCAGGCATCGAAAAAAAAGCGGCGAGCCTGGTCGCGGCTGGGATTAAACATCTGTAGTAGCCCTGTTAACTTGAAACAAAGTAATGCCCCCCTTTAGAAAGGGGGGTAGGGGGGATTTAAAAATGTGGCAAATAGCCGATGCCGTTAAATCCCCCTCAATCCCTGAGGTTTCCCCTCAAATTCAAATTCCATGGCAAGCCTGCCGAGCCTGCTGACGGAGAAACACCAGCGAGTTTTTGGGTCGAATACGTCGCAGCCAGAGCGATCC
>JAQTNE010000018.1 GCA_028713975.1 Sulfuricella sp.
TTCGGGCCGATACGCCTTGGCTCATTTGACGAGCATCAGACAAAAGGGCGATTGAATGATTACTTGACGATAAAAGTGTAACCCATGTCTCTAAACTAAAATGTTACCGATGTCCTTGACTCGTACACGACCCCATCCACCGCCTTCCGCTTCGCTACGGGTTCCCTGTGTTGCTCGCCAAGCCGGGCGGCTGCGGAACTCGGCCTTCGGCCTCAGACAGTCCTCGCCGACTTCCCCCGGCTTGTCTGCGCTACTCGGCGGCAGACCAAGGGGGAGTCCAATACACAACCCATCCCCATCCCAACCTTCCCCTTGAAGGGGAAGGAGCTTTCTCCCCCTCGCCCCTCTGGGGAGAGGGCTGGGGTGAGGGGCAAAAGTGGAGCACATCAACTCTCCATGCACACCACCCGTTTTCCCCCTCTGTAACCGCCTCGGTCTTCCGGGCAAATCGGGGGCCGTCGGCTGCGTTTGTCTGAGGCCGAAGGCCGAGTTTTACGCAGCCGCCCGATTTGCCCGGAAGACCGAGGGGAGCCCGAAGGGCCGGGTGCGGCGGGGTGCCCTTTTATTTGGTTACTTTATTTTGGGCAAGCAAAAAAAGTGACCTGCTGCCGGGCAGCCCCCGGCACCTAAACACCGCGCGTAGCGCACAACACCTACAGAAACAGATAGACTCTCCCTTTAATCAGGAGAAAAAATGCACATCTGGGTCGACGCCGACGCCTGCCCCGCCGTCATCAAGGAAATCCTGTTCCGCACTGCCGAACGGCGCCAGGTACCGCTGACCCTGGTGGCCAACCAGCCGCTGCGCACCCCGCCATCGCAGTACATCAAGACCATCCAGGTGCCGGGCGGGTTCGACGTGGCCGACGACAAGATCGTCGAGGAGATCGCTGCCGGCGACCTGGTGATCAGCGCCGACATCCCGCTGGCCGCAGCGGTCATCGCCAAGGGCGGCCACGTCCTCAACCCGCGAGGCGAGTTCTATTCCGAGGAAAACATCCGTGAGCGCCTGACCATGCGCAACTTCATGGACGAATTGCGCGGCAGCGGCGTCAATACCGGCGGTCCGTCCGCTTTCAGCCAGGCCGACCGCCAGAATTTCGCCAACCAGCTCGACCGCTTCCTGACAAAAAACATGAAATAAAAAAGTGCGCTGAGAATAAACCCAAGGGATATCCCATTAGCTTGACCCAGCGTTTCTTCACTCCAGCCCGAACAATCCTTGGCTGACAAGCCCGCCGAATTTCGTTACCCTACGTCCATTAGAATCCCATCCCACTCTGAATCAAATCGCAGGAGGAAGGCGTGAAAAGGCTGATTTGCGTCATCGGCAACAAGGGCGGCACCGGCAAGACCAGTATTACGCACATGTTGTGCCACGGTTTCGGGCTGCTCGGCATGCGTTCGATCGCGGTGCTGACCGATGCCGCGCGGGAGCCGCTATCACGCGGGGACCGCCGCTACACGCCGCTGGACGGGCGAACGCCGGATAAGCTGGAGAAGATTATCGCCAAGCTGGATTCCATGCCGGAATGGCTGGGGGTGATTGACGGCGGCGGCAACCGACCGGAGATGGATCACCAGTTCTATGAGATGTCGGGCCTCGCGCTGCTGCCTTTTCGTGACTCTCACGAGGATATCCGCACGGTGCGCAACGACCTTGAGGTTTTCCCCAGGGCCTATGGCATTCCGTCGCAGTGGCCGACCAATCCATGGCAGCAGATGGCGGCGGAACGCACGCTGGACGAGCTGATGCAGGATTTCCGCCCGCGCCTGCTCGAGCCGGTGTATTCAGTCAGCGCCAGCAAGCTGCTGCTGCAAACCGATGCGCCATCCAGCATGCCGACGATGCTGAACAACGTATGCCGCGGACTGGCCAGACAGGTGCTGGATCGCCTGAAAATACCGGAACACGGCTGATGCCGGTATTGCAAAACTCCGGCGCCTTCGCTAGGCTTGATTTATATACATAATCGGAGACACCCGGATGCCAACAGATTCGCTGAAGCTTGTAGAGGCCTTGCTCAAGGCCCATATGCACGAGGGCGAAAGGCCGTCCGGAACCCGGCCACTGGTCACCATTTCGCGCGATTACGGCAGCGGCGGACGGGAAATCTCCGCGGCGCTGGCCAAGCGCCTGGCTGTTCCGGTTTACGACAGGGAATTGCTGGACGCGGTGGTGGAACGGTCTGGCGCCGACCCCCACCTGATGGAGAAACTCGACGAGAAAACACGGGGCTTCTGGGATAGCTGGATCATCTCGATCCTGTCCGGCGAAAATGTGCTGGAAGAAAATTACCGCCGCCACCTGGTCAAGGTGGTACTGGGCATCCTCAATACCGGCGATGGCGGCGTCCTCATCGGGCGCGGCGCCCACCTTATCCTGGCAAGACAGGATGTATTCCGGGTGCGCATCACCGCTTCACCGGAGATATGCGCCGAACGAATCGCGCGCGGCAGGCAGATCAGTCTGGAAGAAGCCCGCAATGAGGCAATCCGCGTTGACGGGGGCAGGGCCAAGTTCATCTGGGATGTTTTCAAAAAGCGCATCAACGACCCCACCGCCTTCGACCTGACAATCAACACCGACCACCTGGACAAGTACGAGGAAGTAGCGGAAATCATCATTTTCGCCATGCAATACCACCATCATCACAGCAATACCTGATGCCGTTTTCGCGATGAGTACCCACACCGAAGCCGCGACCATACAGGTCAATATCGTCAGCCTGGAAAATGAAATTTACTCCGGCGCAGCGCTGCGCGTGACGGCGCCCGCCCTGCTCGGCGATGTCGGTATTCTGCCGCGCCATGCGCCGATGCTTACCCCGCTCAGGGCGGGCGATGTGCGCATCCTCACGCTGCAAAACACCGAGGAACTGGTTTGCATCACCGGCGGCATGCTTGAAGTGCAGCCGGCGCTGGTGACCATCCTGGCCGACACCGCCGTACGCGCCAAAGACGCCGATAAAGCTGCTGCCGATGAAGCCAGAAGGTTGGTCGCGGAGTCGTTGCTACATCAGGATCGCTTCACCTCCGAGGACATCGCCCACGCGGAACTGCTCGTCAGCATCGCGGAAATGATGGCGGAAAAAGAACGGCTCAAACGGCGCAGCCGCTGGTAATGGCTACACCACGAGGCTTGATCCCCACCGCCGTTCCCGGTAACGTACGCGCTCCCCGAATCGACATGAATACCTGATGGTCGCCCCCCTTACTCAAAAACTTGGCACCAAGATCGTCAACATCCTGATCCTGTTTTTTTTCGTCGCACTCGCCGCGATCGGCATGACGCTATACATTTCCTGGCAACTGGAAGGCGCCGGCGCGGCAATTAACGATGCCGGCAGCGAGCGCATGCGCTCCTACCGCCTGGCCTACCTGCTGTCGCGAAGCGTCCACGACAAAACCGAAAAGACCGCAATCCAGGCGGAAATCCGCCAGGAGATCGACCGGTTCGAATCCACCCTGCGCGCACTGGAAAAAGGCAACCCGTCCCGGCCTCTGTTCCTGCCCAAAGAGCGTGAAGTGCAACTGCAAATGAAATTGCTGCGGAAAAAATGGATGGAACGGATAAAACCGCTGATCCTGCAAATCCTGGATAGCAACAAGACCACCGGGCAATCCATATTGGTTAGCGCTTACCACCCGGCCTTGCTGGATTTCGTCAGCACGGTAAACGATCTGGTGCTGATGGTGGAACGCAGCAATGCCCGCAACACCGCCCTGCTGCGCTCGTTCCAGATCGGCCTGGTGGTGCTGGCGCTGATCGGCACCATCCTGCTGATCTATTTATTCTTCGTCATGGTTATCCGCCCGGTGACGAGGCTGCAGGAAGGTATCCAGCGCATGGCCGCAGCCGATTTCAGCGTGCGCCTGCCAGTGAAAAGCAAGGATGAATTCGGCGCGCTCGCCAACGGCTTCAACCAGATGGCGGATCGGCTGAAAAACCTTTACGGCACGCTGGAAGACCGGGTTCAGGAAAAGACCCGGAATCTCGAGGACAAAAACCAGGAGCTGGCAATCCTGTATGAGTTTGCCGCCTTCCTTAACAAACCGGCCTCGGAGGGCGACCTGTGCAGCGGCGTACTGAAAAAGCTGATGGGTGTCCTGGCCGCACAAGGCGGGTTGGTACGCCTGGCCACGCCAAATTCGAACGAGCTGCACATTATCATCCACGAAGGCATGTCGGAGAAATTCACCCGGGAAGAAGAGTGTCTGACCCTGGGCGAATGCCTGTGCGGAGAATCGGCACAGCGTGGCACGCCGGTATCCTGGGATCTCAATATCAAAACCGAACGCCCGCTGTTGCATCGTTGCAAGAATGAGGGATTCCAGTCGGTTTCCGCCATCCCGATCCGTTCCAAGAAACAGGTGCTGGGCATCTTCAACCTGTTTTTCCGCGAAGCGCGCGTGTTCGATAGCCAGGAAACCCGGTTGCTCGAAACCATCGGCCAGCACCTCGGTATCGCGATCGAGAACCAGCGCCTGGTTTCACGCGAGAAGGAAATGGCGGTGTCCGAGGAGCGCAACCTGATCGCCCAGGAACTGCATGACAGTATTGCCCAGTCCCTCGCCTTCCTGAATATCCAGGTGCAGATGCTGGCGGATTCGCTGCAACGCGGCAATACCAGCGAGGCCATGGACGGGCTGGCGCAAATCCGCGAGGGAGTGCAGGAAAGCTATGACGACGTACGCGAACTGCTGGTGCACTTCCGCACCCGGATGGGCAATGCCGACCTGGCCAGCGCGATTACCAGCGCACTGGAAAAATTCGAGGGCCAGACCGGAATCAAGACCGCTTTCCGCAAGAGCAGCAGCGGCCCCCCGCTTGCGCCGGAATACGTGATCCAGTTGCTGCACATCATCCAGGAAGCCTTGTCCAACGTGCGCAAACACGCCCAGGCCACCCGGGTTGACGTGGAACTGTCGCAAAATGATGAATGCCGTATCATTGTGACCGACAACGGCAAGGGGCTCAATTTCGGCCCGGAGTCCGGCTACGATTCGGAACAGCATGTCGGGATCAAGATCATGAAAGAAAGAGCCCACCGGATTGGCGCGCAACTGGCGATAACCTCCACACCGGGCGAAGGTACCTGCGTATCGCTGACACTCATCAAACAACCAAACGTTCATGGCAAAAATCACCCTTGATGATGAATCCAGCCATGAACGTTTCCCTCACCCCTAACCCTCTCCCGCAAGCGGGAGAGGGGGACGAGGTACGCTTCGCGTGTTTCATTTTTAAGGTAACTGCGGCATGACCAAACCGATCCGCGTACTGATCGTTGACGACCACACCCTGTTCAGAAGCGGCATCAAGGCCCTGCTGCAACGACACAAGGATTTCGAGGTGATCGGCGAGGCCGGGGACGGGCTGGAAGGACTGAAGCGCGCCAAATCACTTCAGCCCGACGTGGTACTGCTCGACCTGCACATGCCGGGCATCAGCGGACGCGAAGCGGTCAAGCTGATGACCGAAGAGGTGCCGGAGTGCAACGTGCTGTTACTGACCGTGTCGGAGGATGCGGAGGATCTGGTCGAGACGATCCGCGCCGGTGCCCGCGGCTACCTGCTGAAAAACATCGAAACCGATTTTCTGCTGAACGCCATCCGCTCGGTCGCGCGCGGCGAGTCGGTGATATCGACGCAAATGACCGGCAAGCTGATGATGGGCGTGCGCAGCGCGGGCAAGGACGGAGCCGCACCGGAAGAAGAAAAGGAAAAGCTCAGCCCGCGCGAAAAGGAAATCATTACCCTGCTGGCGCGCGGCGCCAGCAACAAGGAAGTGGCGCGAACGCTGAACGTGGCCGAGAGCACGGTAAAAATTCACGTCCAGAACATCCTCAAGAAGCTCAACCTGACCAGCCGGGTGCAGGCTGCGGTATATGCCGTAGAGCACGGGCTGACGCAAAAGGAAGAATAAGAGCCTGTTCCGGCGCCTTGCGCCACCGTCCATTTCCGCCTTACCCATCCCCCAAAAGAACTACCCCCCTTCCGTCATCCTGCCTAATGTCTTGCTGCATTTAACCTGATATAAATACAACCTGCGAGTAAGGCTATTCAAGTTAATTGGCCTTAACTTCATGGTTTGCCGAAAATCAGGAGCCTTTTTAAGAAAAGCACAGGGGTTCAACAGAGCCCAGTTCGGCACCTGATGGCAATGCCGGTACTCACCCGATGTAAATTCTACGAAGGAGTGACTCTAAAATGAAAATGCTTGTTTGCCACGATGGTTCAGAAATTGCCCAGAGTGCGATGGAGAAAGCCATTGCCATGTTCAAGTGCGAAAAGCCGGAGATCATTCTGGCAACTGTCGTTGAAGAACCGGCCGATGCCAGTAGCTATGACGAGACGGCATTTGAAGCGTTGCGCGCGAAAAGAGAGTCCGACCTGAAAGAAATGGCAAATGGGGTGGTTAAGCAAGGTTTTGATGTAGATGTACTCATCGCGGTTGGCGAACCACGAAAAATGCTGGTGGAAGCCGTCAGGATGAAAAAACCCGACATCGTGGTGATTACGAGTCGCCCCCCCGGTGGCGGAGTGAGATTCGGCAATGTTAGCGTCAGCGTCAGCGACTACCTGATCCGCCATATCGACGCTTGTCCTTTGTTGGTTATACGCTAAAAAGAGTTGAAAAAATTCTCAGGATTTTTTGCGATATTTCAAGGCTTTAAGGGGGAAATATAAAATGACCGGATCAGGAAGAACATCAGAAAAAACAATGGGCTGGATGGATTTGCTGGCTTTTGGCCGAGACGAGATCAAGGCTCTGCACAAAACATGGATCGCTTTCTTCATCACGTTCTACGTCTGGTTCAACATGGCGCCGCTGGTATCGACGATCATCAAGGACACCGGCCTTACCCTGGATCAGCTCAAGGTGCTCGCCATCTGCAACGTGGCATTGACCGTCCCGATGCGCGTCGTTGTCGGCATGATCTGCGACCGGATCGGCCCGAGAAAAACCTTCAGTATCGTGATGTGGGCGATGGCCATCCCGTGCGTCTGGTTCGCTTTTGCCACTTCCTACACGGAAATGCTGATCTCCAGGCTAATCCTGAGCGCGGTCGGCACGGGTTTTGTCGTGGGTATCGCCATGACCTCGCTCTGGTTCAAGCCGAGGGATGCAGGCTTTTCCCAAGGCGTTGAAGCCGGCCTCGGCAACTGGGGTTCTTCGCTGGCTGCAATCACCATGCCGATCCTGGCGCTCACTTTGCTGGATAGCTGGAGATGGGCTGTCGCAATAAGCGGCGTGGTGATGTTTCTTTATGGCACGTACTACTGGTTTGCCATTACCGACGGGCCCAAGGGCACAGTCAGGCCAGTCGCCAGAAAAGCCCAGGCAATCGAAGTCTCCACCTGGGGCGATCTGATTATTGCGATTCTCTGGACCATCCCGCTCTGGGGCGTGCTTTCGCTTCTGGTCAGAATGGTAGTGAGCAAAGGTTATATCGCTGCCGATGTTTCATACATGCTGTATACCGTTATCGTCGTCATGGTGCTTTATCAGGTCTATGGCCTCATCAAGGTCAACGTGCCTATCCTCAAGAAAGGCGTGCCTGAAGACGACAAATACCGCTTCACCCAGGTCGGCACCCTCTGCGCATCCTATGTTGTCACCTTCGGCGCCGAGCTTGCCGTTATCTCGATGCTTCCTTTCTTTTTTCAGAAGACGTTTGCATTAAGCCCGGTGATGGCCGGCCTGTTCGGCTCGATGTTTGCGCTGATGAATTTCTTTTCCAGGGCGCTCGGCGGTTATGTTTCCGACCGTACCCCAACCAGAAAGCTCGCGCACATGGTCTACCTTGCGGGCGTCACCGGCGGTTTTGTGCTGATGGGCATGATTACCCCTGAATGGCCATTAGCCGGTGCAGTTGTGGTGACGATCATCTGCGCCCTGTTTGTCACGGGTGGTTGCGGCACCACCTTTGCGCTGATCCCGTTTGTCAAGCGACGCATCACTGGAAATGTGGCGGGATATGCGGGCGCCTATGGCAACGTGGGGGCTGTCGTATATACCTCCGCGTATGTATTTCTGACTCCCAGCGAGTTCTTCCTGATGATCGGCGCGACTGCTGCTGCGGTATTTATCTTCTGCCTTTTCTCCTTGAAGGAGCCAGCCGGAGCGTTCGCCAAGGAATATCATCTCTCGTCTGTCGACAAGGAAATGATGGAAGGTGGCGGGCATTAATTTAATTGAACAGTGTTGAAAGTCGCCAGGATAGTTAAGGCAATTAATTGTAATTTGGAAATAAATTCAAACAAGGAGATTGTGTATGCCGAATATCAAAGAATGGAATGCGGAAGACCACACATTCTGGGAAAACGAGGGGAGGGCGATCGCCAACCGCAATCTGTGGATTTCGATCCCCAACCTGCTGATGGGCTTCGCCGTATGGGTGATGTGGGGCATCATCACAGTGCAGATGCTGAATCTGGGCTTTCCATTCAAGCCGAACGAATTGTTCACGCTGACGGCGATTTCCGGCCTGGCGGGCGCCACGCTGCGCATTCCGGCTTCCTTCTTCATCCGCATCGCCGGTGGCCGCAACACCATCTTCCTGACCACGGCCCTGTTGATCATTCCCGCAGTGCTGACCGGCTTTGCGCTGCAGGACAAATCCACACCGTTGTGGGTGTTCCAGCTTGCCGCACTGCTTTCGGGTGTCGGCGGCGGCAACTTCGCCTGCTCAATGTCCAACATCAACACCTTCTTCCCGAAGCGCCAGCAAGGCACGGCACTCGGCCTTAACGCCGGTCTCGGCAATTTCGGCGTAACCACCATGCAAGTGCTGATTCCGCTGGTAATGACCGCCGGCATCTTCGGCGCAATAGGCGGCGAGCCAATGACTCTGGTTAAAGACAGCGGCTGGATTTTCGGCAAGATCAAAGCGGGCACCCCTACTTTCATCCAGAACGCCGGCTTCATCTGGGCGGCCATCCTGATTCCCCTGGTCGCCGCCGCGTGGTACGGCATGAACAACCTGCTGACCGTCACGCCTAACCTGAACTCCACTGCCGGCGCTTTCGCCAAAATTCTGTACCTGTGGGGCATTACCTTCTTCATCACTATTGTGGGCCTGTATTTTTACCTGCCTGCACCGACCGGCTTGGGGCTGCTCAACATGTGGGTAGCGCTGCCGCTGATCATGGTCGCCACGCTGTTCGCGATGAAGTGGGCCGCATTCGGCGAAATGAAGGGCAACATCGCCAAGCAGTTTGAAATTTTCCACAATAAGCACACCTGGTCGATGACCGTTCTTTATGTGCTGACATTCGGTTCGTTCATCGGCTTCTCGATGGCGGTACCACTGTCGATCACGGTGATTTTCGGCATCAGCCACGTCATTGATCCGGCTACCGGCCTGATGACGCACACCATCAAGAACCCTAACGCGATTTCCGCCCTGACTTATGCCTGGATCGGCCCGTTCATCGGCGCACTGATCCGCCCGGTTGGCGGCTGGATCGCCGACAAGGTGGGCGGTTCCATCGTAACCCAGATCATTTCGGTGGTGATGGTGGTGGCTTCTGGCTATACCGGCTACATCATGATGCAGGCGTACAACTCGGCCACCCCGGAAATCTATTTCGTCCAGTTCATGATCTCGTTCATCGTGCTGTTCGCTGCCTCCGGCATTGGTAACGGTTCCACCTTCCGCACCGTCGGCGTGATTTTCGACCGTGTACAGGCTGGCCCGGTACTGGGATGGACGTCTGCTGTTGCTGCCTACGGCGCTTTCATCGCCCCGGTGGTGATCGGTGCCCAGATCAAGGCAGGTACGCCGCAGAATGCGATGTACGGCTTCGCGATTTTCTACGCCCTGTGCCTGATCCTGAACTGGTGGTTCTACCTGCGCTCAGGTTCTGAAATTAAAAACCCTTGATGCTATAGTTAATTTTTAGAATCAGAATCAACAATGGGGCGGCAGCCAATAGGCCGCCCCATTTTAAGTAAGAGGACCGGAATGCCGGTTCGCACTAATTAGGAGAGCACTGAAATGAGTCACTTTCTCGACCGTCTGAAATTTTTTGAAAAAATCAAGGAGACCTTCTCCAACGACCACGGCATCGTTACCAACGAAGACCGTCAGTGGGAAGATGGTTACCGCCATCGCTGGCAGCACGACAAGGTGGTGCGTTCAACCCACGGCGTAAACTGCACCGGCGGCTGTTCCTGGAAAATTTTCGTCAAAAACGGTCTGGTCGCTTTCGAAATGCAGCAGACCGACTACCCGCGTACCCGCGAAGATTTGCCGGATCATGAGCCTCGCGGCTGCCAGCGTGGCGCGTCTTTTTCCTGGTATCTGTACAGTCCGCACCGGGTTAAATACCCGCTGATCCGCGGTCGTCTGCTTGATTTGTATCGCGCCGAGCGCAAGACCGGCAAAGACCCGGTTGAAGCATGGGGTGCGATTCAGGCTGACGAAGCAAAGCGCAAGCAATACACCGCCGTGCGCGGCCTGGGTGGTTTCGTGCGCGCCAACTGGGAAGAAGTCAAAGAGATCATTGCTGCCGCCAACGTTTATACCACCAAGAAGTGGGGCCCGGATCGCATTTTCGGTTTCTCGCCAATTCCTGCCATGTCGCAGATTTCCTACGCTTCCGGCGCGCGCTACCTGTCGCTGATCGGCGGTGCCTGCGGTTCGTTCTACGACTGGTATTGCGATTTACCCGCAGCATCCCCACAGACCTGGGGCGAACAGACCGACGTGCCTGAATCGGCCGACTGGTTCAACTCCAACTACATCATCGTCTGCGGCTCAAGCCTGCCGACCACGCGTACGCCGGATGCCCACTTCGTTTCCGAAGTGCGCTACAAGGGTGCAAAAGTGATTTCGATGGCGCCTGACTACGCCGAGTATTGCAAAGCGTCAGACCTGTGGATGCCGGTCAATCCGGGTAGCGACGCCGCCGCCTTCCTGGCGATGGGACACGTTGCACTGAAAGAATTCTACATCGACAAGCAAGACCCGTATTTCCAGGAATACGCACGCAAGTACACCGACTTGCCGATTCAGGTGATGCTGCGCAAACATGGCGATGCCTATGTGTCAGACCGCTGCCTGCGCGCTTCCGATCTGGCCGACTCACTGGGCGAGACCAACAACCCGGACTGGAAAACCATCGTTTACGACGAAAAATCCAAGAACTTTGTCGTGCCGAACGGCTCCATCGGCTTCCGCTGGGGCGAAGAAGGCAAATGGAACCTGCTGCCAAAGAATGCCGCCAACCAGCAGGAATTGCTGGCCGAACTCACCTGCATCAACAGCAAGGATGCCGTGGTTTCAGTCGGCTTCCCGCATTTTGAACCGGGTGAAGGCGATTTGCTGTACCGCAATGTGCCGGTGCGCAAAGTCAAGCTGGCCAATGGCGAAGAAGCGCTGGTCACCTCCGTGTTCGACATGCAGGTTGCGCAATACGGTATCGACCGCGGTCTGGGCGGCGGCAATGTCGCCAAGGACTACAACGACGCTTCCGTAGCCTACACCCCGGCCTGGGCTTCCAAGGTTACCGGCGTCAAGGCTGCCGACCTCGAGCTCACTGGTCGTGAATTTGCCTATACCGCAGCCAAGACCCATGGCAAATCCATGGTCATCATGGGCGCCGCGATCAACCACTGGTATCACAACGACATGATGTACCGTGGCGTGATGAACCTGCTGCATATCTGCGGTTGCGTGGGTCAATCCGGCGGCGGCTGGGCACACTATGTGGGCCAGGAAAAGCTGCGCCCGCAGGCTGGCTGGGCACCGATTGCTTTCGCGCTCGACTGGCAGCGTCCGCCACGTCACATGAACTCCACTTCCTTCTGGTATTTCCATACCGACCAGTGGCGTTACGAGACCCTCCGTGGCGACAACCTCACCTCACCCGCCGGCAGGGGCAAGTACAAGGGCTACTCGCTGGCCGATTACAACGTCGCCGCAATACGCATGGGCTGGCTGCCGTCCGCGCCGCACTGGAACACCAACCCGCTGGATCTGGTCAGCGAAGCAGAAGCAGCCGGCGCGACCGATGAAGCCAGCATTGCCAAGCACGTTGTCGGCAAGCTCAAGGACGGCTCGCTGGATGTCGCGTTTGCCGACCCGGATGCCCCGGAAAACTGGCCGCGCAACCTGTTCGTCTGGCGCGCCAACCTGATCGGCTCGTCGGCCAAGGGCCACGAGTATTTCCTCAAGCACCTGCTCGGCGCGCAGAACGGCGTGCTGCAGGAGTCCGGTGCCGGCAGCGAAAACAAGCTGGTCAAGTGGCACGACGAAGCGCCAATCGGCAAGCTGGACCTGATGGTCGACATCAACTTCCGCCTGAACTCCACCGGCTCCTACTCCGATATCGTGCTGCCGACCGCAACCTGGTACGAGAAGAACGACCTCAACACCACCGACATGCACCCCTTCATGCATCCGCTGTCGGAAGCCGTATCGCCGGGTTGGCAGTCCAAGTCAGACTGGCAGATCTTCAAGAATATCGCAGAGGCTTTCTCGAAGCTGGCCGAAAAACACCTTGGCACCCGCAAGGACATCATTGCCCTGCCGATGCAGCACGATTCGCCATTTGAAATGGCCCAGCCGTTCGGCGAAGTCAAGGACTGGAAGAAAGGCGAATGCGATCCGATTCCGGGTAAAACCATGCCGCTGCTCAAGGTGGTCGAGCGCAATTTTGCCGACACCTACAAGAAGTACATCGCGGTCGGCCCATTGATGGTCAAGCTGGGCAACACCGTCAAGGGTATCGAGTGGAATACCGAGATGGAGTATGACCAGTTGAAGGTCATGAACGGCACCGTAAAAGTGCCGGGTGTTTCCTTCGGCATGCCATCCCTCGAGGAAGACATCAGCGTGTGCGACTCGGTGTTACGCATGGCGCCGGAAACCTGCGGCGAAGTCGCCCACAAGGCCTGGAACGCGCTGTCCAAGAAGACCGGCATCGACCATCACCATCTGTACTCGGCCCGCCATGAGGACAAAATCACGTTCAGCGACATCCAGGTGCAGCCGCGCAAGATCATCACCGCGCCAACCTGGTCGGGGATCGAGTCTGAAACGGTGTCCTACACCTCGTGCTATACCAACATCCATGAGCACATTCCGTTCCGCACCCTGACCGGCCGTGCCCATTTCTATCAGGATCACGAATGGATGCTGGACTTCGGCGAAGGCTTCTGTGTGCACAAACCGCCACAGGACATGCATTCGTTCGACAAGCTCTCGCCGAGCATCCTGGCGGAGAAGCACATCAAGCTGAAATGGATCACACCGCATTCCAAGTGGGGCATCCATTCGACCTACCAGGACAACCTGCGCATGCTGACCCTGTTCCGTGGCGGCCCCTACGTCTGGATCTCCGAAATCGATGCCAAGGCAGCCGGTATCGAAGACAACGACTGGGTCGAGGCGATCAACCACAACGGTGCGACAGTGGCGCGGGCAGTGGTTTCGCAACGTGTGTCGCGCGGCGTGGCCATGATGTACCACGCTCAGGAGAAGATCGTGAACGTGCCCGGATCGAATACCACCGGCAAGCGTGGCGGCATTCTCAACTCGGTGACACGCGTCGTCATGAAGCCGACCAACATGATCGGCGGTTACGTGCAGCTGGCTTACGGCTTCAACTACTACGGTACGGTGGGCAGTAACCGCGACACCGAGATCATCATGCGCAAGGTAGCCGATAAGGACGTTGACTGGCTGGAACGGCCACTCACTCCGGAACGGGAAGCCCAACTCAACCCACCCGGCATCGGCAAGCGTTGATCGCAAGCGTGAACAGGATAAATTAGGAGAAACACATGAAAATACGTGCACAATTTGCGTTTGTCTTCAATCTGGACAAATGTATCGGCTGCCACACCTGCTCGGTAACGTGCAAAAACACGTGGACCAATCGCAAGGGCGTGGAATATGTCTGGTTCAACAACGTCGAATCCAAGCCTGGCATCGGCTATCCCAAGCAGTGGGAAAACCAGGAAAAATGGAACGGTGGCTGGACAATGGACGGCGGTAAGCTGGAACTGAAATCCGGCGGCAGATTTTCCAAGCTGCTCAACATTTTCGCCAATCCGGATCTGCCGGAAATCGACGATTACTACGAGCCGTTCACCTACAACTACGCACGCCTGCAAAATGCACCGTTGTCCGAGGCTGCGCCAACCGCACGCCCGCTGTCGATGATCACCGGCGACCCCATGGAAAAAATCACCTGGGGCCCGAACTGGGAAGACGACCTGGCCGGTGAATACGCCAAGCGTAGCGTGGACAAGAACATGGATAACGTCCAGAAGGCGATGTACGGCCAGTTCGAGAACACCTTCAACCTGTATTTGCCGCGCATCTGCAACCACTGCCTGAACCCGGCCTGCGTTGCGGCCTGCCCGTCCGGCTCGATCTACAAGCGCGAAGAAGATGGCATCGTGCTGGTCGATCAGGACAAATGCCGTGGCTGGCGTTTCTGCATGAGCGCATGCCCGTACAAAAAAGTGTATTACAACTGGGAATCCGGCAAGGCCGAGAAGTGCATCGGCTGCTTCCCGCGCGTCGAGTCCGGCATGCCGACGGTGTGTTCCGAGTCGTGCGTGGGCCGCATCCGCTACAACGGCATCATGCTGTATGACGCCGACCGTATCGAAGAGATGGCTAGCGTCACCAATGAGCAGGATCTGTACGAAGCGCAGTGCAAGATATTCCTCGACCCCAACGACCCTGAAGTGATTGCTGCCGCCCTTGCCGAAGGCATCAACGAAGACTGGATCAAGGCCGCACAGAAATCGCCAATCTACAAAATGGCGATCGACTGGAAAATTGCGTTCCCGATGCACCCCGAGTACCGCACCTTGCCAATGGTCTGGTATGTACCGCCACTGTCGCCAGTGCAATCCCAGATCGACCAGGGCAACCTGCCGGTCGGCCCGGACGGCGCCATCCCGCTGGCGGGAACAATGCGCACGCCGACCCGCTACCTTGCCAACCTGCTTACCGCAGGCAAGGAAGAGCCGATCACCACTGCGCTGAACCGCCTCATCGCCATGCGCAGCTACCAGCGTTCGGTGCACGTTGAAGGCGTGGCGGATACGCGGGCTCTCGAAGCGGCCGGCATCACCGAAGATCAGGCCAAGGAAATGTATCGTTACCTGGCGATTGCCAACTACGAAGATCGTTTTGTCATCCCTACCGGCCACGAAGAAGAGCGTCTTGCCGACGCACACGGCTTCCAGGGTCAGAACGGCTTCACGTTCGGCAATGATTCTTCAGTTGGCATCAGCAAGATTTCCCTGTTCCCGAGGCGTCGCAAGGAATCGATGGAACCCGCCGAACTGGCGCCATCGGCTGACAAGAGCTAAGAGGATAAATCATGAATACCTACAAAATACTATCGGCTTTGCTGGAGTATCCGGAACAGGAACTTTTCGACAATCTGCCGGCCATCAAATCTCTGCTTGACGAGATGGTCGACAGCGACGCGGCGGAAGTCGCTGAGATGAAGAAGTTCATAAGCTGGCTTGAACGCGGAGACCAAACCGAAATCCAGGCCGATTACGTAAAAACTTTCGATATGGCACCGGAACACAGCTTGCATTTGACTCACCATTTCTTCGGTGACGATAACGACAAGAACCGTGGGCCGGCACTGATCGACCTGGGTGAACTGTACAAGGATTACGGCGTGAAGCAGGTGACCAACGAGTTGCCTGATTATCTGCCGCTGATCCTGGAATTTGTCGCAATGCAGGATGAGGAAGAAGCAAGAAGGTTTTTGTCCGATGCCAGCAAGGTTCTGACGGTATTGGCCAACAACCTGAGCAAGGCCAATAGCCCGTATGCGCCGCTGATTACCATCATCAAGAACCGTGCCACACCGACCTGTATTGCTGCTTAAGGAGGAATAAAATGAACGAAGATATTTTCAGCTGGAATAATTTACTTTTTGGCATTTATCCCTATGTCTGCCTTAGCGTATTCGTGATCGGCAGCTGGGTGCGTTTCGACCGCGAGCAGTACGGCTGGACCAGTGCGTCCAGCCAGATGCTCTCGACCGCTGGAGTACGTTGGGCCAGCAATCTGTTCCATATCGGCGTGATTGCGATTTTCTTCGGTCACATGGTGGGCCTGTTGACGCCGCACAAAGTGTTTCTGATGATCATGCCGGACATCGCCCACCAATACCTCGCCATCTCCCTGGGTGCGGTTTTTGGCGCGCTGGCTCTGATTGGCGGCGGCATTTTGTGGGTTCGGCGCTACACCAATCGGCGCATTTCGGTTACCAGCCGCGGTTCTGACAAGTTCATCCTGTCCTGGATTATGGCCACGCTGATTCTTGGCCTCACGACCATCCCGGTATCCATCGGCCACGCCGGCCATGGTGACCCACGCGTGGTGACCGCCATGGCTGAGTGGATCCAGAGCATCATGTACCTGTATCCGAATCCGGCTTATCTGGAAGGCGTTGATACTATTTTCAAACTGCACGTGTTCTTCGGCATGACAGTATTCCTGCTCTTCCCGTTCACCCGTCTGGTTCACATCTGGAGCGCCCCGATCGGCTATCTGACAAGGTCCTACCAGATTGTGCGCAGCAAAAAAGTGAAGTATCAGAGTCGTTAATTGATTTAAGCGTTATTTGTGTTCAAATGCGCTGCTCTTGACGAAAGAGCAGCGCATCTGGCACCTGATGTTAATGAAGTGAAATAATGCAGATACAAAAAATCGTGCTGGCAATTCTCCTGGCACCGTTACTGGCAATGCTGTCCGGTTGCCAACCCGGAGAATCCACTCAACAATCCCAAGCACCAACACCCGCAACCCCAGCTACTCAGCAAGCAGCGGATAACGCGACCAAATGGGCCGTATCCGAAGAAGCTTTCACGAAACTGGCGAAAGATACCGGCTGCTTTGCCTGTCATTCGATAAAAAAGAAACTTCTTGGCCCGGCATGGAAAAATGTGGCAACTTTATATCGCACCGATCCGGCTGGCGAAGAAAAGTTGATGAGCAAGATCGCCAATGGCGGCAGCGGCATCTGGGGCAATATAGACATGCCAGCCTATCCGACACTCAGCGAAGAAGACCGCAGAGTATTGACGCAATATATTTTGTCTTTAAAATAATCTGAAAATCACCGTTGCAAGAATTTCCCCCTGACTTGCGATCTCATCGGTAAAATCGGATTCATGTATAATTCAGACATATTTAAATTACTCTGCAAATTCAAAGAGGGTTTTTCATGAGCGAGTCCACTTCAGCAAATCCCACCGACCACCTTTATTTCCTGCTCGTCAATGGCAAGGAAATCCAGACCGATTCAGAAGGCTACATCCGGAAACTGGACGAATGGTCGGAAGATTACGCCATCGCCCTGGCAAAAAAAGAAGGGCTGGAACTGACCGAAGAGCACTGGGAAGTCATCCGCTTCCTGCGCGCCTGGTACGAAGAGCATGACGTGCAAGCACAAGTCAGGTTCATGATCAGGCATTTTTCCAAGGTCTGGAGCAAGGAAAAGGGCAACAATCATTACCTGCACCTGATTTTCCCCAAGGGCGGCCCGCAGAAACAGGGCAACCGCCTGGCCGGTCTGCTCAGAACCAAGGGCGAACACTAAAAACCTGTTTCAATCGGTCTCATTCCTCGCGTTATAATCGCCCCATGAACCATTTCGGGGCGATTATCATTGGTGACGAACTCCTGAGCGGCAAACGCCAGGACGGCCACTTTCATCATGTGATCAGCATGCTGACGCAGCGCGGGCTGGAACTCAAATGGTGCCGCATCATCGGCGACGATCCCGCGCTGATCGTCGAAACCCTGCGCCAGACCCTGCCTAAAGACGACATCGTATTCTGCTTCGGCGGCATCGGCGCAACCCCCGACGACTACACCCGCCAATGCACGGCAGAAGCCGCCGGAACCTCACTCTACCGCCACCCGGAAGCCGTAGCAGAAATCGAAGCGCGCTTCGGCACCGAAGCCTACCCGCGCCGCATCCTGATGGCCGACCTGCCGCAGGGCAGCCGCATCATCCCCAACCCGTTCAACCGCGTTCCCGGCTTTTCTCTCGGCCAGCACCACTTTCTGCCCGGCTTTCCGCAGATGGCCTGGCCGATGATGGACTGGGTGCTGGACACGCTCTACCCTGAAATCCGCAACCAGGCGCCAGAAACGGAAGCCATTGTCACCGTGCTGGACGCCATGGAAAGCCCGCTGCTCGACATGATGAACGAATTCGTGAAGCTTTATCCGGACGTGCGCTTTTCCAGCCTGCCCCACCTCGGCGAGAACGGCGAACGCAAGGTGGAATTCGGTTTGCGCGGCACACGTCCCCGTGTGGCGCTGGGTACAGCCTACCTGAAACAGGAAATCGGAAAACTGGGCTTGATGTTGCAAGACACGGCAGACTGACCCCGCCGCTCTCCATGGTTTGTCCTACAATGAATCTGGAAGAACATTTCCGGAAGGGATTAAACATGGAACCGTTTATCGACGTCGCAATGGGCGTGAGCGAGGCGCTATCGCAAATTCTGGAATCCGCGGTCAACGATCCCGACGCCGAGGAATCCGCCACCCTGGGCTCGGCTCGCCGCGTTATTGCCAGGATGCCCGATGGCAAGTACGCCAAAGCCGACCGCATGCATTTTGACCCGAGCCGTCCATTGCTGGAAGAAATCGACGACCTGATCGAACAATTCGGCGACGAAGCCCCTGCCATTGATTTCGTTACCGTCAAGGCAAGTGAAGACATGTCGCGTATCATCGCCGCGATGATGGATACCGGCGCGAGCAGCCCGCCTACCCTGGAAATGGTGCGGGACGCCATGCTGAATGGACTGATGGCGCGCCTCGCCGGGGAAGGCGAGATCGATTCAGACCAGGACGAAACCCTGCAAAACGAGGTTGAAACGCTGATCAGCCATTACGGCCCGGATGCGGCGGCGGAAAACTTTCTGCGCTACGATTGACCGCGCCCGCGCAGGCGGAACGTTCCGCCGGTTCGCCTGTCTTATGAGCTTGCCCGTGAGTAATTCAGCCCTGCGTTGCCTCCCAAAAGCGATGGATGCAAGGCACGAACCGCCGCCCAATGCCATCATTGGGCAAGGGTCGTAACACCGCAAACGCGCTTTTGGGAGGCAACCCTTCGGGCCGGGGTTCATTTGAGCGCCCCCCTTTGTCGCAATCCGCTTGTTGTGAATGACACAACGGCGCGTCTTGCTTCGCGGGCTGCATCTCAAATGAACCCCGGCGCAGGGCTGAATTACTCACGGGCAAGCTCTTATCCTATCGCGTAGAATAGGCACTTCATGGAATCCGTTCGCAACATCTTCTCCCACCGCAAATTCTGGGCCAAACGCTTTGGCACGGCACCGGTTCTGCCGATGTCGCGCGCCGAAATGGAGCAGCTCGGCTGGGACAGTTGCGACATCATCCTGGTAACCGGCGACGCCTACATCGACCATCCCAGTTTCGGTATGGCGCTAATCGGGCGGCTGCTTGAGGCACAAGGATTCCGCGTCGGCATCATCAGCCAGCCCGACTGGCACAGCCCCAGTGCCTTCAAGACGCTAGGCAAGCCCAATCTGTTTTTCGGCGTCACCGCCGGCAACATGGATTCGATGGTCAACCGCTACACTGCCGACCGCAAGACCCGCTCCGACGACGCCTATACACCCAATGCCGAGGCCGACAAACGCCCGGATCGGGCAGTGATTGTTTACTCCCAGCGCTGCCGCGAAGCTTACTCCAAGGTGCCGGTGGTGATCGGCGGCATCGAGGCCAGCCTGCGCCGCATCGCTCATTTCGATTACTGGTCGGGCAAGGTGCGCCGCTCCGTCCTGCCTGATTCCAAGGCCGATATCCTGCTCTACGGCAACGCCGAGCGCGCGCTGATTGACCTCGCCCACCGCCTGGCGAAGGGCGAAGCCATCGCAGACATCACCGACCTGCGCGGCACCGCCATCTTGCGCAAAGACATCCCCGCCGGCTGGAGCGAGATCGACTCGACTTCGGTGGACAGGCCGAACCAGGTGATAGCGCATCCCAATCCTTACGAGGAAACGGCGGTTGCCTGCGTGGAAACAGGCAAGGCGCAGCATGCGCACCCGGTAGCGCGGGAGGGACGCGCCCACACCGTGATCCGCCTGCCCTCATTCGAACAGGTCAGGGACGACCCGGTGCTGTACGCTCACGCCAACCGCCTGCTGCATCTGGAAACCAATCCCGGCAACGCGCGCGCGCTGGTGCAGACCCACGGCGACCGCGACGTGTGGATCAATCCGCCGCCGATCCCGCTCACCACCGAAGAGCTGGATGGCGTCTACGCCCTGCCTTACACCCGCCGTCCCCATCCGGCCTACGGCGAGGCGAAAATTCCGGCCTACGAGATGATCCGTTTCTCGATCAACATCATGCGTGGCTGCTTCGGCGGCTGCACCTTTTGCTCGATCACCGAACACGAGGGCCGCATCATCCAGAACCGCTCGGAAGGCGCGATCCTGCACGAGATCGAGGAAATCCGCGACAAGACGCCGGGCTTCACCGGCACCATCTCCGACCTGGGTGGCCCGACTGCCAACATGTACCGGCTCAAGTGCCGCGACCCCAAAATCGAATCCGCTTGCCGAAGACTTAGCTGCGTTTACCCCGACATCTGCATCAACATGGGTACCGACCACACGCCGTTGATCCAGCTTTACCGCAAGGCCAGAACGCTGCCCGGCATCAAGCGCATCCTGATCGGTTCCGGCGTGCGTTACGACCTTGCGATCCGGTCGCCGGAATACGTCAGGGAACTGGTCAGCCACCACGTCGGCGGCTATCTCAAGATCGCGCCGGAGCACATCGCCGAGGGGCCGCTATCGAAGATGATGAAGCCAGGCATGGGTGCCTACGACAAGTTCAAGGAGCTGTTCGAGAAATTTTCAAAGGAGGCCGGCAAGGAACAATATCTGATTCCTTACTTCATGTCCGCCCACCCCGGCACCACCAACGAGGACATGCTGGAACTGGCGCTATGGCTCAAGGCCAACGGTTTCCGTCTGGATCAGGTGCAGAATTTCACGCCCACGCCGATGGCGTTTGCCTCCGCCATGTACCACACCGGCAGAAACCCGCTGCGCAAGGTGATCCGTAGCGGCGAAACGATGCCAATACCGAAAAGTGGCCGGGCAAGGCAGCTGCACAAGGCCTTTCTGCGCTATCACGACTCCGCCAACTGGCCGCTGCTGCGCGAAGCGCTCAGACAGATGGGCCGGGCCGACCTGATCGGCAACGGCAAAAAACACCTGGTGCCGGGCTGGCAGCCGGCTGGAACCGGCAGCCCCAGCCCGTCCACCGGCGACAGCATGCGCCGCCCGCAAAATGCCGCCCATCGCAACAAAAAACCGTCAAGCCACGTAAAACCCGCCGCCGCAAAAACCAAGCCCCCGCGCCGCATCAAGTAACACCCTCCAAACATTACAAAAAGATCACTTGGGCATATTGCCCAAAGATTTTTTTTGTTTTAGACTTCGCTACAATATATTGATTAAAATAAAAACAGGGTAACCACATATTGTGGTAAAAATCTGATTCGACCTGTCAGGAAGGAGCTTTATGCCACAAGCCAAGGCGTTTTTCTCGGAAGATATTTCGACAGCCCGCGAAGATCAAACGGCCAGGTTCGAAGTCATCCCCGGCGGACGTTCCCAGGCCGAACGGGGTGAGCGGCGCAGCGCACGGCGCATCCCCGTCACCTGCCAGGTAAAAATCCGCATCACGGACAGCGACGAAACCGCTTATGGCACCACCAAGGACATCAGTGTCGGCGGCGTTGGCCTGATCACCGACTACGTTCCCCGTTTCGGCCAGTTGATGGAAATTCATGTATTGCCGCCCCAAGGCTCAAACATCAAGCCGCTGCGCGCGCTGGTTCAGGTCAGGCGCTGCGTCCAGCTGATTACCGGACACAGCTATGAAATCGGTGCGGCGATTCTGAAAATCCGCGAATAGCCCGCTCCCTGCCCAACCTGGAAGAATATTAAGCGCCCGGCTTTCTATCGGCTCCAGCCGATAGAAAGCCGGAGTTCAACTTCCAGCGTACTTGTTCACATTCCCCGTTAATGTCGCCCAGCCGTTCGCTTATTGTGATAGATAACCAGATCGAAATTCCGCAGTCTTTCATCTCAATGTACGTTACTCGCGGGCAGAGCAAACCCAACGCGTCGCAAGAAGTCATTTTGGCTCGCTATGAACAGTGCGAGGACATGGCCTGTATGCTGGTTGAGCATGCACAGATGCTGGCGTTCAAAGAAGATTTCCCTGAAAAAGAAATCCTTGTGCGATGCCATCAAGGGCTCATGGCCGACGATTCAGATTTTACCAAAATGGAAGTTGAGTGGGTCATTCTCAGGCTAGCCGAGCTGCTAGAATGGCCGCCGCCTGAGCCTGATACAGAGCCCCAGGCCGCGTAGCGGCAAAGCAACACCCTCACAGTCTCCTGTACCCGACCACTCAAATGGTGTGTACTATCCGGCTTCACTTATTTTCAAGAAAAACCCTCTCCGAATGCAAACAGAAGTCGATGAAAAGCCCAAGTATGCGGTCGTCGCAGCCGTCCAACTAACCAACGTGAGTGATGTCGAATTCGAGTCGTCGCTGACCGAGCTGCGCGAGTTGGCAAAAACGCTGGGATACAAGGTTGTGCGCTCGTTCATGCAGAAGCGTTCCGGCTTCGACACAACGGCCTACCTGGGCGTCGGCAAGCGGCAGGAGATACGCGACTTCGTGAGCAGCGAAGCAACCACTGAGGCCGGCCACATTGACGCCATCTTCGTCGATCACGAAATCTCGCCGTCGCAGGCGCGCAACCTCGAAATCGAGGTCGGCTGCGAGGTGATGGATCGCACCATGGTTATCCTCGAGATTTTTCATCGCAATGCGCGCTCCCGCGCCGCACGCGCGCAGGTTGAGATTGCACGTCTCGGCTATATGGCTCCGCGCTTGCGCGAAGCGGCAAAGCTCGCCGGGCCGCAAGGCCGCCAGCGCAGCGGTGTTGGCGGACGGGGTGCCGGTGAGTCACACAGCGAGTTGGACAAGCGCAAGATCCGTGACCGAATCGCCGAACTGCAATTGGAGATCGCCGCGATGGAAGTCGAGCGCAAGACGCAGCGCGCACGTCGGCAAGATCGCCAGGGGCTCTCCGGCGTGACGCTCGTCGGTTACACCAACGCCGGCAAATCGACCTTGATGCGCGCTCTTACCGGTAGCGAGGTACTGGTCGCCAACAAACTTTTCGCTACGCTCGATACCACCGTGCGCACCCTCTACCCCGAAAGCGTGCCGCGCGTGCTGGTCAGCGACACGGTCGGATTCATCAAGAACCTGCCGCATGGGCTGGTCGCATCGTTTAAATCAACGCTGGACGAGGCGCTCGATGCCTCGCTGCTACTCCATGTCATCGATGCGAGCGATCCCGGATTCGAGCGCCAGCTTGAAGTCACCGACGAAGTGCTTGCCCAGATCGGCGCGCAGGATGTGCCGCGCATCCGCGTCTTCAACAAGATCGACCACGTCGGCGACGCAGCCGCGCAAGCCGAATGCGAAGCGGCACTGCGTGCGCAGTACCCATCGTGCATCGTGATGAGCGCGCGTCGTCCTGAGGATGTTGCCCAGCTACACGGGGCGATTGTCGCGTTTTTCCAGCAGGATCTCGTCGAAGCTGAACTTTTTCTTCCCTGGTCGGCACAACAATTGCGCGGCGAAATTTACGCGAGCTGTCAGGTGCTGGAAGAGCGCGCAGATGGTGAAGGCGCTTTCTTCCGCGTCCGGGGCGAAGCCAATGCCGTGAAGCGGTTGAGCGAACAGTTCGATCAGGCGCGATGAATTCAGGGCATTTGCATCGCCCAAGGCCGTGGTGTCAT
This sequence comes from Sulfuricella sp., assembly GCA_028713975.1. GTDB lineage: Bacteria > Pseudomonadota > Gammaproteobacteria > Burkholderiales > Sulfuricellaceae > Sulfuricella. The sequence goes on from JAQTNE010000018.1 coordinate 23,891, forward strand.
CGGTTGTCTATCGGCAGAGAAGACTGCGCTTAAGCCCAAGGACTAATGACAGTGAGTCCCTCGATGCCCTTGAAATCCTTGCCGTTGCGAGTGGCTAACGCCATGCCGTTGACAAGCGCGACAGCCGCGATCTGGGCATCTTCCGTGGAGATCGAACGACCCTGTCGGGTACGCGCGGCAACAAGCACGGCATATTCGGTCGCGCAGCCATTATCGAAAGGCAAGCTGCGTCCGGCAAAATCCTCGGCAAACATCTGCTCGGCGGTGGTTGCGAGGTTGTCGCGGCGCTTGCCGGCTGGCAATAGTGCGATGCCTAGCAGAATCTCGGCACGGGTAATAGCGCAAATGAAGAACGAAGCATCTTTTTGTCGCTCGAACCAATCCAGCACATCGGTGGCCGGTTTTGTCCGCATGAGCTCCGAGAGAACGTTGGTGTCAAGCAGGATGCTCCTCATGTTCAGTTATTTGGCGCGACGGGCAGACGTGCTGTTCGCCGCTTCGGAATCGGCAGTTCCTCCACGTCCAGTTCGGCGAAGCGCTGGTGAATTTTTTGGGCGAAGCTGGTTCCTGCGGGTTGCGACTGCACCGCTCGACGCAAGATGTCGCGCGCTTCCTGTTCCATCGAACAACCGTGGTGTGCAGCTTGAAGGCGCAGCAATGCTTTGAGTTCATTATCAAGATTACGGATGGTCAGGCTGGCCATGATATGGCTCCGGGTGATTGCATTGCGATCATTGTAATCAATCTTGCAGAGTGGGACAAGGAAGGTTCAGCAAATTGAATCTACCCGTTACCTCATGTTCCATTGAGCGTTTTTGGCACGGGAATCGATTGACACTGACCCCATCGGGTCAGATGGTGAAGGCGCTTTTTTCCACGTCCGGGGAGAATCCAGTGCCGTAAAGCGGCTGAGCGAGCAGCTCGACCAAGCGCGATGAATTTGGGTGTTTGATCACCCCATTGCGTACTACAGCCTGACTTGGTTGTCTCTTCTTCGGCCTGACCTGCCCGTGGCGGTCACCACCATGACCGACAGATACCGAAGTATTGGAGCCATTCGAATTCTTCGCGAAATACCGTAATGTCGCCGATTTCGAAGCCTTCTGCGCTAAGTCAGGATTTGCCACTGACGAGCTACTTGATATCGCGCGGCCATATCTTCAGTGCACGTGCAAGCAAATCATCGGAGCGTTGCGCAATCGCCGCCTCATCCCACACGGCTACGTCATGCAATATTTGGTTGATCGGTAACAGCGAGTGCTTTAGTAACTCCGGCTTCTTCAGGCTCCATTGGCTGTTTGATACTGACGAATTGAGCCCCTGAGTGAGAATCGTCAGGTTGCCGAAGGTCTGCAATGCTTGGTTGCGTTTACGCGATGCTTCTGCACGAGCATCATCCTTTGAGGCAGCCCAAAGCGCGTCAGTTGTCAGTCCCTTGGAACCATCAGCTAGTAGCCATTTTTCCTGCCATTGCTGCGGCAGGATGTGTTCAACCGTCAAGGCGCTTTCGACTGTTACTGTTTCGCTCTTTCCTGTGAGGTATGTATCGCTCAGCTGCTTCAGGATGTGGACAATCTTTGGGTTGTTCAATACTTGATAAGCATATTTTGTGCGCCAAGCTTCACCAAATGTTTCATCGGATGGCCATTCTGCGGAGTCGCCGCTTTGCTGAATTAGCTGCTTTGCCAGATTCTCCGGCGTTGCACCCTCACGTCGTAGCGTTCGTGTCAGCCCAAGGAAGACCCGGTTGTAGTTTTTAGTCGTCAGCCCACAGACGGCGCGGCGCAAAAGGTATGACTCAAGCATTGTCGAAACCGACGCCCATTGCGCCTCGTCCATGCCCATATCCAGCATTGTCAGGAGTAGCGGGTATGAGGTACGCACATCGTAGGTGTCGAGGAACGTAACTAAACTATAAAGGGGGTCATCCTTGGCTGGTGCCATGATACGGCGGAAGTCGTCCCCTTGTCGTGCCAGGCAGGCCAGCTCTTCCCTGACGGAATCAAAAGGTTGTGACCGCTCGATCCAAAATTTGTACTCAACAAACAGGTGTTTGACGGGAATGTCCGCCGTAAGGCGGCTGGCAAGAAAGTGCTGCAAGAATAAGTCGCTGCGGGGCCGGAAAAGGCGTCCCTGTTTAACCTCGACGCGCCAAAATGGATCGTCAAACCGCGCCCAAAACTGTTTGTAGAGTGCTTCCTGTGGCTCGCCGCGCCGAGCGGCACGTAAGAAAATGAAATTGCGTAGCAAATCGGCGGGCAGCAACGGCTCGCCCCTAGCGTTGAGAGTTTCAAAGATGACCTGTGCGTCATCACCGTGCTCAAGGTCAATTTCGACGACCTGCAATGCACTCTTCAGCGCTTGAAAGCATTCTTCAACACGCTGCGATAATGGCACCTCGCCAGCTAGTGGCGATTCGGTCTTAGTGCCGATGAAAAATTCGTCAAACTGGTCGTAGAAAAAGAAATACGCCTCGACCATGCGCGGGCGCGGGTCGAAGTTGCGCGCATGGGGTCGCTTGCGCAACGGGTGCCGATTCAGTACCTCAACGCGCGAACCAGCTCCCACCACATCGGCGAACTGTGCGCGATCGAGTTGCGTCGGCCAGACCTTGAACTTGTCCACTTCGACATCAACCATCATGCCTTTGTTGAGTGTGAAGCCCGCACATTCCTTTGCCATGTCTTCGCAACCATGTTCATTGCAGAAGTCGCGGAATGCCGACAGGAAAATTTGAAATGTGGTCAGGCGTTGCTGGCCGTCTATGACCTGGCGCTTGCCGACATGCGTTGCCGGAGTCTGTTTGAGGTCAAGCACCATTGCGCCGAGAAAGTGAACAGGCGCATCCTTGCGACCATCCAGATAGTCTGTGAACTTACGCGCGATGTCCTCCCAAAGTGGCTCCCAATGTTTTTCGCGCTGCCAGATATATTGCCGCTGAAATAAGGGCACCTCGAGCTGCATCTTGGTTTCGAACAGTGCTAGCAGCGATACGGCTGTTGCTTTCATGCGAAACCCTTTTTCGTGTTGTTAGGTACATTGAATATTGCCATGTGGTGCCCCCCAGCCGATAGTTTTAGATCATACATTGAATGGCCGGTCTAAGGTATGAAGCAGCCGTTCAAAATGGGGGCATTCACAGTCCGCTTAGGCCGAAAACCGGCCAGATATAGCAGCACAGGTGGCCAACTTCGAACAACGCGTTTCAATCCAGCAGGTTAAGCTTTTTCATCCAGCGTGGTGGCGATATCGCCGCTGCGCCCTCTTTTTTTCCGTCTGTCCTCCCCGCTGCGGGTATCCAGAACAGAACTCCCATGCAGCAGGCGACGACACCATTTACGCCTGTCCACCGCGGTGCGCTTCTCCTGCGCCACCGGTTCACCAGCCGTCTCTTCTTCCGGCCTGACCTTGCGCCTGAAATTCTGTACCACCACGGGTACGCGCATGCGCGCCTCAACCCGCCGCACCGGACGGATCGCCCGGATCGCACGGGGTTTTTCCTCTTCCACCGGAGCAGTGACAGGGGGCAGGCTGGGAACAAAACGCATGATGGCTTATCTCCTTATGATTTTGAATATAGCCCCATCCGCGCTGTATATCAACTCGCGAAACCGCTATAATGCCGCCTCTTTTACTTGATGAAACAGTCCGTTGCCATGTCCACCCTGCAAGACGAAATTCACCGCCGCCGCACCTTTGCCATCATTTCCCATCCCGATGCCGGCAAGACCACGCTCACTGAAAAAATGCTGTGGTTCGGCGGCGCAATCCAGATGGCAGGCGCGGTGCGCGCACGCAAATCCGACCGCCACGCGGTATCGGACTGGATGGAACTGGAAAAGCAGCGCGGCATTTCGGTGACTTCCTCAGTGATGCAATTCCCTTACCGCGATTGCATCATCAACTTGCTCGACACGCCCGGCCATGAGGATTTTTCTGAGGACACCTACCGCACGCTGACCGCAGTCGATTCGGCGGTGATGGTGATCGACGCGGTGAATGGCGTTGAGGCCCAGACCATCAAGCTACTCAATGTCTGCCGCCTGCGCGACACGCCCATTCTTACCTTCATCAACAAGCTTGACCGTGAAGGCAAGGAGCCGATTGATCTGCTCGACGAAATCGAGTCGGTGCTGGAAATCCAGTGCGCACCGATGACTTGGCCAATCGGCATGGGCAAGCGCTTTCGCGGCACCTACCACTTGTATAACGACACGGTTTCGGTGTTCGATCCGAAGGCCGAAAAAGGCACTGCCGAGATCATTCAGGGGCTAGACAACCCGCGCCTCGACGAACTGATCGGCGACCAGGCCGAAGAACTGCGCATCGACATCGAACTGGTACGCGGCGCTTCACACACCTTCGACCGCGAGGCCTACCTCGCCGGCAAGCAGACACCGGTATTTTTCGGTTCGGCGATGAACAACTTCGGCGTGCAATCGTTGCTCGACGCCATCGTCGAGCTATCTCCGGCGCCCCTGCCGCGCCCGGCGCAAAGCCGCGAGGTGGCACCCGATGAGCCGAAATTCGCCGGCTTCGTGTTCAAAATCCAGGCCAACATGGACCCTAAACACCGCGACCGCATCGCCTTCATCCGCATTTGCTGCGGGCGCTTCGACCGTGGCATGAAGATCAAGCAGGTGGCGAGCGGCAAGCTGTTCACGGTAAGCAACGCCATCACCTTCATGGCGCAGGACCGGAACACCACCGACGAAGCCTACGCCGGCGACATTATCGGCATCCCCAACCACGGCACGATCAGGCTGGGCGACACGTTCAGCGAGGGCGAAGAACTGAAATTCACCGGGATACCCTCCTTCGCGCCGGAAATTTTCCGCCGCGCCCGGATCAGGAACCCGCTGAAAATGAAACAACTACAGAAGGGCCTGCATCAGCTCGCAGAAGAAGGCGCAACCCAGTTGTTCCGCCCAATTGCCAGCAACGACCTGATCCTCGGCGCGGTCGGCATGTTGCAATTCGACGTGGTGGCGCACCGCTTGCAACACGAATACGGCGTGGACGTGCTGTTCGAGCCCTTCGATGTGGCGACGGCACGCTGGCTGCGCGGCCCGGATGCCGAGCTGAAAAAACTGGCCGACAAGCACGGCTTCAACGTCGCGCTCGACGGCGCCGACGACTACGTTTACCTGGCGCCAAACCGCGTCAACCTCAACCTGACGCAAGAGCGCTTCCCGGAAATAAAATTCCTCGAAACACGGGAAATATTCTAGACTAAACTCACCTGCACCTCTTCTTGAGTCCGGAATACGGCAAGAAAAATCCTATTGGAGAAACAGCCAAATCAGGGAAAGTGGCCGGATATGACACACAATAGCCATTCGGCTTAGGGTGCATGGCCTAGCGGCGGATACCCGCTGGGGCGCAATGATGAGGAGCAGATTAATGACTGAATCGTCTCCAATATTGTCGGTCGATCGACCACTCGTCGTCGGCAAGGCGCATGCCGAATCAGTGGTTGAACACGACACTGCCTGGACACGGCTCATCTACGTGTACCTGGCATGTGCGACGCTATGGCTGGTCGTCGGGACCTTGATTGGCCTATACCTGAGCATCAAATTCCTCGCACCGGATGTCGACCACGTACCCTGGTTGTCGTTCGGGCGCTTGCGACCGGTTCATACCAATACCGTCTTCTGGGGCTGGACGTCGCTGGCGATGATCGCGCTGGTGCTCTACGTGGTGCCGAAAACCAACCAACGGCGGCTCTACAGCTTTCCGCTGGCCTGGGCCAGTCTCGCCCTGATCAACCTCGCCGTCATCATCGGCGGCCTCTGCCTCATGGCCGGCATCAACAACGGCGGCCAAGAGTATCGCGAATACATCTGGCCGGTCATGGCGATCTTTGCCGCCGGCGTGATACTGATCGCATACAACCTGATCCGAACCATCGCCGACCGCGGGGTTGAGGAAATCTACATTTCCAACTGGTACATCATGGGCGGTTTTCTGTGGACCAGCGTGCTGATAACAATCTCCTACCTGCCGTTCTATCAGCAAAACGGTATCAGCGAAACGATCATCCAGGGCTACTACATGCACAATGCCGTCGGCATGTGGTTTACGCCGATCATGTTGGGGCTGACCTACTATTTCTTGCCGAAGCTGCTGAACAAGCCGATTTATTCGTACTCGCTCGGCGTCCTGGCGTTCTGGACCCAGATGGTGTTCTACACCATGATCGGAGCGCACCACTTCGTCTTCGCGCCGACGCCGTGGTGGTTGCAGACCGTGGCTATAATTTTTAGCGTCGGCATGGTCGTGACGCTGGCCGCCGGCACCGGTAATTTTCTGCTTACCATGAAAGGCAGCGGTCGCACCATCGCCCGCAGCTACAGCCTGCCGTTTATTCTCGCGGGCGTGATCAGCTATTTCCTGTGGTCGGCGCAGGGAACTCTAGAAGCACTGCGTTCACTGAACCTGGTCTGGCATTTCACCAACTACACGGTCGCCCACTCGCACCTGACCATGTACGGCTTTGTGGTATTTTTGCTCTGGGGGGGTATCTACGGCCTGATACCAAGGATGACCGGGCGTGAACCGTCGCATCTGTTGGCGGGGGTGCACTTCTGGTTCGCCCTGCTGGGGTACTTCATCTATACCTTCGCACTGATGGTGGGCGGCACTCTGCAGGGCATGAGTTGGATCCTCGAGGCGCCGTTCATCCAATCGGTGCGCCTGATGGAACCGTTCTGGCTGTTGCGTGCGGTGGGCGGCACGATGATGTTTCTGGCGCATCTGATTTTCGCCTACAATCTCTGGCGGATGCGCCCGCTCCGTGCCAAACGGGAAATGCCTGCGACACAAATGGAGGCGCTGGCATGAGCTTCCACAAAAACCACTGGCTGCTTTTCTCGGTCATCTTCTTCGGTTATATCGCGCTGTCCTGGATTGTCGCTATCGGCCCGGCGATCTGGGTTCAGGATCACGCCCACGCGCTGCCGGGCGCCAAACCGCTGACGCCGATCGAGCGACGTGGGCTCCAGGTGTATGTTGCCGAGGGCTGCATCGCCTGTCATACGCAGCAGGTCCGCCCCCTGAAGATGGATGCTGTTTGGGGGCGCCCCTCGGCACCCGGCGACTACGCCTATGTGAAACCACTGGACATCTGGCATCCCTACGCTCCCGCCGTTCTCGGCAGCGAGCGTACCGGCCCCGATCTCACCAGCATCGGCGCCCGCCAGCCGAGCGAGATATGGCAATACCTCCATCTGTATAACCCGCGCTCAGTGAGTCCGGATTCGATCATGCCGGCCTTCCCCTGGCTGTTCAAAGTCGTCGCCAAACCGCCTGCGGACGCGCTAGTGGTGCCGCTTCCGCCCACCTACGCCCCGCCATCGGGGACGGTTGTGGCAACCGACAAAGCGAAGGACTTGGTTGCCTATTTGTTGTCATTGAAGCAGGTGCCGCTGCAAGTGGCATGCGGGAGCGGCGCGAAATGATAACATTGCCATCAGTGATAGACCGGCACGCGCAGGAGGCCGCCAGCTTTTCCATCTCGGTGCAAGGCCATCTCATGGCCATGGGGGGGCCGGACGGCCCACTCGATATCGTCCTGGTCGCACTGGGCACGGTCATTGTTCTGCTCGTCTGCTTCTATACCGTCAAATTTTTGATTAGGCCTCGAGAAAACAATCCCGACCATATCAAACGACGGGTTTTGCGAGATGACTTCTGATGCCGCGCCCCAAGGAGCCACGATGAACGATGGCAAACAGGAAAACGAGCTTGAAAACGGGGTTCGCACGCTCGTCTACCTGGATGACGAAACCGAACCGCTGCTGAGCCATCGCCCGCCGGTACGTTTCGAGCTCGACACCACCCGGCTCGAGGACGGGGAACACCGGCTGCGCGTGGAGGCCTACGATTCCACCGGTCGGAAGGGAGTACGAATCATCTCTTTCACCGTACGCAACGGCCCCGGCATCGCCGTCAACGGCGTGCGCGACAACGACGTGCTCGAAGGCAAAATCCCCATTCTCATCAACGCCTACGGGGGCAGCGGCGAGACGCTCTGGGAACCGTCGCGGGCGGAAACGCCAGCGCCCATTCCCACCTGGGCCTGGGTGCTGTTCATCGCCATTGTCGCCTTCGGCGCATTCTACGGCGTTCGGCTGTGGAAACCGCCACTCAACTTCGCGACCACCCCGACCTATGGCCCTCTGACACTGAATCCACCCCAGTCGGCCGGTTTGGCGGCCACTACAGGCCATGCCACAGCGGATGCGGCACCGCCCACCGGTGTGGCCGGCGACGATGCCGCTCTCGGCGCATCAACCTACGGCAATAACTGCGTCTCGTGCCATCAGGCAACGGGCAAGGGTCTGCCCGGCGTGTTTCCGCCTTTGGCGGGCAATCCCGCGGTCACCGACGCCGATCCGACCACGCACATCAAGGTGGTTCTGAACGGTATGCAGGGCAAGACGATCGGCGGGGCGAACTACACCACGCCGATGCCACCGTGGGCCGACCAACTGAGTGACGCACAGATCGCGGCAGTGATTAATCACGAACGTAGCAGTTGGGGCAATAACGCACCGAAAGTCACTGCAAAGGATGTTGCCAAGCTGCGTGCGGCGAAATGACCCGCTCCCTCCAAGCGCAGGCAAGAAGCCGTAGGCCGCTATCCGCCATATTTGGACAAAAAGCCGTGCTGGTGTGTCTTAGCCTTCTGTGAATCGAACGATGTGGCGGCGGTCGCGCTTGGTGGGACGGCCATGGTGCTCGCTGCCGGGGATGGACTCAGCCTTCAATTGCGCAATCAGCGTCTCGCGCACTGCGCGGCTTTCTGCGGTTTCCTCGTAAAGCAGGATTGCCTCGCTGGCCGGCCCACGTCGCCCGGAAAGACCGTGCACGGCTACGACAAACTGGAAGCGGCCGATACGGATTTCGAGCATGTCGCCGGGATTGATGCCCTTCGCCGGTTTGACGCGCACGCCGTTGAGATGCACCTTGCCGCCTTCAACCGCGTCCGATGCCAACGCACGCGTCTTGAAAAAGCGCGCCGCCCACAGCCATTTGTCGATGCGCAGTCTGGCGCTTTCTTCCTTCACGCTGTCGTCCCGGTTTGTTTCCGATAGCTCATGTCAGTGCCGGGTCTGCCCGGTTTCCATGACTACCGGGCTGGCGACAAAAATCTGTTCCGCGTCCACCGCATCGAATACATAGTGCTGGTTGCAAAACTCGCAGTCCACCTCGACATAGCCGGTTTCCTGCAAGACCGACTTGATTTCGTCACGACCCAGCATCCGCAAGGTGGTCGCGACCCGCTCGCGTGAGCAGCTGCAGCCGAAGTGCACCGGCGTACTGTCGAACAAACGGATGTCCTCCTCGTGAAACAGGCGATGGATGATCTTGCGCGCCGGCAGGCTGAGCAGTTCCTGTTGCTTAACCGTCTCACCAAGATGGATGGCGCGATTCCAGGCGTCCGCATCTTTGTCCTTGCCGTCGGGCATCCGCTGCAACAGCAGCCCTCCCGCCCGATTCGCGTCTGCCGCCAGCCATAGCCGCGTTTCGAGCTGCTCGGAGCGGCGCATGTAATTTTCCAGTACCTCGGCCACGGAGCCGCCCTCCAGATCGACGATCCCCTGATAAGTCTGCCGGCCCTTCTTCGGATCGAGGGTAATCACGAAACGCCCTTCGCCCACCAGGGCGGCAAAGGAATCCCCGTCCGGCAAGTCGCCTTGCCAGTGGGCCATGGCTCGCATCGTCAAGTCGGCGCCGCACTCCACCACCAGAAGCTTGATCGGGCCACCGCCCTGAATCTGCATGATCAGCGAACCGCCAAATTTGAGCGTGGCGGAAAGCAGCGCCGCTGCCGCCATCAGCTCGCCGAGCAGAGTGCGTAGCGCCGGCGGGTAATCGCGCCGCTCCAGCACTGCCTGCCAGCAGGCGTCCAGGTGGACGATCCCGCCGCGCACCGCGGCGTGTTCAAACATGAAACGCTGCAAACTATCTGGCTGCTTCAAATTGTTCCTCGTGACAAAAATGTATTTCCATTAAAATAGCGCCATTGTAATTCTTCTGACCGCCACCGAAAATGAACCAGTCCAAGATCACCGATTGCGTCGAAATCCTGTGCCAGAAGGGTTGCAAGGAAGTTTCACGGATAATTGTCGCCCTGGAGCAAGGCGAACCGGTGGAAGGGGTTGGGCATCTCGATCCTGACGAGCTTCAGGCGGCGCTGGCCGAGCTGAAATCCGTCATGGCGGTCTACCAGCAAGGCGGCACCTGCTGGTGAGCGCTTATTTCGGCCCCGATCTGCGCCTGGCCTGAAACCCGGCAATCCCCCGGATAATCTCATTGTAGGGCAGTTCTTGCAGGCTACCGAACCGTGTCTGCGCCTCAAGCACCAACTCGCGAATATCCGCCACCGGCTGTTCTTCCGTCCATTCCGGTCGCAGCACGCCCTGCAACCCAAGCAGACCGCCGCATTGCACTTTCACGTGCTTGGCATGAGGCAGTACCTCGTCAACATGCGTCAGCTTCAGGGCAAATGCCGCGTTGTGCCGCAGCAGCCCGATCAGCAACGTGCAATCTTCCAGCGCCAAGGCATCGTGGCAATTAACCGTCACCCGCTCCGCGATATTGATGCGCCCGGCCTCGCGGCAGCCGCATTGGCAAATCAGGATCGCCTTTTCGAACGGACAGGCGAGCGGATTCACCGAACGGTAGGTCTCTTTATATGCCTGCTCATCCATGTCGAACTTCGGCTAGAGGCTCAATAATCCTCGCCGGTCATCGGCTCGGGCTCGCGCACCTGGGTCAGCAGGTCTTCAGCCTGCATCTCATCCTCAGCAAAAATCACCTTGACCGTATATTTGTCCGCTTGCGTCATGCCGGCGCGCACGGTCTTGGCAAAAGCACTGGCCTCCTTGAAGGTCGGAAACGCTTCGACCTTTTCCAGTTGCTTGAAGGGGGGAGTGATTTTGTAAACGAAATAAGGCATATCGCACTCCTGAAAATGTCATTGTGAAAAACGGATTATAACGGCCCTGAGACCGCAAGCAAGCCAGCAAGGAACGGTAAAGCTCAGATTCTACTTCAGGCGGCATAGCCGCCGATGCCATGCAACATGCTCCGAACAGGGCAAATACTGTCATCGCATCATCGTGCGCCGCGCCGGCAGCCTGTCTGCACGCCAGTTAGCCATCGCCCATTGCCAAAATGTATCCGGATCAGCATCCTTCAACTCCGCCGGAGGCAACTGGCCGAGAAAAGCCAGCGCCTCGAACAACACCGCCGCCGGGTTGGCAGCAGTCACCGCTGGCGCCAGGGTTTGCTTGCTGAGCTTCTCGCCGCGCGCGTTTACCGCCACCGGCAAATGCAGGTAGGCCGGGGTAGGCAATCCCAGCAATCGTTGCAGGTAAATCTGGCGCGGGGTGGAATCCAGCAAGTCAGCGCCGCGCACGATGTGGGTGATTGACTGCTCGGCGTCGTCCACTACCACCGCCAGTTGGTAGGCAAACAGGCCGTCGGCACGGCGCACGACGAAATCGCCCACTTCCTTTTCCAACACCTGGCTGATGCCCCCCTGCAGCGCATCATCAAACCCGACCGAGCCAGCGTCAGTGCGCACTCTCATGGCCCGCCCTTGCCGGCCGGAAAGCAATCCGCCACGGCAGGTGTTGGGGTAAATCGGGCTATCAATGCCGCCAATGGCCGAGTCGGCGATTTCCTTGCGGGTACAGGCGCAGGGGTAAACCGCGCCGATTTTTTCCAGCTCGGCCAGGGCGGCGCGGTAGGCTTCATCGCGCGCGCTCTGGAACATCACCGGGCCATCCCAATAGAGGCCGAGCGCTTCCAGCGTGCGCAGGATATCGGCGGCAGCTCCCGCCACGACCCGTGGCAGGTCGAGGTCTTCCATGCGCACCAGCCATTCGCCGCCACGGCTCCTGGCCTCGAGAAAACTGCCCACCGCCGCCACCAGCGAGCCGAAATGCAGCGGCCCGGTCGGCGAGGGCGCGAAACGGCCACGATAAGATGGAATATTATTAGCTGGCAACTGGAAACTCATGGACGTCTATCATATCGAATCATAACAAATCCTGAAAAAATCTCCCGGAGACCGTCCATCATGGTCGGCGATGGCGCGCGCATCTAAAGGCAAAACTGGGCTAAACTTGAAATCCGGCAGTTCTGCCGAAATATTGCTGTTTGATCTGGTTTAATAATAGGGGAATTTCATGCCAAACAATCTGTTCACTCCGCTCCAGATAGGCTCGCTCACGCTTTCCAGCCGCATTGCGATGGCGCCGCTGACACGCAACCGTGCCGGTGCCGGCAACGTTCCCCAGGCGATGAACGTGGAGTACTACCGCCAACGCGCTTCAGCCGGGCTGATCATCACCGAAGGCGCGCAGATTTCCGCAACCGCAGTCGGCTACCCCGCCACTCCCGGCATTCACAGCGCCGAGCAGATCGCCGGCTGGAAACAGGTGACCGATGCCGTGCACAGCCGCAGCGGCAGAATATTCCTGCAGCTCTGGCACTGCGGTCGGGTGTCGCACCCTTCATTGCAGCCGGATGGCATCCTGCCGGTTGCGCCTTCCGCCATTCAACTTGCCGGGGAAACTTTTACCTATCAGGGATCGCAGCCGTTCGTCACGCCACGCGCACTGGCAACCGCCGATTTGCCGGCCATTGTCGCGGACTACCGCAAGGCCGCGCAAAACTGCGTGGAAGCGGGCTTCGACGGAGTTGAAATCCATGCCGCCAACGGCTACCTGATCGACCAGTTCATCCGCGACGGTTCCAACCGACGCACCGATGCCTACGGCGGCTCGCTGGAAAACCGCAGCCGGCTGCTGCTGGAAGTCACCGCAGCGGTTACCCAGATATGGGGCGCGGAACGGGTCGGCGTGCGCTTCTCGCCGATCAACAGCTTCAACGGCATGCACGATTCCGACCCGCAGAAAACTTTCGATTACATGGCCGCCGCTCTGAATGCCTTCGACCTGGCCTATCTGCACGGCATGGAACTCGATTTCGGGCCCGACCAGCCGGCTTTCGATTTCGCCCGGTTCCGCAACTGCTTCAAGGGGCGCTACATGGCCAACGGCGGCTATGACCAGACCCGCGCCAGCGCCGCGCTGGCCTCGGGCTATGCCGACCTGGTGGCCTTCGGCGCGCTGTTCATCGCCAACCCCGACCTGCCGGAGCGCTTCGCCCGCAACGCCCCGCTCAACACGCCAGACCAGAGCACCTTCTACGGCGGCGACGAAAAAGGCTATACCGATTACCCTGCTCTTTCTTAATCCCAAGGAATTCCATGCACACCAAAACCGCCCAAACCCAGGCCGATGTTCATGACTCCATCGCCAGACGCTGGAGCTGCCGCGCTTTCGACAAGACCAAACCGGTCAGCCGCGAGCAAATCGTCAGTCTGCTTGAAGCCGCGCGCTGGGCGCCCTCCTGCTTCGGCGACGAGCCCTGGCGCTTCATCGTGTGGGACAAAAACAGCAACGCAGCCGCCTGGCAAAAGGCCTTTGACTGCCTCGGGGAATGGAACCAGAACTGGGTGAAAAACGCACCGGTACTGGTGCTGACCACCGCCAACAGCCTGTTCCGCAAGAACGGCAGCCCCAATCGCTGGGGCCAGTACGATACCGGCGCCGCCGCCGAAAATCTCTGCTTGCAAGCTGTGGCTTGCGGCTTGATGGCGCACCAGATGGGCGGCTACGACGAGGCCAGGGTGCGCGACACCTTCAAGGTGCCGAAGGAGTTCGCCATCATGGCGATGATCGCCGTTGGCTATCAGGGCGAACCGGATATCCTCGACGACGAACTGAAACAACTGGAACTGGCCGAGCGCGCCCGAACCCCTCTCGGCGTGCATTTTTTCGAGAATGACTGGGGTTTGCCGATAAAAGGCTAATCCTCGATTTTCCCCCGCCCGCGCTTGACCTCGCCGCGCTGCTTTTTGGATTCCAGCCGGCGTTTTTGTGACGCACGGGTCGGCTTGGTGCCGATGCGCAATTTGGGCTTCTCGGCGGCCTGGCAGATCAGCGCAACCAGGCGTGCGATCGCATCCTGCCGGTTGCGCTCCTGCGTCCGGAAACGCTTCGCCTCGATCAGCACTTCGCCTTCATTGGTCAGGCGGCTTCCCGCCAGCTTCATCAGGCGGACACGCACCTCCTCCGGCAACGAAGGCGATAATGCCACATTGAAGCGCAACTGCACTGCGGTAGAAACCTTGTTGACGTTCTGCCCGCCCGGCCCGGAGGCGCGGATAAACTGCAATTCGATTTCGCGCTCGTCAATGGCGAGCTGTGGAGTAATCCGGATCATGTTTAAACAGGGTGATAACGGCCGACTCAGGCCGGAAGTTGATCATGATATAGCACCAAATCCAGGTTCGCGAGGCGAATAATGTGGCGGGACATCAGCAAGGAAATCTCTGCGGCAACCGGCAAGGCTTTTCTCGCTAAAGCTGGCCGGCCTGTTGGCGGCGGGTGCATTAACTCCGCCTATCTGGTCGAGGACGGTACGCGCCGCCTCTTCGTCAAAACCAATCGGGCGTCTAACCTTGCCATGTTCGAGGCGGAGGCCGAGGGCCTGCGCGAAATCGCCGCAACGCGCACCGTCCGCGTGCCGGCCCCGATATGCACGGGAGTAGCGCTGGATTCGGCATTTCTGGTGCTGGAATTTTTCGACCTCCACCCTCGAGGAGAAGGTCGGGCAGAAATGTTGGGGCGCCAATTGGCCGAGATGCACCAGGTAGCGGGAACTCAATATGGCTGGCATCGCAACAATACCATCGGTTCCACGCTTCAGGTCAATGCACTCGCCGATAACTGGCCGGAATTCTGGCGCGACCGGCGGCTCGGCCCCCAACTTGCGCTGGCCGCAAGCAACGGGCACAACAGCGCGCGACTAAGACAGGCGGAACATTTGATGGACAGGCTGGATGGATTTTTTGCGGGGTACGTTCCGCCGCCATCGCTGCTGCATGGCGACTTGTGGAGCGGAAACCATGCCTATCTGCACGGCGGCGAGCCGGTTATCTTCGACCCGGCAGTCTACTATGGAGACAGGGAAACCGATCTGGCGATGACCGAACTGTTCGGCGGCTTTCCGGTTGCATTTTACGCGGCCTACCGCGAGGTACTCCCTCTTGACCCCGGCTATCGTGTGCGAAAGACGCTGTATAAGCTTTACCACGTACTGAACCACCTCAACCTGTTCGGCGGAGGCTATTCAGTGCAGGCAGAGAGGATGATCGGAGAACTGCTGGGCGAAGCGGGGTGAAGCTTTACCCCCGAACGGTGCCACGCAAGGTGAGTCGGAACTAGGCCTTGGTATTGATGTTCTGCCCCAGATGCGACGGCAGATTGGATGACGATGGCTGGGAGGGCTGTTGCACAGAACCGATCAATGTGGCGATGTTCTGCTTGTCCATGTCCATGGCTTTCCTCAGGATGGTGTTGCCAATCGCGTCACCGGCTGCCTGCCCGGATAAAGCACTAACATTAGATGCACTGGATATATCCATGATAAAACTCCTACATAAATTATGCCCTACAGTTACCAAGATATAGCACAAGTCGACCGAATACAAGAAAAAAATATCGCCTTGATCTGCATTATAGGAAATTGGCCGTCGACGCACTTGCCAATTAGCCTGGTACATATGTACTAACCATTGGAAAAAGAACAATAATTTTCAAAAAAAGCTTGCCTTTGCCAAAACAAATTCAGTATGCTTGGCTTAACGTAAACGGCAAGACCCCCACCTTCAAAAAAAGCCGTGGCTTCACTTTGTGGGAGCATTTGATCTTGAAGATGGATACTGGAAATCAGGAGGATTTGATGCAAAAAAAATCAGCACTTTTGTTTGCGCTTATCGCCGGGCTGGGGATGGCAAACATAGCCGTGGCAGCCGAAACCGCCGCAGCTATGGACGGGCGGAAAATCGCTTTCGACCGCAACAGGGGAAATTGCCTTTCCTGCCATGCGATTCCCAACGATCCCAAGGCCGAATCGGCCGGCAATATCGGCCCACCCTTTATCATGATGAAGGAACGCTATCCGGATCGCGCCAAATTGCGCGCACAGATATGGGATCCCACCCAGGTCAACCCGAGAACTGCGATGCCGCCTTTCGGCAAACACCGTATACTGACCGAGCAGGAAATTGATCAAGTTGTTGAATACGTACAAAGCCTTTAATTTTTAAACCTGAAATGAGGAACAAACAATGAATCAATTGCGTAGAACCTTTTTGAAGAACACCGGTGCAGCTGGCACGATAGCAGTCGCGATCGCGGCCGGCCTGCTCAAACCCGGCCAGGTGCTGGCTGCGGAATGGAACAAGGCGGCATTCAATGCAACGACCACGGACGAGGCCATGAAACTCGTCAGCGTGGCAGGCGCAGCCGAAAGCAAGGATGTCCAGATCAAGGCGCCGGATATTGCGGAAAATGGCGCAGTCGTGCCGGTGGAAATCACCAGCAAGATCCCGGGTACTACCTCAATCATGATTTTCGTGGACAAGAACCAGAACCCGCTGGTCACCGATTTCACGCTATCCAATGGCGCAGAACCCTACATTTCCACGCGCATCAAGATGGCATCCACCTCCCACGTCAGGGCAGTGATCAAAGCCGGCGGCAAGGCTTATTTCGCAACCAAGGAAGTCAAGGTCACCATCGGCGGCTGCGGCGGCTGATCGAACCGGAATCGGCCGGATCATTCACCCCGTAAAATAAATTGAACAGCTTAACTTTAAGGATACGAACATGGCTGAAGGAATGAAAATTCGCGCGACGCTGCAAGGCGATGTCGCTGACGTAAAATCGCTGATGAACCACATCATGGAAACCGGGCTGCGCAAGGATGCAAAAACAGGGAAATTGATCCCTGCCCACTTCATCAACCAGGTCGTTGCCACTCTGAATGGCAAAACAGTGCTGGAGGCACACTGGGGTGCAGCAGTTTCCAAAAACCCCTTCCTGGGTTTCAAGGTCAAGGGCGCCAAGGCCGGGGACAAGATTGCCATTAACACGGTGGACAACAACGGCGAAAAAATCAGCGGCGAAACGACCGTAGCCTAAAAGCATCAGGAAAGGGCGGGCGGAATCCGGAAGCCGAAATGTACGCAAAGGTACATGAGGTGGACACCGCCCGTACCATCCTGGCGTGCAGCAATTTTAAGCCAGGGCGCCTGGCCAGTCGGGATATATCCGGCCAGATTCACTCTAAAAAAAGAAAATATAACTGATTTCTGAAAAAGGAACGATGATGAAACGGAGACTCAATACTTTCTTTATCTGTCTGCTGCTCGGTGCCAGCATGGGCGCAAACGCCGGGCCTGAAGAAGACCGCAGGGCGCTGGCCGAATACTACAAGCAACAGTTTCCAAGCATCAAGTTCGAGGATTACGTCATGGGCGCCCTGGCAATGAATCCGGACGCCCTGGATCAGTACAACAGCATCATGACATTCCCGCCTTTTGTCATCGACGTGGACGAGGGCCGGGTAACCTGGGAAAAACCCTTCAAAAATGGCAAGCATTTCTCCAGTTGTTTCCCCAATGGCGGAAAAAACGTGGCTGGCAACTACCCTTATTTCGACAATGCCAGCGGCAAGGTGATGACCTTTGAGAACGCCGTCAACGCCTGCCTGAAAGCAAACGGCGAGGCGGAACTGAAATACGGCAGCCGGGAAATCGGCCTGCTGACCGCCTTTGC
>JAQTNE010000019.1 GCA_028713975.1 Sulfuricella sp.
TTCGACATCTCGACAACATTACTCATGTCAATCTTATGCAATTCAGTTCTGATTTTATCTTTGTCCATATAGAGTTTGTCTCTTTGTTTTTTTACGCTTACACCTAACGACCGAGGCTATGGGCATTGGCGGTTTGCGGGAGCTTCACTGTCGCACAGCGACAAAGTGAATGCGGGAGCAAAACCTCCAAATTGCACGTCAGCCAGCCTGTGACCATAGGCGTGTGTTAGCTGCTGGGCATTTATCGGAATATCTGGAAGTATTTGTCATACACATAGGTTCTACCTCGCTGTCCACCTGTGATTTCTTTCAAAATTTCCAAACGTTCTAAGTCCACAATTAGCTTATAAGCAGTCGGCATAGAAATTCCCGTAATTTCACTAATCTTTTCTGCGTTTATTATTGGTCGTTTATATAAGTAGTCAACCACTTTTTGGGCATTTGCGGCTCTACTACCCAAAGTCTGCAATTCAATTTCTGTTGATTTCTGCAATTGAAGAATTTTGTCGAATGTTGCAATTCCACTCTCAGCTGTCTGGATGATTCCGACAAGAAAAAACTTAAACCACTGATTTAAATCATTTTTCTCTCTCACTATAGTCAAATTGTCGTAATAAATTTTTCGGTTTTTTTCGAAAAAGTCCGATAAATATAATATCGGTTTTTGCAAAATTCCTTTACTTACCAAATACAGCGGAATTAAAAGTCTTCCAACCCTTCCATTTCCGTCAAGAAACGGGTGGATTGTCTCAAATTGATAATGTACTAAACCTATTTTGAGCAATTCAGGGAAATGTATTTCTTCGTTGTGTAGAAATTTTTCAATGTCGCTCATAAGCTCCGGAACAGTTGTGTGTACCGGTGGTACAAAAGCGGCATCATTTATAGTTGCTCCGCCAATCCAATTCTGACTAGTTCGAAACTCTCCTGGTTGTTTTTTCTCTCCTCGAACACCTTGCAAGAGTACTTTATGAGCTTCTCGAATTAATCTTGCAGAGAAAGGCAGTTTGTCCAATGCAAGTACAGCCCATTCCATAGCCTTAATATAATTCTGTACTTCTTCCCAATCATCTCTTTTGTCAAGAGGAATATCTTCTTTGTCAAGTAAAGCATCGTCAATATTGGTTTGTGTTCCCTCAATTCTACTACTCTGCGTTGCTTCTTTGGCAACATGCATACTTATAAATAAATCCACATTCGGGATATAATTAGAATACATGTCTAAACGACCTAATTCCCTGTCGGCTTTACTCAAAAGTTGCAACACTTCCATGTTGTCAATTAACAATTGTTTATTGATTAATTCTGGTTGATAGCTTTTGTAATAACCTTGATTAATATAAGTTCCTGCTTTGAAGTTTTTCATACTATAATTTAAATAGAGTTCATTGTTGTTTAAATATTTTGCAAATATATTAAATAGGCGCGACTTCTATTTAAAATTCTGCTGATATTTTTATTTTTTTTGCCTTGCAGCTAACGACCGAGGCTAAGCGCAGTAGCCGAGTAGCGGGTGTATTCACTGTCGCACTACACAGAAGCAAATGCGGGAGAATATACTCCAAAGTCGCACGAATTCGGCTATTGTCGCTTAGGCGTGTGTTGGCAGCTGGCCGTTCAGTCGTTATACAGTCGTCATTTATTTTTGTTGTTTTAATTTTCTCTTTGTCAGTGCAATAAGTCTGTTTTGTTTCTTGTATTTTCTTGTCAACCAGCTGAAATAGCCCATAAACTTGTCTAAACGCACAAAGCTAAAAAGTAATTAACACTCCACAGTGCTTTGTTTTTTTTCTTTCAAAATGCACTACAACTGTCTAACAGAGCAAAAAAACAATGTACTGTGACCGCTCTGCCTATTATCAAAAAGCTATAAAAGCCATCGCAACACAATTAAAAAATGACATCAACTCGCTGTGGCTTTTTTTGCTTTTTGGGCGATTACTACTATTTGTTTGATTTTTTCAAAATAGATTCCAATTTTAAATTAATCGCTTTGTTTTGTATATTTTGTTTTTCTATTTGTAGATTGTTTACATTCTTAAAAGTATCTAGTTTATTTACAATCATATTGATTGTCGCAGTATTCTCATTCATTATCTTACCACTGCTATAATTGCCATAAATTGTAAGTAATACAGACAATATAGATAATGTTAACGCAATCCAAAATGTACATTTTGCAAATTTAGATGATTGATTTGCACTATCAAGTAACTGTTTTGCTAATACAATTGATTCTTCAGCTTTTTGCTGAAGTAATTCATTTCTCCTATTATTTAACTCATTGGTCAACGGAGTAATAAATTGATTTTGGCAAATCATCATATATGAAGAAGCTCTATCTCTATAGGCTCTAAATGAAACAACTTCATAATTATTCAAAATATTTATATCAAAATCATTATATAGTTCTGTTAAATGATTTAAAATTCCAATAGCTTCATTTAAATTACTATATAAAATGCTATCACTTTCTTCATTCCAATTATTCTTAGCTAAGACTTGAAATTTAATTTTTAATTCTTTAACTAATTTGTCAAATTCAACTCGGCTCTCTTTCATTTTCAGGCATTCTATAATTTATAAATATTGTATTGATTTTTCTTTCCAAATCATCATGAAACTGTTTATTTGAAAATTTATCTTTTGACATAAAAAATGCAGTAGGAGCAGCTCTATTTTCATTTATACTTTTAATAAATTCAATTACCTTATTCAAAGATGTTCCCTTCATTCCTGTCAAAAACAGGACAGGTAGATTTCTCAGAATGTCATTTGTTTCAATGAAATTATTATAAAAATTGACGCCACTACAATTTGATTTTCTTTGTTCTAGTTCATAATCAATTATTAAACCACCAATCTCAACATTATTTATTAATGTTATTAGTTCAGACTTACTTTTATCAATTAATTCATCTTCAATATCTGTATCATATATTGTCCTAATTAATCTGACAAAATTCTCATTTGAATAAAATCTTTCGTTATTTATTGATAATGGCAAAACATCAAAATTATTATTATTTAAAATTGTTTTGATTTCCTTATAATGATTGTCGAGATCTTCGACAATTAATATCGTTTTTTTCATTGTATTTTTTTTAGTGGTATCCATATTTTAAAATATTTACTATTATTATCCGACTCAATTTCTGAATATATACTTTCTCTTTCAAATAATACATACAGGCAATTGTATATCAAATCTAATCCGTTAATTCCTACTGGTTTATTTCTAAATTTTTCATTTAACCTATCAATTGATGATTGTTTTCTATTAGAATGATTATTAATAATGCCAAAATACAATATATTATTTGATTCTTTTAAATCTAAACTTATAATCAATTTATTTTCTAAACTAATGTTGTTTGCCCTACCAATTACGTATTTTCTAATATTATATATTATTTCAAATGCTATTTCTATTAACAATGCCTGAGGATATGGAAATTCTGTACTGAATAACTCAGAGTTAATTTGTTTAAAATCAAAAAGGACATGTTTTAAATCTATCTTTGGGTATAATTCATTTTCAAAGGTTAGAATAGTTTTATATCGTGTTTCAATTACATTAATAAATTGACCAATAGTATTTATATTCGAAATGTCTTGAAAGGTCAGCTCTCCTGATTTTAATTTTGTAGCGTTTGAGATTAAGTGAAGTTTGTTTGTTAAATAAAAAATGGCAGTTTCTAAACCATCTATAATCTCAGGGTCATTACTTTCTTGTAATTTGATTATATATGACTTAATCATTCGCTCATAGGTTTCTATCCCATGACTTAATGAAAACATATATTCCCCTTTTTGTTCTTTCTCTACAAATGCTCGAAAGCTATCATTAGTTAAATTGTAATTAATAAATTCATTTATATCATCTCTTAGCAGTAAAAGAAATCGGAGACGCTTGGGATCAAATCTTTTGTTTTTGATAGCGTTATTATTGCAAAAGGACTCTTTACACAACTTACATTCTTTCTTGTTTTTAAGATTGCATTTATAAAAACATAGAACAGCAAGTGGATTTGTTTTAAATGAAATTTTATTCTTTATATCTAGAAGTGAAGATTTTAATTTAGAAATAAGATCTACATTTGTTTCCTCATTGTTTTGTTGTGCCCTTTCTATTAGATTATTAATTTTCTTCCAAATAAAATCTCTAAGTTCTATATCGATTTTACTAAGTTCACTAATAAATAGATTTTTGTCAAAATTATTTGAGGTGTTTAGATTGTGAATTAATATATCAAGAATGCCAATATGTGAAGTGTCTTCCTTAATATCTGCAAATCTCATGAAGAACATATTATAATATTTTTGATCATGTGCAGTTTCAATATATTTGTCATTTACATCTATGTCATTATCAATGTTGCTAAACTTTTCTATTTTACTTGAAATAAATTTACCTAAATGTTCATTATAAAGTATCTCAAGAGTTGAATTAGGCTTTTTGCTCCCTTTTTCTTTAATGCCTCTATAAAGCTCAAAAACCAGACTATTTGTAGATGTGACGTTGGACTTAATTCTTTCATCATCCGATGTCGAATAGTTAGAAATTGTATATAAATCATCAGAATCGATGAGATCTTCAGTTTTATCCAGATTTTTGTAACGCATTGTAAAAAATGCACCACCATTACATTTATCTTTACTTATATCCAATATCTCACTTAAGTACTCTAATATAATACTAACCTTTTGTTGAACATCTCCTCCATTATGCTTGTTTTGCAATTCATTTTTAAGTAATGTTTTTAAATATATCGTTTTTTGAAATGCATTCTCTAATTCTTTTTCAACTTCATTAAGCTCACTACCAGTAAAGCTATATTTGAATAACATTTTATTTAAAGCCTGTGTACGAGCAGCTTGACCATTATAATTATCTAATTCTACTTGAAAATCTGTGAATTTAAATCCGTTAGTTTCATGTTTCTCGAAAGTGAATCTGTTTAAATCACTTTTTTCTTCATGGAAAGTTTTTTGGAAAGTATCAAAAATAAAAGTATTTTCAAGCACTAAAATTCTTAGTAAATTAATGAATTCATTGTCAAAGTCATTTCTCAACGATAGATAAACTCTTTCGTCTTTTGAGTGTATTTTCTCAACTCGAATAAATTCAACAATATTTTGTATTAATTTTATCGCTTTAGCTTCATCTTTAAAAATAAGTTGTTGTATTAAACCAGTATAGTAAGTTATGAATCCTATGGGTGAAATTATTTTTTCTTTTTTAGGTGTTAAAAAATAATCAGGTTCATCTTGCTCAAAAGAAAATGAAGTTTGTGTGTTTACAGTATTTATAATTATATCATTATACGAATACCTAAACCGATTCTCACTACTTAATTGATTAATAATAATACCAATCGCTTTGAACATTTTTATTGAAAAAATGTAATTTGATTTTAATTCAACAGCTAATCTAAGGTAAAGCTTAAATGTTTGGTACTCGCAATATATTGTTGGTAACTCCTTCTGTTTATCATTATCTAGTTTTTTACACTTGAGAAAATCAGAAATAAATTGTTCATTACTTTCATTGTCAATTATTTTATTCTGAAAGTATTCCAATTTTGTTTTTATCCAACTAAATGCAGATTCTTTAATATCCTTATAATAAGAGAATGGAGGGGATGCGCAAATATAAATAATCCGTGTTTCTACTTCAAATTTAAATATTTTTCCTCTCGAATCTTTAAGAAAGTCATTAAGATCTTTATCTTTATTTACATATTCATAAAGAACTTCCAATATCTGACTTTTATTATCTTCTACAAATAAATCTATCCTATTATTGTAATGAAATTCAGGACTGTTTTTAAATTGTCCTTCAAAAAAAGAATAAAGTGCTTTATACACCAGAAAATTGAATAGATGAATGTATTCTGAACTTGGTTCTTTTGAAATGTAATCAACATCATACGCTTTTACATTTTCACGTAATTCGCTAAAATGTAATTTCATCATGTCCAACACGGAACTGTTAGCAAGTTCATTAAATAAATTTCCTTTTATCACATCTGGAAACTCATAATTTGTTTGTTTTATAGAAGGAATGTCTAATTCTACAAATGAAAATATTTTATCATTGGAAGATTCTTCTTTAGTTAAGTTATTCAATACATTTTGTTCATCAAAATATCCAAGTCTATTAATTATACAAAAGCAATGATCAATACTTTTTTGATTCCCATTTTTAAAAGGAATGCTTTTTATATAGTCGTTGATTAAATGGAAGGAATGAGCAGTGTGCAAAACATCATCCACGAATATTACCTTAGAGTTATAAAAGAAACTTGCATTGAAGCTAATAAAGTTTTGAAGTATGTCATCTGTTGTACTGTATTGTAAAACTGTTGCCGTATCAGATAGCAGATATTCATTAACCATATTAACAAATCCAGAGTTTGATGTTCTTGAAGGAGTAATAATTACTATATTACTGTTTATGTTATCAAAAATATTCCTTTTTGATAATTCAATTAACCAGTTTTTGACAATTTGTTTGTTCTTATTCAAAAAGGAACCTACCTTAATATATTGTTTATAATGCTTATCATCTCTTTTAATATGTCTTTGTAATACAACAGGTCTATCGCTTTTACTTATATAACTTTCAAATGTCAACTTTTCATTTACATTTTTTGGACGAGATATTGGAAATCCAAAAATTGATTCAGGGCTAACACTATTCACTCCAGTTTCCAATAAACATTTTTCATTCTCTTCTTTTTCAATATTTGGAAAACAAAATTTACATTCATGAATGGCTTGCCAGTCTGTTGTTAGTGAAATAAAGTATTTTTGATAACTAATTTGTGTATTGTCACTTTCTTTTTTTTCAAGTGTTTTTAAATAAAATTCATCATCTTTCCATTTAACCCAACCAAATTCTTTATATAACCCATTAACATCAAATTTATAGAAATTTTTGTCAGCAACTAAAAGAATATTTATATCAGTTTTAATTATTGAATGGTGGTTTTTCTGTCCATGCTTTTTTAATATATTATCTAACCATTTTTTTATTTTATCAGATGTAGAAAATGTAGAACTAATTGGAACTATTATAATAACATCTTTGTTGATTTTTCGTGCATTTTTAAGAACTCTATTGTCCTCTAAGATTATATCATGATTAATCTTGATATAACCTTGTTCTTCAAGTAATCTTCTGGTATTACTGACAAGAAGTTCTGAATATCGACTATATCCAATTAATGATATTTCTTTATCTTTACTGAAATTATTTATAAGTTCGTTTAAAATGTATTTTGCCACTAAGAACGCAAACCTATTTGCATAAAAACTATTATAGAATATCCTTTTAGCATAATAAAAATCATTGATATGAATTTTAGAACCTAATTTGAAATGTGAATTCGAAACTTTATATCCTTTAAATTTATAAAAGAATTTTTCTTTCTTTTCAACGTTATCTTGTGATAAATTGTAATCAGACAGAGTACAAATTTCTATGCCAAGCAAAGACTGAACTGATTCTTCAAAGAGGGTCAGATCTCCATTTGGTTTAATTAACAGCTCGAAGTTTAATAATTTCCCATCTTTTGAAAACAGTTTATTATTTTTTCTTATATTGATTGAGATGTTTTCTGTAAGTTCAATTTCATGGTCAATAATACTGAATAAATTATGGTGATAATGACTAATTGATTTATTCAATGATAGATATTCATTAAATGTTTTTCCATTGAGAACATCACAAAGCCACAATGATACTTCCTGTTTTTTATCATTCACTTTTCTTCTATGCTCAAACACATAATTGTACTTTATGTAAAACAAAGTAAAATTGCTATTATTCCAAAATTGATTTATAGAGTCATAAATCTTATTTATAGAAATGATTTCTTGCTGAATTTTGAAATCAATATTGAAAATTATAAGTTGTATATCTGTTGAGAATTGAACACAAGCCAATAATCTTATCCAATCGCTTGAGTTTAATAAAACGTTTCTAACTTTCTGGGCATCTATAAGTACAATCGTATTTTTTTGTTTCTCAATAGTGTTCCTAATTGATTCACTATATGCATATATTTTCTCATATTTTCCACTGACATCTACAGTTGGTATGTCTTTGACCATATATGTTATTTTATTATTATCTAAATTAGAGACTTCTTTATAATCAATTATTTCATAATTAAATAACGCTTTTAGTGTAGAGGTTGGTGTGCCTTTGTCTCCCTCCAATTTTGTATCTTCTGTACGCTTTTCATTATACTCAATTGGAATAATAAAATTATAATTTGTACCCAGTATATTTATTCCATCGTTAATAAGCGATTTATCTACTTTGAATTTCTTATTTTCCTGAGATAGATACGCAAAGTCAGGATCATTACTATTTAAATCTGTAGATGAAATTTTTATAATACCACTTTTCTTTTCAATTACCAAATTTGAGAAAATCAACAAACCTAATCTTGCATTTGCTCTTTTAATTTGATGTTGAAGTTCAATTTCTTGATAATTTAAAAAACGACTAAAAGTATATTTTTCATTATTTATTTTTGTTAAATCATTTTCAAGCTCTCTTTTCAATAATGGATAAGGCTCAATCTTATTTTGAGAGTATTTATTGATTTCGCTTTGAAGATTCTGTTTATACTTTGTTGACACACTTTCTAAACCAGAATCAATAACATTAATATCAAGTAATAATAAACTCTGCTCACTTTTCCCTACTTTATCTTTACACCATTTTTCCAGTGTGTTGTCTTTTAAAATCTCAGCTTTTTCTTTTTTATGAACACGAGCAGAGATTATCCCAAATCCGCTATCTATTCCCGTTTTACCAGTATGTTCTACAATGTTCTTTGCAAGTTCTTCAAGACCAGAAACAATATCATTAGTCTCTTTAAGTAGATAAATTATGTTTTTGTTATAATTTTCAATGAATTCATTACTGCCTTTTTGGATGCTTGTAATAATGAGTTTCTTACTGTTTTCAACTAAAAGGTTGAAAATGAAAATGCTAATATAACTAAACTTGAAATAACCTTGATCTTCTAAAGTGCTGACGATTTTACGAATCAATCTGTCAGACCATTCTTGTGGTAAATTTCCCGCTCGGAATTTTTTTCCAGTATCATGTTTTTTATCAAAATAATATCGAAGTACATTAAGTTGTGAAAGAGTATTTAACAAATAATGCCATGATAAGTGTAATATATTTATGGGTTTATTTATTTGTGCTAATTTGATTTGCTTTAAAAACTCTTCTTTTTCTGAAAAACAGTTTTTTAAAGTTGTAATTTTTGAAGTAGTTAATCCTGAAATGAAATTTGAAACAGATAAAGATCTTTCAATAAAAAAATCATTTTCACTTTCTAAGTCACCACAAGTATTTTTGTTTATGAGTAAGAATGGAAAGAAATCTTTTGAAGCAGTTATAAAGTCAGTTGTCAAAACACCTTGCTCAGTTACAATAATTTTTGTTTTCTCATTTTTATATAGGTTTAGATACCCTATTTGTTGAATGGCAATACTCGAAACCTTATTTTTTTGTGGAAAATTAAATATAATTACAGAGTTAGGAAAATCATTAACAAACAATAAAATGTACGCATAAAGTAATTCATCAATACTACTAACAATGTCTCCAATGCTAAAGTCTAATTCATAGTTCTTTTCTATCTTTTCTTTTAGCTGTATTTTATAGAAGTTTACAAAATCCCGAATTTCCTTCGAGCCAATATTCATTACATCAAATTTAAAATCTTTATGTAAAGTATTATTCATAATTTCAAAAGTGTATTAATATAGGTTGTGATTTTATTTTGTAGCCTTTTATTTATAATTATCTTTCTGTTCGTTAACTATCTAATTCGAACAATTATGTTGATATTCTTCTAAATTAAATTTCTCTTTTTCTCTATGTTTTAATTCAGTCATGTTAGATTTTTCTAATCAATTAAAGATTGTCAAGATACTACTTCAATGCATAATACATTATCGTCTCTGTTTTTTTTCGGCTTGCTGCCAACGACCGAGGCTATCCGATTTTGGCGGTTTGCGGGCAGTCGACTTGTCGACAAGCAAAACGGTAAATTCGGGAGCCGAAACTTGCTAAATGCACGAAATAGCCAATATCGGATAGGCGTGTGTTAGCGTGTCGTTATATCTTTCTTTTCAACTTTTTAGAACTTATTACTCACTTATAAAATCGTAAATATGTCAAAATTTTCAACCCGCGAATTTGAAATATCAAAAAAAACAGATACTTCATGTGCAACATATCAAATGATACTTGATCTCAATGGTGTTGCAATTCTATTTTCAAACATTTATTCGGATAAGAATTCAGTTTATGTTCAAAACTTAAAAGAGAAACTAAACAATATGTTATTGTCGCTAAATGCTGAATAGTTCTTTTTTTATAATGCACGCTAACGACCGAGGCTATGGGCATTTGGCGGTTTGCGGGAGCATTCGCTGTCGTGGAACGACAAAGTGAATGCGGGAGCAAAACTGCCGGAATGCACGTCAGCCAGCCAATGAACATAGGCGTGTGTTATGGGCTAGGTGTTTGAATTTTCAATTAAGTTGTCGAGTTACATGTCACGTGTCTCAATCAGATTCTCTTTTAATTTGAATTTAAAATACTTTTTCAAACCTGTCGAAAGTACTTCAAATTCATTTAAGCCATATAAACTTCCGTATAATTTGAATGTGCAAATGTCTGTTGCAGTAATGAAAGGTTCTTGTTTTAAATGACTATGAATTAAGCCTCTCACCTTTTCTCCGTTGTATTCTGTCGGTGAATAAATCAATCTAGAATGCATTTTTCGCCATGAGGATATTTTACCATTTTTGTCTCCAAAAAATATATAATCGTTGCCAAATGGAACTATGTTCGATTGGTTAGTGCCTAGTATGAAATATAGTTTATATCCTAAATCGTAAGGAATTAACTGCATGTTAATATTGTAGCCTTGAGGACATGTTACTTGATACTCTTCATTTTTCAAAGCATCGTCAACCATTTTAGTTTTTATGTTTTGCAAATTTGTCTCATTTTCAGTCAATTCTCTTGAGATAAGATATTCTTTACATGGTTTGTCAAAGTCTGTCTTGAAGATAGCCTCATAAATACATTTTGAGTCTTTCTTTGATAATACTATCGCTGAAATTGAATCATTTCTCTTGTAAATCAGTAGTCCTCCAAACTGTTTTTTTATTTCTTTCTTTTCAATCGCCAAGTCACTTGTAATCCAAGCTGCTCTTTCGTACTGATACAAATTTTCTCCTTCATTTAAAATCGAATCGCATTTCTGTTTTATTTCAGTCTCGGAGTATGAAACTTGAGCGTTTACACCTGAAAATAAAGCGAAAGAAATAATAATCATTAAAGTCTTTTTCATTGTATTTCTTTATGTTTTAATGTGCCGTAAGTTAATCGTTTTTATTTTTTTTACACTTGCCCATAACGACCGAGGCTATGGGCATTTGGCGGTCTGCGGGCGAATTTCCTGTCGCAAAGCAACCAAGGAAATGCGGGAGCAAAACCTGCTAAATGCACGTCAGCCAGCCAATGAACATAGGCGTGTGTTAGCAGCCGTAGTTTCTGTTTGTTATTTTTATGTCAGTCTATAATGAGTTTAAGTTTCACCTAAATAGCCATTTACCTCTGTCTTTAGAGTATTCTTGCTCAAGCTCTTTTAATTCAACAACTGTTATTCTAGTTATAAAACTATCTAATTCTTTAAAGTTTCGAAAAAGAGAATCCAATGGGTCTGAATAACTATAATTTATTTCCCAAATTCGAGTCTTTTCTTCAAAAGTCATTAGTTTCAACTCTCGTTTCTCATTCTCTAATTTAATGAATGAAAGCAGCAATGCTAAATCAATCGATTTATTGTCTTTTTCAAGTCTAAGAAAAAATTGTCCCTTATCATTAAGAAGACTAAAAGTCATTCTTCCATTCGACAGTTTTAAAAATGCACCTAAGCCTGATCCATCTTTTTTCTCTGCGACTTTAAAGTCGTGTTTTTTGAGAAGTGTATTGTACTTCTTGATATATTTCTCTAATTCTGATAAAAATGACATAATGTTGGTTCTTTGTCAAGTTGTTTTTAATCGTCTAACATTAATTTCACAAATTTCAGTCGTTATTTGTCACAGTCGAAAAGCTAAAAGTCAATTTCTTTCCTTAGAAAATCTGCGAGGAATTGTCCGCCAAGCAAAAGTTGGAAAGTTAGCAAATTCTGTCGTTACAGAATAGTCAAAAAGTCGAGAAGGAGCGGACAGTTCGTCAAAGATTTTTCAACCAACAAGTCTGTCCTTTTTTCTTTTTTACTATGGCTGCTAACGATAGAGCTAATAGCACTGGCGAGTGCGGGCGATGAACTGTCGGGGTAAGGAAAAACAAAAGCGGGCTATAATACTTCTAAAAGTATATACCCGCCAGTGATTTTAGCTGAGTGTTATCATTCGTTTTTTCTTTCTTCGTCCCATTTTTGAATTGCTTCAAGTAACTTTTGAACCGTTTGTTCATGCTTTTGTGGCATACGTTTTTTAGTTACAACGGAACGAGAGCCAGCCAGTAACCGGCTAAGCTCTCCCCAATTGATTAATTCTGCTGGATTCATATTAGTCTGCATTGTTCCAAGCTTTTTCTAACCATTTTTCTGCTGCGAAACAAGCAACGTAAACTGAGTATTCACAATCTGCTGATTGGGCTTTTGCATAATTTAAACTAACTTCTTCAGCACTTTTTCTTGATACAAAATTTTCGTTATTTGCAAATTTAGAAGCTTCAACTTCAAATGAATCACAAGCAGCAATGTAAGCAGCACTTTTGTTGATAATTGTAGAATCGTTAGAGATAGTTTCGATTGTGTTGAATTGAGTGTTCATAATGTTTATTTTTTAATTGTTTGTATTATTTCTTTTTGTTGATACAAAGATACAACAAATGTTGCATACAATCCAAACAATTAATGTTAAAGTTGCAACAAATGTCGCATATTTAACTTTGAGCTCCGAAAACGCACGGATTTTTTTAAAATGAATGATAACGACCGAGGCTATGGGCATTTGGCGGTTTGCGGGAGCATTCGCTGTCGTGGAACGACAAAGTGAATGCGGGAGCAACACCGCCGGAATGCACGTCAGCCAGCCAATGCCAATAGGCGTGTGTTATGCGTTCGGTGTTTGAGCTTTCTTTTCGTGTTTTGTTTTCGGTTATGATGCGCTCAAAGTCTCGAATACAGATTGTTTGTCGTCTCTTTCAATGCATGCAAAGCCAAGTCAGTCCCAAGTTTACACGTGAAGCTGACTCTTTTTCTTTTTCAATATTAAAAGTTAGTCTGTATATAAGTAATTATTTCTCAATCAGACTGTCTATAAAATGTTGATTAATTCTATTGTCAATATTTATTTGTGTTTTTGCAAAGACTTTGACTTTAGGATATTTCTCGAATTTATATACATTGTAATAATATGAGTTTTGCCAGTTATTGGGAGTTTTAATGTCAGTGTTGTCAAACAGATTCTTGACGATTATATGATTTGTCCTAGTTGATATATAGTTGTCAAATGGAAATTGATTAAACACCTTGTCATTAGTCAAGTTTCCAGGATTCTCAATTATAATTAGATAATCTACAGTTTGATTTTCAACATTAACTCTTAAAGTCCTGTTTTGATAATAATAGAATATAATTGCCAATATCAGAAACAATAATTCATAAAAACTAAGTTTCTTGTTGTCAATCTTCTTTACAAGGTTTCTGTCAACAATCAAAAGGAAAAGAACAATAAAAACAGCAATCAATATTAAAACTCCTCCTAGACTTCCACCACCAGTTAGAGTCATTCCATAAATTCCTGAGGGAATTCCAATCAGGATTAAAATACTTCCCAAAAAAAGAAACAAAGTCGGCTTTTTAAATATCTTTTTCATTTTCTGTTCAATTGTATTCAGCTTATAAAAGTCTGTTTTTCTTTTTTTTTACACTGACGCATAACGACCGAGGCTATGGGCATTTGGCGGTTTGCGGGAGCATTCGCTGTCGTGGAACGACAAAGTGAATGCGGGAGCAAAACTGCCGGAATGCACGTCAGCCAGCCAATGAACATAGGCGTGTGTTAGCTGCCTGTAGCTTCGTTTTTCTTCAGTCGTTTTGTTGTCGGCTGTTTAAATGCTGAAAATTTGTTCGTTTTGCTTTCTGTCAGTCAGCCGAGAAAGTTGTCCGAACACGAAAAGGTTCGTCAGTCACAAAGTCAAGTCGAGTTTTGTCGTTCTTTTCTTGATTGTCTAACTGCGTAAAAGCGTCAATTTCTAGACTTTATATTTTTTTTTGTCGCTGTCAGAATGCACCAAAACTGTTGAGTTACCACAAAGTCAGTCGTAAACAAGTTTGTTTTTCTGTTTTTGTCGTTTTCTTCCAGTCGAAATGCTGTAAAAGTCAACCAATTTTCTTTGTTAGTCAGGTCGTCAGTTGTTATTTTGTCTTAGTCGAATGAAAAGTCAATTTACTTTCTCTTTCCATAAAAATCTGCGAGGAATTGTCCGCCGTTCAGAAGTCCGAAAGTCATCAAATTCTGTCGTTACAGAATAGTCTGGTTATGTCTCGGAGCGGACAGTTCGTCAAAGATTTTGTCTTCAAATAGTAGCCATGTCTTTTTTTTCTGCTATGGCAGCTAACGACCGAGGCTATGGGCATTTGGCGGTTTGCGGGAGCGTTCGCTGTCGTGGAACGACAAAGTGAAAGCGGGAGCAAAAACCTGCGAAATGCACGTCAGCCAGCCAATGTCCCATAGGCGTGTGTTAGCGGTTAGTGCATTTTTTTTCATTTACTATAGTCTGCTTAAATAATGTCGTTTACTGAAATTGGTTTTATGAGTTTTTTGTCAATATAATTTAGTTTGAACTCTAAGCCTTCTGTAGCTTTTATATATGATTCCTCTGAATTTTCAAAAGAAGCGAATAAAATTGTTTGAGCATTCTTATAACTTGACAATTCTATTAAAAAACTTCTAAAGTGATTTAATGATATATCTTGTTGTTTAGGTTCATCAAACATTAGTAATTTAGGATGGTTCCCACCAAAGTTTACTGAAGTCAAATACAAACTACAAGTATACGCCCAGATACATCTTATAAAGTCACTAGCCGATGAATCAAACCTCAAATCATAAGTTTTTAAATCATCTCCAAATTGTTTTTTTGCAACTGGCAAATAATTATCCATAGAAATACCAATATCGTCGTTTGATTTACTTTTATAATCAAATACAGACAATAATCTTTTAAATTCACCGAGTAAAAACCCTAATTTATCTCTGTCTTTATGTGAAAAGTAATCAGTAGGAAGATTTTCTGCTCTTTGTAAAAGATTTTCATGCTCCTTCGATAAACCTTCCACTTCTGAAAGTAGATCATTAAAATCTTCTAGATACCTATTGTAAAACTCAATACGTTTTTTGATATTAAGTTTCTTCTCAATTTCCAATTCAGAGGGCAATCTATCATCCGCTACTAACTCTTTTTTTATTTCTCTTAATTGTTGACGTTTGTTTGAAAGATTCATTCTTATACGATTAAGCCTTTCTTCTTTTTCGGAAATTCCATGTTCTAAACCTTCTAAATAAACCTTTATCATTTTTATTTGTGCTTCAATAAAAATGATATTGTCTTCAATTAGCATTGGATTTTGTTCAATATCAATTGGAAGTAAGGAATCTTTTAATGGTTGTTCGCAAGTTGGACAAATGTCATGAGCAATTTTACTATCTATTTCGGCTCCTAATTTCTTTACTTTTTGAGCTCCCTTGTTTTTTCGTAAATCTTCAAATAATGATTCAAGTTGAGTTTTATATCTAATTAGTTTATCTTTTTCAAAGCTAAGCTCTTCACTTAGAAGTTCAAAATTTAATGTTGAAGTATTTATACTTTCGTTTAAAGATTCTAATATAGATTCATTATGTTGAATTTTTTCAGAAACTCTAGGTATAATTTTATTTTCAATTTCAAATAGTTTTTCTCTTTGAAATTCTATGAAATCAGAAATTGTAAATTCTTTTCCATCTTGAGTTAAAAGTATAGAAATCATACTTGAGTCGTTGATAATGGTTGGATTAGAATCTAAACCAATTAACTTCCCGCCTCCTTTTTCAGCAAAGCGGTTAAATTGTTTGTAAAGCTTTGACCAATTCTCATCAAGGATTCTTTTAGATATGAGTAGATTTTGTTTTATCTGCTTATTTTCATACACATCTAGCTTTAGTAAAAATTCAATTACTCTTGCTTCTTTATTAGTTAAACCATAAAAAGGCATTGTGGCAAGAAAGTCAGACCAACCAGATTTCTGTTCAATAATGAATGTAGGAGCAATTTGCTGTGGGTATACTTTTTTCTTTTCTCCCAGTTTATTGTAGACATTAGGTAAATCCCAGTCTAAAAACTTCTCCAAAAATAAATGATAACCGTAAGTATTATCAGAAGCACCTCCTTTGTCATGAATGTACATTGGTTGAGATTCAATTGATTTATTCTGTTCTATTAAAACTGATCCTCGATATACATCTATTAATTTAGATGATCTGTTCGAACTTAAAACACTTCGTTTTACAGTGACAATTTCGTTCTTTGAATTTTCGAATTCTAATAAAACAAATGATTGAATAACATTATGGGAAACACCTTTAGGATATTCAACAATGTCTTTCATCACAGACTGCATTGTTTTCTCATTAGTTCCTCCAATAAGTTCTTCAAAACCTAAGCAATAGAGAATTGACTGAAACAGACTACTTTTTCCAGAAGTATTATCACCTCTAACAATATTGAATCCATCAGCAAATTCAAAATCAGCACCGAAAAGACCAGTGTTTGTATTTACTTCAATTTTTATAGCTCTAATTTTAATCATTGAATAATTTCCATTTATTAGATAGTGTTTGAAGTCTATCCTCAGTTATTGATTTTTTTCCAATAGTTTTTAAAAGTACAATTTCGTCTTTTAGAATTTCTATATCTTCTTCAATTTTATTTGTGAAAATTAGTCCTTTCTCTTCCAAAATATACTTTCCTTTTGAATACGAACAGTATTTTTCTGCAACTGCAATATGTAAAGCTCTATTTAGGGTTGGTTCTATTCCCCAAACAGATAAATCTGTCTCATAATTGGATTTAATAAATTGCAGTAAAGTATTTCTATTTTCAATACTTTTAAACGTCCAAGAAAGAAGATGTAGTTTTAAAAGGCTTGATTTATTACCAACACATGTATGTTTTAGAATTAAACATATTTGTGCTATCTTGTACAAAGGCCTATATTCTGCTGGAATAGAGATCGGTCTTTTTGTAAATGAAATATTTTTAAAATTTAGTTCATTCATTTTATTCAAATTTTATTGGACAACGTAAAATCCAATCTGCCATAACTTGATTACAAAGACTTTGAATCATTGTTTCATCTAGAAAAGTGAAAGCTTCTTTAATTTTTTTTTCTAGTAGTTCCGCAAATCCTTTGTAACGTAAGTTGTTGTCTTTGGTTGGAAACATACACTCTTCTATTACTAGTTCTTCTACTTGACTTATAATTTTTATAAATTTTTCGTAGTCATCAGGATAGTCTATCTGCCATTTATTTAATATGCTATTCCCATCTAAAAAATGGATAATACTTTTTTCAGTTAGATCATCTACTTTTTTATCAATATTTGATGTAATAGATGTGTTAAATCTCATTTTATGTTTTAATTGAGCATTCTCAACTAATGAAATCTTTGAATCTTTCCATTTAAGTTTCTCTTCTTCTGAAATTTCACCTGTTGGATTAATGTCAATTTTCATATCTGACATTTTTAAAAAAGTATGAATCTCAGGTTTTAATGAATTGATGTCTATTGGAATAACTTCAAATTTATCACTGTCTACAATTGATAAATTCAAAGCTCTAATTTCGTTTCTTTTTTTTGTACAATGATCAACTATGTCATTTTTACTATACATAGGAGATACAAAATACCATTTTTCAATTAATGTTCCGCCAAGTTTCTTAGCTAATTGTTTTTCGTATGTCTTTAGTTTTTTTAGGTCAGTTGTTATTTTATCTCTTTGTTTTTCGTACAAAACATCTTGTGTATAATGTTCGTCTGGACAATAACACTGAAAAGCTTTTCCAGTTCTAGTAAATCCTTCAATTCCATAATCGCCAGGACTTGCTATAATTTCGAAATATGATTCGTTTTCATATTTCTTTTTGAAACACATTTGACAAATAGATTCCCATTTATCACCATCAAAACTTCCATACTCTGTTTTAATCATATCTAAATTGTAATTTTAAGTCATTATTTCGTGTTTTCATTTTGCAATTTCGATTCAAAAGCCAATGTCGTTAATTTTTTTTTGCATTACCGCTAACGACCGAGGCTATGCGCACCTGCGGTTTGCGGGAGCTTCACTTTCGCAAAGCGAAAAAATGAATGCGGGAGCAAATACTGCTAAGTGCATGTCAGCCAGCAGGTGAGCATAGGCGTGTGTTAGGTGCAGGTTTTTTATTTGCTCTAAATTTTCACTTTAAATCCCAAATCCATTTCATCGGCCGGAATACCGCCACGTCCACCCCAGTTTTCTAATGGTTGTTCATTTAAAGTAATCAGAATTTTTTCCTTATCAATCAATTCATTGGATTCAAGTTTGTCTACAATAGTTTGAAATAATTTTCTTTTCGTTTCTTTTGTTCTACCAGCAAATAGCGAAATTTCTATTAAAATTTCATATGGAGGTTTCATGAGAAATAATTCTGGTTGGTATTCAATCAACCTTACGTTTCTATCATCTGCTGGCAATTGCAATGTATCAACCACTGAATCCATTACAGAATCTCTTATCTTAATTAATGTCGGTCTGTCTCTACCGATTAACAATTCAATCTTTACTGTTGGCATATTGTATTTATATTATTTTCACTGAGGTTTATTTACAATTTCCATTATCTTTTCTGGAATTACAGTTCGTTTAAAACCATACTTCTCATATAATTCGTGAGCGTCATTTGTCGCAAGCATAAAGCGTTGCAAACCTTGTAAGTCAGAGTGCTGCATTATTGCATCCATAAGTTGTTTTCCCAATCCTTGCTTTCTATTGTCTTCTAAAATAAAAACGTCCATGATATAAGCGAACACAGAATAATCTGTAAGAACTCTTGCAAATCCTACTAGTTTGTCTGAATTGTCATATACTCCAAAACAAATAGAATTCTCAATAGAACGTTTAACAGTCTCTAAGCTTCTCCCAATAGCCCAATATGAACGATTTGTTAGAAAATCATGTATTAAATTTAAATCTAACTTGTCTTTATCTGTTGATATTTTAAAATTACTCATGTTCTGTCTTTTTTTTCTAAACTTGCACCTAACGACAGAGGCTATGGGCATTTGGCGGTATGCGGGAGCGTTCGCTGTCGTGAAACGACAAAGTGAATGCGGGAGCAAAACCTCCAAATTACACGTTAGCCGCCAGTGCACATAGGCGTGTGTTATGTGCTGGCTTTGTTTTCAACATAAATCGTCAGCAGAAACACTATATCCTGCTGCTTTTAATTCTCTTACAAGTTTCAATTTCCAACCATCAGCATTATCAATTGGAATGTAAACTATTCCATCTAAATCTCCTGGTTTGTCAACGCCATCTTCCAATAATAAAAATACTTTCTCTCGTCCCAATTTCCCGATAAAATAACCCATTTCAAAAACAACGTTTTGTCTGGCACGAGTTTTAAAGTCTGTTTCAATTTTTGCTTTTCCGTCATCATCAGCAGTTAAAAGAATGATTGCAAAATTTACATCAGAACTATTTTTCTCAAACTTTTCAATTATAGTTCTACCTTGTTCTATCTGTTCATGTAGAATAATTGGGTCAAGTTTTAATTTTGTTATTGTTCTCGCTACTGTTTGTTTCATCTCATTGTTATGACCATGAACAATAAAGATTTTATTAGTTGAAGTTTTTTTCTCAATAATTTCATTTTTTTCATTTATACTTGTCGGAATTAGTTGTAGCCTTTCAATTACACTTTCAAGTACAGAAATTTGTCGTTGAATATCTTTCTTGCGTTCTTTTACCCAATCAGACCAAACAGCATATTCAGCATCTTTATATTCTAGCAAATATTCATTTTCTGCTAAATCGAATGAACGTTTCAGCAATTCAATATTGAAATTTTTCCATTTGTTATATTCCGAAATAAAACCAAGCCTTTCTGTTTCCTCATAAATTGAATAAGATTTCCTACTACTATCAATACCTGTTGAAACTACTTTTACAGAATAGTTTAAAAGATCCTTCCCTTTATTTATTCTTTCATTAATTCGTGTTTTAAACTCTTCTTTCCCAATAATGAGTTTACTTGTTGCTATCGTTGATTGTATTTCCTTTTTTTGTGCCATATTTTTCTTTTTTTTTAAGCTTGCACATAACGACCGAGGCTATGGGCATTTGGCGGTTTGCGGGAGCGTTCGCTGTCGCACAGCGACAAAGTGAATGCGGGAGCAAAACTGCCGGAATGCACGTCAGCCAGCCAATGGGCATAGACGTGTGTTAGGGGCTAGCAGCTTGGTTGTGTATCATTTGTCTTTTCAATCATCGTGTCTAAATGCCAAAATACTTGTCGGTCTGTAAAAGTCTCTGTTTTTTTATGTCTTGTCGTAAAAAGTTGTCAAAAGAGAGCTTTACATTTAATTTCTTTTAATTGTCAACATCTCATTTCCATTCTTTTGAAATTCATAATCAACTTTTTCAATAGTCACAATGAAATCTTTTTCAAAATGCTTAATCAAACTGTCTAGCAACTCTGACTTTTTAGCGTCTAAATTTAAAATCGGGAAAATTCTAATTTCCTTAGCAACTCTCAGCATTTCAGTCAATGAAGAAATATGAAACTCAAGTCCTAGTTGGGAATACAGAATTAGGAAATGAGAACTTAACGCCAAGTCAAAAGTCAAATTGTCAAAGTCCGTTTTATTGGGCATTTCGTGGTTTACATAACGACTTTCCTTTTTCCCATTTTCAAAGTCTTGCAAGAAGTTTTCCATTGCAGATAAACGAATTTGCTCTAATTCGTTTATGTTTTTAATCTTTGTCCAGACAAAGTTTTGAAGGTTGTTCTTTGTCTGGACAATCACAATGTCTTTTGTTTCTTCGATTCTTATTTTCAAATCAGTCTTTGAAAACTGGTAAATTGGGTCAATCGAGACGACATTTTTACCTGACATAGTCATCTCGTAATTGAAACTTGCCGGTCCGTCTCCAAAGCTGATAATCCGCTTATTTAAATCAGAATCAGTAAGTTTAAACATACTCTTATATTCGTCCAAATTTCGTCCCCACGGAACTGTGTTTTTTAATTCAAATGCCATTTTGTCTTAGTAATTTTCGTGTATTATTTATTTTTTTGCTGTTGCCCCTAACGACCGAGGCTATGGGCATTTGGCGGTTTGCGGGAGCATTCGCTGTCGTGGAACGACAAGGTGAATGCGGGAGCAAAACTGCCGGAATGCACGTCAGCCAGCCAATGGACATAGGCGTGTGTTAGGCGGTCGTAATTTTTTATTTCAAGTTTTGTTGTCGTTCTAGTAACTTTTCATTCATACTTTTGCTAATAAAGTCGAAACAATCAGGAAGAACTTTCTCTGCTGCAATAATCCCAGATTCAGTCAGACCGCCCTTGTTTGCAACTTCTGATATTATCTTGTCGGCTGGTTTCTCAGAGTCAATCAAATAATTTAGTGTACTGATTAAAGTATGATAAACCGCTTGTTTCTGCATGTCATCAGATATGTCAAATGAGGTCAATAGTTGGTCTACAATTTTTGTAAATAGTCCAGGACCACAACTTGTCAACTTTCCCAACATATCAAACTCATGGTCAGATTTCGCTTCAATCAGCTTAGTTATCGGAGTAAGAATGTCCGTAAGTTCCGTTAAGTCAGTTGTTGAAATAGTCGAATTGGTCTGAAAGATTGTCGTTCCTTGCTTAATCTGCCAGTTTATATTCGGTAAAAGTCTTACAATTTTCGTCTCAGGAAACACTTCGGTTAATTTGTCAATAGTCAATGAATTAGCACAGCTAACAATTACAGAATCACTTTTCAATATTGACGAGACAAAATCAGTCTCTAACGCAAAAATTCCTGAAGTCGGAATAATCAAGAAAACAAAAGAACTGTCACGACATAAGTCAGTGTAATTGTCAACACGATTAATTTTCGGGTTGTAAGTCAGCAGTTCCACAACTTTGTCAGCAGTTCGATTGTAAACTTTTATTGACTTGTCTGGGAAGATTTGTCTAAGTCCTGTTACCAAAGATTTAGTCAAATGTCCAGCTCCATATATGGAAATCTGTCTCATTTTCTTTTTTTCTATTATGCCGCCTAACGACCGAGGCTATGGGCATTTGGCGGTTTGCGGGAGCGTTCGCTGTCGTGAAACGACAAAGTGAATGCGGGAGCAAAACTGCCGGAATGCACGTCAGCCAGCCAATGCCAATAGGCGTGTGTT
>JAQTNE010000020.1 GCA_028713975.1 Sulfuricella sp.
ACTCGCTTGACCGCCAGTTCCTTAAACTCGGCGGTGTATTCCTGCTTCGGGATTTTCATCGTCTTCCTTTCCAATGTGAGTCATATTTTACGTCACTCTTGGAAGACTATTTTTCGGGGGAAGCTCACACATCAACGGAACTAATCTTGGTCAGCGTCTGGTTTATTACCGCGCCGGTCGCTCCGAATCCGCACAAGCAAAGCCCATCGGCACCAACTCCCTCGTCCTTAAATTGAATGTTAAGGGTGGCAACCACACTGATTGGCTACAGGCTGAATTGCGGCAACGATTCGATTATGCCTGCGTCGATTCCATTCAAGCGCTCAGGAGCGCAGATCGAGCGCTTACACGGGAGGGGCAGGTCAAGCATAATAAGACTCGCCACGAAAAAGATGATCGTAGTCGCGTCGATGATCGGCGGAATTGGGTGCTTGGCTTCGACAACCGTGAAAAACTTGCGATTTTTGAGAAGCAGGCACAAGACCTGGCCAATACGATCACGCTCCTCGATCAAGAGATTAAAACACTTTCTGATCAGGATAAAAACCGATCATCCCGAGCCATCCAATGCCAGACGCTGATCAATCTTCAGTGGCAGGAGATCGATGTCACGCCATTGCTGGATCGCATCGCCAATATCGAACGTCAACTCCAAGAAGCTCGGGCAGGTAATGCAGCATTGCAGCAAATCAGTGAGCGTATCGAATATCAGGAAACCGTGGTTAAAGACGCTGATGCTGAACTGCGAAAATCAGAGATCAAGCGGGACAAAACTGTCGACCAAATTAAAGAAAGCGATCAAAGGCTCGAATTGCTTCTGCAAGACCCAGCCATTATTCCGTTGACTCCCTATCAGAGCCAAGAGCTCGATGATCGTTTTGCCAAGTTGCCTGATGCCGTTCGTCTCGAAAACCTTGATCGCCTCACCACGTCGGTCGTGCAGGCATTAAGTAAAGAGATCGAGGAACATAACCGAGGGATCAGCAGCTGCGAGAAAACGATTGAAACTCGATTTGCCGACTTCAAGCGACAATGGCCAATGGATGCGGGTGATATGGACACCAGTCTGGCCAGCGCATCAGATTTCTTTGCCAAGCTGGTTCGTCTGGAGACGGATGGATTACCTGCCTACGAGCAGCGATTCTTCGAACTTCTCCAGAATCAAAGCCACCAAAATCTTGCAGCACTCTCAACCTATCTGAACGATGCCCGCAAGGCGATTCTGGAACGGATGGAGCTGGTCAATGACAGCTTAAGCCAGGTGCCATTCAACCAGAGCGCAAGCCAACAAACTTATCTACACATTGATGCCACCGACCGGCAATTGCCCGAGGTCAAAGAGTTCAAGCAGGATATTCAACAGGCACTCAGCCATGCATGGAGTGAGGATCGCGAATTCGCCGAGTCGCGCTTTATTGCACTGCGTCGACTCGTCGAACGACTATCAAGCCAAGACCCAGATCAGAAACGCTG
Organism: Sulfuricella sp.; assembly: GCA_028713975.1. Classification (GTDB taxonomy): domain Bacteria; phylum Pseudomonadota; class Gammaproteobacteria; order Burkholderiales; family Sulfuricellaceae; genus Sulfuricella. The sequence continues at coordinate 1,474 of JAQTNE010000020.1, forward strand.
GCGCGACTCCGTGCTGGATGTGCGCCAGCATGTTGAATTCATCGGTCGCGAGATTGATGAAGGTGGTGTTGAAGTGGAAATTTATCGGAGCGGCGCAGGCAAGTCTGGAGGTCAACGTCAAAAACTGGCGACAACCTGCCTTGCTGCTGCCCTGCGATATCAATTGGGTGGAAATGAGCATGGCGTCCCGATGTACGCGCCTGTTGTGCTTGATGAGGCTTTCGACAAAGCTGACAACGAATTCACTGCCCTTGCCATGAACATTTTTGCCAACTTTGGTTTCCAGATGATCGTTGCCACCCCTCTGAAATCTGTGATGACCCTGGAGCCTTTCATCGGCGGAGCTTGTTTCGTCGATATCAGTGATCGTCGCATTTCAGGTGTCTTACTCATTGAGTATGACCATGATCGACAAAGACTAAAACTTCCAGAGCATGTCCACGAGGAGTCAACCATTGAAGCTTCCTGACGACGTCCGACAGGAGCTTATTCGCCGCTTCCAAAATAAGCACCGCGAATGGCTGGTTCCCTGCCCATCCATTGAAACCGAGAATACACGGTGGCCATTGGAAATAAATCTCGGCATCCCCACCGAGGTGGCTGCCCTTAAGCAACCTGAAGGCATACGCGCTTGGGTCACTGCTTGGCAGAACTGGCGGGGTGTCGGCTCGCTTGTTTGGAGTGACCGGCGTTGGCGTTCACTGGGAGCTCAAAGTTTGCCCGATAAACTGGTATTAAATGGCCCCGCCGATGTAGCTTTGTGGATTGGTGAAGCTGCTCGCTGGGAGTGCGCCAGCCTTCGACATGCTGAACTCACCGCACGCTGGCCATCACTGGAGCGGCTTCTACCGCGACATTTTGATGTCCTTGCCGACTATAGCGATGCTGATTACCAGCGGCTTTACAGAATGCTGGAGTGGATTATTGCCAATCCGAATTCCAATCTCTACCCACGCCAATTACCCATCGCCGGCCTTGACAGCAAATGGCTTGAGGGACGCAAGGGACTATTGTCTGATCTCGTCGCCACGATCAAGGGAGACACCAGTGAGCGAGATTTCTTCCTGCTCTGTGGACTGAAACCTCTGCCATATCCAATACGGATGAGGGTTCTAGATCAGGAAATCAGAAATCAAATTGGGGGCCTCGGTGACATCTCTGCCCATTGTGATGAACTTGCCGCCTTGAATCTTTCGGTATCCCGCGTTTTCGTTGTCGAGAACCTTCAAACCGGGTTGGCATTTCCTGACGTGCCCGGCACGGTCGTCATTATGCGACTGGGTTACAACGTCGATGTTCTCGCCCGATTGCCATGGATTACCAAAGCGAAGTGCATGTACTGGGGTGATCTGGATACACACGGATTCGCAATTTTGAATCGCGCCAGAACATACTTGCCCCTTCTTCAATCCTTACTCATGGACGAAGAAACGTTACTCAGTCACAAAACACTATGGGTCGATGAAAAACAGCAAAACGCTGCGGAAGAACTTCCGCTCCTGACGGATGCCGAGCAAGCGGTGTACCGTGGCATAAAAAAACATCAGTGGGGCCAGAACATTCGCCTCGAGCAAGAGCGCATTGCTTGGGACTACGCGTGGAATTCACTGGCTCGCTGAGCATCAGCGTGACGTTGATCAAGCGATACCGCTATCTGTCCAGTAAATTTCTAAGTGCTTCAGATTGCTTGGCAAAGTCTAAGGGGCGATTTTTCTGAAACTTCTTCAAGTTGATCAGTTTCCAACGCAGCCCAGGCAGGTTCTCCGCATGTGCACAATCAAGTAGTGACCAGTCAGGATTGGCTTCGGCCAACCCTATCAAGAAACTTCGGTGTTTTTCTGTCAGGCGCTGAACAATATCGGCGCGCAATCGAGTTCGAACGTCCAGCAACATTTCGAGGCTTGGCGATTCTTCAAAAGTCATGCCCACGAAGTTGTTTGCATAACTGGTGCGGATATCTTTGTCGGTACCAAAAAGCACCTCATGTGTTGGCCGGTTATGTCCCGCCAGGTAAATCACGACCGAATCCAGAATATCAGGCGTCAGATCACCTTGCTCATAGAGTTTGAGCACATCAAACAGGTCACGCGGATGCTGCCGATCCAACGCAGCAACAATCTTGCTTCCGTATAGCTCGGCCTCGGCCAAAACAGGAGCCTCAACTGTCGTACTGAACATCTGCGCAGTTTTCACGGCAAGCGACCGGGTTACGATCGGAAAAATTGTTCCCCGGAATACAACGTTTACTTCGACTTTAACTTGGCAGCGATCATCCTCAATAAATAGCTTGGTTTCACTTTCTGAGTTGAGTTTGCTCAAGCGTACCGACAATCCCAATTTCTCTAGCCGCTGTTGAATTGAGCAGATTTCATCTGAGATCGCACGTAGCGCCTCTTCCCGTGATGGGTCACGAGGAACATAGACCACATCAATATCCACGGAAAGGCGAGGCATGGCCTGCACGAACAGATTGATCGCTGTTCCGCCCTTCATTGCAAATATTTCATTCTTGAAAATGTCCGGCACAACTCGCAACAAAAGTCGCACGGTATCGATATAGGCTTGGTCAATCATTCGGCAAACTCAGTAATGTACCGTCGGCCATACGACCCATCCATCTGGACGAACTCCCGACAGGAAGTGAATATTTCTCTTGTAGCGCAGCGACATTCAACACTTCAGTCTCTCTCGCCCAGAGTAAAAACAGGCGGACGGTTTTGACGCTGGAGCACTGAGACAGGATATCCCCCATTACCTCAAATCGTAGACCGCGTAAGCTCTCAAACAAGTTTTTTGCTTCTTCCATGTCTTGCGATTTTCCAACCTCGTACAACATTTCCAGCACGGCGCGCTCCGGCACGGAGACGCGAACCCCTTCCAATATTCCGGGCGGAGTCCCTATTCCAGACGCGGATGCCTTCGGGGAAAAAAGTGTTGTGGAGCGATAACTGGCAGGAAATTGGCCGACAAACCACAGCGGCAACTTTGCCCGCTTATCATCACCCCATAGCATCAAGTGCTCGCGGAGCGATAAATTGTGTCGCACCCCTTGCCAAGCCAGAGCAGTCTTACCTGCCACATGCAGACCGGGTATATGCCCCTGCAAAAATAGTAGACATTGATCACGATTCAGCGTGTCTCCCGCAAACGCATACACACCTTGCGCCAGACGCTTTAACCAACCACTGCGGGCGTGTTTCGCCGCCAGGAAGGCCGACACCCCTTGCGTATCCAGCATAGCCAAATCCATGGGCCGCCCACGCGGAGCAGACACCTGAAGGCTCTTGATTAAAGAATGTCGTGAATTTGAACTCATGGTGCAATATTACGACTGGTTTCTGTTTTTCGCAAGAAATACATGTTAAACAATTCACCTGTTATTTAACCATGGGTTAAATATTTTGACTAATTTAAAACATAACAACGAAGTGGCCTCATCACCCAGTTGAGTACCAACCGACCAAACACCGCCGCGGTTACCTCTTTGGCGTTCGCTCAGAACGCCAGTTGATGCGGGAAATCCAGGTCAATGTCGCCTACCGCTGGTTTCTCGGTCTGCGCCTGACCGACAAGGTGCCGGATGCCTCCACCCTCTCCCAGAAGCGACGTCGGCGCTTTGCCGGCACCGACATCGAACAGCACATCTTCGACGCCATCGTCGAGCAGGCCATCGAACACCGCCTGATCGGCGGACGGGTCTTCTACAGCGATAGCACGCATCTGAAGGCCAGCGCCAACAAGAACCGTCATGACCTGCATCAGGTCGCCCAGACCCCGGCTGCCTACCTGGCAGAACTGGAAGCGGCCATCGATGCCGACCGCGAAGCGCATGGCAAGAAGCCCTTGCCCGTGAAGGAAGAAGCAGCCCCGACCAAGGAGATCAAAGTCAGCCGCACCGACCCGGAAGCCGGCTACAGGGTGCGCGACGGCAAGCCGACGGGCTTCTTCTATCTCGATCACCGCACTGTCGATGGGGCGCATGCCCTGATCACCGACATTCACGTCACCCCCGCCAATGTTCATGACAGCGGTCCTTACCTGGGGCGCCTGGATCGGATGCGGGCGCGTTTCGGTTTCGACGTGGCGGCGGCCGGGCTCGATGCGGGCTACTTCACCCCGGCTATCTGCAAGGGGCTGGAAGAACGGGGAATCTACGGCGTGATCGGCTACCGCCGTCCGAATCATCGGGATGGGTATTTCACCAAACGGGATTACGGCTACGACCGGGAGCGTGATGGGTATGTCTGCCCGAACGGGCAGTTTCTGCCTTACCGGACAACGAACCGGGTCGGCTATCGGGAGTACGCCTCATCGGCCGACCAATGCGCGAACTGTCTGATGAAGGGGCAATGCACGCAGAGCGCCGCCGGGGTGAAGGTGGTGACCCGGCATGTCTGGGAGGATTTCAAGGAGGCGGTCGGGGCTCATCGGCTGACCGATAAGGGCAAGGCGCTCTACAAGCGACGCAAGGAGACGGTGGAGCGCAGCTTCGCCGACGCGAAGGAGCTGCACGGTCATCGTTATGCCCGCTTTCGCGGGTTGGCCAAGGCGCGGGCGCAGTGCCTCCTGGCCGGGGCTTGCCAGAACATGAAGAAGATTGCTCGCCTGCTGGCGCGGGCTTTGTTGCGCTTCTTTGCCCCTCAGCGTGACTTTAGATCGGCTTTCTGCCCCCACTTCGCCCCCTTGCGGGCTATTACGAGCAACTTCGTGTTTCAGCCGTCGTTCGTCATGCGCTGAACAACGCCACAAAAAACGAACCCCGCCTTCCGGAAAAGGCGGGGTTCGTCAGCAGTCTGAGGCACCCCACACGGGGTGCCATTTTTGTTTGTAGCAGTGTGAGGTGCTACTGAAGTGGCGCCAAGCCTCGTGCCTTACCGCATCAGGCAGCGTGCTTTTTCACCCAGGCGACATAGCGATCCATCCATTTTTGCAGGAACACCCTGGTATCTGCGTTGGCGATATTGCCGTCCGCGTCAAAAAAACTGTCATCTACATGGATGAATGCTTCGGGTTGACCAAGCGTCGGCGCATCCAGGTAGGCGAGGACATTGCGCAAGTGTTGTTGTGCCATAGCTGCGCCGATGCGACCGATCGAGGCACCCAACACGCCAGCGGGTTTGCCCGCCCAGACATTTTGGCCGTAAGGGCGTGAAGCATGGTCGATTGCATTTTTGAGCACGCCGGGGATTGAGCGGTTATATTCTGGCGTGACGAAGAGGAGTCCTTGGGCAGCCGTGATTTCGTTTTTCAGCCGCTTGACGGGCGCGGCCTGGTTTGCATCGTCGTCCTGGTTGTAGAGTGGCAAATCGCCGATTTCAAGCTGCTTGAGCGAGAAACCCGGCGGTGCCAGTTTTGCGAGGGCGCCAGCCAATTGGCGGTTGATCGAATCGCGGCGAAGGCTGCCGACGACAACGGCAATTTGGTATTGACTCATGACGATCTCCTTTGAGAATTAGATACCCCGCCATGTCTGGGTCGCCAAAACTCCGGTGCTGGCGTAGCCATGGAACATGAGCAGACTTGATTCAAGATAGATTACCGGCATCCGGGTTGCAAGCTGGTGCCATTTGGCAGACAGGGTGCTGATGGACATGCCCACCTGTTTACGGATATGGGATAAAATACCCGCAGATATTTCAACGCCGCATTCTGGCAACAGCTTAAATCAACAGGGAGCGAGAGCTTTGGCGCAATCCACGGACAATCTGGTCGAGATCAGCGATCTCCATTTCTCATATGGCGACCGGCCAGTGCTCAAGGGCATCAACCTCAACATTCCGCACGGCAAAATCGTGGCCATTCTCGGCGTCAGCGGATGCGGCAAATCCACGCTGCTGCGCCATGTCGGCGGGCAGCTCAGGCCGTCGAGCGGCCACGTCAAGGTTGCCGGGCAGGTCGTCCACGAACTCGACAACGATGGCCTGTATGCGATGCGCCGCAAAATGGGCATGATGTTCCAGGTGAGCGGGCTGTTCGGGGATTTGTCGGTTTTCGAGAATATGGCTTTCCCGATGCGCGAACACACCAACCTGTCGGAGGATATGATCCGCGACCTGGTGTTGATGAAGCTGCATGCAGTCGGCTTGCGCGGCGCCCACAACCTGATGCCGAGCGAACTGTCAGGCGGCATGGAGCGGCGCGTGGCGCTGGCCCGTGCCACCGCCCTTGATCCGATGCTGATTATTTACGACGAGCCGTTTGCCGGCCTCGACCCGATCTCGCTCAATACCATCGCCAACCTGATTCGCCGCCTGAACGACGCGCTGGGCATCACTTCGATTGTGGTGACGTACGACGTGTCGGAATCATTGAAGGTCGTGGATTATGTGTATTTCGTTCACGACGGCGTCGTGGTGGCCGAAGGCGCGGCGGCGGAAATGCTCGACTCCGCCAACCCGTTTGTCCACCAGTTTGTCCACGCGAAGCCGGACGGCCCCGTCGGCTTTCATTACCCGAGCAAACCGTTCACGGAAGAAATCGGGTTGGCGACGGGTTAGTGCAACAACGCCCACTTTTCATGTATACCCGCTGTCCACCTCCCCCTTTAGCAAAGGGGGATTGAGGGGGATTTAACGGTAGCGGCTATTTGCCACACTTTCAAATCCCCCCTCGCCCCCCTTTTTCAAAGGGGGGAATTCCTCTGTTAGCGTGACTGACCGCTAAGCGATAGTCACGTCTTTCGCCAGATACACGTCCTGAATCGCGTTGAGCAGCGTCACGCCGTCCTGCATCGGTTTCTGGAACGCCTTGCGCCCTGAAATCAGCCCCATGCCGCCGGCGCGCTTGTTGATTACCGCCGTCCGCACCGCTTGGCCCAGATCGTTCTCGCCCGACGAACCGCCGGAGTTGATCATGCCGGCACGCCCCATGTAGCAGTTGGCAACCTGGTAGCGCACCAGGTCGATCGGGTGATCGGTGGTCAGCTCGCTGTACACCTTGGGATGGGTCTTGCCAAACTTGATGGCGTTGTAGCCGCCGTTATTCTCGGCCTGCTTCTGCTTGACGATGTCGGCCTCGATGGTGGCAGCAAGGTGGTTGGCCTGCCCGGTGAGGTCAGCGCTAGTATGGTAATCGACGCCATCTTTCTTGAATCCGGGGTTGCGCAGATAAGCCCACAGCACCGTCGCCATGCCCAGCTCGTGGGCGTGTGCGAAGGCTTCGGAAATTTCGAGAATCTGCCGCCGCGATTCGGGTGAACCGTAATACACCGTCGCGCCGATGGCCACCGCGCCCATGTCGAACGCCTGATCGACGCTGGCGAACAGGGTCTGGTCGTAGATCGCCGGGTAGGTCAAAATTTCGTTGTGGTTAATTTTGACGATAAATGGAATTTTGTGCGCATAGCGGCGCGCGACCGAGCCGAGCACGCCGAGAGTCGATGCGACCGCGTTACAGCCACCTTCGATGGCCAGCTTGACGATGTTTTCCGGGTCGAAATAAATCGGGTTGGGCGCAAAGGAAGCGCCGGCGGAATGTTCGATGCCCTGATCCACCGGCAGGACAGACATATAACCGGTGCCACCCAACCGCCCGTGGTCGAACAGGGTTTGCAGCGAGCGCAGCACGCCCGGCTTGACGTCTTTTTGCGCCACCACCCGATCCACATAATCCGGCCCCGGCAGATGCAGCATATCCTTGGAAATCCCCTTGCACTGGTAAGCCAGCAGGCTTTCCGCCTCACTCCCCAACAACTTGTTGATATCGGTCATTTTCGTTTCCCTTGCTGTTTTAAGTTGAATAAGCTGCACCGCCTCCAAATATAGCATTTTTGCGGCTGCAACTGGCGAAGCCGGGCAAACTTCGGCAGGACGCCTGACAAGGAAATACGTGCTATGGGGCTGATTCCATCTGCTGACCTATTTGTCGACTGTGGGTGGAGTGGCTTATTTACTGGGTGCCTAAGCAGGCGCCATAGCAAGAAGCCGGGCGTATCTTCAATATTCCGGTATGCACCAGGAGGGTCGTTCGGATGTGGACGCCCCCTACAAAATGCACGGGTTCCCCGATAATCAATATGCCAGGAGAGCTAACATGCCATTTAGATTGAGTTTTCTGCAACCAGCGAGCAGAATTTCGCCGATCCTGGTCGTTTTTGGTTAGATATGCTTGTCAGGCTTGATGTGGAAGAGAGCCCGATCTTCTTCCATCTGGTGATTGACGATATCATTAATAATGATCATGTTATAAAAATAGTGCTCGGTCGAGAGTTGCCCTTCTACCACCTGCTGGAAGGCGGTTTCGGCTTTTTCGATCAGGGCTCGGTGAACTCGGCTCAGTTGCTCCAGTTCGTTATGGCGCCTGGCGTCCCTCAGCAGGGTTTCCTCATAGGCGCAGTGCACCTTCAGGTGCTTCAGGTAGGTCTCGATGATATTGCGCGCGCGTGCATGATCGTGTGCTTTTCCCGCATTATGCAGCAGGTTAGCCAGGTGAAAGGTGTATTGATGATGCTGGTCGATTTTGTCCTGTCCGGTTTCAAAATTAGGGTGCCACTTCAAAAACTCATCGTTGCGTTCGATGGCATCGACCTTGGGCGTTTCTTTCCCGGAAAAACCCAGGCAATTCGGAGAAGATGGTTTCATCCCCACGGAAGGCGGGGCATCCAGCCGCGATCGAACATTCTTTACCCTATTCCTCGACTCCTCGAAGGGCGTTAACGCTCTGGTGGGTTGAACTTTTTCCATCGCCTGCGCTTCTTGTTGCGTCGTCATGGAATTTTCTCCTCGATAGCGGGCCGGTTGAAACGCAAAAAAGCTTCATCCTTTTAATTTTTACTATAGCCATCAATTTATATATTTATATGTGCAAATTCCGTGTTTTTGCCTAAAGAAAATACCTTAGAAGCCTGTCGGATTTTGAAGAATCGAAGCGAAAATTCGGCTGCGCAGCAAAGCAACACGGGGCAGATTCTAGATAAGTAGATGAGTATTCTGTTATATTCCCTATCATCCACGTGTAAACACGGTGACAATACGCTATCACGGTGTTCGGATTGATGTCAATATTTTTCGTGATTACACTGTGTTGCCATGAGTAGAGCATTCCCCATGACCGGCATCCGGATGCCCCCGGAACTTAAAGAGAAAATTCAGCGAGAAGCCCAGATAAATGGACGCAGCCTGAATTTAGAGATAGTTGATCGCTTGAAAAGAAGTCCTGAAAGGAGAAGTACAGAGGGTGCCAATCGTTACGTGACGGAACAATCGGTGAAACCAAATGATTACACACCCGAATTCACCGACCTGGAGCGCCAGCTACTCAGCATTTTTCGGCGCCTGCCAGTAGAAAAGCAGTTGGCGTTGATTTCGTTGTTCAAATAAAACATCCTGCCGCAAACAGCGGGGGTATTAACTGCACTTTTCAATCCGCTGGTTTCCAACCAGCCTTACGCCCCAAGGAGCGGGAAATCAAACCCGCCGAGGTTCAAATCCAGAACCCAGGCGCACGTCAAGCACATCAAAAGCGGCGGCAAATGATGCGCCACCGAGGAAACCATCACGCAGGCGCTCATCCCCCCGCTTCTCGATATTCTCGGCTTCAGCCAGCGTAGCCCGGATACCATTAAGCAAACCGGCTTTTAGACTTCCGGCGCTTACAATTTACCGCCCCCCCCAATTTAGACTTCATCCAAGCTCTTAATCCCCGCATAAAAATTGTAAAACCGCCAAGCTGCTAATATTCGGTAAAATCAGGCCTTACCATTAAGGCCGTGCCCATGGCACGATGCTTCAGCTTATCGGGACAATTCATGCAAACTTCGGCCAGCACAGCAACCGACCAGGATCGCATCGAGGTCAAGAACACCACCTGCTACATGTGCGCCTGCCGCTGCGGCATTCGCGTGACCGTGAAGAACGGAGAGGTGCGCTACATCGAGGGCAATCCCGAGCATCCGTTGAACCAGGGCGTGATCTGCGCCAAGGGTTCGTCCGGCATCATGAAGCAGTATTCACCGGCGCGCCTGACCAGGCCGTTGCGCCGCAAGCCCGGCTCCGAGCGCGGCGCGGGCGAGTTTGAGCCGATTTCATGGGAAGAGGCGTTCTCCCTGATGGCGGAGCGGCTCGGCAAGATACGCGCCACCGACCCGAAAAAATTCGCGCTGTTTACCGGGCGCGACCAGATGCAGGCGCTGACCGGCCTGTTTGCCAAGCAGTTCGGCACACCCAATTACGCGGCGCACGGCGGCTTTTGTTCGGTGAACATGGCCGCCGGCATGATCTACACCATCGGCGGTTCTTTCTGGGAGTTCGGCGGGCCCGACCTGGAGCGCGCCAAGCTGTTCGTGATGATCGGCACCGCCGAGGATCACCATTCCAACCCGATGAAAATCGCGCTTTCCAAATTCAAGCGCAACGGCGGCCGTTTCGTTTCGATCAACCCGGTGCGCACCGGCTATTCGGCCATCGCCGACGAGTGGCTGCCGATCCGTCCCGGCACCGACGGCGCGCTGCTGCTGGCGCTGATCCACGAGATCATCCGCCTCGGCCTGTATGACCGCGATTTCCTGGTGCAGTATTCGAATTCCGCCGAGCTGGTGAATCTCGACGAAAACAGCAGCGAATTCGGCATGTTCGTGCGCACCGAGGTGCCGGAAGAGGAAGGCTGTTTCGACCCGCAGAACAAGCTGTGGTGGGATCGGATTTCCAACAAGCCGGTGATCACCCATGCCGCAGGCGCGGACCCGTTCCTGCTCGGCGAATTCAGCCTGCGCGACGGCACGCCGGTGAAGCCCTCGTTCCAATTGTTGCAGGAGCGGGTCAAGGATTACACGCCGGAATGGGCCGAGGGAATCACCGGCATTTCCGCCGAAACCATCCGCCGTCTCGCCCACGAGATGGGCATCACGGCGCGCGACCAAAAAATCGAGCTGCCGATTGCCTGGACCGACACTTGGGGCAAGGAACACGAAACCGTCACCGGCAACCCGGTGGCGTTTCATGCGATGCGCGGCATGGCGGCGCACTCTAACGGCTTCCACACCATCCGCGCGATGTCCATTTTGATGAGCCTGCTCGGCACCATCGACCGCCCCGGCGGCTTCCGCCACAAGGCGCCTTTTCCGCGCCCGATTCCACCGTGCGCCAAGACGCCAAAAGGGCCAGAAGGGGTGCAGCCGGATACCCCGCTAGGCGGCATGGCGCTGGGCTGGCCGGCAGACCCGGACGACCTGTTCGTCGACGACAACGGCGAGCCGGTGCGGCTCGACAAGGCGTTCTCGTGGGAATACCCGCTGGCTGTTCACGGCCTGATGCACAACGCCATCACCAACGCTTGGCGCGGCGACCCCTACCCGATCGACACCATGTTGATTTTCATGGCGAACATGGCTTGGAATTCGGCGATGAACACGGTTCAGGTACGCGACATGTTGAAGGACAAGCGCGAGGACGGCGAATACAAGATTCCGTTCCTGATCGTGTGCGACGCGTTCCAGTCGGAGATGACCGCCTTCGCCGATCTGGTGCTGCCTGACACCACTTATCTCGAACGCCACGATGTGATGTCGATGCTCGACCGGCCAATCTCGGAATTCGACGGCCCGGTGGATTCGGTGCGCATTCCGGTGGTGCCGCCCACCGGCGAATGCAAGCCATTTCAGGAAGTGCTGATCGAACTGGGCTCGCGCCTCAAGCTGCCGGTTTTCGTCAATCAGGACGGCTCGCGCAAGTACCGCGATTACCCCGACTTCATCACCAACTATGAGACTGAGCCGGGCTCTGGCATCGGCTTCCTCGCCGGCTGGCGCGGCAAGGGCGGCGAGAAATTCATGCGCGGCGAACCCAACCCGCGCCAGTGGGAAATGTACGCCAAGAACAATTGCGTTTATCACTACCATTTACCGCGTTCCTACCAGTACATGCGCAACTGGAACCAGGGCTACCTGGAATGGGCGCAGCGCCACCGCCTGACGCGCTACGCCGAGCCGATCAACATCCATATTTATTCGGAAGTGCTACAGAAATTCCGCCTTGCCGCACAGGGCAAGAGCGATGGCCGCCAGCCGCCGGATCGACTGCGCCAGCGCGTCGACACCTATTTCGATCCGCTGCCGTTCTACCACGAGCCGCTTGAGGCGCAGCTCAGCGACAACGCCCGATATCCACTCAACGCCGTGACCCAGCGCCCGATGGCGATGTACCACTCATGGGATTCGCAAAATGCCTGGCTGCGCCAGATTCACGCCCACAACTACCTGTTCGTCAACACGGCAACCGCGCTGGCGCAGGGCATCGCCGACAACGACTGGATCTGGGTGGAATCGATGCACGGCAAGGTGCGCTGCATGTGCCGCCACTCCGAGGCGGTGGAGCCGGGTACGGTGTGGACGTGGAACGCCATCGGCAAGGCCAAGGGCGCATGGAACCTGGCGCCGGAAGCCAACGAATCGGAAAAAGGCTTTTTGCTGAACCACCTGATTTCCGAGGAACTGCCCGCCAACCGCGACGGTGCCCACCTTTCCAACTCCGACCCGGTGACTGGGCAGGCGGCGTGGTACGACGTCAAAGTCAGAATAACCAAGGCGGAAGCGGGCGAACCCGAGCAGACCTCGCCGCAATTTACGGCGGTGCCATCTGCGCCGGGAACGCGCAAGGTGCGCCCCGCCTGGCAAGCGTTCTTTGCCGGAAAGGGGAAGTGGAAATGTTGAACTACAGCTCCACACTCAAAACCCATACGCGGGCCCTGCGCCAGGATATGACCGATGCCGAACAGGTGTTATGGTCGAAGCTGCGCCGCAAACAAATTCACAACGTCCAGTTCTATCGGCAAAAACCTGTCGGCAACTATATCGTGGATTTTTATGCGCCCAGCGCGAAGCTGGTGGTGGAACTGGATGGTTCCCAACATTTTGAACCGGCGCATGCACAAAGGGACGCGGCACGAGACAGCTATTTAAATGGATTGGGCCTTCAGGTTTTGCGCTTTGACAATTTGCAGGTGTTGAGGGAGTTGGATGCGGTGCTGGGTGTGATTGAGAGTGTGGTTGGCGAGCGGGTGGATGCGAATCAGAGTCAAAAAACAAATCCCCCCCAGCCCCCCTTTTTCAAAGGGGGGAGTGACACCCTTGAAACAGATGGAAGCGACATCCCCACCACGAACATCCCCCCCTTTGAAAAAGGGGGGCTAGGGGGGATTTACGGTCTGTCAGATTCCTCAGAAACACTCGAAACAGCGAGGAAATCAAAATGACCCAACTCGCCCTCGTCATCGACCTCAACGTGTGCGTCGGTTGCCATGCCTGCGTCACCAGTTGCAAGGAATGGAACACCTCCGGCCCGGCGGGCTCGATGTCTGACGACCGCCCTTATGGTGCCGATCCGACCGGCACGTTTTTCAACCGGGTGCAGACTTATGAAATCGGTAGTTTCCCCAATACGGAAACGCTGCATTTTCCGAAATCCTGCCTGCATTGCGAAGACCCGCCGTGCGTGCCGGTGTGCCCGACCGGCGCTTCCTACAAGCGCAAGGAAGACGGCATCGTGCTGGTGGACTACGACAAGTGCATCGCCTGCAAGTATTGCTCCTGGGCTTGTCCTTATGGCGCACGCGAAATCGACGAACACCAGAAGGTGATGAAGAAATGCACGCTGTGCGTTGACCGCATCTACGACCAGAATCTGCCGGAAGCCGAAAGAAAACCAGCCTGCGTGCTGGCCTGCCCAACCAGCGCGCGGCTGTTCGGCGACGTGCATGACCCGGAATCGGTAGTATCGGCGGCGATCCGCGAAAACGGCGGCTACCAGTTGATGCCGGAGTGGGCAACCAGACCGGCCAACCACTATCTGCCGCGGCGCAAGACCCGCATCAGGATTCACGCCGACGAGCTGTCGCGCGCCGATAATCCGCTCAAGAAAGAGCGCCAGCTACCGCAGCCGGGCAAGAGCGAGCCGTCGCTGGACGACGTGACATCCTGGTAAATTGCAGGAGCGGTCTCCAGGCCGCGAAAAAGGAGTATCGCGGCCTGGAGACCGCTCCTACAGAACCTTTTCACTCAGGACTTTGATATGCACCCCGCTTTCTCGGTAATTTTTCTCACCACCCTGATCGGTGCCGGCCAGGGGTTGTTCCTGGCGCTCTATACCGGCCAGGTGTACGCCTTTTTCCATTTGCTGTCGGCGCAGGCAGATCGGGGATTTTATGCGGGCGGCAGCCTGATCGCCCTGTCGTTGCTGGTCGGCGGGCTGATCGCCTCTTTCTTTCATCTTGGACATCCCGAGCGGGCCTGGCGTTCTGCAGCAAAATGGCGCACCTCCTGGCTGTCGCGCGAAGTGATCGTGCTGCCCGCGTTCATGGGCATGGTGTTGCTCTATGGCGCAGCCCACTGGCTGGACTGGAACCCCCCGCTGCTGACGATCGGCACGTTGACCCTGAACGCGACGATGGTGTTCGGCGTGCTGGGCACAGTGCTATGTTTTATACTGTTTATCTGCACGGCGATGATCTACGCTTGCCTGAAATTTTTGCGGGAGTGGCATAGCCCGCTGACGGTAGCGAATTACCTGCTGCTCGGCTGCGCTTCCGGTTTTACCCTGGCGACGGCTTATTCGGCCTACACCGCGCCCGACCTGATGGGGTTCTACGGCAAATGGGCGATCATCATCACGCTGCTGGCGATGGCGTCGCGCATCGCCTCGCTGCTGCGGAACAGCAAGCTGAAACCGAAATCCACCCTGCAAACGGCGATCGGCGTGCGCCATAACAAGATCGTGCAAATCGCGCAGGGCTTCATGGGCGGCTCGTTCAACACCCGCGAATTCTTTCACGGCAAGGGGGTCGCCCTGCTGCGCTCGGTCAAATGGATCTTCCTGCTGATGGTGTTCGTGCTGCCCTTGCTGCTGCTGGCCGGCGGGCTTTCCACTTCGGCGGCGGTCTTATTGTCCACGGCTTTTCTGGTTCAATATGCGGGATTGCTGTTTGAACGCTGGTTTTTTTTCGCCCAGGCCAATCACCCGCAAAACCTGTATTATCAAGCCATCGCCTGACTTAACCAGCGCCCGGAGGCCACATGAAACGAATTTTTCTATCCCTGTTTGTTCTGTTTATCGCCAATGGTGCCTGGGCCGAAAACCGGATGGCCGAACCCAAGGTAGTAAAAATCAACGAGCGCGTCTATGCCCTGCTCGGGCCGATCGGCCAGCCCAGCAGCCATAACCAGGGCTACATGGTGAACAGCACCGCGATCATCGGCGACAAGGGAGTGATCCTGGTGGATAGCGGCGCGACCGACGAGGTTGGCAGAAATATCGCCAGGGCCATCGCAAAAATCACGCCCAAGCCGGTTACTCACATCATCAATACCCACCACCACGGCGATCACGTACTCGGCAACGTGGCGTTTCCCGGTGCGGAGATATTGAGCTCGGAACAATGCAAGATATGGGTGGAAAAAACCGGCGACGAGTGGGTGCAGTTGATGGAGAGCATGATCGGGCGGAAATTCCCCAATACCCACCCGATGCCGGCCACCGTCACCTTTAAGGAAGAAAGCCGCAACGACCGCAGCCTGCAAGGCGTGAAGATGCTGCTATGGGTGCCGCGCGGCTCGCATACGGCAGGCGACATGATGGTCTACCTGCCGGACGACAAGGTGCTGATCGGCGGCGATATACTGGTCAACACCACGGTGCCGGTGATGCGCGACGGCTTTGTGCGCAACTGGATTGCGGCGCTCGAGATGGTGCAGAAATTCGACACCGTGGCGATTGTGCCGGGACATGGGCCGCTGATGAACCAGGCGGATGTCGCCAAACTGCACAAGCTGATTGCCGACTTCTATGCCAGCGTGGAATCAGGCTACAAAAAAGGTTTGAGCGACAGCGAAGTCCGCAAGACCCTGAACCTCGCCGAGTGGAAAAAACTCAAGGAATATGAGGCAAATATCGGCAGCAATGTCAGCCGGGCTTATCTCGAGGCCGAGACGGCGAACTTCTAGGGCTGGAGCGCCACAGCTTAATCCACATTGAATTTCCTGATGCCTCTTTGCTACCGTTGAACCGGCATGAACCCTGAAGACTTGCAGCGCCTGGTTACCCTTGCCATGCCTTATGGCAAATACAAAGGCCGCCTGATTGCCGACTTGCCCGGCCAGTACCTCAACTGGTTTGCCCGCACTGGCTTCCCGGACGGAGAAATCGGTCGGTTATTGGCGCTGATGCAGGAGCTGGATCACAACGGTTTGTCAGCCCTGCTTGATCCACTGCGGAAACGCTGACGCCCTGTTAGCGCCGCCAGGCCGGCTTGTTGAACAACGGTGCTGAATCCCGCAGAACCAGGTCTGGTGCGGAGAACGGCGCCAGCCGCTCGAGAAAGTCCAGCAGTTCCAGCGCAGGCGAATTGCGGAAGAAACGCGCCATGGGAATTTCCATCCAGATCCGGTCGGTGAAGGCATACAGCTCATAAGGAATATCGCCGATACCATCATGGTTGCGGTCGAAGCCCTGATAGTCGTCCCAGTAGTTGCCGCGAAAATCGTTGGCGAGCGCATCGCCGCTACCGAACATGGCGACGTGGATCAGGTTATTTTCGAAGCTGTTGCCATACAGGGCATGGCCGCCGCGCTCGCCATAGAAACGCATGCCGACGGCGTTATGAGCGATGCGGTTGCCGCGAAACAGGTTCTTGCCCGCCGCTTCGACTGGCGAATCGGCAAGGACGCCGACGGCGCAATGGACAATCTCATTACCTTCCGCCACGCCCTCCGCACTCATCTTGAAGGCCAGCCCCACGCCGCTCACACCGAGCGAGTGAAATATCAGGTTGCGCCGAGCCGTCACCCGATCGGAATTCAGCACGATGATGCCGGTGGCGGTTTGGTAGAGGGTGTTGCGCTCCAGCACGCCATCCGGCGAAAAAAACAGGTGGATGCCATAGCGGCTGTTGCGGATGACGTTGCCGACGATGTGGTTGCGCGGCGAATTCATCAGTACCAGATCGCGCGCCTGATCAATGTCATTGCCTTCGATCAGGTTGTCCATGCTGTACCAGAGGCGGATGCTTTCGCCGCGCATCGCCAGTTCCGCCGGTTTGGAACGGATGCGGTTGCGACGCAGAATGTTGTGGTTAGCCCGCTTCAGGCTGATACCGAACAACGTGCCTTCGATCACGTTGTCCTCGATGCTGTTTTCATCGCCGGTCAAGGCAATGCCCGCATCCATCCGGTCATGGGATTCGCCCGAATTGGTCAGCCGCAACCCACGCACCACGACGCCACTGGCGTCGATAAGCAGCACCGATCCGGTACCGCCGCCGTCCACCGTAACCTTGCCGCCGCCATCGAGGATGATCTGGCGCGAAATCGTTGCCGGCCCGGCATAAGTGCCCGGTTTGGGGTGCAAGGTTCCACCGGCAGGCGTGGCGTCGATCAGTGCCTGAAATGAAGGAAAGGCGGCCTGTACAGCGAGGGGGAAAAGCAGCAGCAGGAAAAGCAGGTTCTTGATCACAGGTAATCGGCGACTTAAGACGAAACGCCAATATGACAACATTTTTGCTCTTGTCGGCAATGAGAAATATCAATCACCGCTTTCCTTCCAGCGCTTCCCAGCGCGCCAATACGTTCAGCAGTTCTTCCTCGATTGCGCCATTGCGTGCCTGCAAGCGCTTCACCTCGCCGGGATCGGTACGGTAAAGCTCGCCGTCCGCCAGCTTTTCGCCAATGGTTTGCTGTTCCTGTTCCAGCGCCTCGATCTGCTTGGGCAAGGCTTCCAGCTCACGGATTTCCTTGAAGGAGAGCTTGGCTTTTGCGGTCGGTTTGCTCTCCGGCTTCGGTTTGGCCGTAGCGGCATTTTTCTCGGCTTCGGTAGCGGGGCGCGGTCGGCAGCGCAGCCAGTCTTCATAGCCGCCGGCGTATTCGGCCAGATGGCCGTCGCCTTCGAACGCGACGGTCGAAGTCACCACGTTGTCGAGGAAAGTCCGGTCATGGCTCACCAGGAACAAGGTGCCGGAATATTCCAGCAGCAGTTCTTCGAGCAGTTCCAGGGTTTCGATATCGAGGTCGTTGGTCGGCTCGTCCAGCACCAGCACGTTGGCGGGGCGGGTGAACAGACGCGCCAGCAGCAAGCGGTTGCGCTCGCCGCCGCTGAGGGAAGAAACCTTGGCGCGCGCGCGCTGCGGCGGAAACAGAAAATCGCCGAGGTAGCTGATGACGTGTTTTTTCACTTCGCCGATTTCAATGAAGTCGTTGCCCTGGCTGATGGTGTCGATCAGCGTCGCGTCTTCGTCAAGCTGCTCGCGCATCTGGTCGAAATAGGCGACGGCAAGTTTGGTGCCGCTCTTTACCGTGCCGGAATCGGGCTGCAATTCGCCCAGGATGAGCTTGAGCAGGGTGGTCTTGCCCGCGCCGTTCGGCCCGATCAGGCCGATGCGGTCGCCGCGCATGATGCGCGTGGAAAAATCCTTGATAATCGGCTTGCCGCCGAAGGATTTGGAGACGTTTTCCAGTTCCGCCACCAGCTTGCCGGAACGGTCGCCCGCATCGACCGCGAGCCGCGCCTTGCCGGTCTGATTGATGCGCGCCGTATGCTCGCGGCGCAACTGCTCCAGCCGCCGCACACGGCCTTCGTTGCGGGTACGCCGGGCCTTGATACCCTGGCGTATCCACACCTCTTCCTGCGCCAGCACCTTGTCGAATTTTGCGTTCAGCACTTCTTCGGCCTCGAGCATCTCCTGCTTGCGGCGCTGGAAAGCGGCGAAATTGCCGGGGAAACTCGCCAGTTGCCCCCGGTCGAGTTCGATGATGCGGGTCGCCACGTTGTCGAGAAAGCGCCGGTCGTGGGTGACGAACAGCACACCGCCGGCAAAGGATTTGAGCAATTCTTCCAGCCATTCGATGGCGGCCAGGTCAAGATGGTTGGTGGGTTCGTCCAGCACCAGCACATCCGGCTCGGCAACCAGCGCACGGGCCAGCGCCACGCGCTTCTTCCAGCCGCCGGAAAGCGATGAAACCAGCGCATCTTCAGGCAGGGCCAGGCGGCTCATCACCGCGTCGATGCGGCTTTGCTGGCGCCAGCCGTCGCGCGCTTCAAGCTCGCCCTGCAAGTGCTGCATCTGCTCCAGCAGCGCATCGACATCCGCGCCCTCCTCTCCCAGCGCATGGGAAACGGCATGGTAGTCGATCAGCAACTGGCTTAAGCTCACCAGCCCTTCGGCCACCGCTTCGAATACGGTATGACCGGGGTCGAGCTGCGGCTCCTGCGGCACGTAGGCCAGGTTCAGCGCTGGCGCGCGCCACACCTTGCCGTCATCGGGAAAGGCCACACCCGCGATGATCTTCAGCAGGCTGGATTTGCCGCCGCCGTTGCGCCCGATCAGCCCGACCCGCTCACCGGTGTCGAGCTGTAAATCGGCCTGCTCCAGCAGGGGGTGGTGGCCATAGGCGAGAGAAACTTTTTCCAGTGTCAGGACGGGCATGGTGGGATAAAACCGAAAAGCGGCGAAATCGCCTGGTAATGGATGAAACGCATAGCGCCGGATCGCCTTACAGCGCTGCCCGGTACGCCGATTGTTTAAAGAGTGGGGTTGCCTACGTGCGCATAGGTCTTTTCATGCTGGGATTGACATGCCATGCAGCGCACAGCGGTTGGATACACCAGCAAACGCGCAAACGGAATATCGACGCCGCAATCAATACAGGAACCAAAATCACCTGTAGCAAGACGCCTGGATGCCGCCTCGATTTCGCGCACTTCGGCAACTTGCCGGTCAACGATTGCCGCATCTGTGTCCGCAATCAAATCCGCCACCGATGCGTCTCCCAGATCGGTCACGCGCCCCGCCAGATCGATGTAATGCTGCTCTCCAGAACGGGTCAGTTCGTCGCGAATTTCTCCGAGCAACTGCTCCTGGCGCTTTCCAAGGGTCTGCCTGATCTGTGCGGTTTCGTCAGCAGTAAAAGCGGCCATATTTCAAACTCCTCATATAATTCCGGTGGAACAATCAAAGCGTAATTTTATCACAGGGTACGCGATTGCCGTTTTGCTATCGCCTGCCCGGCCAAGGCAATTGCACTACATGGTTCCCCCCTTTGCAAAAGGGGGGCTAGGGCTGAGGTTTCCCCGCAAACGATCATTGTTATTCAACAAGTTACATCTCAAGTCGTGCATGCATGACGCCGATAAGACCTCCATCTCGGTGACCAAACGTCGAAGGGGGAAGCGTCATGCATGCGA
>JAQTNE010000021.1 GCA_028713975.1 Sulfuricella sp.
TGTAACTGACCGATGCCCGCCCGCAATTCACAACTCTCGTCTTTCTCCGTATCGAGTTCAATTAATTGTAACTGACCGATGCCCGCCCGCAATTCACAACTTTGGCGTTGAATTGCCGCAGGGGCGTTTCATTGTAACTGACCGATGCCCGCCCGCAATTCACAACATTGCGTCGTAAATCACTCTTTTTTGACTAATTGTAACTGACCGATGCCCGCCCGCAATTCACAACCCGTATCCACGTGCAAATAAACCGCGATTAATTGTAACTGACCGATGCCCGCCCGCAATTCACAACATGTGTGGGCATGTGGGCGCGGGGGTGCGCATTGTAACTGACCGATGCCCGCCCGCAATTCACAACGATGGTGCACGTTGTCCCGTCGATGACGGTATTGTAACTGACCGATGTCCGCCCGCAATTCACAACAGGATGGAAAAGGGGTGTTAATCAGCGTGCAAAACTGACCAGGAATCCGGGGTAAACAGCACCCCCTGTCGTAAACGGTTTACTTTGGTAGTAAATTACATTAATCTGGATTTATGTACAGGGCAAATCGCACAAGGAGCGCCAATGGATACGGTAACAGTATCGGAAAAAGGCCAAATGATTATTCCGGCCGGTCTACGGCGGAAGCTTGGAATAACGGCGGGATCGCGGCTTGGCGTTGTCCCGGATGGTTCCGGTTTTCGGGTGATCATCGAGCCGGCCCGTAAAACGCTTGCGGCATCGTCGTTGGCTGGCATAGCCGGATACACTGGGCCGCACATTTCGGATGAAGAAATGGACGTTGCCAATTTCGCTGAGAAACCGGAATGATTGCGCTCGACACGAACATCCTTGTCAGGCTGCTGACTGGGGATGACCGGCAACAAATGGAAGCCGCGATCCGCCTGATTGACGGCAATTCATGCTTTGTGCCGCTTTCTGTGGTACTGGAACTGGAATGGGTATTGCGCGGTGCATACAGGGTGGATCGCGAAAAAATAGCCTCCCTGCTTGACCGGCTGATTTCCGGAGAAAACCTGCACTTCGAATCGGAGCAAGTATTATTGACCGCTATCAGGCGCTACAAGAATGGCCTCGATTTCGCGGATGCGCTTCACCTTTCCTGTTCGGAAGGGTGCGATATCTTCTATACCTTCGACAAAAAGTTTTTGGCACACTCTGTCGGCCTGAAGCCGCCCTGCTGTTCGCCTGACATCACACCGATCGAATAAATTCGACCCTACACGAGTGAGGCAAGCTTCTCAAAATAGTCCGGGAAGGTCTTGGCTACACACTTCGGGTCGTTGATGCGCACCGGCACACCGCCCAAAGCCGCCAGGGAAAAGCACATCGCCATGCGGTGATCGTCGTAAGTGTCGATGACGGCGTGAGGGGTGAGAGGTGAAGAATGGGGCGGGGTGACGCGAATGTAGTCGGTGCCCTCTTCCACGGTTGCGCCAAGTTTGCGCAGTTCGGTTGCCATCGCGGCGATGCGGTCGGTTTCCTTGACCCGCCAACTGGCGATGTTGCGCAGGGTGGTCACCCCTTCGGCGAATAGAGCCAGCACCGCCAAGGTCATCGCCGCGTCGGGAATGTGGTTGCAATCAAGGTCAACGGCCTTGAGTTTCCCATTTGCCGGGGCGCGTGCCTCGATCCAGTTTTCGCCCATCGCGATTTGGGCACCCATTTGTTCCAGCGCCTCGGCGAAGCGGACATCGCCCTGAATGCTGGCCTTGCCCACGCCCTCGACCCGCACCGGGCCTTGGCCGATCGCCCCGGCGGCAAGGAAATAAGATGCGCTGGATGCGTCGCCCTCGACATGAATCACGCCGGGGCTGCGATATGCCTGCCCGGCACGGATAGTAAACGCCTGCCAGTTCTGGCGCTCGACCTCGACGCCGAAGCGCCGCATCAGGTTAAGTGTAATCTCGATGTAGGGCTTGGAAATCAGCTCGCCGACCACCTCGATGGTCACATCCTGCCGCGCCAGCGGGGCGGCCATCAGCAGCGCGGTCAGGAACTGGCTGGAGACATTACCGCGTATTTTTACCCCAGCCGATGCCTGGATTGTCGCCAGCTTGACGGCAAGCGGAGGGTAGCCTTCGTTGCCGAGGTAAGCGATGTCCGCGCCGAGCTGGCGCAAGCCGTCGACCAGGTCGCCAATCGGTCGCTCGTGCATGCGCGGCACGCCGGACAGTTTGTAGTCGCCATGCGATAACGCCAGCGCTGCGGTGAGTGGACGAAAGGCGGTGCCGGCATTGCCGAGGAACAGGTCGGCACGCTTCACCGGAAACTCCCCGCCCACGCCCTCCACCCGGTAGTCCTGGCTATCGCCGTGGCGTAACCAGTTGACACCAAGCTGCTTCAACGCTTCCAGCATGTGGCCGGTGTCGTCAGAGGCAAGCAGCGCCTTGACTTCGGTGATGCCTTCGGCCAGCGCCGCGAGCAACAATGTGCGATTGGAGATGCTTTTCGAGCCGGGCAGCAGAACGGTGCCGCTGACACGGGAAATCGGGGCGAGATCGATGTATTCCATTTTAAAAACCTTTTACCACAGAGACACAGAGGAGGGCAGGAATGGCTACCGTATTAGCTGGTAGCCATTTCACCAGGCAGCGGTACGCATTAGTTTCATGTTTTGGAATTTTCTCTGTGTCTCTGTGTCTCTGTGGTTAAATCGTTTTGTGAGGCCCAGGCATTCCTTGCCTGGCTGGCTCGGTCGAACACCCGCTCCAACGCCGCGCCATCGCCCTGTTCCAGCAAGGCGTGCAAACGTTCCAACTGCGACTGATAAGTATCGAGTTCCTGCAGCAGCGCATCACGGTTGGCCAGGCAGATGTCGCGCCACATCTCCGGCGAGCTGCCGGCGATGCGGGTAAAGTCGCGGAAACCACCGGCTGCGTAGCCGAACAGCTCTTTGCCATTGCTGCGGGAGGCGATTTCATCGACCAGTGCGAAGGCCAGCAGATGGGGTAAATGGGACACGGCGGCAAAGATCCGGTCATGCTCTTCCGGCGACATTTCGGCAACCCGCGCACCGCAGGCCAACCAGGCATCGCGCACACGATCCGTGGCCTCGGAAACCGTTTCCGGCAATGGCGTCAATACCGCCTGACGGCCATGAAACAAGCCGGCATCCGCCGCGCCGACACCGCTTTTCTCCGCACCCGCAATCGGATGGCCCGGCACGAACAAAGCCAGATGTTGCGGCAAATATTGCCGCGCCAACGCCACCACATCACCCTTGGTACTGCCGGCATCGGTCACCACCGTATGCGCGGCAAGGTGGGGCGCAATCTGTTGCATCACCGCCGCCATCTGCCCGACAGGAACCGCCAGCATGACCAGTTCCGCATCTTGAACTGCGGAAGCCGCGCCGGAAGCGATCCGGTCGATTGCACCGCATCTCAGCGCTTCCTGCAAATTACCGGCGGAACGTCCAACCCCGACGATTTCACGTACCATGCCAGCTTTGCGCAGTGCCATGGCAAACGACCCACCGATGAGTCCGACGCCGACAATGGCTAGTTTTTCGATCACCGCGGCATCTCCCCGTCCAGACTAAAAAAGCTCGACATCGCTGCCGGCGGATTCCCTGCCAAGTTCGCCGGTAATAATCAGAAAATCATACATACAAACCCGGTTACGTCCATTCTGTTTCGCGAAATACAAGGCCTGGTCAGCGTGCCCCACCAAGGTAGCCGGGATGCACTGGTTGCCCATATCGACGAAACCGATGCTTACCGTCACTTGGCCCACCTGCGGAAAGTTAAAACTCTCGACAGCCTCCCGGAAACGCTCCAGGGCTGTCCACGCGCCCCCGATGCCCTCAGCGGGCAAAACCACAATGAATTCCTCGCCGCCATAACGAAATAGCAAATCGCTGCTGCGAAAAGTTTCTTTCATGATTCTTGAAAAAAGCAGCAGCACTTCATCACCGTACAAATGCCCGAAGGTATCGTTGATGCGCTTGAAGTGATCGATGTCCAGCAACGCCAGCCAATTGGAAGTTTTTTCATCCCGCCCATGCCGATGCTCAACGACAGATGTTTTTCCACTAGCATCCCGATCGGCATTGGCTTGCAGAATTTTGCTGATTTTATCGTCGAATGTTTTGCGGTTGAGCAGCCCGGTCAGTTTGTCGCGTTCATTTTCATTGATGATCGAAAGGAAGTTCTGGTAAATCCTCAGCAAACCGGAAATGAGCCACTGGTTGCAATCGCGGTTCGCTGGACAAAGCAGGGACAAAATGCCCACCACGCGCCCTTCGGCCATGATGGGATAGATGAACCTGTTCAGGCCCTCGGTTTCACCTGCCACCATCGCCTGCTTTTCCAGGCAATCCATGAATTCGGCGCTATCCGGCAAAGACAGGACGCCATCCGGCGACCTGATCAGGCTCCCGCCTGCCTCCACCCCATTTTCGTCCACTCTCACGGCCAGCCGCGCCTCCTGGCCGTGCACCTTGTAGAGCTTGATCTCAGTGGCCGGGACAAACTCGAACAGGGCTTCCACCACGCTGACCTCAAGCGACGCCAGATCGCGCTGCTCGGTAATCTCGGCAACTGACTTCAGCAGATCTTCGTGCTCGATGTCAGCCATGGAGACAGAATTCAGATCTCGCGACCTACCGCTTGCGCTATCAGGCTCAGCGAACCCACCAGATCCTTGAGTTCGCCCGCATTCAG
The DNA here is from genome assembly GCA_028713975.1 of Sulfuricella sp. Taxonomy (GTDB): domain Bacteria; phylum Pseudomonadota; class Gammaproteobacteria; order Burkholderiales; family Sulfuricellaceae; genus Sulfuricella. The sequence goes on from JAQTNE010000021.1 coordinate 4,678, forward strand.
CGCCTGATCCGCATCGCACCATGCCTCGCAGGGATTGGGGTGCATCTCGACCAGCAAGCCGTCCGCGCCGGCAGCGATCGCCGCGCGGGAAAGCGCCGGCACCATCCACGCCTTGCCGCCGGCATGAGAGGGATCGACGATCACCGGCAGGTGGGTTTCTTTTTTCAAGACCGGAATCGCGGTGACATCCAGCACGTTACGGTAATAAGTCTCGAAAGTGCGAATGCCGCGCTCGCAGAAAATGATGTTGTGGTTGCCGCCGGCAGCGATATATTCCGCCGACATCAGCCATTCGGCAATGGTTGCCGACATGCCGCGCTTGAGGATCACCGGCTTGTTGGTTCGTCCGACTTCCTTGAGCAAGTCGAAATTTTGCATGTTGCGCGTGCCGATCTGGATGACATCGACATCGTATTCGAGAAAGGTATCAATCTGCCGCGCATCCATCAGCTCGGTAACAATGGGCAGGTTATATTTTTTGGCCGCCTCGCGGAACATTGCCAGCCCTTCCGCGCCATGGCCTTGAAACGCGTAGGGGCTAGTGCGCGGTTTGAAGGCGCCGCCGCGCATCAGGCGGCAGCCTGTCGCATGCACCGCCTGTGCCGCCAGCGCCATTTGCTCTGGCGTTTCCACCGAACATGGGCCGGCGATAATCTGCACCTGTTTGCCGCCAAGCGGGATGCCCTTGATGTCGATCACGCTATCCTGCTTGTGCCATTCCCGCCCGACAATTTTGTAAGGCTTGACGACATGCATTGCCTGCTCGACGCCGGGCAGCGCTTCGAAATATTCCGCTTCCAGCTTGCGCTCGTCGCCGATAGCGCCGATTACGGTGCGTTCGGTGCCGCGGGAAATGTTTGCGTCCAGCCCGGCTTCCTTGATTTTTTTAACGATGCTGTCGATCTGCTGTTCGGTAGCGCCACTGCCCATTACGATAATCATTTCTTCAACTCCTCAAGAGCCCGTTCCAGAGCCAGTAAAAATACTTTGTTTTCGCCTTCCAGCCCGACACTCACCCGCAGGTGCTCCGGCATGCCGTAATTGGCGATGGGCCGCACGATCACGCCCTGCGTGAGCAGGCTGCGATTAACGGCGGCGGCGTCACCCACGCGCACCGCGATGAAATTGCCGCGGGAAGGGATATACCCGAGGCCGAGGCGCTCGAAACCATCCGTCAACTGCGCCATGCCCGCGCGGTTGATCTCGAGGCACTCGTCGAGGAAAGTAATATCTTCCATCGCCGCCACCGCCGCCGCCTGGGCAAAAGCATTGACATTGAAGGGCTGGCGCACCCGGTTCATCATGTCAGCCACCTGCGGGCTGGCCAGCGCATAACCCACGCGCAGGCCGGCCAGGCCATAAGCCTTGGAAAATGTGCGCGTGACGATCAGATTCGGGAATCGCTTGAGCCAGCCGGTAATATCACTTCTGAGCTCATTCGGCAGATATTCGGTATAAGCCTCGTCCAGCACCGCCAGCACATTTCCCGGCATGCGCTCAATCAAGTTCAGCAGGCGCTCGGGTTCGAGCAGGGTGCCGGTGGGGTTGTTGGGGTTGGCAATGAACAGGATACGGGTGTCTTCCGCAATCGCCGCCAGCAAGGCTTCCGGATCATGGCCGAAATTGCTGGCTGGCACTTCGATGCCGCGGGCGCCGACAGCCTGGGTGGCGAGCGGGTAAACAGCAAAAGCGTACTGGCTATATACCGCGGAGGTTTGCGGCGTCAGGAAGGCGCGCGCCACCAGTTCCAGCACATCGTTGGAGCCGTTGCCCAGCACAATCTGGTTCATCTCCACGCCATGTTTTTGCGCCAGCGCGGTTTTAAGCGTGAAGCCGCTGCCATCCGGGTAGCGCGCGACTTCCATCAACACGTTTTCGATTGCCGCCAACGCGCGCGGACTGGCGCCGAGCGGATTCTCGTTGGAGGCCAGCTTGACGATGTCACACTCCAGCAAATCCATTTCCCGCGCCAGCTCGGCAATCGGCTTGCCGGGCTGATAGGGCGCTATACCACGCACATGGAGAGGCGCAAGATCACAATTATCCATAATAGCTATTTGAAGGTTCATTAATGGCGCGAGGCGGTCAGAACAGTTCGATTTCATCGCCCTTGCCGCGCTCCGCGTCCGCCCACCGTCGGGATAGTTCGAGCGCCTCGTGGATGCTCGCGCCGTTCAGGATGGAGTCGAACATGATGCGCTCGGACTCCATGGAATATTTCGAACGGATTATTTTCTGGATCGAAACCCATTCGGCAGGACTGTACAAGCGGCTGCCGTCCGAAATCAGGTCAGCCAGCGCATCAATACTGTGGCACACATGGTTGAGGCGCTGCACCATGCGGTCATAAAACTGAAAAGCCATGATCGCGTGCTGCATCTGCCCGAAGACGAATCCGCATTTGCTTTCGATGGTTTCGCGCACCAGCCGTGTCGCTTCGTCGTCCGGCAAGTCCTGGTTTGCCACACTGATAGCGGCCACCGCGTTGGACATGGCGGTGAAGGAACTTGTCAGCACCCCGACCGACTCGTCGCCATCGCGCATCACCGCGTCAATCTGCCCGATCGCCACACCCAGCATCAGGATGGTCTCCCGCACCTGGCTCCAGTTAAGGTCGGGATTGACGGCACTCGACTTGATTGCGGAGGAATGTTCTTTGTTCATAATCAATTTGACCCGTTCATCAAAGGACAGCGATGGGGTAGGAGCCCAGTATCTTCAGGAAAGCCGCCTTGTCGGCCAGCTCGGACAATGCCTGGGCAAGCTTCGCATCCTCGCGATGCCCTTCCACGTCCACGAAAAAAACATATTCCCAGAGCCCGGCACGGGACGGGCGGGACTCCAGCTTGGTCATGCTCACCTCATGCTGAGCCAGCGGCATCAGCAATTCATATACCGCGCCGGGGCGATTCCGGGCAGACATCGCCAGGGAGGTTTTATCGCGGCCAGAAGGCGCCGCATCATGCCGACCTATCACCAGAAAGCGGGTGATGTTGTTCGGCTTGTCCTCGATATTTTCCGCCAGTTTCTCCAGCCCGTAATGCGCTGCCGCAGCCTCGCCCGCAATCGCCGCTGCCGCGCCATCCTCAGCGGCCAGGCGTGCCGCCTCGGCATTGCTCACCACTGCCACGCGCTCCACGCCAGACAGGTTCTGGTTGAGCCACTCGTGGCACTGGGCGAGAGACTGGGCATGCGAATAAACTTTCTGCGCCTTACCCGTTGCCCCCGCCTTGCGCAGCAGAAACTGGTGCACGCGCAAATCGACTTCGCCGCAAACTTTGAGGGGGGTTTGCAACAGCAAATCCAGGGTAGTACCGACTGCACCACCGGTAGAGTTTTCCACCGGCACCACGCCGTAGTCCGCCAGCCCCGCTTCCACCTCGCGGAACACCTCGTCGATCGAGACGCAGGGGCGGGTTAGCGCGGCATGGCCGAAATGCTTGACCGATGCCGCTTGGCTGAAGGTGCCCTGCGGCCCGAGATAAACCACGGACAAGGGCTTTTCCAGAGCCAGGCAAGCCGACATGATCTCGCGGAACAGGCGCGCCGCGGTTTCACCGGAAAGCGGGCCGGGGTTATTTTCCTTGATCCGGCGCAATACCTGCGCCTCGCGCTCGGGGCGAAAAACCGTACCGTTTTTCAGGGCACCGATCGCCTGGGCGTGCTCGGCACGACGGTTGACGAGCTTCAATACCTCATCGTCAATCGCGTCGATGCTGGCACGGTGCTGGGAAAGTTGTTTATCCATTGATTAAAACCAATTACCACAGGGACACAGAGGCACAGAGAAAAGCAGGAGTTACCCTTGAACTTGAATTCCTCTGTGCCTCTGTGCCTCTGTGGTGAAATCTAGCCATGTTTGTTTTCGAATTCGCGCAAGAAATCCACCAGTGTTTTCACACCTTCCAGCGGCATTGGATTGTAAATCGAGGCGCGCATCCCGCCCAGCAGGCGATGACCTTTCAACTGCGCCAGTCCACGTGCCTTTGACTGTTTGAGGAATTCCTCGTCCAATGACGCATCCTTCAGGGTAAACGGCACATTCATGCGGGAGCGACTGTCTTTTGCGACGGGACAATGATAAAAATCGCCGCTGTCGAGGTAATCGTAAAGCAGCGCGGCCTTGGCATTGTTGCGCTTGTCCATTTCCGCCAGGCCACCGAGGCGCTTCAGCCATTTGAACACCAGCCCGGCGATATACAACGAGTAAGTGGGCGGCGTGTTATACATCGAATCGTGGTCGGCGTGAATCTGGTAGTCGAACATGGTCGGTGTGCCCGGCAGCGTCTGGCCGATCAGGTCTTCGCGCACGATCACGATGCACAGGCCGGCTGGGCCGATGTTCTTCTGCGCCCCGGCGTAGATCAGGCCGAAGCGGGAGACATCCAGCGGGCCGGACAGGATGTTCGAGGACATGTCGGCGACCAATGGTATGTCGCCGGTCTCGGGAATCCAGTGAAATTCCACGCCACCGATGGTTTCGTTGGGGGTGTAATGGACATAGGCGGCATCCCCGCTCAGGCGCCATTTGTCCTGGGTCGGGGCGTAGCTGAATTGAGTGTCTTCCGAGCTAGCGACGACGTTGACCTTGCAGAATTTTTCCGCTTCCTCGATGGCCTTCTGCGACCACACCCCGGTGTTGACGATGTCCACGGTTTTTTTGCCGCGCAGCAGATTCATCGGCACCATGGCGAACTGGCTAGAAGCACCGCCCTGCAGGAACAGCACCTTGTAACCGGCGGGGATGTTCATCAATTCGCGCAGGTCGGCCTCGGCCTCGGCGGCGATGCCCATGAATTCCTTGCCGCGATGGCTCATCTCCATCACCGACATGCCGCAACCTTGCCAGTTGAGCATTTCGTCGCGCGCCTGCACCAGGACTTCCTCGGGCAAGGCAGCAGGGCCGGCGCTAAAATTGTAAATTCGTTCCATGTAAACCTTAATCATTCACCACTAGAGACACAGCGGCGCAGAGAAATACAAAATCATTAGCTGACACTAAAATCAGTTACCCCTTCTCCATCCGCCGCCTCACCATCCGCCTCGACCACTTTTTCCAGCCCGACCAACTTCTCGCCCTTGTCGAGGTTGATCAGCGTCACGCCCTGGGTGGCACGGCCCATCTCGCGGATTTCGCTGACACGGGTACGGATCAGCACGCCACCGGTGGTGATCAGCATGATCTCGTCATTCGCGTCTACCAGCGTCGCCGCCACCACCTTGCCGTTACGCTCGGAAGTCTGGATCGCCATCATGCCCTGGGTGCCGCGACCGTGACGGGTGTATTCGGTGATCGAAGTACGCTTGCCGTAGCCGTTTTCGGTGGCGGTAAGCACGGACTGGGTCTCGTTCTCGGCCACCAGCAGGGAAATCACTTTCTGCCCCTTGCCCAGACGCACGCCCATCACGCCACGCGAAACGCGACCGGTGGCACGCACTGCCTCCTCGTCGAAGCGCACTGCCTTGCCGCCGTCGGTGAACAACATCACGTCATGCTGGCCGTCGGTGATGTCCACGCCGATCAGATAGTCGTCTTCGTCGAGGTTGATCGCGATAATGCCGCGCTTCATCGGGCGGGAGAAATCGGACAGCGGCGTTTTCTTGACGATGCCGCTGGCAGTTGCCATGAAGATAAAATGGCCGTCGTCGAACTCCTTGACCGGCAGGATAGCGTTGATTTTCTCGCCTTCCTCCAGTTGCAGCATGTTGATGATCGGCTTGCCGCGCGACCCGCGGCTGCCCTGCGGCACTTCATAGACCTTGATCCAGTAGACCCGGCCACGATTGGAGAAACACAAAATGTAATCGTGCGTATTGGCGATGAACAGTTTCTCGATGAAATCTTCTTCCTTCATCGCCGTCGCCTGCTTGCCACGCCCGCCACGCTTCTGGGCGCTGTAGTCCTCCAGCGGCTGAGATTTGATGTAGCCGCTGTGCGACAGGGTCACTACCATGTCCTGCGGCGTGATCAGGTCTTCCAGGCTGATATCCAGGGCATGGGCCACGATCTCGCTACGACGCTTGTCGCCGAACTGCGCCTTGATCGCGGTCAGCTCCAGCACGATGATCTCGGTGATGCGTGCAGGCTTGGCGAGGATGTCGAGCAGATCGGCGATTTTCTCCATCACCTCGCGGTATTCGGACACGATCTTGTCCTGTTCCAGACCGGTCAGGCGTTGCAGGCGCAGCTCCAGAATCGCCTGTGCCTGAGCGTCGGACAGGCGATAGCCTTGCCCGGCAAGACCGAACTCGGGCGCCAGTCCATCCGGGCGGGAAGCGTCGGCCGCCGTCCGCGCCAGCATCTCTTCCACCAGCGGCGAGCGCCAGACCCGCTCCATCAACCCCAGCTTGGCGGCGGATGGCGTCGGCGCAGCCTTGATCAGGGCGATCACGTCATCCACATTGGACAGGGCCACCGCCAGGCCTTCCAGGATATGGCCGCGTTCGCGCGCCTTCCTGAGTTCGAACACGGTGCGCCGCGTCACCACCTCGCGCCGGTGGCGCAGGAAAGCGTCGAGCATCTGCTTCAGGTTGAGCAGGCGCGGCTGGTTGTCCACCAGCGCCACCATGTTCATGCCGAAGGTGTCCTGCATCTGCGTCTGCTTGTACAGGTTGTTGACCACCACTTCCGGCACTTCGCCGCGCTTCAGCTCGATCACCATGCGCATGCCGGACTTGTCCGACTCGTCGCGCAAATCGGAAATACCTTCGATCTTCTTCTCGCGCACCAGCTCGCCGATCTTGATCAGCAGGTTGGCCTTATTCACCTGGTAGGGCAATTCATCGACGATAATCGCCTGACGTCCGCCCACCTTGTCGATATCCTCGAAATGGACGCGCGCGCGCATCACCACCCGGCCGCGGCCGGTGCGATAGCCTTCCTTGACCCCGACGGTACCGTAGATGATACCGGCGGTAGGGAAGTCGGGCGCCGGCACGACTTCGATCAGATCTTCGATGTCGGTGTCCGGCTTTTCCAGCAGCATCAGACAGGCATCCGCAATTTCGTTCAGGTTGTGCGGCGGGATGTTGGTCGCCATGCCCACGGCGATGCCGGAGCTGCCGTTAATCAGCAAATTGGGGATTTTCGACGGCAGAACCAGCGGCTCGTGCTCGGAACCGTCGTAGTTCGGGCCGAAATCCACCGTTTCCTTGTCGAGATCGGCGAGCAGCTCGTGGGCGATGCGCGCCATACGGATTTCGGTATAACGCATCGCGGCGGCATTGTCGCCGTCGACCGAGCCGAAGTTGCCCTGACCGTCTACCAGCGGATAGCGCAAGCTGAAATTCTGCGCCATACGGACGATAGTGTCGTACACCGCGGTATCGCCGTGGGGATGGTACTTACCGATCACGTCGCCGACAATACGCGCCGACTTCTTGTAGGGCTTGTTCCAGTCATTGGACAGCTCGTGCATGGCGAACAATGCACGCCGATGCACCGGCTTGAGGCCGTCACGCACATCGGGCAGCGCCCGGCCCACGATCACGCTCATGGCGTAATCGAGGTAGGAACGACGCATTTCTTCTTCTAGACTGACCGGGATCGTTTCTCTGGCGAATATTTCCATATGGGCTATAAGATCCTACTTAACCTGAATTGTATTGATCTGCGGAAACAAAATGTTTTCAATTTTAGCATGTTGACTCATACCAAGCCACTCCGCATAAAGATTGCGTTTTCGCCCTCTTTTTAATTGGTTGGTATATACTATGAGAGTACTTATTTTTTAAGTACGCAGCCGGAACCGGCTTTAAAAACCACACTCTGAACAGCCGATTTGTCAAAAGATTGAATTTTTGTCACCTTTTGGTTTGTTGGTATATGATACAAAGGTAACTGTAATAGGTGCGCCGCCGGAACTGACTTTAGAAAACCGCGCCTGAACAGGTGATAGCGATTAATATCCAAATTGGAGAATCAAAAATGAAAAAAAATCTAGTTAAACAGCTCGCTTTGGGCATTACGCTGGCAGCCGGAATATTCGCCGCCGGCGCTACCTTGGCACACGAAGTAGCCAACGCTGGCTACCTGATCGACACCCGCGGCAACGTGGTCAAGGACAACTACAATGAGTGCTGGCGCACCGGCTACTGGACTCCGGCCATGGCAACCGCCGAATGCGACCCGGATCTGGCGAAAAAGACAGCGGCTCCGACGAACGCCGCAGCCGCAGCACCCGATGCCGGCCCTGACAAGCCTGCCATTAGAGTCACATTCAATGCCGAAACCCTGTTCGACTTCAACAAAGCCGTTGTCCGTGCAGAAGGCAAGAAAGAACTGGACGACAAGGTTGTCGAAGGCATGAAGGCTCACCCTGAAGTGGAGCTGCTGCTGGTAACCGGCCATGCTGACCGCATCGGTTCTGCCAAGTACAACCAGAAGCTGTCCGAGCACCGCGCTGCGGCTGTCAAGACCTACCTGGTAAGCAAGGGTATCGCCGCCGACCGCATCAAGACCGTAGGCAAGGGTAAGTCTGAACCCAACGCAGATGCCGACACCAAAAACAAGTGCAAAGGCACGAAAAAAACCAAGAAGCTGATCGAGTGCCTGCAACCCGACCGCCGCGTCACCGTCGAGCCAGAAATTCAGGTTCCGACCAAGAAATAATTTCGGCCTCAGGGCCCGAAAAAATCAGCCCCGCCTTGTGCGGGGCTTTTTTATCGGCTAAATTCCTCCGATGCAAACTGAAAACAGACAAATCGACACCCTGATCGACGCGCGCTGGATCATCCCCATCGAACCGGCGCGGCAAACCCTGGAGCGGCATTCCATCGCTATTGCCGACGGCGTGATCCGTGACATCCTGCCGACTGCCGATGCCCATGCCAGATACACCGCCAGCCGACACTTGCAGCTTGACGATCACGCCCTCATTCCCGGCCTGATCAACCTCCACACCCATGCCGCCATGACACTGATGCGCGGCCTGGCTGACGATCTGCCGCTGATGGACTGGCTCAACCATCATATCTGGCCGGCCGAAGCGAAGTTCGTCTCGCCGGAATTCGTGCGCGACGGCACCCTGCTGGCCTGCGCGGAAATGCTCAGGAGCGGCATCACCTGTTTCAACGACATGTATTTCTTCCCCGCTGCGGCAGCACAGGCCGCCCTCACCGCCGGGATGCGCGCCGCCATCGGCCTGATCGTGGTCGATTTCCCTACCGCCTATGCCGCCGACGCCGACGACTATCTCAGCAAAGGGCTGGCGATGCGCGACGAATTGCGCGGCGAGCCGCTGCTCAGCTTCACGCTCGCCCCCCATGCACCCTACACCGTCAGCGACAAAACCTTCGCCAAGGTCCTGACCTACGCCGAACAGCTCGACCTGCCGATCCATATCCACCTGCATGAAACCCACGACGAGATCGAGGCCAGCCTCAAGCAATACCAAATGAGGCCGATCGAGCGGCTGCACCGGCTCGGCCTGCTCGGCCCCAACCTGATCGCAGTACACGTGGTGCAGATCACCACCGAAGAAATTCGCCTGCTCGCCGAACACGGCTGCCATGTCGCCCACTGCCCGAGTTCCAACCTCAAACTCGCCAGCGGCATCGGCCCGGTAGTGGAAAAACTCGAACAGGAAATCAACATCGGCCTGGGCACCGACAGCGCGGCGAGCAATAACCGGCTCGACATCTTCACGGAAATGCGCCTTGCCGCCCTGCTTGCCAAGGGTCAGAGCCGGCACGCTGCCGCCCTGCCCGCCCACCAGTCGCTCGCCATGGCCACCATCCACGCCGCCCGCGCATTGGGGATCGACCGGACAACCGGCTCGCTCGCCATCGGCAAGGCAGCCGACATTACCGCAGTCGATTTGTCCGCCCCGGAAACCCAGCCATGCTATGATGTTGCCTCGCATCTGGTGTACGCCGCAGGCCGGGAAAACGTCAGCCATGTCTGGGTCAACGGCAAGCTGGTGCTTGACGAGCGACGACTGACCACACTCGATATTCGCGAGATCAACGCCAAAACCGCCTTCTGGCAAGACAAAATCAGCAAATCAAAATGACCGAACCCCAATTAAACGCAGATCAGCAGGAACTGGACAAATTCGCCCAGCTCGCCCACCGCTGGTGGGACCCGAACAGCGAGTTCAAGCCGCTACACGAAATCAACCCGTTGCGCCTCGATTACGTCGATCAGGCTGCCGGTCTCAGCGGCAAAACCGTGCTCGATGTCGGCTGCGGCGGCGGCATCCTGGCCGAAAGCATGGCGGCGCGCGGCGCGCAGGTCACCGGTATCGACCTCGGCGAAAAAGCCCTCAAGGTCGCCAAGCTGCACCTGCTGGAGAGCGGCCAGAAAGTGGACTACCGCCTGATCGCCGTGGAAGAGCTGGCAAAACAGCAGCCCCAGCAATACGACATCATCACCTGCATGGAAATGCTTGAACACGTACCGGAACCGGCCAGCGTGGTGCGGGCATGCGCCGAACTGGTCAAGCCGGGCGGCCATCTGTTCTTCTCCACGCTCAACCGCAACCCGAAGTCCTTCCTGTTTGCCGTCATCGGCGCGGAATACGTGCTCAACCTCCTGCCGCGCGGCACCCACGACTATTCAAAATTCCTCAAGCCGTCCGAACTGGGCGGCTTCTGCCGCGCCGCTGGCCTGAACATCGACGGCATCACTGGCATGAACTACAACCCCTTTTCCAAGACCTACGCGCTCGATGCCGACACCAGTGTCAATTACATGATCCACTGCCGTCCGGAATGATCAAGGCTGTCCTGTTCGACCTTGACGGCACGCTGGCCGATACCGCACCTGATCTGGGGCATGCCCTCAACCTGCAACGCGAACGGCACGGCCTGCCGCCGCTGCCCCAGGAAACCATCCGTCCCTATGCCTCTCACGGCACGCGCGGCCTGTTCGAAATCGGTTTCGGGCTAAAGCCGGAAGATGCGCAATTCGACGCCATGCGCGAAGAATATCTGGCGCTCTACACCGCCAATCTGTGCTGCCTCACGCGATTGTTCCCCGGCATGGCGGAACTGCTGGAAGCGCTGGAAGAAAAAGGCATCGCCTGGGGCGTCGTCACCAACAAACCGGCACGCTTCACCAACCCGCTGATGGAACAGCTCAGGCTGATCGGTCGTGCCGCCAGCATCATCAGCGGCGACACCTGCGCCCACCCCAAGCCTCACCCCGAACCGCTGCTATGCGCCAGCCGAGAAATAGGCGCAGATCCGGCCAACTGCCTGTATGTGGGGGATGCCGAACGCGACATTGAGGCGGCGCGCGCTGCAGGCATGGTGGCGCTTATCGCCGCATACGGCTACCTCGGCGCAAATGACCAGCCGGAACAGTGGGGAGCAAACAGCATCATCCGCGCACCGGCGGAAATCCTGGATTATCTATAGATTTCTAGGTAATTAGCTGGCCCGGTTCCCCGCCAGCCGCGCAAAAAATTCCCGCCGCGACACTTCCTTCTGCCAGCCGCATTCCCGTTTCTGCTGTTCCATCACCCGGTCGCGGGTTCTGATGACATCGTCCCAGGCGGCGAATACCGCATCGGCGGAATCGTATTTTTCCATCGACTGTACCAGCGGCTGCAACAGGAAATGCCCAAGTTCGGGCAGGTAATTGAGATGCGCTTTCTGCACCCCGCCCAAAATACTGAAATCGAGCAGCGGGCCGATCGCCTGAAAGGGCGCAGCGACCCGCTCCGCGGCGCTCCAGCCGGACGCAATTTGCAGGCCCGGATCGCGTTCCGGCAGAAACACCCGCGCCATCATCCACGGCGTCAGCAGCAAGAACACCGACCAGCCGTCGCTGCGGCGAAAGGCGCGCATTTCGACCGGCAGTTCATGATTGACCCGCCACTCGCTGCTGAAGTGACGGCGATAGATTTCGCCGAAGCAGTCGCATACCCGTGCGGCCACTGCCGACTCGTCATCCTGGGAACGCATCCCCAGCTTCCAGGCTGCGTCACTCATCGAACAGGTTTTCAAGTTGCCGGCCGAGCTGGCGGTAGAGTTGCAGCCCGCTTTCCGTCTGCAGCACTGTGCCGAACTGCGGCGCCCAAGCCGCCAAATGCTCGCTCCACAACTCCTGCAGCAAGGTATTTCCGTGGTCGCAGTCCTGTTCCATCAGCCAGGCGGCGCACTCCAGCAGGGTGCCGAGATAGTCGGGCGGCGCGCCTTCGGCCTGCAACCCGGCGCGCCGGTAGAGATCGCCGATCCGGTCGCAGGCGGCGCCGAACATCGCCCCGCTGAGAAAGGCGGACTCGAATGGCGGACAGACAGTCTTGGGGTGGCCGGAAATGAGCAGGCGGGCATGCTCCGCCTGCCATTCCTCTAGCGGCATTTGCTCCAGCTCCACGATGGGCTCGCCCAGCCAGGCGTGCTCCCCGGCCAACTCGCGTAGCACGCCCAGCGATTCAATGCTGGGGCTGGCCAGCAGGCCGGATAGTAGCCGCAAGGTTTCAGGAGAGGCGTTCATCCTCCGTTACCACGGATAGGCATAGACACCGGCATACATGAAATAATGTCGCAGCATGTAGCCGCCCATCAGCACCAGCAGCGCCGCAGCGACGGTGGGAAAGCGGCTGCCCCAGCCCTTGATCACCCCCTTGAGTTCAAGAAAGAACGGTACCAGCAGGCCGAAGCCGATGAAGCCGACCAGCCAGCCGAAGTCATTCCACAACAACTGCGCCGAACGGTAGCCCGATTCCGATCCGGACAGGGTGTAGCTGAAGAAAGAGAACAGGATCACCAGTTCGGTGGCGATCAGGATCACGTCCATGCGCTCATAGCGATGGCGGATGTCCTGGTCGTTCTCGTCGGGGATGAACACGTTCAGCAACAGCAACAGGTAGGCGAACGCGGTCGAGAACGCCGACACCGTGAACAGCAGCGGCACGCCGGGGTTGTGCCACAGCGCCACCGCCGGAAACGACTGGATCAGCAGGCCGGTGTACACCGCGGTGCCGATGCCGTTGATGGTGGCGAGCCAGCCGACGATGCGCCGCCGCTTCAGGCAGCAGCCCGACAGCCACACGGCAAGCCGGGACTGTAACAGCGCCCCCACCAGCGGCATGCGCATGAACAGCGGTGTTTCGCGCATGTAGGGCAGCGCATAGAGCATGCCCCATACCATCATCCACAAGATAAACTGGGTGCCCCAGGCGATCCAGGCATGCGGCTGGTAAAACAGCACCAGCGGGTTGAGCACATAGATCACCGCGACGTGGTGCAGCAGGTGGCCGAACAGCACCGCCGAGCTGATGGCCAGCATCACCACGCCGG
>JAQTNE010000022.1 GCA_028713975.1 Sulfuricella sp.
TGCAACCATGAATACAGTCCTGATTCTGGCGATAGCGGCGGGGGTGATCGTGTTGTTGTTCGATTACATCAACGGCTTTAACGATGGTGCCAACCTCATTGCCACGGTCATCGCCTCGCGCGCCATGACGCCGATGCAGGCGGTGCTGGTCGTCGGTTTTTTCGAGTTCCTCGGCCCGCTGCTGGGCGGCACGGCGGTAGCCAACACGATCGGTTCACTCATCAGCCTGGGCGATTTGCCGGTCGCGCTTTCCCTTACCATCATCATCTGTGGGCTGGCGGGCGCGATTAGCTGGAATTTGCTGACCTGGTGGCGCGGTATTCCATCCTCTTCTTCGCACGCGCTGGTGGGCGGGCTGGCGGGCGTGGTGGCGGTCTCCGCCGGAGTCGATCATATCGCCTGGGGCTTCGGCGAACTGTTGCTGCACGGCCATTTCACCGGCGTGACCAAGGTGTTGCTGGCGCTGTTGCTATCGCCGCTGGTCGGTTTCTGGGTCAGCTATTTTTTGCATCGTTCGATGCTGTTCCTGCTGCGCGCCGCGAAGCCCTCGATCAACCGTCCTCTGCGCCATGTGCAGTTCCTCACCGCCGCCGGGCTGGCTTTTTCCTATGGTGCCAACGACGCGCAAAAAGGCATGGGTATCCTTACCCTGGTGCTGTTGCTGAGCGGCTTCATCCACGAATTTGCCGTGCCGCTCTGGGTGATACTGGCCTGTGCCACTTCGATTACGTTGGGCATCATGTCGGGTGGCTGGCGCATCGTGCGCACCCTGGGTTTTGCCCTCTACAAGGTGCGGCCACTACATGCGCTCGATTCCCAACTGGCGTCAGCCGGAGTGATTTTCTCTGCTTCCCTGGTGGGTGCGCCGGTTTCCACTTCGCAAGTGGTCGCCACCTCGATCATGGGCATCGGCGCATCGGAGCGGCCTAGAGCGGTACGCTGGGCGAAGGCGGAGGAGATTTTCATCGCCTGGCCACTCGCCATGCCGGGCGCTGCGATGGCGGCAATCGCTTTTTATTTTATCGTGCAGGCCAGCATGAAACTGGTGGGGTAAAAATCATGAACGAATCGGACAAATCCATGTTGCAACGACTCCTCGGTCGAATTTTTCCCAAGACGCCCAATTTTTTCAAGCTGCTGACCGAACAATGCGAGCTGGTGAGCCATTCGGTTGACGACCTGGTCGAGTTCATGAAAACCGGCGATGTGGAACTGGGAATAAAAATCAAGCAGGACGAGCACGAAGCCGACCTCATCAAGATGCGCAACCTCCACACCCTGAACGAAGCGTTCTCCACCCCGATCGACCGGGAGGATATTTACCGCGCGATTGCCGGTCTCGACCGGATTGTGACCTATTGCAAAACCACGGTCAGCGAGATGGATGTGCTCGGCGTCACGCCCGACACCTTTATCGTGGAGAAATCCAAGCTGTTGCAGGAAGGCGTGGATGCACTGGTGGCCGGTTTCGGCAAGCTCGGCATCGACCCCAAGGCGGCGGCAGGCGATGCCGACAAGGCGCGCAAGGCGCAACGGCGGGTCGAACGGCTATACCGTATCGCCCTGGCCGAATTGTTCAAGGGCGATGACTACATCAACATGTTCAAGCGCCGTGAAATCTACCGCCATCTTTCCAACGCCGCCCACAACATGGCCCATTGCGCCAATACGCTGCACGATATCGTGGTGAAGGTGTGCTAGCAGCCTGTCGGACTTAAAGGAAATCGGCTGCAAATCCACCTGAGCGGTCCATATTTCGCCGCTTTTTTGGTCAATAGAACAACTATTGACCTGCAAAACCAGCAAAATCTGTCCTCGCCCAGCCGAATTTTCGCTTCGATTCTTCAAGTCCGACAGGCTGCTAGCCGTTCGCCCGCTATTTCCGGGAATCCGCGAGGCGCAAAGCGGCGATTCTTTCCTCGATGGCGGGATGGCTGGAAAACAAGGCCATCCAGCCGGGGCGTCCGGCGATTCCGGAGGTCGCCACGTTTTGCGGCAATTCCCCGGCTTCCACGCCGCCCAGCCGGTGCAGTGCCGCGATCATCGGTTGCGGGCTGCCGAGCAACCATGCCGCTCCCGCATCGGCGCGGAACTCGCGCTGGCGGGAGAAATACATGACGACCATGCTGGCCAGGATGCCGAAAAGCAGGTCACAGGCGATCACTGCCACCGTGTAGCCCAGACCGGGGCCGCTATTTTCCTCGTCGCCTTTGCGCAGAGCCTGGTCGACGAAATAACCGATCACGCGCGAAATGAAAACGACGAAGGTGTTGACCACGCCCTGGATCAGCGTCAGGGTTACCATGTCGCCATTGGCGATGTGGGCGATTTCGTGCGCCAGAACGGCTTCCACTTCGCTTTCGCTCATTGATTGCAGCAGGCCGGTCGAGACGGCGACCAGCGCATGATTGCGGCTTGCGCCCGTGGCGAAGGCATTAGGCTCGCCCTCGTAAATAGCCACCTCTGGCATCGGCAGCCCGGCTTTCTGGGCGAGGCGGCCGACAGTGTCCATCAGCCAGCGTTCGGCCTGGGTTTGCGGCTGCTCGATAACTTTTGCTCCGGCGCTCCATTTGGCCAGGGTCTTGGACATCAACAGGGAGATGAAAGCGCCGCCGAAACCCATGACGGCGGCAAAGCCGAGCAGCATCCCCAGATTGAGGCCGTTGGCCGTCAGGTAGCGGTTAACGCCGAGTGCGCTGGCGGCAATGCCCAACACCAGCATCACGGCAAGGTTGGTGACAAGAAACAGAACGATGCGTTTCATGGTAAATCTCCTTGTTGAAAGAATGGTTGCGATTGGCGAATCAGAATGATTGGGCGGCATTTCTGCGCCGCGAAAGAATGGAGCTCCCGAGCGAAAGGGCAATTAACGTAGCGCCCAAAAGCCCGGTTACCGCTTCGTGAATGTGATATTTCGCGCCGACCAGCATGATCGCCGCCAGCGCGCCGATGGCCCAGAACGCGCCATGCTCGAGGTAGCGGTAAGTGTTCAGCGTGCCGCGCTCCACCAGCAGCAAGGTGAAGCTGCGCACGAATAGGGCACCCGCGCCTAGCCCCAGAGCGATGATGAACAGGTTGTTGGTCATCGCGAAGGCGCCGACCACGCCGTCGAATGAGAAGCTTGCATCCAGCAATTCCAGATAAAGAAACCCGCCGATGCCCTGACGGACGATCTGCCCGGAGGCTCCTTCGTCGCCGCCGATCAGGGCGGCAAGGCCCTTGGCAAAGATGTAGGTGACAATGCCCCACACGCCCGCCGTAACGAACTCACCACGAATGTGCCCATCCAGCTGGGTTGCCATGACCATCAGCAGAATCAGCGTGAGCGCGGCTTCAATCGCCTCCATCTTGCCCAGACGGGTCAGCGGTTTTTCCACGATTTCCAGCCAATGTTCGGTTTTATGGCGGTCAATGAAGAATTTGAGGAACACCATCAACAGAAACGTGCCGCCGAAAGCGGCGATCTGGTGGTGCGCCGAGGCGAGTATCCGTGCGTATTCGTCCGGTGCGTTGATCGCGACATCCAGCACCTGAAGCGGCCCCATGTCGCCGATAATGCCGACGATCAGCAGCGGGAAAACCAGTCTCATGCCGAACACCGCGACCAAGATACCCCACACCAGAAAGCGGCGGCGCCAGACGGCGTTCCAGTTGTTGAGAACGGCTGCGTTGACGACCGCGTTGTCGAAGGAGAGTGAGGTTTCCAGCACGGTGAGGAAGAAAACGGTGATTGCGCCCTGAATGCCGCCGATAAAATACGCCGCGATAACGGCCAGGATGCTGAACAGGAAGGAGCCATAAAAATGGGAAAGCGGTGATTTCATTTTGATTGAATGTGGCGTGACGAATTTTCTCCGCCGTGGTGAAAGGGAATAATCAGCGCTATTCTAAGCCCTGCAACAATCCGAAAAAATCGACTAAATCCTGATTGTTATTCCGATATAATCGAACAATGAAGACGAATTCCCTCAACTACAAACACTTCTACTATTTCTGGGTTGTTGCCAAGGAAGGCAGCATTACGCGTGCTGCGGATCGTCTCGGTATTGCGGTGCAGACCATCAGCGGGCAGGTGGGCAAGCTGGAAAAGTCATTGGGGAAGGTCTTGTTTGCGCCGCAAGGGCGCGGTCTTGTGCTGACCGAGGCGGGCCGGCTGGCACTTGGCTTTGCCGACCAGATTTTTCTGCTGGGCGAACAGATGCTGGAAATCCTGCAAGACAGCGATGTCGGCGGGAGGTTGCGGCTCGCGGTGGGAATTTCCGATGCCCTGCCCAAACTGGTCGCTTATCGGTTGCTCAATGTCGCCCTGCATCTGACGGTGCCGATGCGCCCGGTGTGTTTTGAAGGAGAATTCGAATCGCTGCTGGCCGATCTGGCATTGCATAAGCTGGATGTCGTGCTGACGGATAGACCGGCGGGTTCCGCCACCAATCTTCGGGTTTTCAGCCATTCGCTGGGGGAATGGGACATCATGATTTATGGTGTGGAGGCGCTGGCCGAACAGTACCGCGTGGGGTTTCCGGCCAGCCTGGATGGTGCCCCGATGCTGCTGCCGACCCGGAATAACGCGCTGCGCGGTCGGCTCGATCAATGGTTTGAAGCAAAATCTATCCGCCCCGAAGTGGTTGGAGAATTCGAGGACAGCGCGTTACTGATGACGTTCGGGCGCACCGGACAAGGATTGTTTCCCGCCCCCGCAGCATTGGCGCCCGATGTCGCCGAACAATTCAATGCACAGGCGATCGGCAAAATACCGGGGGTGCAGGAGCATTTTTACGCCATTTCCAGCGAGCGCAAAATCAAGCATCCCGCCGTCGAGGCCATCCTGTCGGCGACCAGGGATATGGTTTTTCTGTCATAGGCGTTAAATCAGGAAGATCGTCGCCAGGCCGAGAAAGATAAAGAATCCGCCGCTGTCGGTTACCGCGGTGATCATCACGCTGGAGCCGACCGCCGGGTCGCGTCCGAGCTTGTGCATGAAAATCGGGATCATCACGCCCATCAGCGCCGCCAGCAACAGGTTGAGCATTATTGCGCCGATCATCACTACCCCCAATGCGGGGCTATGGTAGAGGAGCCAGGCAACCAGCCCGATGATGCCGCCCCATATCAGCCCGTTGACCAGACTGACCTTGAGTTCCTTGAGAAACAGCTTGCGCACGTTGTCACTGTGAATTTGTCCGAGCGCCAGGGCGCGGACGATCATGGTGAGGGTCTGGTTGCCTGAGTTGCCGCCGATCCCGGCAACAATTGGCATCAATGCCGCCAGGGCCACAATTTTCTCGATCGAGCCTTCAAACACGCCGATCACGCGGGAGGCGATGAACGCGGTCACCAGGTTGATGGCCAGCCAGGTCCAGCGGTTCTGAATGCTTCGCCATGCCGTGGCGAACAGGTCTTCTTCTTCGCGCAAACCGGCGATCGACAACGCCTCGTTATCGGTTTCTTCGCGGATAAAGTCCATCATCACGTCCACCGTCAGGCGTCCTACCAGCTTGCTGTTTTTGTCTACCACCGGGGCCGACACCAGGTCGTAACGTTCGAATGCCTGTGCTGCCTCGTCGGCTTCGTCGTCAGGGTGGAACGTCACGGCTTCCTCGGCCATGACTGCGGCAACGCTCACCTCGGGGTCATGTGTCAGTAACCGCTTGAGGGACAGGATGCCCTTGAAATTGTCATCGCGATCCACCACGAACAGCTTGTCGGTATGCCCCGGCAGCTCACCTAGCCGCCGCAGGTAACGCAGCACGACTTCCAGGGTAATGTCGTCGCGGATAGTCACCATGTCGAAATCCATCAGCGAGCCGACCGTATCTTCCGGGAATGACATGGCCGATTGCAGGCGGGCCCGATTCTGGCTGTCGAGCGATTCGAGCAGCTCCGACATCACGTCGTGAGGCAGATCGGGCGCAAGGTCGGCGATTTCGTCGGTATCGAGTTGTTCCGCTGCGGCCAGCAGTTCGTGCCGATCCATGCTGGCAATCAGCGATTCCCTTACCGCATCGGACACTTCCAGCAGAATGTCGCCGCCGCGCTCGACCTTGACCAGATCCCATACCAGCAGGCGTTGCTCCAGCGGCAGGGCTTCGAGAATATAGGCGACGTCGGCGGAGTGAAGTTCGTCGAGTTTTTTCTGCAACGTGGTCAGGTTTTGCTTGTGCACCAGTGACTCAATCAGGTCGTGGCGCGGCATATCCTGTTTGTGGACAAGCTCTTCCACCAGTTGGTGTTTTTGCAGCAGGTCGATGACTTGTTGCAGGCTTTCCTGAACACTTTCCTGAACCTTCGTTTGCTCTGTTTCAGCCATGCCAGTCCCCTTGTCGCACGCCCAGCCGGAAGATGCCAGGCATCCGGCGCAATACGTGCCATCTCCGCATGGGACAAAAGCCCATGGCGGATCGAAGCCCCTTTGTGGGGCGCAGGAAAAACCAGAAAGTCGAAGATTCCGGCCGGGGCCGGGAGGGTCGCGCTTTAGCCGGTTTTTCCGCTGTATTCCAGCGGAAAAACCGTCAAGGCCAAAGGCGCATTGAGGGGGTAACCGCTAGAACAAAAAGTTTGCTGCGAAACTGCGACAACTATAACTGTCCAAGGTGGAAACCCTTGATAATGAAAACGCCCGAATTGTAATTGCCACCGGCAATCGCTGTCAATTTGAAATGCCCGATATTTAAGGTGCCTGCACCTGATTCATGCGCGCCAGGATGATGCCGGTTTTTCGTTCCAGGCCGCGCGCATTCCGGTGGCTGTCGTAATAGCGCGGGTTGGGCACCATCGAGGCCAGCTTGGCGGCTTGGTCGGCGGACAGGTTGGCCGCGCTGGTCTTGTAGTAATGACGCGCTGCTGCCTCGGCACCGAACACGCCGTTACCCCACTCGATGACGTTCAGGTAAATCTCGAAGATGCGGCGCTTGCTCATCATCCGCTCCAGCATCACCGTAATCACCGCCTCTTCGGCCTTGCGCCAGAATGCCCTTTTGGAGGAAAGAAGGAGATTCTTTGCCAGCTGCTGGCTGATGGTGGAGCCGCCGGCGACGATCTTGCCCTTTTTCTGGTTCTTCTCATAGGCTTTCTGGATGCCCTCCCAGTCGAAGCCCTCGTGGTCGAGAAATTTCGAGTCTTCTGCGGCGATCAGGGCGCGCTTGAGATTGCCGGAGATGCGGTTGTACGGCACCCACTGGTAATACAGTTCGGCATCGGGATTTTTGTCTTGCATGACTTCCAGGCGCTGTTCCATGAACGCGCTGGTGGACGGGTTGTGATCCACCCACCACCAGATGTGGGCGAACAGCCACAGCTGATAAAGCAGCACCACGGCAACGAACAGCGCCGCGCCGCGCCATAGCCAGCGCCACAGGAATTTCAGCATGACTTGAGCTGTGCGATGACCGGCTGGGTTTGCGGGCGAATGCCGCGCCACAGCAGGAAGGATTCGGCTGCCTGCTCGACCAGCATGCCGAGGCCGTCAGCCAGAAACGCCGCGCCATTATTTTTGGCGAACTGCAGAAACGGGGTCAGACCCTTGCCGTACATCATGTCATAGGCTAGCGCACCTGTTGCGAATACACCTGCCGGCAAGGGGGGCAACTGGTCGCTCAGGCTGGCCGAGGTGGCGTTAATCACGATGTCAAACTGACGCCCCGCCAACCTGGCATAATCGCCGCCCTCGATTGAGCCGTAGGGCGCAAAGTGTTGCGTCAGTTCAACGGCTTTTTCCGGCGAGCGGTTGGCGATTACCAGTTGCGCCGGTTTTTTCAATAGCAGCGGAAGCAGCACACCACGCGCTGCGCCGCCTGCGCCCATCAAAAGTACACGCTTACCCTCGAAGGAAATGCCCTGGTTATCACCGATGTCCCGCGTCAGGCCGGCACCATCGGTGTTGTCGCCGAGGATCGTGCCGTCAGCCTCGAATTTCAGCGTGTTCACCGCCTCCGCCAGTTGCGCTCGGTCAGTCAGCTTGGTTGCCAGCTTCCAGGCATCCTGCTTGAATGGCACGGTGACGTTCAGTCCTTTGCCGCCTTCCTTCTGGAATTGTTTCGCCACTGTGGAAAAGCCGTCCAGCGGCGCCAGAACTGCGGTGTAAGCCATGTCCTGCCCGGTCTGGCGGGCGAATTCGGCGTGGATCAGCGGGGATTTGCTGTGGGCGATGGGGTTGCCGACTACGGCGTAGCGATCAGTCATGCTGTCTCTATCAATAATGTGTCACTGGGTGCCGCATTATAAGTCAACCAACGCTTGATTTGCGCGCACGTTTAGGTTGTAATCCGCGGACGCTTCGATCACCTTATTTTTCATGACCCATTCACACAAACCCCAGCATGACCCCGGCACCCACCCGGACAAACTTAGCCGTTTCGAGTCCGCGCAGAAAGTCACCTGGATTAGCGTCGGGGTCAATATTATGCTGACCGTGCTGCAGATCACAGTTGGTTTGTTCGGCAGATCCCAAGCGCTGGTCGCCGATGGCCTACACTCGCTGTCCGATCTGCTGTGCGATTTTCTGGTGCTGTTTGCCAACCGCCATGGCGCGCGCGACGCCGACGAGGAGCACCCCTACGGCCACGCCCGCATCGAAACCGCCACCACGCTGGCGCTCGGCCTGATTTTACTGGGCGTTGGCGGCGCCTTGTTCTGGGGCGCGGTGGAGCGACTGCAAAACCCTGCGGCACTGCAAAAAGTTCATGTCGCCACGCTGTGGATTGCGATCCTGACCCTGGCTTGCAAGGAAGGGCTGTTCCGCTACATGCTGCACGTCGCCCGCAAGCTGCGCTCGCAGATGCTTGAAGCCAATGCCTGGCATGCGCGTTCAGATGCTGCTTCGTCGCTAATCGTGGTGGCGGGTATCGGCGGCAATCTGCTCGGCTTCACCTCGCTGGACATTTTAGCCGCCGTGCTGGTGGCGGTGATGATTGCGCGGATGGGGTGGAAACAGGCGGCGCAGGCGACTTCCGAGCTGATCGACACCAGCCTGGACAAAAATGAAGTCGAGGCGATTCGCGACACCCTGCTTGCCACCCCCGGCGTTCTCGGTGTGCATGAATTGCGCACTCGGCGCATGGGCGACCGCGCCTTGGTGGACGCGCATGTGCTGGTGAATCCGCGCATCAGTGTTTCGGAGGGACATTACATCGCGGAGAGCGCCAGGGGGTACGTGCTCAAGCAGCACCACGCACTCGACGTGATGGTGCACATTGACCCGGAAGACGACTCCTCGTCCAAACCCAACCAGCACCTGCCAAATCGCGAAACATTAATTGCCTATCTGAAGCAACGACTAGGCTCGGCGCTGCCCGAACCGGAAAAGACCGTGCTGCATTACCTGAACGGGAAAGCCGAAGCGGAAATTTTTCTTGCGGATAATATTAGTCAGGCGCAAATTGCCGCGCTCGAAACCGCCGTAAAAAATCTTCTATTGGAGAACGGGTTTTTCTCGGCAATTCATCTGCATCGGCAATATGCACCGTAATGGTGCGTTTGCGCCTTGTTCCGCACAAATTTGGTGCGCCAAATAAAGCGTGCCGATTCATAAGCAGTTATGGCACAATGCTTTTTTTGCATTTTTGCCTGGCATGTTTCCTGCTGGCTTCAACCGGCAGAGCCACCAGCAGCAAAATCCGTATCCCGAAGTAAACTTTTTGCAAACTTAAATTAGTTAGGAGAGAAACATGGCGGTAGCCGACGTCTTAAAAATGATCAAGGACAATGAAGTCAAGTTCGTTGACCTGCGCTTTACCGATACCCGTGGCAAGGAACAGCACGTCTCCATTCCTTCCCACGTCGTGGATGAAGAATGGTTCGAAACCGGCCATGCTTTCGATGGCTCCTCCATCGCCGGCTGGAAGGGTATTCAGGCTTCCGACATGCAGTTGATGGCCGACCCAAGCACTGCCAATCTCGACCCGTTCTTCGACGAGTCCACCCTGATCCTGACTTGCGACGTGGTAGAGCCGACTGACGGCAAGGGCTATGACCGCTGCCCGCGATCCATCGCCAAGCGCGCAGAAGCCTATCTGAAATCCTCCGGCGTGGGCGACACCGCCTACTTCGGCCCTGAGCCAGAATTCTTCATTTTCGATTCCGTTACCTGGCATACCGACATGTCCGGCACCTCGGTGAAAATCGACTCTGAGGAAGCCGCATGGTCTTCCGCAGAGAAATTTGAAGGCGGCAACACCGGCCACCGTCCCGGCATCAAGGGCGGTTATTTCCCGGTTCCCCCGGTCGATTCGTTGCAGGACATCCGTTCCGCCATGTGCCTGGCACTGGAAGAAATGGGCGTGCCGGTTGAGGTGCATCACCACGAAGTTGCGACCGCCGGCCAGTGCGAAATCGGTACCCGGTTCGACACCCTGGTGAAGCGTGCCGACCAGACCCAGGTTCTGAAATACGTAGTGCAAAACGTTGCCCACGCCTATGGCAAGACCGCGACCTTCATGCCCAAGCCGATCGTTGGCGATAACGGTTCCGGCATGCACGTTCACCAGTCAATCTGGAAAGACGGGAAGAACCTGTTTGCCGGCAACGGTTATGGTGGTTTGTCTGAAACCGCGTTGTACTACATCGGCGGCGTCATCAAGCACGCCCGCGCCCTGAACGCAATCACCAACCCTGGCACCAATTCCTACAAGCGCCTGGTGCCTGGCTACGAAGCGCCGGTGATGTTGGCTTACTCGGCCAAAAACCGTTCCGCATCGATCCGCATCCCGCACGTCGCCAATCCGAAGGGACGCCGCGTTGAAGTCCGTTTCCCTGACCCCTCGTCCAATCCATACCTGTGCTTCTCTGCACTGATGATGGCCGGCCTCGACGGCATCCAGAACAAAATTCATCCTGGCGACGCGATGGACAAAAACCTGTACGACCTGCCGCCGGAAGAAGAGAAGCTGGTTCCGACCGTGTGCTCCTCGCTCGAACAGGCGCTGGACTACCTGGAAAAGGATCGCGAGTTCCTGACCCGTGGCGGCGTGTTCTCCAACGACTGGATCGATGCTTTCATCGAACTGAAGATGGAAGAAGTCACCAAGTTCCGCATGACCACTCACCCGGTCGAATTCGCCATGTATTACAGCCTGTAATATCTGGTTCTGCGGCACAGAAAAGGGCGGGTCACCCCGCCCTTTTCTATTTCAATGTCAGCCAACGGCATCCCCGAGCGTTGCTTAAATCAGGCGTATCCCTTAACCTGAGGCCATCAACCGTTTGCCGAACCTCTTATGAGAATCACACTGCCAATCCTTTTTTTGTCGTTCCTGAGTCAGGCCGCATACGCCGATATCTACAAGCGGGTCGACGAGAACGGCCATGTGACCTATTCCAATGCCCCAATCAAGGGCGGAAAGAGGCTTTACCTCAGCCCCATACCTGCGGGCGCACAGCCCAAGGCAAAGCCATCGGCCACTACACCGCAGAATTTTCCCCGCGTTGATGGAGAAACCCAGAAGAAGCGTGATGAATCGCGACGCGGCATCCTGGAGCAGGAACTTGCCGCCGAGCAGAAGCTGCTGGAAGAGGCCAGGAAAGCGCTGACTGAAGGCGAAGCGGTGCGCCTGGGCGGCGAACGCAATTACCAGAAATATCTGGATCGGGTACAAGGATTAAAGGATGACGTCACCCTGCACGAGAAGAATATCGAGGCGCTGAACAAGGAAATCGCCGGCATCCGGTGACCGCCCCCCATCCCTGGCGTGACTCTTGCTACACTGTAGCAAACCACCCTGGAGACAAGACCTTTCGTGAAGCAGAATCCTTTTGCCGGATTGGAACACCTGACCACTGCCGTCATCCTGCTTGATCAGGATTTGCAGATTGCTTATCTCAATCCGTCGGCGGAAAACCTGTTCAAGCTCAGCCGCAAGCATGTCATCGGCACGCCGCTGCAGCACGCTTTCGGCGAAACCGAAACACTCCCCAAGGCAGTCGAATCGGCGTTGCTCACGCGCGCCAGCTTCATTGAACATGAAATCATCCTGACGACGTCTGACAATCACACCCTGTCGGTCAGCTGCACCGTTACCCCGGTAGAAATCGGTGCCATCAGCCTGATGCTGGAATTTCACCAGATCGACAAGCAGCTAAAAATCGCACGGGAAGAACGCATGCAAATGCAGCAACAGGCCAACCGCGAACTGTTGCGCAACCTCGCTCACGAGATCAAAAATCCGCTGGGCGGCTTGCGCGGCGCGGCGCAACTGCTGGAGCATGAACTGCCGCGCACCGGCCTGCGTGAATACACCCAGGTCATCATTCAGGAAGCCGACCGCCTGCAAAAGCTGATGGATCGGCTGCTCACCCCCAGCCATCTGCCGCACCTGCGGCTCACCAATATTCACGAAGTGCTGGAGCGGGTGCGCAGCCTTACCCTGGCGGAAACCCCCCAGGGAATCCGCATCCGCCGCGACTACGACACCAGCCTGCCCGAGCTGGTGGCAGATCCGGAACAGTTGATCCAGGCCGTGCTCAACATCGTGCGCAATGCCGCCCAGTCGATGCAAGGCAAAGGGGAAATCGTCCTGCGTACCCGTGTTGCGCGCCAGGTTACGCTGGCGAAGAAACGTTACCGCCAGGCTATTCAGGTGCAGATCATCGATAACGGCCCCGGCATACCCGAGGCCATCCGCGAGAAAATTTTTTACCCGCTGGTTTCCGGGCGCGAAGGCGGCAGCGGCATGGGGCTGACCCTGGCGCAAGCCCTGATAAACCAGCACCAGGGCACCATTGAATGCGACAGCCGGCCCGGCCATACTTGCTTTACGTTGCTGCTGCCGCTGGCCGATACCGAAGGAGCTCAAAAATGAAATCTGTCTGGATTATCGACGATGACCACTCGATTCGCTGGGTGTTCGAGAAAGCATTGGCGCGGGAACAGATCGGATTCCGTTCTTTCTCTTCCGCCCAGGAAGCGCTGGATGCGCTCGAAACCGATACCCCTCAGGTGGTGGTGAGCGACATCCGCATGCCCGGCACTTCCGGTCTGGAGCTGTTGAAACAACTGAAAGAGCGCCTGGCCGATGTGCCGGTAATCATCATGACCGCTTATTCCGATCTGGATAGCGCGGTTTCCGCCTTTCAGGGCGGTGCTTTTGAATATTTGCCCAAGCCGTTTGATGTCGATCACGCCGTGACGCTAGTCCGCCGCGCCTTGGAGGAAAGCCTGCGCCAGGCGGGCAAGCCGGAAGCGGCTGAAACCGCGCCGGAAATTCTCGGCCAGGCACCGGCGATGCAGGAAATTTTCCGCGCTATCGGCCGGCTTAGCCAGTCTCATGTCAATGTGCTGATCAACGGCGAATCCGGCACCGGCAAGGAGCTGGTCGCGCTTGCCTTGCACCGCCACAGCCCGCGCGCCGGCAATCCGTTCATCGCGATCAACACCGCCGCCATTCCCAAAGATTTGCTCGAATCCGAATTGTTCGGCCACGAGCGCGGCGCCTTTACCGGCGCACAGGCGATGCGCGCCGGGCGCTTCGAGCAGGCCGATGGCGGCACGCTGTTTCTCGACGAAATCGGCGACATGCCGTCCGAACTGCAAACGCGTTTGCTGCGCGTGCTTTCCGATGGGCAGTTTTACCGTGTCGGCGGGCATCAACCGATCAACGTCAATGTGCGCGTCATTGCCGCTACCCACCAGAATCTGGAGCAACGCGTCAAGCAAGGGCTGTTCCGCGAGGATCTGTTTCATCGCCTTAATGTGATTCGCCTGCGCCTGCCGCCCCTGCGCGAGCGCGGGGAGGACATCCCGCTCCTGGCCAGGTATTTCCTGCAGAAAAGCGCGCGCGAACTGGGCGTGGAACCCAAAAAACTATCCCAGCCCGCGATGCGTTACCTTACAACGCTGGGCTGGAGCGGTAACGTGCGCCAGCTGGAAAATGTCTGCCACTGGCTGACCGTAATGGCGCCGGGGCAAAACATTGAAATATCTGACCTGCCCCAGGATTTGCGCGATGATCAGGCCACCGTGCCGGAGAAAGACTGGCGGGAAGCCTTGGTGCGCGAAGCGGAAATTGCATTTAACCGCGGCGGGAAAGGCGTGATGGATCAATTTTCCCGCGACTTTGAAAAAATATTAATTACCTGCGCCCTGAAACATACCGGCGGCAGGCGTATCGAGGCCGCCAGTTTGCTGGGGTTGGGGCGCAATACGTTGACGCGAAAAATTCAGGAGTTGAGGCTGGAGCCGAATTCCAGCGCTGAGCCCCGAGTTGAAAGTCTTGAGTAACCGCCTTACACTTGGCTTTCGGCATTCACACTCACTATCATGCACAAACGTAATCGTCTGTTCGTTTCCATTGCGCTGGTCTATGGGCTGCTCGGCGGCCTGATCGCCATCGTCCGGCTGCTCGACCCCAGCCTGATTCCCGGCAATGTGCCGCGCGCCCACGGCCACATCATGCTGCTCGGCTTCATCCTGATGATGATCTATGGCATCGCCCTGCATGTGCTACCCCGCTTCGGCGGTTTTCCGCTGTATTCCGAGCGCATGGCCGACTGGCAACTATATCTCGCCAATACCGGCCTGCCGCTGATGATCGCCGGCTGGCTGGGCTGGCGCGACATGCTGGTGATGACGGGCGGCCTGTTTACCTATGGTGCGATCGTGTTGTTCGGCCTCAACATGATCCTTACCGTCAGGGGAAAAACCGGTGCCTGAAAAAGACCTTGCCGAAGTGCAGCGCCAAGCGCACTCCCGCATGGCGCAGATGGGTTTCACCTTTTCCCGTGATAACCGCGGTTTCATCATCGCCGCGCAAATTTACCTGATGTTCGCCGGGATCGGGTTGCTCATCAATGGCAGCTTCCTCGCCGACGGCGTATCCCGCCCTGCATTTTTGCACCTGCTTACCCTCGGTTTCATGCTGTTCATGATTTACGGCCTTGGTAGCCACATGCTGCCGCGCTTTACCGGCAACCCGATCCGCGAAGGTCCCTGGCCGTGGTTGCAAATGGGATTGGCGCATGCCGGTGTGGCAGGCTATGTGGCCGGCTACCTTGCCGGCTGGCATGGTTTGACAATCGTGGGGGCGGTACTGGCATGGCTGTCGCTGGCGGTGTTTACGTTCCGGGTCTGGCCGGTGTTGTGGCCTAGGGGTTAAAACTCCGCCATCACTGGCGCGTGATCTGACGGCTGCTCCCGTTTCCGCATTTCCTTGTCGATCACGCAGGACTTGCAGGATTTGACCAGAGCCGCACTCAGCAGGATATGGTCGATGCGCATGCCCATGTTGCGGCGGAAGGCGTTCATGCGGTAATCCCACCAGGAATAGGTTTTTTCCGGCTGATCGAACAGCCGAAAACTGTCCGTCAGCCCAAGCCGGAGCAATTGCCGGAACGCCTCCCGTTCGGGCGGGCTGACCAGGACTTGTCCTTCCCAGGCCAAGGGGTCGTGAACGTCGCGCTCTTCCGGCGCGATATTGAAATCACCCAGCAGTGCCAGTTTGGGATGACGCGTCAATTCTTCGGTCAGCCAGGCGGTCAGGGCTTTCAGCCAGCCGAGTTTATACTGGAACTTGGCGGAATCCAGGCTCTGCCCGTTGGGAATATAGACATTGACGATTCGCACTCCGGCGATGGTTGCGGCCAGTACGCGTTTTTGCGGGTCGGAAAAATCAGGAATTGCGGCGATTGTTTCAGTGGCCGGAATTTTGCTCAGAATAGCCACGCCATTGTAGGTTTTCTGCCCGCTGAACAGCACTTGGTAACCGGCGGCAAGAATTTCGGCGGCAGGAAAATTCGCATCTTCCAGCTTGGTTTCCTGCAGGCACAACACATCCGGCTGGTGGGCGGCGAGCCAGTCCAGAACCTGAGGCAATCGAACTTTAAGGGAATTGACGTTCCAGGTAGC
>JAQTNE010000023.1 GCA_028713975.1 Sulfuricella sp.
CGTGCTCACCTTGGCGCGCAGGGTCATTGACGCCGGATCGCTCTGGCTGCGACGTATTCGACCCAAAAACTCGCTGGTGTTTCTCCGTCAGCAGGCTCGGCAGGCTTGCCATGGAATTTGAATTTGAAGGGAAACCTCAGCCTCAATCCCCCTTTTGCAAAGGGGGAGGCTGGCAAATTGGCGAGCAACCTGAACAATTTTCCCTCATAGTGCGATTGCCCTGCCTGTCCAGCCCGGTTTAAATTGCGTTGCGCCCACTGTGGGATATAGCGGCAACCTAGCAGCCTGTCGGACTTAAAGGAAATCGGCTGCAAATCCGCCTGAGCGGCCCATATTTCGCCGCTTTTTTGGTCAATAGAACGACTATTAACCTGCAAAACCAGCAAAATCCGTCCTCGCTCAACCGAATTTTCGCTTCGATTCTTCAAGCCCGACAGGCTGCTAGTCACCCGGAAAACCAGTGAATGAGGTTTACCTCGACCGGGATGCGGGCTTCCTGATGCCAGGCGATGACCCGCGGCGTGAAGTCGGTGACAGGCCGCGCGGTAGCGATAAAACATTGGTAAACGTAGCCATGGGTTGCGCCCGCGATGTCGGCCTGGCATTCCATCACCTGCACCTCCACCGCGCCGCCTTCCAGCGGATCGGCATACATCTGCACCTGCACGAATTCCCGCGGAATATCGCCCAGGTAGGCATGCAGGGTAAAGAACCATCCGTCAGGCCGCTGCTGCGCCTCCTTGTTGGACAGATGCACTTCATGCCAGTGCCGCCTGACCGTGGATTCCCAGGCAGCGAGTTCTTTTGCGGAGCTGCCGCCGCCTGCGCTGCGCCTGCGGTATGCCGCAGCCGCAGGGAGATAGGCGTCGCGCACATAGTCCTGCAGCATGCGATTGCTGCTGAACTGCGGCGCAAGCTGGGACATGCTGGCGCGCATGCGCGCCGTCCACTCGCGCGGGATGCCCTGTGCGTCGCGACGATAAAACATCGGCACGATCTCCTGCTCCAGCAGGCGGTAAAGCTGCTCGGCTTCGACATCGTCCCAGCCCGGCTCGGCATGCTCCATGCCATCGCCCAGCGCCCAGCCGACTTCGGGTGCGTAAGCCTCGGCCCACCAGCCATCCAGCTCGGAAAGATTGAGGCCGCCGTTGACCAGCACCTTCATGCCGGAGGTGCCGCTGGCCTCCCATGGCCGGCGCGGGGTGTTGATCCACACGTCCACCCCTTGCACCATTTCCTGCGCGAGATTCATGTCGTAATCCTCCAGAAACACCATATGCGCGCGAACCTCCGGACGGCATTCAAATTCCGTCCATGCCTGGATAAAGCGCTTGCCGGTTTCGTCCTGGGGATGAGCCTTGCCGGCGATGATGAGTTGCACCGGATGCGACTGGTCGGCGAGCAGCCGCGCCAGCCGCTCTGCATCGCGCAACAGCAGGTTGGGCCGCTTGTACTCGGTAAAACGCCGTGCGAAGCCGAGGGTAAGTACGTTCTGGTCCAGGATATTGCCGGCCTGCGCGATGGTTTCAGCGTCCGCGCCACGCTGGCCGAGTTGACGTGCCAGCCGCTGGCGTGCGTAATGCACCAGGTCGCTGCGCTCCTCGCCGCGAAACGTCCACAGCGCCTCATCGCTCAGTTCCCGGATGGCGCATGACAGTTTTTCAGGCATGCCCAGCCAGCGATCCTTGCCGCAGGTGCCGGTCCATATCTTGTCAGCCCAGGGCGAGTCCCACGAGGATACGTGCACGCCGTTGGTGATGTGACCGACGGGCACTTCACACTGCGGCCAATCCGGATAAAGCCCCTGAAAAATACGGCGGCTGACTACGCCGTGCAACTGGCTCACGCCATTGATCGTGCCGCAGGCGCGCGCAGCCAGATAGGCCATGTTGAAGGATTCACCGTCGGAGTCGGCATGCCTTCGGCCCAAGGCCAGCAGTTCGTGCGGCGAGAGATCCAGTTGCGCGGCGTAATGGGTAGCACCATATTCTGCAAGCAGGGCCAGCGGAAAAGTATCGAAAGCAGCGGCTACCGGAGTATGGGTGGTGAATATGTTACCGGCCCTCGTCGCCCACAGCGCCTCCCGGAAATCGACGCGATTGTCCTGCATGAATTGCCGCGCCCGTTCAAGTGTTACCAGGGCAGCATGGCCCTCGTTGAGGTGGCATACATCCGGACGCAGTCCAAGCGCCCTCAGAGTCAGCCATCCGCCAATTCCGAGCACAATCTCCTGCACCAGGCGCATCTCCACGCCGCCACCGTACAGTTTGGCGGTGATGCCGCGGTCGGCAGGGCTGTTCATCGGGTCATTGCTATCCAGCAGGTACAGGCTCACTCTTCCCACCTGCGCTTGCCACGCGCGCAGGATCAGCGTCCGACCCGGCAGTTCAATGGGCACGCCGAGCCAGCCGCCATCGGCGTCGCGCACCGGCGTGATGGGCATGCTGGCAGGCATGTTGTAGGGATATATTTCAAGCTGCCTGCCACGAGCGTCGAGCATCTGGCGGAAGTAGCCTTCCTGGTATAAGAGCCCCACCGCAACCAGCGGCACGCCCAGGTCGCTGGCGGTTTTCAGATGATCTCCGGCCAGCACCCCCAATCCGCCGGAATATAGCGGCAAGGCTTCCGCCAGGCCATATTCCATGCTGAAATAAGCGACCAGCGTCTCGCTGTCCGGATGCATGCTGCCGAACCAGGTGCTGGCCGAAGAATAATCGCGCTGTGCCTGCATCAAATGCTCGATCTGAATCAGGAATTTCTCATCCCCGGCCAACTGCTCCAGACGTTTTTGCGAAATGCTTTGCAGGATCAGCCACGGGTTCCTGGTTCGCGCCCAGACTGCCGGCGCCATTTCTTTCCACAAAATATCCGCTGCGTGGTTCCAGGTCCAGCCCAGGTCGAGGCTGAGCTCGGCCAGCCTCGCAATATCTTTGGGCAGATGTCTTAAAAATGGATGTATTGAGGACATTTCAGTTTATCTGTTTCATCATGGCATTTAGGCGGCAGAAACTACTTCGCTAAGCATAGGACAAAATCAGCCCAAAGTCCCGTAAATAGGATATTCATCGTCTTGATTGGCGGCTACCAGATATTTGCTCACCGCCTTATCCCTCCCAAGCCGGCACCAACCCGTGTAAAATAGCGTATCGCCCCAGTAGCTCAGTGGATAGAGCGACCCCCTCCTAAGGGGTAGGTCGGACGTTCGATTCGTCTCTGGGGCACCAGCCCACCCAGCTTCCTGTCAAAGCAAATGTTTTTTATCGCGGCCATGCCATGGTTAAGAACCGGGTGGTCATATTCAGTACACGTTGCTCGTTTGATGAAAACCAGGCCCGCACAATAGCCAGAAGCATGGCTTCACCACCAGAAAATCATGTGCCATGGATGAAACCAGCAATAACGAATTTTTTGAGGAACGCTTCGACGCGCTGGAAATTCTGGCCGAAGAAGTGTGCAACGAGACCGATGCGCTCCCCGTCCTTAAACCGGCTCAGCCTGCCGAGGGCCACACCAGCATGCGCCAGTTTGAGCGCTACCTGGTCAGGTGGCGGATGGCTATCGTATTCGATGGCGGCAAGGGCAAGGATACCTTTCACGGCAGGGTAAACGACATTTCCGCGGGCGGAATCAGCATCCACTGCGATTACAATATTTTTTATACCGACATTGTGACTTTATTGCTGGCCATTCCGCCGCTCAGCATCACCCAGGATAAAAAAATCATCGAGGTCAAAAGCCGTATGGTTTACACCATCCTTTCCAAAAACGCGTTCCGGATTGGCCTGAAATTTATCCGGTTCAAGCCGGGGGATGAAAAATTCCTGAAAGAGCGGCTGAAAACCAACCACTCCCTGTACCGGGAATCCGAACCACCGCAGGAGTAATTTGCCAGTTCGCCGGAGCAACTAAAAAATGGACTCGGTTTTCTTCTGGTTATCCAAGCTGGCATGGCTGATCATCGCCCCGGACAGCCTGTTGCTGGTTCTGGTGCTCGTTACCTGGGCGCTGCTATGGCGGGGAAAAAACCGGATGGCAAAGCGGATGCTGGGCCTTGTTGCCATCGTCATGCTGATCGTGGCGTTCTTCCCGGTTGGCGAATGGATTCTCTATCCGCTGGAAAAACAATTTTCTGCAAATCCCGCCCTGCCGCAAAGAATCGACGGGATTATCGTGCTGAGCGGCGCCGAGGATGCAAACCTTTCAACCGCATGGAACCAGGTCGAGCTGGGCGATGGCGCGGAACGCCTGCTGGCATTCCAGGCCCTGGCAAGACAATACCCTGGAGCGAAGCTGGTGTTTACAGGCGGCAGCGGAAGCATGGTGAACCAGACGCACAAAGAGGCGGATGTGGCGGAAAGGCTGCTCAAACAGCAGGGGCTGAACGCCTCGCGGGTCATCTTCGAGCGTGAATCCAGAAACACTTTTGAAAACGTCATGTTGAGCAAGGCACGGGTCAAGCCCGCTGTGGGGGAAAACTGGATATTGATTACATCCGCTTTTCACATGCCACGTTCAGCCGGAATTTTCTGCCATGCAGAATGGCCGGTAATCCCATATCCGGTGGATCACCGTACCTGGCCCGGCAGGCTCCTGCGCATCGACCTCAACCTGTCCAGCCATCTTGGCGGAATGGTTACGGGGATCAGGGAGTGGGTAGGACTGGCGGCCTATTATGCCACCGGAAAAACAGCGGCCTTGTTGCCGCCGGGTTGCGCCGGGCATTAAGAGCCTAGTTCGGCCTGCGGATCGGGAGGTAGGTGGGAACCGCTTTGAGCAGGGTTTTCGGCGCGGCGGCTTTGGCCTTGGCCTCGGCGGCTGCTTTGACCTCAGCCGCAGCCTTGGCCTCGGCTGCTGCCTTAGCGGCCTTGTCGGCTTCTTTCGGCTGCGCTTTTTTCTTCACGGCAACAACAGCAGGTTTCTTCTTCTCTGATTTTCTGTAGTTGCAGGCATACTCGAATTTCCGTTCTTCCTTGGTATCGGGAATCACATAATTCGGCCTGCCATAGTAATCGGCAGTGATCACTTTGATCTCGCTGCCATCCTCAGCGTAATACACTCTCATCAGCAATTCCGCGATGCGATCATCGCAACCATAGCGAACCAGCGACTTTGACGATTTGAAATAAAAATCCCCCGGCTGCGCCTGCTCGACCGCTGAATAAATCTCCCTGTCCCAGGCTGTCACGACATGTCCCTGACGCATCAGACTGGCTCCATCAATTTCGATACGCGCTTTTTCGTTGGTCACCACTGTCGACCAAGCGGCGGCCTCGACCCCGAACGCGAAGCACGATAAAACCGCCGCCAGCGTAAACCGCCGGAAGAAACCATTGGGAAGTGCGGGAGCCGGGAAGAGGTTATTTTTCAATTGTAATGGCGCTCCAGGCAATATAGTGTTCTTGATTTTAGCGTACCTCTATTTATATCGGCAGCAATTAGAATAAATTTACTTCCATCTAAAAAAAGCTTGCTGATTAAGGCATTAACTGTGATGGGATCATGCAATCAACAGCAATTAATACACACTCCGCAGAGGATGGATACATATTGGCGACTAACTCCATGATGCCAGTGCGTATTTGCCTATCATATTGTTTTTGTTTGTTTAATTTTAAGCCCATTTTTTAACCTCGCCAACTAATTCCCTTGTTGGCAAGACACTTAGGCCTTGTCCATACAAGTTTTCCACAGAGTTATCCACTATAAATGTGCATGAAGTCGATTGAAAAAAAGGGCGCCGCAAGACGCCCTTTAAATCCCGAACCGGAACAGCTACTTTCCTGACATCGCCAGAAGCAACCCGTTCAGGCGCTGCACGAACCCGGCAGGGTCTTCCAGTTGACCGCCCTCGGCCAGTAGCGCCTGATCGAACAGGATGTGGCTCCAGTCTCCGAATCGCTCGCCGCCGGCTTCGGCCTTGAGTTTCTGCACGATTGGATGGTGCGGATTGATCTCGAGGATCGGTTTGGTCTGCGGCGCTTCCTGCCCCATCGACTTCATCAGGCGGGAAAGATTTCCGCCCATGTCATGCTGTTCGGCTACCAGACAGGCCGGAGAGCTGGTCAGGCGGTGCGTAATGCGCACCTCCTTGACTTGCTCGCCCAACACCTCCTTGACCTGGTCAAGCAAGGCCTTGAATTCGCCGGCTTCCTTTTCCTGCTCCTGTTTCTCCGCCTCATCCGCCAGCTTGCCGAGGTCGAGCTCACCTTTTGCCACCGACTGCAATGGCTTGCCGTCAAACTCGGTCAAGTGCGACACCACCCACTCGTCGACGCGGTCGGCAAGCAGCAGCACTTCTATACCCTTCTTGCGGAAGATTTCCAGATGCGGGCTGTTCTTGGCGGCGGCAAAGGTGTCGGCGGTAACGTAATAGATCTTGTCCTGCCCCTCTTTCATGCGCCCGATGTAGTCATCCAGGGACACGGTTTGATCCGCCGTGTCCGCCTGCGTCGAGGCAAAGCGCAACAGCTTGGCGATGCGCTCCTTGTTGGCGTGATCCTCGCCGATACCTTCTTTCATCACGCGACCGAATTCACCCCAGAATTTGGCGTACTTTTCCTTGTCGTTCTCCACCAGATCGTCGAGCAGGCCGAGCACTTTCTTCACCGAACCGGCGCGAATGTTGTCGATATCCTTGCTGTGCTGGAGAATTTCGCGCGAGACATTGAGCGGCAGGTCGTTGGAGTCGATCACGCCACGGATGAAGCGCAGATAGCGCGGCATCAACTGCTCGGCATCATCCATGATGAACACCCGGCGCACATACAGCTTGATGCCGTGACGCGCTTCGCGGTCCCACAAATCGAATGGGGCACGCGCCGGGATGTAAAGCAACTGGGTGTATTCCTGCTTGCCTTCCACCTTGCTGTGGCTATAGGCCAGCGGCGGTTCGAAATCATGCGCCACGTGCTTGTAGAATTCCTCATACTCCTCGGCGGTCACCTCGCTCTTCGGTCTTGCCCAGAGCGCACTGGCGCGGTTTACCGTTTCATCCTCTTCGGTGACGCGGCTCTCCTGTTTTTCGGCGTCCCACTCCTCTTTCTGCATGAGAATAGGCAGGGTAATGTGATCCGAATATTTCTTGATGATGCTCTTGATGCGCCAACTGCTAAGGAGATCGTCCTCGCCTTCGCGCAGATGCAAAATCACGTCCGTACCATGGCCGGTTTTTTCGACCGTCTCCAGCGTGTACTCGCCCTCGCCGGCAGATTCCCAGGACACGCCGTGCTCAGGCGTAAGACCAGCGCGGCGGGTGATCAGGGTCACCTTGTCGGCGACGATGAAAGCGGAATAAAAACCCACGCCGAACTGGCCGATGAGGTTGGCATCCTTGGCCTGATCGCCGGTCAGCGCATCGAAAAACTGGCGCGTGCCGGACTTGGCGATGGTGCCAATATGCTCGATCACTTCCTGACGCGACATACCGATGCCGTTGTCGGAGATGGTTAATGTACGCGCCGCCTTGTCGAAGGAAATGCGGATTTTGAGATTGGAGTCGCCCTCGAACAGCGCATCGTCGGCCAGCCCTTCGAAGCGCAGCTTGTCGGCCGCATCGGATGCGTTGGAAACCAGCTCGCGCAGAAAAATCTCCTTGTTACTGTACAAGGAATGGATCATCAGCTTCAGCAACTGTTTGACTTCGGTCTGAAAACCCAGTGTTTCTTTATGTGCTTCAATGGTCATGGCGTACAAACCTCCTGGAGAAAAATCATGTGTGCGGTAGATGGGGGCGGCGGTAGCTAATTCAAGATGAGGGGTGCGCGATGTACCCTAACAGCGTTCATCAAGGTTTGATAAACCAGCCCGAAATATGACACTACTGACCAGCGAAAGACGCAGCAAGGGCTAAGTCAAAACCCCGACCGTCTCTGAGGTTTCCCCTCAAATTCAAATTCCATGGCAAGCCTGCCGAGCCTGCTGACGGAGAAACACCAGCGAGTTTTTGGGTCGAATACGTCGCAGCCAGAGCGATCCGGCGTCAATGACCCTGCGCGC
>JAQTNE010000024.1 GCA_028713975.1 Sulfuricella sp.
TCGGCCTCCTGCTTGTTCAGACGACCGCTGCCCATGACCAGATCGAAGCTCAATTTTGCGGCACACAACAAGTCCCAGGCGCGGTTCTTGTCCGGCGATCCGATCCAGGTGGAAAATGTGCCGTACACCCAACTGCCGGCGACCAGATAGGGCAATTCGCCCATCGCCACATTGCTCCCGGAACCATTATTAGCCAGACCCAGCGGCAATTGCCCCTGAATATCGCTATCTTCGACGCTGTTGTCGAGATAATCCTTGAAGGTGGTGGTGCGGATGAAAGGGTGCGCCTCCAGCGCCTCGTACATCTCGGAAAGGAAGTAATAGCCGTTGTAGGGGTAGTATTCCCAGGCATTTTCTCCATCCATGATGACGCTGACCACCGGATTTTCATCTTCCGGCGTTTCCTGCCAGATTTTCTCCAGCTCGTGAATGAAGTTGGTCACCGCATCCCGACCGAACCATTTCGCATATTCGAAGCCGATCTTGTCCGACAAATTATCGTCACGGAAAAAGGAAACGATCTCGTGGTCGCCGGTGGCAAGCCGATAGGGGCGATAAAGATAATTCATTCGATCCGGTAGCGGACGGCTTCCGTCCAGCCCGCGCAAGCTGTTTACCAGCACGGCCTCGCCGCTCGCCATCCAGCGGCAGCCGTACTCGGCGAACACTGTCGCCGCTGCCTGCGATACGCCACCCTCGGCGGGCCATACGCCCTGCGGCGCGGAGCCAAAACGGGTGCGGTGGCTTTCGATCGCGGACAGGATATGGAACGATGCGCGCTTGAGGCCGCCCGGATAGTATGCCGCCCCAGGCAGAGTGACACCGGGCATGGATTCCCGCGCCGCATTGAAATCGATCATCAACGGCACGATAGGGTGGTAATGGGGGGTCGTGGAAATCTCGATCTGGCCGGAATCGGCCAGCTTGCGGTAACGCGGGATCAGGCCCTGGATGGTTTTTCCGATCAGATCCAGCAGGTTGCGGCGGTCTGCCGGGGTGAAATGCGAACCCTTCGTCATCAGCCTGACGACCAGTTCATTGTTGCGCCGCACCGTTTCGCCGCACCAGGCCAGGTGGTACCACACCAGCAAATCAGCCAGGTACTGTCCGGAAAGGAAATCCAGTGCCGCCTCGCCATGCGTTTCCTGATATTTAAAAAGATCGCTCAGCCGCTTGTATGCCGGGTAAGGGTCGATCATCATGGCGCGGTTGCTGCGGAAGCAACTGTCGAAAATCAATTTGCGCTGCCCGGCGGAAATGCGGTCCAGATCCTTCTCGCCTAAAAGAGCAAGCAGCGGATCGCGCAACGTGCCCTCCTCGAATTGCCGGCTGTAATCCTCCAGTTGATCCAGCAGCACCGGCACAAAGTTGAATACGGCACGGGCCTTGGGATGATGCTCCAGATGGGCGGCCATGTCGGTGTAATCCTTCATGGCGTGCAAATAGGTCCACGGCAATATGTATTCGCCCGTGGTGAGGTTGCGGTAATCCGGCTGGTGCATATGCCAGCACAGGATCAGGTAGAGTTTTTTTTCAATCATGGTTTTTTAAAGGTGAGGCGTTAGGGGTGAGGGGTAAAGTCAAAAGCGGGTAGTGGCGGTAGGTTTCACGCCTCACCCCTCACTATCTCCAACTATCCTGCGCGCCGCAGCGGCTGACCGAGCATGCTCGCCGTAATCAGGGTGACCCCTTTGGGCGTCACATGGAAACGCTTGGCGTCCTCCTCATGATTTTCCCCCACTACCAGCCCTTCCGGTATTTTGCAGCCCCTGTCCACCACTACCCGGTTCAGGCGCGCGCTGCGCCCGATCTCCACGTTCGGCAGGATCACGGAATCCTTCACTTCGGCATAACTGTGGACGTACACGTTGGAAAACAGCAAAGACTGGCGCACCATTGCGCCGCTGATAATGCAGCCACCCGACACCAGGGAATCCACCGCACAGCCGCGACGATCATCCTCGTCGAACACGAACTTGGCGGGCGGGAGCTGCGCCTGATAGGTCCAGATCGGCCAGGTTTCATCATAAAGATTGAGATCCGGCGTCACCTTGGTGAGTTCCATATTGGCTTCCCAATAGGCATCCACCGTTCCCACGTCGCGCCAGTAGGGTGCGTCGCCGGGGCTGCCCACGCAACTGTCGGAAAAGCGGTGGGCAAAAATCTGATGGCGCGACATGATGTAAGGAATAATGTCCTTGCCGAAATCGTGCGAGGAATTCGGATCATCGGCATCGCGGGCCAGTTGCTCATACAGGAAGTCGGCATTGAACACATAAATTCCCATGCTTGCCAGCGCCCTGCCTGGTTTGTCCGGGATGGGTTCCGGATGTTCCGGCTTTTCATGGAAGGCAACCACGCGCTGCTCGGCATCCACCGACATCACGCCAAACTCCCTGGCCTCCTCGAGCGATACGTCGATGCACGCCACGGTCATGTCCGCGGCATTGGCGGCGTGGAAGGCCAGCATTTCGCCATAGTCCATCTTGTAAACGTGATCGCCGCCCAGGATCAGGACATAGGCCGCATCGTAGCCACGCAGGATATCCATGTTCTGGAACACTGCATCGGCGGTGCCGCGGTACCAGCTTTCCTCGATACGTTGCTGGGCGGGCAGAAGCTCGACGAATTCGTTGAATTCGCCGCGCAGGAAACTCCAGCCGCGGTGCAGATGCTGCAACAGGCTGTGTGCCTTGTATTGCGTCACCACGCCGATGCGGCGCACGCCGGAATTGACGCAGTTGGAAAGCGGGAAATCGATGATGCGAAACTTGCCGGCAAAGGGCACGGCCGGCTTGGCGCGCCATTCGGTCAGGTTCTTCAGGCGAGAGCCGCGCCCGCCGGCGAGGATCAATGCGACCGTATTTTTTGTCAGCACGCTGACAAAACGGGGATATTCTTTCTGCAAGACCAACCTCCCACTAAGTCTGGAACAATATCAAAACCACCCAGTAGGGCAGACACGAAATTAACCCGGCCCGGCTATTATAGCAGGCCAAAATCTCCCGCAAGGCGCTCCGCAGCCGTTATAATAAAGATATATTTCGAATCTATGGAAACATGACACCCAGATGAAAGTCAACCCGCAACTGAAATCCCTGCTTCAAGCCCGCATGGCCGATCCCTTCGCCTTTCTCGGCTTGCACCAATCCAAGGGGGGCTGGACTGTCCGGATATTTGCACCCTCCTCCGAAAAAGTCTGGGTGCAGATCGGAAATGACTGGGAGGACGCGCAGAAAACCGACCCGCATGGCCTGTTTGAATGGAAAGGGCAGGACGCGCCGGCCACGCCCTGCCGACTGCGCCACCTGGAAAACGGGATACTGAAAACAAGCTGCGACACCTACTCCTTCCCCAGCACGATCAGCGAGCACGACCTTTATCTTTTTGGCGAAGGCCGACTGTATCAGGCTTACCACATGCTGGGCGCACAGCCGATGGAAAGCCTCGGCATTGCGGGAGTGCGCTTCGCGGTGTGGGCGCCCAATGCGGAACGGGTCAGCGTAGTCGGCGACTTCAATCGCTGGGATGGCCGCATCAACCCGATGCGCAGCCTGGGAAGTTCAGGCGTGTGGGAAATCTTCATCCCCGAGCTCGCACCCGGCAGCCTGTACAAATTCGAAATCCGCAACCGCCATAGCGGCCAGGTGCTGGTCAAGGCCGACCCTTATGCAAAGAAATTCGAGCTGCGCCCCAAAACCGCCGCATGTGTTGCCGCTCCGTGCCGCCATGCGTGGCAGGACGGCGGCTGGATGAAAAAACGCAACGATCTCGATTGGCTGCACGCACCGTTCAATATTTACGAAATGCACGCCGGGTCGTGGAAACGCCACCCCGATGGCCGCTTCTACACCTGGCGCGAACTGACCGACAGCCTCGTCCCTTACATCAAGGAGATGGGCTACACCCACATCGAGCTGCTGCCGATTTCCGAGCACCCGCTGGACGAATCCTGGGGCTACCAGACCACCGGATATTTCGCCCCGACCTCGCGCCACGGCGACCCCGACGAGCTGCGCGCCTTCGTCGACGCCTGCCACCAGGCCGACATCGGTGTCATTCTCGACTGGGTGCCGGCCCATTTCCCCCAAGATGCCTGGGCACTGGCGTACTACGACGGCACCGCTCTGTACGAACATGAAGACCCGCGGCTGGGCCTCCATCGCGACTGGGGCACCCATATCTTCAACTATGGCCGACATGAAGTGAAAAGCTTCCTGCTCTCCTCCGCCTACTACTGGCTCGAAGAATTCCATCTCGACGGCCTGCGGGTGGATGCGGTCGCCTCCATGCTATACCTCGACTACTCGCGCAAGGCCGGCGAGTGGCTGCCCAACAAATACGGCGGGCGGGAAAACCTCGATGCCGTCGATTTCCTGCGCCAGCTCAACATCATGGTGCACGACGAATTTCCCGGCGCGCTCACCTTTGCCGAAGAATCCACCTCCTGGCCGATGGTGTCGCGCCCGGTCTACCTCGGCGGCCTGGGCTTCTCGATGAAATGGAACATGGGCTGGATGAACGACACCCTGTCATATATGCAGTATGACCCGGTGCACCGCCGCTTCCATCACAACGAGCTCACTTTCGGCCAGCTCTACGCCTACACCGAAAATTTCATGCTGCCGTTCTCGCATGACGAAGTAGTTCACGGCAAAAGCTCCCTGCTTAACAAAATGCCGGGCGACGACTGGCAAAAATTTGCCAACCTGCGCCTGTTGCTCACCTACCAGATGACTTATCCGGGCAAGAAGCTCAATTTCATGGGCAACGAAATCGCCCAGGGCCGGGAATGGCAGATCGGCGGCGAGATTGAATGGTGGCTGCTGCAATATGGCTGCCACAGCGGCATCCAGAACATGGTGCGCGACCTCAACCGCCTCTATCGGGATTTGCCCGCCCTGCACGAGCTCGACTTCACCCCCGACGGTTTTTCCTGGATCGACTGCCATGATTCCGACCAGTCGGTACTCTCCTATCTGCGCCGCGCCAGAAACGGTGCGTTCGTGGCAACACTGCTGAACTTCACCCCGGTGCCGCGCACCGGCTACCGCATCGGCGTGCCGCAACCCGGCCTGTACCGCGAAGTATTCAACAGCGACTCAAAATATTACGACGGCTCCAATCTGGGCAACGGTGCCGGGTTACCCACCGAAGAAACGCCATGGATGGGCTACCCCTGTTCGATCGTCGTCACCCTGCCGCCGCTGGCGGGGGTGATATTGGCTTTGGCAGAATAAAAAACATTCACCGCAGAGGACGCAGAGGTAATAAGCGAATCAGTCGCTTTTCCTCTGCGGTAAACAAAACGAGGTGCCCTTAATTTATGTCCGCCCTTACCCGCTCGCCTGCCTGGACCGCGCTGAAAGCGCACCAGAAAACCCTCAGCGCCACCCACCTGCGCGAACTGTTTGTCTCCGACCCCCAGCGCTTTGACCGGTTTTCCCTGGAAGCCTGCGGCATCCTGCTGGATTACTCGAAGAACCGCATCAATGCGGAAACCATCAAGCTGCTGATGACGCTGGCGCAAGACGCGAACGTCAAAGGCTGGCGCGAGCGAATGTTCAGTGGCGACAAGATCAATTCCACCGAAGGCCGCGCGGTGCTGCACACGGCGCTGCGCAACCGCTCCAATCGCCCGGTCATGGTGGATGGGCAGGACGTCATGCCGGAAGTGCGCCATGTACTCGCCAGAATGCGCGAATTTTCGGAAAGCGTGCGCGCAGGCCAATGGAAAGGCTACACCGGCAAGGCCATCAGCGACATCGTCAACATCGGCATCGGCGGCTCCGATCTTGGCCCGGCAATGGCCTGCCAGGCGCTGGCACCCTATGGCAAGCCGGGGCTCAATGCCCATTTCGTTTCCAATATCGACGGCACCCAGATCGCCGAAACGCTGAAGCGGCTCAATCCTGAAACTACGCTGTTCATTGTCGCCTCGAAAACTTTTACCACCCAGGAGACCATGACCAACGCGGCTTCGGCCCGTGCCTGGCTGCTCCGCTCGGCGCACAGCGAAACGGCGGTTGCCAAGCACTTCGTCGCGGTTTCGACCAACGCCAGGGCCGTTGCCGATTTCGGCATCGACACCAACCACATGTTTGAATTCTGGGACTGGGTCGGTGGGCGCTACTCACTGTGGTCGGCGATCGGCCTGCCGATTGCCGTTTACGTCGGCATGGACAATTTCGAGGCACTACTGCAAGGCGCATTCGAGATGGACGAACATTTCCGCAACGCGCCGCCTGAAGCCAACATGCCAATGATTCTCGCCCTGATTGGTGTATGGCATGCCAACTTCTGCAACGCCCACAGCCATGCCGTGCTGCCCTACGATCAATCCCTCGCCCGGTTCCCGGCCTACCTGCAACAACTCGACATGGAAAGCGACGGCAAACGCGTGACGCGCAACGGCAAGGCCGTGGATTACACCACCGGCCCGGTGATCTGGGGCGAACCCGGCACCAACGGCCAGCATGCCTTCTACCAGTTGATCCACCAGGGCACCCGGCTGGTGCCCGCAGACTTCATCGCCCCGGTCGAAAGTCAGCACCCGCTTGGAGAGCATCATGCCATTCTGCTCTCCAATTTCTTCGCCCAGACCGAAGCGTTGATGAAGGGCAAGACCGCCGAAGAAGCGCGTACCGAGCTGGAAGCCGCAGGCATGAAAGGCGCGGCGCTGAAAGAACTTCTGCCGCACAAGGTGTTCCCCGGCAACAGCCCGACCAACTCGATGCTGTTCCAGAAGCTCGACCCAAAAACCCTGGGCGCCCTGATCGCGCTCTACGAACACAAAATTTTCGTGCAAGGCATCGTCTGGAACATCAACTCGTTCGACCAGTGGGGCGTGGAACTGGGCAAGCAGCTGGCGCAGAAAATCCTGCCCGAGCTTGCCGGAAAAAATCCCGTTGCTTCCCACGATTCATCCACCAACGGACTGATCAACCATTTCAAGCAGCGGCGAGGGTAAAACACGCTTCTGTTATAATCTTTACGATTCATAACCGCCCCAGAAACACCATGGCCGCAAGCAAGTCCAAAACCCCGCAGGTGCTGTTCGTCACCCCTGAAATCTACCCCCTGATCAAGACCGGCGGCCTGGCCGACATCAGCGGCTCGCTCCCCGCCACCCTGCGCGAGCTGGGTACCGAAATCCGGGTGCTGGTGCCGGGCTACCCGAAAGTACTGGCCGGCGCCAAAAACAAGCGTCTGCGCCACGTTTTCCACGGCCTGCCGGAAGCCAGCGAAATACGGCTGCTGTCGGCCTCGTTGCCGGGCAGCGGCGTGCCGCTGCTGATCATTGAGTGCCCCGCGCTCTACCAGCGCGACGGCAGCCCATATCAGGATCAATCCGGTACCGACTGGCCGGACAACGCCCGGCGCTTCGCCCTGCT
>JAQTNE010000025.1 GCA_028713975.1 Sulfuricella sp.
CCATTTCCCGTCTGATTCTCGTTGATGTGTTATTCGACGAGGTTTCGGAGCCCGCCGAGGAAGTAGCGGACGAGGAGGTCGAGGCCGAGGCCGAGGTGGAAGAAGAGCCCGCCCCGCGTGCCCGTACCAAGGCCCCAGCCGCAGCTAAAGCGGCTCCGGTTGCCGCGAAGGGCAAGGTGGCTCCTGCAGCGAAGGGCAAGGCGGCTCCTGTGGCCAAGGGCAAGGCTATCGCCAAACCCAAGGTCAAGGAAGAAGCCCCCGAGGAAGAGGCCGACCACTTCCCGGAACTGGATAGCGAGGATGCGGACATCGTTACGCTTGTCAGTGAATCCGCTGACCTCTTGGAGCTCGCTACGGAACTGCTCGAA
Organism: Sulfuricella sp.; assembly: GCA_028713975.1. GTDB lineage: Bacteria > Pseudomonadota > Gammaproteobacteria > Burkholderiales > Sulfuricellaceae > Sulfuricella. The sequence continues at coordinate 369 of JAQTNE010000025.1, forward strand.
GATCAGGGCGCTATCGACTACAAGCTGGGCGGCGTTCTCTATCACCTTCGTCTCGGCAAGACGTACCAGGAAGCCGACGCTGCCTACGCCGAGAAGGGCGGTTGGGGCAAGTACATCGAAGACAAGCTGCCGGGGCTGGGTTACCGCAAGGCCATGCACTTGATCGAGATTTACTACAACTTCAACTTGCACGGCATTGATGCTGCCAAGGTCCAGGAGTTGGGTTGGACCAAGTGCAGCAAGATCGCCGCCGTTATGAACGATGAAAACGCAGGCGAACTGGTCGAACTGGCCGAAGGCTCCTCCGTCTCCGAACTGAACGACGCCATCAAGGAGTCGTACAAGGAAGTCGGCGGGGTGAAGGGGGAGAAGCGCAAGAAGATTCAGTTCAAGTTCCGCCTCTGGGAAGATCAGGCGTCGGCGGTCGAGGAGACTATCAACGGCGTTGCCGCACAGATGGGCTTCAAGGATGTTAGCGATGCCTTCGAGCACATCGTCATGGAATGGGCTGCAGAGCATCCGCTGTCCACCAAGAAGACCGTCGCCCGGCCCGCCGCTACTGCCAAGGCTGCTCCGGCTGTGGCCAAGTCTGTAGCCAAGACCGCAACCCGCGCCAAGTAAGCAACACACCCCGGCACCATGCAGCAGAACAAGAGGGCATCTGTAATAGGTGCCCTCTTTTTTTACGTCTAGGAGTTTGTGATGGTAACTGCAAGAAGGGCACGAAGCAGCACTAGGGGCACTGCGCGGGGAGGGGTAGCAGATAACACCCACGTACAGCGGCAGGACGACAGAAATAATCTTTCCGCTAGGGTGCAGCTATCCTACAGGGACATTTCTGAACTCAGGGGGTATGCCTATAACCCTCGGGACAATGAGCCCGCTATCGAGTCGGTGGCTAACTCTATCAAGACCTTTGGCTTTCTTGTGCCCGTCGTAGTGGATGCCAGTAATGTGATTATTGCGGGGCATACGCGGGTAGCTGCGGCACAGTCGTTAGGCCTGAGCGAGGTACCGGTAGTTCAGGTAGAGCATCTCAGTGAGGAAGAGGCTAACGCCTTTAGGTTAATAGACAATAAAACCGCTGAATTGAGTCTTTGGTCGTTTGACCTACTGGCCGGGGAGATATCCAAGTTACAGGGCTCTGGGCTCATTCTTACCGATTTTGGTTGGACCCAGGAATCCTTGGATTGCCTGACAGATGTAGTGGCCTCGGACTGCCTCAACACGGACGGTCTTGTCGATCTGGACGCCCAGGAGAGGTTACGTAGGCTTGAGCGTAGAGCACCAATTACTGCTAGATTTGTGCTCGGAGAGGTGGTATTCTTCATACCGGCGACAGACTATCGTAGGTGGGTAGACTCCCTGCGAACGCAGTACGACTATAACGAGGCGGAGATTATCGCCGCAGTAAAGCAGCGCTTAGGTATTACGGAGGAAGCGGTAGTTGCTACTGCACGGGTTGAACGAGGCCCCCGCGCGGCGCGGGCGTAGTTTTGCAATTGATTTCAAAAGGGCGAACATGATTAAGAATCTACCTATAGGCGAGGTATCGCCAGACAGTAAAAACCCCAGGAAACCCGACCCTGCGCGACTAGGCCTACTCCGTCTCTCCCTAGCCAAGCTGGGGTTCGTAATGCCGGTATACGCCCTCAAGGATGGCATGCTCTTATCGGGCCACCAGCGTCGCACCGTTGCGCTAGAGATGGGGGTAAAGAAACTCCCGGTGGTTACCATCGACGTGGCCATGAAGGATATCCAGGGTATTAACATCCTCTTCAATCGTGCCACAAACGATTTCAGCGCGTTCGACACTGGAGGCAACTCACAAGAACGACTGGGCCTTGAGGGGGTTATAGCGGCAGCGGAGGCCCTTCCCGATTTCAAGGGGGAGGAGTGGCTATGCTTGCAGTGCCAAGAAAGGCCTATCACCAAGTATGGCAAGAGTGACGCCACCCGCTACGACAAGAAAGCGGCGGTGCTTGCCGCCAGTGTGCGCCTGATGGGTATCCGCATTCCTATGGTGGTCTCGAAGTCCGGCCACGTTGTGAATGGTATCCATCGGTTGTTCGATGCAAAAGAGGCAGGGGAGAAAACCTGGCCCATCATCGAGATACCGGATAGCCTCGCCTCTGTAGCCTTGAACTTCCTCAACTACCTAAGCATGGATTTCCGGGTGGATGAGGACTTTGCGCGGATGCTACGATACTCTGCATATCGCCGCCCGCAGAACAACCGAGGTAATGTACCAAAGGCGTATCGTTACTGGGCCAACGGCGGGCGCACCCTGCTGGATAGGGACTCCTACAGCACAGAGTATTGGCGGAAGTTTAGGGACCTCCACGGTAACGAGTTGTTGGACTTTGGTGCAGGGCTCTGCAAGGTTAAGCCTTTCCTCGAAGCGCGGGGCATGCGATGCTCTGAGTTTGAGCCCTACCGCATAGACCCGGACAAGGAAGTGGGGTCGCCAGACGCCGTTTATTCCCGCGTAAAGGCGATGGAGTTCTTGGACGAGATCGCGGACGGTAGGCGCTTCACTTCTATTTTTCTTGCTTCTGTTATGAATAGCGTGCCCTTCCCGCAGGATCGTATGGCAGTATTGGCTATTGTCCACGCACTGTCGAGTAGGGATACGTGCATCTACGGAACATGCCGCGATATATCTGACTTCAATTACGAGTATGGTGGCATCCGCAATGCCAACTACTTCGTGTTTGACTCGGAGCCTGGGGTGAGGATTGGGGACGTAATGCGTAACCCCAAAGTGCAAAAATTTATGACGCAAGAAGAAGCTAGAAATATGTATTCTAGGCTATGGAATAAGGTAGAGTTATCGCCGG